>CAWJEX010000001.1:0-172565 GCA_963841995.1 uncultured Alphaproteobacteria bacterium
ATCCCGGCAAACCGATATCGTCACTCAGAAGAGTGGACACGTCGTCACCAGCGTGTACCTGCACAACGGAGAGAATGCGGTGGTTGACCCATATTTCGGGCTGTTCGCCTGGGACCACGATCGGCCGCTGGATAATCACGAGCTCAGGGGTCGGCTGGTTTCGGGTGAAAAATCGACCGACGTTCTCCAGCCCGTGAGCAAGCGAGCCGAGATTGTCGACTTCTAGGACGGGTGGGATAAGCAAACAGCGATCGGCGATCAGGGCAGAGGCCTGATCATCGATTTTACGCTTCCGATGATTGCGGCTCCAACCCGATTGGGCGATCCGGACGGTTCCTCCGACGACGTGGTCCAGGCCGGAATGAAGATTGGTATCAGCCCTTATTTCTCTTATATCGGCAGCAAATACCACCGATCCTGGGTCCGCATCCTTCGCGTTCGGAAACCGATTCAACTCAAGTTCGTGATGGTGGGCGATGTGGATGGAGTTGTGTGGGTCAGGAGCGACCGTGGAGGGCAACGGCGGAATCGGGGCAGCGTCCGCGATTCAGCATCCGATCGATCGAGAGCATGGCCAACAGATTCGAGAAATGGCCGGATCTTGAGCGGCGCGGCGTCCACCGCTTGGAAACCGAGCTTCGCAATCAAATCCAGCACGACGGTTTATTTCGCCGCGTCATCGGCTGCGAGCAACATCACCAGTTTGATCAGAAGAGCGTGGCCCATGCCCGTATTTTCGGTGCTGGTCTGATTCATCGCTGGGGGATGTCCCTGGAAATCCGAATTGTCAAGGAATGCGGACCGCTTCGATACGGGCCAGCATTATGATAATTTTAACCGTGGCAGCGGCTTCTTGTTTCCGAGGAACATGGCAACCTGGCTGGTAACCGGAGGATGTGGCTTTATCGGTTCGCATCTGGTCGAGGCGCTTTTAAAGCGCGGAGACCGGGTGCGGGTGCTGGACGATTTATCGACCGGTAAACGATCCAATATTCCGGCCGTTGTCGATCTTCGAATCGGTGACGTTGCGGACGCACGCGCGGTTGCGGACGCACTCCAAGATGCAGACGGCTGCTTTCATCTGGCGGCGGTTGCCTCGGTTCAGCGCTGCACCGAGGATTGGCTGAACACCCACCGCACGAACTTGACCGGAACCATCACCGTCTTCGAAAAAGCGCGGCGGAACAGTGCCGCGTCGCCTCTGCCGGTCGTCTATGCGTCATCGGCCGCCGTCTACGGCAATAATCCGCAGCTTCCGCTCAAGGAGAACGCCACAACGAGCCCGATTTCGGCTTACGGCGCCGATAAGCTTGGCTGCGAACTCCACGGCAAAGTCGCGTGGGCGGTGCATGGCATTCCTAATGTGGGATTGCGCATTTTCAACGCCTATGGACCTAGGCAAGACGCGTCGTCGCCCTATTCCGGGGTAATCGCCATTTTCGCCGAGCGTGTCGCGAGCAACAGTGCAATGGAGATTTATGGCGACGGCAAGCAGACCAGGGATTTCATCTATGTCGGCGACGTGGTGGCGCATTTCTTGGCCGCGATGCAGGATTTGCATACCGATGCCCGTGCCTTCAATGTTTGTACGGGGCGCGGCATCACCATCCTTGAACTTGCCGAATCGATTGGCGGACTGGCCGGCCAGCGGCCCGACATCCGCCATCTTGCGGCGCGAACCGGCGACATTCAGGCGTCGGTCGGCGATCCATCCGCCGCAATGAGCGCATTCGGATTGATCGATCGCGTTGCTGTGCGCGACGGATTGCGCAAAACGCTAAACGGCAGCTGCTGAGTGCCCTCGACCGGGGATTCGCCGAAAATCCGAACAATTTGCGTGTGGGGGCCTAATTGAGGCTGCCTGCCGGCCCCGACCGCGCCGGCTGAGCGGAGCCGGCCGGAATTGTGGGCGTATTTGATTTCGGTGCGATCGGCATCGAGGCTCCCGGTTGAGAGGGCAATTCAGCGGTGCTTTCTGGGGTGCTGTCGGGGCCGGATGACGGCGTGACCGGCACCAGATTGGAATCCGGCTTCGCCGCCGCTTGATCGCTCTTCGCATCACTAGGCTGCGCCGCGTCGCCGATTGCCGCCAAGGCCGAGGGCGTCGGGTCCAACGCCACATCGACGCGAAGGCCAATAGGCAGCGGCGGCTTGCCGTCGAGATCGACGATCGCCTCGAGGATCTTCGTGTCGACGCGCTCCGTCGGCATTTCCGTCTTCAAATATTTCGCGCCGAGCCGGGTTCCGACGGAGATGACTTTCCCCGAGAAATGGCGGTCGCCGAAGGCGTCCGCGGTAACCAGGACATGTTGGCCCACGGCGACGCGCGCAACGTCGGTCTCGTCGATCTGGACGCGCACGCGCAAATGGCCGATATCGCCGACCGAGGCGACGAGAGTAGGTGGCAGATTGGTCACTGTTTCGCCGGGCAGTTTGTAACGCTTCAGCAACACGCCATCGACGGGCGAGCGCAGCCGCGTCATTTCGAGCTGCGCCTGCGCATTCGCGACATCCGCCTTCGCCTCCGCTACATTGGCCCGGGCGATAGCGACGTCCTCGACGCGGGGCGGCGCATTGATGAGCGCGAGCCGCTGGGCCATCAAATTCTCCCGGGCGATGGCCTCGGCGTAATCCGCCTCGGCGTGATCGACGGTTTCGCTGGACGCAAATCCGGTCTCGGCCAGCATTCCCCGCCGTTCGACGACGTTCTTGGTCAATTTGACCTGGGCTTCCACTTCATGCAAAGCGGCTTCCGCTTCCTTGCGCTCTTCCTCGCGGGCGCCCGCAAGCAGCTTCGCGAGTTCGCCCTGCCGCAAGGCGAGGCGCGCTTCGGCGGCGTCAACTTCGGCCTTGCGGTCGTCATTCTCGATTTCGGCGATGACTTCCCCGGTTCTCACCGTATCGCCTTCGGCCTTTATGAAGGTCAGCCGGCCGACCACCGTTGCCGCCAGGTCGCGTTCTTCGGATTGCGGCTCGACCACGCCGGCCGCGAACATCCTGTGCACCGGCGCCGAAACGGGCAGGGGTTGGGAAGAGGCATCTCTTTCGGCGGTCGCCGCCATGAGCGCGAAGCCGGCAACGGCCGCAATGACGATGATGCCAAGAGCACGTATTGCACGGGTCATGGGTCGCCCCCCTTTGTCACTGTCCGACCGCTTCGAGCAGGCTTGCCGCCAATTCGACGCGGATGATCCGGCCGTCTTCGAGAACGGCGATGCGATCGGCAAAACGCAGCAGGCGATGATCGTGGGTCACGATGACGACCGCCCGTCCGTCGCCATGGGCGATGGCTTTAAGCTGCTCGCCGAATTCGGCCGCCGCTATGGGAATCGAGGGCCGCGGTCGGCTCGTCGGCGAGGATGACGCCGGGTTCGCTGGCGAGAGCCCGGGCGATGGCGACCCGCTGCTGTTCGCCGCCACTGAGCTGGGATGGATAGGCATCGGCACGGTCGGCGATGCCCATCGTCGCAAGCAGGTTCCGGCTGCGCGGTTCAATTTCACCGGGCCTGATCCCGACGAGCTCGAGAGCGATCGCGACATTTTCCCAGGCCCGCAGAGCGCGAAAAAGCTGATGATGCTGGAAGACGAAGCCGATTCGCTCCAACCGGATGCGGCTCAGCGTGTCTTGGTCGAGGCCGGTCGTCGTCTCGCCATCGATGCGGACATGACCGGCGGTCGGGCGCAGGAGGCCGCCCAGCAGCTGCAAGAAACTCGTCTTGCCGCTGCCCGACGGACCCATGACCAGCAGGACCTCGCCCGCATGGACGTCCAGCGATACGCTCTTGAGCGCGCGCATAGCGGCGTGGCCCGCACCATAGGTGAGCGACACGTTGTCGACGGCGATGACAGGACCGGGAATGGCATTTTCGACCATGGCGGCGACCTATTTGAAAACCATGGCCGGTTCCGCCTTCACCGCCCGGCGGATCGAAATCATCGCGGCCCCTGCGCACATGATCGCGGTCAAGCCTCCGACCCCGACCGCCAGCCAAGCCGGCAGCATCAAGGAGAGATTGCTGTTATCGGCCGCTCGCACGAGGATAACGGCGCAAGCCATGCCGACGGCATAGCCGACGATCGCACTCAACAACGCCTGCTTCAATATCACCGAGTAGAGATAGCGGGCCGGGGCGCCGATCGCCCGCAGTGCCGCATATTCTCCAATTCGCTCCATCGTCGTGGCGTAGAGTGTCTGCGCGACCGTGATGGTTCCAACGATCAGGCCGAGAACGGCGGCGAGAATGAGCGCAGCACCCGCACCCGTGCTCGCCAGCCAGTATCGCATCGTTTGCCAGGAGAACGCGGCCGTGCTCCAGACATCGAGATTGGGAAGGCGGGCGGCCAACCCATCGCGCACGAATTGCAGGTCCGCCTCCGGCCGCGCCTTCACAAGCAGATAGACGGCATTGTTCCGGGCAATGTCGGCAAAAGTCTTGGCATTTTCGAGAGAAGTGAAGACATAGGGCGCTTGGGTGAAGGTTCGGACGCCGCGGGTGAAGCCGACGACCCGCGCCCGATGGCCGTTGATCTCAACCGTATCGCCGATCCCGTGCACGCCGAGTTTTTCGGCATAGAGGGTGTCGATGATGACGCCATTCGGCCGGTGCAGATCGTCGATGCTGCCGCTCACCAGATTCCAGGGACGCAGCAACGGATCGTTGAGATCGGCGCCGACGACGATGACGAGTTCCGTGCCGCCATCCGGTCTCTTCCACGGAATGAACCGCACGACGAGTTCTTGCGCCGCCGCAACTCCCGGAACATCGAGCGCCAGATAGCGAAGACGCGCCGCAATCTCTCCGGATTGATCGACGTCGCGGGCGCCGACCGCCGCGACCCAGAAATCGGCATCCGCCCGATCGACGAGGCTGGATGCGGTCGACGCGAATCCCAGCAAGAGCGCAATCTGGATGGCCATCAAGATGACGGAAAAAGTGACGCCGGCGACAGTCGCGGCGAATCGGATGCGGTCCTGGGTGAGATTGCGCCAGGCAAGGCGCAGGCTAAGGGAAAAAGGCCAGCGGCGGCGCTCCGTTGCCGGAGTGCCGGGTATGGCAAGCTCTCGAACGTGATCGATGCTCATGGGTTGTCGCGCGCCCCGACAGACCGGCTGAAAAACGGGGTAAAACGGCTTTTAACGATGATTTGTTGTACGCGATTCCCCCTTAAGATTTGATAAATGGGAAGTGTTTTTGCGAAGCTGAAAAACAAGGGTTTTTAGGCGTTTTTGCCGCGGCCGGTAGTGCATCCACCGCGGCGATGCGGTATCGATGCGGGGCCGGGAAATTCGGGCTGGGCGGCCCGGCTTTCGGCGGTTCAGCGAAGGCATCGAATCCGATTTCGAGGGAGAGCGTTGACGTGAACGAAATCCGGGATCCGGCAATCACACCGGGCCGCTCGCGCCGGGCGGCCGCACGGGCGCGGGCGCGGCTGATCAAGGGCATCATCAGCCGGATCGTGGCAGTGGCGCTCACCGGCGTTGTGCTGTGGCTCACCGCCGACCTCACCTTCGCCCGCAGCTATGTTGCCGCCGCCCTCATCCTCTGTTTTGCGCTGCAACTGCGGTTTCCGCAGGCCTGGCTCCTGTATCTGCCGGCGTTGTTGCCGGTTTGCGATCTCGGGCTGTGGAGCGGAAGAATTTATGTGAATGAATTCGATCTTCTCGTGCTGACGACCGCGGCTGCCCATTTTTGGCGCGCTCCGGACGATCATCAATTTCCGATTTTGGCGACAAAGGGCGGTGCCATCATTGTCCTGCTCTCGATTTCGTTCCTGGTAAGCACGTTGATCGGCGCCATCCCGCTGCCGAGCCCGGACGTCAATCAGTTCGCGAATTACCTAAGTCCCTACAACGCGCTTCGCGTCGTCAAAGGTATTGCCTGGGCGTTGCTGCTTCTGGCACCGCTGCAATATTGCCTGTCGCGCGACCCGGCCAAAACGTCCTTGTTCTTCGTCATCGGCGTCTCCATCGGTCTTGCCTTGGTCGGCATCGCGGTTTTATGGGAGCGCGGCGTTCTGCTCGCCGTCGCGCGGTCCCACAATCTTTGGGCCGACCGTTATATCATCGGCGGAGCGCTGCTCGATTTCACGTCGGGCTACCGCGCAACCGCGCTCTTCACCGAGCTTCATACCGGCGGCGAAGCCATGGACGCCTATATGGCGCTGGCAACGCCGTTCGCCGCGGCGGGCGTTCTCGGACTCCGGCATCCGTTCCTGCGATTGCTATGTCTTGTTGCCTTGGGCCTCGGCACTTATGCCGTGGTTGCCGGATTTTCCCGCGGCCTCTATGCCGGTTATGTCGGCGCGATGCTCACCGTTTTCGTGCTGGCTGTTGTTCTCGGCAGACGCTCCGGCCTCCAGGGCCAATTCGCCCTTCTGCGCGCGGTGGCGGCAACCGCGATTGCGGCGGCGGCGCTGGTCGCGGCCTACATTCACGGCGGATGGACGGCTTTGGCATTCGGACTGGCCTTCGGTGGCGCCGGGCTTGTGGCGACGCACGTCCTTGGCACGCAATTCCGTCTGGTCGCCGCGTTGTTGCTCGCGGTCATCATGGCGGCCGACGCGTATAAGTTGTTCGGCGCGTTCCTGGCAAGCCATTACAGCGCGATGGATCCGCACAGCGCCAAGCTGTGGGCCGGTATCTGCGCCACGGCATTGGGTGCGGCCGCTGCGCTGCTCGGCGGCCGGGTCCTTCCTCCCGAGCGCCGCTTCGCCGCCGCCATGTTATTCGCCGTTTTCGCCGTTGTCTGCTTGATCGCCATCCCGGCCGCCAGTGGCTACCGGATGGTCGAGCGTTTTTCGACAACGACGGCCGATGCGCAGACGCGCTGGGGTCATTGGGCTGAAGCCCTGCGGCTCATGGGGCCGGATGCGAGGGATTATGCGTTCGGCATGGGTTTGGGAAGCTTCCCGCGCATTTATTTCCGCCGCGGCATCGGGCCGGAAACGAAAGCAAGCTTCCGCTTCGACGGCGACGGGACAAAGACATGGATCGAGCTGGGTGTCGCCGATTACAACATTATGCAGAAAGTGCCACTCAGACCGAAGACCAAGTACGAGCTGAAAGTCACGACGCGGGCAAGCGATCCCAATGCCCGTGTATCGATCAAATTCTGCCCGAAACTCATTCGGTATGACGATCGCTACACGCCAGTGTGCCCCACATTCGCATTCCGGCCCAATTCGATAAATGCCTGGACATCCGACACCATCGCTATCGATAGCGGCGGCTTGGGCAACGATGCGTTCTATTGGCCGATCACTTTGTTGCTGCACAATGAATCCGACACGGCATCAATACGGGTGACGGACATTCAGGTGGACGACGGCAACGGGAATATCGTCGCCAACGGCGATTTTTCCGCTGGAGGAGACCGGTCGATCTTGATCAGCGATTTCGAGCATTTGGCGTGGCACATCAAGAATTTGTATCTCGAAGTGTTTTTCGAGAATGGCGCAGTTGGTCTGAGTATCTTCCTGTTTGCTCTCCTTGCTGCAGTGGCGACTATCGTTAAAACCGTGCGGCAATGGTCGCCGATCGGCGTCGGACTTGCCGGCGCCCTGGTCGGTTTTTCGGTTGTCGGGTTCGTGGGCAGCCTGCTCGATAATCCAAGACCGGCCTTCCTGTTTTTCCTCATTTTATTCTGGGCGCTGCAGCCACCGCCAAGGTTCGCCGCGAAGCCGAAGGCAGCTTAAGCATAACGCGAAGAGTCGTTCGTGCTTTAAGAACCACCTTGCCAATAGGTGCGATCCGGCAAAGAATGTGCTCGAAATGGCGGCGGCATTAGTATTAACCAATCCGAATGTTGGTTTTAGACGGAAGGCGAATGGCAGTGAGCGCCAAGATCTCGGCTATCTTGACGGTATTGACGCTGTTGCCTTTGGCAGATCTGCGGGCATCGCCGATCTCGGATCAAAGTCCGGCGGGCGGTAGTGCAACGGGATTGTCGCAATCTGAACCCGTACAATCTGAACCCGTAAACGACCGGTCGCTGCTGGAGGCTGTGCCGATCGGGATCGAAGGCGCCCCGATCTCCGACGGCATCGATCTGCCGCAATCTCCACAAACGGGCTTGCATGCGGCACCGGCCGTCGATGCTTTGCATCCAAGCGCGATGTTCGGTTTTTCCGGCGATTCTCCGTTTCCGCCGAGTGAGCCGCTGACGGAGGACAGCGCGGGCTTCCAAGACCCCAATCTGAAACAAGTGTTACGGTCGATAGCGACCGTTCACCGCTCGGATACCGGCAATGCGCAATCGCGCCAATCGGGTGCCGAAATTCCGGGGATCCAGCCGGAGGATTTCATCGATGGGCAAGATGATTTTGGTCCTTCCCACATCATTCTCGACAGTCTGACGGCCGCGAATGCGCTGCGCAATGTCATCGACATCAGATCCGCCACCGATCGCGGTACGGTATTCTCGATTTTCGGCATGGGGCAGTTCATGCTCGAGACGGTGCCGGGTAGCCATGTCACAACCCTTTCCGAGCTGTCGACCGGTCGATCGGTGACGCTACTGTCCAATCCCGACGGCGGCGGACAGGGCGGACAGGACAGCTACAATCAGAATGCGGGCAATGCGAATGAAAACACGTCCCCCCTCGGCGAAAATTCCGCGCCAATTCGGCGCTTGGTGAACGGGATCATCGACTTCGTGACCAGTCCGCTCGCGATTCTGCTGGCCATGATCGTTGTCGTGATCATGGCGTCATGGGGCACCGTTCGGACAATCGCGTCGCTGCGCATGCAGGCGGCATTGATGCGCCATCAGCAGCCCTCGGCTCGCCGGAGCCGGTCCCGCAGCCGAAACAAGACGGCGCGGCGCAGTTATAAATCGCGTCAATTGCGTCCACCGGCTCAGTGAACGCTGCCATCTCCCGAGAGGGGCGCGACTTTTCCGTTGAATGAATTGCCCGTTAGAACGGCTTTCGTTGCGGTCAGATTCTTCACGAAAAAGGTCTCGTGCGGATCGTCGTTCGTGAATTTATTTTCTTTGAATGTCAATTCATCGGTGTGCTGGGTGACGCCTTCGGCGCCGATCGAGACCGCGGCGGTGCGATTGCCGTTGTTCGGCCCTTTTTCGAGCGTGTTATTTTCCATCATGAGCGAGCCGCCGTTGGGCAACTCCACTTCATAGCTCGCGGTTCCCTTTGGCCCGTCCATGATTTCATTGCCGATCAATTCGGTTCGGAGCGCGCGCGACTTTATGTGATGCCCGTCGCGGGTTTCCAGAAATTTGGAGTTCTCGATATGGAGAAGCGCGATGTGCCCGATATAAACGCCGTGCGCGCAGGCGCTTTCGCACTTCCCGTTGCGGATGAACTCGCTGTTCTTGATGACGATGCGGCTCTGCGGCGAGTCGCCGGTTAGAATGCCGTCTTCGTTGTCGATAAAGCGGCTGTGCTCGATCGTCAAATTCTTGCCTTCGACGCGAATACCGGCGCCGTTCTGGTCCGGCACCCGCGCCCGGGTAAAGGTGAGGTTTCGGATGGTGATGTCGTTGCCCTTGGTGATAAAGAGCGCCTTGCCTTGACAGGTCTTGTCGGTGATGACGGCGCCGTCGCCCTTGCCTTCGATCGTCAAATTATCTTCCGCCCACACGGCGCAATCGAAATATTCTCCGGGGGCAATCTCGATGGTATCGCCGGGAGCGGCAATGGCCGCCGCTGCACTCGGGGTCTTGAAATTCTGATTCGGCCCTACTTCGAGCGTTCGAGCGCGGGCCGGTTGGCAAAGACAAAGAACGGCGGTCGCTGCGGCCATCGCCCATAACGGCTGCCTTAAATCCCACAAAGCAACCCTCCGCGGGTCATGACTGGTTATCATCGCCACTCCATGAATGACTGCGAGAGGACCAGAAACAAGTCTCCGGCCGCCGAATCTCCGGGGCGATTTCCAAGACCCCGACCGTCTGAATGTTCCGCCCGCCTGCTTGGCAATTTCGACCGGCGGCGCCTTCTAGGAATCGTCCCGATAGCCGTCAAATACCCATTCCAGGGGCGCCACGAGGAGGCGCGGAACAACAAATGCGGCAATGAGGATGGCCAGCATCACCCACCACCACAAGTCGTTATAGGGCGTACCATAGACAAGCAACAGCAAAGCCATGAGAAGGGCGCAGAGCAAACCGCCGGTCGCACCGAGGACCAACCCCAGCCGCCGCCCGCCTTCGCTTTTGGACATGTTCCCTCCCTGTGCCATCGTGCCAATGGTGGTAAGATTTTTAAGTAACTAGGTCCTAATATGCCGCCAAATCGGATCATAAACGTGGAGAACCCGGCTTGCAGCAGGATTTTGCCGAGAGACGCGAAAGGAGCGTGCCGGGCGTTCAAATTGCCCCGATGCGGGCTGGCACGATCGGTCCTTATCGTGGGCCGACCGGATGGGTACGAATGATCTTACGCCGGCGTTTGATGGTCCTGACGGCGCTAACGGCGATTGCTGCGATTGCGCTGCCTTACCGGGCATCGGCCGATGGACCGGCACCGAATGCCGCCCCCTCATCGCCCTTTGTCGTCTACTGCTTTGACCGTGACCGGGACATTGTCAATCGCATGCTGGCTTCCCAATGCAAAGGCAAGGTGGTCAGCGAAGAAGAAGCAAAGGCCATTCAAGAGCGGCGCAATCAGCGCATCGCCCATATCCTGAATGCGGCTCCGCCAACCGAGCCGGAAGGGCTCCGGCTTTCGACCATTGGGACGGCGTTCTTCGTGGATGAAACGGCGAGGCTGCTCACCAACAATCACATCGTCGAGGATTGCAAGGCGGTGACTGTCGCATCGGACGATCAGAAGGATCTTCCGGCGACCGTTTTGGCAACCGACCCGAAGAATGACTTGGCCTTGCTGCAAGTCGCCGCCGACAATCATCCGGTGGCGACCTTTCATAACGCCGACACGGCGCGCGCCAACTCATTCGTGGCGATCGTCGGCTACCCGGATCAAGGCTTGGCGCCGCTGGAGCCGATCATCAGCGCCGGGACGCTGATTCGGGCGATCGACGATACCACGATGGACGGAAACATCTTTTTCAAAGCGGACGTGCGCCACGGCAATAGTGGCGGACCGATCTTCGATTCGCGGGGGTCGGTGATTGAAATCGTCAAAGCGAAGGTCGATACGGTCCGCACCTATAGCGCGACCAACCGGGAAATCGATGACACGGGGGTCGGGGTCGGCTTGCCGATCGTACTGGAATTCTTGCGGCGCAACGACGCGCGCTATCGCGTCGAAAAACGCGACAACGTCCTCAATGCCGATCAGATCATGACCCAGGCGCGTTTTTTTGTCGTGCGGGCGGAATGCTGGAAATAGATCCGGACCGCTCGTGGCTCAAGGAAATCGTCGCGCCGGAGCGATGCAGGGTCGCCGAATTCCGGCGACCGAGGTCTAAGCGATCGAATCACGGCCCCGATGCTGAGCAAGCCACTCGCCGGCGGCGCGGCGATGTTCCTCCGCAGCCGAATTGGCGTAGATGTGAACCTGTTCGATCGAGGTCACCGGTCCGTTGGACAGTTTTTCGATCAATTTGCGAATAAGAATTGGAGAGATGGCGCAGTAGACGTCCATGTTGCCGATGTCTTCTTGCAGCTGCTCATGCAACTCTTTCAGGAGGTCCAGACGTTCGCGCCAATCCTTCGGTATGAAGAACGGTGCCCAGCGTGAGGCAAGTTCCTCGGCCAATTCGTCGATATCTCGGTTGACTCTGATCGATCCAGGCAGTCGCATCGTTTGTTTCCACGTCGCTAAAATTTCCATCGCCACGGTTCCTGGCTATTTGTCTTTGGATGGTAAGGGCGGCCCGCTACCGCGGGCGGATCGGCCGTGACAAAAATGCCTCGAGTGGAAAGCGCTCTGCGCACAACGCGTCTCACGGCGACGCGCGAAACGAACGAACGGCCTATGTGATACCGGTAACCGGTGATCCGGCCGTTCTCCGCTACCGATATGTTTCGGTCGTTCATGGCCTCCCTCTGCTGCTAACCCCAAGCCGCTGAGAATGGCGTTCGTCCTGCAAGTATCGTGCCGCCCATCCTTTGTGCACTGCACAAGGGAAAAGCCGTTGCTGGTTATCGATTCGAATAATGCCGTAGAGCGTTTTTCTCCGATGAAAAAGGCGGGAAGGGCTTTTTAAATCTTCGGGTTGGACTCCGAATTGGACCCCACGGTTGCTGTTGCCCCCACGACGAAAGTGTAAATTATGGTTAACGCACCGTAAATATTCCTGTCACATCTCTGATGGCCCAGGATTTAAAGGGCCGGGCAAATTTCCGGACGAATCGTTGCGGCCGGCCGATAATTCCTGGCGCCGGCAATAAGCGCCCACACTTCCGGCTGCTTCATTTGCGCCCCGTCGAGAATATTGTCGAGTGAGGCATGACAGGGTTGTCGAGTGCCGTGGTAACTCACCAGGGGACCGATCGGGTCGAGGTGGATGCCGACACGATTGAGGAGGCGAAGCAAGGCCGGCTCCATGACCGCACAAAGATGGGTGATGCCGTGGGCGACGCTCATGTCGATGCACGCCTTCGCCAAACCCAGCGTAATGTGCGGCGCAACCCGCCGGTCCATCGAATTCGGCTCGGCGGTCCCATCGATAAGCGGATAGCCGGCGCCATTTTCGTCGGCAGCGCGGCGGTGGAATTGGCCGGCATTCGCCAATCGGGAAATCTCCCCCGTAAATCGGGAAACCTCCGCGGTGGTCTCGGGCGCGATGTCGAGACGGTCGCGAAGCGACGGATGATGACAGATCTTGGTGATTGGCAGCGGACAGTCGCTGGTGGGCAGAACGAGTCTGACCGTTCCGGTGACAGAGCGACTCGCCCGATGGATCAGCAGACTGTGAACCGAATGCGAATCATAGCTGTCGATTTCGCGTTCATCCGGATGTTCCGAAGGATCCTCGAAGGCGTGTTCGACACAGTACACGTGGTATCGAAGGCGATAGCTTTCATCGAGGCGTTCCGGTGTATCCGCGGGAACTACTTCAAAATGCCGGTTATACGACTCGACGAGTGATCCGCCTTCGACAAATCCGAATTTCGAAGGCGGGCGCGCCTCTGTCTTGAGGGCTAAATTTCCACTATGCATCGCATCTTGTCCTCACCATCCGTCGGGTTCCGGGTGGAGGTACTGATGCTCCGGCGCGATTCGCGCTCTTCCACGGCAGGCATTCTAGGCGGTTCACGCTTCCCCTTAGGTAAAGCGAATTACCCTTTAAGAACCGTAAATTATACGCCTTCGTCGTGTGTCAAAAATCGGACCATCCTGTTTCGAATCGAATTTGATTTTTCTATCCGTTCGTAGCGGCAGCGGCCCATAAAATTCCGTCCGCCCGTATTTTCGACGGAGATTTTAGTGCGGTTCGGCAACGGAATTTTGACAGGCTCACAGGATGGACGGCGTTTTCGAATTATCGAGACAGGACCGCGTCGATGACTCACGAGCATCATCGCTTACACCGTCCCTGTTCGCTTTTTTCGAGAGCTTAATAAGAGGGATCGCTGTCCGGACGACCGCCTGTGAATAATTAAAAATCTCTTGCGCCGGTGATCAACGTCCAGATCTCGGGTTGAATCGGACGCAGGCGGCCGAGGAGTTCGCTGAGCCCAGAATGACAGGGCTGCCGGCCGCCGTGATAGTCGACCAGCGGGCCGATGGGATCAAAGACAATCCCGATACGATTGATCAAGCGCAGCAGTGCGGGTTCCATGACGGCAAAAAGATGGGTAATGCCGCGTTCAAGACTCATATCGAAAACCGCCTTCATCAGGCCGAGCGTAATATGGGGCATGACCCGCCGATCCATGGGATCCGGGTTGGCCGCGCGCTCGACAATGCCGTAATCGACAATCGGCGTATCGGTCGCGCGTCGGCGGAATTGCTTGGACACCGCAAATCGCGAGAGCTCCGCCGTATTTCGGGGAGCCAGTGCCAAGCGTTCTTTCAGCAACGCATGATGACAAATGCTGGCTATTGGCAGAGGAATATCGTCGTTTGGCAGAATGAGCCGCACTGTCCCCGCAACAGAACCGGTGGGACGGTGGATCAACAGGCTGTGGACGGAATGGGCGTCGTAAATGTCCCTCTCCCGTTCGTCCGGGTGCTCCAATGGATTTTCGAACGGGTGCTCGACGCAATAGACCTGATAGCGGAGCCGATAGGCTTCATCGAGGCGCTCCGGCGTATCGGCCGGAACCGTTTCGAAATAGCGGTGGTAGATTTCCACCAGCAATTCCCGCCCTGAGGGTAGGGACCGCGAGTCTGGGGGCGTATCGGCCGCGATGGGCAAGCTTCCACTGTGCATGGACTGTATCCCTAAGCGCCGATCCCGCCACGCGGGGGAAATCCTTCGGCCCGGGTTCAATTTTCCAGGGCCCGGTAACCGGGCCGGCTCCGTGGCCCGGTTACCCTAGCCGATGTCGGCTTAAGGAACCGTATAGGTTATTTTTGCCGACATTTAGCTGTAGTCAGCGGTGCCAGGATTCTCTTACAAATCAACATAGTACAGCGATGTGAACGATGCTCGGTGGCCACCATGCCGTCGGCAATTTGGGCTGGGATTCCGGCCCGTCCGCTAAAGCCAACTCGCTGCTGGAGTATCGTTGGCCGGCCTCAGGCGACCCAACTCAAGATCGGTGGCGCTGACGCCTAGTATGAGAAGCGCTGCTTGTGGCCTCCTTAAGGGATTAACGCCCACGACGACGCAATGTCAAAAATAACATCACCCGGCGCCAAGCCGAATGATCTCCTATAAATCAATAAGATAGTGGAATATTGGCCGAGAAATGCGCCTCCACCCCGTCGAATTTTCTTACATCTGCTTAGTGCACGAAATCTCAATTATTGTCTAAGTAGCTGTAATCAATGGACTTCATCCTCTTGGCATGTGTCTTGCTTTTAGGTTGGGCAGTAGCGGGGGCTTAGGGCGGCTCCTCAATTTTTAAGGAGAGGGTTCATGTTGAAAAGGTCGGGATTAACCGGGCTCAAATTGATCGCAGCGAGCGGTCTGATGGCCATAACCGCAATGGCGGCGTCCGACGCGCATGCCGCTGTCATTATTAACGGGTGGGATTTCAATTTGGGCCAAGCGGGAACGGGCACCTTTTCGAGCCCCCCCAGCGATGCAACGAATGTTTCGCAGCTTGTTCTCGGTCCCGGCACCGCGCTTATCGATCAGACTTTGAGCGGCGGCTCGGCGCTTGGCCAAGCCTTCACCGAAACCGGTCAGGTCAAAATAAATCAATATGACACATTGAGCGGGCTGTGCGCCGGTGGCTGCGCTTTGCCAGGCTTGGGCAGCGGCACAGGGCAAGCCTTCGATGCGTTCTTCACCTTCAATTTAAGCGGAACGGTGACGGGGACCGGCGGTTTGGTCTTTAGCACCGGTACGGCAACTCTGTATCTCGAAAACGACAACGATCTGAACCCGGGAACGGGTACCGTGCAGCAGGTCGCCACTTTCGATATCATTCCGGGGACAGGTGGCACCGCTTTGATCAGCGCGGGCGGAATTCCGTCCGGCACCATTCAAGTGCTGTTTCAAGAGGCGAGCCTGTCTGCGCCCTTCACCGACCTCTTCAGCCTTTCAGGAAATCCGCTGGACACAATCGCGATGGAATTCACCAATATCCAGCCCGTGTTTAGCAGTGTCACGACCCCTCCGGGCACGGATGCATGCGGCCAGACTTCGAATCCCGATACCTCGGGCGTCGTTGGTGGCAACGGCGTGGAGGTCGTGTGCGTGACTCAGACGGGTTCGATCCAGCTTTCCAAAGTGCCGGAGCCGGCTTCCCTTGCGGTCTTTGGCGTCGGGTTGGTGGGGATCGGAATGGCGGCGATGCGTCGAACCAAGAAGCGCGCGAGTTCAGTCGCCTAGTAGAACGGTACTCCACATAGAATGCGCGAGGGCGGCCATCTGGCCGCCCTCGTCGTATCAGCGATATCCAGCCATCATTTGGCCACCCACGATATTGCGGCTCGACGCCGCGGATTGGGTGGGATGCCCGTAAGGGCCAGCCTGCCTAGGGATGTGAGGCCGACGGCCCGCTCCGCAACCGGACGGCGCCGGTCCTTCCCCCAGTGGACAGCAATTAATCGTCGCCGCCGTGGCCAAAATACCGGGACGGTTGTTGATTTATTAATCAAGAATCGCGCAAATGGACGGTGCCGTTGCGGCCGCGGGCCCGGCGAGCGGTCGGCTAGTCGCATCCAAGCCGGATTATGGAATCGACGCTTCTCGGATTTGTCGCTCCAGAGCTCTGTATCGACAGTCAGTCGGCCCCCAACGCCTGCCGCAGCCGGCCTCGACTTCAGTTTGAGTTTGGGCTCTGCGGAATTGTCGCGATCCGGCTTGACGGGCAGCAGTCCGAGATGCGCGATATCGTGAAAGCGGACAGGCCCGAAGTCGCACCGCTACGGTCCTTATGGCGGCCGTCTGAATTATCGAGGCCATTTGCGGTAACCTGTCATGGCACATGATTTTCAATTCTCTTATGAGCTGGCCTTCGACCGCAACATCGGCTGGCTGACCGACTGGGAGCAGCAGGCGTTGCGTGGCAAGCGCGTGTCAATCGCCGGCATGGGCGGCGTCGGCGGCATTCATCTGTTGACTTTGACCCGCTTCGGCATCGGCGCATTCAATATTGCCGACCTCGACAATTTTGAGCTCGCCAATTTCAATCGCCAATTCGGGGCAACCGTCGAGACCCTCGGCCGGCCGAAAGTCGAAGTACTTGGCGACATGGCCAAAAGCATAAATCCCGAAATTCGGATAAAGCGTTTTGATGAGGGGATCGATTCCCGGAATCTCGATGCTTTCCTGGATGGAACGGATCTTTTCGTCGACGGGCTCGATTTTTTTGCGCTCGACGTCAGGCGCCAAGTGTTTGCGCGTTGCGCTCAACTCGGAATTCCTGCCCTCACCGCAGCACCGATTGGGATGGGCGCGGGGTTTCTTGTTTTCGCGCCCAGCGGCATGACATTTGAGGAATATTTCCGTCTCGGAGCAGAGCCGGAAGAGCGGCAGTATCTGCGATTCCTTATCGGTGTCGCCCCCCGCGGTCTGCACCGCACCTATCTCGTGGATCCGTCGAGAGTCGATATTGCTGGCCGCCGCGGCCCATCGACCGTAGCCGCTTGTGAGCTTTGCGCCGCGATCACCGCGGTCGCGGCGATCAAGCTGCTGCTCGGGCGCGGCGGCGTGAAGCCGGCGCCGTATCACCACCATTTCGACGCTTACCGCAACAAACTGGTCGTCAGTCGCCTACGATTTGGAAATGCCGGCCCGCTCCAACGCCTGAAGCTGGCGATCGCGCAACGGATATATGGCAGCCTGTCGACGCGCACCGTGGCGCCACCATCGACACAGCCAGCGTCGATAATTGAAGAGATTCTCAACGTTGCGCGTTGGGCACCGAGCGGGGATAACACCCAACCCTGGCGCTTCCAACGCGCCGGCGATGACACGGTTGTCGTGCGTCTGCGCGATCAGTCGGATCACGACGTCTACGATTATCGCGGGGGCGAGCCGACGCTCATTTCGGGCGGCATGCTGCTCGAGAGCATACGCATCGCGGCGACAGCGTGGCGCCGTGGCATGGAGTGGCGATATGACGGCCGCAAGGACAATACACACTTAATTACGGTTCGTTTGCCGCCGGGCGAGACCCTCGACGTCGATCCCCTCTATGCGTCTTTGCCGTTGCGATCGGTGGATCGTCGCCCCTACCACCTGCTTCGCCTGACCGCACAGCAGAAGCAGGCGCTTGGCGCTGCGCTTGGCAGCGACTTCGCTCTCGATTGGCATGAAACGATCGCCGAACGCTGGCGCTTGTCGCAACTGGGTGCAAAAGCGACCGGCATTCGCTTGCGTATACCCGAGGCATTCACGGTTCATCAACAAATCATCGATTGGGAGCATGAACAAAGCCCGACCGGAATTCCGGCCAGAGCGGTGGGACTCGACCGGCTCAGCCTTCTGTTAATGCGGTGGGCGATGAAAGACTGGTCGCGCACCAAGCTGCTCAATCATCTCGGTGGTGCGTTGGCGGCTGCGCTACAGATGGACTGTCTCCCGGGTCTTTTTAGCGCCGGTTTCTTCTCCATCCGTCCGATAGAGTCCATTGTTCCATCGGGCGAACGAGCGATCTCGCTGCTGCGGGCAGGGGAAAGAATTCAGAGATTCTGGCTCACGGCCACGCGACTTGGATTGGCGATTCAGCCGGCGCTCGCGACGCTGATCTTTGCATCTTACGGCGGCGGGTCCACCCTCTTTACACTCGATCCGGCCATGCGCGACCAGGCCAAGGAACTTGCAGCGTCGTTCAAACAGACGCTTGGGAGAGACGCCAACTCGTTCCTTTTCTTGGGGCGCATCGGAGTGCCACGGCCGAGACGCAGAGCCATACGCTCAACCCGGCGCCCGCTGCACGAGCTTTTTGAAATCGCGGCCGGGAACGAAACGATAACTTCGTTCCCGCGGCGAACCGTCGCATGAGTCTCCAGGACCTGGCGCCACGAAGGTTCTTCGGGAAGCGACTGATTTTCAGGGGACGATAATCTGCCCTCGCCTATGCCGGCGGCAGTTTAACTTCCCAATTCCTGGAGCAGTTTCTCCGCCTGCGCCCGTTCCTTGAATTGCGGGGTGCTGTCCAACAAATTCCGCAAGGTGTCGCGCGCCTGATCCTTCTTGCCGTCACCGGCCAGCGCTTGAGCAAGATGGAAGCGAATGTCCGCATTCGAATTGGGTTCCAGCGTGATCGCTTTTTTCAACGTATCGACCGCCTCGTCGGATTTGCCGTTCTTCAGAAGCACGATACCAAGCGTATCAAGCACCTGTGGAGAATTGGGGGCCAGTTCTGCGGCATGGCGAACGTGTTTCAAAGCTTCTTCGGATTGCCCCTGCTGAGAGAGCGCCCACGCGAGGTTGTTCTCCGCGACGGCGTCATTGGGATTCTTCAGCAAAATGGCGGTATACTGAGCTTCAGCGTCGGCCATTCGATTCGTCGCAATATAGGCGTCGCCCAAGGCGAAGCGGGCCGCTCCATCGTCGGGATGCGCCTGAATCCATGGCAATAGTGTCTTCTCGGATTCGTCGGGATGCCCGGCTTGCATTTGTGCCGCCGCCAATCTTGCTCGGGTGACGCCGTTATCGACAAGGCTCACGCCTCTTTGGAAAGCTATCACCGCATCCGCGGGGCGGTTTTGCGCCATGGCGATTGCGCCCTGTAGCATGGCGACGTCGGGATTCTTGGGCACGTCTGCTGCCGAATCGTCGATCAATTTCCTCGCTTTATCATAATCTCGTGTCGCCATAAGAATACGGGCCAAAAGAATTTTCGATTCGGTATCTTTGTCATTCAGATCGACCGCCTGTTGTGCCTCGGGCAGCGCCAAATCCAGATTGCCTGAATCGGCGTAAGCCTGCGCCAGATAGCGATGTGCCGCGCCGGCCTGCGGCTGCGCGCTGACGAGCGTTTTGAAGGTGCTGACGGCACTGTCCGTGTTCTTTAGGCCCAGCTCGGCGCGGCCAGCTACCTCTAAAAGCGCGGCATTCGTCGGATTTTTGGTAAGAACCGGGTCGATGGAGTCCAGGGCCTCGCGATATTTGCCCGTGAGCAACATCAAGCGGGCAAGCGTGAGACGAGCCGCCAAGTTATCCGGATCCTGTTTAATTGCCTCTCCAAGAGTGGCCTGCATCTGGTCGGCATGACCCTCGCGCCCCTGCAATTCCGCTAAATCGACGTAAGCCGGGATATCCTTGGGGTTAGCTTTCAGAATCTCTTGAATATACTGAATGGCACCATCGACATTGCCGTTTCGGACCGCAAGATTGGCAAGGGCGCGACAAGCGAATGGTTCGCCGGGGTGCAGTTCGCGTGCCTTCAACAAGGCGGTATTCGCGGCGTCAAGCTGGTTCTTCGCGATATAGGCGGCGCCGGCGAAGTCAAATCCGACGGGCTTATCGGGATGCTTTTTCTGCAAGCTGTCCGCAATCTCCAGCGCCTTGTCGAATTCCTTGTCCCGCATATATGCCGCAAACAGGGCAATTTCAGGACGCAGGGCTTCCGGGTCCTGTTGGGCAGCACGCTCAAGATCATCGATGCCCTCATCGGTTTCGCCCAGCGCGACCTTTGTGACCCCGAGCTGCGTACGCAGCATTGCATTGTCGGGCTGACGCTTGACCGCGTCGCCGAGGTAGCGATTAGCGGTGGATAGATCGCCAGTCTGCGCCGCCGCCACTCCGATCATACCGAGCAACTGAACGTCGTCGGAGTTTTTGGCCGCCGGTGATAGAGTTTTCACGGCGTCGCTTGCGTGCCCAAGTGCAACTTGCACCGAAGCCAGCAGCTTCAACGCCTGTACATTCTGCGGCACCATATAGACATATTGGCTGAGGTAACGATTGGCCGTCTCGTATTGCTTCAGTCCGTAGTCTGCGGCTCCGGCCAGCAATATTGCCGGTGGAAAGTTTTTGGAAGCGGCCAATGTCCGTTGGATACGAGTTTGGGCTTCGGCGTAATTTCCCTGCTGGTATGCGGCAAGAGCGGCAAGGTAGTTGGCATTTGGCTCGTTCGGCGCCGCCTTGAGCACGACGCCAAGCGTCGTCTCGGCGTCCTTGAATTTGCGCCGGGCGAGCTGGGCTTTCGCCAAGCCGAGCCGGGCCGAAAAATTCCATTTTGCGACGTCCAGCAAGTTTTGATAGGCCTGCTCGGAGCCGGCGTAGTCTCCGGCCGCAAAAGCAATGGCTCCCTGAAGCGAAAAGAGGGCCGGGTTTTTCGGATCCTCGGCCTGGGCCTGAGCAAGTCGATCCCGCGCGGTTTGCGGATCGTGAGCCCCGAGCGCCTGGCGCGCCATCGCGGACAGGACGTCAACCGAGTGGGGGTCCTCCTTGAGACCCGCTTCCAATGCTTGACGCGCATCTTCGGTCTGACCTAGCTCCATGAGCGCCAAGCCCCTCATGGCGAATAGGCTCGCCTTTTGCTTAGGGGTCGTCGCGAGACCCGGATCGGCTTCTTTCAACGCGGCATCCGGTTTGCCGAGCGAGAGCTCGGCTTCGGCAAGGGGTTTCGCGGTTGATGCCTTATCGGCACCCTCTTCTATCGCCCGCCTAAGTTCGGCCTCGGCGCTCGAGGGGTCCGAGCGATCGAGATAGAGCTGGGCAAGCAGAAGCCGCGCGTCTTGGTTCTTCGGATCTTTCCGCAGCGCGTTCTTAAGATCGATGATGGCGGTAGAAATTTCGCCTTTGCTTCGGTGCGCCTGCGCACTCTGGACATATTGATCGGCCGATTTGCTGTCGCAGCTGGAAATTGTCGCGACTGATACGGCGAACGCAATGGCGCTCGCCAGCCGGGAATTGTGCTTGGCCAGCTTTAACATCTTGATTTTCCTTGCATGGAGGGCGGCGCTCCGCGAACGACCGATCACAACCTGTTCCCGATCCTGGCTTATCGGTGCAGGTTTTCCAACGTCGCCGTCTGCTGAGCTTCTACCCCAATTGAAGTAACGGTGAAATCCCGAATTACGGTTAGGCCACAGAAGTTAAAGAACGATCAAAGGTAGCGGTAACCGGGCGGCTATGGCCCGGCAAAGTGCAGGAACGCCTATCGGCGAGACCGGTCCGACCGGCGCGGTCCGGCAAGGCCGTGTCCTCCCGTGATCGCCATCACCTTTGCGCCGGCGTCTTTCCGAAAGGAGTCTGTTCGGCGGCGGAATTGGCCCACGCGTTGCCTGCCGGCGCCGTTGTTGCGGAATAATTATTGTGATTCAATTAGTTACCTGTTGCAAATGGATTGCCGATCCGGGTCGCCGGTATCATTCGAAATGACAAATGCCTGCGTGAGCATTGGTGGCCCAATTCGGGCTCGACGCCGTTTTAAGAATTGAGAATCCTGGTTAGTGTAACCTTCAGAAACTTATTGTAGCTTACCGTTAACGATGGCGGGCAGCGGCTGCTATGGGCCTTGGGTGCACGATTCGAAGGCCAGCGGTAATTAACAATTAAGTCGCATGATGTGTTGTAAAGTACCGGTGGGCGCGGGGCAGCCTGGGGGCTGCAATTCGGACAGCATTCCAGATGCTTAGAGCCGCTCAGCGATTGCGCGAGCCGTTAATTTGCGCGATTTTGCGCGGCACGAAGCAGTAGGCATGGGGATCTTAACAAGATTTACAGGGGATGACGATGACACTTAGGACGATTGGCCGGTTGTGCCTCTTTGTGTTGGCTGTGGTGGTTCTCGCAGCGTGCTCCGGTGGGAAGACGCTTCCCCCGGCTTCCGCTACGGTTTCGGGACCAAGCCCTGACTATTACATCGGACCGCTTGATACGGTGAACATCTTCGTGTGGCACCAGCCCGAGCTCTCCGAGACCATCCCGGTGCGTCCCGACGGCCGGATTTCGGTCCCCTTGATTGAGGATCTGCCGGCGGCCGGCAAGACGCCGACCCAGTTGGCGCGGGATATTGAGACCCAACTGAAAAAGTTCGTTAACGATCCCATTGTTACAGTGATCGTAACGGGGTTTAACGGTCCCTATGCCCAGCAGGTGCGCGTGATCGGGGAGGCCGCGCATCCCCAAGCGATCCCGTACCGAGACAATATGACGTTGCTCGATGTGATGATTGCGGTGGGGGGTCTGACACAGTTCGCTGCGGGCGATCGATCCACGATCGTCCGTGTTGTCGACAACAAGGAGACTTCGTTCACGGCGCGGATCGGTGATTTGATTAAGGACGGCGATGTCACGGCCAACGTCCAAATGCTGCCGGGCGACGTCCTCATCATTCCGCAGGCGTGGTTCTAGTTAAGAGAGCCGAGCAACGATCCGCAAAAGCCCGCGTGTCTTGCGAAAACAGTAACGCGTCCGAGTCGCGGCAATATGCGGCTTGAATGTGGTGATGAGGAGTCATACCGGCCGTGATTAGCGCACGCACCATCGCACTGACCTACGCCCGCTCGCTTTGGCGTCGCCGCTGGTATGGCATCGCTGTGGCATGGCTTTTTTGCCTTGCCGGGTGGACCTTCGTGACCTTTTTGCCCGACCTGTACCAAGCCAAAGCCCGCATCTATGTCGACACCGATTCGATGCTGCGACCGCTGATGCGCGGCATCGCCGTCGACACGAATATTCTGAGCCAAGTGGATATCATGCAGCGTACGCTGCTTAGTCGGCCGAACCTGCAGAAGGTTAGCCACATGGCCGATTTGGATCTGATGGCGCACACGGCTTCGGAACAGGAAGAGGTTGTCAGCACGATCCGTGAGCACGTTTCGGTGGACGCCGAGGGACCCAATCTCTTTTCGCTTTCTTATACAGGCCCCAGCCGTGAAACGGCGACAAAGGTGGTTCAGTCTCTGCTGACTGTGTTTGTCGAGAGTAATTTGGGCAACAACCGCAAAGACATGCTTTCGGCGCGCAATTTCATCGACGATCAATTGCGAGATTACGCCCAACAGCTCGACGAAGCAGAGAAGCGGATTGCCGAGTTCAAAGTGAAAAATTTGGGGCTCCTGCCGGGTGAAAACAGTTTCGCCGCGAAGCTCGATGCGGCGAAGCAAGGGCTCGACCAAACCAATGCCGAGATCGATGAAAATCGCCAGAAACGGGACGAGCTGACGCGGCAGTTGGCGATCGTACCCAAATACATCGAAACCGTAAGCACCGGTCCCGACCAATCCTTCGGCGCCTTTGGCGCCGGACCGCCTGTCGGCGGAGGTCCCGATACGAGCACCGGTAACACGGACGCAGATGCCCATGTCGCCGAACTTGAGCAGGCGCTCAAGGCGATGCTGGAGAACTATACGGACCAATATCCGGACGTCATTAAGATCAAAAAGCAATTGGAGAAAGCGAAAGCGGAAGCCGAGCAAGCCAAAGAGGACGCGGATAAGAAGGCGGCGGAAAAGCCCGCGGACACGCCAGCGGTGGACCCGCGCGCGACCACGAATAGGTCGCCGAATCCGGTTTATGAGCAGCTCCAACTGCAGCTCGTGGCACTCCAGACGGATATCGCGAGTTTGGAATCGCGCGCCAAACGGCAACAGGCCGATATCAAGCAGTGGGAAGGATCGGCCAAGAACGTGCCCGAAGTCGGCGCGGAAATGACGAAATTGACCCGCGATTACGAGGTCATCAAAAGGGCCTATGACGAGCTATTGAGCCGGCGCGAATCGGCCAAGATCGGCAGCGATCTGGAAACGCAGACCCAGACGGTGCAGTTCCGCATCATCGACCCGCCGCAAGCGCCACCGCTTCCGGTGGCGCCAAAGCGGGGTCTCTTGCTTTCGGTGGTTCTGCTCGGCGGCCTTGGCGCCGGCGTGGCCTTCGCATTCCTTCTTTCGCAGATCGACAACTCGATAACGACCTTGCGTGAGTTGAAGGAAATTGTCGCGGTCCCGGTATTGGGGGCGATTTCCATGGTCAGACGAGCCTCCGATTTGCGGCGGCGCACTTTTGCCACAGCAGGCTTTGTCGGGGCTTGTCTCGCCCTGTTAGCCGCATTTGCCGGCGTATTTACTATCGAGGGTCTAGGCCGAATGCTGAGCTGAGCCAGCAAAGGATCTCAGGGCGGCATTTGGAGGAAGGATATCTATGAACCTTATCGAGCGAGCCGGTAATCAGCTTGGTTTGAAGTCGGCCAAGTCGAGCATTGAAAAGGCTGTCGATCGTCTGGCGACGACGGATCGGGGCGCCGTTTCGGCGGCCGCAGCGCCGGGGCCGTCCAAGACGCCGCTCACCGGCCGGCGCGAGACGCGCCAGCAGGTCACCCTGGACTTCGACCGGCTGCGCACCATGGGTTTGGCCTTGCCGGAAGACCAGTCGCCCTTGGCCGAAGAATTCCGCCTCATCAAACGGCCCTTGGTGAACACCGCGCTATCCACCGAGGCCCGTTCGCCGATGGAAAATCGGAATCTCATCATGGTGACAAGTGCCGGTCCCAATGAGGGAAAGACCTTTGTTGCGGTCAATTTGGCGTTCAGCATCGCATCCGAACACGATATGCACGTGTTGCTGATCGATGCCGATTTGACCCGGCCGACGGTGCCCAGCGTTTTGGGATTCGAAGCGGGCCCAGGGCTTATCGATGCGGTTTCGGACGAGTCGGTTGATCTCGCGGATGTCATGGTCCGGACAAATATTGAGAATCTGAGCATCTTGTCGTCCGGCGTGTTCCGGTCGGGGTCCAGCGAATTGCTGGCCAGTTCGCGGATGGCGCGTTTTGTCGACGATATAGCAAGACGGTATCCGGACCGGATCATCATATTCGATTCGCCGCCGGTGTTGGCGCGGTCGGAGCCGATGGTGCTGGCCAAACACGTCGGCCAGATTGTATTTGTTGTTGAAGCGGAGCGTACGTCCCGTGCGGCAGTTGAAGAAGCGCTTCGTATGATCGGTCCAGAACGGATCGCAGGGATTGTGCTAAATAAGGCGCCAGCCATGGCGGTGCAAGATCGCTTTGGGCAGCATTACGGCTATTATGGCCGCTAGGTGATGGCGGGGGAACTGGATGGGGGGAGATGTTGGGCGGTGGCGTGAGCGACGAGCCTTGCGGGGCCGCGGCGCGCCATACCGGGTGGGTGCATTGTGTTGCGGTGTTTCATTGTTCGGGTTTACCGCCAACGCCTTCGCTTTAGGGCCCGATTCTCCATCGACATACGGCCAGCCCACCCTGGGCGGTGCCCCCGTGAGTATCGGTTCGCCATACTCGACAGTGCCCGCGACCGGCGGTGCGACTACCGGCGCGGCAAATCCGCCGATACTTTTGATCCCGTCCCTGACCATCGGCGAGACCTTCAACGACAATGTGAACCTCGCTCCCAAGGGGCAGGCACAATCCGATTACATCACGACGGTTTCGCCCGGGCTCAATCTCTCGGCGCAGGGGTCGCGGGTGAATTTGAACCTCAATTACAACCCTCAAGAACTCATCTTTGCCCGCGGCACCTCTGCCAATCAAATCCAGCAGCGTCTGCAGGGCACGGGCCACGCTGAAATTGTCCCCGAAATGTTGTTCTTCGATGCGAACGCTTCGGCTGATCAAGAATTTGTCAGCAATACCGGTCCGATCGGGTCGACGACGCTCACGACCAACAACAATCTACAGACGGTCTACGCCGAAACCGCGACCCCTTACATATTGCAGCATCTTGGCCCCTACATGGATTCCGAGACCCGTTATCGATTCAGCTCAGTGTCGACATCGGGCACCCAGGTTGCTCCCGAAACGATCAACGAGGGACTGCAGCGATTCACGGGCGGCGAGTTTTTCGGGCGACTTTCCTGGGCGGTGACCGCTGATTGGACTTTGATCCAGAACGGAACCAGCCTGAATGATCCGCTGTCCGGCACCGATAGTAAGGACGAGCTTGGGCGGGCGGATTTCCGGTATCCAATCTATGAAGCGCTCTCGATTATTGGTGGCGGCGGATATGAGAAAATCACCGATCCAACCGTGCAGGAGCCGAGCGGGCTGATCTGGAATGGCGGTTTTCAGTATCAGCCCAATCCGAAAATCATTTACACGCTCACTTACGGACGGCGCTTCGGCCAGAGCGATATCGAGTTGCATTCGACGCATCTGGTGACACCGCAATTGACGGTCAGCACGCTCTATTCGAAGACGATTCAAACCGGACAATCCCAGATCGCCGCGAATTTGAGCCAGCTCACCGTGGGTCCAAATGGCACGTTCATCAATTCCCAAACAGGCCAGCCATTCGTATTGAACAACGCAACCTCCGGCACCGCGAGTTCCGCTTTCGGCATCACCAGCGGTTCGTTTTTACAAACCCGTGCTGAGGCCGACGTCGCCTTTACCAGCGGGCGAAACACCTATTTGGCGACGATGTACGACTCGAAGGAGACCAGCAACTCGAGCGTCATCTCCGGCGAGAAAATTCTTGGCGGTTCCGTCTCCTGGACTCGGCAATTGTGGCCCGATTTGACGTCGAATCTCGGTGGCGCGTACAACCACGATATCTTCGAGGACGGCACCGGTCGCATCGACGATTACTATTCGGCATTTTTTGGGCTGGCCTACAACTTCGCGCGGGATGCCAGCGCGAATCTATTGATATCCCGATCGGATACGGAATCGAACTTCGCCTCGGATAGCCTCGAAAACGACATCATCACCGTGTCGCTGCAAAAGAGATTCTAGGTGTAGCACAATGTATAACGAATTTTACAAGCTGAGCGGCAAGCCGTTTCAGCTGAGCCCCAATCCGCAATTCTTCTACGGCAGTAGCGGGCATCGCAAGGCGATGTCCTATCTGCAATATGGGCTGCACCAAGGTGAAGGCTTTGTCGTCGTCACCGGCGATATCGGCACTGGCAAGACGACGCTATTGGGCCATCTGCTGGCGCAGCTCGACAGCTCCAAATACCTTGCCGCCAAGCTGGTGACGACGCAACTCGAGGCAGACGACACGCTGCGCATGGTGGCGTCGGCCTTCGGCATCGATGCCCGCGGTTTGGATAAGGCGACGTTGCTGCGGACCTTCGAGCGCTTCTTGCTCGACAATCAGCGGCGGGGACGGCGGATTCTGGTTCTCGTCGACGAAGTTCAAAATTTGCCATTCAAGTCCCTGGAAGAACTTCGGATGCTCTCGAACTTTCAGGCGAACGACATGGCGCCCGTTCAATTCTGCCTGATGGGTCAGCCGCAGTTCCGGCAAATGCTCGCCAGCGACGATTTAATGCAATTGAGGCAGAGGGTCATCGTTTCCTATCACCTGGGCCCCTTGGATCTCGAAGAAACGCGGAGCTACATCGAACATCGCCTCCACCTCGTAAACTGGCAGTCGGATCCGGTTTTGACCGATGGTGCATATCGGCGAATTCATTACCATACCGGCGGAGTGCCCCGCCGAATCAACGTTCTCTGCGATCGTCTGTTCCTCTGCGGCATGCTCGAGGAATTGCATGAAATCGGCGAGGAGACGGTCGATACCGTGGCCCGGGAAATGTCCCAGGAGGGAGCGTCCGCAACGCTTGATCCGAGCCCGAATCAAAGCCCGAAAAAGGAATTGCCGACGGCCGAGGAAGAATTCACGGATATCGAGCAACGCCTGGCGTCGGTCGAAAAAGTGCTCAAGGTCCACGATCGGACAATCCGGCGGGCGATTGAGCTTGCCGAGTCGTATTTCAAGGGAAAATTGGCGGCGACCAGGCGCGAGCCGATCAGTTCAGCGCCTGAAGGCCAGATATGACACTTTTGGAGTCCGCGGATGGTCACGGCAAGATTCCGCGCGCCCCGAAAGCGGGCCCTGGCGTACGGCACGAATCTCTCGACGGAGGGCACAGACGCATTTGCAATGCGATGACGGTGGATGTGGAAGACTTCTTCCAGGTCCAAGCCCTTGCGGGATGTTTCGACCGCGATGACTGGGCGAGCCTGCCAAGCCGGGTCGAAGCCAATACGGACAAGGTCCTGGCGATTTTTGCCGATGCCGGCATCAAGGCGACTTTCTTCATGCTGGGCTGGATCGCTGAACGTCATCCTCGGCTAGTTCGCGACATCGTCGCCGCAGGGCATGAATTGGCGAGCCACGGATACTCCCATGTTCCAGTCTTCGAACAGACGCCGGAGGAGTTCCGGGCGGATGTCCACCGGACCAAGGCGCTGCTCGAGGATCTGGGCGGTACGCCGGTCATCGGATATCGCGCCGCGAGTTTTTCGATCGGCGAGGCGAATCTCTGGGCATTGGGTATACTCTCCGAGGAGGGTTACGCCTACAGCTCGAGTATTTTTCCCATCGTTCATGATTTTTACGGGATGCCTCACGCACCCCGGTTTGCATTTTCCCCCCACCGCGACCGGTTTCTTGAAATTCCGATGACCACGCTGTCGGTATTTGGGAGGAACCTTCCCTTCAGCGGTGGCGGCTATTTTCGCTTATTGCCCTACGCGGTTTCGCGATGGGCGCTGCGGCAAGTCAATAGCCGGGATCAGCAACCCGTTATTTTCTATTTCCATCCTTGGGAAATCGATCCGGCGCAGCCGCGGCCGGAACGCCTGCCCCTCAAGAGCCGGTTCCGGCACTATTTGAATCTCCATCGAATGGAAGGAAGATTGCGGCGCCTGCTTATGGATTTCCCCTGGGGCCGCGTGGACCGGATCTTCCTCGACGCTGCAGTACCTCAGGTTTCATAAACGTGATCGCCGCCGAATTGCGGATCGAAGAGCTGGAGGAGCGCCGGCTCGATGAGTGGGATAGATTCGTCGCGGATTGTCCCGAGGCGACGTTTTTTCACCGTGCGGGTTGGAAGCGCGTCATCGAACGGAGCTTCGGGCATCGAACTCATTATCTCTATGCCGAGAGATCGGGATCGATCGAAGGCCTGTTGCCGCTCGTCCACATCAAGAGCGCGATATTCGGTAACTCATTGATTTCCAATGCGTTTTGCGTCTATGGGGGGCCGGTTGCGGCCACTGACGACGCCCGGCTGGCGCTTGATTCGGCGGCGCGAAATTTGGCCGAGCGCCTCGATGTCGATTTTCTGGAGTACCGGCATATCGAGCCCCACCGCTATCCGGGGGCGATCGACAAATCCGATCTCTATGTCACGTTCCGCAAATCGATCGATCCCGATGTCGAAAAGAACATGCTCGCCATCCCGCGCAAGCAGCGCGCCATGGTGCGCAAGGCGCAAAAATTTGGGCTGCAATCGGGGATCGACGGCGATTGCAATCGGCTGCATGCCGTTTATGCCGAAAGTGTCCGCAATCTCGGAACACCGGTGTTCTCGCGCCGGTATTTCGATGAACTCAAGCGCGAATTCGGCGATGACTGCGATGTGCTGGTTGTGACCCATGAAGGCGCGTCGCTGAGCGCGGTGCTGAGTTTCTATTTTCGCGATCAGGTTCTTCCCTATTATGGAGGCGGGACGGCACGGGCGCGCGATCTTGCCGCCAATGATTTCATGTATTGGGAAGTCATGCGCCGGGCTTGCGAGCGAGGCTACCGCGTGTTCGACTTTGGCCGAAGCAAGCGGGGAACGGGGGCCTTCGATTTCAAAAAAAACTGGGGGTTCCCGGCACAGTCTCTATCCTATCAATATGTCATGCGGCGCGGCGGCAGGCCTCCGGAGATCAATCCCCTGAATCCTAAATTCCGCCTCTTTGTCGAGATTTGGCGGCACTTGCCGCTGCCGCTCGCGAATGCAATCGGCCCGCATATCGTCCGGTACCTCGGTTAGGCGCATGGAAGAGCTTTTGTTCCTGGCGCATCGGATCCCCTATCCGCCGGAAAAGGGCGATAAAATTCGTTCTTGGAATTTCCTGAAATCCTTGGCGCAACGGTACCGAGTTCATCTTGGCTGCTTCATCGATGATCGCCGCGACTGGGACTTCACGGACTTTCTTCGTGGCGTCTGTCAGGATTGCTTTTTTGCTCCACTCAATCCACCCACGGCACGGCTTCGCAGCCTGCGTGGGCTTTTCGATGGACGCGCTCTGACGCTGCCATACTATTTCGATGCTGCATTAAACCGGTGGGTCAGGCGCATCTTGGCGCGGCCAGGGCTCAGCCGCATCTTGGTATATTGCTCCGCGATGGCCCAATACATCCCGTTGGACATCCGACAATCGCACCATTGTGTGACGGATGTGGTGGACGTGGATTCGGAGAAGTGGTTCGACTACGCGAGGAAAATGTCGGCGCCAAAGGCGTGGATATGCCGGCGTGAAGGCGCCCGATTGCGCCGCGTGGAGAGAGAAATCGCGGCGACGTTTAAAGCAACGCTTGTTGCGACGCCGGCTGAGCAGAGACTGTATCGATCTTTTGCGCCCGAGAGTGCTGGGCGGATCGTCTGTATACACAACGGTGTCGATAGCGAATATTTCTCACCCGATCTCCGATATGGCCGACCTGCACAAATGGAGGGCACGCCTCTAGTGTTCGTGGGGGCAATGGATTATTGGCCAAACGTCGATGCAGTGATTTACTTTTCCCAATCGATCCTGCCTTTGGTCCGAATGCGCATACCCGATGCACGTTTCATCATTGTCGGCTCCAATCCAAAGTCGGAAGTGAAAAAGCTCGATAACGGCACGGATATATTTGTCACGGGCCGGGTATCCGATACCCGTCCCTTTGCCGCCTATGCCAAGGCCATCGTTGCGCCGCTTAGGATTGCGCGGGGCGTGCAAAACAAGGTGCTGGAGGGCATGTCAATGGGAAAGCCGGTTGTTGCCTCGCCGGAGGCGGTCGTCGGTATCGTCGGGCATGCCGACACGGAATTTCTCGTTGCCGATAACCCCGACTGCTTTGTAGATGCAATCTGCAAAGCCGTGAGCTCCGAGATCGGCGGAGCAATCGGGTCGAAAGCCAGACAACGCATCCTAACTGACTATGAATGGTCGGCCAGTGTCACAAAGCTCGAGGCGGCACTCAATGCGTAGGCCTTTCTGCGCTAGGTCAGCGGGCCGGTCGCGATATCAAGGGCTGGGAAGCCTTTGGCTGGCCCGCGAGAACCATCGGTCTGCAGCAGAATTGAGGTAACGATCGAATGTCCTTGGATGTCGAAACGCGTAGCGAGCGCGCTGCAGAAATAAGTCAGATCACAGCGGCGATCCTGGCGCTGGGTGCGCTTCTGATATCTTTTCGCGATACTGCTCTGGCAATTGTCGACAAGTGGTCCAACTGGGCGGCCTACAATCATGGCTTTTTGATCGTTCCGATCTGCCTTTATCTCGCTTGGCGGCAAAGGACCGAGGCGGCGGCGACCAACATCAAGCCCGATTTCAAGGGAATCGGGGTCGTTATTCTCGCTGTCTTCGCGTGGCTGTTGGGGCGCGTGACAAGCACTTTAGTGATTCAGGAAATCAGCCTCATCGTCGCTGTTCAAGGAATCATGCTGACGATGTATGGCTGGCCTATGTGGCGAACGTTTAAGTTTCCACTTCTTTACCTTTTTTTTGCGGTCCCCCTCGGTCAGGAACTAGTGCCGCGGCTTCAGGCCGTCACCGCCGGGCTGGCGGTCAAGCTGCTGCAGCTTGTCGGCATCCCGGTTTTCTCCGACGGCATGATCATTTCGGTCCCGAACGGCACATTTTACGTTGCCGATGAATGCTCGGGGCTAGGGTTCCTGATGGCATCGCTGGCGATCGGCGTGCTATTTGCCGGCATTACCTACCGGTCATGGTGGCGACGTGGGGCCTTCATGACGCTGTCGGTCGTGGTACCGGTCGTCGCCAACGGCGTTCGAGCGTTCGGGATCATTCTGCTCGCCTATTTCACAAACAACGAGCTCGCCACCGGTATCGACCATGTGCTGTATGGCTGGATTTTCTTCTCGCTCATCACCTTCGTGACCTTGGCGATCGGCATGAGCTTTCGAGAGAAGGAACTGCCGCGGGAGGGCGTTACGTCAACGGCGCCGCGCGCCGACCATTCGAAAGCCATTCGGTATGTTGCTCTGGCTGGGTTGGTTGCTCTGACGCCGGTCGCGATTGCGGCTGTCTACGCGATGCGCACGGATCAGCGACCGATTGCAAGTTCGCTTCATCCCGTATTGCCGCAAACGATCGGCGCCTGGCGAGAGGCCGGCAGCGCGCCCGATCCTCTGCCGCCAATCTTCGCTGCGCCCGATGCACAGCTGGATGCCAGTTATGAGAAAGAAAACGCCCGGATATACCTGCACATTGGTTATTATTCACATAATCGGCAAGGCGCTCAGGCGGTGAGTTCCGATCACCAATTCGGTCAGGGTAAGGGCTGGATATTGGCCGCCGAGGGAGCGACGAAAGCCAAGATTGGTGACGAGCACATCACCGTACAATACTGCCGCAGCGTCACCAAGGAGCGGAAACATACTATTTGGTATTGGTATTGGATCGACGGCCGCTTCACTGGCAATCGGTATTTGGCCAAGCTACTGGAAGCGAAGGAAAAGATATTCGGCGGGCAAGACGAAGCAGCAACTGTCGTGATCGCGACCGACTACGACGAAAATGCCGCCGACGCGGATCGTGTGTTAAGCGACTTCGCGTCGAACTCTCGACGCCCTTCGATCCGTACTGATTGGGCATTCGGCGCCCTGACGCGCGGGCCCGCCCGCTGGCAGGTCACGCCCTTCGGCAATCGTTGGCCGAATCCATCCGCTTTTAGCGGCCGCCTTTGTTGAAGAAGACGGCGTGAGCCGTCGAGAGCAGGATGAGCAAATCGAACATAAAGCTGTAATTTTTGATGTAATAAAGATCGTAAGCGAGCTTGGCCTCGGCGTCCTCGATGGAAGCGCCATAGGGATAATTGATCTGCGCCCAGCCCGTGATCCCCGGACGCATACGGTGGCGCTGGGAATAATACGGGACGTCTTTGGTAAGGCTCTGAACGAAGAAGGGCCGCTCAGGACGCGGGCCGACGAAGCTCATGTCGCCATGAAGGACATTCAAGATTTGTGGCAGCTCATCGATGCGCCACTTGCGAAGGAACGAGCCGATCCTGGTAATGCGCGGGTCTTGGACGGACGCCCATTGCGGGATCCCGTTGCTCTCGGCATCGGTGTGCATCGTCCGGAATTTGTAGATGGTGAACGTGATGCCGTTCCGGCCAACTCGATCCTGCTTGTAGAATATCGGACCCGAGCTGCTAAGTCGGACCGCAATAATGCCGAAGACAAAAACCGGCAAGCCGAGGATCAGCAAGGCAACGCCCGTGCCGAAATCGAAAAGGCGCTTGAGCAGGGCATTGGTTTCCGAACTGATGCGGAAGCCATCCGAATAGATGAGCCAGCTGGGATCCAGCGCCTTCAAATTGACGCGCCGCATCTCCCGTTCCCAGAAGGAAAGATAATTGGTGACCGTGATGCCTTCCATCCGCGCTTCCAGGAAGGAATCGAGCGGCACGCCGCGCCGATCGTCGAGCGCAACCACTATCTCTCTGACCCCATTGGCGCGGGCGATCTGCAACAGAGATTTCGTGCCCGGCTTGATGCGCGATTGCGGGACCAGGGGCGTTTCATTCCCGAACGCGGTATATCCCACCACTTCGACGTCGGCGTGGCCCTGCCGAGACAGCATAAACTCGATTTCTGCCGCCAGTTTGCCGATGCCCACGACAAGAACGCGCCGCCGCGCCACGGTCGATCGGGTGATCCCGGCATAGGCCACGCGCGAAACCAAAACACCGGTAAAGGCCAGCGCCGCCCATGAGGTATAGACAAGGGCTTGGTGGGCGGCGGCAACGCCCTCTGGCGCCGGCAAATTGAACATCATCAAAATGATGATGATGGGCGTGCAAATTGCGAAAGACGCAACCAGCCGCGGGAAAGCGCGCCGCACATTTCCGATCAGCCAGCGGTCATAGAGCCCGATCGAATACATCAACAACGAGCTGATGATGCCCGTGACGAGCATCACCGCGAGATATTCTCTCAGCATCTCATGGTTGGTGGCATTCAGCGGCGCAAACGCGCGGGCAGCCGCGTAGAACGCGGAAACAATCACGCTAATCTCAAGCAGAAACAGCCCGAGCGCGGACGCCGACAGATAATGGCGAAAGATCCTAAGCAATTTGCCGCCTCCCCAGACGGCAGGCACCGAGATTTTAGCGCGCTGGCTTAAAGCCTATTCTTCGCGCCGTCCAAAAATCGAGCTCGACGAGTCCAAAACAAACTTCGCCCCAACCCCAGGGACCCGTCGCGAGCCGTTAACAGATGTTCGCTAGTTCGTTAACTATACTCGGAAGGCGCACCCGCTGCGCTTCCCACGAATAGAAACGAGACAAGGCAACTACAATTGTCGTGGTGAGTCAAGAGCGGCGAGGAAGTAAATGCACGTGGCAGTACTGTGACGGCACCCTACGCATTGCTGTATTCATACTGTAATATTAATTGACACAGCGGTGGTACACTTTGGTCACAATACATCCATATATCGTCGGCAAATGCATTTGCCTCCGCCGGAAGCCTTGCATTTGAATAAAATGAAATCCAAAAAAATCGGGATGCCGCTGCGGCGAGTTTATTGCGGCCCGCGTAATTTATTGGCTCGTTAACTCGTTAACCATATTATTCGGGCAGCCATGGGTCGGAAGAGCGCCAGCGCCGTCATTTTGCGGCGTCCGCAGATGGGTTAGACAGTTCATCCATTGGCTCGGCCAAATCTCTGGCCAGGGGGTGAAAGTGCGGGAAATCGTCAGTTCGACTAGGTGATTATTACGCTCGTTAGGAACGATGTCATAGTTCGGGTGCGTCGGATTGCAGTAGAGTCGGGTAGGTTTCTTACAATTCTTGAATGGGCATGATTTTTTCTCGAAATATTGCGGTGACGCGCGCCTCTGTTGTCGCGGCACCCGCGGCATTGGCGCCAAAGCTCCTGGTGGTCGTCGATACCGAAGAGGAATTCGATTGGGGCAAACGGGTTTCCCGTTCGGAAATGGGTGTCACCCATATGCGCCACCAGGATCGCGCCCAACGCATCCTCGAAGGCTACGGCGTCAAACCGACCTATGTGGTGGACTATTCGGTCGCGTCGCAGGAACAGGGTTTCGGCGTCTTGCGCGAATGGCATGACGACGGCCTTTGCATCATCGGCGCCCATCTTCACCCCTGGGTGAACCCGCCCTATGATGAAGAGGTTTGCACTCGCAACTCCTATCCCGGCAACCTTCCCAAGGCGCTCGAACGGGCAAAGCTTGAGCAGTTGACGGCAACGATCGAACGAAATTTCGGCCGGCGCCCGACTGTCTATAGGGCAGGGCGGTACGGAATCGGATCTTCGACCGGCGAGATTCTCGAAGACCTGGGTTACGAAATCGATACCAGCGTCGTTCCACGAACCGATTTTCAACGTGACGGAGGTCCCGATTTCAGGGCCTACGAGGCCGATCCTTTTTGGTTCGGCCCGACCTCGAAGATACTGGAGATCCCGCTGACTGCCGGCTGGTGCGGATATCTGAGAAACCAAGGCGAGATCTTGCAACCGCGTTTGATGTCGAATTTTGGAATGCGGCTCCACCTTCCCGGCGTGTTCGCGCGCCTGGGATTGTTCGAACGCATCCGTCTGACACCCGAAGGCACAAATTTGCCGGAACTTAAGCGGCTCACGCAGGCAATGCTGGCCGCGGGAAGGCGCTTCTTCGTTTTTAATTATCACAGCCCGTCCGTTGTCCCGGGTCACACGCCTTATGTCCGCAGCGATTCGGAGCTCCAACGGTTTCTTGGGCTCATCGATCGGTTCTGCGAATTTTTCTTCGCGACATGCAGCGGCGAGGCGGCGACTCCCGACGAGGTACGGGGCATGCTCGTAAGGCAGCGGGCGCATGTCGAAACGGGCGCTAATTACAGCAACGTACAATCCGGCGCGCGCCCGGCAATTGCGGTCCAGCAGTAATCGGCGTGCCGATCCGCTGCGAATCACGAACTGGTGCAAAGCGCTAAATCGATGATGTCCGATATGACCTTATTTCGTTGGGCCCCGGCCGAGAACTTGATTCAGGCGATGTCGACCGGCATTGCGGTTTCGGCCTGCGTTCTGCTCGTCATCGGCGCGCTCCGGGCGTTGAATGGCGCGTCAATCTGGTTGGCGGCAGTGCGAGTTGAGTCTCTCGCCGCGCAATGCGGCCTTCCCCAGGGAGAGGCCTTGAGACGCCCGTTCCTTTACGCATTTCGGCACTCGCCGCGCTTGCGCCGGTTGGCCGAAAGCTACGCCAAAATGTATATTCGGACGCAGCGGCCGGACGAAGAAAATGGCCATCCGCATGGGCTGCGCGCCATTGGGGACGATGACATGCGGGCGAATGCCGCTCAGAAAACGCTTTCCGCCTCCGCCGCCGCGGACCCCGCGATCGGCGCGGCATTCAATTACTTTCCGGGCGTGGCGATGGCGCTGGGCGCGGTCGGCATCGTGGTAATCGTGGTGATCGGCCTCTTTGGTGCGAAGCTTGAAACGGTCGGCTTTGGCGATCGGTTCAATATCTCGCTGTTTCTCAGCGTCATGACCGTGTGCGCGACATTCGCGCTCGGCTGCGGGATTACCGGGTTGGCGTCCCCTCTGGTCCGCCGGCTGGTGATGCGATGGGAGCACCGCAACGGGCAGAGGCTGCAATGGGCCGTTGCCGATTGTTTGGCCGCCGCCGCCGCCCTGCAATCCGAGCAAACGCGGCTGCTCAAGGAAATCGGGCGCTTTGCCCAACTCTTGGAAGAAGAGCCGCGGGCGCGGGCCCGCCATGCGGCACTGGTCAATGATGCCGTTACCAATGTCGAGAAAATGATCCGGCGGGCGCGCGACAGTGGGAGTGCCGGCGGCGATGGGGCAGGGACCGCATCGATGGTTCGAGAGCTGACACTGGACGTCGCACGCCTGCAAGACCGCATCGATGCGGCCTTGGCCCAGCAAAGCACGCTCATGCTGACGGATGGGGCTCTCTCGGCGATTGCCGATTTTCAGCAGAGTCTCGAACGGCTGACGGCCGCGTCGACGAGCATCCGCGAATTGAGCCTTCGGTTGGCCTCGATCGTGGACAGTGTTGCCGACATGACATCGTCCGTCATGCAATATGTCAAAGACTGGGAATCGGCGCCGGTTCAACCGGACGACACCGGTTCGCATCCGGCCATTGCCGAGTTGAACGAGTTGATCAAGGAATTCGAAAAAAACCGGCAGCTCCTGGGGGCGGATAGCCGGGACGACGATGATGAGCCATAAAGCCGGACCGGCCGCCCGCAAACGCCGGCAGCAATTGCTGCCGGGTAGGGTCGGCGGCACGTTAGTGCATCCAATGACAATTCGCTCGCGATAACTTTTTGCAGGGAGCGACGGGCCTACGCTTGATGCCGCTCAAAAAGGAGCGAAGCTTACAAGCTTGATTGGATGACCGAATGTCGGCATGTTGTCGGCCTGATCGCATTCAATCGGTTCTCGATCAACGGGTTGCTGAGTGCGGGGTGGCACTTTGCCGGACAGGTCGGAGGCTGGATTTTTCGTTGTACCGACCGCCGGGGGCAGGATGGACAAGACAGCGACCCGGCCACATCCGACCGAGGGAGCGCCGCCTAAGCGGCAGAACCGTCGGCTTCGGGCAGCAAGGAAACCGCGTTGTTGAAGGGGATCCTCTATTGAACGTCATCGACGATGTCAAAACGGTGCTGGGGCGGAGCCTGCAGCTGGGGGACAAGATCAAGCAATTTGACGCGTCCACCGGCCTCTTCGGCAACATCCCCGAATTCGATTCGATGGCCGTCGTCACCGTCGTCACCGCGCTCGAGGAACGCTTCGGCATCGTCATCGACGACAATGAAATCACGGCCGAAGTTTTCGACACCGTCGGCAGCCTCTCGCGATTTGTCGAGGCAAAGCTCGGTCGCTGATGCCTGCGGGCAAGGACAGCGTCGGCAACCCGATGTTTCTCAAAGGTCCGGCCGGGCCCATTTTCGCCATCTACCACCCGCCCGCCGCCGGGACCAACTCCCTGGGCACCCTCATTTATGTGCCGCCCTTTGCCGAAGAGATGAATTGATCGCGCCGCATGGCGGCGCTTCAAGCCCGTGCGCTGGCATCGAGAGGCACGGCTGTGTTGTTGCTCGACTTGTTCGGCACCGGCGACAGCGGCGGGGAATTCCGGGACGGGCAACTATCGTTATGGATCGGCGACATTTTGGCCGCGGCCGATTGGCTCGAGTCCAAGGGCCATGGGGCGACCGGCCTATGGGGCCTTCGCTTCGGCGCTCTCCTTGCGGTTGCGGCCGCGGTGCGGAACCCAGGGCGATTCGAGAATTTGCTCTTGTGGCAGCCGGTGGTCGATGGAAAGACGATGCTGACTCAATTCTTGCGCATTGGTGTCGCGGCGTCGATGGGGGAAGAGGGGAACGGCAAAAGCACCGAAGCCTTGCGCGCCGAGCTTGCCGGTGGCCGGTCGGTGGAAATCGCCGGTTACGAACTTACTCCGGAATTGGCCGATGCGCTTTCGGTCACGCGGATGGAGGAGATTGGAGCTTCTTGTCCCGTTCTATGGCTTGAAGTCGCGGAGGAGGTTGGCGATCAATTGTTGCCCGCCAGTCAACGGGTGGTCGAGAAATGGCGTCAGTCGGGTGCTAGGGTCGTGGCCCAGGCGGTGACCGGGCTGCAGTTTTGGACGACCCAGGAGACAACCGTGGCACCGGCCTTGATCGAGGCGACGACGGATCTTTTCGAATTCAACCGGACATGACCAGCGAAATTCCCATCACGTTTCCCGTCGCCGGCACGGATCTCATCGGCATCCTGCATACGCCAGCCGTTGCGCCGACGCTTGGCGTCGTGATTGTCGTTGGCGGTCCGCAATATCGCGTGGGCAGCCACCGGCAATTCATTCTCCTCGCGCGGGATCTGGCGGCGCGCGGCTTCGGCGTGGTCCGATTCGATTGCCGGGGCATGGGCGACAGCGGCGGCGAATTTCCCGGATTTGAGCATATCGAGCCCGATGTTGCCGCCGCCGTCGAGCTTCTGGTTCAAAGAACGCCGTCGATCACGCGGATCGTGCTTTGGGGCCTGTGCGATGCGACGTTGGCAATCGCCCGCCAGGCTTCGCGCGACCGGCGCATATGCGGCGTCGTGTTGGTCAATCCCTGGGTCCGCAGCGAAGCGAGCCAGGCGCGCACCCATCTCAAGCATTATTACTTGCAGCGGCTCGTGCAAAAGGATTTCTTGACCAAGCTTGCCACGGGGAAATTCAATCCGATCGCATCGGCGCGGGCGCTTATCCGCGACACGGTGCGAGCCTTCGGCGCGTTGGATGACTCTTTGCCGCCGACGCAAGAGGCCGATGGCAATCCCTTAGTGCAGGGCATGGGAGAAAGCCTGCAGCGGTTCACCGGCCGAATCCTCTTCATCCTCAGCGGCCGGGATCTGACCGCAAAAGAATTCGCAGACGCGACGCGCCGATCGAAGCAATGGCAGCGGATTTACGCCGATGATCGGGTGGAGGTTCGTCGTCTCGATGCGGCGGATCACACCTTTTCCCGCCGCGCCTGGCGCGATCAAGTGGCCGTCTGGACCGGGGAATGGATCAAGAATTGACGGCGGGCCGAAAGACGCCGGCGAATTGGAATTCAGGCCCAAATCAGGCGCGAATACTGTGGTGGCGCATCAGGTCGTAGAGCGTCGGGCGGCTGATATCCAGCAATTTGGCCGCTTGCGTCACATTGCCGTTGACCTGGGCGAGCGCCCGCTGGACGGCGTCACGCTCCGCGCGTTCGCGCGCATCCTTGAGGGTGGCGGAACCCGCCGGAGCGCCAATCGCCGCCGGGAGATCGAGATCGCCGGAGGTTATTTGCGATCCTTCCGCCATGATGACGGCGCGTTTGACCCGGCCTTCGAGCTCTCGAACGTTGCCGGGCCACGGATAATTCGATAGCGCGGATATCGCATCCGGAGCGAATCCCTTGATATCACGATTGGCCTGTTGATTCATCAAATTGAGAAAATGATGCGCCAGCAGCACCGGGTCGCCGGGGCGTTCCCGCAGGGGCGGGATATTGATGACGAGCTCGCTGAGACGGTAGTAGAGATCTTCGCGAAGCAGGTTTGATTTGATCAGCTCTTCCGGCTTGCGGTGGGTGGCGCAAATGACGCGGACGTCGACGGAGATTTCCGAACGCCCGCCGATTCGCTCCAATACGCGTTGCTGTAGAAAGCGAAGGAGCTTGGCTTGAAGTTGGATCGGCATATCGCCGATCTCGTCGAGAAAAAGCGTTCCCTGATCCGCCAGCTCGATCTTGCCGATGACTTGTTTGTGGGCTCCTGTAAATGAGCCCTTTTCATGCCCGAACAACTCGCTTTCGAGCAAGGTTTCGGGAATCGCCGCGCAGTTGATGGCGACAAAACGCTTTCCCTGGCGGGGGCTCAGCGTGTGCAGGGCACGGGCAATAACCTCTTTGCCGGTTCCGCTTTCCCCGAGCAAAAGCACGGTCACCGAGGTTGGGGCAACACGCTCCACCATCGTGCAAACGCTCAACATGGAGGGGCTGGCGGTGACCAGCCCCTGCAGCGGGAGCCGTTCTTCGAGTTGGAGCAAACGGCGGTTTTCGCTTTCCAGCGTAAAGAGGTTATAGGCCCGGTCGACGATGAGTCGGATCGTGTCCGCATCAATCGGCTTCTGATAAAAATCATAGGCGCCGAGGCTGATCGCCTTGAGCGCGTGGGCCCGCTCCTCGCTCCCGGTCACCACGATGATCTTGGTCTGGGGTGCCAGTTTTTGGATCTGCTCCAGCGTTGCCAGGCCCTCGCTCGCACCGTCCGGATCCGGGGGAAGTCCGAGATCCAGGGTGACAACCGGCGGCTCCGCCGATGCCACAATGGCGAGGGCGGCGTCCCGGTCGGTGGCGGACAGCACTTCATAATCCTCGAAGGTCCAGGCCAGCTGACGCTGCAGCCCGAGATCGTCCTCAACGATTAGAAGCTTACGTTTCGGCTTCGCCATTCTCCCCCCTTGCAAACCTCCGCGCCTTGCGGGCACGGCCGGCGAAGAAATCTATTCCGCATCGACTTTCGGTAAGCAGACGCGCATGATGGTGCCGCGCCCTGTTTCGCTGTGGACTTCCAACCGCCCACCCAGCGACTTGGCGTATTCGCGGCTCTCGTAAACGCCGATACCGTAACCGGTGTCCTTGGTTGTGTCGAACGGGCGAAACAACCGGTCCCGGACGAAGCCGGGATCCATCCCCGGACCGTTGTCTTCGATTTCCACCGCGGCCATGTCGCCATCTTCGGCCAGCCGCACTTCAACCGACCCTTGGGCGCCGGCGGCATCGAGCGCGTTTTGAACCAAATGTTCGACGACCGTTTTCAGGCGATCTTCATCGGCAGCAACCAACGCCATCGGCTTCTGAAGTCTCAATGAAACGCCGCCATGATGCTGCTTTTGATGGGCCACGATATCGCGCAGCAGCCCGGCCAATTCAACGGACTTTGACGGCGTGGCCCGCGCCGGCTCGGCGCGGAGCTGGCGCAGCATCTTATTCAGCTTGTCGATCGATTGCCGCACCGTCTCAAGCGCATCGTTCTGGAAATTGACATTGCCGCGATGCTTTGCGGCATTCGTCAGCACCAGTGAGAGCTGGCTGACCAAATTCTTGATGTCGTGAACGACAAAGGCAAAGCGTTTGTTGAAGGCTTCGAATTGCCGCGCTTCGACCAGCGCTTCGTCGTTTTCCTGTTGGGCCAGATAGCTCGCCGCCTGCTGGCCGACGGTCTTCAGGATGTCGAAATCCTCCCAGCTCAATTGGCGCTCGGCGCGAGAATGGCCGACAATCAAAATTCCGTAGAGCCTGTCGTCGAGAACCAACGGGACGATCAACCACGCCCGGGACACCGCCGATAGCCACTCCGGCATTTCCGTGAGCCCGGCGTAGCGCTCCGGCGTCTTCCGATATTGATCGGTGTCGATAATCCACTTCGTTTGGTTCAAGAAAAGCGCCAGGGGACCTTCCGCCTTGATCACCTCTTGGCTCCCTAGATTCCAGCGGGAGGTGTTCCACGCCGCCGCCAGCGAGAAAGTCCCAGCGTCGCGTTGCAGCCACAGGGCGCCTTCCGGACTTTCCACAATGTCGCAGACGGCCTGAATCACGCGCCGGCGCAGATCCTGAGCCTCTTGCGTATGGGATATGGTGCGAATGAAGCGGAGCCATTCCTGGCGATAATCGTATTTGTATTGGAAAAAACTTTTTTCGACGAAAACCCGCAAATAGGCCCGAACACTGCTGGACGAGATCGGGACAATCAGGAGAAGGACGGCGCCGAAGAAGAATAGCGCTTGGAGGAATGTGGTCCAGGTGCCGCCGAAATGGCGAACGTAATAGCCAGCGGCCGCCATGGCGATGAGATAGAGGCCGGCGCCCACGAATGTCGTGGAATGGAACGCGAACTGGCGGGATACGGCGATCTGAGGACCGCTCTTCCGGTTCCGCGCGGCATAGAGCCCGAACAACGGCAGGACGAAAAGACTTGCTGCCCCACGAGCCATGAACAGGCCGATATCGAGGTGGCGAAATAACAGGCTGTCGGAATAAAGGAAAAAATCATATGCGAACAATGCGCCGGCGCCGAAACAAAGATATTTAACGGCCCAGCGACGGACCTCGGACGAATTGCGAAATAGATTTTCGACCAGCACGAGTTCGGCGACGGCCAAGGCAAGATGTCCGATGAGGACGATCATTTGCACGGTGGTCGCGCCTTCTGGAACTCGTGGTATCCCCCAAAAAGAATGTCAATGCGACGACGGCGACGCCGGCCCCGACGATAACGGAGGCCCAGGCCAATCGGCGCACGGGAGGCATCCAGAAAAGCAAACCGAGCGGCAGAAGCATCCAGCTGCTCGTGCGGACGATCTCGAGAATTTGGGAGGCTTGACCGATGGTGCCGAAGCGCAAGCCATAGGCTGTTGTCGCGGCCCAGGCACAGGTAGCGAAACTGGCGGCGATCAACAAGGCGCCGGAAAGGTCGCGTTTCCACCAGTACGTGACCAGCAACGTCAACAGCAAATAGCCGACAGCCGCGCCGGTATAGCCCAGCAATCCAGCGTTCACTAATTCGATCGTTGCCATGAATCGATTGTCTATTGCTGATGGCGGCGCGCGGACACTCCGTCCGTCCGGTCGTGTTGCGCCAAAATTCGAAAATCTGTCCGCGGGCTCCTCCGCGATTCTACCCGGCGGCCGCGGTTGCCGCCAGGGACGGCGAGTTCTCGAGTCCGCTCGGCAAAGCGCTTATTCGGGGTAGAGCGCATCGGAATATCCCATCATCCGGTAAACGATCAGGCCGACCCATTCGTGGAGAGCTAGGGTGGCCAAGCGGAAGCCGCCAGTGAGGTCAAACGACAAGAAGGCCCGATCCCTACCCGCGGTCAGATATCCCGCCGGGAAGGGAATGACGTCCCATCCGGCTTTCCGGAAAACGCCGACCGCCCTCGGCATAGCAATCGCTTGGCAAACAAGGATCCAGTGCTCCCCCGGCTTTGGTCCGACAAGCCCCCGGGTGAAGACGGCATTTTCGAACGTATTCCGCGCTTGATCCTCGAAGATTATGGCACGGCCACTAGTATCAAGTTCGTTAATGAAATCCTTGGCGATCGTTGCCTCGTTCACGGTCGGATCGCGGCGGGAGCGAATCCCCCCGCTAAAGACCAGTTTTGCGTCCGGGTAGCGGCGCCCGAGCGTCAGAAGAGCCACGAAGGGGGCAGGATCGCTGACCATCGGCTGGCCCCAGGCGGCCGATTGTTCGACCATTTCCGTGCCGCCAAGAACGATGACCCCGGCGACGCGGTCAGGCAGGACCGGCGCCGCAAAGCGGGTCTCCAGAGGCCGTGCCAGCCAAGCGGCGGTCGGCAACATGCCGAAGACCAACACCAGAATGGCCGACCCGCCCAGCAGGACGGCGGAGAGCCGCTTTCGCCGGCTGAGCGCGGCGGCGGCGCTCCCGAGAATAAGGATACCGAGGATTGTGGCTGGGTTTACCAAGGCGCCAAGCAGCTTGGAGACGGTGAAGAACATCGGGGGACCTATGCCGCTTGCGGGAGGGTCTTCAATAACCCGCCAACGGCACCCTGGCCATGCCCCAGATCAAGATCCGGAAACCTGGACCTCCGTGGCGGCGGTTTGGCCGCTCAGGAGATCGGTCACGCGGATGCGCCACGTCCCGGCCGGGTCGTTGAGCGCGAGAGGAAAGCGAAGGGAGGCGGCGCCACCGGGGGCGATCAGGTTGCCCGAGTAATCATCGATGGTCTTGCCGCTGGGATCGGTAATCTCCGCATGCAGGACAGGAAAAGCGGCCGGCGAGGCACCTGCGAAACCGACGGAAAACGTACCGGTTTGTCCGAGGCGCAGCTCGGAAGGTCCCTGGATGGTCGGGGCGGGCAGAGGCTTATCGGAGATGGCGAGAATGGTTGGCGCAATCGGGTCCAGGACAAGGTCCAGCCGCGCCGTGGAGCCCAGCGCCTTGCCCTGGCCGAGGTCGTAGAGAAAAGCCGGCCCGGCCAATGCCAAGGCAATGGGCGAGACGGCCGAGCCACCCGGGGGTGCTTTCCGGGGACCGGCGGATTTCCGAAGCCGGTAAGTCGCGCTGCGCCGCCATGATCGTCACATTGCCGTTGCGAAATGCGTAAGTTTCGACGTCAGCGGCCGGCTGATTGTCCGCAGTCGTGACGGGGAAAGCCGATTTGATGGCCAACTCTCCAAGCCGCCGGCGAGCCGAAAGAATAGAATTCCGGCAAGCGTCTGACGCGGGCTCGTCGCCGCACGCCGAGGCACCAGAAACAAAGATTGCTTTACCCGCTCCGAAACGGCCGGTGGTCTCGGCGGCAGCGAAGACGTCGGACAGCGGCGGCGTCGCCAATTTGCGGCTATGACCGTCGAAAACGCCGGGCTCGATGTCGGCTATGACGGTCCCTCCATTCTCGACAAATTTGCGGATTGTGTCGGCTTCTCCGGGCGCCAGCGCAAGGGCGTGCGGTAGAATGAGAACGCGAACCTTCGCGAGGGCACCGTGCTCGATAAGAGCATCGGTAACGACGCGCGGATGGAAGCCCAAATGTTCGAATAGATTTGCGAAGCCTTCCATGGATGAGCGCGTTTCGTTCGGATCCTCGTAGGAATCCTTGATGTCGCGCGTCGCCCAGGTGTCCCCCTTGGGTTTCCAATCGAGAAGCCATTGGGTGCGCAAGCTGGCGGGCGAATAGAGAATGGCCACGGGATCGAATTGCCGCTCGCTATTGATCAAAAGCGCCGCGAGACCACCGCGGATTTCCCCGAAATACGGGGCCGCGTCGCGCCCGCGCTGGCCGAGGCTTCCGTCGTCATTGGCAAACTCGCTATTCGGATCCCAGAGGACAAGGCCCCGGCTCCCACGCAGCAGTTCGCGCCAAACTCGATGTGCTTCCGCTGGGCCGGAAGCGAATGAGGTGGTGAGCACGATCATTTTCGGATTGAGCGACCGCACGATCTCCAAATTGCCACCGCCGTCGTAGACCTCCATGACATCGACGGCGGTCGCGAGGCGTGAATAATCGTAGCCGCCCCAACCCGGGATTCTGCGCTCCCTCGATCGCCGCAAGGGCCTTGGGATCGGCGGCATGAACCGCGTCGGTGGCCGAACGAATGGCTCGCGCGAAAGCCTCGTCCATCCATTCCTTGTAATCGGCCCAGGCGGAGAAGTTGTCGTCCGAGCGCGCCATGGCCTGATCAGTCGTCATCGGCGTTACGGATTTCCAGTCGGCGAAATTCGAACCCCATTGCCGGTTCAGCGCTTCCAACGTGCCGTAACGTTCTTTCAGCCATACGCGCATGGCCTTGAGCGAGTCCTCGGAAAAATCGAAATCCCATGGAATCGATAGCTCTGCGATGCCGGTCTCGTCGCCGAGATTGTAGAAAAGCGGCCGGTAGAGGGCTTGCCTGCGGACGACCTCGGTCAGCCGGTCGCGGATGGCATTGAGCCATTTCGGGTCCGAGAGACCCGGATCGCGGCGAAAGGCAGCGGAATCCCGCGGATTTTTCTTGTAGAGTTTCTTGACCTCGTCGAATCGCCAGTTGTTTGGATGATCTGAGAACCACCGGTGGTAAGGCGAATAAAAATCGGTCGCGATGTTCTCGACGTACCAGCGGAGATGGTTGCGTAAGAGTGGCGCTATCTCGTCTTTAGGCAGCTTATCCGGTTCATCGCGATTCAGCAGATGCACTTCGCCGGCGGTGACGCTAATGGCCTTGAGCGCGGCATATTGTGCCGACGTCTGACTCTGCCACATGATGATTTGATAGTCGTGCCAACCGGAATCGGCAAGCCGCGCTACCGGCTTGGATTGTTCATCTCGGTCGCGATGGATCGTCGCGCCGTTTTCGTCAGCGTGGGCGATTGCCGGGACGGCGAGAAGAAACAGGGCGAGCGACGCAATCCTCATGACCCCTGCGTCGCCGCGCCACGGGCAATTCAAGGTCCGACCAACCGTGGTGGTGACGGATCGGGCGAGGCGGTTCGGGAAAAGGCGGTCTCCGCACCCAAGAGCGCGTGAGCAGGCCTATGGATTGGGGCGCCGATTTTCTGAACGGTCTCGCCGCCGCCCAATTTGGCGACCTCCCGCTTAACGACGAGCTGGGTCACCGCGATGAGCGCGACCAGCACATAATAGAGGTCGAAGAAACCGAGGCTCAAAAACGCGCCCGTCACCGCATAGCCGACGATGGATACCTGTATCATGGCTGCCAGAGATCGCGCCCATGCAAGATCATACCGGTCGCGGCTTAGGAGAATGACGTTACTTGCGGCTCGGTACGACGCAATCAGTAGGAATAGGAATAGGCCGAGACCGACGAATCCGGTTTCACCAAGCACCTCGAAATAGATGCTGTGGGCCGCCCGCGCGTGCATGGCCTGCGGAACGTATCGCATAAAGAGCTGGCTGTCCCCCCCGACGAGTTGGCCGCCGCCGACAAAAGGATGATCGAGTGCAAGCCGGTAGGCAAAAGTCCAGGCGTCGAGCCGCCCCTGCGCCGAATCATCTTTCTCGTAATGCTCGATCGTATGCATCCGGGTGTACCATTCCTCGGGGAGCATCATAAATCCGGCCCCGAGCGCGCCGGCCACTAAGATCATTGTGACGAAGCGATGCTTCGACTTCAAAAGGAAGAATGCAAGCATTGCCGTTAGGCCGAGCAGCGCACCGCGAGAATAGCTGGCCAGGATAGAAATGATCGTGAGTCCCATTCCAGTCGTGAGACCATACCGTATCCAGCGATTGGTCGAAATGGTCCTCAGATATTGCATGAGCGGCAGCAATACAATCAGGGCCAATGCCAATGCATTGTTTTCTTCAATGAACGTGCCTGGCGGTCCATAAATGCGATATGTTCCTCCGGTCAAAATCGCAAAAATTCCGCCCTTGACCCCGTAGATGCCAATCGACACCACGATGACCCAAACCAACCAATGAATTCGTTCGCGCGACTGCACAATGCACATCGTGACGAACGTCATCGCCAAAATTTTAATGATCTCTTCCCATTTCGGAATGGCGTTTTCCGGGTGAAATGCGAAAACGGCCGCTAGCGAGAGCCAAACGGTGAAGGCAGCGAGCGCATAGGTGATTGCCGAATTCGGCGGCAGCTTGGGCTCGCGTGAAAAGAACCAGCTGATCAGTGTGGCTAGACCGACGACCAGCGCCACCCGAAATTCTTGAGCATAGCCCCAGGCCAGCATGTGCGGGCTCATCAGCGAGATCCAAAACCACATGAGAATGCCGGCGTAGGGGCGTACCAGGATCACCGGAACGGATCCGAGAACAATCATCACAATCAAAAAATCACGCACGGCAACGCCCTCGCTTACTAGCGCGGCCTACGCGAAGAGCCCTGAAACGGATTGAACACAAGATCGGCATTCCATCTCCAGCAAACGACTCTTTTCGATTCTTGGCACGTATTGGATGCACGTGGATTATCCCCGTACTGCCGCAATCAGCCATCTCAATCTATACTACGAAGCGGCGCCAATTGTTGAATAGATGCGGATGGAAATTGGCCGCCGCCGCAAAATCCGTTTGGCGGCTGCCGGACCCTGATCAGTCTCCCCGAAGACCAGCCTTAATCGGGTGTGCGTCGCTATCGCCATTGAGATTGATGTTCGATAAAACAGAAATTTTTGGTTAACTTTGGTCCATTGGTTACCCTTTTTGCGGCATCGCAAGGCGGGTATGATTGGGTTTACCCGTTGCTGTTTTGACCCCCTGGAACCCCTAAATGCAATCGCAATCATCATGATTTTGCCGTGGCTGCTATAACCGGAACCCCTCAGCACAACCGCGGGCCTGACACGGCTTCGTCGCCGGCCACCCCGCCATTGGTATCCGTAATCCTTCCCGTTTACAACGCAGGCCAGACCGTGGACCGAGCTCTGGCGTCGATAACCGGCCAAACCTATTCACCGATCGAAATCATCGTCATCGACGACTGCAGCAGCGATGACACGGTTGCCCGCGTGCGGCGATGGATGCCCAAATGCGATTTGCGTTTGATCGTCCAATCCAAGAATGGCGGGCCTGCCGCCGCCCGCAATGCCGGTCTCGCCGCGGTACGCGGCGACTACGTCGCGTTTCTCGATTCGGATGACGAATGGCTGCCGGAAAAGACGAGCAAACAAGTTCGCGCGCTTGAAGGCAATCTGGCGGCGAGCTTTTGTGTCTGTGAACAATTCTGGACTTTTCCTGACGGGACGACGGAAATGACGGATAACAGCTTGATTGCGGCGAACTCGGGTGGGCAAGCGTGGAAGCGCCTCTTAGCTGCGTCATTTATCGCCACCCCCTCCGTCATGGTCCGACGGAAATACGTGTCGATTGTTGGTGGATTCGACGAAAAGCTGATCGTCGGCGAGGATCAAGATTACTGGATCTGCCTTGCTCGGCTCGGTGAGTTGGTCTGGGTCAAAGAATCTCTCGTGCGAATCCACAAGCGCGCGGCGGGGCACATGGCGCTCAATTTCAGCCGGGAAATCGATTGCCTTCTCCCAATGATCGAGCAGCGCGTCAAGAATTACCAAGCCGATTTGTCAGCGCGCGAACGCCGGGCCATTCTCGGCCAGAGATATGCTCAAATCGGCCGGAACGTGTGCAGTCGCGGGGATTGGGGTGCGGGTGCCCGTCTTGTGCTCAAGGCGGTGGCCCTTGGATACTTGCCGGTGCAAAATCTGGTTTTCCTGCTTCGAACCTTGCTGACCGGGTTTCGGCTCAAAAGTCATATTTCGATGACGAAGGGCGTAAAACAATGATGGCTGGGCGGTGTGTCTCGCGTGTAACGGCAAGGAAATTGGTTAAGGCGTCCGGCCTGTGCCATGCAGTGCTTGTGAAAGCTGCTTCCCCGTTACCGGCGACGCTGGCTGAGCTGGCCTGGCGTTTTCTTCAGTTGGGTTATAATCCATTGGTCGCGGTTTAAGCCCATGAACGTTCCCCCAACCGGCGCGATCCGGGCGATATCGCTCGTTATCGGCACCTGCAACCGCGCCGAGACCCTTCGTCAGGCCCTGAGCCACGCGTCGGCCTGCGAAATTCCGGCTTCGACGGAGGTCGAGATCATCGTCGTCGACAACAATTCCACGGACGGGACGCGGGAGGTCATCGAAACCTGCGCGCGAACATCGCCGATCCCCATGCACTACATCTTCGAGCCGCGTCAGGGCGTGTGCTGGGCCCGCAATGCGGGCATCGCAATGGCGCGCGGCGACGTTATTTCCATCATCGACGACGACGTGATCGTCGACCGCCGGTTCTTTGTGTCCGTGAAACGGGAATATGAAACGCGGGGATGGCGCGGCATTGTCGGCGGGCGCGTCGAGCTTTGGGACCCGACGGATCTCCCGCTTACGATCTTGACCGACCGCAGCGAGCGGCGGCTGGCGCCCGATCAGCATCCATCCGGCTTCCTGCTCGGATGCAACATGTCCGTCCATCGAGACGTATTTGCCGCGATTGGAGACTTCGACCGCCGCCTCGGTCCGGGAACCGCTGCGAAGGCCGCCGACGAGTTGGATCTTTATTACCGCGCGGTGCGCCGCGGCTTCGAGGTCGTCTATTGCCCCGACATTCTGGCGCACCACAACCACGGAAGGAAGACGCCTGAGGCTGGAAAGGCCCTCACCGCCGGATATCAGATCGCGCGGGGCGCGTTCTATGCGAAGCATACGTTATTGGGTGACCGGCGGGTTCAGCGCTATGTTTATTGGGAGATTTACGGTTTGATCCGCGCGATGCTGCGATCGCTCCCGAGCGGCACCAAGGTCCGGGCCGATTGGGAAATTTTCGCCAACTATGTGCGTGGTGCCGCCAGTTTCATAAGAACGCGCCGGCAGGTTGGGCCGCAGCCCGAAGCCATCGACCTCCGGTTACGCGGGTAATGCTTCCTGGTAGTCACGGAATCGAAAGGCGGGCCGACCCGGTAAACTCACCACAGCAGAGTACGCCGAGATGAAATACCCGTTGGTCTACATCAGCATTCTCAATTGGAACGGATATCAGGACACGGAGGCATGCCTATCGTCATTGTTCGACAGCGATTATCCAAACTACCGTGCGGTGGTGATTGACAATGGTTCCACGGACGGCTCCGTCGAACATCTGCAGCGGTACGGCGACCGTATCATCTTGCTCTGCAACGAGATCAATCTCGGTTACACCGGCGGCAACAATCTCGCGATAAAACGCGCGCTCGCAGACGCCGCGGATTACATATGGCTCCTGAACAACGACGTGACCGTTCGAGCGGATACTCTCAGGAGATTGGTCGATACAGCATCGGCCGATCCTCGGGTAGGTCTCCTCAGCCCAGTCATCTATTTTGCTGACTCGCCTGATCGCATTTGGAACTGCGGCGCTACGCTATTTCTGGACGAGTGCAAATCCGAGCCGATAGGTGACATTGCGGTCGCGCGGGAGTGGCAGCAGGCTCAGCCAAAGAAAGTCGCGCTCTACGGGACGGCGTTGCTCATCCGGCGAGCGCTGGTCGAAACGATCGGACTGTTGGACGACCAGTTCTTCGCCTATCATGAGGATATCGACTACTGCATTCGCAGCGTGAAAGCAGGGTACATGAACGTGATCGTATTCGAATCAACAGTTTATCACAAAAAATCCGTGGACCTGCATTTTGAATTGCCAAAGGCGTATTTCTACTACTTGATCACGCGCAATCGATTCCTGCTGTGGAGTAAGCACGCCGATCATTGGCGTGGCCTCAAGGGGAAGCTTTGGTACTCGCGGACCGTCTTGGACTGGGTCGCACGCTATGAGAGTAACCCCGTCGCGAAGGCGGCCACTCTGGACGCGCTCTGGGATATCTGGTGTGGTGTGACGGGTGGCTACAGCCCAAAGCGACGAATGCCGTGGCCCCTACGGACCATATTTGGGCTGAATCCGCGTTTTTGGCGGGGACTATTGGATGCTATCTAATTTGGAGGAGCGAGCTTTGAGCACTCCTCTTTATTCGGACAAGAACTCCGCTTACTTCGGATATGTGCGCAGGGAAATCGAGCCGCTTCTTCCAGAGCGCGTTGGACGCGTTCTTGAGATTGGATGTGGTGCCGGCGCAACGTTGGCGTGGCTTCGCTCTATTCGCCAAGTTGACTTTGCGGCGGGAATTGAACTCGTGGATGAGCCAGCCAATCAAGCGACGACTGTTCTCGACAGAGTCGTCATTGGGAACATTGAAACGCTTTGTGAAGGGCCGGCACTGCCATTCGATCGCACAAGTTTCGATTTGATTCTCGCTCTGGATGCTTTGGAACACCTCGCTAATCCATGGAATGTCGTAAAGCGGCTTCATCTTCTTCTAAAGCCGGGGGGATCAATAATTGCGTCGATTCCAAATGTTGCGCACTTCTCCGTTGTCTTGCCCCTGCTCGTACATGGACGGTGGAATTATGTGAGGGAAGGTTTGCTCGATCGAACACATTTGCGCTTTTTTGTCGAGCAGACCGCGATCGAGTTGATGACCTGCTCAGGTCTGGTAGTCGACAAAATGGATTGCATCCGCCTCTTGCCGAGTTGGGTCAAGGGGCGAAGGGCAACCTGGTATTTCATGAAATTTATGATGCGCTCCCCACTTCGGCACCTAATCGACTTTCAATTTCTGATTCGTGCCAGCTCGGTAAATCCAAACCCATAGCACCATGAGTGTGCCGGGATCCCGCACAATAGCGGCGAATGCCGCAGCCTTTAAGGACGATGTTCCGTTTGTGCCCAGGTTTTTGTTGACGATTATTTGGGGGACTATGATCTGAAAGTGTACCGATGATCGAGTGTCTTGTGTGTGGGAATGCCGGAGACAGGCGCCATTTTACGGCGCGGGAAACGATGTATGGGACAAAGGAAGAATTCGACTACGTCGAATGCCCGGAATGCGGGAGCCTTCAGATAAGAGAAGTTCCCCGAAATCTGTCGAGCTTTTATCCAGAGCGCTACTATTCCTTTAATGATGTGTGCGCAAACGCCGAGTCCCTTACCTGGCCGCGTACATTGATGCGCGGTGTGCGCACGGACTATTGGATCAACCGGCGCAATGTCATCGGATGGGTCATCGACAAACTTAGGCCCAATTATTTCGATTTGGACTGGGAGTGGTTCAGGCATTCGCACGTATCGACCAAGTCGAGGGTTTTGGATGTCGGGTGCGGCGCCGGCGCTTTGCTGAAAAAAATGCATACTCAGGGGTTCCAGCGGCTGACCGGCATCGATCCGCATGTCAAAGAATCGATTACGTTGCCCGGCCTTCGCATTCTGAAGGGGAAGCTAAGCGAATTGACCGGACCATTTGATTTCATCATGTTGCATCATTCGCTTGAACATATGCCGGCGCCGCTTGCCGTCCTTGGCGAAGTGAGACAACTCCTACGTCCGGGCGGCCATGCCCTTGTACGACTGCCCATTGCTGGAACGTATGCCTGGAAACGATATGGGATTAATTGGATAGGTCTCGATCCGCCTCGTCACATTTTTGTGCCGACAATGCGAGGCATGACTTTGCTGGCTCAACGTGGCGGGTTTGAAATTAAAAAATCTTGGTTCAATTCGTTGGGCCAGAACCTTTTCATGAGTGAGAAGCATGAGGTGGGTTTGCCTGGCTATGACGAAGGGGCGAGAGCTTTTACTTTCGAGCATCTGTTCTCCAAACAGCGGATCGATGAATTCCAACGCCGCGCGGAAGAGTTGAATGAGCCGGGCGAGGGGGACACCGCCTGTTTTATTTTGGCGATGTCGGACTAACGGCGCCGCTTGGTCATACGTGGCGATTGTTAAATGCGCCAATATGTTTAAAAACTGGTTCCCTTTTTGGGACGCGATGCCCTCGATTTTGTGGGGTTGAACCGCGGCTCAAATCGCCGCCCTGCTGTGCCGTACCAACCGCAAGACCCAGCAGACGCTCGCTTTTGTGTCCATGACCTGTTAATGACATCGGGCAGGCGACTAAGGGGCATCTAACTTCTCGGCGCACGCGCGTCTAAATTCTTCGCGATCCACCATGGCCAGCATCCGGAAATCATTGGCGTACACCATTGCGCAGCAATATGGCTGCGCGGCCATCTCGTTTGTGTCCATCGTCATCCTGGCGCGGCTGTTGACGCCCAGCGAGGTCGGCATCTACTCCGTCAGCGCGGCGGTCATCGGCATTGCTCATATGATCCGCGATTTTGGGATCGGCCGATATCTGATTCAAGAACCCGATCTCACGATGGATCGATTCCGCAGCGCATTCGGCGTCGGCATCGCGATATCGTGGATGATTGCTGTCGTGCTGTATCTCGGCCGCGGATACGTCGCGGCATTTTATGGCGACCACCGGCTGCGCGAGGTGACTTCGGTTCTGGCGTTTAATTTTTTCCTGATTCCGTTCGGCTCACCGATCTTGTGGATGATGGCGCGCGAGATGAAATTCGGGCTGCTGTTCTTGGTCACTATCAGCACCCAGATTGTCCAGTCCGCCACGTCCATTGCGCTGGCCGTGCTGGGATTCAGTTATATGAGCATGGCCTGGGGCTCGGTTGCTGGAGTGGTGGTGACGGCCGGTTTGGCTTCCCTGGTGGATCGCCGGCATGCGTTCTTGCGGCCCTCGTTCAAGGCTTGGCGCCGCGTTATCGGCTTCGGCACCTGGGCCAGCGCGCAGTCGCTAGTTACGGAAATGGGAAACAGCGCGGCCGACCTCGTTCTCGGGCGCACCCTCGGCTTCGACGCCGTTGCTCTGTTCAGCCGCGCACAAGGCCTCATCGCGACGATCAATCGCGATATCATCAAAGCGGCCGTCATCGTCACCTTTCCGGCGCTTGCCGAGCGCCATCGCCAGGGAGCCGATCTCCACGAGCCCTATGAACGGGGCACCGCCTACCTCTTTGCGTTGACGTGGCCGATTGTCGCGCTTCTTGCGATCATCGCTCACCCGCTGATCGCGTTTTTGTTCGGCCCCAATTGGACGGCCGCCGCGCCACTTTTGCAGATCTTGTGCGCGTCGGCATGGCTCTGGCCCGTGCCAACCCTCGCCAGTCAAACTCTTCTGGCCTTGGGCCATATCAAACTGATCTTCCGTATTGAGGCCGTGGGGCAGACGCTTCGCGTACTTGCTCTCGTCGTCGGCTCGGTCTTTGGACTTGCCGCCGTTGCCGCACTGCAGGCCGTGCCGACTTTGATTGCGGTCGTCATGTGGTTGTGGTGCGCAGAGACCGTGATCGGAACCAAAGCCCGGACTTCTCCTGCGCCCCGCTCTGCAGGGCATCGGCGTGGTGCTATTCAGCTCCGCTGGCCCACTCGCCGTCGATTTGCTGGCCGGACAAACCAGCAAATTTGACGTATTGGCGCTCTCCGGCACGCTCTGGGCCGCCGGCTGGATTATCGGCATCTTCGTGGTGCGCCATCCCATTCGCGAGGAGGTTTTGCGGGTGCAGGCCTCGCTGTTCGGCATTCTCGCCGCCGTCCGGGCAAGGCGCCGCTAGGGGCGACGGGCTGCAGCGCATTGTTGAGGTTCTATGTATTTTTAACCCTGCTGCCGTATGGAGCGGCCAACCGCAGAATAGCCTTTGCCGGTGCGCTCAAGGCCAAGTTTATGACCACGTTCGAGATCAGTTTTATCATCGCTTGCTGTAATGCTGGCATGTTCTTGCGGGAGGCGGTTGCGTCGATCCAGCGTCAGACGGGGCATTTTGCGATCGCCGATATCATCGTGGTCGACGACCGGAGCGACGATACGGTGACGCAGGACGTTTTGCGCAAAACCGCCGAGCTCGACCGGGTCCGCGTCTTTCCGAACACGGGGGCTCGCGGCGCGGCGAGCGCGCCGAACACCGGTATCGCGCATGTCAGAGGTAACAGGATCGCCTTCATGGACGCCGACGATATTTTGCCGGAGGGCAGCCTGGAGCTTCACTGCCGCACCGCGTCGGCGTTGCCGGACTGCAAATGGATCAGCGCGGATTATCGAGTGTTGCGCGAGGACGGTACCGTGGAAGAGAAAAGCTTTTATTGGTTTTTCTGCACTTGGCGTCTCGCGGAGCTCTTGCGCATATTCATTCGCATGCTCGCTGAACCCATCCGGCTACCGCAGATCGCCTAAATCAGACGCCGCACGCTTTGGAACGACTCAGCAATCATCTTCCGAGCAGCGAAGCCGTCAATGAGCGCCAAGCGGCACCGCATCCGGGATCGAATTTAATCGCTTGCGCGGCCCATTTTGCGCCCGCGTAGAAATCGTGGTTCTTGCGATAGAAGTACGAATCCCCCAGCGCAAATTGCGCCATCTGCGCATGAATGTCGTGGCGATATGCCTGCATCCCGTAGCGAACGAGCAGCAAATTAAGCGCCTTATATGTCCAAGTTCCGGGCGCTTCGCCACCGCTTTCCACCGCCGCCGTCGTATTCATCGGGTGACGGCGATAGTAGAGCGCCGGTTTGGGAACGAAGACATAATCGGAAATTGCGGCCATTCGCATGTAAAGCTGATGATCCTCGGCCATCTTGAGCTCGGGATCGGTGGGACCGACCTTGTCCAACAGGTCACGCCCAATGAGATTTGCGCCAATCTTGCTGAGACAGGCTTGCAGAAACGGCACTACTGGTCGATGCAGCCGGATGGGCTGCCCCGTCGCAAACGCCTCGGCGAAATACCGTTTCGGGATGGAACGCGTTGAGTAAAATGTCTCAGCTTCGGGATTGCCATCCTCTTTCATCCAGTAGAAATCGGCACCGATCCAACGGCAGTCGGGGAATCTGTGCGCGGCATCGCAGCGTACCGACATGCTGTTGTCCAGCAGCAAGTCGTCGGCATCCATGAAAGCGATCCATTCCCCCGTTGCAATTTTCAATCCGGTGTTGCGGGCGCCAGCGGCGTTGCGAGATCCGTCGTTCGGTATGACCTTGACGATCCCTGAATCGAGTGTGTCTCCGAGTGCGCCCGTTGTGCCGGGCTCGTTCTCGTCCACTACAATGATCTCTCGGATGAGGAAGTCGCCCTTCTGCTTCAATACCGAGCTCACCGCGTCTTTGACGTACGCGCCGACCTTCGCCGTGTAGCACGGCATTATTACGCTGATGTTCATTGTCGGTTCGATCATAAATTTATTGCTCTTATTTGCTCCGCCCTTTTGCTATCGCCGAAACCACCGCGGGGCCCTCGGGTTCACCACCGAGCTCATCAGATATCCGCCGAGGCGCAATATATCGGTGGCACGTGCCTTAGGAAATTTTCAATGAAAATCACTTAGACCACGAGCCTCTCCTGATAAATATTTAAGGCTTGATCTCTCGTCGTGACCCAGGATACGGCCGGCGACGGACGATATCAGGACGAGCGCGCATCATCGATTTTGGCCCGGAACCACCCGCGAGTCTCGGGACCATTCGATTCAAAAACCATTAAAAAGCCAATTCTTGCGGGCGGTCGCGAAATGATTGAGCCCGTGCCGGAAACCCGGATTCATATCCGATCTCGTCTTAAGTTGTCTTCTCCATGGTCGTAACGCCTGCTCCGTTGTTTTAACGGCCGCGCCACCCTCACGTGCGAGAGGCGACCGGTCCAAGCGAAGCTTCTCGCCAGAACAGGGCGCGAACAATCACCGTGCCGGCGCGCCTGCTGAAACACGCTATTTCACCGACATTCCTCAGATGACCAAGGGTCGGCCTGAAGCTAGCATTCCGGCGGGGGATCCGGAAGCGGAAGTACGGCGTCCGGGACCTTTCCGGCGTACTGAGCGACGTGACCCATTCCAGAGTGGCCGATTTGCTGGCGGGGCAAACCAGCAAATTTGTTATCCTCGCGCTTTTGGGCAGCTTTGGGCCGCTGGTTCGCTTATCAGCATCTTCGTGGTGCGTCATCCCATTCGCGAGGAGGTTCTGCGGGTGCAGGCCTCGCTATTCGGCATCTTCGCCGCCGTCCGGGCAAGGCGCCGCTAGGGGAGACGGGCGCCGGCACGTTGTTGAGGGTTCATGTATTTTTAACCCTGCTGCCGTATTGAGCGGACGACCGCCGGATCGCCGTTGGACCGCCGCGCGAATTCACCTGGGAATCAATGACCGAGTTTGAAATCAGCTTTGTCATTCCGTGCTACAATGCCGGCGGATTCTTGCGCGATGCGATAGCCTCCGTCCGGCGCCAAACGGGCGGGTTTGCTATCGCCGATATCATCGTGGTCGACGACCGAAGCGACGATGTGGTGACGCAGGAGGTTTTGCGCGAGATCGCCACGCTTGACCGGGTCCGCGTCTTTCCGAATACGGGACCTCGCGGCGCGGCGAGCGCGCGGAACACCGGCATCGCCCATGCCACCGGAAACTGGGTTGCCTTCATGGACGCCGACGATATTCTGACGGAGGGCAGTCTGGAGCTTCGCTGCCGCACCGCGTCAGCCTTCCCGGATTGCAAATGGATCAGTGCGGATTATCGAGTCTTGCGCGAGGACGGGACCCTCGAGGAGGAAACCTTTTATTCTTCGCGTCCTCTCCCGCGGCATTATTTTTCGCAAGCCTTTCGCAACCAAAAAGCCAATCCGATTGGTGCGGCCGGTTGCCGCGTTCGTTGATTGCTGCTTGAGCAAGATCGGGGCAAATTTGATTCATCACGAGCTCATCAATGCCGCCGGGCTTTTCGATACGGATCTGTTCATGTCTGAGGATCACCAGTATTACGTCCGGCTCGCGAATATTTCGGACATGATTTTTGTGCCGCGACCGGCGCTGCTGTACCGCCGGCACACCACGAATACGACGAATGCCGACGTGCCGCCCGGGATGTGGCCGATCCGCATGCTCAACGATCTCCTGTCGAAATATGCGATGCATAACCAGCGCACGGTGATCTGCCGCAAGCTTTCATTCCACCATCTCGCCAATGCCTATTATTTCCGCAGGAAAAATGCCTTCTCGTCCGCAGCATTGGAATCGCTTGCCGCTATCGTCAACGCACCGGCCTCGAGAGAAGCGTGGCGTTGCTTGGTCGGCAGCATAATGGCGAGGTGAACGGGATGCGTGTGGCAATGTTGTCCTATCCGACGCTCGATATGTTCACCGGCGGGCTCGCCGTCCGCGTGCGCGCGACCATATCTGCACTCCGGGCGCGGGGAATCGACTGCGCCTTGATCAATCCCTACACGGACCAACTGTCGCAATACGATCTGGTCCACGTGTTCGGCGCAATTAACGGCACTTACCAAATCGTGCGTGCCGCCAAGAGTGCCGGCTTGCCCGTCGTGTTATCTTCAGTACTGGTACCTCCATGGACAAAGTGGGACGGAATCGTGGCGACTCTGTGCGATCGTGTGCTGGGACGCCTCACTGGCTGGGGCGTACGCACAAACTATCGAGAGATAAAAACGGGGCTGCACCTTGCCGACCGGGTTGTCGCACTTGGCAATCCGGAAAAGGACTTGCTGGTCGATGCCTTCGATGTTGACGCCTCTGCCATCAGGATCATTCCGAACGGAATCGAAGAGAGATTTTTCGGCGCAACGCCCGACCTTTTCCGGGCGAAAATCCCGCTTGCGCGAGACTTCGTGCTCTGCGTCGCTTCGGTTTCCCATTTCAAGAATCAATTGAATCTCATCGCGGCGCTGAAGGATTTCGACCTTGACGTTGTTCTTATCGGCGGTTGCGACGGCGTGAACCGTGAGTATCTGAATAGTTGTTTGGCTCTGGGTGACGCGAAGGTACGGTATCTCGGCTATATCGACCATGACGATCCGCTGTTGGCCTCGGCATTTGCCGCCGCCAGGGTCTTCGCGCTTCCCAGCGTCAGCGAAGGCGCGCCGACAGCGGCGCTCGAGGCCTTGGCCTCGGGAACGCCGACGGTCCTGACCAAATTTAACAGCCTCGATCTCGAACCGTACGGAACGGCATACGCCGAGGTGAATCCGCGCTCCGTGCCCGAGATCCGCGCCGCGGTCGATCGGGCGCTCCGTAGTCCGCCGCCGCGTCCACAATGCTCTGACATGGTCAAGAACCTGCGCTGGGACCGAATCGCCGCGCAGACGATCGAGACCTATCAGGAGTGTCTCGCGCTTATGCCGAATCCTGCTGCACGCGACTCACGCGGGGGATTTCCGAATCAGTGAAACTCTGAGTCAATGTGGCAAACGATTAGAGGTTTGCCATGGCGGCTGCGGTTCGGGTTCGGGAGGATTACAGCGCCGCGCAATTGCGCGAGCTGGCAAATCGGTCTGACGATCCGGCTCGGACCCGCCGCCTACGGGGCTGGCGGCGGTCTATGACGGCGGGTCTCGCAGCGAGGCCGCGAAGATCGGCGGTGTCGGGCTGCAGACGGTGCGGGATGGGGTGCTCGTCTTCAACGCAGAGGGACCATCCGGCCTCATTGACCGCAAGGCGCCGGGCAACGCGCCGCTCCTCAACGACGAGCAGCGGCAGGCGTTGATGCGGATCGTCGAATCCGGCCCCCTCCCGGCAGTCCACGGGGTGGTGCGCTGGCGGCTCGCCGATCTGGCGCAGTGGGTCTTCGAGGAGTTCCGCGTTTCGATCAGCAAGCAGACGTTGAGCCGGGAACTGCGGGCCCTGGGCTTCCGGAAGCTAACCCAGTACGCTACCGATCGCACAGCACGCCGTCTGGATGCCGAGACTTGCATATTTAATTAACGATAGGTGTCAAATATACTTGCGGCGCCGGAACCTTCGTTCGTCTTGAGCGGTCTGTAACAGCGGTTCAAATCCATGTCCGAGAAAAGACACGCACAGCGGCCCCACATTTCTGTCGTTGCGCCTTGCTACAACGAAGAGGCCAATCTTGCCGAATTTTATCGCCGTGTCCGCAAGGTGTGTCGCGACGTGGCAGGCGATTCCTACGAGATTGTTGTCGTCGATGACGGATCCGCCGATAACACGTGGGCCACAATGCAGCTCTTGAGCAACGACGATCCCCATGTGGTCGCGGTGAAACTCTCCAGGAATTACGGGCATCAATTGGCGCTCTCGGCCGGCCTCAGCGTTTGCGCCGGGGAGCGAATCCTAATCATCGATGCCGACCTTCAAGACCCTCCCGAACTGTTGCCGCAAATGATGGCCCGGCTCGACGCCGGCGGCGATGTCGTCTACGGCCAGCGCATGGGACGGGAGGGAGAAACTTGGTTTAAGCGGGGTACGGCTAAATTCTTCTATCGTCTCTTGAGACGTTTGGTCGACATTGAGATTCCGCTCGATACCGGCGACTTCCGGCTAATCAGCCGCCGTGTTCTCGATGTCTTGAACGCGATGCCCGAACAGCATCGCTTTGTCCGCGGCATGGTGAGTTGGATCGGGCTCCGTCAGGAGTCTCTGCCGTACCGGCGCGAAGCGCGTTACGCCGGCGAAACCAAATACCCGTTGTCCAAGATGGTTCGCTTCGCGGTGGACGCTATCACCGGATTTTCCATTCGGCCCCTGCGGATGGCCTCGTATTTGGGTGGGATCGCCGGGGTGTTTGGAATCTTGCTTTTGGTCTACGTGCTGATTAGTTGGCTGTCGGGCGCTACCGTCGCGGGCTGGACGTCGCTGATGGTCATTGTGCTCATCTTGGGGAGCGTGCAGCTCTTCGTCATTGGACTGTTGGGAGAGTATTTGGGGCGCCTATACATGGAGTCGAAGCGTCGGCCACTTTTCGTCATCGACTCGGTGGTGCGGGGCGATATCGCTAATCCAAAACCTGAAAGCGTATAGCGAAATGCCGAACGTATATCAAACCCGACATGACTCGATCCGGTGGCTCCATTCACTGGCTCGTTCGTCCCGGCAAGGTCGCTGTTGTAGCCGTTGTCCCGGTGCAGGATGGCGGCGGCGGACACTTAGTCGAGCAGGGTAGACCGCAATGCAGTCGGCCGCCTGACCGCCAGTCAAGAGGAACGCGATTGGGCGGCAGAAGCGGTCAATACCAGCGTGGTGACCACAGTCTTCTTGTCGGCAGCGTTCAGGTGTTGTTTCTCGGTATCCTCATCGAGTATCTTGGCGAGTCATAATTGCAAGCGAAGCTGGCCGGTGTTCATCATCCGGAATGTGACCCGTGCATCGGGCACCGCGCGCCCCGGGGGCGGATCGGAGGCGGGGAGTGGAGGCGGCCGAGTTCGACAAGTTCGCGGACGAATACCGGGCGATGCACGTCCGGAGTATTCGTGCTTCTGGCGAGCCGCCCGAATTCTTCGCCGAATACAAGGTGAAGGACGTTCACGACGTCCTCGGTGCGTGGCAGCGGACCGTCGGCGCCATTCTCGACTTCGGCGGCGGTATTGGGACCTCGGTTCCGTATTTCCGTCGCTACTTTGCGGCGGCGCGGCTGACCTGTCTCGACGTGTCACGGAAGAGTCTCGACCTCGCCCGGCAGAGCCACGGCGGCGCGGCGGCTTTCGTCCATTTTGACGGGGAGCACATGCCCTTCGATCCCGGGACGTTCGATGTCGCCTTCGCGGCCTGCGTCTTCCACCACATAGACCAAGCCGAGCATGTCGGACTGCTGGCCGAGCTCAGGCGGGTCCTGACGTCGGAGGGTGCGTTGTTCGTGTTCGAGCATAATCCGTTCAATCCCTTGACCCGGCGCGCCGTGAACAGCTGCGTGTTCGACGAGAACGCGCGCCTGATCACCGCTGGGCGGATGGCCCGCCGCGCCCGAGCCGCCGGCTTCGCCGACGTCTCGATACGCTATCGGATCTTCTTTCCTCGCATCCTGGCCGGCCTTCGCCCGATTGAACGCTTCCTCACCGCGATCCCCCTCGGCGCCCAGTACTATGTCCTCTGCCGCAAGAGTTGAGCCGGTGCGGGGCCAGATCGGCCGCTTCCCGCTCGTCGGGGCGACGAACGCCACCATTGGGCTGTCGACCTGCACGTACTTTCTCGGCCTCGGTGACGTCCTGGCCAACGTCGCGGGCTATGCCCGTTCAGAGCGAACCCACCCGCCAGATCTGACACCGCCGCATGCCTGATAGAGGGGAACGAAAACAGATCGAACATAAGCTTCGCGTAAAATTCGCCAGATTTGCGACAGTCGGCGTCGCCAATACCATCATCTATGCGACGGCTACGGCAGTCTATATCTCTGGACTCGGAATCGGTGATAAAATGGCAAGTGTCCTAGGATACTGCACGGCGGTTCCCTTTGCCTTCCTCGCCCACCGCGCATACACCTTTTCGTCGCGCGGGCTAATAAGATCTGAATTGCTGCGTTTTGCCATCACCCAAGGGACAAGCTTGCTGGTGTCGGTTTTTGCTATGAGGGTGGCTGTCGATTACTTGGGCCTTCATTATGCTCTGGGAATTCTAGGTGGGGCGGTCCTCGTTCCAATCGTGACATTCATCGTGCTGAACAAATGGGTATTCAGGAATCAGCCAAAATTCGAAATTTGATCGCCGGCGGAAATAAAAATGCGGCCATACGTGGAGTTGCTATCGAAGCGCGCGAATATCGCGATCACCCTATGCCTGTGGTCCGAGAGGTTGCTGAATTGTATGTGCTTACACGCCCTAATTTGAGGCCCCATGAAAAATCACCGACGTCCTAGCGCCCCTTAACAATTTCTTGGACTTGATACGAACTCATACATTAGAGCGGGATGATTTTTGGCTGAATCGATTGGGGATTCCCGAGGCGGGGAATTTCCGATCATCAACCTACTGGCTGGGGAAGGAGGCCAGGAGGGATGAAGGGGCCTTGCCCGTTATCCCCAACCGCAGCAACGCTACCAAGAAAGCCCATTGTCCCAAGCGCATTTACCGCCGGCGGCATAAGATCGAGAACTACTTCTGCCCCATCAAGGATTGGCGCCGCATCGCTACCCGTTACGACGAACTCGCCCGAAACTTCCTTGCCGCCGCAGACCTCGTTGGCGCACTCTATTGGATCGTGTTGTGCGTCCAGACCCTAGTTTGAGGCGCGCCGTTCTGGTGGGAAAGGAAACTGGATAGGCCCACCTGCATCAAATCCAGATATTGCCTAGCGGGACGGACAAGATAACCCGCGCAAGCAGGTATGGGCAGCGTATTAACCGTACTCAAATTGGGGCGATGGAAGATAGCAGGTCGCGACCTTAGTTGGTAAGGTTGCCAATCTAAACTCCTCGCCGAAATGAACAAAGTTTGTCCCGTCGCCGCGATCCAGACCCCACCTGCTCTTACGGCAGCGCTGATTGTTTTGGCCACGATCATCGTCCAGCTAACGATGGTGTCCGTGACTTTTCCCGTCGGCCAGCTCACGACGGCTACGCCTCTCTTCTATATCGATTCTCCATTCCACTGGTATCAGATGGAGGCGGCGAAAGCTTTTGCCGCCGCCGGACGTGTCGTAGGCTACGATCCTTATTTCGCAGCAGGATATTGGGGCGGCGTCAACATCAATGCCAGCGCGAAGTTCCCTGCTCTGCTGAGCATATTGCTGTCGCCCCGGCTAAGCTCCGTTGTCGTTTACAAACTCTATGTGTTCGCCGCTGCCGTTCTGGCGCCAGCCTGCATACCGTTCGCTGCGCGCTGGCTGCGTCTTTCGGTAAGAGCAGGGCTCGCGGCGACGATATTCGGTGTCCTCGTCTGGTGGCTTTCCGCCATGCGCTGGTACCACACGGTCGGCATGGCCAGTTTCGTCTTTACCTCTTATCTCGCGCTCCCGCTTGCGGCTCTTACGATACGCTACCTGACTGAACCAACCACTCGGCTCGTGCCGCTCGCGATTGTCATCGTGGGTGTGCTCGGAATGTTTATCCACCCGCTGTTCCCTCTGCTTGTTGCTTTCATTGTGGTCGCGCTTATGGCTGCGCAGTGGCAGTACATAGATCGCAAGAAATTGCCGATCGTCTTGGTGGCTTTCCCGCTTCTTTGCGTCTTACCAAATCTGATGTGGATAATGCCGACATTGCATAGCCGTGCGCTCGGAATTTTTGCGGGAGAGCCCTATCAAAAGGCGGTGGATATTTCTATCATTTGGCAGGAAGCACTTGGACAGTTTACAAAACACGCAAGGGGCGCGCATCTGAATACGGTGTTGTGGTTCGGGGCTCTTTGGGCATGTGCCGCGCCGCTTGAATCGGCCGCGAAACGCGTTGCCATCGCGCTGACGGCCGCCGCTGCCGCTCTCATCCTTTTTGCAGCATTAGGCGCGGCGCTGCCCTTCGTCGCGACATTACAGCCGAACCGTTTTTCCGGACCCGCTTATCTGCTCCTGAGCATACCGGCAGGATTAGGCCTCACTGCAACGATCAATCTTTTTTCTAGCCGAGGCCTCTGGCGATTGGCTGCAATGGGGAGCTCAATCGTATTTGTGGCGGCGTTTGGTTTTCTTACGTGGGAGCTTGAGCGAGAATTGTCGTACGCCGATATTCCGCACCATGGAGTGCGGCCCCCGGAAGTCGGCGGCATTGGTGCGGACTCGGTCTGGATTCTGTCATGGCTAAAGACGCATACGACGTCGGACTCACGCGTGCTGTTCGAATCGTCCGGTGGCCGTATTCACGACAACGCGCACATGGCAGGATATTATGCTCTTACCGCCGATCGGGAGTTCATCGGCGGTCCGTATCCCTATATGCAGTTCGCAGGATTTTGGGATGGCTTCCTGTTCGGCAAGCCGATCGATACCATATCGCGCGAGGAATTCGCCGATTACCTCCGCCTTTACAACATCGGATCGATCATCGTCTTTTCCGATGTTTCGAAGCGATACCTCGACGGTCAGCCGGGTTTTACCCGTGGCGAGGCGTTCGGGCCGCTCCAGACCTATCAGGTGGACGGACCTCGGAGCTTCTTTTTAGCGGGGTCCGGTACTGTTGTTGCGCGAACTTTCAATCGGCTCGAATTCGCTCAGCTGTCGGGTCCCGAGATAATTCTGAAATACCATTACGTGCCTGGGCTGGAAACCGATCCACCCGCCGATATCGGGCCGGTTTCTGTTCCTGGTGATCCAACCCCCTTCATCCGCATCCTTAACCCGCCGCCGCACCTTGTGCTAAACGTACGATGAGTGCGCGCTCCTGTTGCTGTTCCGCGTCTTGCGAACACCGGCTCTGCGGCGTAAATTTCATTTCGTATGGAGGGACTGGTTTTGGGTACGGCAATGCATAAGCGACTTATCGGCACGATTCTCCTGCTTATCTTGATGGTTTGTGCACACGTCGCGGCGAGCGAAGGATTGCCACAGGCTCCCCTCGGTGTCCCAATCTATGACCCCGTGTCGAAGCGGTATTTTGCGTTGGAGGCCGCGGATAAACGATTTACGAGCGTGGAGTGGTCCATATGGACTGAAGTTAAAAAGCAGGCGGAAAGTCAAGTATTCAAGGGCGTTCGTGGGCGCTTGGCCGTTGTCGATAGTGGCGAGGTGCATGAATTCCTGCTACGGCACTTTCCCTCCAACCCGTATCGGTATGCTTGGATCGGCCTCCAATATCATTGTCGAAAGAAGCAGCTCGCATGGTCAAACGGTCAAATACTCGAGCGCGGCGCATTCGAGGCGTGGGCCGAAAAATGGAAAATCGACGGCTGGGCCTGTACGGGTACGAACGATCCGGCTGACTTTGCGCCGGTTGCCTATTCGCCGCAAATGAGATGGGTACTCGTGGGACATAGCAAGGGCTTCGATTACTACTTCGTCGAGTTCCCGACGGGGCATGAGTGATCAAGCCTGTCGCAGCCGGCTGCGTGCGCGTTGAATTGCCAACGCGGGCAGCGACTACGGTGAGCATCCGGAGCTGTCGCTAGGCGTTTCGCTCCCGTTATTTTGGGGTCTGATTTGATCTCTCGTCGCAAAATTCTGGAGATCGCGCTCGCCGCACCTTTCATAATCGGTTCGAAGCGGGGATCGGCGTTGCTTGCGAAGCAGGCTGGTGGCGCATTGTCCGGTGACTATACGGCGCAAGTTCTTGCCACACTCGCTCCGTCCACATGGTCGGGCGATATCGTTGCGCCGGGGGCTCATCTTTCGGATGTGCTAAGTCTGCAATACACACCTCCTGGGGAAAGTCCGGCATGTGCTCCAGGGTATAGCAGCAGCAGCTATTTCCCGTTTTCGAGCGGCGTTTATTGCTACGGCAAAAAGCGATATTTCTTCGCTAACGAAGGCGCGCATGTCGATTGGGACGGTTCCGGTGTCGGCTATTTTGATTTTACGACCGGCAAATGGGTACAGACTGAAACCCCGACGCAATACGGGCACAATCCTTCTGATCTGACGTATGTTCCTTCATGCAGTGGAGTTTCGCCCTGGGGCATCGGCGCCTATAACGGTGGCGCATGGCCAGCCGAATCATCGCTCGCCTGGTACTGCTGGCCCACGCAAACTCCAGGCCAGGCATCTCCACATTTCGGGGCCTATGTGGCTCACACCTACGCGATGACCGAGTGGTGCCCGGACATCAACTTGATCCACCGCGCTTCCAAAGGCGGCTTTTCAGATGCCGCGATGAATCAAGGCATCTGGACGATCAACCCGGACACGGGTTTGTGGGGGCAAAGTCCTCTTCAGATATTGCTCAATGGATCGGGTATTCCGGGCTCTCCAACTTTGGCATATTCCAGCAATGGCATTAACATCTGGATTCCTGAAACTAAACTTTTATTCAGTGCAACCGGATACCTTGCAGGGGCAGGCTACTTTTATGATCCTATCGCTCGAACTTCTGTTCAGTCGCACATCACCAACCCCAGTGGCAGCCCCTACAATTACTCAGCTGACGTCGGGCAAGTCGGAACAGTCGGCGGCGGTTGCGTTATAGACGATCCGTTTAATCCCGGCCACCGTGCTTTCGTTTTTTTCACATATCTTGGTAATTATAAGCCGCCCTTTCCCCCAGCCGACGTCATCTCCTGTTATCGTTTAGTCGATGTCACGACGGGACTGCCTCATTATTGTGCACCGATTAACTTTGGTGCCTCTGTTCCTTCCGCATTGACGTCGCCCAGCCACAACAACATCTGGTTCGAAGGTGCGAAATACAAATCTGGCAGCACCAAAATCATCGTCTTCGATTACTACGGGACCGGATTTTGGCTTCTCGACACAGTGACATGGACGTTCAGCGGTCCTATTGCAAATTCTGGAATTCCCGCTGGATGGACAACCGGACAATATCGGCTCATTCAGCCGATGGATGATTATCAGGATGCCAACTACATCCCATTCTGTTTCATCAATCAGGCAGTCGGCAGCCCGTCGCCAAGAGGAGGCGGGGTGGCTCTCTACAAATTCCCACTGTCGCTGCTATGAAGTGGCTGGTTGCATTTCTGATTCTGCTGGCGCCGTTGATCGCGCAGGCGATATTTTTCCACGGCACCGCTTCGGGCGCTGCCGCCTGTCCAAACCCGACTGGATCGGGGTCCGTCATCGTAGCCCCGACATCCTGTTATCTCACAGGAGACGGATGGAACTGGTCGTTCAGCGGCTCGCCTGATGCCTACGGAAATTATCAGCTCACCTATGACTCCTCCGGTGTATCTGCCGTCGAGGCCGAGCGCGCCGCAGATACGCATATCTACTGGCAGCGCCACTGGCCGACCTGCGGGACGTTGTGGGCGTGGACCGCTTACCCCCATGTTGACTGGGCTACGGCTCCCGGGACGCTGGTATCCAGCGTTGGTAACTATTTTGCCGATACCACCAAGGGAACATACTACGCCGGAATAGGCGCGCTGCTGAATGCCGCGTCCAACGGTGACACGCTCTCAATTTCACAGCAACCGGCTGCCTACGGATTTAGTTGCTGGCCGCTAGTAATCGGCATTTCTCAAAATAGCCTTACGCTCAACATCGCGAGCGGAACGGTATTTGGCGATGCACCAGTGCTTACTAGCACAGGTCTGCTCGTCATCGGTACCGCTACAGTAGGGGTTGGGACCAACGCGACAGTAAACGGCGGGAATTTTGTCGGACCTGTTCGCATAAAAGATAACGCCACGAACCCGACGCTAGAAAATATGGTGGTCCATGACGGCTGTGCTTCGATTGGGACGAGTTGTATCCTGACAGGTGCTTATAATGGCACAGTCACTCTGACGAACGTAACGGTTTATGGTGGAAGTGGCGGCGGTACAGGCCAGAACCACAACGTCTACATCAGCGCCACGGCGGCTGGGGATTCCGCGGCAAGTGCTCAGATCACCAATCTTTCGTCCTATGATATTGGCGATGGCGGTTGGCCGCTCAAGCTGAGACCGGAGGGGATCAATACCCAGAATCATATCACGGAGTCCTATATTTTCTGCACCAAGGCCACGGGTGGGGGATCGGGCTGCGAACAGAATGGCGTCGTCGATATGCCATGCTCGGGAAACTTTCTGATCGATTATAGCGTTCTTGAGCGAGGACCAGCTGGCGATAACGGCTATGTCGTCAGAGTCGGAGAAGAAAGTCGGAACGGGACCGATCAGTGCCCGGTCGCTTACGCGCCGACCAACAACATCGTGCTCGACCACGACATCATCATCTGGGACGGCGGAAGTCCGGGATGGGCAGTGACGGATGTCGTTTGTATCGCCGGGCATGATGGCTCCGGTAACTGCGATCAAAGCTCCATTCCAACGGGACAGACCTGCACGATATCGAACTCGGTGCTTGTCTCCGATTCCGCGAGCGGAATTACGCTGGTCCGTGGCGCCGGATGCATGGATGGCGGAGGAAATCGGGTTTATGCCAATAGAGCAGCGGCGGCTGCAGGGGAAGGTTGGTCTGGCAATGACCGCTTCACCCATCCATGCTGCGCTTTCCCGTGGGTGCCTCCCTATCTGGGTGAACACTAGACGGAACTTTTCATTATCGGAATCGATATGGGGTTGAGATAGAATCGGTATCGGCCGATTTGGGCGCACAAATGTAGCCATGCACATGTGGTGTTCGTGGCTTGACTGTATGATGTAGTGATGATTCGATGTGCCACGCACTTTGAGTCTGTGTCCAGTAGCAAGTCGCGCCCGCCCATCTGTGTGTTTGGCGCCTCGACGCTTAGCATGGCTACAGCTTTGTCCTCGCGACGAAAACTCGTCAGTTTTGGCGGGGCGATCCTAGCTGTCTGGCGGCCAAGGCCTGTTCGAGAGCAGGCATAAGTTTTTCGATATACGCGACCGTCAGGTGATTACTGTCGCGGTAAACGATTGTGCCGTCCTTCACTGCAGGACAAACAGCCGCGTCGCATATGTGATCCGTGAGGTCGATGATCGTAACCTTCTTCAAATCCGCGACCGAAGCACGTTCAACGGCAAAAATCGAATCGTCCACCGCAGCGCTGCGGGCTACCGAACACCGATCATAGGACCATCCGTGCCAATCGGCGCGCACCAGACACTCGACGACGTTCTTTCCCGGACTGGGAGTGTCGCGAATCACGAGGACGGGAATGCCTGCCGAATCGAATCGGCCGTAAGTTTGCCTGGTCCCATCGCGCCACTGTTGGAGTGAAGTTATGGCGACGCTGGTGGCGTCGTGGCGCATCACATACCCGATGGAACTGCTGCTGATTACCAACTTCGGGTGGAGTTCTTCGATCCGTTTCAGCGCCGCCTGCCGCCAGATCTGGCATTCATGATATTCTCGTTTCAAAATAACGCTGAAGACGGTCGCTGTAACGCTCGGGCAACTTGTTTTATTCAATGTCACGACCCGGAACCCATATTTTGAACCCAAGGCATCAAGCGCCGGCAGCCATTGCGCTGCGTGCGAATCGCCGAAGAGAACCGCCGTATCGGACGCATCACTCCGGCCAAAAACGCATTCCTTGACTTCGGTCTCTTCGCTTCGGAGGAAGCACTGGTGGTATTTCAACGGCACCTCGGCGGCATCGGCAAATCGCCGATGCGCAGGGCTATCCAGAGCGAGCTTAGACCATGCATATGTTTTATATGCGATCGTGGCTGCGCCTATGGTCAGTAACACCGCAAGGGCCAGCGAAACGACGCTGCGCGGGGCTAGGTAAGCGCTAAATCGAATCGGGTTCTCAACCAGCTCGTGGGTCACGGCGGCGGTCCCAAATGAAGCCAGCACAACCAACACAAGCTGGGACGGCCCCGCCTGCGGCATCAAGACGCCCGCGAACACCAGGAAAGGCCAGTGCCAAAGATACCAGGAATATGATCGGCGCCCGACATACTGCATCGGAACGGCCGAGAGCAATCTTCCAATTCCGTAACGCGGCGTGGATTCACCCGAGATCAGGATGAGCATGGCGCCGATTGAGGGAATGGCGGCGAGAGCGCCAGGAAATCCGGGCTCGTTTTCATTGAGCGTCACACTGGCGAACAGGATGGCGCCCGCGCCCGCCCAGCCGGCGACTCCGTCCATTCGCAAGCGCGCCAATGAACCCTGCGGCAACAGATAGGCCAAGGCACCCAGGCCGAATTGCCAGGCGCGCGTCGGCATCAAAAAAACGCCCATGGCTGATCTATCGCCGTGAGCTTCGCACACAAGAGGAAGGAAAGCGCCGAGATCGCGCCGATTACCGCAATCGGCCGCTGGATCGATCCAGCCCCGCGGATTGCCAGGAAAATGATTATCGGCCAGAACAGATAGAATTGCTCTTCGACGCCCAAAGACCAGGTATGAAGAACCGGGTTGGTTGCGATGTCGGCTGCGAAATAATCGACCGCCTGGGTGACAAACCAAATGTTGCTGCTGAACAGCAGCGCCGCCAGCGCCGCCTTGGATAGCTCTTTTGTTTCGTAAGGAGACAGGACGGCAAAGCCGACGACGATGGTGGCGACGATGGTCAGCGTCGCCGCCGGTATCAACCGCCGGGCGCGGCGCGCATAAAAGCGGACCAGATCGAGTTGCGCCGTCCGCCGTGTGTCCTCGGCGAGCAGTTTCGTGATGACGTATCCCGAAATCACGAAAAACACGTCGACGCCGACGAACCCGCCCGGCAATTGTTGCAACCCGCCATGAAAGGCGACCACCAGCAAGACCGCCACGCCACGCGGGCCCTCGATGTCGGGCCGGTAGCCGGTTTTCCCCTGCTGAGCCGCTGAGGCGACTGAGCTTATCGTGCTGCGGGGTATCATGGGTTGGACGCCTCGATATGCGACTCTGGATTGGGAGCCAAAAGAGTCTCACAAAATTCGTGAGGCGTTAACCAACAAATGTGGCCTGGGGCCGACAATGGGTTCGCATGTTCCAATATCCAGTATGGCAGTCTACTGTTGACGCTGAGTCGGGGTATCGCGGTGGCACTGATCACAGAGGGCTTGAACGCCTGCCTCGACTGGTTGCCCAAGCGCATCCTGGTCGTTCTGGTTCACAACAAGTTTAAGACTTCACCACCGGCCGAGCGATCGCGTATCGTGGTGAAAGCTAACAAAGCTGGCTCGTTTGCAACGTTTGTTGGAGCAGCAAGTTGAGCGTTGTGGAGAAACTTGTCATTTACACGATTGGTACGCTGCTGCTTTGCTCAGCGGCCGCGTACAATGGATATCCGCTGGTTTTTTTCGATAGCGGAGCATATCTCCGCGCGTTTATCGAATTCCATAATTTGCCGGACCGCCCGATCTTCTACAGTATCTTTGTCGGACTGCTCCATTGGCGGTGGAGCTTATGGCCGATTGTATTTGGTCAGTCTTTGATCACGGTATTCGTTGTCGAGCGAACTCTAGCGCATCTCGTACCGAGATATTCTACGGGCGTTGCGTTCGGCGTTTTGTTCGCCTTAACCGTGGCAACAAGCCTTCCTTGGTTTACTGGCCAAATTATGCCAGATTTCTTTACCCCTCTCCTCGTACCGACGATTTATCTTGTTGTCCTCGAACGAGATAGTTTGGCGCGCTTAGAATATATAGTATTCTTGCTTATCCTCTATATCGCTGAGGCAACACACTATACACATATTGCTCTCACGCTCGGGCTGCTCTTGTTTCTGAGCACCGTCGCTGTCGCATTAAGAGTGATGCCATTGCGAAATCTCCTTCCTGTTGGGGTCGTCACGGCAACAGCCATAATTTCGATTTACGCGGTAAATTACGTAGAACGACGCGAATTAGTTTTCGCTCCATACAGCTCAATCTTCCTTCTCGACCGGCTGCTGGCTTATGGCACAGCGCAAGAATACCTCAGCGATAACTGTGCACTTAAGTATTACGAAATCTGTCCTTACGTCGACGAACTGAAAAAGCTACGCGGATCCGGGGGATTCCAGTGGGATCAGTCCGGGGTTCTTCCAAGGATCGGGGGTCCAGAGCACTACCGATTTGAGGCGCAAAAGCTTGTGCGCGACATAGTGCTCAACGCTCCGATCAAGCACCTTTGGCTGGTGCTTGGAGCAACAGCCGAGCAATTGTTTAATTTTCCGACCGGCCGCCAATTTGGCTCTTATGGTGAGGGCACTCAGATCTATCGAATGATTGCGACGTATTTTCCCGGAGAGTTGGGCGCCTACCTGTCCTCCAAGGAATACTTAGGCACTTTAGATCTCGGTTTTATCAACGCAATCGATATTCCAGTCGCCTATTGTTCTTTGGTCGCGTTCGCAGGACTGTTTGTTCTGGCGATCGCCAAGCGGGACGTAAAGCTCGTGACGTTGATGACGATTGTACTCCTATCCTTGTTGGGCAATGCTTTTCTCTGCGGCGCCTTATCATCGGGGGACACGCGCTATCAAAGTCGGCTAATGCCACTCGTCTCATTAGTCGTAATCGTTGGCGTCTGTCGCATTTGGTCTATGAAATCTAGTGTTCTGTCCCAGAGATACGGTGACAAAGTTTGGCGACTTTTTCGAGGTTTGAGTTGGCGGTTGCAGTCCAGATGAACGGGGACCGGATGACTTGACACCATGAATATCAGGTACACCGCAAAGGCCCAGGCGAGCGCCGAAAGTTTCATGGGTGTCCTCCTTAAACAGCCGCAATCACATGAATAATTTTACGCGGTATCGGCTCGCGTGCAAAGGGTTAGGGGGGCGGCCGATGGACTTCCTCTAGAATTAGAAAACGGTAACTGGACGGAAATTGTTCGGACCTGTATGCCTAACCTCGCGGCGACGATAGGGGCTACGTCGGATTATGTCATATCCGGATGACAAGGCCATCGGGCGAATCGAGACCACGATCGGAAGCCGCGAGCAGATCGAGTGCGCGCTCGTCGCAGCGATTCTCGTTGCGGCCTCAGCACTCCTGCTTGCGACATCGCCCGTCGATGGTGATTTTTCTTGGAGCGATGCGCCGCGCCACGCGCTTAACGGCGCCTTCGTCAAGGATTTCGTGACGGCGCACCCGTGGCGCGATCCAGTCGGCTGGGCGGTCCGGTATTACCTGCAATATCCAGCGCTCACGATCCTGTTTTATCCGCCGCTCTTCTACGTCGTGGAAGCAGCGTTGTATGGCTTGTTCGGCGTCCACCACTTCGTGGCGCAGGCGGCGGTGGCCGCATTCACCCTCGTCTTGGCTGCCGGGTCTTATGGCATCGCGCGCAATGTTCTGCCGAGATGGTCGGCCGCCGGGCTGAGCTTGATGGTAATCGGTGTGCCGGAAGCGGCGCTTTGGGGACGACAGGTCATGCTCGACATCCCTGCCTATGCCGCGCTCGTTGCATGCGTATATTTTTTCGTCAAACACCTGCGCACGTTAGAGCCTCGCTGGATTTACCTGGCGGCCATGGCGGAGTTGGCGGCGGTCTATATCAAGCTCAACGCCGTCTTCATCATGCCGGTTCTCGGCGTCGTTTTCCTCGTCGCTCGGGGCCGAGGCGCGTTGCGGGACCGGCATATAATCCGAATCGCTCTCTTGGGTGCCGCGGCGTTGGTGCCCGCGATCTTCATGACACTATATTTCGGTGCCGCCAACGTGGAGTCGGTTGCAGGACGGGAGAGTGACTTTTCAAGGACAAGCCTCGAAGCGTGGCTCTTCTATGGGAAGGCGATCCCGCACGAACTCGGATATCTGACAGTGCTGCTGGCCATTTTGGGTTTTGGCGCAACCGTGCGGCGCGGGATATTGCCGAATGAACTCTGGTTTACATGGTTGGTGATCGGCTGGTTTTGTTTTGGATACGTCTTCTTCTCCATGATTGGCGTGCGCGAAGAACGGCACATACTTATGGCGCTCTTTCCGCTGCTGCTCTGGGCAATGCTGGCGGTCGACCGGCTACTCCCGGCTCACCTGGTGCAGCCGGTCTCGCTAGCGCTCGGTGTGGGGACGCTCGCCTACAGTCTGTTGTTTTGTCCGGTGCCGCGCGTCGGGGGCTATGCCGCTGTTGCCGATTATGTCGCTAAGAATGCTCCGCACGACGCGATCATCCTCTATTCCGGATACCGGGACGCGAATTTCATCTTCAACATGCGTACGCACGAGGACCGCCGTGACGTTTCAATCGTGCGCGCCGACAAGCTGCTCCTCAGAGTGGCGGTCGAACGCAGTCGCGGAGTTGGACAAACTGATTACGATAAGCAGGCCATCGCGCAGATGCTTCGGGACCTGGGCGTCGATTTGATCGTCTACCAACCCGGCTTCTGGGAGGATTTGCGACAAATGGCGCGCTTCGCCTCGGTATTGCATATGCCGGATTTCGAGCAAGTTTCCAGCTTCGACATTACGGGGAACATCAGCCAATCGGACAATAACATCGTCGAAATTTACCGCCCCACCTATCACGTCGAGCACACAAACCGGACCATACAACTGGACATGCCCATCATACGGGACAAGTTCCAGGGCCCTATTGGCCGGCAATAGCTTGTCGCCAGATCTCGGCGGTTTCCGAACCAAGTAAAAAAGCGTGACCGGATTACTTTCGCCCCCACGTGAAGACGGAGGATACCGCGTAGTTCCAGACGACACCGACCAGGGCGCCAGCGAGTCCTGATACCCACCAGGCATAATGCTCTTGGAACAGAGCTGAGGCGACGCCAACGTTTCCTACGGCGCCGATCCCGCATATTGTGTAAAACGACAAGAGCCCGCGTAGAAATTTCGCGCCGTGAAGTCGCTGGTCCCGGTAGGTAAGGGCATTGTTGAGCACAAAATTGCTGGTCATCGCGGTCATCGTCGCGAGAGCCTGCGATAGCGGGAAGCTGGCAACGAACAACGCTAGGCGGAGTGTGAGAAGATGCACAGCAATACCGGAAAAGCCCACCGCCGCAAATAGAACGAAGCGCACTGGCACGAAGCGGCCGACAAGCTTGTCCAGAAGCAGCATCAAGTATTCCCAAGCGACGAAACTGTCGAGTTTGCTTTCGCCGTGCAATCGCTGGCCAAAAACGTATGGCATTTCCGCAAACTTGTAGGGTGTTGATGTCGATGCGAATAGATCGAGGAGGATCTTGAAGCCCTGGCCCGAGAGGCGGCGCACGGCGCCCTCGAAGGCTGGGCGTGTAATCATGAAAAACCCGCTCATCGGGTCGCGGAGCTCTTCGCTGACGACTAGACGAGCGAGTCGGGTCGCATGCTTGCTGATCACCGCCCGGCCTCCGTCCCAATTGCCAATTCCACCGCCGGTCGTGTAGCGGCTGCCCACGACGATATCGAGCCCCTTGTCTTTTATCGCGTCGAGCATCGTCGGTAGCAACTTTTCGTCATGCTGCAGATCGGCATCGATGACAGCGATATAGGGGGCACTACTCGCCAATATGCCCTCGATCACCGCCGTTGACAGTCCGCGTCGGCCGATCCGCTGGACACAGCGAACGCGCCGATCCGTCTGTGCGATCTCTCGCACTTTGTCGGCGGTGCCGTCCGGAGAATCATCGTCGACGTATATAACCTCCCAATCAATTCCTGCGAGGGCTGCTTCCAGCCGCTCGATCAGCGGTTCGACGTTATACCGTTCATTGAAACTAGGAACGATGACGGTGAGTTCGATCATGTGTCTTTTCATCGAGTGAGCCACTCCCCATTCATTGGACAGTTTCGGCTGTAATTTAACCTACAGTCCGGGCCTGCCGATCGGGTTTCATATCACGCTCGTTACGCCACTAGCAGGCTGCTGAAAAAGTCGGTTTACGGCGCGATTTGAGTGTGATTCGGTACGCGCATGCGCTTCGGCATGTAAGTTTCTGCGGTCGAGGAGGGATGCGATGCGCGGTGAGGACGAGCGGCGGGAAGAACTTTTCAGCTATGTGAGCCTGGAGAAGCGTATCCCGGCGGATCATCCGTTGCGGGCAATCCGCACCCTTGTCGACGAGGCCCTTGGCAAGCTGTCGCGAACCTTCGACAGGCTTTATGCGCGGGACGGACGGCCGTCGATCCCGCCGGAGCGCCTGTTGCGGGCGCTGCTGCTGCAAGCTTTTTACACGGTGCGTTCCGAACGGCAGTTGATGGAGCAACTCGACTACAATCTTTTGTTCCGCTGGTTCGTCGGTTTGTCGGCGGACGAGCCGGTGCGGGACGCCACGGTGTTTTGCAAGAACCGCGACCGGCTTCTGGAAGGCGAGATCGCGGCCAAGTTCCTGGCCAGCGTGCTGAACCTGCCGCCGGTGCGCCAACTGCTGTCGAGCGAACACTTCTCGGTCGATGGTACGCTGATCGAGGCGTGGGCCAGCCTGAAGAGCTTTGTGCCGAAGGACGCGGCGCCGCCGGGGAGCCGGGGAACGGGCCGCAATGCCGAACGGGACTTCCACGGCGAGAAACGATCGAACGAAACGCATACCTCGACGACCGACCCCGAGGCGCGCCTGTTCCGGAAAGGACAAGGCAAAGAGGCCAAGCGTTGCTACCTGGGTCACATCATGACGGAGAACCGTCACAGTTTGATCGTCGACGCGAGGCCGGCCAGGGCCAACGGCACCGCTGCACGGGCCACTGGCCTCGACGTGATCGAGGACAACGCCGGTCCAAGAAGCACGGTCGGGGGCGACAAAAACTACGACACCGCCGACTTCGTGGCCGGTTGCCGCAAACGCGGATGCGTCCTGCACGTCGCCCAGAACAATGCCTTTCGCCGCTCGGCGATCGATGAGCGGACCACGCGTCATCCCGGCTATGCCGTCGGTCAAGTCCAGCGCAAGCGGATCGAAGAGCCGTTCGGCTGGATGAAGACCATCGGCGGGCTGCGCAAGACCCGTCATCGCGGGCGCCTGCTCGTTGAATGGTTCTTCGTTCTCACCGCCGCCGCTTATAACCTCATCGGCATTCCCAAAATCCTGGCCGCGACGGGATGAGTTTGACGGGAGCATCGAAGATGACGCCGCAACAGATCGAAAATTGCGCGCTTGCCGCCCTCCCGCAATCATCGCGACTGTTCGCGTCTCGCCAGCCGTCACCAAAATCCACCGAAAATCGCGCTTTTTCAGCAACCTGCTAGGGCTGTCGGGTGGAGGGCCGGGCGCAAGCCCGGACCGGAAGCCGACAGCTTTTCTCGATATACCGTAACCGGCGTCTCGCCGCCATGCGCGGCATGAGGGCGCCGGTGATTATAAAAGATCATCCAGTCGCCGATCCCCTGACGGGCCTCCCGCCCGCCCGAGAGAGCATGCAGATAGATGCGCTCGTACTTCATCGAGCGCCACAGCCGTTCGATGAAGATGTTGTCGAGGAACCAGCCGCGCCTATCCATCGAGATGCGCACCCCGGTCCCTTTCAGCCGCTGCGTCCACGCCCACGATGTGAACTGGCTACCCTGATCGGTGTTGAAGATTTCCGGCGGGCCATGCCGGCCCAACGCGTCATCCAGCGCGTCGACACAGAACTGCACGTCCATGGTGTTTGACAGACGCGACGCCAGAACCTTGCGGCTCCACCAGTCCATGACCGCCACCAGATACAGGAAGCCCTTCGCCAGCGGAATGTAGGTGATATCGGCGGACCACACCTGGTTGGGCCGGTCGATACTGACGCCCCGCAGCAGATACGGGTAAAGCTTGTGCCCCTTGGCGGGAATACTGGTCCGCGGCTGCCGGTAGATCGGCATCAACCCCATCAGCCGCATCAGGCGGCGAACCCGCTTGATGTTCACCGGATGCCCTTCGGCCCGCAGGTGCCACATCATCTGCCGCGCACCGTAGAACGGCGTCTCCAGGAACTGACGATCGATCTCGACCATCAGCCCGAGGTTCTCCGGACTCTCGCCCCGGGGCACGTGATAGAAGGTCGACCGGCCGATCGACGCCAGCCGGCATTGCCGGGCAATCGACAGAGTAAGATGGTCGGGCTGGATCATCGCTTTGCGCTCCTGCCGGGGATTAGACGCAGCCCTCGCTCTAAAAAATCCCGTTCCACTGTCAGTTCGCCGATCTTGGCATGGAGTTCTTTGATCTGAGACGCATCCGTCCCCGACTCCGGATGGATGCGGCCACGCTGGAAGATGTCCGCCGCCCCTTCGAGCAGTGCCTTCTTCAATTGATGGATCATCGTTGTGTGAGCGGTTTACGAAGCTGCGGTCTCGACAAGCGAGATAGGACGTTTCGAAACCGATCGACTCACCTGTCCGGAGAATCTCGCCGCGCTCGCCAATCTTTCCGGGCGGTGGATCGACCGCGTGCACCGGCATCGTCCGCCGAAGCTTATCGTGCTCGACATCGATTCGAGCTAGAGCCCCACCTACGGCGAGCAAGAGGGCAGCGCGTACAATGGTCATTTCGGCTGCATCGGCTATCACCCGCTGTTGGTGTTCAATCAGTTCGGCGATATGGAGCGGTGCGCGCTGCGGCTCGGCAATGTTCACAGCGCCGATGGCTGGAAGCGCATGCTGAGCCCGGTTGTCCAGCGTTATCGCGGCAAGGTCCCGTGCGTGTATTTTCGCGCCGACGGGGCCTTCCCCATGCCCGAGGTGTGTGAGTTCCTCAGAGCCGAGGGCATGAAGTGCACGATCCGCTTGCCAGCGAACAGAATCCTGCAGGACAAGATCGGACACCTGCTCACGCGTCCGGTCGGGCGTCCACCGAACGAGGTGCGACCGCTCCATGCGAGCTTCAGCTATCAGGTGCAAATCCGGAAGAAGCCGCGGTGCGTCGTTGCCAAGGTCGCGTCGTTGCCAAGGTCGAGTGGCATCAGGGCGAGCTTTATCCGCGCGTTGGGTTCATCGTCACCAACCTGGCGAGGCTGACGGAGCGCGTCGTGGCCTTCTACAATAAGCGCGTCACCTGCGAGCAGTAGATCAAAGAGGGCAAGGGCGCGATCAAGTGGACGCGGCTGTCATGGCGTTCGCTCTCCGCCAACGCGGTCCGGCTTCAGCTTCATGCTCTCGCCTACAATCTCGGCAATTTCATGCGGACGCTGGCGATGGCCGAGACGGCGGAGCCGTGGTCGTTGACCAGCTTGCGCGAGAAACTCATCAAGATCGGAGGGTTACGTTCCAAATGGCCGAGGTCCCGGTGCCGAGGAAATTGTTCGGGGAGATTCTGCTACTGATTAACGGCCTGCGACCAAGACTGGCCCCAGTATAGGAACTGGGGCAGCCGGACGCGTTATCACGACGGAGGGGTGCGTCCGAATGACGAGAAAAATGGCCAGATCAGCCCCCTCAACTAACGTTCGGGCTGCCCGAGGTGCCGGTTGCCGTCTGCACCTCGTGTCTGCCTTGCAGGAAGGCCGGAAAAGCCCGAATATTCACGCCAGATCGGGGGTCATCCGGGAAATCCGGGTCGAAGGCATTTTGCGATTGCGGATCATCCGAGCAAGCTTGCTTCAGCCCGCCGCGCTTGGGCTGTTCATCGCCGTCTGCGGGGCACAGGAGCTGCCACCGGCGCCCGGCGCGGTCCCCGAACTTCGGCGCGGCGTCGATGGTCAGCTGGAGATCGTTCCGCCCAAGCCAGCAAGCGTCCCCGCGCAGGAACCGGCCGCTGCACCGGCGCCGAAGACCAAGGTGCTGGCCCAACCGGTTCAGCCTAAAACCCAAATCGCCCGGCCGGCCGCGCCGCCGGTCCAACCGACGCCTGCCGCCGCGCCGCCGCCGGCGCCGGCAACGAACCAGGCAAGCCGGCCACCGCCGGCGCCGGCGACCAACGAGGCCGCCGCCCAACCGCAGCCGGCCGCCTTACCAGCGGCCCCTGAGATCCGGCTACCGGAGCCCCTCGCGATAGAGCTTCCCGCCGATGTGACCGCGCTTTCGCCATCCGAGTTGCCATTGCGCGATTTCCTTCGCAGAGCGAGCAGCGGCGGACGGCGCATCACCTACGATTTGTCCAGCCCCGTGGGCATCGGGCCTGTCGAGATCACCTGGACCGCCTGGGACGACGGCACCGGCGGAGACAAGATCGCGGCAACGAAAACCGCCACGCTCTTCGTGCTCCCGACCGGCATGACGCCGGCCGGCCAGTCCGGCAGCGAAAATGCCACCGCCGGCAACAACGCCGCCAAGATCGCGCGCGACGCTGCAGGCCGGGTTCACATGGTGTGGAAAACCGACGCCAAGGGCATCACGGATCACGTCTTATATCGACGCGCGACCACGGACGCCGACGGCGCCGTCATCTGGGAAACGGATCCTATGACGGTCGAGGACGCGTCCGCGGTTCGTTATGATTCGTTTCCCGGCCTGGCGGTGTCCGGAGAAACCGTTCACATCGCGTGGCAGGCCGGCGGAACCGTCCATTACCGACGCATCGCTCACGGTTCCCGAGGATGGGAATGGGGGCCGGAGCGCGATACCGGCGCAGCAAGCGACGGCAGTGATGTCGGCCCGGCGATCGATGCGGTCGGATCGACGGTTCATATCGCCACCCCGTCGGGTTACTATGCGATTTCGACCGACAGGGGCGATACCTGGAAAATCGAGCCTATCGCTCTGCCGCCCGACGTCACGATCAAAACGGTGACGGTCGCTGCCGATCGATCGGGGAATGTGCATGTCGCCTTCTCGGGCGTGGTGCACAAAGCCCAACCCGGCGCCGGCGGATACTGGGAGCTGCGCTATGTCCGCCGCACGCCGGACGGCTCGTGGGTCGATGCGCGGAACGCTCTTGCTGGCGCGCCGGAATGGGCCGTTGGCCCAGGCGATCATCTGGCGGATTGGTCCGCATCGTCGCCGACGACGACAACAATATCCATTTGACCTGGCACGGCACCGCAATCACACGGCTCTACGCCAACGACCAGTCCTATTATTCGCTCCGCCGTGCCGCCGCGCCGGGGCGCTGGGCGGACGGGTGGGAGCCGCCGATCCGATTGCAGCCCATAGACCCGGCCCAAGGGATCGGGTTTTCCTATGCCCCGTCCCTCGCGGTGGACAGCGACGTCGCTGTGCCCGTGACTTTCTATGACGTCGGGGGGCAGGGGTTCGACGCGGTCGCGCGCATCGTCAAACAGGGCGCGCTCGAGGGTCCGCCGATCCAAGTGGCGGATTGGATGCGAAAGTCGATCGACGCCAAGACTCCGGAAGCCGCGCTGAGCGCGCGGTTCCCATCCGCGGCGCCACGGCTGTTTCATGCGCCCAATGGCCGGATCTGGCTCGATCTCCTGGAAACGCTCATCCCGGAAATTGTCAAGGGCGCGCCGAAATTGATCGTGTACCATCGTATCGACGTCACGGATGCGATCCAGGGCAGATGGTCTGCGAACGGGATCCTGTTCCACCTGCAGCACGCCGCCGCCGCCTCTTGGCAAGGATTGGCAAATGTCGCGGACCACGTGATGGGCCGCCGCCCGTATTCGCATATCTTCGTCATCGTCGAAGAAAATCACGGCTACCGGCAGATCATCGGCAACCCCAACGCGCCGAACATCAACCAGCTCGCGACGGATTATGGGCTGGCGACGAATTTCTATGCAGAAGTCCATCCGAGCGAAGCCAATTACGTCGCCATGATCGGCGGCGGCACCTTCGGCATTCACGATGACGACGCGCCGTACTGCAAGCCAGGCAGCACCGACCCCTATTGCGCGCGCGCCGCGCACGGCGACTACGCCGATCATACGATTACCGCGCGGAGCCTGATCGACCAGCTGAACGACCAGGGCCTGAGCTGGAAAGGCTACTTCGAAAACATCCCGGCGCCGGGATCGAAGGCGATCTATTCGAGCGGTTCCGCAGCGTCGGCGCAGCCCGATCAGCTCTATGCGGCCAAGCACAATGGTTTCATCAACTTCGCCGTCGTGCAGAACGACCCCCGGCTTGCGAGCAAGTTCGTCGGCTTCGATCAGCTCGCCGCCGATCTTGCCAGCGGCGATGTGCCGAACTACGCCCATGTCGTTCCGAACCAATGCAATGAGATGCACGGGTTGGGTGAGCAAGCGCCGAACGTGCCCGCCGATTGCGGCTATGACAACGACCAAGGTCTGATCGCCCGCGGCGACAAGGAGCTCGGCGATCTCGTGCGCCAGATCCAGGCCTCGCCCGCCTGGTCGGCCAGGGAGAATTTCGCGATCGTGATCACCTGGGACGAAGATGACGGCCCCCACTCGACCAAGAGGACCGGCGTCGTCGAAGGCTGTTGTGGCTTCGATCCGGCCAGCACCGCCAACAACGGCGGCGGCCATATCGCGACGATCGTCATCACCAATCACGGGCCGCGCGGCGTGACCGACGACACGCCCTACAACCACTATTCGCTGCTGCGCACGACGGAGGACGCGTTCGGGATTGTCGAGCACTTGAACATTGCCGGTGACACCGAGCGCGGGGTCAGATCGATGAAACCGCTGTTCGGCCTCCCGTAAGATAAGCAGATCACGTGACCATTCCATTCCCGAAGCTCAAGGCTCACGTGCTGGCCAACCCCAAGGTCAAGGCCGAATACGACGTGCTTGCCCCGTATGTCGAGGGGCGAAATCCTGCCTTGGTGATCCGCTACGCCAACGGGGAGCAGACGCGTTTGGCTGGGCTCGCCGCCAGCTCGCCGCTCTCAAGCCCCGCGTGATCGTCACGGCGACGGATGCGGCGTTTATTGTATCCCCAAGGAGCGATACCGGATTTGTTTCGGTGCCGCTACTGAAGTCGCCGCTGTCTAACCCACTCCAAGTAATGATTCCGGTGAAGGTCCCGTCCATTATTGCCGCTGAAGCAGCCGTTGTAGAACCCACAACCAGGGCGAATGCGAGTGCGGCCAGTTTCATTCTGCCGCTCATCTACTCCTCCCTCAACATGATCGGAAACGTCGTTCAAATCCATTCACGGCAGTTTGTCGCGCTTCGGCCTTTCATACCCGCCGCCGATCACGACCACCAAGCCATCTTCCGGCTTGATTTCCTCCCAGCCAGGACGGCCGCGCACATGATCCACCAAGCTCTCGGGCTTCGGTTTGTCGTCCGGCTGATCCGTCTTTATATCGTAGTCGCCGAGCTATGTTTGCGGTCTGCGTACGAGCGCCGGCGCCGCGGGCTCGTGGTCACGCACGACGCGGTTCATCATTGCGATGATCGCGCCGGTGATCAGGGTCATGACTGCGTCAGTGATCTCAGCCGAGCGGCCGGGCAGATAAATCTCGGCGAGGCTGGTGACGAAGAGCAAGGTGGCAACAATACAGGTCGCCTTCCACAGACGCAGCCCCGCTTCGCTGCTGATCCACACTAAGCTGCCATAGAGGAAGAATTTTTCGAAGAACGACTGAATATTGACCTCCAGCGAGCCGCTCAAATAGCTGCGGAACGGCAGCCAACCGAACTGCCCCGTTGCGGCGTGGAAGTCGAACGGTTCGAGGCGAAGCGCGATGACCATCGTGCAGAGCACCGCGGCGACGGCCAACGGCGCTGCGCGCATCCGGCTGAGAGCCAGCACCCACGCGGCGACGGCCACGGCAGCGCCTATGACTTCGGGGGCCGTGAGTTCCAGGGTGACGATGAAAATTTTGGCGCCGAACACGAACGCGATGAAGAAGGGAATATAGAGCTGCGATCGCCGCCGCCCGGCCGCCGCGGCGATGAGATAGCTTACCGTCAGCCACAGCGCGAAATAGCGGAAGATTGGGTAGGGCGCGAGGCTCGGATACAGCACGATGGGCTTCAGACTATCCCAGTATTTGTGCAGATCGATGGTCGGGACATAGGGGAAGAGGTGGTATCCGAGCATCGCGATCAGCAACAGGCTGGGGATCGGTTTGGCCGACAGCGTGCGCAGCAACGGCCAGCGCGATTGGGAGCGAACAAGGGTGCCACCGATCCCGCCGAGCCAGGTTCCGAACGTGTTGAGATAGACGTCCGACATGTTCGTGACGCGGCCCTCATCGTAGAACTGGGTGATCTCGATTGCGGTGCAAAGCACCAGCCCGGTTAGCGTTACGAGCAATAGCCGCCGCTGCGGACCGGGGCGCAGCGCCAGCATGGCGAAGAAGCCGAACGGCATGTAAAGCAGGATGTTCGCCACGAGGTCGCCGAAGCTTGTCGGCGGCTTGGCCCAGCTATGGATCAAGGTCCCGACTGGACCGAGATTTCCTGGTGGGACCCGGAAGGCATAGGGGTAGAGGGAGCCGTGCATGATGACGGCGACGATGCTAATCGTGACGACCGAGAAATTACGGTCGAACATGGATCGTTGCATGCGCGCCTATTCCTCGGTTCGGGTCATGATCCGGATTGTCAGCGGCCGCGATTCGACGGTCTCAATCTCAACCCACGTTTCCCGGATGACCGGGAAATCGTTGGAATGGTGTACCAATTCGGCCTCACGGAGAAGCCAGTTTGAGGATGCTGCCCGCGTCAAGGTTGGCGAAGCAGTGAATGCAGGGGTCATCCGACCTCCGGGGCATGGCTTTCCCGTCATCAAGACACACTACTACCGTCGTTTCTTCCCCACGTCATGCTCGCACCCCTCATGCTCACACGAGCACGCTGGGGCACCCATTATTGGATGGTACTGGAGGAGCGGATGGTGGTTCCAAGCTTTCAATTACCCACAAGTTTTGCTCCGATGACTGCGCCCATCTCGAGATCCGTCAGACGCGACAATCCCCGCCAGATGACCATATTGCCGGGCGGAGGATCGCTGGAGCGGGCGAGATAGCCGCCAAGCTGGGCGATCTTGATTAGGTAATGGGAGAGAGATTTTCGTCGAAGCGCCTTTGCGCCTTTGTCCTTCACCAGATGGTCAAGCAAGCCTATTTCGACATCGGTCAGCGCGAGATTGGGTGGGGCATCCGGGGTGGAGCGATTGATCATCGTCATCCAGAAGACCCGCCAACTCAGGATACAAAAGACCGATATCAAATTCACAAGGCGGTCCGCGGTCCTGAGCTTCGACTCCTCTGCCTTGCAGCCCGACTTCAGGATCTTGTGGAAGACCTCAATTTTCCACCGCAAGGCATACCATTCGAGCTTCTCAACGGCGTCCTGGCGCGACTGAACAGGCAGGTCGGTGATTAGCTTCCAGTCGATCTTCTTGCTGTTTGTCGGCGCCCGACGCTCTTGGACATGAATCACCGTCAACGTCAGCGCGGGGTATCGTTTCTGCTTGCCGATCGGTGGCAGGATTCGAATCCTGCAGTACTTGATCTCGAGGGTGGCCTCGGTTGGATCGCCGTTGTTGTCTCGAACCTCGATGCGATACTGCCCCTTAACCCCCACGTCGTCCATTTCATCGGCGATCGTATGATCCCCGTCACCGGCCAGGCGGTCGACACAGATTCTCAGGAGGAAATGCGTTCCAATCTCCTGGGCCGTGCAAAAGAGCTCATAGATATCGCTCTCGCGATCGCCGACGTGAATATACCGCGCTGGCCCATCCAAAAGCTCTGTGGACTGCTTCAGGTTTTCCAACCACCGGACGCTCTCCTTCTTCTCGATGGGAACTCTCATCGGGTTGATCTTCTTCTTGAGAGCAGCGCACCCCTTGAATTTCTTCCTGGTCCAAAATTTGATCGCAGCCAAGCCGAGCGGGAGGCCTGCGGCCGTTACGGCGAGGCTTGAATGCATCAAAATACCGCAAACTGTGTGCAACCTGAGGCGGCCAGCTTTGTCCCGTCCGCTGTTGATTTTGTAGGTCAGGCCGATCAAGTCCGGCGTCTCTCGTTGATCGGTAATCTCGGTCGTATCATGCAGCACCAGAACAGGACCATCGGTGGCAGCAAGGCGATCGTGGGTCGATTGAAAGTGGCCGGCCAAGATGTCCTCTTCGCCGACCCTCTCATTGGAGAAAAAACGGTAAGCTGCCTTAGTGTTCGCCCAATCCTGGCAAACCAAAGGGATGCTCTCGCCCATGGCACTCTCTATCCGACCGAGCAGTTCGCGGAGTCTCTTTGCCAAGCCGCACATCCCTAAACTCGTTGCTGGCGACTTCTCGATCAGTCCAGGTTACTGCCTCACAGGCAGAAGTGGGATCGCCGCTCACTACGCGAAGCCTTTTCGCCAAATCCATAAAGTACTCTTTCCTTCCGATTCGGGTGCGCAGCAATAAATCACAAGCAATTCATTCAATTCAAGTTCCCCCCAAAACCTCCTTGGTCACCGATCGGCTCAAATTGTGGGTAATTGAAGCTAGTCGTTGCCGGCTGGCGTGAAGCCATAGGAAGAGATAAGTGTCCACGTAAACGGAAGTGGACACTTGCGGTAAACGATAAAAAAGTGGATCAACAGCTCTGGCGCCGGCGGAAAGTCGAGGAGAAGCGGCGGATGGTGGAAGAGACGCTGGCGGCTGGGGGCGTCAGTATCGATTGTGGCGCGGCGGCACGATGTGAATGCCAACCAGCTGTTCACGTGTCGGCGTCAGTACCGGCGCGAAGAATTGAACAACGGAACATCTGAGGGCGCCCTCGTTCCGGTTTGTGTTATCGGCAAAGGCGGCGTCATTTCTGGGGTTTCGGGTCTAGCGAAGTCCAAGCCGGCTCGATCGTCGGAGCCATGTTCGGAGCCACGGTCTGTGGCCGCTGTTCCCAAATCGCCGAAAATGATCGAAGTGGAGCTTCGGAGCAGAACCGGGATCTGGATCGATGCCGATGTCAGGGCGCCGGTGCTGCAGCGGATGCTCAAGATGATCCGGAGCTTGTGACGTGGTCCCCCAGAATGTATCCGCGATGAGGTGGAGTCCGTCACTGAAGGAGACGGACGACGAAGAGTAGCCGGTTCACGGGAGAACAGATTATCGGGCTTTTGCGGGAACAAAAGGCGGGGATGAAGACCGCTGACATTTGCCGGAAGCACGGACGACACGCTATGGCACCTAGATGCCGGGACCGGGGGCCGTCCACTTCATCAGGTCACTTCAGGCTTGCCAGAAACGCCAATCTGTCACAAATTTTGGCTGGAACCGGTGGCTATCTGGGGAATATCACGTAATGACGGACCGGACTGTCCTCCCCAGGATTGCGGTCTTGGTGCCCTGCTATAACGAGGAGCTTGCGATACCCCAGGTGGTGCGGGGTTTCCGTGCCGCGCTGCCGTCGGCTACCGTTTACGTTTACGACAACAACTCGCGTGATCACACCAGGGAAGTTGCCGCCGAGGCCGGGGCCGTGGTCCGCATGGAACCGCTCCAGGGAAAGGGGAACGTCGTCCGCCGGATGTTTGCTGACATCGAAGCCGATGTTTACGTCCTGGTCGACGGTGACGACACCTACCATGCAGCATCGGCTCCAGCCATGGTGCAGACCCTCATTGACAGCCAACTCGATATGGTGAGCGGGAAGCGGGTCAGTGAGATACAGGCCGCCTACCGGCGTGGCCACCGCTATGGCAATGCCCTGCTGACGACCTTGGTCTCCGCCATCTTCGGCAAGCGGTTTACCGACATGCTGTCCGGTTATCGGGTGTTTTCCCGCCGCTTCGTCAAGAGCTTTCCGGCACTCTCCTCGGGCTTCGAGATTGAGACGGAATTAACCGTCCACGCGCTGGAACTGCGGATGCCGACAACAGAAATCGATACGCCCTACAAGGACCGTCCTGAAGGCTCTGTGAGCAAGCTGCGCACCTATCGGGATGGCTGGCGCATTCTGATGACTATCCTTTTGTTGGTCAAGGAAGAGCGGCCTCTTCAGTTTTTCGGTTCTATTTTTGGCCTGCTCATGGTGTTTTCACTGGCCCTAAGCGTTCCCCTGTTTATCACCTATGCCGAAACCGGCCTCGTGCCACGTTTCCCCACGGCCGTTCTGGCCACCGGGTCGATGCTGCTGGCCTTCCTCAGTCTTGCTAGCGGCCTAATCCTCGATACCGTCACGCTGGGGCGGCGAGAAGCCAAGCGTATGCGCTATCTGGAAATTCCGGCGCCGGGAGGGCAACCGTGACCTCCATGTCGCAGTTCTTGCGGTTTGGTCAGGTCGGTGTTGCTGGGTTCCTGGTCGATTGGGCCTGCCTGACCTTTTTTCTCTGGCTGGGCACCGGCTTTTTTGCCGGCCGTGGACTGTCCTATCTTTGTGCCGCGACGGCAACATGGGCAATGAACCGCCGTTGGACATTCGCCAGCACCGATAGGGCGCTCCTTCGGCAGTGGGGGAAGTTCTTTTCCGCGAATGCTGTCGGAGGCGCCATCAACTACGGCGTCTCCGCCGTTTTGGTCATCGCATTCCCCCACGTCGTCGGCCCCTATCCGGTTCTAGCCGTTGCCGCGGGGTCTCTTTCAGGGTTGATCGTGAATTTTGGCCTGTCCAAACGATTTGTTTTTGGATCGAATTCGTCTAGCTAACAGCCAAGGGGATGCCCACCAAAAATCACGCGACTGTTTGTAGATATTCCGCAGCGAAGTCGCAGCGAAGTGCCAACTCCTTTTTTCAGTTTTGCTTTCCCACCGGCAAGCCAAACTGGTAACTTAAAAATAACGCGCCAATCAGCAAGGACAGCGGCGACCGTCGCCTCCTGCAATATGTCGACTGTGACCAGCGTACCATCCACATCGACGCAGAGCGGCAAGTCATCGGCAGGTGGTTTTGCAGTCGACACCATTCTCGCATTATCTATTGTGCTCATACCCTGCATCAACATGAGATGTGCCGGCCGTTAGTCCAAGCCTAAGGCCGCGATTCGAACCAGAGCCCTAACACCAGTAAGTCCCAAGCGACGCCGACATGTTGCGAAAGATTGCCGTGCCGGAAATGGCCGATCAAGCCGTCCAGAAAATCCGTGCGGAAATAGCCTCGGCTCTTCAGGGTGGTGAGAGTGTCACAGACCAGGGTGCGCAGCGGTTGATGCGAATTCATGAAGGCTAGATACGGTAAACCGAAACCTTGCTTCTGCTTTTTGATGATCGCCTCCGGCAGCAAACCGCGCATGGCGTCCTTGTAGAATTTTCGGAGCTCTCCACGCTCAATTAGCAGAGCCTCAGGAAGGCGTGCCGAGAATTCTGCCAGCTCATCTTGCAGGAACGGGAAACGCGTTCGCACACCAGCGAGCTCGCACATGCGGGTAACCTTACGCAAATCGCTGTCAGCAAGCGTCACCCGGAGATCAAAATTCATCATCCGTTGAAGTTTGCTTGCATCACGAGGCGCATCATAAATGCGGGCGATTAACTCTTGCGGAGCCTTCGTGTCGATCTCGGCAAGCGCATCGGCTGCAAATATGCTTTCCGGAGGTAACACTCGGAATACATTGTCCGTCATTCGTTCCGGCACCGGCTTCTTAGCCAACTCGATGTACCGTAAAATTTTGCCGAAGGGGCCCGCATTGCGGGCAAACGAAAGGCGCCCGGCGGTCGGTTCCAGCAAGCCGTTGGTGAGTAGAGAGGGCAGCGCGCGGTAATAATCGAAGATTCGGTCATTCACGTAACGCTTGTTCCCGGCGAACAACTCATCCCCACCGTCGCCGGCGAGCATCATCTCAATCCCCGCTTCCTTGGCGAGGCGTGCGCAGTGATAGGCGGGGATGAAAGAGGAATTCCCGAAAGGCTCGTCGTAGATTTTCGCGGCCTTGACGAGAATGTCGAGCAAGTCCTCGGGCTGCAGATAGTAAGTATGGTGTTCAGTTTTGAACTGTTTCGCCGCGATGTCCGCATAGTAAGCCTCGTCAAACCCTTCGACCGAGAATCCGATGGTGAACGTCGAGAGCTTTTGCGGGAGGAGGGAAGCGGCAACCGCGACGATGGAGCTGCTGTCTAATCCGCCGCTGAGGAAGGCGCCGACATGTGCGGCATCCTCGGCGACGAGGTTTGCTTTGACGGCGCCGCGCAAGCGACATCTCAATTCTTCGGCAGCGGCTGCCCTATCGGTAGGTACGTCGGAGCGGTAGGGCATCTGCCAGTAGCTCGCAACTGCGGCGCGCCCCGGCTCCATGAACAGATATTCCGCCGGTGCAAGCTTGCGTTGCTCGCGATAGATTGTCTCTGGGGCCGGCACCCGATCCACGAAATAGAGGTAGTCGTAGATTGCTTGGATCGCGACGGTCGATCCCACCTTCGGATGTGCGCGAACCGAGTCGGTTGTCGAGCCAAAAACCGTCAGCTCCGAGCTTGGCTGCGCGTGGCATAGAGTCTGAATGCCGAATCGATCGATCGCGCAGACGGCTTTTTGGGTCGACAGATCGATGACGGCGAAAGAAAAGGCGCCGTGCAACGCATCGAAAAGGGCTATTTTTTTGCCCTTATAGGCGGCGATCAAAGCCTTGGCGTGGCCCCCGGTCTTGGCAATTTCGCTCAGCGCCGGGTCCGACCAGTTGGGATAGCCTTCGATGACCGCAACGACGTCCGGGTCAGCAGCATACGATCCGGTCGCCGGATGGGAGCGGAGAGCCAACCCAAAATTCGGCCCGCAGGACGCGCTCGTTTGCAGAATGCCGTGATCCGGCAAAGCGTGCGTCATGCGGTCGAGGACTCCGCGCGGGTCGTCCAATTGTCCCCTGCCAAACCATCCACAGAATCCGCTCATCCTAGAGCCCTGTCACAACGAATGCGGCAGATGGCCTCGCCTTTCCTCCAACCGATGATCGTCAACGCTTTAGACCGGCAGATTCTGCCGAAACGTCCCCGTGGGGGTCCGTACGAAATTCGTGAAAGAACTTCAAGACCGGCCAGCGATAGTAATTGATATGATACATCTGTCGCCGATCATCAGTCAGCCGAGTATGCCACTCCTTAAGCGGTCCGTAAAATTCAACGCGGCGGATATTTTCCTTGTCAATCAATTCTGCGAAAGCATCGAGCCTCATGAGATGGGCGGGGGAAAGTCCCTGTTGCGTCTCGTCGCAGGCTGTCTTGAGAATAATCAATGTATCGTTCCGTCGCAGACACAGGTCCGATGCCACCAACCGGTCGTTGAAAAAATACCTATAGACGAGGCTTTCGCCTAGCTCGGCGAATGACCGCAAGAGTTTGACATAGAAGCGCCCCTGCGGCTCATCCATTTTGACGGCGGAATCGATCCGTCCCTTCCAGCTGGCGCACTCAAGCTGGCTGTACTCGCTTATGGCCCTTTCCATGTCCGCGGATGAGGTCAGGAATTCGAGATGGGTTTTGATGTTTTCGCGCTCAAGGCGATTTCTTTGTCTGTTGACGTTGTGACGGAAGTTCTTGCTGCGACTCTGCAGATACACGCTGAACGGACCAGAAACGGTCATACTCGGCGTTGAGATGTAATCCAGTGTCGCAAGGTGACGTGAGGGTTCTGGTCGAGGCAGAATCTCCGGGTCTTGCTGCGTAACGCTCAACATCGCGTAGTGCGGTGACAAGGATGGCGCAAGATCTCCCAGAACAGCTTCGATGTTGTTCGCCGGCTTGCAAATCCAAAGGCCGATCGGCGCATTGGGCGGTTGTAGTGTCTGCCAACAAAAAGGGTTGACGCGCGTGAATATGCCGATCGCCGATGGTTCACCCCGATCATTATAGCTCGCGACCAGTTCGGTTCCGGTCGTGAATTCGCTGACCGCGTCGCGAACGAAACGAAAATCGAGAAGAGGGGTGTCCGTCGTCGCCTGATTCAGCAGCTGCCAGTCCTCGGAGCACTCTGCGAGCTTGCTAATCGGCCTGATCGTCCAAGTCATCGGTCAAGTCACGCTTAAGCGGCGACAGTGCGGACTCTGTCGACAACTTCCGAGATCTCTTCGTCGGTGAGGTCCTGGTGGCAAGGTAGTTGAATCAGATGGCGGGAAAGCTGTTCGGCCACAATACACGTCCGTTTGTCCATTGCTGCCCACGGAAATTGACCGAAGCGTTGCATCGGAACGGCGCGATCTTCCAACGTAGCGAAAATCTCTGTCAGGTGGTCAATCCAAAGCGGAAACATATAGGGCACGACGCCGCTTGGCAAATCAGGGAAAAGCGGCCGGCAACGTGGAAGATCCGAAAATTCTTGCGCCAAGCGTTTGTAATTCCGCCGGCGGTTTTCAACGATACGTGTCCGCGACGCACCGCCGCAAATTAAACTGGAAACGGCTGTCATACGGACCCCTCTCCATGCTGGATCGAATCCCCCCATCTGACCGGAGCGCATCAATGCGGGGTTTTCGCCGTGGCGCGTCTTGGCGCGTGGAGCCACGGATCTGACGATCCTCTTTGCGGCATTACGTAACTTTACGAGTGGCATCAAGCCTCGCAGGCGTCCAAGCGCAATGGCCTCCTCCACCGTATCAATCAAGGCCACCGCATTTGAGCCGAAGCCCTGCGAGCGCAGAGGTATTTGAGGAACCTTGCTCATGGTGTCGCCGATGATAAGGCACCCCCCGTCGCGGACGGGGAAGAATTTGGGAAAACTGGCAACGGCGAAATGGCCGAAGGTTCCGAGCGGCCGGCCGGCATGGGACCCGAAGAAGCTATGGGCGCAGTCCTCAATGAAGATTAACCCTCGGGCATCGCAAAACTCGCGCAAGGCTGCGAGATCTTGTGGGAAGCCAAAATAATTGACGGCCATGAGGACACGCATCTTGCCGTCGATCTTGTCGGCGATGTCGTCGAGATCGACGGAGAGATCTTTATGCAGCGCATAGAAGACGGGTTGTGCCTTGAGATATAGAATGGGCTCGACCATGGCGGCGCAGTGATAGGCGGGAACCAACACCTTGTCGCCGGGCTGAACGCCCGCAATCTCAAGACCGTGTGCAATCGCAATGCGCGCGGCTGTGACATATATGCCTTGGCCGTTGTCGATGACCGCCGGTGCGGTCTCCGCTCCACGCCGAAAAAAAGTGTGCCAAGAAAGAACAGCCTGCACGGGAATGTCCGGACGAGGAATCAAGCGTGGCGTGCTCCAACCATTGGTCGAGCGGATGAAGGTCGTGAGAGAAGGCATCACTTGCCGGTCAGCCATCGGGATCCCCATTCTTCGGAAAAAGCATACTTTTCACAAAGGTTCTGTGTCGTGAGAAGGCTTCTCCATTCATTGTACAGGTATTAACCCGGAAGGCGCCTCGTCGCCCCCGCCAGACGCTCCACCGTCATGCGGACTCGGCGCTCCCTGATCACCGCCTCCACCGGTTTGATCATGGGTATCGGAATCCGTTCCCTCAGGTTCAGGCGGTTCGTTGGTAATGATCTCGCTCTGGCCTTTGGCGACGATCATCATCAACCGGCTTTGATCGATGCTCCAGCTGCGCTTTACAAACTCCAAGAACTCCGGCCGGGGTCTTCCACATCAATTCGATTTGGTCGAGCGGCCGGCCGCGCCGATCGACGATCATCGATTCATCTTCGCTGCCGGGATCCCCATACAGCTTCATCAGGAGATCGTGCATCGCGTCGTAATCCTTGACCGACATCCACAGGCGAAAACCGATCAACTGGTCATGCAGATAATCGAAGGCGAGGACCTTATAGGGAATATTGCCAAATCGGCGAATTCCCGAAGTGTCTTGCTGAGCTTCGTATCTGCAGGTGACATGTCCGGAGATGCCGCTTTCCCTGTGGCAGGTCGGCTCGCCGGTTTCCGGATCTCGGAAATGATCCTCGAGATTCGAGCGGGGATCGCCGATATGGATTTCGGGAAAGGGCAGGGCGGTGGACTCCGGCGTTGGCGTCGCTGGCTTTGCCGCATCTTCCGCCAACGCGCCATTAATCCCCAAACAAAGGCCGACCGCGCAAATTGCGAGAGTTCTGAGAAGTCGATTTGCGTCCAAGAAGCGCTTTTGGCCCACGATCGCCATTCTCCGTCGGCGCCTAACCTGCGGCATCCCGAACCCCAGTCTCGCTGGACCACAATCGGCGCAGAGATTTCCGGGCCAAGTGCTTGCTGAGAGGTCCCAGCGGCATGCGCAGCCAATGAGAGCGTATATAGAGGCAAAATCCGGCCACCGAGGACGCCAGCGCTCCGTCGCTTGAAAGCGGCGGCACAAGTGCTGCCGGAACGGTCCAGTCCATGAAGGCAAGGACGCCCGCAGACGGCCGTCCGATTTCGGCGGCACGGAGCGCCTCTTGGGGAATGGGCGTTTCCAGCAAGCGCATGGCGTAGCGGAGCGCATAGAATAACGGCCGTTGCAATCCCAGCTCGACCGCGCGCGGTATCAAGCCGGCCCAGAAGCCGGGCCGCTCCCCGAATTCACGGAACAACGAATCGAGATCGACCAAGTCCCGGAGCGCGCCCCGAATTTCGCCGTCATGAAAAAGATGGATGGCGCAATGCAGAAGCATATCCGGTGGTGAAAAGACCCGCGTGCCGCGCTCGTCCAAAACAATGGACATCCGGTAAAGCGACTCGGCATCGGTGCGCAAACGGGAGGTTAGGGGAAGGATCCCGCGATGAAGGTCCATCTCGGTTTCCCGCACCCGGTGCCGGAGCGGCGGGAATTCGTGCATCCAGCGCCGGTAATACCGTTGGTCATAGGCGTCCTCGATCACCGCTTCCCAGCCGTGTTTCAGGAGCATCTGCTCGGCTTCGGCGATCGCATCGGGGGCTACCATGATGTCCACATCCGCCACCGGCCGCCCGATGGCAGCGCGCAGGCCTAACGCCACATAGGCGCCGCCTTTCATCACGACAAAAGAGCGTTCGGATCCATGGAAAGCGCGATGAATTCTGTCGATTTCCCAAAGCAACTGCCGGCGGTGAAATTCGGCTTCGAGGAAAGCCGAATGGAAACGCCGCCGCATCGGTTCGGGAACGCGGTCGGTCATGCCGGACTGCTCGAACAGATGCCAAACCCGCCCGCTCAATCGCGTGATTCGCGCATGCCAGAGAAGATCCTCCCACTGCCTTGCGTTGAACTGCAAGGCGACGGCCGGTGCGCGGAGCACCTGCATCAACGGGTTATTTCTGACGGCGCTGTGCTCGCTCATGGGGCGCTGCCTCGGCCGGCGGGAAGCTCCTCAATCAAATCGAGAGCCGCCTTGAGGCTGGAGAACTTCAGGTCGAAGCAATCGCACTGATCGATCAAACGCGCGTGGCATTCGAAGCCGCTTTCGCCCAGCACCTTGTAATTGAAACTGTTTTCTGAAGCCGTGATGAAAGCCGAGGCTTTGGAAACCGGCGATAATGCCGTAACGGCATTGGCTTCATAGATTGGGAACAGCAGCCATGCCGGCAGTGCTGTTTCATTCATCCGCGCGACGGCTCCAGCTGGCGGCCGCATATGCGCAACCGTCCCTTTGTTGGTATCGGCGAAGGCGGGTCCGATCCAGCTCTCCGGGGCAAATTTGCGGATAATCTCGATCGACTGTTCCTTCAGGCCGACCGGCCGCGGAATGGGAATGAGGTGGCCGTTGGTCTTGTCGATGATGGCAAATTCATCCGAGAGCAGACGCCATCCACGATGGACGAGCGCCGCGCACAATGTGCTCTTGCCGGAGCCGGGAGGTGCGGACATCAGCAGAGCGCGGCCGCCCTTTTCGACCACGGCCGAATGAATGACGAAAAATTCGTGCACGTGCTCATAAATGCACCAATTGAGTCCCCATTCGAAGAATGGGTAGGCAAGCCCGGCCGGAAACGGATAAAACGGATCCGAATCGTCGAGCCGGAAAAACATTTGCCGCCGCCACCAACGGCGAAGGCCGATGGGGTCGCGCAGTTGAATGCGAAACTCGGCAGGCTCGGATTCCGGGAGCAATGGAAATTCGCTGTACAGCGTGTGAAACGTCGGCGCAAACAATTCTTGGTGGCCGTCGCGAATGCGGACCGAAAAGGGTCCGATGCGGAGCCCGACGCCCGGCCCATTCAGCGAGCGCTCGAATTCTTCAACTGATAAATTGCCGATAATCACGGAGTCACCCGATTGGGAATTTGCGCATTCATGAATTTTGGGGTCACGGATTTTGGGGCGCGATGAGACCGAGGCTGTCGAACCTTGTCAGCAGCTCCCGGACATGATCCAGAATGGAAAGGTCGCCGCCTTGCGGAATCGAGCTGCGAATATCGTCGACCAATTCATCGGCGGTTGCCGCCTGCTCCTGAAAATATTGGAGCACGCGCGCGGCGAGCGCATTCAGGTAATGGGTTTGCCCGGACGCCGCATTGAAGACGATGAACTCATCGCCCCACCGACGCCAGACCAGACGGGTCGATGGCGAAACCCGCCAGAGGAGTTCATTGTCGGCCATTGCGGATACCCCACTATGCTGGAAAGCGGCCGGATCCTAGGCCCTAGGGGTTATTTTTCGGTTATCTCTTCTACCGCCGTCAATAACGCCCTGCGCCGCCGCCGGCTTCGATGGCAAGGGGAAGGGCGCTATAGGCGGACGCCAGCCGGGTGTTTTTCGATGAAAAGGGGGATAGGTGGTGCAACGACGAGGCTAAAGCCGCGAGTTCGACTACTTGCAGGCCTTTGCCCGGACCGAACGGTGCACCGACAGGGAGCAGGAGCTTTTTTTCTTCTTGGTGCCGGTTTGGGTCACGCCGGCTTCCACGACACTGGTGCCCAAAGTCATCAGGATGGGCACGGTCACCGCTGCAAGCACGAACCGCCGCCGTTGATCGCGACGCGCCGTGTCACTCTGACGCGAGTCGGCGGCAACTGTCCCACCATCCGAGACAGCTGTCGGCGATTCACTTCGATGCTCTTCGCGATCCGTACTCATCTTATCGCCCCCATGCGCGAAACCTTCCCCGGACGCTTTTGCGGACGTTCCGGTCTTTGTAAGACGGTTCTACGCTGATACGCAATTTGTACTGCCTCCGATATATCACGTCGAGTCAATAAATGATCGCAAATGTCTGTTAAAGCTGCGTAAAATTAACCATACCGAGAATTTACTTTTAATCGAGCGCGGTAAAATCGGCGTAAACGTATTGGATTACAGGGCAGCGCAGCAATTTCCCCAATCTTGATTTTCGAGGCCCTCGGGCGATTCGGACAGGGCCGTCGCACCACCTCGTCGTGGAAATCCTTGCGGTAAATAGCTTTCGGGGAATCGTTTTTGTCGCGGTAACGTTAAGTCGCGTAACATTAAGTCGCGGCAACGTTAATAAGTTACTCCTCCATCGACAATCAATCGGGATATTTGCCCGAACGGTACCGCGGGCATTGATAATCCTCTCGACATCTTTGGACTTAAATCATAGTGATCATCAATGTCATCGTGGTGACGGATTCGCGACATTTGGTGCTTCGGACAATCGGCGTATCGGCATTTCTTCGAGATTCGGTCGCGAATTATTGCTAGTGCAGAGCGAGCCTGGACCGGGAGAGTGTCCCTCGACCGAAGGCTTCTTCGAAACCATCGTCAAATGTCAAACGCTTGGTAGGCGCCGCGTTTTGGCTTCCGCATATCCGAGCAGAATACTATAATTCACGCCGATCCCTGGCCATCCGGGAAATGTCGGTTAAGGACAATCTCGTCCTCTTTGAGGACGATTGCGGACAATTGCGAAAGATGGGACCAAGGATATTAGTCACCGGTGGCGCCGGTTATATTGGTAGCCATGCGTGTAAGGCGCTAGCAGGCGCCGGTTTCGTGCCAATTACATATGACAACCTCAGCCACGGGCATCAAAGCGCTGTGCGCTGGGGCCCATTTGAATGCGGCGATCTTATGAACGCTGCTCGGCTTGACGAGGTAATCGAGCGGCATAGGCCGGTGGCTGTCATGCATTTTGCCGCCTTCATTGAGGCCAGAGAATCGATCATCAATCCGGCCAAGTATTACGAAAACAATCTTAATTCGATGCTCGGTTTGCTGGCGGCGATGCGCCGCGGGGGCATCGATCGCATCGTCTTTTCCTCTACCGCCGCCGTGTACGGCATACCCGAAAAAGTGCCCATTGACGAGGGCCATCCGCTATTGCCTATCAGCGCGTATGGCAGCAGCAAGCTCATGTGTGAGCGAATTTTGGCAGACTATGTCGCCGCCTACGGCCTGCGGGCTATATCCCTGCGTTATTTCAATGCGGCCGGCGCGGATCCCGGAGGCGATATCGGAGAGAGCCACGAGCCCGAAACGCACCTTATCCCGATTGTGCTCGAAGCGGCGGCCGGTCGGCGCCCTTTCGTTGTTATCTATGGGGATCAATACGATACACGGGATGGAACCTGTATACGAGACTACGTACACGTCAGCGATCTTGCCGACGCTCACCTCTTGGCATTACATCGCCTGGACCTGGGATCTGGCGCGCATGTCTACAATCTCGGCCAGGGCAGCGGATTCACTGTTCGCGAGGTCGTAAAAGCGGCTCAGCGCGTCACTGGCAGACCCATCGCAACGCGAGTTCAGAACCCTCGTAGTGGCGATCCCCCTGTTCTCCTCGCGGATGCACGGCGCGCGATCAGGGACCTGGGATGGCATCCGCTCCGTGGAGACCTCGATGTGCAGATCGCCGATGCCTGGAGGTGGGCGCAAACTCATCTCGAACGGCAAGAAAGAGCCGAAAGGATTGCGCCGTAAGGCTTGGCTGGGATTAGAGTTTTCAAATTTATGCGCTGAGGCCTTGCCCGCAGCACCAATTCGGATTTCAGCAGCATTGCTTCGGGCTTGTCGAGTCAATAGCCTCGGAGTTGCCGGTCCGTCAATTTTACACGGCAAAGTCACCAGAACGGAAAATCAGTTTGCCATTGACGGGACCCTCAGACGGATTGGCTGACGCACCCAACAGATTGTTCGGCGGGTCCCGACCCAGGGCCAATGCCAGCATAATATATTTTCCTTCCATATCTCTTTCGTCGGTTCAATTCCTATGAAGCCTTCAAGGGTCAAAGCATTGTAGTTTACTTATACGGCCATTGTGCCCTGTGACCCATTGGCTGCGCGTCAAGATGCTGCCAGCGGGACGCAACCGAAACGAAACCCTCGGGTATCATTCAGTCGTGGCGCGACTATTGCGCATTCATCGGCCGCCACGTTATTCGCAACGTTAAAATAGGAATGCGCTCTATCGCACTTTTGCCGGATGACGGCGTACGGAAAGTGGTCCGAGCATTGGCGGATACGAAATCGCGAAGCTTGCGGCTAGGTGCTGGTCTAACAAATTCGCAGGAACCTGCGTTTTTTTGGTGTTTGGCTATCACTCAGGCCAATCTGATGTTCGTCCAAAAATTGCCTCAAATCTCAAGAATGTTGTTGTCTCGGGTAATTCCGTATTCCAAGAATAATTTAGGACTTTTATACTAGCGCAGGGCCGAAAGACCTCTAGTACTTAGATAAAACATTGCGCAATAATGCGATCGAGGCGTTAAGCGGCCTGTTTGAATTAATGTCGCTCAATTTTTGTGATGATACCGGCAGCACTTCCGCTATGTCCTTGCTCGACAGAAACATCGATAGCTCATCTCTGCGCTGTGTGCAGGCCCTTGAGCGCCGCGGTCAGGAGCCAGTGACCGAATTTGCACCCGCTGTCCATGGTGGCAAAGACAATGCCACGACGATGTCGGTGGGCGGTGAAAATGTGCGTTTCATCTTCGGCATGCCTCGCTCTGGGACGTCTTGGCTGGCCAAAATTTTCGATAGCCATCCGGATGTACTCTACAGGCACGAGCCGGATATCGTGCTGCGAGATGTCCATTTTCCAACGTTGTGTCAGGTTGAGGAGATCGAGTCCTTTAAGAATCACGCGAGAGCTTACCTTGAGCAACTTGTGAATGTCCGGACGTTGAAGTCCGCGGGTTCCCTGCCAATTTTTCCGAAGCGTTATCAGAGCCCATTGGCGCAGTATCTGCGCTTAGGGCTCGTCTACGGGCTACGGCTCGCCGAAAGACTCGTTCCGGGCGGCCAGTTGTTAGGGCACGTTCAGATTCCGGACCTTGTAAAAAGGCAGTATCGATCCGAACCGACGGTCGTTATCAAATCAGTCAGCGCCTGTGGCCGCGCCCGGCTCTACATCGAAGCGCTGCCAGCGAGCCGCATCATCTTCATCATTCGCCATCCCTGCGGACAAGTGGCGTCAATGATGCGTGGTATCGCGCTGGGCAAACTCGCGGGTAATCCCGGCGCGCCTCTCTCGGTTGATCATGTTTCACGGTTTGGGTTGACCGCTCGTAAATATGATTCCATGCCTGTGGTCGAACAGCTGGCGTGGTCTTGGGCCATTGTGAACCAAAAAGTTTTAGATGATCTCTCGGGCAATGCCCGCGTCCGACTTATCCGTTACCGGGATCTCTGTGCGGACCCGGTCAAGGTCGCACAAGACCTAATGAAATTTTCGGGCCTCTCCTGGGAACGGCAAACGGCTGACTTTATAGAAAGTAGCACCCATTACAGCGGCCCGGATCGCTATTACAATGTAATGAAGAACTCGGTTGCAACTCTGAACAGATGGCGAACTGAGCTTTCTCTTGATGACCAGCGCCGAATATTAGCTATTGCAAACCAGGTCCCGGCCGGGAGAATGTTCCTCGACTAACCGACGGATTCCCCGGCTACGTCCTGCGATCGCTTGATTCGAATTGCCACCTTCACCACGCTGTACCCGAACGCGGTGCAACCGACGCATGGGGTTTTCGTCGAAAACCGGCTGCGTCGCCTCGTTGCGAGCGGTTTGGTAACGAGCCGGGTTGTTGCGCCGGTACCGTGGTTTCCACCCGCGTTCGTGCCGCTATTTGGTTCTTACGCGCCATTGGCGCGCGTGCCCCGAGAAGAGCGGCGATTTGATCTTGCTGTCTTTCATCCCCGCTTTCCCGTCCTGCCCAAAGTCGGTATGGCTGTCGCGCCCGCGCTGCTTTTCGCGTGGTCATTGCCGGCATTGCGCCGTTTGCAGGCAGAGAGTGGGGATTTCGATCTCATCGATGCGCACTATTTTTACCCCGACGGCGTTGCCGCGGTGATGCTCGGCAAGATGCTGCGCAAACCCGTCGTGATTACGGCGCGCGGCACTGACATCAACCTCATCGCGCGTTATGCGTTGCCGCGGGCTATGATCCGGTACGCCGCAAGCAAGGCCGCCGGAATAATCGCGGTGTCTCAAGCGCTGAAGGACGGTCTCACCGCGCTTGGCGTTCCTCCGGCGCATATCCGCGTACTACGCAACGGTGTCGATCTCTCGATTTTCCGTCCTAAGGATCGTGCCGTCGCGCGCGAACGACTCGGCGTTGGCGGCCCGATGCTTTTATCCGTCGGCAATCTTGTCGAGCTCAAAGGTCATGACCTTGTCATCGATTCGCTGCGATCGCTCCCCCAATATTCACTCCTTATTTGCGGCGAGGGACCAGGGAGGCTGGAGCTGGAGCGTTTGGCGAAGCAATTCGGCGTTTCGGGCCGCGTACGTTTTTTGGGTCGAATCCCTCACGAGCAGCTGGCCGAGATCTATTCGGCTGCCGATGCTTTGGTATTGGCCTCAAGCCGGGAGGGGTGGCCCAATGTGCTGCTTGAAGCCATGGCCTGCGGGACCCCCGTTATAGCCTCGGAGATGGGGGGCATCCCTGAGGTTGTGACCCGGCCCGAGGCGGGCGTGTTGATGGCGGAGCGGACGGCTGGCGGCGTCGCCGCCGCGGTTAAGCAGCTGTTCCAAAGCCTGCCGGATCGGGCCGTGACGCGGCGCTATGCGGAAAGGTTTAGCTGGGATGAGACGACGCGAGGCCAGATCCAGCTGTTCGAGGCGATTCTTGCAGGCTCGCCGTCCTGATCGCGGTTGGCGGGGGACTCGAGATAAGCGATAGTTAAGAAGTTCCGATTATGACGGTTTCCGGACCAATCCCTCAGGCGGCCGTGCTGACGCAGGCTGGAGCGAAGAATGTGTGGCATCGCCGGCATTTTCGACACCCGCGGTCAAAAGCCCGTCGACCGGGATTTGTTGATGCGCATGACCGATGCGCTCCACCATCGCGGCCCCGACGATGCGGGCTATCACACGGCGCCCGGTGTCGGTCTCGGCCACCGCCGCTTGTCGATCATCGATCTCTCGCCCTTGGGTCATCAGCCGCTCTTCAACGAAGACGGCACGGTCTGCGTCACCTTCAACGGCGAGATCTATAATTTTCTGGAGTTGTTCGAGCAGCTTCGCGGTCTTGGACACACCTTCCGCTCGCGCTGCGACACCGAGGTCATCGTCCACGCCTGGGAGGAATGGAAGGAAGACTGCGTCAAGCATTTCCAGGGCATGTACGCTTTTGCGGTCTGGGATGAACCGAACGAGACGCTTTTCCTCGCCCGTGACCGCTTCGGCGAGAAACCTCTCTACTATGCGGCGCTCGATGACGGCCAATTCATTTTCGGTTCCGAGCTCAAGGCGCTTCTGCTGCATCCGGGCTTACGCCGCGATCTCGATCCCCAGGCGGTCGCCGATTACTTTTCCTATGGCTATGTTCCCGATCCGCGGACGATCTATCGCGGGGTCGCAAAACTTCCGTCGGCGCATAGCCTGACGTTGCGCCGGGGCAAGCCGGTCCCCGCACCTCGCGAATATTGGGATGTCTCATTCCGTACCGCCACTGTGCCGAAGGAAGCTGCTCTGTGCGAGGAACTCATCGAACGCCTGCGCAGCGCGGTTCGCATGCGCATGATGGCCGACGTTCCGCTCGGGGCTTTTCTTTCCGGCGGCGTCGACTCAAGCGCCGTGGTCGCGATGATGGCAGCGTCGTCGGAAACGCCGGTCAACACCTGCTCGATTTCTTTCGAAGACGCGGCCTATGATGAATCGCGCTATGCCGAAATGGTTGCGCAACGGTTCAAGACCAATCATTTCTCCCGTGCGGCGGCGGCTGACGATTTCGATTTGCTCGATCGGCTCGCCGGTTTTTACGACGAACCCTTTGCCGACAGTTCGGCATTGCCGACCTATCTCGTCTGCGCGCTGGCCCGCCAGCGCGTGACCGTCGCCCTGTCCGGCGACGGCGGCGATGAAATCTTCGGCGGCTACCGGCGATATTATTGGCACCAGAATGAGCACCGCGTCCGTTCGTTGCTGCCGTCGATTTTGCGTGCGCCGGTTTTCGGAGTTCTCGGCGCGGTCTACCCGAAAATGGACTGGGCGCCGCGGTTCCTTCGCGCGAAAGCGACCCTACAAAATCTCGCGCGCGACGGCACGGAAGCCTATTTCAACACCATTTGTGCCATTCCCGAACAGGTCCGGAACCGGCTGTTTTCTGCCGCCCAGCGCCGGGAGCTTCAGGGCTACCAGCCGATCGATACCTTGCGCCGGCATATCGACCGGGCCCAGACCGATGATCCTCTGTCGCAGATCCAATATGCGGATCTGAAAACCTATTTGCCCGGCGACATTTTGACCAAAGTGGACCGGGCGAGCATGGCGGTGGCGCTCGAAGTCCGCGTTCCCCTCCTCGATCACGATCTGGTGCAATGGCTGGCCACCCTTCCTTCGTCGCTGAAGCTCAAAGGCCGGGAAGGGAAGTACGTCTTCAAAAAGGCGTTAGAACCTTATCTTCCGCGCGACGTGCTCTACCGGCCCAAGATGGGCTTTGCGGTGCCCCTCAAATCCTGGTTCCGTGGACCCTTGCGCGAGCGCGTGCGGCAAATCGTGACCACGGGCGGGCTGGTGGAGAGCGGTATCTTTGACGTCGCTTATCTCAACACCCTCGTCGAGCAGCACCAGTCAGGAGCCTTCGATCACAGCTCGGCGATCTGGTCCTTAATGATGTTCGAATCGTTTTTGCGGAATGTCCATCATAGGCCCGCCGGGCTTCGGGTGCCGGAGCCGCAGAGACGGTCCGTCGGAGTATCCTAGAAAATATCTGGCCGAAAACCTAGTGATCTCGGCTACGCTAACGAACAACCCAGCGCGAAAAAGAATCCCGAAAAAAATTGCGAAATGAGACGAGTTATTTTGCATTTGATCGCGGCCGCCCGGCCGAACTTCATGAAGGTCGCGCCGCTCTTCCACAAATTGCGCGCGGAATCCTGGTGCGAAGTCGCGCTCGTGCATACCGGCCAACATTACGACGTCAATATGTCGGACGCCTTTTTCCGCGATCTTCGTTTGCCCGATCCGGATCATCATTTGGGCGTTGGCAGCGGCAGCCATGCCGAACAGACCGGCGGCGTGATGATCGCCTACGAACGTCTTTGCGATAAGGCGCGGCCCGACTGGACCATCGTCGTTGGCGACGTCAATTCGACCATGGCCTGCACCTTGGTCGCCGCCAAGCTCGGCATCAAGGTCGCACATTTGGAAGCGGGATTGCGCAGCCGCGATCGCAGCATGCCGGAAGAGGTCAACCGCATCGTCACCGACTCGCTGGCCGATCTTCTCTGGACGCCGTCGCCTGATGCCGATGCGAATCTTCTGGCCGAAGGGGTTGCGCCTGAACGCATCGAGCGAGTTGGCAACATCATGATCGATTCTTTCGAGTTGATGCGCGATCGAATTGCCGCCTCCCGCTCCCGTGAAAAATTCGGCTTGGCGGCAGGCCGCTACGGCGTGGTGACGCTCCATCGGCCCGTCAATGTCGATAACAAAGATGCGCTCAGCGCTTTGATTGCCGAGCTCCGTGCGGTGGCCGCTGAGATCCCGCTGGTTTTCCCGGTCCATCCGAGAACGCGCCAGCGTTTGGCGTCCTTCGGCCTGATGCCGCCGGCGGGCGAGGATTCGGGGATCTGGCTTAGCGACCCGATGGGCTATGTCGAATTTATGAGCCTGGTCAGTGAAGCCGCGGTGATCATCACTGATTCAGGCGGTATTCAAGAAGAAACGACGTATCTCGGAATCCCGTGCCTCACTCTGCGCGACACGACCGAGCGGCCGATCACCATTTCGGAAGGAACAAATCAACTCGTGCGGGTCGACAATTTGCGCGAAACGGTCCGCCGCGTCCTTGACGGCGGCTGGCGGAAAGGCCGCGTTCCCGAATTCTGGGATGGGCATACCGCAGAGCGCGTGGTGGCGAGCCTAAAGGCGCGGCTGCCGCGTGCGCCTTAGGACAGTTTATCGGCTGGGTCTCAAACCAAGTGCCCGGGCATAGGCTTGTTGATACCCGCGGGTGGTTGCGGTCCAATTCCGCTCGCGTTCTACGAATTGGCGGGCATTGCGCTGTAAGGCGGGCCAATCCTGCCGGTTGTGCATGAGACAAAGGATCGCGCGCACGAAATCGTCCTTGTCGTCGGCACGAAATAAAATACCGGTCTTGCCGGTCTGAACGAGTTCGCGATGCCCGCCGACATCCGACGCTAAAACGATGCCTCCGCGGGCCATGGCCTCCAGCGGCTTTAGCGGCGTCACGGTTTCGGTCAAACGCATCCGGTGGCGCGGGTAGACGAAGATGTCCACCAGATCGTAATAGTTCTGAATGAGGTGATGGGGAATGCGGCCAATGAACCGCACGGCGTCCTCCAGACCCAAGCTATGCGCCTGGTTTTTGAGAGCTTGTTCCGACGGCCCTCCGCCAACCAGCAATGCGACTGCCGAGGGCTGTTCTTTCCGTATCGCCGGCAAAGCCGATAGCAGCAGATCAAGACCTTCATAGGCATAGAAGGACCCAAGGAAACCGAGCACGATCTTGCCGTCGAGCTTGAACGAAGCGCGGACTGCCATATCCGGCGTTGGCCGGAACGGAAATTCCTCGACATCGACGCCGTTGGGGGTGACCGTAATGCGGTTGGATGGAATGCCGCGCTGGAGCATGTCCTGCCGCAGGCCCTCGCAGATCGTGGCTACGGCGTCGCATTTTCTCAACGCGAAGGTTTCGAGGGCGTGCGTCGCCCGATAGCGTAAGCCGCCCTCCATTGCCGTCCCATGGCTCACGGCCGCATCTTCCCAGAATCCGCGGACCTCATAGACAACCGGCAGCCGAAGTTTGCGCGTCGCCAGCAAACATGCCAGCGCGGTGAGAACCGGCGAATGGGCATGCAAGATTTGCGGTTGTTCTAAAGCCGCTACTTGTTCGATCCGTCGCGCGACGGCGCGAATCAATGCCAGTTCCTTGAGAACTGGGATGCGTCCGATCACTGGCACAAGCGGTGGTGTTCGATGAAATACGAACCCATCTATTTCTTCGGGCGAGGGCCCGGCCATGGTGTGCTTGGGCGTTGTCAGGTGGGCGGTGCGCCAGCCGCGGCGACGTTGCTCGCGAAACAGCGCGACGCTGCGAAAAGAATAGCCGCTGTGCATCGGCAATGAATGATCCAGCACATGCAGGATCCTTAACCCCTCGGGGAGAGGCGGAACTCCCTGCAGCTCCGGTGCGATGGCATCGGTTGGTTTCGGGATTTCGGGCAGCAACTGTGTCGCCGATGCGGTCATAACAAGGATTGATAGACTTTATCGTATCGGCTGACCATTGTCTGAAGGCTGAAATTTTGCAGCACGTGCGTCCGCCCGCCTTCGCCATGGGCGCGCATCAATTCGGGATGGTCGAGGTAATTCACAATCGCGGCGGCGAGGCCTAGCGGATCCGGCGGCACAAGTTGTCCCACTTTTCCCTCGGGCACGATTTCGGGATTGCCGCCGACCCGGGTGGCGATGACCGGCCGGCCGCTCGCCATCGCTTCGAGCAGCGTGTTGGAAATTCCTTCGCGCAAGGACGGCAACACGAAAATGTCGAGCGACCGATACAGGTTGGGGGTGTCGTCGCGAAATCCCGGGAGCCAGGCGAGGTCGCGAGCCTTTCCTGCAATGAGGGCGGCTTCGATTTCGGGGCGCTGATAGCCATCGCCGACGATAACCAACCGCAAGACCTGGCGCAGCGCCGGCCGTGTCTCCAGAACATGCAGAAAGGCCTCGACCAAACCGAGCTGATTTTTCAGCGGATCAAGACGGCCGATGGTTCCAATAACGATTGCGCCATCCGGCGCAAAGCCTGCGGGAAGTATGTCGCGTCCCGGCCCTCTGCGCAGCCCAGGCGGAGAAAATCGATCGGTATCGACGCCGTTATAGATGGTTTCAATCCGGGATTCAGGTACGCCGATCTCGTGGCGGAGCCAACGGTTCAAATCGTTCGAAACCGTGATGTAGCGGTCGACCAAGATGCGGCTGAGGCGGCGAAGCCAGTTGTAGCGAAAATTCTGGCCGTCGATCTCGATAAGGTCGAGGCCGTGCTCGCTGTGGACGAAGCGCGGTACGCCGGCAAGTGCTGCGGGCACGATCATGTCGAGGGCGGGAAGGTTTCGGGTGTGTACGATCGTCGGTTTCAGCCGCTTCAGCACGCGCCACATCCGGCCATAGGCGGCGATGTCTTTGCCCAGGCGTTTGTGAATCTCGTAGATCTCGATGTCGGGATTTCGAATCCGGTTCCGGAACTCCGTCGCACTTGTCACGCAAACGATGGCATGGCGATAGGACCCGGTCGGAAGGTTGTTGATCAAATTGACGAGGCCGTTCTCGAGGCCGCCGATAGCGAGGCGATAAATAATATGGCAAATGAGCGGCGGGGAAGCCGGGGCGCCCGCGCTTTCGGTATTCAACGCCCCCCTCATCCCAATACCTCTCCTGCCCGCCGTAAGCCTCTTGGAGGGCCTATGCCCGGCCCTTATAGCCGAATAATCTCGCCGGTTTCGCCGCCAGCCCGGACCGGGAAAGTTTCGGCGGCCTTGCGGGTGGTAACGAATTCTAGAAGCTTATGTTGGTAGACTTTACAGTATCGTCCCAACATGACCTTAAGGTTAATAGATAACATATTGATTTAATTACGATCTATCTTCCGTTAGCGATTTGGTCCCTTTTTTGCTTCAGAAGTATGAAAATTATTACGTCGGTGTAAACTGAGCAAAATGTCCATGACCATGGTTCGCAAGACCGGTTCGTTACTGGCCATCCTGGCTTTGGCCTGGATTGTCGTGCCCCTGTCGGCGCGGGCCGCCACCACGTGGAATACGACGGTTACGCCCGTTACGAATACCTGTCCCGCCGGTTCGTGCTCCAGCCAGCATGAGGGGCTCGCCACCAGCGACCCCACCATGCTGCCCTACGGCAACCAGATCCAGTTTACGAGCAGCAGCAGCCCCAGTCTGCCGTTGTTCGCGACCTCGTATTTCGTGTCGACGAATGCGTCCAGCAGCGCGCTGCAGGCGGCTAATATTGAGGTTTACACCGGTACCGGCTATGGCATCGGGGTCACCAGCGAGACCACTGCGGCGGTGAAATACGGTTCGGATCCGACGCCCGCGCCGGGTAGCCAATTCACCGAAGACGTTGGCAACAGTCCTGGTCATACAGTCGATAACCAAGGCGTTTACGACATGGTGGTTTTCCAACTCCCGTCGAGCAATTTTGACGTTACCCAGATCTTGTTGAATACCTTCACCACCAGCCAATATGCGTCTGGCGCCGCCGATTTCACCATCTTCGTGGGCGGCAATTCATCGGCTAATGCCCTTAGCTTAGCCGGCTTTGCCGGCGTGACCCTCGCCCAGCTCACGGGTACGTACGGTTTCACCGAAATCAATTACACCAATGCGACTGGCGGCACCTTCAACGTCAATGCGGGCAACCTCACCGGCCGTTATCTGATCGTCGCCGCTTCGCTGACCAACACCAACCGCAACGACGATTTTAAGATCGCGTCCATCGTCGGGAACACCCTCCTTACCAAGGTGCCGGAACCGTCTTCGATCTCGTTGCTGTTCGTGGCCGGGATGATGCTCCTCTACTTCCGGCGCCGACGCGCTGCTATTCGCTGTTAACGATCCGTTGTCCCTCGCGCCTCATACTGAACTGCGTTAAACTAAACGTTTAGGGAACCGCGGCTGGTCCAGCGGGCGCGCCTTGTTATGACGCGGCATTTTGCATTCATTGGCGTCTTTTTGGCGTTTCTCGGAGTGTCGGGAACGGCGCTTTCGGCCGTCGATCCCGAACGCTCAAATACTTATTTGTCCAAGGCCCATTACTATATGGACCGCAGCGACTGGGACAGCGCCCTGATCGAGCTTCGGAATGCCATTCAACAGGATCCGGGGAACGCCCGCGCCTATTTCGAATCGGGCCAAGTCAACGTTCGCATCGGCGACGTCGAATCGGCCGAGCGAAATTTCCGCGAAGCCCTGGCGCGAAACTACAATCCGCCCGAAACCCAGGCGTCCTTGGCCGAGCTCTTGGTGAAGCGCGAAAAGCTCGGTGTTCTGCTGGACGAGATCCAGCCCGATGACCGGCCGCCAATTTTCGAAGCCCGGGTGCGGAGCGCCCGCGGCTACGCCTATCTCGGACTGCAACGAACCCAGGAGGCGGAGCGCTCTTTCCAGGAAGCGATTGATCTCAGCGACCATGGCGCGCTTGCGCTCGCCGGGTTGGCCCAGGTCGATGCCATTTTGGGAAAGAATGCCGAGGCGGCGTCACTGCTGGAGCGCGCCACCGCCGAGGACCCGACCCTGGGCGATGCCTGGCTCTTGCTCGGCTATGTAAGGCTGTGGCAGGGCGACCGGGCGGGTGCCCGCGTTCCTTTTGACAAAGCGGTTGAGCAAGCACCGTCCAGCGAACCTGCCCGGCGCGCCCGGGCGCTGTTTCTTGTTAGCGAAGATCAGAAAACGGCTTTGGCCGATATCCATGCGCTGCTTCAGCAGAACGCGCATCATCCGATGGCCAATTTTCTCGACGCCGCTATTAAAGCCGAGCACGGTCAAATGCACGACGCGGAGGTGGCTCTTCAAAAAATCAGCAACATCGATGATTACGCTCCGGCGCTCTATCTGCTCGCCCGTGTCAATTTTGCTTTAGGTGAACTCGGCCAGACCGATGTCAGTTTGAACCGGCTGCTGATCCTGACGCCGGACGCACCGGACGCACTCACCTTGCGTGCCGCCTTGCTGATGCGCCGCGGAAACTCCGATCTGGCGATTCCCGTCCTGAAACACGTTTTGGAAATCCACAGCGACGATCGAGCGGCACTGACCATGCTTGCCGACGCTTACGCCACAACCGGCCAGCGCCGCGAAGCGGACGCGACCGTGCAGCAACTCGCCAAATTGCCCGCGGCCGATGCCACCGCCGCTGCCCAGCTCGCCCTGCAGCAAACCCGGCTGGGGCATTTTTCCGACGCGGTCGCAACACTCGAAGCGTCCCGGGCGGTGGGCCCGCTGTCGATGAACTCCACGTCGCTCCTCATTACGAATTATGTCGGCCAGAAAGATTACGAAGGCGCCTGGAAGGCGGCCGAGGCGTATCGGGACACGACCCATGGCAGCGCCGAATCCCAGGTGATGCTCGGCGTCGTCGCCTTGCGGCGTGACGGACCGGAGGCGGCGAGGCCTTACTTCGAGAAGGCGGTCGCGCTCGATCCGGATTTGGCTGCTGCTGCGGTCGATCTTGCCGGTGTCTACCGGGTCGAGAAGAAGCCCGACGATGCCCGAGCAGTTCTGGATCGCGCCGTCCGCGAAAATCCCAATAACCTCGATCTGATCATGGCGCGTGCGGAATTGGAGCGCGCGGAACACGCAACGGCGGCGGAGATCCAGTGGCTCGAACGTGCCCGGGAAGCGGCGCCCGCCGCCCCGGCGCCGCGATTCGCACTGGCCAAACTATACCTCGCGAACAATGACGTCGCGAAGGCGATCGCGGTCGCGACGGAGCTGACCAAGATCGACGAAAGCGAGCCCAAAGCGATCGCAATTCTCGGTCACGCCCAACTCGCCAATAAAGAGTTTCAGAACGCGATAACCAGCTTCCAGAAATTGGCGGCGGTGACCCAGGATTCGGCTGGGGCGCAGTTTCAATTAGTCCGCGCCTATCTCGCCGCCAGCGACCTCGAAAATGCAAATTTGACGCTTCGTAAGGCGGTCGATCAGCACCCGGACGATTTGCCGCTCCAGAATATCGCCGTCGACTTCGCCGTCAGCACCAAGCAAATCGATTCCTATCTCGCCTTTGCGCGCGATTTATCGGTCCTGCATCCCGATGACCCGAGACTGTTCGAATTCGTCGGAACGCTTCTCGTCGAGCAACACCATGCCTCGGATGCCGTTCAAGCGTTCTCGACGGCGGTTTCCAAGGGCGGGGACGCCCGGGCGGTCTTGGGCTTGGCGCAAGCGCAGGCCTCTTCGGGTGGCGTGGAAAGCGGAATTGATATCTTGCGCGACTGGTTGAGGCGCAATCCCAGCGATCGCCAAGTCCGGATCGGCTTGGCCCGTCTGCTTGGCTCGGCGGGACACAATGACGAGGCAATCGCCGAGCATGAGAAGCTTCTCGCGGACCAGCCGAACGATCCGCTTCTGCTCAACGATCTCGCCTGGCTCTATCTGACGGTGGGCGACAAGCGTGCCCTGCCGACGGCTCAGGAAGCGCACCGGCTGGCACCGGATCTCGCAATGGTCGACGACACCCTCGGTTGGGTTCTCGTGCAGCAAGGCGATGTCGAAGGCGGGTTGAAATTTCTCGAACAAGCAACGAACCCCCCGTCGGTCGCCAGCCCCGGCATGAAATACCGGTTAGCCGTCGCCTTTGACCGGCTGGGCCGGCAACCCGAAGCCCGCAAGGCTCTCGATGAAGCGCTTGCCTCCGGCACCTCCTTCGCCGAGGCTAAGGACGCTGAGGCCTTGCGCGCCAAGCTCGGCAATTGATCCGTCTGGCGATGGCGGCTACCCGCACTCGCCGGCTGCTTCGTCTTTCCCTTTTGCTATTTCTGCCATTGCTGCTCGAAGCCCAGGCGCGGCCGGCGCCGCGCCCTTACGCGCTGCAAGACATACAGCTGGGTGCGCCGTTGTCGGAATTGCGCCAGCTTCGCTTCGTCGAAGAAACGGTGCGTGGCAAACTCCGCCTTCTGTGTTCGAGCGACGCCGATTCGGTGGGGATCGATCTGCTCCATCCGTTGGCCACCACACTCCCGCCGGATGAAGTGCGTTGCGCGCTCTTCGAGCGGGATAAGTCGAAAGCGGCGCCCGTACCCGGCAAAATCGAAATCTTCGGAAAATCGGTCTCGCCGCTTCTCGTCTTCTACCCGCCCGAAGAGGGCGATGGCGAACCGCGGCTGGCGGAAATCACCGTTCGATTCGACAACGACCGGTTTCAACAGATTGTCGCGCTCATGCGGCGGGCCTATGGCGCGCCGGCCAACTACGAAATGACCGGCATGCAGACATATTTTGGCGACATGGTGATTGCGAGCTACTACTGGAACAACGATGTCAGCACCATCGAAGCGGATTCGCTGACGCTCGATCTCGACAAGATGAGCGTCGTCTTCAAATTCACCGAACTGGAACGGTAAAATTCATAATTTGCCGGCGTGATTGCCGATCAGCCGCAAATTGTTTTTGGCCCCGTAATCCGGGTGAGTGCGGATAGGCGGAGCCGACGGCCCCGAAAAAATCGCGGCGTATCGAAAGTTTATGTTAATTATGAAGGGCTTAAGGTGTGCGGACGAGCCGGCTTTCCGATTATTGATCCTGACTGATGATTCGATGAGCGAACTCCTCCACCAACTCGTCCAACGCAGCGCAGCGCGGCACCCCTCGCTTACCGCCGTCGTCTACAAGGATCAGACGCTCGACTACCGGTCGCTCTGGGACCAGGTCGAACAAGCGGCATTTGCGCTTGCGGGTCTCGGGTTGAAGCGCGGCGAGCGCGTCGGCGTCTACCTGGAAAAGCGGCTGGAGACCGTGATCGCCATGTTCGGGGCGGCTGCAGCCGGCTCGGTCTTCGTGCCCATCAATCCGATCCTGAAGCCCCGCCAGGTTGGCTACATCATGCGGGACTGCAATATCCGGATGCTCGTCACCTCGGCCCAGCGCGCCGCCGATTTGGCCGGGGAAATGGCCGATTGCCCGGATCTGGCCTACGTGGTCTTGGTGGATCAGAGCGGCGCGTCGCTGCAGGCCGGCAAGGCGGATATCCTCAATTGGCATCAATTCCTGGGCACTTCGGGCAGTGGCAAGCCCAGCCGGGTCATCGATTCCGACATGGCAGGAATCCTCTATACCTCGGGCAGCACGGGAAACCCGAAAGGCGTCATTCTCTCCCATCGCAACATGGTGGCCGGGGCTAAAAGCGTCAGCCAATATCTGGAAAACACCCCCGACGATCGCATTCTTTCGGTCCTACCCCTCAGTTTCGATGCGGGGCTTAGTCAGCTCACGACGGCGTTCAATGTGGGGGCCCGGGTCGTGCTACTGAACTATTTGCTCGCCCATGACGTCGTTCGGGCGTGTGCCGAGGAAAGCATCACCGGAATGACCGGCGTGCCGCCATTATGGATTCAAGTGGCCGAGCTTGAATGGCCCGAGGCGGCCAGCCGCTCGATGCGCTATTTCGCCAATACCGGCGGCCACATGCCGCGGGCCATCCTTGATCGGTTGCGGGCTCTCATGCCCAAGGCCAAGCCCTATCTGATGTATGGCCTGACCGAAGCCTTCCGGTCCACCTATCTCGACCCCGCAGAAGTGGACCGGCGGCCGGACTCCATCGGCAAGGCGATCCCGAATGCCGAGATCCTCGTGGTGCGGCCGGACGGACAGCTCTGCGACGCCGACGAGCCGGGGGAGCTCGTTCATCGCGGCGCGCTCGTTTCGCTCGGCTATTGGAACGATCCCGAGCGCACGGCAGAACGATTCAAGCCTGCTCCGGCGCAACCTTCCGCGATTTGCCTCCCGGAAATGGCGGTCTGGTCGGGCGATGTCGTGCGCCGCGATGCCGAGGGCTTTCTCTATTTCATCGGCCGCCGGGACGAGATGATCAAGACGTCCGGCTATCGCGTCAGTCCGACCGAAGTCGAAGAAGTGATCCATTCGACCGGGCTTGTCGGCGGCGTGGCTGCAATCGGCGTACCGCATCCGCGGCTCGGCCAGGGCATCATCGTCGTGGTGACGGCGCCCGCCGACGGCAAACTGGATGCCGATGCGCTGATGACCGAATGCCGGCGGAACATGCCGCAATACATGGTCCCGCTCTTGATTGCTGAGCGTCCGACGCTGCCCCGAAATCCGAACGGCAAGATCGATCGGAAATCCCTGGCCGGTGAATTCGCCGAGACCTTCCAAAAGGACACGCCGTGATGGGCACAACGCGCTCGGTGCATCCGTCGATTGCGGCATTTCCGGTCCGCGATGGCTGCCTCGTCGTGGGTGGCATGACGCTCACGGCGCTTGCGGAGCGCGCAGGCGCCACGCCGTTTTTCGCGTACGATCGGCGATTGCTCGACGACCGCATTGAACATCTGCGGCAACACTTGCCGAAAACGGTGGCGCTCCATTATGCGATCAAGGCCAATCCGATGCCGGCGGTTGTCCGGCATCTCGCCGGATTGGTCGACGGCTTCGACGTGGCGTCCGTTCGGGAAATGCATGTGGCGCTCGAAACCGGCATGGCGCCGACGCGCATATCATTTGCCGGGCCCGGCAAAACCCAAGCCGAGCTTGCCGAGGCGGTCAAAGCCGGGATTATGATCGACATCGAATCGCCGATGGAAATGCGCCGGATCGCGATTTTTGCGGAACAGCTCGGCAAATCGCCCCGGGTCGCGGTCCGGGTCAATCCCGATTTCGAGATCGCCGGATCCGGCATGCGGATGGGCGGCGGTCCGCAACAATTCGGCATCGACGCGGAACAAGTGCCGGAGATGCTGCGGGAACTCGGCAGCCTAAAGCTCGATTTTATGGGCTTTCACATTTTCGCCGGTTCGCAAAACTTGCGGGCGGATATCCTGCAGACGGCGCAAGAACGCATCGTCGAGCTTGCCATCGAGCTTTCGGCGCATGCGCCAAAACCGGTTCGGCATCTCAATATCGGCGGCGGGTTCGGCATCCCGTATTTTCCCAAGGATACGCCTCTCGATCTTACGCCCCTTGGGGCGAATCTGGGGCGCCTCATCGACCGGCGGCTGAAGCCGGCACTGCCGGAAGCCCAGGTGGTCATCGAGCTTGGCCGCTACATCGTCGGCGAAGCCGGAATTTACGTTGCCAAGATCATCGACCGGAAAATCTCGCGCGGCCATGTCTTCCTGGTGACCGACGGCGGCTTACATCATCAATTGGCGGCTTCGGGGAATTTTGGCCAAGTCATCCGGCGCAATTATCCGGTGGCTATCGGCACTCGCATGGGCGAGGCGCCGGCGGAAACCGTCAGCGTCGTCGGATGCCTTTGCACGCCGCTGGATCTGCTGGCGGACAAGGTCGAGTTGCCGCACGCCGATGTCGGCGATCTTGTCGTGATTTTTCAATCGGGCGCCTACGGGTTTACGGCAAGCCCGATCAACTTCTTGAGTCATCCGCTTCCGGCCGAGGTCTTCGTTTGATTCCCCTCTTGCCGAGAATTTCATGAGCGCGCTGTTCGGATGGCTGGACAGCCCGAATGGCGAAAAATGCGCGGCCCCCGCAACTGGAAGTGTTCGTGAAATGGCCGGTGTCGCCAATCCCTTTCCCCGACGATCACGTAGTCGGGGCACTTGGGCTGAATTTCGCGGCCTGCGGAAATTGTTTCGCTACGGGTGCCGCCCGATCGGCGAGAATGTCCTCAACCTAGCGGTCGAGATTGCCGCCGGGAAAGTCGTAGCTCGCAACCGCGCCGGCGGCCGCAGGGTCGATTTCCTTGTCGCCAATCATAAAGCTCTTTTACCGCTCGATCGGCTCGCATGACTAGATTAGAGATTCTTGGCCAGCAGCGGGAACAGTCGTGATTCGACCAGCCCGCAAACGATATGGCCGGCCATGATGTGAAGTTGTTGAATCATCGGCGTGCGATCGGAGGGTGCGTGCAGGACAAAGTCGCAGAGCGGCGGCATGTCGCCGCCTTTGCGGCCGGTAAAGCCGACCGTCACGATCCCCATTTCACGGGCGGCGCGAAGCGCGCGGAGGATATTGGGCGAGCGGCCGGAGGTTGAAATGCCGACGAATACGTCGCCGCTGCGGCCCAGCCCGCGCACCTGCCGTTCGAAGATCTGCTCGTAGCCGTAATCGTTGCCGACCGCGGTGAGAACCGAGGTGTCGACGGTAAGTGCGACAGCGGCAAGCGGGTTGCGATCGTAATTGAGCCGGCTCATCATCTCGCCGGCGAGGTGCTGAGCGTCGCTGGCACTACCGCCATTGCCGGCGAGCATGATCTTACCGCCGGCGGTTAGCGTCTTCATCCACGCTTCAGCGATACGCTCGATGGCGTTCTTGAACGCCGGGTCGTGAGCGGCCGCCTCGACGACGAAACGGGACTCCTCGATTTCGCGTTCGACGAAACTTAGTTCCCGGTTATCCACATTTCGGCTCCCTATTGGGTGAAGTATATGGGCGACGCATGGCCGCCGCCGGCGTTCGGTGCCGATACCAGCCGACACCGGTTCTCGGGGTCCGTCAGCAACATGACGAAACCGCCGCCTCCGGCGCCCGATACCTTGCCCGTCATCGCGTTCGCTTTAGCAAACACCATTATATTCTCAAACTCGGCCGTCGTAATCCCGCTTGCTATGCGCTATTGGGCGGTCGAGGACCGGTCGAACAGGCCCGCATCCCAGCACGGAACGGCTCGGTGTCTCGCATCCTGGCGCGTTCGACCCGCAAGAATATCGAGCCGCAGGTCGATCCGAAGTTTCTTCGCCCGACCGACGAGCCGATCATCTGGGGCGATTGCACCAAGATGAAACTGGCGACGGGCTGGCAGCAGGGAATCTCCCTCGACCAGACCATCGACGACATGCTGGCCTATTGGCGGCAGAAGCCCGATACGGCGCTCGACGTGTAGTGGTTTTCCGGTTGCGGCAGGGCGGGCGGCTGGATGACGGCGAGCGCGTCCGGGGCATGGCCGGTATGAGATAAGCGAAAGGGATGAGCTTTCTTGCCGGGAGACCCGCCCATGCCCGAGGGGCATAGGCGGGTTCCGATCCTTGTGTGGAACTGCCCCTTGGGGCCGGAGCGTTAGACCGCTTCCTTGAGTTCCTTGGCGGCGCGGAAGGCGACTTTCTTGCTCGCCTTGATCTTGATCGCTTCGCCGGTGGCCGGATTGCGGCCCATGCGAGCGGCGCGCTTTCTCACTTGAAGGACGCCGAAGCCCGCGATGCGGATCCGATTGCCCTTCTTCAAGTTCTTTGTGAAGAGATCAATCGTGTCGTTCAGCAAGGCTTCCGCCTGCTTCTTCGGAATTTCGTGAGACTCGGCGATCGCCGCGGCGATGTGCTTAAGGGTTACAGTTAGCTGTTTGTCTGAACCGGCCGCCATGTGATGGGCTCCCCCCTGAATGGTGCGATGAATGAAGTCGGAGAAACAATCATAATTGGCCTAAACGTACAAGTCCATGCGTGGCTGGGCCCGATGACCAATTTAGGGCCGTTAAATCGAGGCTCCCGGCGCCTTCCTCCAGCCGTGCCGGCACGGTTTCGGGGATGGAATTGCAGCCATTCTAAAGATTGTTTGAGGCATTGCGGGTCAAATGGACCGAGGGCGAAAAAGCCGCGGCCGTCTCGAAGGCCTAGAAATAAGCCGATTCCAAGCCCTGTTTGGCCCTCACACTTGGACGGTGCAATGCAGCGTGCTTATCCCCAGCAATGCCCATTGCCGCGGTTGTTGAGTTCGGCGTTCCCCCTTGGCGGCGCCTCAACCGTATTCCCGGGCTCAGTGGAAGTCCGTTCGGTCAGGGGTGACGTGTTCAGGACGGATCCCGACCCCGATTATTCGGGCCGGAATCCGGCGCAACACGGGGAAACAATTGAACAGCCGGAGCATGAACGGCACCGTGAGCTTGCCGCTGCGGCTGCGTAAAACATCGGTGATGATCCGCTCCTGCATGAGAACTTGCAGCCGCTGTGTGACGCGGGTCGGGAACATCCGCCCGTTGCACCCGCCGCAAATGATCCGTGCGGAGCTCGCCTCGGGCAAGCGGCGGGGCCCACCGCCCGCAATGCAACAGGTGACGCTGACTTGCTCGGCCATCCCGCGCGTTTTTTTTACGAGGCCGTTCTTCGACTGCGTTTGGGGAGAAGCAATTGGCCGGTTACCGACAAGGACGGTCTCGCGGCGCGGATATTCCAATGAGGGGAGGCGCAACTGATCGTGGCGCCCTTCCATCCGCGGGCCGAAGCTCCGCGGAATCGTCCAATATCGCGCGGAGTTTAACCGGCTGTCGCCCTCTGCAACCCCTGTATTCGATCCGCCAGTGGGTATATAAACACCTGTAAATATTATATAATTTTATTGCTGGTCCGATTCACCCGGGCCGCTAATGGGATGAAAAAATTGCGCTTTTCCGCGCAGGACCGGAGATCGAGCGGCGTGGAAAGGGATTGGGATAAATCGTTTCCGGCAGTAACCGGCCGCCAGGGGACCTCCGGGGCTTCTGAGCGCGGCCTCTTTTTGGAAAATGGGCGATAATGGATTGCGGCCGGTGATGGACGACGTCAGCCCGAAAAAGGACCGTCGCCTCGCTTCCTATGAACCGCCGCGCTCCGGCCGGTGGCTTTGGCGTGCATTCTGGCTGTTGATCGTTGCCGCCCTGATCGGCGGCGTCGCGTGGTGGATTCATTCCCGGCCGGCACCTGCGGCGCATACCGGCCGCTTCGCGAATGCCGGTCCGATGCCCATTGCCGCCGCCACCGTCGAGAAGGGCGACGTCAACGTCGTCCTCGATGAGCTCGGCTCGGTCACGCCGCTTGCCACCGTTGCGGTGAAGACCCAGATCAACGGCCGCCTCATGCACATCGCGTTCAAAGAAGGCCAGGAAGTCAAGGAAGGCGATCTGCTGGCACAGATCGATTCACGCCCCTACGAATACGCCCTGGCTCAGGCCCAGGGGCAGTTGGCGAAAGACCAGGCGCTGCTCAAGGACGCGCAGGTCGACTTTGTCCGCTATCAAACCCTGGTTGCCCAAGAATTCGATCGCCAAGCAACAGCTCGACACCCAGGAATATCTGGTCCGCCAATATGAGGGCGCGGTGAGGACCGATCAGGGGCAAGTCGACAACGCCAAGCTCAACATCGCCTATTGCAACATCGTGGCTCCCGTCAGCGGCCGGGTCGGACTGCGCCAAGTCGACGAAGGAAATTACGTCCAAGTCAGCGATCCCAACGGCATCGTGGTTTTGACCCAGATGCAGCCGATCGCGGTCGTGTTCACCGTTCCCGAGGACAATTTACCGGCGATCACCAAGCGCCTGCGCGCAGGCGCAACCCTCGACGTGATCGCCTATGACCGCAGCAATACGACGCAGTTGGCGACCGGCCAGGTTCTGACCACCGACAACGAGGTCGATCCGACGACCGGCACGGTGAAGCTGAAAGCGGAATTCGCGAATAAGGATGAAAGTCTTTTCCCCAATCAGTTCGTCAACATCAGGCTGCTGGTCGATACCGTGCATGACGCTGCGGTCATGCCCTATTCCGCCGTTCAGCGCGGCGCCCCCGGCACCTTCGTATACATCGTCAATGCCGACGACACGGCGAGCGTGCGGCCGGTCAAACTCGGGGTCCGGGATGGAGAACGCATCCAAGTCATCGAGGGATTGGCCGCCGGCGACAAGGTGGTGGTGGATGGCGCCGACAAGCTTCGCGAAGGCAGCAAGATAGCGCTCCGCGATGGTTCAAATGCGTCGGCGACCGCACCCGCGAATGGCGGCGCCCAAACGCCGGATCGGGCCAAGACCGGAACGCCCGCGAACAATCCGGACGAGGCCGCGACCGGAACGCCCGCGAAAAATAAAGAGGAACCGCCGGGCGCTGCCGGCGAGCCGAAGCATCATCATCGGCAGGATCAATGAGACGCTGTCTCGCGGCTGAAAGATCCAACCGGTGAATCCGTCCCGCATATTCATTCTGCGTCCCGTTGCCACCTCGCTCCTCATGGTGGCGATTTTGTTGGTAGGCTGCCTCGCCTACCGGTTCCTGCCCCTGTCGGCCCTGCCGGAGGTCGACTACCCGACCATTCAGGTTCAGACCTTTTATCCCGGGGCCAGTCCCGACGTAATGACGTCGTCGATCACCGCACCGCTGGAGCGCCAATTCGGCGAAATGCCGAGCCTCATTCAAATGTCGTCCACCAGCTCGGGCGGCGCCTCCGTCATCACCCTGCAATTCAGCCTGGACATAGGCCTCGACGTTGCCGAGCAGGAAGTTCAGGCCGCGATCAACGCCGCGGGAAACCTGCTTCCTTCCGATCTGCCGGCGCCGCCGATCTACGCCAAGGTCAATCCCGCCGATGCGCCGATCATGACCCTGGCGCTGACCTCGAAAACCCTGCCGCTGCGGGACATCGAGGATTTGGCCGATACGCGGGTAGCGCAAAAGATTTCCCAGCTTCCCGGGGTCGGCCTGGTCAGCATTAGCGGCGGCCAGCGTCCCGCCGTCCGGGTTCAGGCCAATCCCCGCGCCCTTGCCGCCTACGGCCTCAATATCGACGATTTGCGAACCACGATTGCCAACTCGAACGTCAACACGCCGAAGGGAAATTTCGACGGACCGACCCGCGCCTATACCATCAACGCCAACGATCAGCTGCAAAGCCCGGACGCCTATAAGGATCTGGTGATTGCCTATAAAAACGGCGCGCCGGTCCGGCTGTCCGATGTCGCCGATGTCGCCGAAAGCGTCGAGAACAACAAGCTCGCTGCCTGGGCCAATCTCACGCCGGCGGTGTTGCTCAATATTCAACGCCAGCCCGGCGCCAATGTGATTCAGGTCGTGGAGCAGGTCCAGGCGCTTCTTCCCTCGCTTCAAGGCTCGCTTCCGGCGGCCATCGATGTCGCCGTCTTGACCGACCGCACCGTCACCATCCGCGCTTCGGTTCGGGACGTTGAATTCGAGCTGGCGCTCGCCGTTGTTCTCGTGGTGATGGTGATTTTCCTGTTCCTCCGCAATCTTCCGGCGACCGTCATTCCCAGCCTTTCGGTTCCGATCTCGTTGGTCGGCACGTTTGGTGCCATGTATCTGCTCGGATTCAGCCTCAACAATCTGTCGCTGATGGCGCTGACGATTGCGACCGGCTTCGTGGTCGACGATGCAATCGTGATGATCGAGAACATCGCCCGCTACATCGAAGAAGGCGAGCCGCCGCTTCAGGCGGCCCTGAAGGGTTCGAAGCAGATCGGTTTCACCATCGTATCGCTGACCGTCTCGCTGCTTGCGGTCTTGATCCCGCTGCTGTTCATGGGCGATGTGGTCGGACGGCTGTTCCGCGAATTCGCGATCACGCTGGCGGTGACCATCCTGATTTCGGCGGCGGTGTCGCTGACCTTGGTGCCGATGCTGTGCGGAAAGTTGCTGCGCCGCCGCAGCGAGGCGGACGAAGGATGGTTCGAGCGATGGAACCGGCGGTGGTTCGAGTCCCTCGTTCGAGGCTATGACCGGATGCTGGGTGTGGTCCTCGATCACCAGTTCCCGATGCTGCTGGTCGCCATCGGAACCTTGGCACTCACCGCCGTTCTCTACATCGAAATCCCGAAAGGTTTCTTCCCGGTCCAGGATACCGGCTTGATCCAGGGTATTTCCCATGCCTCGCCGTCGATCTCTTATACGGCGATGGCGGAGCGCCAGCAGGCACTGGCGGCCGCCATTCTGAAAGACCCGGACGTCGAAAGCCTGTCGTCTTTCATCGGCGTCGATGGAACCAATACCACGCTGAATACCGGCCGGCTGCTCATCAATCTGAAAGCTCATGACGAGCGAAAATCCGATGTGAGCACAATTATCCGGCACTTGAACCGCGAAACGGCACAATTGCCGGATATCTCGATTTATCTGCAGCCGGTTCAGGATTTGACGATCGACGCGACGGTCAGCCGTACCCAATACCGCTTCGTTCTCGAAGACGCCGACCCCGACGAGCTTGCGGCCTGGGTTCCGAAGCTGGTCGACAAGCTCGGTCAATTGCCGGAGCTCGAGGATGTGGCGAGCGATATCGGCGAGCAGGGACTGTCCGCCTATATCGCGGTCGACCGCGATACCGCCGCACGTTTCGGCATCACCCCGGCTACGGTCGATAACGCGCTTTACGATGCCTTCGGCCAGCGGATCATTTCGACCATCTTCACCCAATCGAATCAGTACCGGGTGATTCTGGAAGCCGAGCCGTCGCTCCAAAACTCCCTGCAGTCGTTGAGCTCGATCTATCTGCCGTCGGCAACCGCTTCCGGCGGCCAGGTGCCGCTGTCGACGATCGCTCACGTGATGGAGCAGACGGCGCCGCTGCAGATCAATCATCTGGGCCAATTTCCGGCCGCCACCATCTCGTTCAATCTCGCCCCCAACGTTTCGCTCGGTGCGGCGGTCACGGCGATTCGCCAGGCGCAGCAGGAAATCGATGTACCGAAAAGTGTTATCACCGGATTTCAGGGCGCAGCCCTCGCCTTCCAAGCCGCTCTTCAAAACGAGCTATTCCTGATTTTGGCGGCCGTGGTGACCGTCTACATCGTCCTCGGTGTTCTCTATGAGAGCTTCATCCACCCGATAACGATTCTGTCGACCTTGCCTTCGGCCGGTGTTGGCGCGCTGCTCGCCTTGATGGTTTCGGGAAACGATCTCGGCGTCATTGCCATCATCGGCATTGTGCTGTTGATCGGCATCGTCAAGAAGAACGCGATCATGATGATCGACTTCGCGCTCGAAGCCGAACGGCATGAAGGCAAGACCCCGCGCGAGGCCATCCATCAGGCCTGTCTGCTGCGGCTGCGACCCATATTGATGACCACCATGGCGGCGTTGCTCGGCGCTTTGCCCTTGATGGTCGGCAGCGGTGTTGGCTCGGAACTCCGTCATCCCCTCGGCATCACCATCGTCGGCGGGCTCATTGTCAGCCAGATGCTGACTTTGTTCACCACGCCGGTGATCTATCTCTATTTCGATCGCTTGGCGACGCGCTTCGGCGGTTTTGCCGAGGTCGACGAGAGCGAGGCGGAAGGGCCGGCGTCATGAATTTATCCGAGGCCTTCATCCGCCGTCCGGTTGCGACGACGCTGCTGACCTTCGGCATCGCCCTCTCCGGCGCGGTCGCGTTCTTCCAGCTTCCGGTGGCGCCGCTGCCCCAGGTCGATTTCCCGACGATTTCGGTGCAGGCGACCTTGCCGGGGGCAAGCCCGGAAGTGGTGGCGACGAGTGTCGCCACACCCTTGGAACGGCATCTCGGCCAGATCGCCGACGTCACCGAGATGACGTCCCAGAGCACCGTCGGCAATACCCGGATCACCCTGCAATTCGGTCTGGACCGGGATATCGATGGTGCGGCGCGGGACGTTCAGGCCGCGATCAACGCTTCGCGTGCGGATCTGCCGGCAAGCCTGCGCAGCAATCCGACCTACCGCAAGGTCAATCCCGCCGACGCGCCGATCCTGCTCTTGGTCCTCAATTCCGACACCTTGAGTTCCGGGCAAATCTACGACGCGGCGACGACCGTGCTTGAACAGAAGCTTTCCCAGGTACAGGGCATCGGCCAGGTCAATGTCGGCGGAAGCTCGCTACCGGCGGTGCGGGTCGAACTCAACCCCCAGGCGCTGTTCAAATACGGCATCGGGTTGGAAGACGTGCGCGCTGCGTTAGGCGCCGCCAATGCTCACAGCCCCAAGGGCGTCATCGAGCAAGGGGACGAGCAATTCCAGATTTACACCAACGACCAAGCGCGCCGGGCCAACGAATACCGCTCGCTGGTGATTGCATACCGCAACGGTGCTGCGGTCCGATTGTCGGACGTCGCCGAAGTGACCGATTTGGTCGAGAACATCCGCAATGCCGGGCTCTACAATGGCAAGCCGTCGATTCTGATTATTCTCTATCGCCAGCCCGGCGCCAATATCATCGAAACCGTCGACCGGGTAAAAGCGCTGCTGCCGCAGCTGCAGGCTTCGATTCCGGCGTCCATCGACATTAAAATCGCTTCGGATCGTTCGACGACGATCAGGCAATCATTGAGCCATATCGAATTCACGCTGTGTCTTGCGGTGGCGCTGGTGATGATGGTCACCTTCATATTCTTGCGCAATTGGCGGGCGACCCTGATTCCCAGCGTGGCGGTGCCGGTGTCTCTCATCGGCACCCTCGGGGTGATGTATCTCCTGGGCTATAGCCTCGACAATCTGTCGTTGATGGCGCTGACGGTGGCCACCGGCTTTGTCGTCGACGATGCGATCGTGGTTCTGGAAAATGTCACGCGCCACATGGAAGCGGGCATGCCGCGATTCAAAGCGGCCTTGCTCGGCGCTCGCGAAGTCGGCTTCACCGTGTTGTCGATGAGCACGTCGCTGATCGCGGTGTTCATTCCGATCTTGCTGATGGGTGGGATCGTCGGACGCTTGTTCCGTGAATTCGCCGTGACCTTGTCGATCGCGGTGATGGTCTCGCTGGTCCTGTCGCTGACGACGACGCCGATGATGTGCGCGCGCCTGCTTAAACCGGAGCCGGAAAGCGGAGGCTGGCTCTATCGGGCTAGCGGGCGCGCCTTCGATGCCTGGCGCCGCGGCTATGAGCGATCGCTCGGCGCCGCGCTGCGCCATCCGTTCATCACCGTGGTCGTCCTGCTCGCCACGCTGGGCCTGAATGTCTATCTCTATATCATTGTTCCAAAAGGATTTTTCCCGCAGCAGGATACGGGGAGGCTGGTCGGCGGCATTCAGGCCGATCAAAGCATTTCCTTCCAGTTGATGGAGCAGAAGCTGACGCAATTCATTTCCATCGTGACCAAGGACAAGGCGGTGGACGGCGCGGCGGGTTTCACCGGCGGGGGCCAGACCAATGCCGGATTCGTGTTTGTCGGATTGAAGGATCGATCCGTACGGAAAATTTCGGCGGATGCGGTGAACGGCCGGTTGCGGCGCGAGCTTTCAAACGTGCCGGGTGCAACGCTGTTCCTGCAATCGGTGCAGGACATCCATATCGGCGGACGGCAGAGCAACGCGCAATATCAATTCACCCTCCAAGGCGCGGATCTGAACGAGCTTTATGAATGGACGCCGAAAATCACCGAGGCTTTGCAAAAGCTTCCCGAACTCACCGACGTCAATAACGACCAGCAGCAAAAGGGACTGGAAACGGACATCACGTTCGACCGGGCGACCGCCATGCGCCTCGGCATCACCGCCAGCCAGATCGACAACACGCTTTACGACGCGTTCGGCCAGCGCCAAGTGTCGACCATCTACAATCCGCTGAATCAATATCACGTCGTCATGGAGGTGGCCCCCGAGTTCTGGCAGAGCCCGGACACGCTGAAGGAAATCTACGTCAGCACCTCCGGCGGCTCGATTGGCGGAACTCAGGGCACGAATGCCATTGCTGGAACGATTGCGGCCGGCGCCAATTCGAACGCGGCGTCGGCGGCCAATCCGAATTCTCAGGCTGTACGCAATCTCAACGCCAATTCGGTGGGAAGCACCGGCCATACCAGCGCTTCGACGGGTGCTGCGGTTTCCACCAGCGAGGAAACCATGGTTCCGCTGGCGGCATTTACCCATTTTGGGCCGGGCAATACGCCGCTCGCCGTCAACCACCATGGGATGTTCGTCGCCAGCACGATTTCCTTCAACCTGGCCCCCGGAAAGTCCCTGAGCGATGCGACAAAGGTCATCAATCAGACGATGAACGATCTCGGCGTGCCCTCGACGATTCAGGGAAGCTTCCAGGGTGCCGCGAAGATGTTCCAGGAGTCGCTGGCCAATGAGCCGTTCCTGATTCTGGCCGCCTTGGCGGCGGTCTATATCGTGCTCGGCATCCTTTACGAGAGCTACATCCACCCGATCACGATTCTCTCGACCCTGCCCTCGGCGGGAGTCGGCGCGGTTCTGGCCCTTTTGATATGGAATACCGAGTTCGACATCATCGCGCTGATCGGCGTGATCCTGCTCATCGGCATCGTCAAGAAAAACGCGATCATGATGATCGATTTTGCGCTCGATGCCGAACGCAGTCAGGGACTGTCCTCCCGCGACGCCATTTATCAGGCCTGTGTGCTGCGATTCAGGCCGATCATGATGACGACGATGGCGGCCCTGTTCGGCGCGCTGCCGCTGGCCTTGGATATGGGCGAGGGGGGGGAGTTGCGCCAGCCGCTCGGCATTGCGATCGTCGGCGGCTTGATCCTGAGCCAGATGCTGACGCTGTATACGACGCCGGTGATCTATCTTTATTTGGACCGCCTCCGGCTGTGGACTCAGCGGTCGCGGCAGGAAGGTCCGGCGCGACTCGCCGGCTCGGAGGCGTCCCATGGCGCATAAGGCGAATCGATATGCGCCGGTGGTGCTGGCTTGTTTGCTGCTTTCCGCCTGCGAAGTCGGCCCCGATTATCAAAAACCGGCGGCGGCAAGCCCTCCCGCCTATAAGGAATCGAGCGAGACCGTGGCGAAAACCGAAGGCTGGAAGCCGGCCCAACCGCGGGATGCGGCAAACCGCGGCGCTTGGTGGTCGATTTACAACGATCCGGTGCTCGTTGGAATTGAATCGCAGGTGGAGATTTCGAATCAAAATCTGAAAGCCTCGGAAGCGGCGTTCCGCCAGGCGCGGGCCTTGGTAAGCGAGGCGCGCGCCGGCTATTTCCCGGTGTTGGGGGCGAACGCCTCGGTCCAGCGGTCCGGACAGGGCGGCGGTTCAAGCTCGGGCGGCACGACTTTTTCCGCCTCCCGCGCCCAAACCCAATACGACCTGACCGCTTCGGCGAGCTGGGACCTCGATCTATGGGGCCGGATCCGCCGCGAAGTCGAAAGCAACGAGGCGAGCGCCCAGGCGAGTGCCGCCGATCTCGCTTCGGCCCGGCTGTCCTTTCAGGCCGAGCTGGCCTCCGACTATTTTTCGCTCCGCATCGACGATGAGCTGGCGCGCTTGTTGAACGCGACGGTGGAGGCGTTTCAGAAGTCGCTGGAAATTACCCAGAATCGCTATCATGCGGGGGTCGCCGCCAAATCCGACGTGGCCCAGGCGCAAACCCAGGTCGAAACCACAAGGGCCCAGGCGATTGCCGTCGGCGTACAGCGCGCCCAACTCGAACATGCGATTGCGGTGCTGATCGGCAAGCCGCCGGCGGAATTTTCGATCGCGCCGGAGCCATTTAAATCGGACATTCCGGAGGTCCCGGCGGGCGTGCCGTCGACCCTCCTGGAACGGCGGCCCGATATCGCCGGGGCGGAACGTCGGGTCGCCGCGGCTAATGCGCAAATCGGCGTGGCGATCGCCGCCTATTATCCGGACCTGACGCTGAGCGCGTCCTACGGCTTTGCCGGTCCGGTGCTGGGCACGCTGATCCAGGCGTCGAATGCGGTTTGGGCGCTCGGACCGCAGCTTGCGGAAACCATTTTCAATGGCGGCCTTCGCGAGGCGCAAGTCGAGGCAGCGAAGGCGGCTTACGATCAGACCGTTGCCGACTACCGGCAGACCGTGCTCAGCGGATTTCAGCAAGTCGAAGACGAGCTTTCGAATCTGCGAATTCTGGCGCAACAGGCGCAGGTTCAAGACGGCGCGGTCAAACATGCTGAGGAATCCGAGAGCTTGATCCTCAACGAATACAAGGCGGGGACGGTCGACTATACGAGCGTGGTGACGGCGCAAGCCACGGCGCTGAGCAACAAGCAGACTCTGCTCAATATCCAGCAATCCCAGCTGGCGGCGAATGTGGCCTTGATTTAGGCGCTGGGCGGCGGCTGGACGAGGGTCGATCTGCCGGCGGGCGATCAGCTCAAGGGCAATGACACTTCAAGTTCGATGGAAAGCAAAGAATCGAAGAGTCCCTAGGGGTCGCGCCGCTTGCTTGCCGCCGAGGCGTCGTCGATTCCCGAACGGTCGCTGAAGAAGACGAGTGCCATTAGCGCTGAACCGAGCGCTGCGGTGCCGACAATGCCGAGCGTCAGTGCGATATAGCCGTTGACGCTGAGATCGAGACTGTCGAAGCCGAAATAGGCATAGGCGCCAATTCCGGTCAGGGAGAGGACAAACGTCCCCACCCCGACAATCAGCGCGTGCCGCAACCGCGACCTGTAATCGCCGCGCTCTCTGGTCTTTCCGTTCCGCTCTCAAATAGCTGCCCCCGGAGGCCGGATTTAAGGGCAATTCGATCCTCAATGGGGGAGCCTCGGCCGGGAGCACCGTGGAATTGGCCCTCTGAGCCGGCCGATTCGGCCTGGCTTAACCATTCGATAATAGGCCTTCGTATAGGAACTATAGGCGTTTAAGACAGGCTAAGAAGCAAAATTTCTACATGTTTTGGCGAAAGCCTTCCGCAGAGGGGCGCGTCGCCGCCGGCAAGTGGAATTCGGGGGTTACCATGACGTTGTCGAGGATTCGCGACCTGTCGCTTTCCGTGAAGGTCGGAGGGTTGGCAACGGCCTTTCTGTTGCCCCTGATACTGCTCGGGCACTTTCTCGTCGACGAGAAGCTCGACCTCGTCAATTTCTCGGCGCTTGAGATCGACGGTGTTCGATATTTGAAACCCACCCACGCGCTTCTGACCGCGCTTGCCGCGCCGAACATCGATAGCGCCGAGGTCCAAAAACAGGCCGGCGCCCTCGAGCAAGCCAGCCACGACCTTGCAAAGAGCGTCGATGTCGGAGAGCAAGTCTCGGGTGCGGTGTCGCAGGCCCGCGGCTTGCACGGAACGGGCGATCCCGGATCCGCCATCGATCAGGCAACGGGGTTGATTGCCGCCGTTGCCGAGAAATCGAACCTCTCGCTCGATCCCGATCTGGACAGCCATTACTTGATGGACTCCCTCGCCAATCAAATCCCGAATGTCGTCTTGCGGAGTTTGGATTTGCGCGCGGTGGGCGCTGCGCTCAAGAAATCGGATTCCGATCAACCCGTGCCGCTGGCGGTGGCGACCGCCGGCATGGCGACCGCCGCCGGCAATTTCGTGACCGGCATTGACAAGGCCATTGCGGGAAATCCCGACGGGTCGCTGAAAAAATCCCTCGGCGATTTACGGAAGGCTCTTGCCGGGGCGAATGATAAGCTGGTTGTGGCGGCGAAGGCCGGGGACGCTGTGGCGATTGAAACGGCGTCCGGCGACGTCATCGCGGCGGCCCATTCCCTCCTCGATACCGGCGATGATGAGCTCAACCGATTACTCCAGATCCGGGTCAACGGCTTCTATGATTTTCTCTTCACGCGACTGGCCATCGTTGCCGCATTGGTCTTGATCGGCGGTGCCTTTGCGTTCATTACCGCTCGCTCTGTCATTCGGCCCATCGGTGCCATGACCAAGGCGATGGAACGATTGGCCGGAGGCGACACCAATACCGAAATTCCCGGCACGGACAGCCGCAATGAGATCGGCGCCATGGCCAAGGCCGTCCAGATCTTCAAGGATCGAACCATCGAAGCTGGCCGCTTGCGTGAAGAACAACAGCGTCAGCAGCGGCAACAGGCCGAGCGCACGAAGCATATCGAAGCGAGCATCGACGTCTTCCAGAAATCGGTCGGCGACGTGGTAAAGGCTCTGGGCGCCGCGGCAGCGGAGCTCCAGCAAACGGCCCGGTCGATGTCGGTGATCTCCGAGGAAACGGCGCAGCGCTCGGCGATGGTGGCCACGGCCTCGGAAAGTGCCACAAAAAACGTCCAGACGGTGGCTGCGGCGACCGAAGAATTGAGTGCCTCAATCAGCGAAATCGGCGGTCAGGTTACCGAGTTCGACGCGTATCGCCGGCGATGCGGTGGTTCAGGCGGCCAACGCCAACGCCAAGGTGCAGAGCTTGAATACGGCGGTTCAGAAGATCGGCGACGTCGTGCAGCTGATCAGCGACATTGCCGGGCAAACCAATCTCCTCGCCCTCAATGCAACGATCGAAGCCGCGCGCGCGGGCGAAGCCGGCAAGGGCTTCGCGGTGGTCGCTTCCGAGGTCAAGAATCTCGCGACGCAGACCGCGAGAGCGACCGAGGAAGTCGGCCTGCAAATCAAGACGATTCAGGACGCTACCCGCGAATCCGTTCACGAAATCCAGGCGATCACTGAGACGATCGAGCGGGTCAACGGCATCGCCACCGCGATCGCCTCGGCGGTGGAAGAGCAAGGCAGCGCCACGAATGAAATCGCCCGCAATGTTCATCAGGCGGCGCAAGGTACCGGCGAGGTCTCGACGAACATCGCAGGCGTTAGAGAAGCGGCTGAAAACACCGGCGATGCCGTCAAGCACGTCCTCGCCTCGATCGAACAGCTCTCGCAGAATGGCGAGAATCTCAAAATTCAGGTCGAGGAATTCTTGCGGGAAGTGCGGGCGGCGTAACCGCGCCCCGTCGTCATCGCACCGGGTCATGGGGGCGTCGCCGCCCCGGAATTTTCAGCGCTTACTGCGCAGCTTCTTGAGGGCTTCGAGGGCCAGGGCGTCCAGATCCTTGCCGCCTTCGGCATCGATATGGGCAAAAATATCCGCACGCATTTGCGGACTCCAAAAACGCCGGATGTGATCGGCGAGCCCGTCGACCGCGGCCGGCTGCGGATAACCGGCGAAGAAATGCGAAATCTGGTTGGCCATCGAGACCAGGCGTTCAGGCACAAACACGGGTGGCTCCTTTTTCGGCGTGCACGCGTTCGGCGTGGGTAAAAACGACAAAGCTGTCGGGCCGCACGACCGCAATGACGGTGATGCCTGATTCCTCGGCAAGCCGCACCGCCAGGGCGGTCGGGGCTGAAATCGCACCGACCATGGGGATGCCGACCATCATCGATTTCTGCACGAGCTCGAAGCTGCACCGGCTGGTCAGCAGCGCGAAACCCTGGGAAGGATCGAGCGGCCGCAAGACGATCGCGCCGATGAGCTTGTCCAAGGCGTTGTGTCGGCCGACGTCTTCGCGGACCAATTGGATGGTGCCCTCGGCATCGACAAAAGCCGCGGCGTGAATTGAACGGGTCAGGCGATTGATCAGCTGCTGTTCGGGAAGTGCGGCCAGGGCTTTGTAGATCGCTGCCGGGGAAATGCGGAAGGATGAGTGGACGGGTCTCACCGGTTGGATCGTCTGTTTCAGGCTGTCGACCCCGCAAAGCCCGCAGCCGGTCCGGCCTTCGAGATTGCGGTGGCGCTCCGAAAGTGACGCGAAGCGCCGCGCGGAGATCGTCAGGCGGGCTTCGATGCCGCCTTCGACCGGCGATGCTTCGAAATCGAGCAATTCACCGCGGTTTTCCAGGATGCCCTCGGTCAGGCTGAAGCCGAGGGCAAAATCTTCGATATCGGAGGGTGTGGCCATCATCACGGCGTGGGACACGCCGTTATAGACGAGGGCGACGGGCGTCTCTTCGGCCACGACGGAGGGCGTCTCCGCCGCCTCGTCGCCCGCAAAGCGCCGCGCCGCGACGGTCGTGTAAAGCGGATGGCTCATCGCCCTAGGCCCAACATGCGGCGAAACCGGTTATTCCGCCGCGGCTCTAGCCGAAGCAATCCGTTGCGCCTGTGCCCGAAGCTCGCGGTATTCCTCCTGCCATTCCGACGGATGATTGGTCGGCCGGACTTGAACCGCGATGACCTTGTATTCGGGGCAATTGGTCGCCCAGTCGGAGGCTTCGGTGGTCAGCACATTGGTACCCGACATCGGATGATGGAACGTCGTGTAGACGACGCCCGGCTGCATGCGCGGCGAAATCTTGGCCCGCAACGCAATGTCGCCGGACCGGCTGCCGATTGAAACCCATTCGCCGTCGCGGACCCCGCGCTGTTCGGCATCGTGGGGATGGATCTCCAGCACGTCTTCTTCGTGCCAGGTGCTGTTCTCGGTCCGCCGGGTCTGCGCGCCCACATTGTAATGGGCGAGGATACGGCCCGTGGTCAGGATCAGCGGGAAGCGCGCCGAGGTCTTTTCGTCCGTCGGCACGTATTCGGTGATCATGAACCGGCCCTTGCCGCGCACGAACTCCTTGACGTGCATGATCGGTGTTCCGGCGGGCGCCGCATCGTTGCACGGCCACTGAATGCTGCCCATCTCGTCGAGCTTGGCGTAGCTCACATGGGTGAAGGTCGGCGTCATCCGGGCGATCTCGTCCATGATCTCCGACGGATGGGAATAATTCATCGGATAGCCCATGGCATTGGAGATCAACTGCGTCACTTCCCAATCGGCGTATTTGGCGAGCGGCGGCATCGCTTTGCGCACGCGGCTGATACGCCGCTCGGCGTTGGTAAAGGTGCCGTCCTTCTCGAGGAAGGACGAGCCCGGCAGGAAGATATGGGCAAAATTGGCGGTCTCGTTCAGGAACAGGTCGTGGACCACCACGCATTCCATGGCGCTGAGGCCGGCGATGATGTGCTGAACATTCGGGTCGGATTGGGCGATGTCTTCGCCCTGAACGTAAAGACCCATGAACCCGCCGCCCAAGGCCGAGTCGATCATGTTGGGAATGCGGTAGCCGGGTTCGGCATCGAGCTTGGTATTCCATAGCGCTTCAAAGGATTCGCGGGTGGCCGTATCGGACACATGGCGATAGCCGCTGAACTCGTGGGGGAACGAACCCATGTCGCAGGAGCCCTGGACGTTGTTCTGCCCGCGCAGCGGATTAATGCCGACACCGTTCCGCCCGATGTTCCCGGTCGCCATGGCGAGATTGGCCATGCCGATCACCATGGTCGAGCCTTGTGCGTGCTCGGTAACGCCGAGGCCGTAATAGATCGCGGCGTTGCCGCCGGTCGCATAGAGCCTGGCAGCACCGCGAACCTGCGCCGCCGGAACGCCGGTGATGGATTCGGTGCGCTCGGGCGAGTTCCGTTCCTGGACGATGAAATCGCGCCACGCCTTGAAGGCATCGCGTTCGCAGCGCTCGGCAATGAAGCTCTCATTCGTCAAACCTTCGGTGACGACGACGTGAGCGATGGCGTTGATGAACGCGACGTTGCTGCCGGGCTTCAACTGAAGATGATAATCCGCCTTCACATGGGGCGACTTGACGAGATCGATCTGTCGCGGATCGGCAACGATCAACCGCGCGCCGCCGTCGATGATGCGCCGCTTCATGCGCGAGGCGAAGACCGGATGCGCATCGGTCGGATTGGCGCCAATCACCAGGATCACGTCCGCATCCAGGACCGAATTGAAATCCTGTGTGCCGGCCGATTCGCCCAACGTGTTCTTGAGGCCATAGCCGGTCGGCGAATGGCAGACGCGGGCGCAGGTATCGACATTGTTGTTCTTGAATGCGGCGCGGACGAGCTTTTGCACCAGATAGGTTTCTTCGTTCGTGCAGCGCGACGAGGTGATGGCGCCGATCGCTTCGCGGCCGTATTTGGCCTGAATGCGCTTGAACTCCGAAGCCGTATGGGCGATCGCTTCCTCCCAGGAAACTTCTTGCCACGGATCGGTGACCTTCTTGCGGATCATCGGCTTGGTGATGCGATCGGCATGAGTTGCATAGCCCCAGGCGAAGCGGCCCTTGACGCAGGAATGCCCGTGATTGGCCTTGCCGTCTTTGTAGGGGACCATGCGGACGACTTCGGATCCCTGCATTTCGGCCTTGAAGGTGCACCCCACCCCGCAATAGGCGCAGGTGGTGATGACGCTGTGTTCGCCTTGGCCTTTCTCGAGCACGGATTTCTCGATCAGGGTCGCGGTCGGGCAGGCCTGAACGCAGGCGCCGCAAGACACGCATTCGGATTCGAGGAAGGGCTGATGCTCGCTGGGCGCTACCACCGAGGCGAAGCCGCGGCCGTCGATGGTCAGCGCGAAGGTGCCCTGGACTTCTTCACAGGCGCGCACGCAGCGCGAGCAAACGATGCACTTGGCGGGATCGAAGGTGAAATAGGGGTTCGATTCGTCCTTGGTCGAATGAATGTGGTTGGCGCCGTCATAGCCGTAGCGGACGTCGCGCAAGCCGACGACACCGGCCATGTCCTGAAGCTCGCAGTTTCCGTTGGCGCCGCAAGTCAGGCAATCCAGCGGATGATCGGAGATGTAGAGCTCCATCACATTGCGGCGGAGCTTGGCCAGCTTCGGCGATTGGGTCTTCACCTTCATGCCCGCCTCGGCCGGCGTCGTGCAGGAGGCGGGGAAGCCGCGCCGCCCCTCGATCTCGACCAGACACAAGCGGCAGGAGCCGAAGGGCTCCATGCTGTCGGTGGCGCAGAGCTTCGGGATCTTCGCGTCGATCATGGCCGCCGCGCGCATGAGCGACGTTCCGGCCGGGACTTCGACCTTCTGACCGTCGATCTCCAGCGCGATCATGGAGCCGGATCTGCGCTCCGGCGTACCGTAATCGAGTTCTTGAATGAGAGGCATGGGCCGCTCCTTTATTCCGCTGCCGCAACGGCAGCCACAGGTTTGTGAAAATCATCGGGGAAATGTTCAAGCGCGCTCAGCACGGGAAAAGGCGTCAACCCGCCGAGCGCGCACAACGATCCGTTCAGCATCGTGTCGCAAAGGTCGTTGAGGAGTTCGAGATTTTTCGCGCGTTCCTTGCCGGCGACGATCCGCTCGATGACCTCGACGCCGCGGGTCGAGCCGATCCGGCAAGGCGTGCATTTGCCGCAGGATTCGATGGCGCAGAATTCCATCGAGAACCGCGCCTGTTCGGCGAGATCGACGGTGTCGTCGAAGACCACCACGCCGCCGTGGCCCAACATGCCCTTGGCCGCGGCGAAGGCTTCGTAATCGAGGGCAGTATCGAACAGCTTCTCCGGGAAATAGGCACCCAAAGGCCCGCCGACTTGAACCGCGCGGACAGGCCGGCCGGTAATCGTGCCGGCGCCGTAATCGTAGATCAGCTCGCGGAGCGTCATGCCGAAGGCCTTCTCGATCAACCCGCCGTGCTTGATGTTGCCGGCGAGCTGAATGGTGAGCGTGCCGCGGGACCGGCCCATGCCGAAATCGCGGTAATAGGCGCCGCCCTTATCGAGAATGATCGGAACGCTGGCCAGCGAAATGACGTTGTTGACCACCGTCGGCTTGGCGAACAAGCCCTTGAGCGCGGGAAGCGGCGGCTTGTAACGGATAACGCCGCGCTTGCCTTCCAGGCTTTCGAGCAGCGACGTTTCCTCGCCGCAGATATAAGCGCCAGCACCCCGTCGGACTTCCAGATCGAAGGTGTTGCCGCTGCCCTGAATATCCTTGCCGAGGAAATTTTTCTCGTAAGCAATCGCGATCGCTTCGTTCAGGATCGCGAAGGCATGGGGATATTCGGAGCGAAGATAGATATAGCCGCGCGTCGCACCGACGGCGACACCGGCAATCGTCATGCCTTCGATGAGAACGAAGGGATCGCCTTCCATGATCATGCGGTCGGCAAAGGTTCCGGAATCGCCTTCGTCGGCATTGCAGACGATGTATTTCTGATCCGCCGGCGCGTTGATCACCGTCTGCCATTTGATGCCGGTCGGGAAGCCCGCGCCGCCGCGGCCGCGAAGCCCCGATTCGGTGACTTCCTTGATGATTTCGGCCGGGACCATCGAAAGCGCCCGCTTCAATCCGCGATATCCGTCATGGGCGCGATAATCGTCGAGCGACAGCGGATCGGTGATCCCGCAGCGCGCGAAGGTCAGGCGTTCCTGATTTTTGAAATAAGGGATCTCCTCGGGCTTGCCGAGACGAAGCTTGTGCTTGCCGCCGGAAACGAAGCCCGCATCGAACAAGCTTTCAACGTCGGTGGCGGAAACCGGCCCATAGGCGATGCGCCCGGCCGGGGTTTCGACTTCGATCATCGGCTCAAGCCAGAGCATGCCGCGCGAGCCGTTGCGCACGATCGCGACATCCAGCTTGCGCGCCGTGGCAACGCGCTCGACGGCTTTGGCCGTCTGCTCGGCGCCGACCGAGAGCGCCGAGGAATTGCGCGGAATGAAAATGCGCGTGGTCATGCCTTCACCAATTGCGCCACCAGATCGTCGAAGCGATCGGGGGTGACGCGGCCGTGAACTTCTTCGTCGATGGTGACCGAAGGCGCCAAGGCGCAATTGCCGAGGCAATAAACCGGTTCCAAGGTGAAACGGCGATTAGGGCTGGTCTCGTGGAAATCGATGCCCAGCGTCTTCTTGGCATGCACGACCAATGCGTTGCAGCTCATCGATTGGCAAGCCTCGGCGCGGCAGATCTTGATGACGTGGTGGCCCGGCGGCTCGCGGCGGAAATCGTGATAGAACGTGATCACGCCATGAACTTCGGCGCGCGAAAGATTGAGGGCGTCGGCAATTTCACCGACGGCGGATTTGTCGACATAGCCGAAGGTGTCGCTCAACGCATGCAGGATCGGCAGCAGCGCGCCCGGCAGCGCCTTGCGCTCGGCAATCAACGCGGATGCCGTCGCCGCCTCCCACGCGATGTATTGGGTCATGCTTCGCCTTTTTCCCTGCTATTTAAGCGGTGTTTAAAACACCAAAATGCCCGGCGCCGGCAAGATGCCAGAGGGGCGCTAACAGGCCCCTAATTCATGCCTTAAATTATGGGAAGTTATTGAAAAACCTTCAAATTGTTGTTTCGGATAACATGATAGAAAAAAACTATCGTGGCAAGTGACAGAATGGAATATGAAATCCGCCGTTCCGCTCCGAAACCAGCCCGTCCGAGTTTATCAGGACGCCTTTTCGATAAAATGCCCCGGTTTTAGATATTCGCCGCGGTCGATCGGACCCTGGATGTCGAGGCCTTTGGCCACCGCAAACATCGCCGTGGCAAGCGGCGACGGGGGATTCCGGTCGGGCACGACCAAGCCGACCGTGTGAGTCACGTCCGGGGTGGTCAAGGGAATCACATCCGCCCCTTCAACCAAGGCATGCAAATTGAGCAGCCCGTGGGGCACGATCGTCGACCAATGTCCGGTCCGGACGTGCCCGCACATATTGACCAGCGAGTCGGTTTCGATGTCGGGCGTCACCGTGCAATTCACCTGGTTGAAAATCGAATCGATGATCCGGCGGTATTGCATGTTGGGCGTGAGCAAGCAGAGCGGCAGCGTGGCTGCTTCCGCCCAGGTCATCGATTGACGGCCGGAGAAGGGACCGTTGGTCGGCGTCAGCAGCATATACCGCTCGCGATAGAGCACCATGCTGCGCACGTGAGAAAGCGGCTCATTGTCGAGGTAAGTGAGGCCGACATCGATCTCGAATTCGTCGAGGCCGCGCTGAATCTGCACCGACGATTGGGAAAAGATGGCGATCGAAACCAGGGGATGCCGCCGGTAAAACGGCCCGGTGACGACCGGCACGATCGGCAGCGCGGAGGGGATCACGCCGAGCCGCATCTTGCCGTACAAGCCCTGGCGAAGAGTGCTAAGCTCGTGCTGCATCGAATTGCAGTTTTCGAGAATGAGATGCGCCCAATCGAGGACCTTCTGGCCCTCGGGGGTGAGCCCCTGAAAGCGCTGACCGCGCTCGACGATCGGCACCCCGAGCTCGGCTTCCATCTGGCGAATCGCCGCCGAAAGAGTGGGCTGGGAGACATTGCAGCGCTTAGCAGCCCGGCCGAAATGCTTCTCGCTCGCCAGCGCCACTAGATATCGAAAATGTCTCAGCGCGACCATGATCCGGGTATCTGAACACAAAATGACGCCTGCAGCGCCATTCCCGATGGCCAGCATTGCGCATATTATTGCGTAATTCTGTTTATTTTACGGGAAAAGACAATAGATAAAAACTATCACGGCCATATTTCCGGCTTAGGCGCCGTTCTGGGCGCCGGCCTACGCTATCGAGCGGACGACCCCGCCATCGACCCGGAGAGCCGCGCCATTGGTGGCCGACGCCTCTTTGGAACAGACATAGACCACCATGTTGGCCACCTCTTCGACGGAAGCGAAGCGCTTGAGGAGCGAGCTCGGCCGGACCTCGGCAAAGAACGAGCGCTCGATTTCCGATTCCGAAACGCCGCGTTCTTTCGCCATGGCTTTGACGAAATCTTCCACGCCTTTGGAGCGGGTCGGGCCGGGCAGGACCGAATTCACGGTAACGCCGGTGCCGGCGGTGAGTTCCGCCAAGCCGCGCGCCAAGGCCAGTTGCGCGGTCTTGGTGACGCCGTAATGGATCATCTCGGCCGGGATATTCAGCCCCAATTCGCTCGAGATGAACACGACTCGGCCCCAATTCTTTGCGAGCATCGTCGGGAAGTAATGCCGGGTGAGGCGCACGCCGCTCATCACATTCACGTCGAAAAAGCGGTGCCAGTCGTCGTCGGTGATCTCGGTGAATGGCTTGGGCTCGAAAATGCCGAGATTGTTGACCAGGATGTCGGCGTCTCCGGCGCGGCGCAGGAAGTCGTCGATGCCGGCTCTGCTGCCAAGATCGCCGGCGATTCCTTCGACCTTGGCGTTGGGGGCGAGACCGGATAACCGCTGGACCGCCTTATCGGTCGTTTGTTTTTGCCGGCCGTTGATGACAACCGCCGCACCGGCTTTGGCGAGGCCGGTGGCGATGGCAAATCCGATTCCCGCCGTCGAACCGCTGACGATGGCGCGATGCCCACTCAAATCGACGATCATACTGATCTCCCTGGAGGAACGCTGCCGCCAGCCGCGAAATCTATCATGCCTGCGCGTGCACGCGGCTTGGCCGCTAAGGATGCGGTCACAATCCGGTCACAGCCGGCAGGAATCAATCCCGGCCAAACCTATCGGGTGCATGCTTAAGACGCGGACAAAGATGTCCTTTCGCGGTATGCTATTGCGATCCAGCCCGTGGGGGCAATCGGGGGCCTTTATGAAGCGATGGTTCGCACTGGGCTTGTGCGCCCTTTTCTTGGCTGGGCGCGCGGAGGCCGATCCGCAGGCGGCGATCTCGAGCGAAGCGCGGCTGAAGATGCAGACGGACGTCGATCAATGCCACAGCCGCGCCTTCACCTCCCATCGCGACGGCGCCCAATGCATCAATGAAGCCGTCCAGCGCGTCCTGATCTCGATCGACTATCCCTACATGGATTTGGTCCAGATGGTTTCGGCGTACCGAATCGCCTGCGCCCAACGGATCGATTCCGGCGCATTCACGAAGGACGATTGCGAAAAACGAATGGCGGAACTTCGTCTGCATGTGACGGCCGAAGAATCCCGGCGCGTCCATGCCACCCAAAGCGCCGATAGTGGCGTGCTTCCCGCGGAAGGCCCGCCGCAGACGAATTATGGGGCGCTGCTGAATGGATCCGCGGAGTGGTACGGCGGCTCCGATACGCCCGAGGCAAAGCCGTTGCAAATCACCTGCTTCAAGCGCGGCGCGATGATCTTCTGCGTGTGACGCACTGAGAATCGCCGCCGACAGGGCAGGGGCTTCATAACGGCTGAAAGTTTGGCATTTCAAAGGCATGCCGTTTGTCCGGCCGCACCTTGCGCATTGTCCGGAACATGTCACGGAGTTGTGCGTTTCGTTGCCGCGGGAAGGTGAATAGACTTCGCCTTGCCGGCACAGAACGGCAATCAGGGATGAAGCAGAAAGCACCGACGGTCCTTTGCCGTGGACGGAAATTTTCGCAATGATATCGAGATCGGTCTCGATCCCGCGGATCGGCAAGCTTGGGCCGAACGGTTTCTAGAGGTCCGCCGGGCGACGGAAGCGCTCGCCGGCGGTCTCTCTCCCGAAGACCAAGCCATCCAATCGATGCCGGATGTCAGCCCGACCAAATGGCATCTCGCCCACACCAGCTGGTTCTTCGAAACATTCCTTCTCGTTCCGCAGCTCCGCGGCTACGAGGTTTTTCATCCCGCCTTCGGTTATCTGTTCAATTCCTATTACGAGGCCGTCGGCCCCCGGCATCCGCGCGCGCAGCGCGGGCTGTTGTCGCGTCCGAGCGTCGCCGAAATTGCGGTTTATCGGGATGCGGTCACCGAGGCCATGGTGAGGCTCATCGGTGCTGCGGACGCCGAGACCTGGCCAATCATCTTCCCGCTGCTTGAACTCGGCATTCATCATGAGCAGCAGCATCAGGAGCTCATCCTGATGGACATCAAGCATGTGTTTTTCGCCAATCCGCTGCGGCCACACTATCAAACGCCACGCGGACCGACCGCCGAAAGCCACAAGCCGCCGGCGGAACGGATCGAATTCCCCGGCGGGCTGGTCGAAATCGGTTATTCCGGGAGCCGCTTCGCCTTCGACAATGAAAGGCCCCGGCACCGGACCTGGCTCGAACCCTATCGTTTGGCGTCGCGGCTGGTTACCTGCGGGGAATTCCTGTCGTTCATCGACGACGGCGGTTACCGCCGCCCGGAGCTTTGGCTGTCCGACGGTTGGGCCGCGGTCGAAAAGGAAGGTTGGGGCGCGCCGCTCTATTGGGAACGGAATCCGGAGGGCAAGTGGGGCGTATTCACCCTATCGGGAATGACGGCGTTGAACGAAAGCGAACCGGTTTGCCATGTCAGCTGTTACGAAGCCGACGCCTTCGCGCGGTGGTCGGGCAAGCGCCTGCCGATCGAGGCGGAATGGGAAATCGCGGCGGCCGATGTTTCGCCGAGAGGCAATCTTGCCGACAGCGGAATCTTCCATCCGGTGGCCGCCCCGGCTCAAGGCGGCGCTCTTCAACAGATGATCGGCGATGTGTGGGAGTGGACGATGAGTGCGTATGGCCCTTATCCCGGCTTCCGCGCGGCGGATGGCGCCATTGGCGAATACAACGGCAAATTCATGAGCGGCCAGATGGTCCTTCGCGGCGCCGCTGCGGTGACCCCGCCCGGCCATGTTCGAATCAGCTACCGCAATTTCTTTCCGCCGTCGGCCCGCTGGGCCTTCAGCGGCTTGCGTCTCGCCGACGGTCCGTGATGCGCCAAACCAATCTTGCCACCTTTGTCGATCTGGCACCGGTCGACGAAAGTTTCCGCGAAGCCGCCCTTGCCGGACTTTCCCCTCCGAGAAAATCGATTCCCTGCCGCTTCCTCTACGATGAGCGCGGCTCGGCACTCTTCGACGCGATCTGCGATTTGCCGGAATATTACGTCACCCGGACCGAGATCCGAATTTTAAAGGAACGGGCGGGCGAAATCGCGGCGTTGGCGGGGCCCCGATGTCAACTCGTTGAATTCGGAAGCGGTGCAGGCCGGAAGGTGAAATTGCTTCTCTCGGCGCTCGAGAATCCACTGGCCTACATCCCCATCGACATTTCGCCGGAGTTTCTGCGCCTGACCGCGGTCGGGATCGTGAGGGAATTTCCGAGCGTCGACGTGATCGCCGTCTGTGCGGATTTCGCCGAGCCCCAACACTTGCCGGATTACATTTTTTGGCCGTTCGGCAGCCGCCTCGGCTTCTTCCCCGGCTCGACGATCGGAAATTTGACGCCCGATGAAGCGGTGTCGTTCCTGCGCGGCTGCCGGGTGCTTCTGGGTGCCGGCGGCGGGATGGTCATCGGCGTCGATCTCAAAAAAGATCCGGATATTCTGCACGACGCCTATAACGACGCCGACGGTGTGACCGCCGCCTTTACCCTGAACTTGCTGCACCGGATGAATCGCGAGATCGACGGCGATTTCGATATCGGCCGTTTTTCCCATGAGGCGTTTTACAATGCTGTGGCCGGCCGGGTCGAAATTTATATCCGCAGCCTCATGAATCAGATCGTCGGCGTCGCCGGGAGTCGCATTGCGTTTGCGGCGGAGGAACGCATCCACGTCGAATATTCCTACAAATACACCGTCGAGGAATTTCAACGCCTGGCCGCCCGAGCCGGCTTTTCCCCAAGCGCGGTCTGGACCGATCGCAACAATCTTTTCAGCCTGCACTATCTAAAGGCGCGATAACGGCGCAATTGCGGGAACGGACCTTTACCCGCATACTGTCGCCGTCCGCTTTAATGAGCATCGCCATAACCCCGGTCGCGGCGAGCATGAAAATTGGCAGTTTGACCACCGGCGCCGCCTTGGCTTTCCTCGCCGCGGGAACAAGCCGCGCCCAGGAGTTGGGGGATGCGCCCCTTACGGCCAGCGCCCCGCCGTTTATGTGGCGAATTTCGAACTCGATGCCGAGAACATCCAAACCGAGAAGCGTCCCTTGCCGCGGCCGCTGGCCGGACTTCGCAAGGGACCGCTGGGCAAAAAAATCCCCAGACGTTTGCCCGCGAATTGATCGATAAGATGGCAAGCTGGCTGGTGGAAGATTTGACCAGGGCGGGATTTCGAGCCCAAACGCTGTTTCCCGGCACTTCTCTTCCCGCGAGCGGATGGCTGGGGCGCGGGGTATTCGTTGAGGTGAAGGAGGGAAATCGGATGCAGCGCGATTATCGGTTTCGGACAGGGGCAGACCAAAATGCAAGTGGAAGCCGCGGCCGATGATTTGGCTGCCGGATCGCCCCAAGCTTTCTATCAGCTCGACGCCGACGCCAAGAGCGGCAAATTGCCGGGCGCGATCGTTCTCATGAATCCCGATATGGCCGCCGCACGCTTTGTCCTTGCTGGGCACGATCTGGATCGGAACGCCCAGGAAACCGCCCGCGATCTCGCCAAAAAAATTGCCGCGTGAATCCGGCAATGAATGATTCGCCGCCGCGCGCAAAAAAGCGCGCGAAAAAGCGGACGGCGACGCCCCAATCCGTCGCCCCGTCGCGTCCACCGCGATTCTGGGAGGTCTTGGGCCCCGGGCTCATTACCGGCGCCTCCGACGATGACCCCAGCGGCATCGGGACTTACGCCCAAGTCGGCGCGCAATACGGTTACGCCATGGGCTGGACCATGCTGTTCAGCTTTCCGCTCATGGCGGCGATTCAGGAGATCAGCGCCCGCATCGGCCGCGTCACCGGCCACGGCATCGCCGGCAATCTGCGCCAGCATTATCCGCCGGCGCTGCTGCAGGGAATCGTGATCCTTCTCCTGATTGCCAATGTCATCAATCTCGGTGCCGATCTCGGCGCCATGGCCGATGCCCTGAAGCTTTTGATCGGCGGCCCAGCACAGCTCTATGTCGTCGGTTTCGCCGCGCTCTGCGCGAGCCTGGAAATTTTTTCGCGCTACGCGCGCTATGTCGCCGTGCTCAAATGGACGACGCTCGTGTTTTTTGCCTATGTCGGCACCGTGTTCGTCGTCCAGGTGCCATGGAGCGGCGTCGCCTTCCATCTCGTGGTGCCGGATATTCAATGGAATAAGGATTATTTGATCAGCGTCGTCGCCGTATTCGGAACGACCATCAGCCCCTATCTCTTCTTCTGGCAATCGTCGGAAGAAGCCGAAGACGAACGGGTCAATCCCGCGGCGAAACCGCTGAAGCGGGACCCGAGCCACGCCCGCACTGAAATTCGCCGAATTCGTGTGGATACCTATTTCGGCATGGCGGTGTCGAATGTGATCGGCCTGTTCATCATCATCACCACCGCGGCGACGCTTTATGCCAGCGGCGTCACCGACATCGCGACCTCGGCACAGGCTGCCGAGGCGCTCCGCCCGATCGCCGGGCCGCTGGCCTTTGTCTTGTTTTCGGCCGGCATCATCGGCACCGGCCTTCTTGCAATCCCCGTTCTTGCCGGTTCGGTCGGCTATGCTTTGGGGGAGGCGCTTGGCTGGCGCACCGGTCTTGGGCGCTTGCCGCATGACGCGAAAGCGTTCTACGGCGTCATTGCCCTTGCGACGTTGCTTGGCGTCGGTATCAACTTCGTCGACATCGATCCGATCAAGGCCTTGTTTTGGTGTGCGGTGATCAACGGGGTGATCGCCGTGCCGCTGATGCCGGTCATGATGATGATGGCGATGAATCACAAGGTGATGGGAAAATTCATCCTCCCCAGACCGCTCTGGTTCATGGGCTGGCTGGCGACAGCGGTGATGGCGGCGACCGTCTTGGCGATGGCCGTGGCGACGGTCGTTTAACCGGTGATGTCGGTATTTGCTCAAGCCTGTTGACTCGCGCCCTATTGTGTCTATAGTTCTGGACATATGGATACGATGACCGCGACCAAGGCTTTAACCGCGCTCGGCCAGGAAAGCCGGTTGCGGGCTTTCCGGCTATTGATCAAGCGGGGACCGAAGGGAATGCCGGCCGGCGACGTCGCGCGAAAGCTCGGCGTGCCGCACAATACGCTGTCGGCGCATCTGTCGATTTTGTCGAATGCCGGGCTCGTCAGGTCACGGCGGATCGGCCGGTCGATCATTTATGCGGTGGATTTCGACGGCATGCGCGGCTTGCTGGCTTTCCTGATGGAAGAATGCTGCCGGGGAAAACCGGAACTCTGTTCGCCGATTCTCGACCGCCTCCTGCCGGAATGCTGCGCGCCATGAAAGAGCAGAAAACCTACAACGTCCTCTTTCTCTGCACCGGAAATTCCGCGCGCAGCATCTTGGCCGAAGCCATCGTCAATCGGCTGGGCCAAGGACGGTTCCGCGGCTTCAGCGCCGGCAGTCATCCCAAGGGTGCGGTTCATCCGTTCGCGCTCGACCTTCTGAAAAGGCTCGATTTCGCGACCGAAGATTCCGGTCGAAATCCTGGGACGAATTCGCCAAGCCGAACGCGCCGGTGCTCGATTTCGTCTTTACGGTTTGCGACAACGCCGCGTCTGAAGTGTGTCCAATCTGGCCCGGCCAGCCGATGACCGCCCACTGGGGCCTGCCCGATCCGGCGGCAGCACTTGGAACCGAGGCGGAACGACGATTGGCCTTCGCTGAAACCTACCGGATGCTGAATAATCGGATCGGCATCTTCGTCAATTTGCCGATGGCGTCTCTTGACAAGTTGAGCTTGCAGAAACGCCTCGAAGATATCGGCAAGACAATTGCCGAAAACGCCCGCGACGACGCCTGATGCCACGCTTCGGCCTCTCGCGGCGACTGGCCGCCGAAGGTTTGGGGACGCTGCTCTTGGTCGCGGCGGTGGTCGGTTCGGGAATCATGGGTGTTCGGACGGGCGGCGGCAATGCCGCCCTCGCTCTGCTGGGCAATACGCTGGCCACCGGTGCCATTCTCGTCGTTCTGATCTTCGTCTTCGGGCCGATTTCCGGCGGCCATTTCAATCCGGCGGTGACCCTTGCTTTTTGGCTGCGGCGGGAGATTGCCGCAACCGCGGCCGGGGGCTACGTCGCCGTGCAGATTTTGGGCGGCTTGCTCGGGGTGGCCGTTGCCCATTCGATGTTCAATGTACCGGTTATGGAATTGTCGGCGACTTTGCGCGCAGGCCCTTCACAATGGTTTGCGGAATTCGTGGCGAGCCTCGGCCTCGTCTTGACCATATTGGGAACGCTTCGCTTCCGGCCCCAATCGGTTCCCTACGCGGTCGGGCTCTTCATTTCGGCCGGGTACTGGTTCACGTCTTCGACGTCATTCGCCAATCCGGCGGTCACCATCGCCCGCGCGTTTACCGACAGTTTCAGCGGCATCGCCCTTTCAAGCGTTCCGGCGTTCATCGCGGCGCAGTTGATCGGTGCCGTGGCCGCAACCGCGCTGTTTGCCTGGATCGCAAAGCCGATGGCGGTCGTCCCAGCGGCGGCCGCAAACGAGGTGCGCGCGGCCGCGGAATAACGATGCCCGGCACAGCCGGGCTCGGCGTTGGCGTGCATCGGGCCCAACCATTGACCGTAGGCCGATTTCCGGCCTATGAGCATTGGGCGCGCCCGGTGACTTTCCGCGCCTGGTGACTTTCCATGAATGTGGCCATTGTTATTCCCGCCCGATACGGCTCGCGCCGTTTTCCCGGCAAGCCGCTGGCGCTGATTCGCGGCCGCAGCCTGCTGCAGCGGACATGGTCCATTGCCGGTGCCGTCAAGGACGTTGCCGAAGTTCACATCGCGACCGACGATTTGCGCATTGCCGACCACGCCAAGGAATTCGGCGCCAGCGTTGTCATGACCTCTCCGGATTGCGCGAATGGAACCGAGCGGGTGCTGGCGGCATTACAGGAGCTCAAGCTTCGCCCGGATGCGGTGGTGAATTTGCAGGGCGACGCCGCGTTAACCCCGCCCTGGGTCGTCGAGGCGGTGGTGAAGGAACTTTCCTCCGATCCGAAGACCCGGCTGGTGACCCCCGCCGTTCGCTGCAGCTTCGCCCATTATCACGAGATCGAGCTGAGCAAGCGGGCGAATCCCGAAAGCGGCACGCTCGTGACCTTCGATCGCCACCGCAATGCGCTTTATTTTTCGAAATCCTTGATCCCCCATTTGCGCGTTCGCGGCGAAGATCCGCCGCCGGTCTATCAGCATGTGGGAATTCTACGGCTACCGGACCGAAACCCTCGAAGCCCTGGGCGCGCTTGCCGAGGGCCCGCTTGAGCGCGCCGAACAGCTCGAACAATTGCGCGCCTTGGAAAACGGCATTCCAATCCGCATCGCGATCGTCGATTACCGCGGCCGGACCAATTGGTCGGTGGATACGCCGGAGGATGCCGCCATGGTCGAATCGATCATCATGCGCGAAGGCGAGTTGTTGTCGGCCTGATGGACATTCTCTGCGCCCGTCACGGCAATACCTTCGGCCCCGGCGATCGCGTCGTCTGGGTGGGCGCCAACGAAGACGTGCCGTTGACGGCGGAAGGCGAAAATCAGGCGAGACGCTTGGCGCAGGCGTTGAAGAGTTCCGGCGTCGAACCAGCCGCGGTCTTTTGCAGCTCTCTCCAGCGTGCAAAAAAATATGCCAGCATCGTCGTGGACGAGCTGAAGCTCGGCGCAAAACCGCTCATCCATCCGGCTTTGACCGAAATCGATTACGGCGATTGGTCGAACCTCACCAATCAAGAAGTCGAATCGAAATTGGAGCAAGGCGAAGCCTTGCGCCTTTGGCAAGACAAGAATATTTGGCCGAAGAATTCCCATTGGGGCGGCAGCGAAGAAGAGTTGAGGCGCGTGATCGCGGAATTGCTTGCCGCGATCCGCAAGGATTATTCGCCGGAAGCGGTAGTTTTGGTCGTGACCTCAAATGGCATTTTGCGATTTATCGCAGAGGAAGCCTTGGGAGCGCCGGCCGTTCGCGATCCTCATTTTCCGTTCAAAACGGCGACCGGGAATGTCGGCAAGATCCGCGTTGAAGGCGGCATCCTGTCGATTGCTTATTGGAACGAAGTGCCGGGAACACGGCCGCTTTAAAGCCTTAATTCCATGACTTAGATATGACGCACTTAGACGGATTGTCAGCGGCGCCGCACTCCGCTTAGACTGGGTTGGGTTGGCGGCCCGAACCGGCCGCGCATTCCGGGAAGCATTTCAGAAAGCGCCGCAAAAACGTCATGGAAAACAGGAAGATGCGAGGCCAGGACAGCGAGCCAGTGCCGATTTCGGCCGGGATTGCCGCCCGCGAAGCTGCGCGTGCGGCGGAAGCCGAACAATGGGCCCATCGCCGGATCAGGACGCTGCGGTTGTTCTATAACCACCTGACCGTTTACGCGATCGTCAATTTCATCCTGCTTCTCATCGACGTCTCGACGCCGGGTTCGCCCTGGTTCTATCAGGTTCTACTCGGCTGGGGATTGTTCGTCGGATTGCATGCCGCCCACACCTATGAGCTTCTGCCTTGGACCAATCGCGACTGGGAACGTCGCAAGGTTCACGAATTGATCGAAGAGCGCCGCCGCAACACCCAGTTCCGCGACTAGTCGCGCGACCGCCGGTTCTCTTTCCGGCAACACCATCGCGCCGATGAATTATCGCCATCTTTATCACGCGGGAAATTTCGCCGACGTCGTCAAGCACGCGGCGTTGGCGCTGCTCGTCGAACATTTGCGTCAGAAGGACAAACCGTTCTTCGTGCTCGACAGCCATGCCGGCCTTGGCCGCTACGACCTTGCGTCGCCCGAGGCGCTGAAGACCAATGAGGCGGCGGGCGGCGTTCGCAAACTTTGGGCGGCGGGCAACTGGCCGCCGGAGCTCGAGAAATATCGCGACGCCATTGCGGCGCTCAATAACCGGGACAAGGGCGAGCCGCGCTGGTATCCGGGGTCGTCTGCGCTCATTGCCCATTGGCTGCGTCCGCGCGACCGGCTGGTGGCGGTCGAGCTTCATCCCGCCGACGCCGCAAAGCTGGCGGCCGAATTCCGGCGCGATCCGCGGGTTAAGGTTTCCCAGATGGACGGGTATACGGCTCTTAAATCCTGGCTGCCGCCCGAAGAGCGCCGCGGCCTGGTCCTGATCGATCCGCCCTTCGAAGCGGCGGATGAGTTCGATCGATTGGCCAAAGGCTTGCAGGAAGCCCATCGGCGCTGGGCAACCGGGATTTACGCGGTTTGGTATCCGATCAAGGAATTGCGCGCCGTAAGGACATTCCATCAATCGATCCTGAAATCCGGGATTCGCCGGGTGCTGTTGGCCGAGCTGTGGCTGGAGAATCCCGCCGATCCAGACAAACTGACGGGGTGCGGGCTTGTTCTCGTCAACCCGCCCTGGACCCTTGTGAAAGCCCTCAACTCCCTGCTGCCGTTTCTGGCGACGGTTCTGGCGCGCGCCAGAGGCGCGGGATGGCGTGTAGAATGGCTGGTGCCGGAATAGGCGTCCTTGATCTGGGACAAGGCGTCGTTCCCGATTAGGGTCTAAAAATTCAAATCATGACAACGGCATCGACGCTTGAAACCAAAGCCGCGTGTGGCTGGGAGCATTGGCCCCATGATGCCGATATCGGCGTGCGTGGATTCGGACCGACGCTGGAATCCGCTTTCGAACAGGCCGCCATCGCCTTGACCGCAGTGATTACGGACCCTGTGGGCGTTGCGCCGCGCGACCGAGTCATAATTTCGTGCAAGGCCGGCGATCCCGAATTGTTGCTGGCGGAGTGGTTGAATGCTCTTGTCTACGAGATGGCGACGCGGCGGATGCTCTTTAGCCGGTTCGACGTGGCGATCGATAACGGTACCCTTCAAGGGGCCGCCTGGGGTGAACCGATCGATGTGGCCCGTCATCAGCCCGCCACTGAGGTCAAGGGTGCGACCTATACCGGCCTCGAAGTCATGCGCGAGAGCGACGGCCGCTGGATCGCGCAATGTATTGTCGATGTCTGATCGCTGAGGGGATGTAAATCCGGTGGACCTTGGCCTGTTCGAACGAGACGGCGAATTCGAATTCCGCGTGCCGCCCATCGGTGAAATGCGCGTGCCGGCGATCATCTATGCCGATGAATCCCTGATGCGCGACATGGACGACAAAGTATTCGAGCAGGTAACGAATGTCGCCATGCTGCCCGGGATCGTGAAGGCTTCTTACGCCATGCCGGACGCCCATTGGGGCTATGGCTTTCCGATCGGCGGCGTTGCCGCTTTCGACCCGGATCAAGGCGGCGTCGTGTCCGCGGGCGGGGTCGGGTTCGACATCTCCTGCGGCGTGCGGGCGATGCTGACGGGCCTCAAGGCCGAAGCGGTCGAACATCGGAAATACGAGATCGCCCAGACCTTGTTCATGGCGATCCCCGCGGGGCTGGGAAGCACGGGGCGCATCAAGCTCGACGACCGGGAAATGGAGGCGATGCTGGCGGGCGGCGCCGAATGGGCGATTTCCCGAGGCCGCGGCGAGCGCAAGGACCTGGAGCGGATCGAAGAACACGGACGAGTTGAGGGCGCCCGGCCCGATTGCGTTTCCGACAAAGCGAAAAAGCGCCAACGGGAGGAGATGGGAACTCTCGGCTCCGGCAATCATTATCTCGAAATGCAGGAAGTGGCCGAAATTTTCGATGCCGCCGCGGCCTCCGCCTTTGGCCTTGCCAAGGGCGAAATCATCGTCAGCATCCATTGCGGCTCGCGGGGTCTCGGGCACCAAATCGGAACCGAGTTCCTGCGCGATATGGCGGTGAATGCCGCGCAGTACAACATCACGCTTCCCGATCGCGAGCTCGCCTGTGCGCCGATCAATTCTGAAATCGGACAGCGCTATTTGGGCGCGATGCGCGCCGCCATCAATTGCGCGCTCGCCAACCGGGAGATACTCGGCCAATTGACGCGCGACGCCTTCATGCGTCTTTTCCCGGGAATCCGCCTGGAGCTTCTATTCGACGTTTCGCATAATACGTGCAAAGTCGAAGAGCACGACGTCGATGGAATCAAAAAGCAGCTCTACGTTCACCGCAAAGGGGCAACCCGCGCCTTCGGCCCGGGGCACCGGGATTTGCCGCAAGCGCTGCGCGGCATCGGTCAGCCGGTCCTGATCGGCGGCAGCATGGGCACGGCCTCTTACATTCTGGCCGGGACGCTGGAAAGCGAGACCAAGGCGTGGAGTTCCGCCTGCCACGGGGCGGGCCGCGCGATGAGCCGCCATGCGGCGCTGAAGCGCTGGGGCGGCCGCCAGGTGATGGACGATCTGGCGAGTCAGGGTACGATCGTGCGCAGCCCTTCGACCCGCGGTGTGGCCGAAGAAGCACCCGGCGCCTACAAGGATGTGACCGCCGTTGTCGACGCCGCGCACAAAGCAGGACTTGCACGAAAGGTCGTCCGTTTGCGCCCGCTCGTCTGTATCAAAGGTTGATAGAATAAACTTGGGAGGACAATGACAATGCAACTGCCTCTGCAAATCAGTTTCCGCAACATGGATGCTTCGGACGCAGTCGAAGCCAAGATCCGCGAAAAAGCGGCCAAGCTGGAGCGCTTCACGGATAGGATCATGGCTTGCCGTGTCGTCGTCGAGGCGCCCAATCGCCGCGGCCATCAGGGCAAGCTTTATCACGTGCGCATCGACATCACGACGCCCGGCGGCGAGATCGTGGTCAATCGCGAAGCACCGGAGAATCACGCCCATGAGGATGTCTACGTCGCCCTGCGCGATGCCTTCAACGCCGCGGGCCGGCAGCTTGAGGACCGCCACAATCGGCAGCGCGGAAAGGTCAAGGTTCATGAAACGTCGTCCCATGGAAAAGTCGCGCGGCTGTTTCCGGACCGCGATTATGGATTCATCCTTCTCGCCGACGGCGGTGAGGTCTATTTCCACCGCAACAGCGTGATCGACGGCTCGTTCGACGATCTGGCTGAAGGCAGCGAGGTACGTCTTACCGTTGACGAGAAAGAGGGCGAGAAAGGGCCGCAAGCCTCGACGGTTCGGCCCATCGGCAAGCATCATCTCGCTGGCTAAACGGCAGATTCGTTCCGCTTAAGCGAGTTCCGCCGAATCCTTGTACCCGGGAACGCGGCAGGCCCAGCCCAGCTCTTCTTCGATGCGATGGCGCAGCGCGTCGGCGGCGGCGGGCTCGCCATGGGTGACGAACGTCAGCCGGGGCGGCGCTTCGAAATTTCGCAGCCAAGCCATGATTTCGTCGGCGTCGGCATGGGCCGACAGCATGTGCAAATTGGCGACCTCCGCGCGCACCGGCACATACTGACCGTGCATTTTGATGGCGGTGGCCCCGGCGACAAGGGCCGCCCCCCGCGTGCCGCCCGCCTGAAATCCGGTGAACAGGATGGTGTTCCGCCGATCCGGCGCGAACATCTTCAGATGGTGCAGCACGCGCCCTCCGGTCGCCATGCCGCTCGCAGAAATGATGACCTTGGGAATGCCGTTCCGGTCCAAAGCCTTCGATTCTTCGGCATCGCGGACTTCGTGGGCGGTCGCGCACATGGCTTGGCATTCGGACGGCGATAAACGATGCTCTCCCGGATGGGCGCGGAATATGCCCTCGGCGTCGATCGCCATCGGACTGTCGAGAAACACCGGCAAATCGGGAATCAGCCGCGCCGCTTTGAGGCGGTAAAGGTGATAAAGAATGGTCTGGGCGCGGCCGACCGCGAATGCGGGAATCAACACGACACCGCCGCGCGCCGCCGTTTGCACGATGATTTCGGCGAGCTTGTCTTCGGGGTCCCCGGGTTCGTGCTTGCGGTCGCCATAAGTCGATTCGATGACGAGGTAGTCGGCGCGCCGCACCACCGCCGGATCGATCATGGTTGCGCTGTGCGGACGGCCGAGATCGCCGGAAAACACGAGCGTGGTATTGCCGCGGGTCAACCGCACAAACGCCGATCCCAAAATGTGGCCCGACGGTATGAAACGCAGCCGCAGATCGCCGCTTAAGGCCTTGTCCGTTTCGAAGGGCAGCGCCGCAAATTGGACGAGCGATTCTTCGGCTTCGGCTTGGGTGAACAGCGGCAGGGCAGGGCGGTGCTTGGAGAAGCCGTGGCGATTGGCGAATTCGGCGTCGCGCTCGAATAGGAACCCACTGTCGCGAAGCAGGATCGCGCAGAGATCCTTGGTTGCCGCGGTGCAGAGAATAGGCCCGGTGAATCCATTGCGAATCAAGACCGGCAGATAGCCGGAATGGTCGATATGGGCGTGAGTGAGAATGACGGCGCTTAAGCCCGCCGGATCGAGGGGCGGGGGTTCCCAATTGCGCAACCGGAGTTGCTTATATCCTTGGAACAATCCGCAATCGACGAGGACACGGGTCGGGCCAGCCTCGACCAGATATTTTGAACCGGTGACGGTGCCGACCCCGCCGAGAAAGGTGATTTGCATGGCGCCGAAAATTTGTCCGTTCCGGCCGTCTGACTCGTAACGCCGGCTGCCTGAAAAAAAGGGCCAGCCAAGCGGCCGGCCCTGAACCTATGCGATGGAATGGAAGCGCAGGCTATTCGTCGCGCGGCGGACCTTCATCGGACTTGTCGCCGCTATCGTCGGCAGGCTTATCCGACTTCATCTCGCCAGCCTTGTCGCCAACGTCTTTCATCTGTTGCTTCATTTCCGTCCCGGCCTTGTCCCCCATGTCCTTCATTTTTTCCATGGTATCGGACTTGTTGCCGGACGGCGGCGGTGCCGATTCCGGCGCTGGAGCCGGGGCGGGCGCTGCCTCTTGTGGGGCGGCAGGAGCCGGGGCGGGCGCTGCCTCTTGTGGGGCGGCTGGGGCAGGCTGAGCCGCCGGGGCCGCTTGTTCGGGCGCCTTTTGCTCCGCGGCGGGCGCCGGTGCCGCTTTTTCTTCCTCCTTCTTTCCGCAGGCGCTAAGCGCCAAGCCGAAAGCCAATGCCACCGTCAAGACCGCGAGCCGACGGCCCATCGAAATCCAGGTCATGTTCCCCTCCTCCACGATTGACTGCTTCGATCGATTGGTTCGATTGACTGCTCATCGCAAGCGGCGCCAACCGGTTCGTGGGGCGGCCGCGCATCCTGCTCGGGCAAAGATGGTACTCCCCGGGAACGGCGCGATCCAGCCGCTAATGCCGGCGAAAATGCGCCATGACCCGGCCGAAAGGAGGTGACCGCAATGCGGCCAGACACAGACGAATTGGGGATCAGCCGGATTTGCGGTCCGCTTCGCCGTTTTCGATCGTCCAGGCGATGATCGCGTCCAAGGCCTTGCCGAGAGAGATGTTGAAGGCCGCGACAATGGCATCGATTCTGTCGGCGGAAGCGGGCGCCAGCTCGTCGAACCGCCGCGAAGCGATGATCGAGCGTTGCCGGACTGAAATCAGCCGGGCATTTATTCCGACATGGGCCGACGGCAAGGGACCGGGAAAATACTCCATCTGGAAATCCCGCAATTCCGTGTTCAGCACATAGTCCGGATGGACGTCCGATGAATCGCGTCCGACCGAAAGAATCTTTCCCGAGGATTCGAAAAATTCGATCAACATCGATTGAATCAAGAGAGGCACGCGGTCGACCCAGTTCGCCCGGGCGTAATATTCGAATTGGCTGGGATCGTGGAGAAGCGCAACGCGCGTGGAATTGAGGCTGGCCGGGGCGTTGGGGACCGCGACTTCAAGCTGCCAATCGACTTTCGGAAGTGCGTCTGGGATTTCCGGCTTAGGCGTCAAACGGTAGAGATTCGGCGGCGGACCTTGCCCCGGTACCAGCGACGAGCACCCGGACAGCACGAGCGGTGCGGCGGCCAAGACTTCGAGCAGCCGGCGGCGCGAAAGGCCGGCTCTATTTTCGGTGGGATAAGTCATAGCCTTGCTGCTGATTGCCGAAGAAGAAGCGCGCGGGATCGCGCTCGATCTCCGTGGTGAGACGATTCAAATTGCCGACAAGCTCCCGCGCGTCGGACATAAATCCGGTCAGATTGTTCAGGCCGCTGCTGGAGAAATTGCGGAGGGGCGCGCGGTTTTCCTCCACCAATCCGGCTATCTCATTGCTCATGGTTGTCAGCGATTTCGACGTTTGCTTGAGATCGGTCACGAGCGACGCCATCTGGTCGCTGGTCGAGGTAAAACTGCGCCCGGTGTCGTTGGCGGCGCGCCCGATGGCATCGAGAGTGGTGTCGGCTTTAGCGGTGAGGTGGTCGAGGGCGGCGGTCGTTTGGCGCAAATTGGCCATGGTCACCGAAAAATCGGAAATTGCGTGCTCGATCTGCGGGCTTTCCTTGGCCAGGGATCCGGTGAGCGTATCGAAATTCTTCAGAGTCTCGGTGATGGCCTCGCGATTCTCCGGACTCAATAGCTCGTTGGCGCGGGCCAGCAAAAGATTGACGCGCTCGACGGCGGCCGGCGCGCTTTGCAGCACCTGTTCGATTCGTGAGGGGACCGAGGCAATGACGGGATAGCGCTGGCCGTCCTTGGCTTCCAAGGAAGGCGAACTCTGCATGCCGCCCGACAGAAGGATGAATGTGCCGCCGGCCAATCCCTGGATTTCCAGACTGGCGACCGTGTCGGTGCGAATCGGCGTGGTGGCCTTGACTTCGATCGTCACCACGACCCGCTCGACATTGGTCGGGTCGATCTCGATATCGATCACTTCGCCGACATCGATGCCCCGGTAGCTGACGAAGCTGCTCTTCTTGAGCCCGGTGACAGCGCCGACGAAATAGATGTCGTATCGCTTGACGTCGGTGACATAGCTGGTCCGCGCGAGCCATAAGGCAAACACGAGCAGCCCGGCCATGAGCAACAGGACGAAGCTGCCGACCAAGAGGTAATTGGCGCGGGTTTCCATGGCGGAATTACGAGGCTGCAGGCGGGTTGGCGGAAAGGGCGGCGCGTCCGCGCGGACCGCAGAAATATTCCTGAATCCACGGGTGAGGGTCGCGCATCAGGCTCTCCAAGGTGCCGACTTTAACACGCTTATCGACCAGGACGGAAATGCGGTCGCATACCGCGCGAAGCGAATCCAGGTCGTGGGTCACCAGCAACACGGTCAGTCCCAGGGACCGCTGAAGCTCGCGGATAAGCCGGTCGAAGGCGGACGCCCCGATCGGATCGAGGCCGGAGGTGGGCTCATCCAGAAACAGAATTTCGGGGTCGAGCGCCAGCGCCCGGGCCAGTCCGGCCCTTTTTTTCATGCCCCCGGAAAGCTGGGACGGGTATTTGTCGGCGGCGTCCGGCGGCAGGCCGACCATCGCGATCCGGAGCATAGCGAGCTCGCGGCGAAGCCCGGGCGGCATCTTGATATGCTCGCGCATCGGAACCTCGATGTTCTGAGCGACGGTGAGCGAGCTGAACAGGGCGCCGTCCTGGAACAGAACGCCCCAATGGCGATCCAGTTGCCGCAATTCCGATTCCGATAACGATCGGACATCCTGCCCCAGGACTTTGACTTGACCGGCATTGGGTCTGCGCAGCCCGATGATCGAGTGCAGCAGCACCGACTTGCCGCTGCCCGAGCCGCCGACCAGCCCCATGATCTCGCCCCGCTGGACCGTCAGATCGACTCCGTCATGCACCAGCTGGGCGCCAAATTGCGTCCTCAGCCCTTTGACTTCGATGACGGTTTCCATCGCTCACATATTGACGGCGGAGAAGAAGATGGACAGGAAGGCATCGAGCACGATGATCAGAAACACCGCTTCCACCACCGCCTTGGTGGTGTGGCTGCCCACCAATTCGGCGCTCCGGGTCACCATCAGCCCCTCGAAACAGCCGACCACGGCGATGACAAAACCGAAGAGCGGCGCCTTCAAAATTCCGACCCAGAAGGAGGTGATGGAGACCGCGGTCTGAAGTTGCCGTACGAATTGGAGGAGGGTCATGTCGAGCTTCGCCACCGCCATCGCGGCACCGCCCAAGATTCCCAAGATATCGGCATAAAAGGTCAGAAGCGGCATGACGATGACCAGTGCGATCACTCGCGGCAGCACCAGAACTTCCATCGGATCGAGCCCGATGGTCTGCATGGCCTCGACCTCTTCATTGACCTTCATGGTGCCGATCTGCGCCGTGAACGCGCTGCCGGAGCGGCCCGCCACGATGATGGCGGTGATGAGGATGCCCATTTCCCGCAGGATGCCGATGCCGACGATATTGACGGTGAAGATCTGCGCCCCGAATCGCGCCAGCTGATCGACGCTTTGATAGGCGGTGACGACACCGATCAGGAAGCTCAGCAGACCCACGATGGGCAGGGCGTTGAATCCCGTCAATTGCATCTGGTGGGTGAGCGAAGCGATGCGCACCCGGCCCGGGCGCAACAGCGTCCGTTGGAAGGTGACCGCGGTCAGACCGAGGAAATTGAGGAGATCCCGGGCGTCGAATAGCAATTCAACCGTCGTCTTGCCGATGCCCTCGACGGCGGCAAACAGCCGGTCGCGGTGTAGCGTCGGCGGTGCCACCGATACGTCCTGCCGAGCGACCGTCTCCAGCAGCGAGGTGTGCGACGCGCTGGCACCGGAAACCGCCGTTTCGATTCCTTTCTTGCGGAATTCGGCCTGGGTGCGGCGGATCAGCCAGGCCCCTGCCGCGTCGAGGCGCTTTACGGCGCTGAGATCCAAATCGGCGCGGTTCAGCCCGGCGACATCAAGCCTGTGCAGCTCGCGATCGAGTTCGGCCGGCCGTCTCCGCCACCCATTGCCCGCCGAGGGTGAGCCACATTGCCTCGGCGCTGCGGCGGCTATTCAGCCATCCGTCGGCTGGGGATGCGCCCTGATCGTGCTTTGCCGCCACGGTTGCGCCTGCAAAAATGCTGAAGCTGAACCGCATGACGCTAATCGGAAAAGTCGGGAGGGATCAAGGCATAGCCGGGGTAAGCGATCGCCCGGAAAGCTGTTTTGTCGAGCTGGCGTTGGCCGCGATGGCCAAAATCGCTTTAACCCTAAGTTTACGAGCCGGTCGGCTAGAATAGGCATGGGGAAGCCATGGCAATGTTTGGCACGACTTCGCAAAACCCATCCCGCGGGCCAGGTCTTTGGCGCGTGGCGGCAATGGCTGCCCTCATGGCGTTCGCGGTCGTTGCCTGCGATAACGAAGAGGACTCAGGCTTAAATCGCGAGGCGCTCTCTCGCGCTTACGCCTCCAAACCCACTCCCGCATCGCTCAATTGCAAGAAATCGGGCGGCGTTCTGACCATTGAGAAGCGAAGCGACGGCGGCGAATACGGTGTGTGCAATTTCAAGAGCGGCCTCAAATGCGAACAATGGGCGATGCTGGTGGGATATTGCCCGCCGGGTGGCATCGATATTTCCAACTTTCCGACCGATGCGGCGCGATATTGCGCCCTGCATGGCGGGCGTTACCACCCGCAGCCCTGGGGTGCCAGCGAGCCGGAACACTGCGAACTTCCCGGCAACGTGATGTGTAGCGTGAACGACTTTTATTTCGGCCGCTGTGGCAAGACGGTGGACAAGGCATTGGGGCAATAGTGGCGAAAAAGCCGCGGTCTTGCCGCTCCCAACGACCCCCTCAGCCGTGGTAAAAGGGGCCCCCGGGATCCGAGATCCCGTTCCCAAGAGAGGCACTATGAACCGGTTTCACCCCGCTATCGTGGCCCTGGCATTTGGCATGCTCGTCGCATCCAATGGCTTGGTGCATGCCGCTGCGACGAGCACCGACAATGTCGCGGACGAACTCAACGCCCAACAGGCCAAGAAGGTCCAGCAAGAGCAGGACGAATTGAACAAGAAGGTCGAAGAGGAAAACGCGGCGCGGATGCGTCAATGGCAAGAAGAAAACGCCAAACGCCTCGAAGAGTGGAAAAAAGAGCAATCGCAGCCGCCGCAATAGCGCGGCCCATCCGGCCGGGAAGCGCAGACCACCATTGCCGCCGCTCAGCCTGATGCTTGATGCGATCGCCGCTCAGCGCCAGGAGTTGAGCCGCCTTCGCCGCGAAAAAATTATCGGGGACGATGTTTTGCGTCGCATCGAGCATGAGCTCGATCTGCCTGAAGCGATGCTCGTCTAGCGGGGTTTTTTTGTGTCGTAGCGGATGGCCAGGATTTCGAGATCGACATCCCCGGCCGGGCGCTTCCAGGTGACGACGTCGCCGATTTTGGCGCCGGTCAAGGCGCGCGCGAGGGGCGAAACCCAGCTAACCTTGTTGAGCGCGACATCGGCTTCGTCTTCGCCGACGATCGCGTAATCGCGTTCGTGGCCGTCAGGATCGGCGACCCGGACGACGGCCCCGAAGGCGACTTCGTCGGCCGATTGAGTCGCGGGATCGACCGGAATCGCGTGATCGACGCGATGGGCGAGGTAACGCAGGCGCCGTTCGATTTGCGCCAGCGCCAATTTCGCCTGCAGCTCCTCGCTGGCGGCGAGTTTCTCCTTTTCCGCGGAAAGCTCGGCCAGCTCGGCCCGAAGGGCCGCCAAGCCGTTCCGGGTGACGTAATTGGGGTGCCGGCTTTCGGGGATTTCCGGTTGATCGTCGGAAACCTCGTCGCCGTCCGGCTCCTTGACGAAAGCGCGGCTCAATCCGTCCCTCCCAGAAAATGCGATCAGCCTTGAAGACTAGCAGAAATCGCCGGCGTCCGGGCACGACCCTGGGACGGCACGGAAAAGGATCACGCCGCCGAATCGGGGGCGTAGCGTTCGTTAAGAGCATTCAATGTGCGCTCGCCTTGCTCCCGCAAGGTCGGCAGCACGGCCTCGATCCGTTGGGTGTCGCGGGACGCGCAGGCGCCCGCAAGTTCAAGCGCGGCTTTTTCCAGGGATTTGGCACCAAAGACGGCGGCCAGGCGCTCGAGGTCACGGGCGATTTCGGCGGCTTTCGGCAAATCGCTTTTTTCGCAGGCGTGGATCAGCCCCGCGATGCGCTGGCGGAGATCGCCGGTCTGGCGTTCGATCAGGCCGCGCACCGTGTCATGACCGAGCGCCTGCTCGAGAGTGTGCAAAATCCCGGCATCGAGCGGCTCGTCCCGATGGCTGGATAGCGGCTGTGTGCGACTTCGCGCGTCCCGGCGCTTGCGGTAAATGGTGGCGCGGTCGATCCCCAGCAAAGCAGCAGCCCGCCTGACATTGCCGCCGCAGGCCGCAATGGCTTGGTCGATGGCATCGCGTTCGACCTGCCAAAGCGCGCGGACGCCGCTCGCCGGATCGCCAAATTTTCGGCCGGCACCCGCGCCAACGCGCGATGGAGTCATTGCGTTTCGGGCCGAGAGGGGAGGCAGCATGCCGGCCGTCACCCATTCGCCATCGTTCAGGACGACGACGCGGCGAATTACATTCTGGAGCTCGCGCACATTCCCCGGCCAAGAATAGCTGACCAAGGCGGCCGCGGCGTCGGGTGCGAATCCGGCGAAGTGTTTGCTTTCTTCGTGCGTCGTGTCGGCAAGAAATTGAGCGGCAAGCAACGGAATATCTTCGCTGCGTTCCCGCAAGGGTGGAAGTTCGATCGGAATCACATGCATGCGATAGAAGAGATCTTCGCGGAATTGCCCGCGCTCCACCTCGTGCCAGGGATTGCGGTTGGTCGCGCAAACATAGCGGAGATCCGCTTGTTCGCTTTGGTCCGCGCCGACTTTTTGATAAACCCCGGTTTGGACGACGCGCAGAAGTTTTGCCTGAAGATCGAGCGGCATGTCGCAAATTTCGTCGAGAAAGAGCGTACCGCCAGCCGCTCGCGCCACGGCCCCGCCGCGTTCGGCGGTAGCGCCCGTGAAGGCACCCCGACGATGTCCGAAGATTTCGCTTTCCATCAGCCCGGCGGGAATCGCCGCGCAGTTGAGGGCGACGAAAGGCCGGTCGTGCCGCGCGCTCAAGGCATGGATCGCGGCGGCGCAAAGCTCCTTGCCGGTGCCGCTTTCTCCGGTGATAAAAATCGTCGCCGTGCTCGCCGCCGCCGATTCGATCGTCCGATAGACCGCCCGCATGGCCGGCGATGCGCCGATGAAGCCCTGAAAATGGTCGCTTTCGTAGCGTTCGCGAAAGCGCGATACCAGTTTGGCGAGTCGCTGCCGCTCGACCGCATTGCGCAAGGTGACGACCAGGCGCGCCGGTTCGCAGGGTTTGACGACGTAATCGAACGCGCCAAGCCGCATCGCGTCGACCGCGGTGTCGAGGGAGGCATTGCCGGTGAGGATGACGACGGAGCCCGCACGATTATTGGCGACAAGCGCGCGAAGAACCTCGCGGCCATCCATGTCGGGAAGCCCCAGATCGAGGAGAACGGCGTCCGGCGTTTCGGCGGCCAGCATGTCGAGCGCTTCGCGGGCCGTGGCCGCATGCCGGATGCGGAAAGGCTGGTCGGCGAGACAGGCGGAGACGTATTGAATTTCCTCCGGCCGGTCTTCGACGACGAGAATATTGGCTTCGTCAGACATCGCCGGCGGTCCGTTTCTTGGTCGGATCACTGGGAAAGCGGAGGGTGACGACGGTTCCGCCGACGGGGCTGCTGCGGAATTCGAGGATACCGCCCAAGCTTTCGACGATGCGCCGCGTTATCGGCAGACCGAGCCCATTGCCGGCCGGCTTGCCGTCGCCCTGGCTTTTTTCCGGCGGAACGGACGACATCAAATCCATCGCCGCCGGGGGGACGCCGATCCCGGTATCGCTGATGATGAGGATGTAGGCGTCTCCGCTTTTCTCCGCCCAGGCTCTTACGGTGACCCGGCCGCCGGGTCGCGTGAATTTGATGGCGTTCTCCACCAAATTCAGAATCACCTGCTTCAGCCGCTTCGGATCCGTCCGGACGACGGGAAAATCCGGGGCGATGTCCAGCACAAGCGCCACGCCCGCCGTCTTCGCCTGATTTTCCACCATGGGCACGCAGGATTGAATCAGCTCCGGCAGCTTCGTTTCGGTCAAGTCGATGTCGAGTTCGATCGGATCGCAGGTGTCGCAATTCTTGAGAATGTCGTTGACGAGACCGGCGAGGTAGACGCCGGCGCCGTAAATATTCTCGATTCGCGCTGTGACGCCGGGGTCGAGCTTCCCGTTCATCAGAATCTTGGAGTAGCCGACGATGGCGTTGAGCGGCGTGCGCATATCGTGGCTGATATCGGCCAGGAGCTGCGTCTTGCCGCGATTCGCCGCCTCGGCGTCGGCGAGAGCCTCGATCAGCTTTCGCTCGGCGTGTTTCAAGACTCCGACGACGTCGTCATGCTTTTCGGTTTGCTGCTCCATCATCCGGTCGAGATCGCGCTTTCGGGCTTCGACGAAGCGCTCGCAACGGCGGGCGACGGTCACCCGGCGAACGGCTCCGATGAGTTCACCGGTATCGAGCGGACGGCCCACGCAATCGTCGGCGCCCATGGCAAGAGCGGCCAAATGCACCGGATCGCTCGGGGCATTGCAGAGGGCAATCACCGGCGGCGGAATCTCCGCCTTTCCGCGCCACCACGACGGCGACAACAGGGACGGCAGCTGGTCCGCGGCAACGACAATAACGTCGGGCTCGATGTTTTCGACGAAAGCCGCGGCGGCGTTCGAATCGGAAACGGTATGAATTCGGCTGAACCCAGCGCGGCGCAAGGCGCCTTCGATCCGCTCCCGCTCGCCGGGAGCGGCATCGACGAGCAGAATGCACGCTTCAATCGCGGGTTCCGCCGTGCTGCTGAGTTGTGCTGACTGCGTTGCTGGCATTGCCGCCTATCCCGGGGCTGCGCCGAACAGCCCGAAGCCGGAGCTTTTGTTCTACAACTTCCGGGCTAATGACAGATTAACCCGGCAACCGGGGATCAACCCGTTCGGATAGGGGCTTAGGGCGGCTTATAAGGGCTATTACAGCGGACGATCGGCGAGGACCGCAAGACCGATAAGGGCGGCGTCGTCGCGACGGATGACGGAGGTCGGAATCGCGGCAAGAAATTTCGAATAGCGCCCCTTGGATTCGAAGCGTTGGCGGAACGGCGACGCCGCAAAGAAGTCGCCCAATTTCGGGACGACCCCGCCGCCGATATAAACCCCGCCGCGGGCTTTGAAGGTCAATGCGACGTCGGCTGCAACCGTGCCAAGCAGGGCGCAGAAAACCTGGAGCGTTTCGGCGCAGAAGGCGGAACTTCCGTCGAGCGCGCGGCGCACGATTCCTTCGGGGGTCGCGCGGGGCGGTTTCTCGCCTTCAAGTTCGCAAATCGCGTCGAAGAGCCGGACAAGACCGGGGCCCGAAACCGCCCGTTCGGCCGAAACATGGCCGAAATGGCTGCGAAGGACCGCGAGGATATCGCTCTCACGGTCATTGGCAGGCCCGAGGGTTGCGTGGCCGCCCTCGCTGGCGAGTAGAACCGGCCCCAACGGCGTTGGACCCGGACGCGCCGGAACGAGCCCGGCGACGCCGAGCCCCGTTCCCGGGCCGATCAGTGCGATCGGCGCTCCCTTAACCGGTCTGCCGCCGCCGATGCGCCGCAAGTCCGCCGCGCGTAACCGCGGTACGGCCAGAGCGAGCGCGGCAAAATCGTTGACGACATCAAGCCGCGAGAACCCGAAGCGCCGGCACAATGCCCGAATTGAAAATCGCCAAGGTCCGTTCAACATGGCGATATCATCGCCGTCATCGGGGCTTGCGACGGCGAAGGCGGCGCCGCCCGGCGGCGCCGGTTGCGTGGCCAGAAATTCGGCGAGCGCGTCTTCGATTCGCGGATAGTCGCGGCAGGCGGTGGTCCACACGGCGCCGACCGAACGGCCGTTGCGCCGCCACGCGAATCGCGCCTGGGTGCCGCCGATTTCAGCGACGAGCCGCAATTCAGGATCGCGTTTTGGGGGCATTTGGCGGTGACCAGTCCTTGATCGGCGCGGCATTGACCATCCCAATGCCGGTACCCGGCATCGAGTTTAGGAACGGAAGGCACGGTCCGGGAAGAAAGATTATTCGAGGGCGATTCGGGAAGGATTTTGCCGGGCGGCGAGACGAGCTTGTTCGGCGGCACGTCGCTCGAGATAGGCGGCGATTACCTGCTGGCGCATCTTCTCCGCTTCGCGCCGGCGGACGTCGGCCCACAAGCGATAAACTTTGTTGCGGTAGGGCACATTCAATTGCCGCGTCGTCGAGTGGTAAAAGGCGATGGCCTGCGGCCACGACCGGGTTTCGTCTTTCAATTCCTTTAGAAAGCTCGCGGCATAGGCGACGTTGCTGAAAGGATCGAAGGCGGCATCGAGCGAATCGAACGCGTCGGGATGATGATGAAGATTCACCTGCATGCAACCGACGTCGATATTGGTGACGCCCCGTTTTTGCAGCTTTTTCACCGCCGCGATGGCCTCTTCCTTGGTGGCGAAGAACCGGCCTTCGCCCCCGACATTGATGGTCCAGGGCCAGGCAATAATTTCCCCCCGGACTTGATCGAAACGGCCGGATTCGGCGAGCGAAATGGCGGCGAGAAGCTGGGTTGGAATGGCTTGCGAATGCTCCATGGCAGCGGTGTAAGATGCGCAAGGATCGGCTTCAACCGCACTGGCGGGGCGCATCGCGCCCAGCAAAATCACCGTGGCGAGTATCAGAATTCTGCGTTTCATACGGCCCTGCGCTGTATCGATCACAGGGCTGTGGCAAGCAATGGCTATGCCAGCGTGCGGCGAATTGCGAGGGTTCTAAATCGCATACCGCGATGCAAAAATTTTCTAGACCCGCGAATTCGAGAACGGATTCAATTCTTACAAAATATTGATAAAGTTCAACGGGTTAAAAATTTTGTTGAAATCAAATTTCTGATGTTTCATATTGTGCAGTGCGGCATGGACACCTCCCTTCCCCCCTTATCGGTGTCCAGCGCCGCAGGCACCTAACGGTGCATCCTCCCTGAACTCGGGCCGCGCTTGCGCGGCCCTTTTTTTTGTTATGCGGCAATGAAACGGCGGGTTTTTCAGGGCTCGTGGAGGAACTCCGGCGAAAGCCTCGCGACCGATTCGACGAGATTGGCCATCGCCCCGGTGAGGGTCGCGAAGCTTCGGCGTTTGGTGAGCGTCTCCGGATCCATGTAGAGCGCGCGGTTGATCTCAATCTGAAGCACATGGACGCCTTCCGGCGGCCGGCCGTAATGGCGCGTCGTGAAGCCGCCTGAATAAGGCGCGTTGCGGCGCATCGTGTAATCCATGGCCACCAGCCTAGCTTCGACGCAATCGGTCAGCGCTGCGGCGCAGGATGTTCCGAAACAATCGCCGAGAACGAAATCGACGCGTCGGCGCCCGGCATCGGGTTCGGTCGGTCCCCCGATCGGCGGCATCGAATGGCAATCCAAAAGAATGCAGAAACCGAATCGCAAAACCGTCGCATCGATGAGGTCTTTCAACAACGTGTGATAGGGCTGATAGCAGGATTTGATTCGGCGCAAGGCATCCGCAAACGCCAATTTCCCGCCGTAAATTTCCTCGCCGCCGGCGGCGAGCCGCGGAATGGTGCCGAGCCCGGCGCTGACGCGCGGCGAATTCGCGTTGACGTAATCCGGGAGCCGTTCCGCGAACATGTGGGGATCGAGTTCGAACGGCTCCCGGTTGGGATCGACATAGATGCGCGGGAAATGCGCCCGCAGCATCGGCGCGCCTAATCTCGGGGCTACGGCAAAGATCTCGTCGACATAGCAATCCTCCGATTTGCGCAAGGCCTGCGAATCGAGGCGGGATTGAGCGAGGAATTCTGGTGGATACCGGCAACCGCTGTGGGGCGACGCCAGAATAAGAGGCAGCCGCTGAGTCCCGGCGGCGATGACTTCGGATAAACCGGAATTGGCAATGCCGCTGGTGTCCGTCATGCCGTATTTTCGCAAAAAATGGGCGATAGCGGTGAGTCCCCGTTTACGGTCGATGGAGAGCCTTGTTTACCAATTCGCAATGCCGTAGGACCGATGATGCAGGGGTCGAGACGGGGCGCGTGCAATCCGCAGGGTGGGGCGGGCATAGTTGCACGCGCAGCTGAAGGGGGATACGAAAGACTTGCATGGCAACCATTCTTCTCGCCGAAGACGATCAGTCAATGCGTCGGTTCTTAAAGCGCGCGCTCGAGAAGGCGGGGCATGAGGTTATTGCCGTCGGCGACGGCCTTGAGGCGCTTGAAGCTTTTGCGCCCGGCCGGTTCAATCTCCTTCTTGCCGATATCGTGATGCCAGGCTTGGATGGGATCGAGCTTGCCCGCCGGGCCCGGGACAGCAGTCCCGATCTGCCGGTCATGTTCATCACCGGATTTGCGGCGGTGGCCTTGCGGGCGCGAAAGAAACTCCCCGGCGAAACCCGCGTCTTGGCGAAACCGTTCCATCTCCGGGATCTGGTCGCGGAAATCGAGAAGCTGCTGGCCGCCTAAGGCGCCGCTCGCGGTTTAAATCCGGCGAGTTCGGGCGGTTCCGGGGCTTGAAAAAGATCGGGGGATGCTTCTTAATCCCCGGCCTGCGGCGGACCTGCCGCATTCCTGGATATCAAGGGCGCGTAGCTCAGCGGGAGAGCACTACGTTGACATCGTAGGGGTCACAGGTTCAATCCCTGTCGCGCCCACCATTTTTCGGCCATAGTTTATCGACAGGAGCGCATTTTGGTGCGCGTCGCCACCGATCGCGGATCGGTCATTGAACGGACAAAAAGAAAGGGCGCGCTTTTCAGCGCGCCCTTTGCCATGGCGGATCGATGAGCGGTTACGAGATGACCAGGAACACGCTGGCGCCGTCGCGCAGGATGTTCAGCGTGATCACGCCTTTGGCCTTGCCGACATCGGTTTTCAGGTCGTCGATCGAGCGGACCTTTTCGCGGTTCACCGCGGTGATGACGTCGCCATCCCGGATGCCGTGACGCGCGGCCGGGCTCTCTTCCGCCACCTGGCTCACCAGAACGCCGTCGCTGTGACCGTATTCCGGCATTCCCGGTTCGATATTGCGGAACTCGGCGCCCTCGAGCTGCGGCACGGATTCGCCGGATACGCCAGATTCTTCGGCCATCTCCTGCTTTTCCGGCGCCTTGCCGACCTTGGCTTCGACGGTCTTTTGCGCGCCGTCGCGGACCAGGCCAACCTCAACATTCTGACCGATGCTCATGAGGCCGATGTGGTTGCGCAGATCGGACGCACCGTGAACCGGGCGCTTGTCGAGTTCGGTCACGACGTCGCCGGCCTTAATGCCGGCCTTGTCCGCCGGCGACCCGGGCTCGACCTGCGAGACGATGGCGCCCTCATCGGTGCCCACTTTCATCGCCTGCGCCACGTTCGGCGTCAGGTCTTGAACCATGATGCCAAGTCGGCCGCGGTGGACCGAGCCGTCTTTGGCCAACTGGTCCATCACCAAATGGGCCATGCTGGTCGGGACCGCAAAGCCGATACCGACATTGCCGCCGGCCGGACCGACGATCGCGGTGTTGATGCCGACGAGTTCGCCCTTGAGGTTGACCAACGCACCGCCGGAATTGCCCGGATTGATCGAGGCATCGGTTTGAATGAAGTCCTCATAGCCTTCGATGTTCAGGCCGCTGCGTCCCAAAGCGCTGACGATTCCCGCGGTCACGGTTTGGCCAAGCCCGAAGGGATTGCCGATGGCGACAACGTAGTCGCCGACATGGAGCGAATCGGAATCGCCGAATGGCAGTGCCGTCAAGTGATCGGCATCGATCTTGAGCAAGGCGATGTCGGTACCGGGATCGCTGCCGACAACTTTCGCCTTGAACTTGCGGCGGTCCTTCAGGGTAACGGTAACGTCATCGGCATGATCGACCACGTGAAAATTAGTCAGGACGTAGCCCCGGGCCGCATCGACGATTACGCCTGAGCCTGCGCTCATTTGCGGACGCGCCGGCATTTGATTGGGCATATTGAAGAATTTGCGGAAGAACGGATCCTTCATCATCGGATTTTCTTCGGCGGGTGCTTTCGATTCGACCGCAATATTGACGACCGCCGGGGTTACGGCTTCGACCAGCGGCGCCAAGGTCGGCATTGGCGCCAAGGTCGTAGCAGGCGTCGTCGCGGTTTCCGCGTGAGTCGCCGGAGCGGTCGCGAGATAGACCGGCCCCGCAGCGAGAAGGGCGGTGACGGCAACGATCGCCGCCAGCCGCCGGTTGGATACATGCAACATTCTGTCTCTCCGAATCAGGAACATGGAATAAGCGTTGTGGGCGTTAAACCAGAGAATTGCGCCGAAATTGCGCCGGAAATTGGGCGAAAACTTGAAAAGCCCCGGTAAATCAAGGATGGCACCCTTAGGTTAAAAAAGTTTAATTTCGGCGGGGGCGCTTTGGTTCTAACCGACCGCTGCCGCGGCGCCCCGTCTTCCATACCTGGCCCGGCATCCTTTGGACGCGAAACATTCCAGGGGCCGGCGCGGGGCCGGTGTCGATGATCCCGCTTTCGCGGCATCGAGCCGACAACGGCCGGCCCCCATGGCAACGCCGTGTGCGCGTCCGGTTAGCTGCTCTTGATCTCGATCTTTTTCGGCGACGCCTCGGGCGTCTTCGGCAAGGTGACCGTCAGCACGCCATTCTTGAAGCTCGCCTCGGCTTTATCGGTGGCAATGCCGGACGGCAGACCGATCGAACGGAGGAACGATCCGTAGGAACGTTCCGCCAGGCGATAACCCTTCTTCGAATCGTCAGTCTCGGTTTTCTTTTCGCCCCGGATGGTCAGAACGTCGTCGGCAACCGAAACTTCGACATCCTTTTCCTCTAGGCCCGGCAACTCGACCGAGACTTCGATCGCGGTTTCGGTTTCGGCGACGTCGGTTCGCGGCGTATTCGCAATGAACGCGGGCAGCGGGGCGTTGCCGCGGGCGAAATCGCGGAGCAAATCATCGAACACGCGATTGAAATCGCGCTGGAAAAGAAAAAGCGGATCGCCGTTGCCCGCGCGCGACGGCATTCTGGTTGTCCACGGCATCAAAGCTTTCATCGTCATCGTTGCAACTCCTCGAATGAGCAAGATCGTTGAACCACCGCCGCGCCAAGTGCAGGTTTGGCGCAGATGGCACGCGCCGGCGGGAAACCGGTGACCGAAGGATTCGATCGGAAGAACCGGTGCGGGAAGCACGGCGGTTCATAGAGGCGCGTTGCGCCCATGGGATCAGGAGCTTTCGCTCCAACGCGTTCCCGTCCTTCGACATCGAAGCGATGGGAACGGTCCACCATCCGGTCGGACCATTCTGCCAACACCCGATTCCGGCGTCCGGCATTGGTGATCTAGGAAGCGATCCTGGCGGCGTCAAGAGAGCGGGCCGTCATCCGCCGGCAGGAATCCCTCGATTTTCAACGAGGTTAATTTTTGCTCTCACGGCGGCGGGCGCAAAATCGTCGCGCTCAGGCGTTTCACGACATCGCGCGCGTCATAGGCTTTCGGCTCATTCGCCGGACGTTCCCCGGAATAAACCGCGATCGTGCCATAGGCCCGGTATTTGTCGAATTGCTCGGTCGTCGCCGGCGCATAGGCACCGAAATAAGGATCGTAATACATGCCGAAAGCCGGGTCGTAAAAGCCTGGCCCGTAAAGATAAGGGCGGTAGAAAAAGGGATCGTAGAAATATCCGCCGGGCGGGACGTTCACATAAGTGCGATAGGTCACGTCGCGTTCGACGTCCTGATCGACGACCACAAAATAATCATGCCCCGTGGCGACCGTGATTTCGGCGGCGCGATAGAGAAGATAATTTTCGACCATCTCGCGCGGCGTCACTGAATTTCCCGAAAATCGGATTCGGTAATGATCGTCGGAAATCCGTTGATCGGAATACCCTTCGTCGTCGACGGCGGGCTGATAATAGGTCGGGTTCACGCAGGCGGACAACGCAAGGGTCGCCGCCATAAGGCCGGCGACGGAAAATCCTGCGGTCGCCGAGCGGCGTGCGGCAATCATCGAAATATCCCGGATGGTGCGATGCAGCATGAAGGCTCCTCGCCCGTCGCCATAGGCATCCCGAATTCAAGACAACTGACGGTGGCGCCCGGTAACCCGCCCTCAGCCTCGATTTTAGCCATTTTGCGGTATCAGGCTACTATTAAACAATTGTGAATACCCAATTTCACCAATGGGTTAACCCTGATTTAAACAATTCATGGAATATATTTACGCCGGGACTACCGCTGCCGTCTTGCTTATCGCGCGACTGGCGTGCGGCAGACGGTGCTCCGCGCTTATTTTGATTTGGGAAGGCTTCGCCACAAATGGAAGCGACGATCACACTGCGCGACCGATTCTCTGCCTGGTGGGAGGGTGCGGAACCCGTACCGCATGTCGCTACCCCTGCGTCCGAGGACGAGCAGGAGAAGGACGCGGCGGAAAAATCGAACGGCAGCGCGGCGGCGGCCATTTCGTGGCGTCAAAAAATCGCGGCGTGGTGGAATGGGGTCGAACTCGACGCGCCAGCGGAGGAGGAAGACCTTCCCTCGCTGCGATCGCATGTCGCGAAAGACGCCGAACCCGTCAGCATCGAACTTCCGGAAGTCGTCAAGGATACGTGGACCTCGGCGCGGATAAAGGTTGCCGAGCGAATTTGGGGCTGCGGCTATGTGACGCCCGGCGGAGCCGATTACGTCATGAAGCTGGTCAGGGTCTTCGGCCTCAACCCGAAAATGAGCATTGCCGACATCAATGCCGGACCGGGCGGCAGCAGCCGGGCGATCTCCGAAGCCTTCGGCATGTGGGTAACGGCGATGGAACCGAGCGAGACGCTGGCGGCTCACGGCATGGAAGAATCGACGATGGCCGGCATGGCGAAAAAAGTGCCGATCATCGCCTATGATCCGGAGTCGGTCGAATTGCGCGCCAACGGATTCGACTGCATCTTCGCCAAAGAACTTTTCTATACCGTGGTCAACAAGCGGCACCTCTTCGCGACGGTTGCCAAAGCCCTGAAGAAGAACGGCCAGCTTCTTTTCACCGATTTTGTGCTGGCAAAAACCGATCACATGGAAGAAGAGACGGCAAACTGGGCCGCGCACGAACCCAGACGCCCCGAAATGTGGAGCGTCAAACAGATCCGCGAATATCTGGAAAAGCAGGGCCTCGATATCCGGGTCGAAGACGACATTTCGGATGAGATGTGCGGCCTCATTCTTCAAGGTTGGATGGAGGCCGTGAAGAATTTCCGGCCCGGCCATTTCGAGCCCGAGCTCGGCGAGGCGCTCTTGGCCGAGGCCGAGCTTTGGACCCGCCGCCTCGGCGTTCTCCAAAGCGGCGACGTCCGGCTCTATCGGATTCACGCCCTGAAGCGCTAAAATTGCGGGTTTCCCGCGGTTTTCCGAGGCTTTCCGGCGGTTGACAGAGGGGGCGCCTAGCCCCTAAGTTCCCGCCTCCTGCGGCCCCTGCCCGTACCCGGAGAATGACGATGAAGGTACTGCGTTCCCTCAAATCGGCCAAGACGCGGCACAAGGATTGCCGCGTGGTGCGCCGCCGCGGCCGCGTCTACGTCATCAATAAGACCAATCCGCGCTTCAAGGCGCGCCAGGGCTAGCCGCGCCTCGCCGCAATCGCGGGCCCCGCGCGATTGACGCTCCTGATAGCCGGTCCTACCATTTCCGGTGCGGTCGCGGCGCGACGGGCGCTGCCACGCTGACCGGACGGTCCACGCCCGACCAGAGAGGAGCGGCACGAATGCGGATGCCAGTACCGGACCCGCGCGTGCTCGCCAGGCGCGACGACATCGCGCGGGCGCTCCGCAATATCCTTCCTTCCGATTGCGTCATTGCCGATGCCGACGGCGCCAGGGTTTACGAAACCGATGCGCTGACCGCGTACCGCCAGATCCCCATGGTGGTCGTTCTGCCGCGCACCACCGCCGAAGTTTCCGCCGTCCTTTCCTATTGCCATCGCGAAGGCGTCAAGGTGGTTCCGCGGGGTGCCGGCACCTCGCTGTCCGGCGGCGCCCTGCCGCTCGCCGACGGCGTGTTGCTTTCGCTCGGAAAATTCAATCGTATTCTGGAAATCGATTTCCCGAATCGCTGTGCGGTCGTTCAGCCGGGTGTCACCAATCTCGCCATCACCAAGGCGGTGGAGCACGCTGGCTTCTATTACGCCCCCGATCCCTCCAGCCAGATCGCCTGTTCGATCGGCGGCAATGTGGCAGAAAATTCCGGAGGCGTGCACTGCCTCAAATACGGCCTCACCACCAACAATCTGCTCGGCCTCGAGGTCGTGCTGATGCATGGCGAAGTTTTGCGCCTCGGCGGCAAGCATCTCGATGCCGAGGGGTACGATCTGATGGGCGTTCTGACCGGCTCCGAAGGATTGTTGGGCGTGATCACCGAAGTCACGGTCCGAGTCCTGAAGGCTCCGGAATCCGTGCGCGGCATGCTCATCGGATTTTCCAGCGTCGAAACCGCGGGCGATTGCGTCGCCGCGATCATCGCCGCCGGAATTATTCCCGCCGGACTCGAAATGATGGACCGCGCCGCGGTTCAAGCGGCGGAAGCCTTCGTTCAGGCGGGGTATCCCCTCGATGTCGCAGCGCTCCTGATCGTCGAACTTGACGGTCCCGAGGTCGAGGTCGACGACATGACCGCACGGGTTCAAGACGTCGCCCGCCGATGCAGAGCCGATTTGGTGCGCATCAGCACCAGCGATGCCGAAAGACTCCTGTTCTGGGCCGGACGCAAAGCGGCGTTTCCCGCGGTGGGCCGCATTGCGCCCGATTATTACTGCATGGATGGAACGATCCCGCGCAAGCGCCTGTCCGAAGTTTTGCGCGGTATCGGCGAGCTATCGCGGCGCTACGGTCTCGGTGTCGTCAATGTCTTCCACGCCGGCGACGGAAATTTGCACCCGCTTATTCTTTACGACGCGAACAAGCCCGGTGATCTCGAACGCGTCGAATCCTTCGGCGCCGATATATTGAAGCTCTGCGTTGCGGTGGGCGGCGTGTTGACCGGCGAGCACGGGGTCGGCGTCGAGAAGCGCGATCTCATGGGTGTCATGTTCAGCGAAACCGATCTTCGGGTCCAGCAGCGCATCAAATGCGCCTTCGATCCGGAATTGCTGCTCAATCCCGGCAAGATGTTCCCTGAACTTCATCGCTGCGCCGAACTGGGACGCATGCATGTCCATGGCGGCAAGTTGCCGTTTCCCGACGTTCCGCGAATTCCGAATGCCGCTCAGACCCGCCGATCCGCAGCAAGTGCAGGAAACGATTGCCTGGGCCGCCGGAAATCGCGTGCCCCTCGCGGTCCAGGGCGCTGCCAGCAAATCGGCGCTCGGGCGTTATGCGCCG
>CAWJEX010000002.1:0-295813 GCA_963841995.1 uncultured Alphaproteobacteria bacterium
GTGACCAGCGGCCCGGGCTCGCCGAAGACCTTGCTGATGGCACGCGCCTCGGCCAGGTCGTTCAGCGGCGTCGAGGTGCCGTGGGCGTTGATGTGCCCCACGTCGGCCGCCCCGATCCCGGCGTCCGCCAGCGCCAGCTCCATGCACGCCACCGCGCCCGACCCGTCGGGGGAGGGAGCGGTGATGTGGTGGGCGTCGGCCGTGCTCGCGGCGCCGGCCAGCTCGGCGTAGATCGTGGCGCCACGCGCCACGGCGCGGTCGTAGTCCTCGAGCACGAGGGCGGCCGCCCCCTCGGTCATGACGAAGCCGTCCCGGCGGGCGTCGAAGGGACGCGAACAGCCCGAGGTCGAGAGCGCCGTCATGTTGGCGAAGGCGGCCAGGGCGACCGGGTGCATGCTGGCCTCCGAGCCGCCACCCACGGCCACGTCGCAGCGCCCCGTCGCCACCAGGCGGGCGGCGGCGGCGATGGCGTGCGTGCCGGCGGCGCAGGCGGTGCAGATGACCTCGGACGGGCCGCGCCACCCCAGCCGCATGGAGATGCCGGCCGCGCCGGCGTTGGCCATCATCATCGGCACCAACCGCGGCGAGACCCGGTCCGGCCCCTCCGTGCGTTGTACACGCCGACCTGGTCGGCCAAGGTCTCGAAGCCCGCCGACGCCCGTGGCGAAGACCACGCCGGCCTTGGCCGGATCGACGGCGAGGTCGCCGGCGGCCCCGACGGCCATGTCGGCGGCGACCATGGAGAGCTGGGCGAAACGGTCGAGCTGGCGCACCTCCTTGGGGCCGAACCAGTCCTTCGGCTCGTAGTCGCGGACCGTCCCGCCCACGACGGAGGGATGGAGCAGTCCGTTCCAGAGGGCGTCCACGCCGACCCCGCAACAGGTGACGGCCCCGAGGCCGGTGACGGCCACCCGCCGCCCCCGGATCGGGCCGTCGGCGCCGATCCCGAGCTGCATCAGAGCTTGGCGGAGATCAGGTCGAAGGCCTGGCCGACGGTGGTGATGTCCTCGAGCTCGGTCTCCTCGACGGTGATGTCGAACGCCTCCTCGAGCGCCATCACGAGCTCGACCAGATCGAGGCTGTCCGCGTCGAGGTCGTCGGCGAACTTGGCCTCCTTGGTGATCTTGTCGGCCGGCACCTGCAGCACTTCCACGGCGCACTCGCGAAACTTCTCGAAGGCTGCGTCGCTGTCCACAATCTGCTCCTTTGTCTGTCGGTCCCTCTGAACGCTACAGGCCCATGCCCAGACCGCCGTCGACCGGCACCACCGCCCCGGTCACGTAGGCCGCCGCGTCCGAGGCCAGGAAGCCCACCACGGCGGCGACGTCCCGCGGCGCTGCCCGCGTGGCCGAGCGGCACCTGGCCCGTCATCAGTGCCACCCGGTCTGCACCGAGGGCTGCGGTCATGTCCGTCTCGATCAAGCCGGGCGCCACCACGTTCACCGTGATCTGCCGGCTGCCCACCTCGCGGGCGATGGCTCGGGCCATGCCGACCAGGCCGGCCTTGGAGGCCGCGTAGTTGGCCTGCCCCGGCAGCCCGACGAAGGCGCCCACGGACGAGACGAAGATGATGCGACCGGCATGCAGGCGCAGCATCTTGGCCACGGCCCGCTTGGCGACCCGGAACGAGCCGGTCAGGTTGGCGTCGATGACCTCCAAGAAGGCCTGGTCGCTCATGCGCAGCATCAGCGAGTCCATCGTGATGCCGGCGTTGGCCACCAGGACCTGGACCGGGCCCCAGTGCTCTTCGACGGCTGCGAAGGCGGCCTCGACCTCTTCGGAGTCGGCGCACGTCACAGCGCACGGCCAGGAAGCGGTCCGCGTCGGCGCCGTCGGGCGGCGCGGGCGGGTCAGCCGAGCGAAAGGTGGTGACGACCTGGTCGCCGTTGGCCAGGAACCACTCCACGCAGGCCGCGCCGATGCCCCGGGTCCCGCCGGTGACGAGGACGACCGCCATCAGCGGGTGTCGGGCACGCGGAGCCAGACCAGCGGTTGGCCCTCCTGGACACGCTCGCCGTGGGCCGCCAGCCAGCGGATCACCTGCCCGGCGAAGGGCGTGCGCACGTCGGAGACGCCGACCCGGCCGACGAGGTCCCCGACCGCGACGGCGGAGGACGGGTCCAGGTCGTCGGCCGTTCCGGGCAGGAGGCCCGTCCCGGGCGCCTGCAGGGACGACTCGGGGCTGAAGATGCCGCTGGAGGGGCTGACCACGACGCGCTCGGACATGTACAGGTGCTCGCCCTGATGCAGCGCCGGTTCGGCCCGCCAGGTGCCCGCCGCGGCGATCCGGTCCATCAGGGTGTCGAGATCCTCGGGCTTGGAGACGGCCAGGGACTGGATCTCGGGCAGGCTGCGCTTGGCCAGCCCGCTCAGGACGCCGCCGGGCCCGAGCTCGACGAGCGAGGTGAGGCCCAGGCCGGCGAAGGTCTCCAGTGTCTGTCGCCAGCGCACCGGGCTGCACAGCTGGGCCGAGAGCAGCCCCGGCCACTCGGCCGGGTCGTCGTGCACGTGCGCGTCCACGTTGGCCACGACGCGGACTTCGGGCGTCAGGAAGGTGACCTCGGCCAGCGCCTTGCGCAGGTCCGCCCGCGCGCCCTGCATGAGGGGCGTGTGGAAGGCACCGGAGACCGGGATCGGCATCACCCGCTTGGCACCCAGGCTCTTGGCCAGTTCGCCCGCCCGGGCGACCGCGTCGGGTGTCCCGGCGATCACGACCTGCCCCGGCGCGTTGTAGTTGGCCACCCAGACGTCCCCCTCGGCGCGCATGCAGGCCGCCTCGGCGTCGTCGTCCGCGATGCCGAGGAGCGCGGCCATGGTCCCCGGCGCCTCCTCCCCGGCGCGCGCCATGGCCTCGCCGCGGGCGACCACCAGCTGGATCCCGTGCTCGAAGCCGAGGGCGCCGCTGGCGACCAACGCGGTGTACTCGCCCAGGCTGTGGCCCGCGCTGGCGGCCGGGGTGAGGCCGATGCGCTCGACCGCATCGAGTACGACGAGGCTCAGCACCGTGGTGGCCAGTTGGGCGTTCTCGGTCTGGGTCAGCTCCTCGATCGGTGCGTGGAGGAGGAGGCGGGACAGGTCGCGGCCGGCGGCGGCGGAGGCCTCCTCGACCACCTCCCACGAAGGGTGATGGACCCACGGCTCACCCATGCCGGCCCGCTGCGAACCTTGTCCGGGGAAGGTGAAAACCAGCACGTGTCCGACGGCTCCCATCGACGGCGGCGGAGGAACCCACAGTGTGGCATGCCGACGCGCGGAGACCCGCTTTGGGACGGCGCGATCGCACCATCGGTGCGACGCCGGGGCCATCGGGCGAGCCCAGTGCTGGTTACCGACCGGAAACTCGGTGCGACGCATGGTGCCACCAAGGAGCGCAGCGGGGCGCCGGGATGAGGGCGGAGCGCACGTCCGCCGCTGTGACACGGGCGTGGCGAGGCCGATCAGGCCCCACCGCGGCGCGTGGTCGCCCCGCGGGCTCCGCAGCGCGCCCCTGGCTCGTCCCGTCCCGTCACGCTCGCCGGGCGTGACCGGATGCGGGTCAGGCGGCCGCGGCGGGAGCGAAGACGGCCATGCAGCCTTGGAGCGCCCCGAGCCCGGGCACGCTCGGTGTGGCCGGCGCTGACGTGGCGGGTGTCGCCGGCACCGTCGTCGTCGTGACGCTGGTGGAAGGCACCGTCGTCGGCGGCACCGTCGTCGACGGCACCGTCGTCGGCGGCACCGTCGTGGGGGGCACCGTCGTCGGCACGGTGGTCGTCGTCGTGCTCGTGGTCGAGGGCACCGCCGTGGTGGGCACGGTCGTCGTCGGCACGATGGTGGTCGGCGGCGCCGGGCGCGCGGTGGTGGGCACCGTCGTGGTGGTGACGGTGCTGCCGCCGGAGTCCCGCCGCTGGCCGTGGGCACACTGAGCTGCACCGTCGTGCATGCCCCCGCCGTCTGGAGGGTCGCGACGTCGTTCACCAGCCGCGCCAGGTCCCGGTTCTCGGCCGAAGTGTCCGAGGCCAGGATCGAGTTGGCCTGACCGAGGGCCACGGTCGCGGCAGCACGCCCGGACAGCGCGGCCGACACGGCTGAGGCCGCTGCCTGATAGCGCACCAGGAGGTCGGACGCGGTGACGCTCTCGTATTGCTCCGCCGCCACGCCGTTGGCGTCCGGGGGCCCGAGCGGCGTCGGGTCGCCCACGTTGGTGAACGAGCTGCTCACGTACAGCCCGCTGCTCACGTACTCGTCGACCGCAAATCGCCGCAACCGACGACCCGTGGCGGCGAGGCTGCTCCGGGCAGCGGCGACCGACGCTTGCGCCGCCGCGAGCTCCTGGTTGCGCGACGTCAGGACACCCTGGTCGACCGCCGACGCGGCGACGGCCTGCTCGTAGACGTTCACGTCCGACTGGACGTTCGTGTAGACGCTGAGCGCAGCTGAAGTGCCGAGCAATGCCGCAGCGAGCTGGCCGGTCGCCCCGATGATCCTGTTGGCGTAGCAGGGCGTGCCGTCGGCCGAGGGGGCGCACCACTGGCTCTTGTCGACGTCGGCCAGGAACACGCCTGGCGGCACGACGTTCCCCGCCGCGTAGCGCCGCGGTGATCGGCCACATGTTCGGCTGGAGCAGCGTGGCCACCGTCGCCGCGCAGCCGGCCACCCAGGTCGAGAAGGCGGGAAACCCGTTGGAGGACACGACGGCCGGGAGCGGCGCATTGTTGAGGTCCGTCGTCCGGCGCGTGTTGAAGGGGTTGTAGGCCGCGGAGTTGTTCGTCGATCCACCCTCGGCGGCCTGCCATTCGTCCAGATTGTCGACGTTCGCCTGCGTCGCCGGTGCCGCCAGTCCCTGCAGCACGCACAGCTCCCACCCGGCCGGCAGCATGGTGTCGCCCGGGGCCGCCACGACGGCCACCGGAGCTGCACCGGCGACGGACGAGAGCACGCAGGCGCCCAGCCCGGCCATCAGAAGGGCCAGCACAATTCGTACGCTCGAGATGAAGCGGGGCATGAGGTGTCTCACCAGACTGGCTCCTCGGTCAGGAGGAGCGCGGGGTCCCGGACTACGTCCGGAGCGGCTTCGCCAAATCGCTCAAGGCTGTCACGTCCCGCTCGGGTGGTGCATGTGGACCTATCGGCAATCGGGCTCAACCCTTGAACATGTCGGAGCGAATTGCACCGCCGTTGGAGGCGGTTCGCACCCGCCCGCGGGCGCACCGAGCAGCGCTTTCGCCGCAGGCGACCGTGACCATCGGGTGAACGGAGGGTGACGGGGTGTGGTGCGGGGCCGCCGGGTCCTGCCGGAGCCGACCGGGGGGACCCGAGCCCATTTGTGACCACGTTGTGACGGCGTGTCACGGTCCGGACGATGGGATCAGGCGGTGTGGCGTGCTCCGGGGGCGCCTGCGGGGCGTCACGCCACCACCGCATGGCTCTTGGATCTTGCCTGCGCTCGCCGTCCTGGCCCACTGCCCTGGCCCGCCCTTTTGCCGCTGGATCACTCCTGGTGCCCGGCGATGCTTAGCGGACTTGAGGCCAAGAATCCAGGGGGTTCGCGCTTTCGTCACAGAGCCCACGGCGCCCCCTGGGTGCGGGACTCCGCGTGCTTCAACTCCACGATCATCTCCAGGTAGGGCTCGTTGCCCACGTTGCGGGCACGTTCGACACCACCGCGACGGACGTGGACCACGGCCCCTGGGACGACGTCGGCCGCCAGATTCGTCCCGGAACGGTCCCTCCGAGTCGGGTTCGGGGATGACGGCGATGCGATCACCGCGCACCTGGATCAGGAGGTGGTCGAGGTCGTGGCGGTGGACGGGGCTCTCCTCACCGGGCGCCAGCTTGAGTCGCCGACGCGCACGGCGTCGTCCTCGTAGACGACCTTCGTCCCGATGTCGCCCAGCACCCGATCCTCGCCCCGGCCGTCCATCAGCGCGTCCCGTTCCCGCCCGAGCCCGGTGGCTCGGCGCCACGGAGACAGAAGGACACGAGCAGCGACACCTCGTCCCGCGTCGGCTTCGTGCCGGCCACGAGGTGTGCGCCCAGGGTCGCGAACGTCACGCGGTACACCAGGATCGCGAGCGCAGCGACCTGCTCGGGGGAATCGTCAGCCGCACCTTGTCGCAGCCCGCGTAGGGGCTCGTGGAGCAGGCGGACGAGCAGATCCACCGACCACTGCTGCTCCTCGGGGAACAACGTGCTGAGGTGCCGCTCGCTCAGGACCCATGGGCGCGTGCGGGCCGCCGCCGCCGGATCGGTCGCCTGGGCGAGCACGCCCTCGATCCAGGCCCGCAGCCGGTCGGCGGGGGAGTCGGCGCGGCGCATCCGTCGCTCGAGCGTGTCCATGAGGCGGCGGCGCCCCTCGTCGAGGAGGACAAGCATCAGCTCGTCCTTGGATGCGAAGTACCGGTAGAACCCCTGGGTCGAGATCCCGGACGCCGCCAGGATGTCGCGGATCGGCGGGTCCAGCGAACCGGTGCGCTGGATCAGAGAGAACGTGGTCTCCACGATCCGACGCATCTCGGCCTCGTACCCGGCGCGGCGGCCCGCCACCGTTCGTTCGACGGCCCGGCCGGCCAGTTGTTCCGTGATCGACGCCTTCACGATCCTCCGCGATCTCCCTTCGGCCAACACAGTGTTCTTCCAATCTAAGATCCGCGATCTGGCGACACAAGGGAGAGCGCGCTCGGATCGCCGGCGCCGCCGACGGAGGGAGTCCACCTTGATCGAGCCACTGGTCATCGGGGACGTCTTCCGGGCGGGAGCGCGCGCCGCCCCGCACAGGACGGCGGCTGCCCTCGGCGATCGGCAGCTCACCTTCGCCGAGATCGACGGGTGGGCCAACCGCCTGGCCCGGGCCCTGCTCCGGCTCGGCGTCGGCCACGGCGCCCGGGTGGCCGTGTGGGCCGACACGGGCCTGGAGAGTGTCCCGCTTTTCGCCGCCCTGTCCAAGCTGGGCGCCGTCTTCTGCCCGCTCAACGGGCGGTGGGGGGACGACGAGGCCGCGGCCACGCTCGATCGCCTCCGACCGGCGCTTTCCCTCGTCGATGGGCCTCGCACCGCGGCCGGCCAGGCGCTGGCGCAGCGCCTGGCCCTCGACGTGATGACGCTGGACGCCCTGGCCGAGGCCGGCACCGTGGAGCCCGGCGATGACGTCGACGTCGCGGTGGCCGAGACAGACCCGCACGTCGTCTTCTTCACGAGCGGCTCGTCGGGGAGCCCCAAGGGCGCCGTGCTGTCGCACCGGGCCAACGTGCTGCGCTCCCTGCCCGGGGCCCTCCTCGAGCCCCGCGGGAGCGATGGTCTGCCCGTACCCGCTGTTCCACATGGGGGCGTGGACCATCGCGCTCCAGCAGTGGCAGGCGCGCGACGCGGTGGTGCTCGTGTCGCTCGGCGACCGCCGAGGAGATCGGCGCGGCGGTCGAGCGGCACCGGGCCACCCGGCTCAACTGCGTCCCCGCCGTCTGGCGGCGCATCCTCGACCAGCTCGGCTGCGCTCCCGGGCGCGCCGGACCTGTCGACCCTCCGCTTCGCCGACACCGGCACGTCGGCCACGCCGGTCGAGTTGCTGCCGGGCCATCGCGCGCAGCGCTGCCCGAGGCGCAGGTGCGGGTGTTCTACGGCTCGACCGAGGCCGGCAGCGTAGCGTGCCTCGACCACGCCGACATCGACGGCAAGCCGGGGAGCTGCGGCGTGCCCGGCCCGCCGTCAAGGTGCGCGTCGACGACGACGGGGAGCTGTGGGTCCGCAACGCCACCCTCTTCGACGGCTACCTCGACGACCCGGAGGCGACCGCGGCGTGCTGCGTCGACGGCTGGTACCGGACCGGCGATCTGGCCGACGAGGACGACGAGGGCTATCTGCGCATCGTCGGGCGCGCCGGCGACGTGATCCGCACCGGCGGCGAGACGGTGGCGCCCGGCCGAGGTCGAGGCGGTGCTGCCGGACCATCCCGGCGGTGGGCGAGGTGGCGGTGGTCGGCCTGGCCGACGCCAGCCTGGGGCGAGGTGGTGTGCGCCGTGGTGGTGGTCGCCCCCGGCGCGGACGCCCCCGACCTCGACGACCTGCGGACGCTGTGCGCGGCCCGCCTGGCCCCGTTCAAGCATCCCCGTCGCCGGAGGTGGTCGAGGCGCTGCCCCGCACCGCTCGACCGGGCAGGTCCAGCGCCGCCTGCTCGCTGAGCGACCGGCCCGCCGGCCGAGCCGCACGGGCGTCGGGCGGCGCCGGCGCCAGGGCTTGCAGAACAGCGTTCTGTGATTTCTAGGATCAGCGATCTGGATCAGCGCGGGGAGGCGTGGAGCGCGAGCTGCTCATGACCGGGATCGGGGGCCAGGGCGTGCAGCTGGCCGCGCCGTGCTCGCCCACGGCCGCGGTGGCCGAGGGCCGGAGGCCCAGCTCTTCGGCAGCTACGGCGGGATGATGCGCGGCGGCGCCACCGAGACGACCGTCGTGGTGGCCGACGGCCCGATCGAGGCGCCGCCGACGGTGCCGGGCGGCCTGGGCGGCGCTCGTCATGCACCACGAGCACGCCGCGCCGGTCTTGCGCCGGCTGCGGCCGGGCGGGCTGGTTCTGGTCAACACCACCGTGTGGCGACGGTCGACGGCAGCGTGGACGCGTCGAGGTCGTCGAGGTGCCGGCCACCGACGCTGGCCGTCGAGGCGGGCAACGGATCATGGCCGCCTCGATGGTCATGCTCGGCGCCTGCGCCGCGGTCACCGGTCTGGTCGGGCTCGACTCCCTGTCGCCGGGCCGTCACCCGGTGCGTGCCCGCCTACCGCGCGCAGCACGTCGAGGCTCAACGAGCCGGGCCCTGGCTGCCGGCGCCCGGACGGTGCCGCCGGGACGTGCGAGGCGTGGCCGGTGCCGGCGCCGACGGCCCGGTGGCCGTCGATGACGGAGGCGACCGATCGGACGAGGACACCCGGCGTCTCACCCGGGGCACCGTGGTGATCGACGTCGAGGCCTGCAAGGGCTGCAACCTCTGCATCGACGCCTGCCCGCCGGGGGTGCTCGAGATGACCACCACCGAGGTGAACGGTCGCGGCTACCGGTACCCGCGGCTGCTGCGCCGGGTGCACCGGGTGCCGGGCGTGCTCGCAGATCTGCCCCGACTTCGTCTTCCAGGTCTACAAGTACGACACGCCCGAGGAGCTGCCGGCATGAGCGAGGTCCGCGACCGCGACCGTCAGACGCCCGGCCGTCCGTCGGCCCCCGAGCGGCGCCGTTGCTCGAGGGGAGCGAGGCCATCGCCCGACGCCATGGTCGCCGCCGGGTGCCGGTTCTTCGCCGGCTACCCGATGACCCCGTTCACCGAGGTGCTCGAGCACATGGCCCGGCTGCTGCCCGCCGTCGGCGGGGTCTGCATGAACGCCGAGAGCGAGCTCGAGGCGGTCGGCATGGCGTGGGGCGCGGCCGCCACCGGAACCCCGGCGGCGACCGGCTCGACCGGGCCAGGGCCTCTCGCTCATGCAGGAGTCGCTGGCCGAGATCACCCTCGCCCGCCTCCCGCTCGTCGTCCTCGACATGTCCCGGGCGCAGGGCGACTACTTCCAGGCCACCCGTGGCGGCGGCCACGGCGACTACCGCCACCTCGTGCTCGCCCCCGTCGACGTCGGCGAGGCGGTCGAGCTGGTCGGCGATGGCCTTCGAGCTCTCCGAGCGGTGGCGCAATCCGGTGGTCGTGATGGGCGACTACTACCTCGCCCACACCGCTCGCTCGGTGACGCTGCCCGCGTCGCGCTCGGCCCGGCGCCGCGCCCGAGTGGGCGCTCGACGGCACCTCGGCGGCACGCGGCCCGGCCAAGCTCGTGTCCTTCCTCGGCACGGTGAAGCAGCGCCACGACGTGGGGTTCGACCTCGCCACCCACTACGCGGCCTGTGCCGCGGCCACCGCCGAGATGTCCGCCGGCGTCGAGCCGCTCGCCGAGGTGGCCGGCGACCGACGACGCGGAGGTGGTGGTCGTGGCCTTCGGGTCACCCGGCCGCCTACGTGCGCGCCGCGGTGCGGGAGCTGCGCGCGCGAGGGGCATCGCCGTCGGGTACGTGCGACCCGATCACCCTCTTCCCCTTCCCCTCCGAGGCGGTCGCCCGCGGCGCGGCCGAGGGCGCAAGGCGGTCGCCGTCTACGAGAACAACCAGGGACAGATGATCGACGACGTCCGGCTGGCGGTGCTCGACCGGGCGCCGGTCCACTTCATCGGCGGCCTGAGCCTCGACAGCTCGGGCTTCGGCATCGCCCCGGACCTCGACGTCGAGCGTGCTGCGTCCTCGCGGGTGGAGCGGCATCGGTGGCGAGCCGCTGAGCTGCCTCGTGCCGACCGACCGACCGCCGAGGCGCCGGCCCGGCTGGTCGACGACTTCACCCCGTCGCTCATCGACGTCGGCGCGCACCACCTCTGCCCCGGGTGCGGGGAGCCGGTCGCCGATGCGGTGCGCGGTCGAGGCGATCGAGGAGCTCGGTCTCACCGACCGGACCGATCGCCGTCTTCGGCATCGGCTGCTACACCGCGTTCGCCAACAACCTCGACGTCGAGGTGCTCCAGGCCCTGCACGGCCGGGCGCCTTCGGTGGCGACCGGGGTGAAGCGCGCGCGGCCGGACACCTTCGTGGTCACCGTCCAGGGCGACGGCGACATGGTCGAGCGAGGGTCTCCAGGAGGTGCTCCACGCCGCGGCCCGCGGCGAGAACGATCACCTGCGTCATGCTGAACAACGGCGTGTTCGGCGAGACCGGCGGCCACATGACGCGCCACCACGGTGCTCGGCCAGCGCACCAAGACCAGCCTCGAGGGACGGGACCTGCGGCTCCACGGCGGCCCGATCCTGCTCGCCGCCGCTGCTCGCGCAGATCGACGGGCGGCCTTCGTCGCCCGCGGCGCGGTCAACTCGGCCGGCAACGTGGCCCGGACCAAGGCGCTACCTGCTGCGCGCGTTCGAGACCCAGCGGGCGGGCGCCGGATTCTCGTTCGTCGAGATCCTGACCATGTGCCCGACCGGATGGTTCGTCGAGACCGACGAGGCGCCCGACTACCTCGACGAGACGCTCGCGGCGGTCCACGACGCCGGGTGTGCTGAAGGACGTGCTCGCGGCGACGAGCACCTCGGCGAGGCGGGGCACCGACCGGTCATCGCGGTCCACGGCGGCAAGGTCGGGGACCGTCCTGGTCGTCGGCCTCGCGGATGGCGCTGCCCGGCGCCGACGTTCGTCGCCGTGCGGGCCGGGACGACGGTCCCGACGACGGCCGAGGTGCTGGTCACCCTGAACGACGACCGCGCCACCATCGAGGCCCGCTCGGCCGGCGGATCCGGTGGGTCCACGTGCTCGGCGCCGGGGTCGACGGCTTCCCCTTCGAGGCGCTCGCCGGCCGGACGGTCACCTGCTCGCAGGGCGCGGCGGCTCCGGCCATCGCCGAGTTCGTGCTGGCCGCGCATGCTCGCCTTCGAGAAGCGCGCTGCCCGAGACCTGGGTCAACGAGCCGCCCGAGCCGGTGGAACACGGCCACCCTCGGGGGCCTCGAGGGCGCGACGCTCGGCGTCGTCGGCCTCGGCTCCATCGGCACCGGACGTCGCCAAGCGGGCCCTCGCCTTCGACATGGAGGTGCTCGGGCTCCGGCGCACCGATCGTCCCGTCACCCCTCCCCGGCGTGACGGTCGGCGCCGGACCTCGCCGAGCTGCTCGCACGCTCGGACCACCTGGTGGTCGCCGCGCCGGCCACCGCCGCGACCGCGCCACCTCCTCGACGACCGACCGCGTTCGCCGCGGTGAAGCCCGGCGTGCATCTGGTCAACGTCGCCCGGGGCTCGCTCGTCGACCAGGACGCGCTGCGGCGGGCCCTCGACGACGGCCGGTGGCCCGGGCCTCCCTCGACGTGGTCGAGCCCGAGCCGCTCCCGGCGGGCCACCCGCTCTACGCCCACCCCGCGCGTGCACCTCTCGCCCGCACATCGTCGTGGTCCTCGCCGCGCACCGGTGCCCGGACCTTCGAGATCTGTTCGCCGACAACCTCGCGCGCTACCGGCGCGGCGAGGCGCTCCTCGGGCGTCGTCGACCTCGAGGCCGGCTACTGATGGCCGGGCCAGACGACCTCGTGCTCTGCTCGGGCACGCTGCCGCGCGGCATCCCCTTCGCCGAGCGGCTCGAGGCGGCGGCGGCGGCCGGGTTCGCCGGCATCTCGCTGTGGGGCCGCGACTACGCGGCGGCCCGCGCGGAGGGGTCACGCGACGAGGACCTCCGGGCCATGCTCGCCGACCACGGACTCTTCGTGGCCGAGCTCGACCCGGCCTGGTGGTGGCTGCCGGGTGCGGCGGACGTCTCCATCCCGCCCGAGCTCGACACCGGGACGTGTTCCGCTTCGGCGAGGCGCGACCTCTTCGCGATCGCCGACGCTGCTCGGGGCCCGCTCGCTCAACGCGGTCGACGTCTTCGGCGGGGAGCTGGGGCGGTCGACGGCGCGGCCGAGGCCTTCGCCGGCCTGTGCGACCGGGCGGCCGAGCACGGGCTGCTCGTCCATCTCGAGTGGCTGCCCTGGTCGAAGATCCCCGATCTGGCCACGGCCTGCCGACGTCGTGCGGCTCGCGGACCGGCGCCAACGGCGGGCTCAACGTCGACACCTGGCACCTGGTCCGGGCCGGCGACGACGGCGGAGGACCTGGCGCACGCTCCCGGCGAGCTGGTCCTCGGCGTGCAGCTCGACGACGGCCCCGCGAGCGCCGAGGCCGATCTCGTCGAGGCGACGCTGCACGACCGCCTCCTCCCCGGCGAGGGCGAGTTCGACCTCGCCGGCTATCGTCGGCGCACTGCCGCGACCGGCACCGCGGCACCCATCGGGGTCGAGGTGTTCTCCGACGACGCTCCACGCGCTCGGTCCCGGCGCAGGCGGCCAACGGCAGCCGCGGCGACGCGGCGCGTCCTCGGCACCCTGCCGGACGACGCCGACCGACCTCGGGAGGCGCGGATGATCCGGCGCGGTCGTCGTCGGCACCGGCTTCGGCTGCGTCACCCACGTCCGCGCGCTGCGGGCCGCGGGCATTCGAGGTCGTCGCCGCTGGTCGGGCGCGACCCCGACAAGACGGCCGAGCGGGCCGCCCTGTTCGAGCGTCCCGCTGGCGCTCACCTCGGTCGACGAGGCGCTCGCGCTCGACGGCGTCGACGCGGTGACCATCGCCACCCCGCCGCACACCCACGCGCCGCTCGCGCTCGGCAGGCCATCGCGGCCGGCAAGCACGTGCTCTGCGAGAAGCCCTTCGCCCGCGACGACGGCCGAGGAGGCGCAAGGTGCTGGCCGCCGCCGAGGCGGCCGGCGATCGTGCACCTGCTCGGATGCGAGTTCCGGTGGGACCCCGGCCAGGCCGGCCTCGCCCGAGCCGTCGCGGCCGGGCGTGATCGGCGAGCCGCGCATGGCGACCGTGGCTCACACGTGCCGCTCCTCGCGGATCCCTCGGCGGAGGTGCCGGCGTGGTGGGCCGACGCCGGCGCAGGGCGGCGGGTGGCTGTGGCGCGCACGGCTCCCAGCTCATCGACCAGATCCGGGTCACCCTCGGCGAGTTCGAGTCGGTCAGCGCCTCGCTGCCCCACGTCGCGCCGGCCCGGACATGACCGCCGACGACGGCGTTCGTGGTCCACTTCCGGATGCGCACCGGCGCGGTGGGCGTCCTGCAGTCGACGTCGGGGGACTCGGGGCGTCCTGGTCGAGACCCGGGTGACCGGGTCCACCGGGGCGGCGTGGATCGAGGGTGTCGGGCCCGACGGTCAAGGTGGCGCGACGCCGAAGGGACGTACGCACGCTGCCGGTCCCCGAGGACCTGCCGACCGGACTCGCCGCCGCCGCTGCCCGAAGGGCGGTGACCACCACGTACGAGCGGATGATCACCTTCGGGATGGACTACGGCCCCTACACGCGCCTCGCCGCCGCGTTCCGCGACCGGATCGACGGGCGGACCCCGCCGCGGAGCCCCAGCCGGCCACCTTCGTCGACGGCGTGGCCCAGATGGCGGTGCTCGACGCCATCACGAGCTCGGCCGCCGCCGGAGGACGCTGGACGGCCGTGGAACCGGGACCCTGATCGACGATGGAAGAGCGAACCACCCCCGGCCTCTATCTCGAGCTGGGCGACGGTTCCCCCGACGCGTTCTGCCGGCACGCCGAAGCACTGGCCCGGCGCGCGGGCGTGCACCGGGTCACGTGGTGGGAGAACTGCCTGCCCGGCCGGCGTGACCTCCCCATGCGGATCGCCGACGGGTCGATGCTGACGGTGGCCGAGCTGACGGCGGGCTTCTCGGTCCCCGAGGCGCCGGACACGGCCACGGCGCACTGCTTCCGCCGTCATCCGCGCCCCAGCCAGGGTGTCCTCACCGGACGGCCCACCACCGGCCTCTTGGTGGTGTGGATCAGCCCCCGACTCCCCGAGCTGGCGCAGGGTCTCCGCGACTGGGGTGACTTCGTCCACATCCGCCACATCGCCGCCGCGGGCATACCCGGCTTCACCCAGATCTCGGTGTACGAGAACGTGGCGCCCGTTGACCCCATGTTCATGCACTTCTACGAGTTCGATGCCGAGGACCCGGAGGCGACCTTCTCGACCATGACCGACTACGTGGCGCCGCGGTTGGGTGGCGCCGACGGCGAGGCCTACGCCACGTGGGCGGACTGGCGAGCAGGCGGCGGCCGGCTGTTCTACTGCAACACCTTTCGGTTGCTCGGCGAGGTGTGCTGACGTGGACCCGGTCTTTCGCCATCTCGACGATCCCGATGTCCGCTGGCAGCAGGTGAAGGCCGTCCGCAAGGCCGACGGGACGACGGCCTCGGTGTGGGAGAAGTGGTTGGCGTTCTCACCCGATCCGCAGTACCTGTCCCTGTACGCCAGGTGGGACCCGGGCGTCGTCGTCCGGCGTCACGGCCACAACAGCCCGCACGTGCTGTTCGTCGTCGAGGGCGACATGTGGTGCGGTGACCGCCACTGCCCGGCCGGGACGCACGTCGAGCTGCCCGCTGGGTGCCGCCTTCGGGCCCTTCGTGGCCGGCGAGCACGGCACCGTGCTGCTCGAGGTCATGATGGGGGACCCGCGGTCCTGGGGTGACGACCCCGAGGCGTTCGAGCGGGCGTTGGCACAGCGAGGGGCGACGGCGCTCCCCGACCCCGAGATCGAGCTCCCCGAGTGGCTGGAGGACCTGCGCTCGCGCTGGGTCGTCGAGACCCCGGACGAGCGCCCGCCGCCTCGTCGGTGAACTCGCCCTCGAGTGTCCGGTCAGGGGCGGCCAGCGCGGGCGGCGATGATCCGCTCGAGCAGCGAATGATCGGGCATCGAGGGAGGGTCGAGGGCCGGGAGCGACGGAGAAGCGAAGGCCCGCTCGATGAGCGGACCCTCGATGACCGGGCTGTGGCAGCTCGCCATCGTCGTGATGTCACGCCTTGGGTGCGGTCCACCATCGAGTTCAGGTAGACGAACCGCGGCTGCCCGAGGCGGGCGGGCTGCACCTGGTGGATGACCCAGGTGTCCGCCGCGATCTTGGTAGGTTCGAAATAGGTCGGTGGTGCGACCGGCGCGAATGTCACGACGACCCCTGATCTCCCCCTCGTCGGGGGACGCGAACATGCGTTGCAAGCCCGTCACGGTAGGTCCCGCCGGGGCGGACCAGGGCACACCCATCGGGCGGGGGTCGCCGTGCAGAGGCCCGACGCGAGAAGGGCTCCGACCTGCCCTGTTCGGAGCGGGACCGAGCCGGCCGGTCCGCAACGGTCCAGCTGGGCCGGCTACCTGCGGCGAGCCAGGGCGGCCGCGCCCGACGGTCCGTCGGAGGGAGGCCGAGGTCGCAGGCGGCCATGACCGGCGCTCGGTCAACCGCCGTGCCTAGCCTGACCTCCCAACGATGTTGAGACGACCCCTCGTTCTCGTGCTCATGGGAGGCACGATGCTGGCCGCACTGTCGGGGTGTAATTCCAGTGGGACCCGGATCATCGTCCGGCGCGCCGACGACCACGTGGGTGAGCCATGCGTACCTCGCGAGCACGTTCACCGCGGACCTGGCCACCGAGACCACCGCCGACACGAACTACGTGACTGCACTGAACGCGGCGACGAGCGGCATCACCCAGGAAGAGCAGAAGTTGACCCTCGACAACAACACGATTCAAAAGATCGGGTTCGGACAGGATTGCGACGCGGCGGACGCATCGACCTACTCGAGTTGCGTGACCAGCGAGGACCAGACGGCCGCGTACGCACGGAGCGATGCGGCGGCGGTGGAAGCTGACGTCCAGACCGACTTTCAGCGCTACGCGTCCTCGGCCAGTACGTACCGGTCGGCGCTCGGCACCTTTATCGGCCAGATGCTCGGACTGCCGTGGCCCAGCGGGTACGACAAGGACGTCAACGCCACGGTCACCGCGGCGAGGGCGTTCCGCACGGACGTGGCGCTGCAAGAGGCCGTGTTGGCGTCCGACCCCTCAGTCGAGCGTCTCTGCGATCGACAAGCGGGCGCTCATCGACGGCGGGAACTTGATCGCCGCCATCAGGGGGCTCCAGGGAGCGCTTCGGGAACGGCGGCCGGTAGGGCCGACCGTGCGCCCCGGTGTCGCCCGCGCAATCGGTTCAGGGTGGGGATGAACGTGCCGATGACCTCTCCGTGGCGGCAAGCCTTCGACCAGTCCATTCCGCGTCCCGATGACGAATTCGACCGACCCCACGACCGCCTCGGCTGACCGGGCAGAGGCCTCGACGATGGTGCAGCGCATCCATCAGGGCGCCTATGCATGGACGGTCGAACGCCATGGGTCGTTCCACGCTCAGCCGTGGGGCAATCCGTCGCAATCGGACGAGGCAGTCCGACACTGCCTCTGCGAGAACGGCCTCGCCACAGCCAAGCTGTATCGGGTCAAGCGCCGCAATCGGATGGCGGCGTGGGAAGAGGCGTCGGCCGAGATGACGAACGGGTACATCTTGGGAAGGGGGCTCTTGGGGACCGCCCGCTCTCGTCCGAGCTATTCCAGATCGAATGCAGAGGCGCAAGAGAACGCCATACCGGCTCAACGACAGAGTCACGGTGTGGTCCTTCGACACGATCATCCATGCGCTCGATGCCGGCGATCACCAACTTGCTCTCTACGTCGGCGCCTTATGGAGGAATACTCGGGTCACCAAGCTGCTCGGTGACCGCGACGGGGCAGCTTTCCTCGGCCTGTATTGCGGAGGAGTCGGCTTGGCGATGGCCGAAGAGGAGCTGTTCGGGCCGCTGACGTGATCCCGGTCGAGGGTGGAGCGTCCTCGCCCCGCTCACGCGATCGCCGTCCGGGGAACAGCAGAAGCGCCCTCTGAGCTGCGATAACGTCGTGCCTGGAGCGAAAACCCCGACGTAGCGAAAGTGGACAATGAGCGAGCAGTGCCACGCATTCATCTATGTGCCGTTCAACGAGAAACCGAGCGGACGGCGTCGCTGTCGCAATTGGACGACACACCGCTCCGGCCTGTGCTGGCTTCACCGTCCCGCAGGTATCCCCGACGACGACCGGAAACGACCGTGACCGAGGCTGCTGACTGGTGATCGAGGTGTCGGCCCCCGTGCGGGTCTGCGACATCGGTGGGTGGACCGACACGTCGTTTGGAGGGCCGGGACGGCTCGTGCACATCGCAGTGACGCCGGGGGTGGAGGTTTCGATCCGCGCGACGGCCGGCCCGGACCCTGTAGTCCTCGACGTGGAGACCTTCGGGGACCGGTACTCCATCGTCCCGAGAGCGCCCCGGGTCGCCCGCCACCCGCTGCTGGAGGCCGCCATCGACGCGTTCCGCCCACGGGGCCTCGCCGTGGAAGTCAGTGTCCGTTCCGACTTCCCGGCTGGTTGCGGGACCGGTACGTCGGCGGCGGTTGCCGTTGCTCTGCTGGGCGGATTGGCAGCCCTGCGCTCGGAGCAACGCTCGCCGGCGCGATATCGCCTACGCCGCGCATCGGCTCGAAGTCGACCTGCTCGGTGTCCAAAGCGGGATCCAGGACCAGCTGAGTGCGGCGTTCGGCGGGATCAATTTCCTTGAAATCGAGACGTACCCCGAGGCCAGCGTGCACCCCCTGCCCACCTGGGAGGAGCTCGGTCCCAGACTCACGCTGGTCTTTCTTGGTCGCGCTCACGACTCCTCGGCCGTGCACCGCCAGGTCATCGAGCACGTGGGGTGTCACGGGTCTGAGGCGTTCTCGCGGCTGCGAGATGCAGCGGTCGCGGCCCGCGACGCCGTCGTTGCCCGGGATCTCGACACGTTCGGTCAGGCGATGGTCGCGAACACCGAGGCGCAAGGGTTCTTGCATCCCGGGCTGGTGGGCGCGGACGCACGACGGGTGATCGAGGGCGCGGCGGCACACGGTGCGATCGGCTGGAAGGTCAATGGGGCCGGGGGAGACGGCGGCTCAGTCACGCTCTTGAGCGCCACCGGGGAGGGGAAAGAGGCGCTCGAGCTTCTCGTCACCGTCATGGACGAGCGCTACCGGGTGCTCCCCATCCACGTCAGCACGGTCGGGCTCGAGGTCCGGAGTGCCCGCTAGCCTGTCCCTTTTCGCTCACGGACCGGGTGTACCTGGCCCCTCCTCGTCCCCGCCGACGGCCGTCACGAGTGTCTCGAGATCGGCAACCGTCACCGTCAGCGCCGAATGACCGCTTCGCCGCAGTCGAGATGGCACCTTCTCGTGAAAGTGGATGCAGACGCCTGCACGGTTGTTCGTCCCAAACGTCAGACCGTCGTCAGCACGCGAGAGGCGAACTCCGACAGCCGTCCACCAGCGGTAGTTCCGGGTGATGTGCGCACCAGTGACGTTCGTCAGGGGCGTCACCACGCGAAAGAGACCGAAGGTGGCGACGAGAGAGCCCTCGTCGGTCAGTGTGACGCCGTCCTTGGCTGGTCGTAGGAGGAATGGCAGCAGGACCGGAAGGTAGCGCTTGTCGATGTCGTAGCAGAAGTGTTCGGTCATGGTCCGCCTCGAAAGGGCCCGGACGGCTGGCTCACGAACCATTCAGGTACAAGAAGCCGTACCCCTCGTCGCGCACCACCACCTCTGCCTCGGCGAGTGCCGCGTCCCAGTCCCCTCGCACGGCCGGGTCGGATTCCTCCATGCCGTGGTCGGCGACCAGGAAGAAGGCACAGTCCTCCCACACCCCGCTCTGCTCCACCACCTCGAGGATCCGACCCAGCCGGGCGTCGCTGTCGCGCACGGCGCTCGCCGCCATCTCCGAGTACGGGCCACCCTCGTGGAACGCCGAGTCGGTCAGCGTGAAGTTGACCCAGGTGAAGACGGGCGGGTCGCCGTCGGGCGCCGCCCAGACGCGGTGGAACTGCTCGACGGCGGTGTGGTCCGCCCGTGACGCCCAGCGGTAGTCCTTGCTCGGCCTGACGAAGCGTGTGGTCGCGTCGGGTAGGTCGTCGGGCCCGGGGGCGGGCGTCGGCCGCTCGCCGTTGCGCACGAGGCCGAACGTCGAGTAGTCGGCCCCGGCGTCGCAGGGCTCGTTGATCGAGGCGGTGGTCCCCGGACGGCACGCGTTGCGCCGCGTGGTGCATGGTCTGGACCCCCGGGTTGAGCCACTGCATGCACGTCGCCCACGTCGCTGGCGAGTTGGTGATCACCTGCGCACCGGTACCCCGGTCGACCCAGGCGTTGTGGAGGATCCCGTGGTGACCTGGGTGGCTGCCGGTCAGGATCGTGGTGTGGTTGGCCAGGGTCACGGTCGGGAGCGACGCCAGCGCTCCGTACCGGCAGGCCGTGCCCTCGCCGATCAAGCGCGCCACGTTCGGGGCTTGGCCCCGACCGACGAGGTCGTACAGGACGTTGGGGTTGGTCCCGTCCCAGAGGAACCCGATCAGATGCCGGGCCCGGCCCGAGCCGTCGACGAGGGCGTCGATCACCGACCCGTCCTGGTGGGAGAGAAGCGGACGCTCCGGGGCACGGTCGCCCGCCGAGCAGCCGCAGCATCGTCGGCGCCACGTCGATCAGTCGGCAGCCGACGTCGGCCATCCCGAGCCTCGGCACCCCGGCGCCGGCGACGATGAAGGGCGCCCTCGCCTGGACGACACCCAGCGACCCATGCTCCCCGAGGTGCCCGCCCTGGTCGGCCCAGTTGTGCGACGCACTATGGATCACGCAGAGGTCGGGCGCCGACGGATGGTCGAAGAGCTGGGCGAACTGCTCGAATGCGTGAGGGTAACTGTTTTGGTCGCGGCGCGGGTGCGGTGATGCCTGCTCCGCCTCCAGTCCGACGAAGCGCGTCGGGTCCTGCACGGCGAGCGGGTTCTGACCCGTGACCGACTCGATGCGGAAGCCGCCATCCACGTCCGGCGTCGCGGCGGAACTGCACGGCTCCGTCCGCCGACGCGACTTCGTACGCGCCGTCGGCCCTCGACCAGCCGACCATGTCGACGATGGGATCGAGGCCAGGGCTCAACAGCACTTCGAGGGCCCGAGTCGCGCTGGCGGGTGGTCGCCGGGAGGAGCGCGCTCATGTCGTCAGCGTAGGCACGACGCGCCGCCTGGGCCTCGACTCGAGCCCAGGGACGCCGTGCAGCGACGACCGCCTAGTCCTGGACGGCGAACAACTTCCACGAGCCGGGAACACCCTTCAACGCGTGTTCACCGCGCTCGATAAAGGCGATGCCCGAGCCGGCGACCAGGGGTGAAATCGCTGATGAGACCAGAACCTCACTGGGCCGTGCCAACGCCTCGACTCTCGACGCGAGGTGAACCGCAATACCGGCAATGTCGTCCCCTCGAACTTCGACCTCGCCCGTGTGAAGGCCGGCACGGATCTCGACCCCCAGCTTTTGCGCGCCGTCGCGAATGGCACAGGCACACCTCATGGCCCGCACCGGACCGTCGAAGGTGGCCATGAAGCCATCGCCCGTACTCTTGACCGCCCGTCCGCGGAAACGCTCCAGCTGCCGCTGGACCAGGGCATCATGTTGGTCGAGGAGTCCGCGCCAACCACTGTCACCGGAGTCCGCGGCCAATCGAGTGGAGTCGACGATGTCGGTGAAGAGGACTGTGGCCAAAAGTCGGTCGACGTCGAAGCTGGAGCGCTGTCCGGTCACGAACTCTTCGATCTCGGCGATCAGCGAGTCGACATCGCCCACAAACGGCAGAGCGTCCTCCCCGGGGAGCTCGATGATCCGTGCGTTCGTGATGTGCTCGGCGAGGTAGCGTTTCATCGCAATGGGACCTTGCGGTCCCCATTGCGATGGATCACCAATGTCGGTGCGGTGATGGCCGCCAAAGCCCCGACATACCGAGCGGCGTTCGCCGTGGCGAGGAAAGTCATGGTCGGAACGACAACCGCGTCGCCGGGTCCGAGGCCGAGGGCGGCCGCGGCTAAATGCAATGCCGCAGTTCCGCTGGAACAGGAGACGGCGTGGGCCGCGCCCGCCTTGACGGCGAAGGCGCGCTCGAAAGCATCCACCGCAGGGCCGGTCGTCAGATAGTCGCTTTTAAGCACGGCGGTCACCGCGGCGACGTCGTCCTCCTCGATGCACTGCCGCCCGTAGGGAATAAACAGCTCGGACTTGGGGCTCATGCGCCGCTTTCGGTGAGGAGCCGCTTCAATCCCGCCTCGTCCAGCCATTCGGCGTTGGTGTTCGAGGCATAGGAAAATCCATCGGGCAGAGGCTCGCCATCCGTGTACTGGTCGACGGACCAGAACGAAAGGGCGGGCTCGATGACGTAGCGGTCTGGAAGCGCGCGAGTCATGCGCGCATCGTCCTCGGTGATCATGGTTTCGTGCAGCTTCTCGCCGGGGCGAATGCCGACGATCCGGACCGGAAGATCAGGGGCCATGGCGCGAGCGACGTCGGCGATCCTCATGCTCGGAATCTTGGGCACGAAAATCTCGCCGCCTCGCATCATGGCGAGCGACGACAAAACGAAGTTCACGCCCTGCGGAAGCGTGATCCAGAACCGCGTCATGCGCTCGTCGGTCAGTGGAAGGCAGCTCGCGCCTTCGGCCATGAGCTTGCGGAACAGCGGCACCACGCTGCCGCGCGAGCCGATGACATTTCCATATCTCACGACCGAGAATTTCGGCCGTCCCGCGCTCAGATGGTTGGCGGCGACGAAGATCTTGTCGGAGGCCAGCTTGCTCGCGCCGTATAGGTTGATCGGGCTCGCCGCCTTGTCGGTCGAAAGCGCCACCACCTTCTCGACGCCGCAGCGGATGGCGGCTTTCACCACGTTCTCCGCCCCCATGACGTTGGTGTGGATGCATTCGAACGGATTGTATTCCGCGGCCGGCACGTGCTTCAGGGCGGCGGCGTGGATCACGACATCGACGCCGCGCATCGCCATTTCCAGCCGGTCGCACGTCGCGCACGTCGCCGATGAAATAGCGCATGCACGGATATTTCCCGTCGTCGAAGCGCAGCGCCATCTCGTACTGCTTCATCTCGTCGCGGGAAAAGATGATCAATTTGGCCGGCTTGAACAGCCGCAGCACGGCTTGCGTGAAGGCCTGGCCGAAGGAGCCCGTGCCCCCGGTGACCAGGATCACCCGGCCGTCGAGATCGGGCCAGGGTTCGTTGAAGGATCGGAGTTCAGCGCTCACTGGCGTCTCGGTATTTCGTTGCACGATTCATGGAGATGGCAACCGTTTCAAAAGAGTTGAGTTCACGTTAGGTTTTTGGCGAGAGCTTTGCAGTGGAACCGGCTTGCAAGCCGCAATTTGAACGCTCTCGGCAATCAGCACCCGCTGCGGTCGAGCGCAAGGAACTCATGGTCCTGTCATCGCTTCAAAAGAGGTTCCATGAAGTCCGAGCCGCTTTCCATGCTTTTTGCCATCGCGTAGTACATGGTCGCTTCGTCGTAAGGCACCGGTTGAACGTTCGGCGCGCGGATCACGGCGTCTTCCAAGGTTTGAGCCGAGGCCGGCAGCAACAATCGATCGGGAAAATGGGCGGTGGTTTGCCAGGCGACGGCCAGGCATATCGCTCCCGCTGCAAGGGCAATGCCGCCGCGGACCAACTCAGGGCTCCGGTATCGGAAAATTGCGAGATAGGCCAAGCCGAGAAAGAGAGGGCCGCGCATCAGCATGAGGTAGCGGGCCGGCAAATCCCCCCAAGTGTAGATCGCTTCCGGCTGTCCGACGACGATGTACATCAGCATGGCCAACGGCGTGATCACGAACCAAAGGCCGGCCAACAGAGCCAATTCGGCGCCGACCTCGCCGAGCCGGGCCGGCAGGCTCCGCAGCTTCAAGACCAGGCCGCGGATCCACCCCATATGCCGCCAGATTGCCCAAGTGATCGACGCAACGCCGAGGCCCCCGGCAAGCAGTGCCAGGATGAGCATCGGATGTATTCCCGTAATGCTGCCGACGAGGGCATTGGGCATGAGCGCAACCGCCAGGTTCGATGCCACACCGGCGGCAACCGAAGGCTTACGCAGTATGGAGGGGCGCAGCAATAGATCGGTTAGGAGTAGGGCGCCGAACGCCAGAATGCCCGATCCTTCATGCAGCGGCGTCAGCAGGGCCAGAACGAAATAGGCCATCCCCGGCCGTCCGCTCCACCGCAGCCCGAACACGCCAAGCAGCAACAGGGCGAAGGCCGACCGTGGAAACCATCCGGTCAAAGGCGCCGATGGACTAAGCAAGAGAAAAAACGCGTTCTTTAGCGATTCGAGAACGCCGGAAAGATCGCTTGGCCGGACTCTCAAGATCCAGAAGCTCGGATGTATCGGAGAAAAAAGATCCAAGGTCAGCATGGCCGCGATGCTCACCGCCAGCGCCGCCACGAGGTCGGAGCGAATCCATCCGAGAAAGATGAACGCAAGGCACGCCAAGGCGGCGCCGTAAAGAAGGTGTGAAGCCGAAAGAATAACGATGGAGACGAATACCGGGTAGCTCGTTTCGGCACGCAACGGCGCCCACCATTCGTTCACTTTCGACAAGAGGATGTGATACAGAAAATAGTGATTCCGGAAATCGTGACGCAGCTTGAACCGGAACTGCTCCCACAGACAGTTGCAGTTCGCATTGCGCGGCGCGCCGCCCAGAAAATTCATGACGCGCGCCGAATCGGCCTCGTAAACGCTTGGATGCTGCAGGGCGAGCGCATTGACGTAAAAGCTCATTTGGTCGTCCTCGGCCCGTGCATAGGCATTGAACTGAGCGTGGAATACCCAAAACAGCGAAATCAGGACCATGACCAACGCACCGGCCGTGAGTGATCGATGCATGTCACTCATTCCGCAAGATCGGCGGCAAAAACAGAAAATCGGAATAGGGGCGGCCGGCCGCGAATTTTAAGGCGTCATCGGACCGCAGCCGCGTCATCTTGCCATCGCGCTCGATCCGGTGCGGCTCGTAAGCGTTTGCCCGCAGCCACGCCACCAGCTCTGCAGCGCTCGAGCCCTGCTCTCGAAGCGCGCCGTCGTCGATCTCGACGAAGATCGCCGGCTGGTGCCGCCGGATCGTTTCCAGTGCGCCTTTCAGCACCCGCATTTCGGCGCCCTGAACATCGATCTTGATCAGCGAAACCATTGGCATGGGCGAGGCGGCGGTCAATTCGTCGATCGTCACCGCGGAAGTGGGCACCCCATTGGCGGCAAGCCTGTGGTCGCCGGGATGGTCCGGGTTCAAGGCCAGATGGACGGTGCCCGAGGATTCCGCGGCGGCGGCCTGGTAGACATCGACGCGCGCGGTCATGCCATGCTTGATCATACGCCGGCGCAGTCGCGCGACATTCGTAGCCTCCGGCTCGATGGCGATCACCTTGCCTTGCGATCCCACCCATTCCGCCAGTCTCAAGGTGATGACGCCGATATTCGCTCCGACATCGATCGCGCAGGTGCCGGGTTCGACGTAAACCCGCAGCGCGTTTATGGCCCTGGCTTCGAATCGCAGTTTGTAGAACTCGTAACAAGAACTCGAAGATCGCGCGTCCGATGGGATACTCGCCGAGGCCCGAGCGGCGAAAGCAGCGGTACGACACCAGCAGACCTTTCTGCACGAAATCCAGCATCGAGCCGTCGGCTAACACGAAATCATCAGAACGTTGCGTCCGGCGCCCACGGGGATGCTGCGACAGAGCTGCGCCACGTCGAGCGGCTTTCGGCCCCGCAGATCGAACAAGCGGTACCGGCCCTTCTCGAGGCCGCTCAACGCGTCCTGAATATCGTTGCCTCGTTCGCGCGCGATATACGGCGAGACCTCGATCACGATCACCGGGCGAAATCGCTCGATCGTGACCTGGGCGCCGCGCAGCACATCGCTTTCGTAGCCATCGACATCGAGTTTGATGAAATCCACGCGACCCGGCCCCGTTGATTCCATGTACCGGTCCAGCGTCATGCCAACGGCCCCTTTGGTGGATTTGCCCGCACTCCGCAGATCGGCGCGCACCTCTTCGCTGGGGGTTATCGGCCAACTGGCATCGATGACCGGAGGAACGACGGCGTCTTCGGAGCACAGCAGCATTGTCTGATGGATCTTGATTCGTCCCGACAACTCTGGGTTCGCCGCGATGTTGGCGCGCAGCTTGTCGAACGCCCACGCCGCGGGCTCGAAGGCGACGACCAAACCCTCTTTTCCGACCAGCTTTGCTAGCGGCAGGGTGTGCGCGCCGATATTGGCCCCGACATCGAGGGCGACCATTCCCGGCCGCACGAGACGCCGATAAGCGTTGCGCACAGGCCTTTCGAATGCACCAAGCAGCCAGATCGAAAAATCGATGCCTTCCCGCAAATCGAGGATCCAGTTGATCCCCATGCGGCGCGCGCCAATAATCGGGCCCGAGCCGGCGAAGCGCATGGCCGCCGTCAGGGGCGCCTGGACCAGACGAACAAGCCTCAGCTTGGTCCTCGTCCTCAAGGCTTAGAGGACCTTCATGAAACGGAATGCGTGCAAGAACATGCGCGCCAGCCGCCAGCCGTCGCTGAAGCGGGAAATCTGAGTCGTGCCGTAGACACGCTCGGTATATCGGATCGGCACCTCCGAGATCTTCAGATTCACCTTGGCGGCGCCCAGGATGAGGTCGAAGTCGCCGAACGGATCGAGCCCCGAGAAATAGCCGCGCTGATTTTCGATTTTTTCGTAATTGCGCTTCGTCAGTGCCTTGGTGCCGCAAAGCGTGTCGGTCAGGCGCTCGCCAAGCAGCCAGGAGAACAGAAGCGCGAAGGTGCGATTCGCCAGATAATTCAGGAAGCGCATGGCGCCGGAGGCCATGGGGTAGACGAGGCGCGTTCCGTTGATGAATTCACCCTTTCCGCTCGCGATTGCCGTGTAGAACTTCGGAATGGTTTCGGGTGGCGTCGTGAGGTCGGCATCCATGATGATGAGAACGTCCCCGCGCGCCAACGCAAAGCCCTTTCGGACCGCATCTCCCTTGCCCACCCCATCCTGCACGACCACCTTGATGTCGCGATCGGCGTAGCGATCACGGACGCGGTAACATTCGTCCAGCGTGCCGTCTTGGCTGTGCCCTTCGACGAAGATAATCTCCAGGTCATCGCAGAATTTTGGCAATCTCTGCACCGCAGCCTCGATATTGCCTCGTTCGTTTCGGCACGGCACCACGACAGAACACGACAGATTGCTCGACCCACGCACCAGGCGCGACCGCGCGACGACATAATGTCTTAAACACAGGTGGCGGATAAACGGCAGTGGCGCCAAGACCTTATTGGCGAGCAAGTCCAGACCGAAAATCCGCACCGGGATCAACTGGCGTTTTTCCGTTTTAATCATTTCCCAGTCGGCGAGATGTTGCAGCGTCGTGAGGTCCTCAATCGAAAGCCAATTCTCGCTGGGAGAAGGCATGCGTTGCCTGAGCTTCACGCCCAGCCACAGAAGGGGCCGCCAAAGCTGGTTAAAATAGGCGATCACGAGTCGGGTTTCCGGAGTCGAGAGGCGATGCAGTTGGGTCAGGAGTTCTTGACAGTCTTCGATGCTTCCAATCGTGTCCGAGAGCACGACCGCATCGAAAGGGCCTTCGATGGTTGCCATAAAGTCGCGATCTTCGATATCGCCGCAGTGGAATTCGAGTTCCGGATGATTTTGGCGCGCTCTTTCGATCATCCGCGGGCTGAGGTCTATCCCGACGCCGCGAGAGGGTTCGAGGGCGGAGAGTAGCGCTCCTGTGCCGCAGCCAAGTTCAAGAACTCTCGCGCCTGCCGGGATGAGGAATCGCATGTAGCGCCAATCGTCGTCGTGAAACGCGCGATTGCGCTCGATCCATTCGTCCCGAATGCTCGCGTAGCGGTCGCTGATCTCGCGGATCGCTTGTTTGCGCTTCGATAAGCCTTCGGTGTGAACGTTGGCTTGCACCGGAAAATCAACGATCTGTGGCATTTCTGATCACGTCAAAATTGTCTGCAAATTCTTCGGGTTTGTTGCGGAATACCGCAGGCGATCCGAATGACCGGCACGTCCACGGGTTTGGTCGCGCGGGCGGTCTCGCGGTATCAGCGCCCGCTTCTGTCCCCAGCCGCGACTGACGTGGCGCGAATGGCGGTGGATTTTGCCCACGCTACCGCAGTCCGGGTGAAATCACCCGGACTGCCAAGTCTTATAAAATGCCCGCGCTCAGGCGCAGGCGGCCACGGCTTCGGATGGAACCAGAACCCGCAGTTGCCGGCCGAGAAGATCGAGCAGCACGATCACTCTGTACTCGTCGCTCAAACCCTCGAATCGCGCCACGTGGTTCGCGAAGGGGCCGGCCACGATCTGCAGGTTGTCGCCGCGTTGGAACGCCGCCTGCCGCGCGAGATCGACGAACCGGTCGGCATCCTCGTGGCCTCTAATGCTTTCGACGACCCCCTCGGGTACGGCCGCCGGCATGCCGCCGCGGCTAATCAACCCGCAGACGCCGAACGTGGAAAGCACTGGACGCCAGCGGTCGCGTTCGACATTGAAGCCGACGAATAGATAGCGGGGAAACAGAGGCGCGGCGACGATCTCGGCGCGGCGTGCATGACGGCGCCATTTGCGGCAGCGGGGCAGATAGACCTCATAGCCCTGGCGCTCGAGATTCACGCTTGCGCGGGTCTCGCCTCCGGGATGGGTATGGACGACGTACCAGCGACGCATTCTATTCGACTACGATATTCGCGCCGTTGCGCGAGACATGGAGAAGCCGCGGAACGAATAGCCGTTCAAAAGGAAACACGGCCGCCATTCGCTCGTAAGTTTCCTGAGGGGCGCGCAGATCGGTGACGAGCACCGCATCGATGGCGCCGAGCTCGGCCAAGCTCCCGACGATAGGAAGCCCGGCAAATTTATCGGAGCCTCGAACGCCCGCTTCGATGAAGCCGGCGAGGACCACTGGTGTTTCCAGTGCGCACAAGGTGGCGATTTCGCCGAGGTCTCCCGTTCCGGCAAGCCCGACCCGGAGCCAGCCATTCTCCGCGCACCGCATGAACGCGTCGGTGCATTGCCCGCGCGCGGCGCGGAAGAAGCCGAACGACGACGACAGATATTCGGCGGTGAGCCGGCTTTTTTCGGAGAAACCCTTGGGCGTCAGGTAGTAGGCATAGCGATTGGCCGGAACCTGCGAAACCTTGATCAGGCCCTTTTTGACGCAACGCTTCAGATAGGCGTTGGCGAGTCCGAGGGCTATTCCAAGGTCCCGTGCGATCGAACGCTGGGTCAGCGCGCTGTTCTCATGGACGGCGTTCAAGAGACCGAGCGTGATCTCGGTCTCGTTGTCGAGCGTCCCGGATTCGAGCATCGCGTTTTGAAGCCCCTGGGTTTCCGGGTCGGCCATTCCGCCCCCTTGTTCACGGCATGAACTCGGGGGAGGCTATCCCGTTCAGTCCATGAACGTCAACAGTGGAAGCCACGGATTCTTAAGGTTTTTCCGGCTTCGGCCCGATCTGGAACCCGGCCGAAGCCTGACTGGGGCGCTAAATAATAATTAAGTATCAATAAGTTACGGAATATTCCCCGGCCTCTTGGTGCAATCGACCTAGAGATTTCGACCTTTCAATCCGCGACAGTCAAGAAAGGGCGACCGCCGCTAGGGCGGCGATTGCTGCTCGCGCCCGGCGGAGTGGCAGGAAGGGGATCGGTAGGCGACCGGATGGTGCCGGTTCCTTGCCGCCAGCGTCAGCTTAAGAAAAGATGGTACGCACCCAACCGGGATCCGCCCGCGCGGCAATGCGCCTCGGCGCGTGGATCCCATTCAGGAATCAGTGGACGCGCAACCGATCCAATCCCTGTCGCGGCACGCGCATTGAGGATGTGTTCGGGGGTGCACATCACGTTAAGATAACCGCCCTGTCCACGGCCGGTTCAATTCCTGTAATTCTCTTCGCATGATCATTCTCGGTATTCATCCGGGCTACCACGACGCCTGCGCTTGTGTGTTCGACGAATACCGGCTGGTTGCAGCCGTGGCGCAAGAGCGATTGACCCGCCGCAAGGCGGACGGCGGCCGTATTCCGGTCGAGGCGATCGAGGACTGTTTGACCATAGCAGGCCGCAGCCGCGACGAAGTGGACGCGGTCGTGCTCGGCCGCGGGGCCTTCCCTAGCCGCTATTACACCCATCTTTCTGGACGCAGGCTCGTCGACTCGAAGATCCGCCGGCTTCTGGGCAAGGAGAAGCTGAAGAGCATGGAGCGCGAATGCGTGCGCTATCACCGCACCGACTCCGCCGCCATGTTCGATGCCCAGAGTTTTTTGCGCGACCTTGGGCTTCGGGCGGAAACGAGGTCGAGCTTTTTCAATCACCATCTGGCGCACGCCCTGCCGACCCTTTTCCATACCGACTGGTCCGATGCGCTTCTCTACACCGCCGACGGCGGGGGCGATAACGTCCAGTACTCGATCCGGATCTTCCGCCATGCGCAACTCGAGACGCTTTACGGCGGAGACGAGGGCTTGCTCCGGCCGATGCGGATTGACAGCGTTGGACTCGCCTACGGCTACGCAACGCAAGCGCTGGGTTTCCGCATCAACCGGCACGAGGGGAAGCTGACCGGACTTGCGGCCTATGGGCGTCCCAGCCTGTTTGAGGCCATGGCGGCGCATTTCCGGATCGACGGGGATGGTCAAATCCACAGCGATTTCGAGAGCAATCGGGCGCTGCGCCAGTTCATCTTCGAGCTCGCTCAAAGCGTTGCGCGCGAGGATGTCGCTTGCTCGGTTCAAAAGCTGCTCGAGACCTTTGTGGTCGAAGCAGTGCGACGAGTTTTGGCGCGTCACCCCGTGCGCAATCTGGGACTGTCTGGTGGCGTATTTGCCAACGTGCTCCTCAATCAGAAGCTCGCCGAAACCCTGCCGGTCGATGAGGTCTTCATCTATCCCGCGATGAGCGACGCCGGGCTCGCTTGCGGGGGTGTGCTCCAATTCCTGCTCGAGCGCGATGGCTTGGCATCTTGGCTGGCGAAGCGCTACCGTTTGGACACACTCTATTATGGGCGGGACTTCGGAAGAGCTATCGACGATCGGCTCGGTTCCGATCCCGCGTTTCGGCGAATTTCGACGACCCCGATCGAAACCAGCGCGGAGCTCCTCGAACAGGGCCGGATCGTCGCGGTCTACACCCACGGCGGCGAATATGGTCCCCGCGCGTTGGGTGCGCGTTCGATCCTCGCCGCCCCGGTCGATGCCAAAATCAACCACAGTCTTAATGAGCGCTTGGCGCGAAGCGAGTTCATGCCCTTCGCCCCCGCGGTCTTGGCCGAGGATGCCGAAACCGTGTTCGATCTTGGGCCCGTTTCCCGCTATGCCGCGCAATTCATGACCATCACCTGCTCGGTGCGCGACGCTTGGCGCGATCGACTCCCGGCCGTCGTTCATGTCGATGGAACGGCGCGGCCGCAGGTGGTGGCCCGTTCGCAGAACAGTCTCTATTACGACATCATCGCGGCCTATAAGGCGCGCAGCGGGATCCCCGTCGTCGTCAACACCAGCTTCAATGTTCACGAGGAGCCGATCGTCAACAGCCCCGACGAGTGCGCCCGTGCCCTTGCCGACAATCGGGTCGATTTCGTGTGCACGGAACGGGGCGTTTATGCCCGCGCCGACGCCGATTAGCGCCGCCCCATCGCAACTCTTTCGATGACATGACAATGAGCCGCCGCCGTCGAATCACAATCTATGGGACGGCGGTGCTTCTGGCCGTTGCGGCGCTCGTTGCGCATGGCGCCATTGCCCGCAGTTTCGAGGCGGCGCTGCTGCTCGGCGATCTCGCTGCCGGATCCGGACCGAGCCCTCTTAAAAGCTTGACGCTGTCGCCGACGCGCAGCGCCGTCACCTATCTATTTGACGGGAGAAATCACGGCGGCGATCTCTATCGCCCGCAGGCGCAGGCGCGTGCAGCCCTTGTGCTGGTTCCAGGAGCGCTCGCGACGGGCAAAGACGACCCCCGCCTTATCGCCTTCGCCACCACGCTTGCCCGGGCGGGTTTCGATGTCCTGGCGCCGGATCTGCCGGCGGTTCGAGCGCTGAGGTTGAGCGCTGCCGATGCGCGAGACGTGGCCGACGCCGTCCAATATCTAAGTGGCAGCGATGGCGGACACCGATTGGGCATTGCGGCGCTCTCCTATGCCGCCGGTCCGGCGATCATCGCAGCACTTGATCCCGCGGTCGGTGCGAAGGTGAAGTTTATTCTGGCGATCGGCGGCTATTACGACGCCGAAGCGGTTCTGACCTTCTTTACCACGGGCTACTATCAAGATCCGCCGGGCGGTCCGTGGCGGCATCGTCCGCCCAACAGCTACGGGAAATGGCTTTTCGTGGCGAGCAATGTCGATTACGTCGCGGAATCCAGCGACCGTGCAATTCTCCAACAAATGGCCGACCGCAAAATGACGGATCCTTCGGCCGATATCGGCGACCTTGCCCGAAATCTCGGTCTTGAGGGGCGCGCGGTTTACGATTTCGTCGATAATGCCGATCCGGCCCGCGTGCCGGCCCTCATCCATGACCTGCCGGACGCCGTTCAATCGTCCATTCATGCGCTGGATCTCAAGACCCGTAATCTGTCCCGGCTCATCCCCGATCTGATCCTCATTCACGGCGAGGACGACGGGATCATTCCCGAAAGCGAAAGCAAAGCCATGCAAGCCGCCGCCGCTCCGGAAAAAACCCGGCTTTTTCTGGTCAAGCATCTTGCCCATGTGGATCTAAAGACAATCGACGCCGGTGACGCCATGGCGCTGTGGCGCGCGGTTTATTCGCTATTGAAGGAAAGGGACGATCCGATAGCGCAACGTGCCGATTGATCGCGGCGCTTGGACCTTGGGCCAATGCGTCGGCAAGGGCGTCGCAGATGGCCCCGCCGCGTTGGGTTGCGTGACCGTTTAAGTTGCGAAAAATAAGGAGAGCCGATCAGACCGTGATATCGAGTGCGATCTGCGGTCCGTCATAGGTTATGGCAGAAGCGGGGGCGGCCAAATATTGGCCGATCGCCGCTTCCGCGCGAAGCTGAGCCGACAGCGGATTTTCCGTGTTGGTTTCATTCGCGGTTTCCTGGCCGATCTGCTGGGCCAGAAATTGAATTGAACTGCGGGAAGGGAGTTGCGGATCTTCCGGCGTGAAAATTTCGCCCGACAAATCCGTGCTCGCGGAATTCTGCGCTCTGCCGGTCTGCGGGGCCGAGTGTTGAATTTCGTTGCGGCGGCGAAGGAATTCCGAATCGCCTGAAATCGCCGCGGCGTTGCGCTGATCTTGCGAACGCGCGAATGCACTGCGACCGCTCCCGTCAACGGGGACGGGAGGCGGCGCTGGCAGATAACCGCCAGGAACCCGCTGCGAATCAAACATCGGCGAGATCATGAGTATTAAATATTACCAATTCGTCTAAAATTTTACAGAAATCTGCCCCAAAGGATAGGCTCAAATTCATTTTCGCGTTAAGGTTAACAGCGCCATTACTCAGTCTTTACCACGACAAGAACTCGTTGGGCAGCAAAATGGATGCGGCAATAAGCGCAATTGCGCGACGACCGCTTCGGGACCCCAATCACCGCCCTATCCATCTCGGTACAAAGCTTTCACCCTTAGGTTTTTCCGCTCGAAAATCGGCGATTTCCCATGAATGACACCTATTCCTTCCGCCCGAAACGGAGCGGCACCGACGATATGTCCGCCTATTGGATGCCGTTCACGGCCAATCGCCAGTTTCTGGCGCATCCGCGCGTTCTGGTCGGCGCCGAGGGCATGTATTTCACCAAGGCTGACGGCAGCCAAGTCTTGGACGCGACGTCCGGGCTGTGGTGCGTGAGCGCCGGACATGGCCGGAAGGAAATCGCGAAAGCCGTCGGCGACCAGATCGCCGCTCTCGATTACGCGCCGGCCTTTCAAATGGGGCATCCCGGCGCCTTCGATCTCGCGCGGAGATTGACCGCGATTCTGCCCGGCGATCTCAATCACGTTTTCTTCGTCAATTCCGGATCGGAGGCGGTCGAAAGCGCCCTCAAGATCGCGCTCGCCTATCATCAGGCGCGCGGAGAGGGCGCGCGCCGGCGCTTTATCGGCCGCGAACGGGGCTATCACGGCGCCAATTTCGGCGGTACCGCGGTGGGCGGTATCGGCAATAATCGGAAGGGATTCGGCGATCTCGGGATCCCGGTCGATCACTTGATCAGCGCCTACGATCCGTCCTGGGCCTTCACCCGGGGCGAGCCGAAACAAGGTGCGGATCGCGCCGACGATCTGGAGCGTCTGGTGGCGCTTCACGGGGCCAATACCATTGCCGCAGTCATCGTCGAACCCTTCGCCGGTTCGGCAGGCGTGTTGGTTTCGCCGAAAGGCTATCTCGCGCGGCTGCGCGAGATTTGCGATCGCCATGGCATCCTCCTCATCTTCGACGAGGTCATCACCGGCTTTGGCCGGATTGGCGCGTCCTTCGCTGCCGAGCGCTTCGGGGTGATCCCCGACATGATCACGCTTGCCAAGGGTCTGACCAACGGCACGGTGCCGATGGGCGCGGTCGGGGTTCGCAACGATCTCTATCAGACGATGATGTCGATCGACGCGCCCGAAGGGGCGGTCGAATTGCCCCACGGCTACACTTATTCGGGCCACCCGGTCGCTTGCGCCGCGGCGCTCGCCGCCCTCGATATTTTCGATCGCGAGGATTTGTTCGCACGGGCGGGGAAAATGGAACCTTTGTTGGAAGCGGCGGCACATTCTCTCCGCGGTCTTCCTCATATCGTCGATATCCGCAATATCGGCATGGCTGCCGCTATCGAATTGGAGCCCCGAGAAGGCCATCCGAACGCACGGGCATTCGAGGCCTATTTGCGCTGTTTCGAGCGCGGGCTTCTGATCCGCGCGACGGGCGAAACCATTGCCCTTTCGCCGCCACTAATTGTCACAGAAGACCACCTGGGAACGATGATCCAGACACTCTCCAGCGTATTGAAAACGCTGGATTAACCTTGTTCTCCGCGAGCTCGGCAATACGCTTCAAATTTAGCTTATCTTAACGGATACGCCGTAACGTCCAGGCACGCGCCAGGAAAGCTCCCGGACGCGAAGCGGTCCCAGGTACGGGGCCTAACGAGTGCAGGATGCGCATAAGCATAAAGAGTGCGTGATGGCGGATTTTTCCCAAGATTTGGCTCGACTCAGAATTGCCCTCGCCGCTTCCGGCGATGTCGCCTACGACTGGAATCTGGCCGACGACGTGGTGACCTGGGACGGCCCCTCGGCCGAGCTCTTCGGGCGCGAGGCTGATGCCGTTATTTCGTCCGGCGAAGCGTTCAATCGTTGCATCAATCCCCAGGATCTTCCGGAACGCCTCAAGATGCTGTCCGATCATTTTTCGGGCCAGCGCGCTTTTGCGTGCGATTACCGGGTGCGTTGCGGCCAGGGCCGGTTCCGTTGGGTGCAGGATCGCGGGATGGCGCAATTCTCCGAATCAGGCCAAGCCGTCCGCATGGTTGGGGTGCTTCGCGCCATCGACGAGCAGAAAGAGGCCGAAGCGCGGCTCGAATATCTTGCGAATTACGACGATCTCACCGGTCTGTTCAACAAATCGCGCCTGCGTGACGGGTTGAGCCACGCGCTGACCGTTGGCGCGCGCTCGGACAATCGTTGCGCCTATTTGGTCGTCGGCATCGACAAGCTGACGCTGATCAACGACACCTTCGGCTACGAGACGGGCGATGCGGTTATCGTCCAGGTTGGCCACCGGCTCGAACGGAGTTTGCGCGCCATCGATCTCATCGGCCGCGTTGGCGGCGACCGCTTCGGCATTGTGCTTCCCCAGAGCTCGCCGGAATTCGCGACCGCAACCGCCGACAAAATTCTTTGCAATGTCCGCATGAATCCGGTCAAGACGCCGAGCGGCCCGCTGCACGTCACGATTTCGATCGGTGTCGTCACCTTCAACGATCGCAATGATTCGTCTTACGACATCATGACAAAGGCCGAGACCGCGCTTCACGAAGCGAAGAAGCAGGGGCGGAATTGCTTTATTTCCTACAGCCTCTCCGAAATTCAACGCGATCAGCGCCGCCACAATATCGCGACCGCCGAAAAAGTCCGGGCCGCCCTCAAGGCGGGCCGTCTCACCTTCGCCTATCAGCCGATCGTCGACGCCAAGACCCGGACGACCGGATATTACGAATGTCTGGTGCGCATGATCGACGACCACGGCCAGATCATTCCGGCGGCGGATTTCGTACCGGTCGTCGAGCAAATGGGCATGATCCGGCTGGTCGATCGCTGCGCGCTCGAGATGGCGATCAATGAGCTCAGCCGCTATCCGGAGGTGACGCTGGCAATCAACGTCTCGGGGCTCACCGTGGTCGATGAATCCTGGTTGCGGGCTTTCCGCGCCTTGCTGAAGGATCGTGCCGACGTCGCCTCGCGCCTGATGATCGAGATCACGGAAACTGCGGTCATGCAGGATATCGACGATTCGGCGCGCTTCGTCAACGCCGTGCGCGAACCGGGCTGCCGTGTGGCGCTCGACGATTTCGGCGCCGGGTACACGTCATTCCGGCATTTCAAATCCCTGGTCGTCGACGTGTTGAAGATCGACGGTTCTTTCGTGCGCAAGGTTGCCGAAAATCGAGACAATCAATTATTCGTCCGCACGCTGCTCAGCTTTGCAAATGGTTTTGGGCTCGAGACGGTGGCGGAATGCGTGGAGACCGAAGCCGATGCCGAATTGCTGTCGCGCCTCGGGGTCCAATTCATCCAAGGATATCTTTGTGGCCGGCCGGCCATCGAACGGCTCTGGCTTCCCGAAGGACATCCCGAGCGCTCGCTTACGTCCGGATGGGAATCGGCGCCTCGCATTGCCGCTACGGCGGGGGGCTGACGCTTCGAAGAGATTGCTTGGGGAAGGGGAGGAAAAAGGGCCTATGGGCCCTTTTTCTTTGCCAGCTCGGCGAATTGCTGTTGAAGCTCGGCCAACCGGTTCTCGAGGTCGACGATCGCCGTATCGCGTTCCGCGGGCGCTTCGGATTTTCCCGCCGCCTCGGTCCCCTCGCCGCGATAAGGCGAAAACATATTCATCGCTTGTTCGAACATCTGCATGTTGCGCTTGCCCATCTCCTCGAAAGGCCCGAACGGAAACAGCCCGCCGAAGGTGTCATGGACGGTGGCCAGGTAGTTCCGCATTTGCTCTTGATTGCGCGCAAACGACTTCATGCTGAATTCCAGGTAACGGGGAACCATGCCTTGAAGGCTGTCGCCGTAAAAGCCGATGAGTTGGCGCAGAAAGCTGACCGGCAGCAGGTTCTGGCCGCTTTTACCTTCTTCTTCGACGATGATCTGAGTCAGAACCGAACGGGTGATATCCTCGCCGGTTTTCGCATCGTAAACCAAGAAGTCAGTTCCTTCCTTCACCATTTGGCAGAGGTGATCGAGGGTGACATAGCTGCTGGTCGCCGTGTTGTAGAGCCGCCGATTGGCGTACTTCTTGATCGTAACCGGCGCTTTAGCCGGCGCAGCCTGGGTCTCCGACATCGGGTCCGTCATCCTGCCCTCCGGAATGTGACGCCGCCAAGCATATCAAAGCTTTCGCGAAATTGCTGCAATGCCGTTATTTGCCCAAGCTACATTTAGGGCGCCATTGGTTTCCAGGGCTTAGGCCCTTATACTGGCGCCATGTCCGAACCGCCCGATCCGGAGAGCCTGGCCCGCCGCTTTCTCGACCTTTGGCAGGATCAAATGACGGCGGTGGCGGGCGATCCGCAATTGGCCGAGGCGATGGCGCGCTGGATCAGCATTAGCGCCCCGGCGATGGCGGCGTTCCTGCCCCTGATGGAGGCGGGGCTCAAAGGCAGACCCGTCAAGGAGGAGAGGCGTGACACCACCGGGCGTGACCGCACAGGGGCAACACCCCCACCGGCTGGGTCCTCGGCCGCTGCCGCTGCATCTGGCAGCCGCGGCCTCGACCTGGATGAGTGCACCCGCCGCCTCGCATCTCTTGAAGAGCGGCTTGCTCGACTGGAGGCCGGAACTGGCCTCGGCGGCGAAAGAGCTCAAGCAAAACCTCCAGGCCAGCGACCCTAAGGATTTCGATCAGGCCATTCAGGGCGAAGTCCGGCGCCGTCTCTACGATTTCATCAACGGCATCGTGGCATACCGGCACCACCCCTATCGGCGCAGCCTTGCCGATCCGCCGGCGGTCTGGGAGCAAGGTTCGATCCGGCTGCTCGATTATGGTGCTACCAACCCCGATGGCCAGGCCGGGGTCCCGGTCCTGGTCGTCCCATCGCTCATCAATCGCGCCTATATCGTCGATTTGTCGGCGCGCAAAAGCCTGATGCGCTACTTGGCGGGGCAGGGCCTTCGCCCTTTTTTGGTCGATTGGGGCTGGCCGGGAAAGCGCGAGCGTAATTTCACCATGACCGATTACATCGCCGGCGCTCTCGAGCAGACTTTGGATGCCGTCCGCGCCATCACCGATCGCAAGCCGGTCGTCCTCGGCTATTGCATGGGCGGGCTTTTGGCCCTGGCGCTGGTGGTGCTCCGCGAGCGCGATTGCGCCGGTTTGGCGTTGTTGGCGACACCTTGGGATTTCCATTGCCAGCGCAGCGCCCAAGCGCGGCTGGCTGCCGCGTTCTTGGGTCCGATCGAGCCGGTTATCGAGCGATTCGGCGAACTTCCCGTCGATATGCTTCAGGTGATGTTCGCCAGCCTCGATCCGTTGGGCGCTGCCCGAAAATTCTGCGGCTTCGCGGCCCTTGCCGAATCCACCGATCCGTCGCCGACCACGGCCGCACGAATGGAGGAATTCGTCGCTCTCGAAGATTGGCTCAACGATGGCGTACCGCTGGTCGCCGCGGTCGCTCGGGAATGCTTAGGCTCGTGGTATGGGGCTAACGACCCGGCGGAAAATCGCTGGCAGGTCGCGGGCAAACTGATTGAAGCAAAGCACGTGGGTTGCCCGTCCCTCGTGGTCATTCCGGCACAGGATCGGATCGTGCCCCCTGAATCCGCGGAGGCTCTGGTTTCGGCCCTCCCCCATGCCGAGCGCATGACCCCGACTTTGGGTCATATCGGCATGGTGGTCGGAAGCCGCGCCGAGGCAATGCTGTGGCAGCCGCTGGCACGCTGGATCGTGACCGCCGGTGCCGCGGCAGGGCAAGGTCGGCGCATGGCTGCTGACGCCCGGCCTGCGGCCAATGAACCCACGGGGTGAGTTTTTGGTTGAAATTTGCCTTGGGCCCGTGTAGCCGAGTCCCCAAATACCGGGTTCCCCCGGATTTCCCCGGATTCCCCCATACTTAGGAGCTTGTTCGCGAAATGACCGATATCGTGATTGCCGCCGCCGCCCGAACGCCCGTGGGCAGTTTCAACGGGGCGTTATCTTCCCTATCGGGATCCGATCTCGGGGCGATCGTCATCAAAGAGGTCTTGAAGCGGGCTGGTGTCGATGCCGCCGATGTCAGCGAAGTCATCATGGGCCAGGTTTTGACCGCCGCCCAGGGCCAGAACCCGGCGCGCCAGGCAGCACTTGCCGCGGGTATCCCGAATGAGAAAACCGCAATGACGGTCAATCAGGTTTGCGGCTCGGCAATGCGGGCAATTGCGCTTGGCTATCAGGCGATCAAAGTCGGCGATAGCGCGATCGTGGTCGCCGGCGGCCAGGAAAGCATGAGCCTTTCGCCGCATGCGGCGCATTTGCGCAACGGCAAGAAGATGGGGAACCTCGAATTCATCGATACGATGATCAAGGACGGGCTGTGGTGCGCCACCAACGGCTATCACATGGGCAATACCGCCGAGAACGTCGCGCGCAAATGGCAGATCACCCGCCAGGCGCAAGACGAATTCGCGGTTCTCTCCCAGAATAAGACCGAAGCCGCGCAAAAGGCTGGCAAGTTCAAGGACGAGATCGTTCCGGTCACCATCGCCGACAAGAAAAACACCATCGTCGTCGACAAGGATGAATATCCGCGCGCCGGAGTTGAGCTCGATCAACTGGCGAAGCTGCGCCCGGCTTTCGACAAGGAAGGCACCGTGACGGCGGGCAATGCCTCCGGCATCAACGACGGCGCGGCTGCGGTTGTTCTCATGACGGCCGAGGAAGCGAAAAGGCGTGGGCTAAAGCCGATGGCGCGTATCGTCGCCTGGGCGACCGCCGGCGTCGATCCGTCGATCATGGGCGTCGGCCCCATCGCCGCCACTCAGGCCGCGCTTAAGAAAGCCGGTTGGAAAATCGAAGATCTCGACCTCATCGAATCGAACGAGGCCTTTGCGGCTCAGGCGCTCGCGGTCGGCCGCGATCTCGGCTGGGACACCGGCAAGGTTAATGTGAACGGCGGAGCCATCGCCATCGGCCATCCGATCGGTGCTTCGGGGGCTCGAATTCTTTCGACCTTGCTATTCGAAATGGTCCGGCGCGACGCCAAGAAGGGTCTCGCCACCATGTGCATCGGCGGCGGCATGGGGATCGCCACTTGCGTCGAACGCACGTAAATCTGATCAGGCACAACAATAATTAATTGAGGGGAATCACCATGGCGCGTGTCGCATTGGTCACGGGGGGCACACGAGGAATTGGTGCCGCGATTGCAAAGGCCTTGAAGGCGGAAGGCTACACTGTTGCCGTCAACTATCTCCACAACGAGGAAGTGGCCGGAAAATTTCGCAAGGAAACCGGCATCCTGCCGTTTCTGTGGAGCGTCGCCGACTTCGAAAGCTGCAAGGCCGGCGTTGAAAAGGTGACCGCCGATCTCGGCGGGCCGATAGACATCCTCGTCAATAATGCCGGGATCACCCGCGACGGCATGATGCACAAGATGACGGCGGATCAATGGAAGGCCGTCATCGACACCAATTTGGGCGCGGTCTTCAATATGAGCCGCAATGTCATCGAAGGCATGCGCGAGCGCGGCTTCGGCCGGATCATCAACATCAGCTCGATCAACGGCCTCAAGGGCCAGCTCGGACAGACCAATTACTCGGCGGCCAAGGCCGGCATCATCGGTTTTTCGAAAGCGCTGGCACTGGAGGGGGCTGCCAAGGGCATCACCGTCAATGTGATCGCCCCGGGCTATATCGCCACCGACATGGTGGCGGCGATGCCGCAGGACGTGCTGGGAAAGATCGTCGCGCAAGTTCCGGTCGGCCGCTTGGGTCAGGCGGAAGAAATCGCGCGCACGGTGGTGTTCCTGGCTTCCGACGACGCCGGCTACATCACCGGGGCCACTTTCAACGTCAATGGCGGCCAATACATGCAGTAAGGCATGGTCTGGGCTGACGCATAACTTGAAAATCGTGACTCATAAGCTGAAATTTTCTGACCCATAAATTGCAAGGCTGGACTGATCTTGTAGTCCGAGCTGCCGAAAATGGTCGTGTCGTAATCTACAGCTTTTCCAATCCGGCTGCTGCCGTCGCAGTCGGAAGGAACAACCGTTTCGGCCGCAGCGGGAAAGGCCGGAACCCATATCGCTTGTAAAACTCTACTGCGCGATCGTTCTTCGCATCGACGATGATGGCAAAAACGGCGATCGAGCGTCCAGCAGCCATGACGCGGCGGATCGCATCGGCGAGGAGAAGCTCGCCGATGCCCTGGCCGCGTACCCGTTCGTCCCTCGCAAGACGCCCGATCAAGGCCGCCGGGATTACGTCGTAACGCGGCATCCCTTTGGCAATCTCTTCAGGCAAGTCGGCAATTGATAGAGTGAACGAGCTGAGGCTATAGAAGCCGACGACCCCCAATTCATCGTCGACGGCTACGAAAACCCGCGCGACGTTGCGCTTATCGTCCTGCCCTGCCCGGCGCCGGAACCAGTCGTCGAGATCAGGCTGGTCGGAGGAAAATGCCGCACGGTCGCGGTTCCGGCCGAGCGGCTCGATTCGGATGCCCAATGAATCTTATCCGAATAGATCGCGATGGCGTTTTAACGCCGCGATCAACTTCGCTGCAGGAGGGGGAGGATTGAGCAAGGCGGCAAGGAAGGCGTCGCGGTCGGCTCCCGTAAGGACCATACGTTCGTGTTCGTCGAGCACGCGGCGTGCGCCCTCATAGGCGAGATCGCCGGCCGTAAGTCCCGAGACGGCCATTGCGTGCTGGATGAGCTGCTTGGCGGAAGGGGCGACACGTAGTTCAAGCCGCTCCTTCTTGAGCTCCCGTTCGAGCGATCGTTTATGACGTGCCAAATTCACCATAGGCGGCCTTCCTTTGTGACATAATGTACGGTATATCACCGTGCATGTCAAGAGGCCGCCGAGATCGAACCCAAGCGCATTGCGTCGTCCAGAACCAGTCGAAATTCCGGCCCCTGCGCAACGCATAAGGTTCGATACATATTCCATGACCCCAGCAGTTTTTAATTGACGGGTCAGTACGGATCGATTGCGGGCGTTTTCATGAATTGGGGTAAAACGCCAATGCAATTTTCATGATATGGAGTGCGCCCCTAAAGATGGACAGTTTCAGGCTGCGGGTTTGACCGTATGCCGGGCGTGTTGATCCTCGAACTGTACCGGACTCAGATACCCGAGTGCGGAGTGGAGCCTTCGTGAGTTATAGACCGCGTCGATGAATCGCGGAAGGTCGGCTGTGACATCCTCGAAGGTTTCGTAGGCCATCAGATACACCGCTTCAACCTTCAGCGTTTTCATGAAGCTCTCGGCCTTGGCGTTGTCATACGGATTGCCGCGCCGCCCCATCGATCCGACCAGACCGTGGGCGGCAAGGAGCTGGCGGTAGATCTCGGAGGCGTATTGCGATCCGCGGTCGGAGTGATGCATGCAACCAGCAGGCGGATTGCGGCTGTTGATGGCAGCTTTGAGCGCGGCGACGGCAAGCCGCGCGTCGATCGAGCGGCTGATGGCATAGCCGACCACGCGACGTGACCAGGCGTCGAGGATCGCCGCCAGATAGACGAAGCCGCTGACGATCGCGATGTATGTCAGGTCTGCGACCCACAGCTGGTTCGGGCCGTCGGCGACCCTGTCGCGGGCCAGGTTGGGAAAGATCGGGCTATCGTGATTGCTGTCGGTCGTCGCGACGTAGCGGCGCCGGCGCTTGGGCTGCAGATCGTGCTCGCGCATCAATCTTCGGATCTTCTTGTCGTTGACGACAACACCCTGATGACGAAGTTCGGCGCCGACGCGCCGGTAGCCGTAAGCCTCGAACTCATCGCAGATCGTCCGAATGCGGACGACAATCTCGGTGTCACCGAGGCGCGCGGTCGGCGTGTCGTAAAGGCTGGAGCGAGGCAGACCCATCAGCCGACATCCTTCTGCGACGGAGAAACCGCAGGGCCGGCAATGACGGATGTAGTCCCGCTTCTCGGCCGTGGTGCGCTTTTCAGAGCCCCTTTTAGAAACTCAATCTCCAGAGCCTGTCGGCCTACCATTCGTTCGAGCGCTGCGATCTTGGCCTCATACTCCTGAAGCAGGTCCGCTGCCTGGGCGTCGTCATCGAGGGCGCCAGCCTCATACTTGCCGACCCAGATGCGGATCAGCTGACGCGAGATGTCGTGCCGCTTCGACAATGCATGCAGCGTCTCGCCGGCAATGAACTCCTGCGCAACCTGCCGCTTGAACTCGATGCTGTGGGAACGATGCTTGGTCATGACCTTCATCCTCTGAAAGCCCAGTAGTGATGGTCAATCCTAACCGTTCATCCTGTCCACCCCCAGGGGCGCACTCCAATATGGGGTCAAAGAATTTCGATTTTTGGCTCACTCGGGAAGCAAAAGTTTCTTATTTTTCAAGGATAGGTTTTCCACCTTGTGCGTCAGCGTACACATGGCGCCTGCGGCGCGGCCCCAGGCGGTTAGACGGCAATTAGAAAACGTCTTTGCGGCGGCGGATCTCGGCGAATACGGAAGCCGGATCCGCCGCTTCCATATTCAAAGCCCGGGCAAGGCCGGGGTCGTCGGCGCGCAAAAATGGATTTGCCGTGCATTCGTCGCTCAACAACGACGGAATGGTCGGAAGATCCTGGTGCCGCAATCCTGCGGCTTGCGCGGCAAGGTTCTTCAGCGCCTTGTTCGCGGGGTCGATGGTCAACGCGAAACGCGCATTGGCCTGGGTGTATTCGTGGCCGCAATAGACCTGCGTATCGCCCGGCAAGCGGCGCAGCTTGAGCAGCGAGCTCCACATTTGCTGAGGCGTTCCTTCGAATAATCGTCCGCAGCCGAGCGAAAACAGCGTATCGCCGCAAAACAGGGCCTTCGATTCCGGAAAATAAAAAGCGATATGACCGCGGGTGTGGCCGGGAATATCGAATATTTCCGCTTCTTCGTTCCCGAACCGGTATCGCTCGTTCTCGCCGACGGCGACGTCGATGCCGGGAATGCGCGCTTCATCGGCTTTCGGACCGACGATAACGCAGCCGGTCTGTTCCTTAAGCTCCAGATTGCCGCCGGTATGGTCCCAATGATGGTGAGTATTGAGAATATGGGTCAGCGTCCATCCCAACCGGTCAAGAGCCGCCGCCACGGGCACGGCTACCGAGGGATCGACCGCGGCGACCGCGCCGGATTTGGGCTCGCGCAACAGGTAAACATAATTGTCGTTAAGGACGGGAAGGGAATGAATCTCAAGGGCCACGGCAAAACCCTAACACCGATGGTCACTCGCTGCCACCGGGCCCTGTGGTAGAATTGCGGCGATGTGGACCGACGTCGTCGATCTGCGCGATTTTTACGAGACTAGCCTGGGTCAGATGGCCGGGCGGGTGATTCGCCATCGGATTCGCGGAATCTGGCCGGATTTAAAAGGCCTGCGGTTGCTCGGCCTCGGCTATGCGACGCCCTATTTGCGGGGTTTTCGCGCCGAAGCCGAGCGCGTGCTCGCCGTCATGCCGGCTTCTCAAGGGGTTTTGCACTGGCCGACCGAGGGACCGGGGCTGGTCACGCTGGCCGACGAGGCCGATCTGCCGGTACCGGACAATTCGATCGACCGGGTGTTGCTGGTCCATGCGCTGGAATCGTCCCAACAGCTTCGCCTGATGCTCCGGGAGATCTGGCGCATCCTCCCGAGCTCGGGGCGCTTGCTTGCCGTGGTGCCCAACCGGCGGGGCATCTGGGCACGGTTGGAGCGGACGCCGTTTGGTCACGGCCACCCCTTCACCCAGTCTCAGCTCTCCCGGCTGCTGAGGGAAAACATGTTCACGCCGGTCCGTTCCGAGGCCGCGTTGTTCGTGCCGCCCAGCGCCTCGCGGATGATGCTGGCCGCAGCACCCGCTTGGGAAAAGCTTGGCAGCCGATGGTTCCCAACCTTTGCTGGGGTCATACTTGTCGAAGCCACCAAAGAGGTCTACGCCGCGACACTGGCTCGGGCAAAACCGGCCAAGCGGCCGCTCTTTGCACCCATCTCCGACGGCGCGCTTCCCGCCGGCGGCAGAGCCGGACGGGTTGTCGGCTCAATTTTGAAATCGGACGGGGTCTAGCCCCGTTTCAGCAAGAAGATCGCCTGTTCGCTGAATAGATTGGCGAGACGGGATGACGCCCGAAATCTCCGCGCCTTTCCGCGCTCGCTGATCGATACACTCTGATCGATCCCGATGTGGACGCGTTCGCACAGGGTCACGAAATCGCGGATCGTGCACAAATGGATATTCGGCGTGTCGTACCATTCGTGATGAAGCGCGTCGGTCACCGGCATCGAGCCGCAGACGAGCAGATGCAGCCGCACCCGCCACCAGCCGAAATTGGGGAATGACACGATGGCGCGCCGGCCGATCCGCACCATTTGCGCGAGCACGCCTTTCGGATCGCTGGTCGCTTGCAAGGTCTGGCTGAGGATCACGCAGTCGAAGGCGTCGGAGGGATAATCTTTCAGATCCAAATCGGCGTCGCCTTGGATCACCGACAAACCATGCTCGACGCAGGCGTTCACGCCGGCTTGGCTCAATTCCATGCCCCGGCCATCCACGCCTTTGGCGTGAACGAGATAGTCGAGGAGCGCGCCGTCGCCGCAGCCGAGATCGAGCACCCGGGTGCCGGGGCGCACCATGTCGGCGATGAGTCTAAGGTCGGGCCGCAGCCGCTGATGGCGGGCGGTGTTGTCGCCGTTTCGAGAACTCATCGAAGCCCGCGATGCTCCGCGGCACCGTTCAGGAATCCGGTGAAAGTGGCGTGCAATTTCGGTTCTTCGAGAAGAAACGCGTCATGGCCCTTATCGGTCGGGATTTCGACGAAGCTGACATTGGCGGCGCAGGCATTCAAGGCGTGGACGATCTGCCGGCTCTCCGACGTCGGAAACAGCCAGTCGCTGGTGAAGGAAATCACGCAGAAGCGAACCTTGGTGTCTTCGTAAGCATTCGCCAGCTGCCCGCCGTATTCCTTGGCGAGGTCGAAATAATCCATGGCCCGGGTGATGTAGAGATAGGAATTGGCGTCGAAGCGATCGACGAAAGTCGAGCCTTGATGGCGCAAATAGCTCTCGACTTCGAATTCGGCGTCGAAGCCGAAGCTGAAATTGCCGCGGTCGTGCAAGCTGCGTCCGAATTTCCGATGCAGTGCCGCTTCCGAAAGATAGGTGATGTGCGCGGCCATGCGCGCAACCGCCAAGCCTCGTTGCGGCCGCTTGCCTTGGCGCAAGTAATCGCCATTGCACCAATCGGGGTCGGTCATGATTGCCTGCCGGCCAACCTCATGGAACGCAATGTTTTGTGCCGAGTGGCGCGCCGCGGTCGCAATCGGCACCGCGGTGAACACGCATTCCGGATAGGAGGCCGCCCATTGCAGTACCTGCATGCCCCCCATCGATCCGCCGGTGACGCAGAACAGCTGCTCGATGCCGAGATAGTCGATCAAAAGCCTCTGGGCCCGGACCATGTCGCCGACGGTGATCACCGGGAAGGCAAGGCCGTAGGGCTCGCCGGTCTTGGGATCGGTTTCCTTGGGGCCGATGGTGCCCATGCAGCCGCCCAGCACATTCGAGCAGACGATGAAATACCGGTCGGTATCGAGCGGCTTACCGGGTCCGACCATGACGTCCCACCAGCCGGGCTTGCCGGTAATGGGATGGGGCTCGGCGACGAACTGGTCGCCGGTCAGGGCGTGGCATACGAGGATTGCATTGGAGCGGTCGGCGTTGAGCCGGCCATAGGTCTGGTAGCCCACGGTAAAGGGGCCGATCTCCGCCCCGCTGTCGAGTTTTAGCGGCCGTTCGGTGCCAAGCAGGACACGATGGCCGGGGAGATCGCCGCCAACAGGCGGTCGCAGGTCATGGCCGTTCGGCGCAATCATGGGGCGATTAGACCGCCGTTAAGAATTGTCGTGCAGAGCGTGGATAGGTAGGGAGCAAGGGGCGGGGATGTCAATGTTTTCTTTGATTTCGCAGGGTTCTGGACTACTACTATCGAGCCCCCTTTCACGGCAATTGGAACCATGGCTTCCTCCGGACGCACCCTGGACGCTTTGCGCCGCGAGATCGACCGGATCGACGATGAGATCCACGATCTGCTGATGCGCCGTACCGATGTGGTTGAGGAAATCGGCCGCAGCAAGGGTGCCGGAAACGGCCCCTATCTGCGCCCCGGACGGGAGGCATCCATCCTGCGCCGCTTGGTCGCACGCCATAGGGGCGATTTCCCGAAGACCGCCTTGGTGCGGATTTGGCGCGAAATCATCGCCGCCCTCACCCAATTGCAGGGGCCGTTCAGCGTGGCGGTCTTCGCACCGCCCGAATTTCCCGAATATTGGGACATGGCCCGGGACCATTTCGGGTCGGCCACCCCGATGACCCGGCATTTGACCGTGGACAATGTGGTGCGGGCCACCGGCGAAGGGATGCAGGTGATCGGGGTTCTACCCTATCCCCATGAGGCCAGCCCTGATCCTTGGTGGCGGCATTTGGGCTCGGAAGAGCGCGAGCCGCTGCGGGTGGTCGCGCGACTGCCGTTTATCGCGGCCGGCCGCAGTGAATCCCCGGCCGCCATCGCAATTGCCCGGATGGATCCGGAACCGACCGGTCGCGACCGTTCGTTTTTCGTTATCGAGACGAGAAATGAAGTGAGCCGCTCCCGGTTCACGTCGGCGATGAAAAAGGCCGGCTTCGATGCCCGATTCATCGGCGAATGGGCCGGAACGGGACGCCAAGAATCCTTCCTGCATCTGGTCGAATTTTCCGACATGGTTTCTGCTTCCGATCCGCGATTCGAGCGGTTGCAGGAATGGGATGATGCCGCAATCATTCGAATTGCGCCGGTCGGCGGCTATGCCGAGCCTTTGAGCGAGGACGAGCGTGCGGGAACCATCGCCCGCCGCGCGTAAGCCCGGCGTGAGTAGGAATGGGCCGCGGCTCTCGCCGCGCCCCGGCATCCTGAAAATCGCCCCTTATGTGGGCGGCGATTTCGAACTTCCCGGAATTGCCCAGCCGATCAAGCTCGCCTCCAATGAAGGCGCGCTCGGCCCCAGCCCCCGTGTCATCAAGGCCTTCCAGGACTGCGCCGGCAGGCTGCATCGCTATCCGGACGGCAGCCACAAGACGCTGCGCGAGGCAATTGCCGGCCGCCACGGATTCGAGGCGGCGAGCATCGTTTGCGGCAATGGCTCCGATGAATTGCTCACCCTGCTCGCTAAGGCCTATGCCGGCGAGGGCGATGAGATTCTCTACACCGAGCACGGCTTCCTGATTTATCCGATCGCGGCGCTGGCGGCGGGGGCTGTGCCCGTGACGGTGCCGGAGAAAAATCTCCGCGCCGATATAGGCGCAATTCTCTCCGCGGTGACGCCGCGCAGCCGAATCGTTTATCTGGCCAATCCGAACAATCCGACCGGGACCTATCTCACCAAAGACGAGCTGCGCCGTCTGCGGGCCGGATTGCCGGACGACGTGCTGCTGGTGATCGATGCCGCTTATGCCGAATTCGTCACCGCGACGGATTACTCGGACGGCGCCGAATTCGTGGTGCAGGGCGACAATGTGGTGATGACGCGGACATTCTCCAAAATCTACGCGCTCGCCGCCTTGCGCCTCGGTTGGGCCCTTTGCCCGCCATCGGTGGCCGATGCGTTGAACCGGTTGCGCGGGCCTTTCAACATCAACAGTGCGGCGCTGGCAGCGGGCGTTGCGGCCCTCGAGGACGTGACGGCTTTTGATGCGGCGCTGGCGCATAACAATCAATGGCGCGAATGGCTTGCTTCGGAACTCACCCGGCTCGGCCTTCAGGTCTATCCGAGCGTCGCCAATTTCATGCTGGTGCGGTTCGACAGCGATCCCAAGCTCGGGGCGGCGGCGGCTGACCGCTTCCTGCGCTCCGAGGGCATAATTCTTCGCCGCGTCGACAATTACGGTTTGCCGGAATGCTTGCGCGTTACCGTCGGCCGCGAAGAGGAGATGCGCAAGCTCGTCGCAAGCTTAGGCAAATTTCTCGCCCGATGACCCGCCCTCCCGCCAGGAAGCAGCGGGTGTCGTCGCGCCACGTCATCGCTCGCGGCAAACCCATGTTCGGTCGCGTCGCGATCATCGGCGTCGGGCTCATCGGGTCGTCTCTGGCGCGCGTCCTTCGCCGGGACCATCTGGCCGGACACATCGTCGGCTGCTCGCAAAAGCGCGAGACTTGCAAGAAAATCCTCGCTCTCGGATTGGCGGATTCGGTGACCACGGATCCGGCGGCGGCGGCGCGAGGCGCGGATCTGGTGATGATTTGCACCCCGGTCGGCGCCTACAAAGCGATCGCCGAAGCCATCGCACCGCAGCTGAAGAAAGGCACCATCGTCAGTGACGTCGGATCGGTGAAGCAGGCGGTGATCACCGATATCGGTCCCTACATTCCGAAGGGCGTTCATTTCGTGCCCGGTCACCCGGTTGCCGGCACCGAACAATCGGGGCCCGAGGCAGGCTTTGCCGAACTTTTCGAGGGCCGTTTCTGCATTCTGACACCGCCGCCCGGAACGGACAGTCGGGCGACCGAGAAGATCGCGGCGCTGTGGCGGCGGGCGGGGATGAAAGTCGAGATCATGGACGCCAAGCACCACGATGCGGTGCTGGCCATTACCTCCCATCTCCCGCATTTGATCGCCTATACAATCGTCGGCACGGCGACCGATCTCGAATCGCATATCAAATCCGAGGTCATCAAATTTGCCGCGGGCGGCTTTCGCGATTTCACGCGCATTGCGGCATCCGATCCGGTGATGTGGCGGGACATTTTCTTGAACAATCGCGAAGCGGTCCTCGAGATGCTCGGGCGGCTGTCGGAAGACCTGGCGGCGCTTCAGCGCGCGATCCGCTGGGGCGAGGGCGAGAAGCTGCTCGATCTCTTCACGCGGACGCGGGCGATCCGCCGTTCGATCATCGAAGCCGGCCAAGCGGAGAGCGAGGAACCGCGAAAAACCGCGGCAAAGAAGAAATCTATTCCCAGGAAATCGGGGAAATCCGGGCGAGCTGCACGTTTGCGACGTAAACCCAGCCGTTCTGCAAGGTGACGGGCACCGTAAGCTCCGGCGGTCCGCCATGCTTGGGCGTCTTGATCAGCAATCCCAAAATCTGTTTGGCGAGCGCACCGTCGCTCGATTGCACCATGCCGCCGGCCACCAGCGCATCCACCGTTTCGGGAAATCCGCGCACGATCGCCGACAAGGCGCCAATCGGCTGCAAATTGGCGTCGAGCGCCAGCGTGCCGCCGGCTTCGATTTCGAGCGGACCCCAGACCATATGCAGACGATGGATTTCGATGGTACCGCCGTCGTCGCGCCAGGCTTTCATGGCTTGCTCCGCCGGGCCCGGCGGGACAACGCCCATCAAGCTTGCCTGGCATTCGACGACCGACACGAAGTTGCCGAGCGGCGGTTTCGAATCGGCGGGCAGCTCGATGCCTTTGCCCGCGACCGTGAGATCGAAGGTGGCGCTTTCATGGGCGGGCGTTCCGGCGGCATGGGTGAGGCCGGAAAGCTCGAGGCCGGCCACCGAAACCGACTGATTGCCGTCTTCGGACAAGAGATCGAGATCGTCGATATCGAAATCGGCGCTCGCCGGCATGCCGGCGCTGTCCAGATCCAAAGTGGCGCTCGCCCTTCCGGCCGCGGCAAATACGGTGCGGCCATTGTCGCCGATGGGCAACGTGATTTGATTGGTTCCAGGAAAGTGCAACTCGACGCGGTTGGGATTCCACGGGCGGATCGCCACCGCAACCTCACTGCCGCGCCACTCCCAGGCAAGTTCCTTGCCCGAACCACCGGCCACGCCGGCCGAGGGCTTGGACAGCACGGGATCGCGCAAGGTCGCCTGCAGGCTAAAAGGAAAGCCCCGCATCACCAGCGAGCCGTAGCTCGCCTGCACGCCATCGGCCCGCCGCGCCGCGACCCAGCGTTCGATGCCGTCGCGGAATGCCTCCGATGCATAGTGCCAATAGACAACGGTAGCCGCTGACAGGGCCAGGATGACAATCAAGACGATCAGCAGCCTGCGGCGGCTCATGCGACCCCCTTTTCCCCGGTGCTCCGTTTATAGCCCAGCTTGCGGCCTGGGAAAGCCCTGATTTGCTTCTATAACTTACAGCACAGCATTGCGGGTGTGTTGCCGCAATCGCTTGCTCCGTTAAACTCGGCAGGACGATGAAGAGCATCAAGGCGCGAACGGCAAAGACCCGAAGGGTGCGAGGCCGAAAGGCGAACAAGGGCGGGCGGTCCAAGCGACGGCGCGCCCCCGCTTCGAAAGCCAAGCCGCGCGATATTTGGGTTTTTGGCTACGGCTCCCTGATGTGGGACCCCGGATTCCCCCATGCCGAGGTCGTGCCCGCCCTGTTGCGCGGCTATCACCGGGCCTTGTGCATCTATTCGCGATTTCATCGCGGCACCTTGGAGCGGCCGGGATTGGTGCTGGGCTTGGACCGCGGCGGCGCTTGCCGCGGCCGGGCGTTCCGGGTGGAAGGCTCATCCGCGCGGGCGATTCTCGGCTATTTGGATGAGCGTGAGCTGGTTTCCTACGCCTATCGCCGGCAAAAGGTTTCGATCGTATTGCCGAGCGGCAATGTTCCGGCCTTTGCTTACGTGGCCGACCGCGCCCACAGCCAATATGCGGGCAATCCCGGGGTCGCGCGCAGCGTCGAGCTGGTCGCGCAAGGGGTTGGTGTTTCCGGCACCTGTTTCGATTATCTCGAAAGCGCGGTGAAGCATTTGGATGGGCTGGGCATCGAAGACGGGCCGCTCCACGATCTTCTGGCGCGGGTCATCGAGCGCCTGCGCCAGAGCATGGCCTTCGACGTATGACATCGCGCCCCGAATCGCCTCGAAAAACGACGGGGACGGTTTGGCTGTTCGCTTATGGCTCGCTGCTCTGGGAGCCCAGTCTTACCCGGTTTTGCCATCATCCGGCGCTATTGCGCGGCTATCACCGGTCGTTGTGCGTCTTTTCTTATGTCTATAGGGGCACGAAGGCGCGGCCCGGGATCATTCTGGGATTGGATCGCGGCGGCTCCTGCCGCGGCATGGTCATCGAATTGAAGGGAGCGGCGGGGAAAGCGGCGCTGAAAAAAATCATCGCCCGGGAGAATGTGACCGATGTTTACCGGCTCCGCACCATGAACGCCGGTCTGCTCGAGGGACAGCGGCGGCGCGTGCGGGCGCTCACTTTCGTTGCCGACCGGGAGCATGGGCAATATGCGGGGAAGCTGCCGCCGCGAACGGTTTTGAAACTGCTGCGCCAGGGCAAAGGCAAAAAAGGCCGGGCGTCGGACTATTTGCGCGAAACCGTGGCGCGGCTTGAGGCGCTGGGTATTCGCGATCGGCGGCTGGAACGAATTGGACGGGACGTTCTTACGAAGTCTCTCTGACGGCCGTCAGATCATGCTCTAGCTGCACTTCGAATAGCCGCAAGATGTGCAGACGTCGCAATTTTCTTGGCGGGTGAGCGAGGCTTCGCCGCATTTCGGGCATTGACGGAGCCGAGTTTCCGGCATGCCGACGACTTGGCGGAGCGCTTCCCGCGGCGCATGGGCCGCCGGCGGCGGCAAGAAGCCGGTATCGATCAAATGGCGCTCGATCACCTCGCCGATCGCGGCTAGAAGCGAAGGCACGTAATGCCCCTGCACCCATTGGCCGCCGCGAGGATCGAACACGGCTTTGAGTTCTTCGACCACGAAGGAAACATCGCCGCCGCGCCGGAACACCGCGCTGATCATGCGGGTCAGGGCTACCGTCCAGGCGTAATTCTCCATGTTCTTCGAATTGATGAACATTTCGAAGGGGCGCTGACGGCCGTCCTTGATGATGTCGTTGATGGTGATGTAGATCGCGTGTTCGGATTCCGGCCATTTGATTTTATAGGTGCGGCCCGGCAGTTCTCCCGGACGGTCGAAAGGCTGAGTCATGTAGACGACGCCGCCCGCTTCATAAATATCGCGCGGACGCGGCGCCGGTTTGCCGAGCGGGAGTTCGGTTTGTGCGTCGGGCTCTCTCGTAGCCGGTTCTTTGGTCACCGCGAGCACGGAGCCGGTCACCTCGTTCGGCCGGTAGGTCGTGCAGCCCTTGCAGCCCAAATCATAGGCCTGCATGTAGACGTCCTTGAAATCCGCGAACGGAAGATCGGAAGGGACGTTGATGGTTTTCGAAATCGAGCTGTCCACATAGCGCTGAACCGTGGCCTGCATGATCAGATGATCGGCGGGGCCAAGGCTCTGGGCATCGACGAAATATTCCGGCAGCGGCGCTTGCTCGCCCTTGGCGCGGCGGAACAAGCGAAACGCATAATCGGTTACTTCTTCTTCGCGCCTTGTTCCGTCGGGCATCAGCACCGCGCGGGAATATTTCTGGCTGAAGACCGGCTCGATCCCTGACGAGATATTGTCGGCAAACAGCGAAATCGTGCCGGTCGGCGCCACCGACGTGAGCAGCGCGTTGCGGATGCCGTGTTTGCGGATTGCCTCGCGCACGTCTTCCTCAAGCGCCGAGACGGTTTCCCCCGCCAGATATTTTTCCGTATCGTAAAGCGGGAACGCGCCTTTCTCGGCGGCGAGTTCGGTCGAGGCAAGATAAGCGGCGCGGCGGATGGCGCGCATCCAGGATTCGGTCAAGCGCACCGAGCGCTCGCTCCCATATCGCGCCTGGCACAGGATCAAGGCATCGGCAAAGCCGGTGACGCCAAGCCCGATGCGGCGCTTGGTCCGCGCCTCGTGGGCTTGTTGCGGCAACGGATAGTTTGACACGTCGATGGCATCGTCGAGCATCCGGACCGCGATGGAAACCAGTGTCGAGAGCTTGGCGATATCGATTTTGGCCGCGTCGCTGAACGGTTCGCGCACGAGACGTGCCAGATTGACAGAGCCCAACAGACAGGCGCCATAAGGCGGCAGCGGCTGTTCGGCACAAGGGTTGGTGGCGTGAATGGTCTCGCAGTAATAGAGATTATTGGCGCGGTTGATGCGGTCGATGAAGATGACACCCGGCTCGGCATAGGCGTAGGTGCCGCGCATGATCTTGTCCCACAGCGCGCGGGCCGGAATTGTCTTGAAACTGGTACCGCCGAAGACAAGCTCCCAGGGCGCGTCCTCTTTCACTGCCTGCATGAAGGCATCGGTGACCAGGACCGAGAGATTGAACATGCGCAAGCGCCCCGGCTCGCGCTTGGCGTCGATGAAAGCTTCGATGTCCGGGTGGTCGCAACGCAGGGTCGCCATCATCGCGCCGCGGCGATACCCGGCACTCATGATGGTGCGGCACATGGCGTCCCACACATCCATGAAGGAAAGCGGGCCCGACGCATCCGCGCCGACACCCTTTACCGGCGCGCCCTTGGGGCGCAGCGTCGAGAAATCGTAGCCGATGCCGCCGCCCTGCTGCATGGTCAGCGCGGCCTCTTTCAAATTCTCGAAGATGCCAGCCATGTCGTCGGGGATGTCCCCCATGACAAAGCAATTGAAGAGGGTGACTTGGCGGCCGGTGCCGGCCCCGGCCAGGATGCGGCCCGCCGGCAGGAAGCGGAAATCGGCCAAAGCCTCGTAAAACCGGGGCTCCCAGCGGCTAGGGTCGCTCTCGGCCTTGGCCAGGGCCTTGGCCACCCGCTGCCAGCTATCTTGGACGGTCTTGTCCACAGCCCCGCCGCCCGGTGCTTTGAGCCGGTATTTCATGTCCCAGATCTGCTGGGAAAAGGCAGACATCGAACTCACCGGGCGTACCCCGCTTCTGAAGTGCTTCAGACAGCAAAGCGGGCTGGACCAGAACGAGCCCTGCACCGCACACTAAAAAATGCATTTAAATTAGAGACTTACACAGTAAATATAAGCGGCTCGCCGTCCCCCGTCAACCGAAAACGTTCCTGTTCCGTTTCGCCTTTCCACAGCTTTCACAGCCTGGGGAAAAACTATGGCTGATGAAGCTTTGCCGCGGGTTCATTGCTACCAAGGGTCGGCAAAGCCGTGGCCTGTCCACAAATTTTTCCACATCGTCCAATGGCTAGGCGCCTGTTGTCTCGGCAATCAACCGGGCGGTAGCGGCCTCGATCCGGTTTTGGAGCTCGGCCAGGAATTGGTGGCGGTCGAGCCCCGGCGCAATCGGGGCCAGGAATTCGATGGTGGCCGTCCCCGGCCTTTTCCCGAACCGCCGCCGGCCCCAGAACAGGCCGGAATTGAGAGCAACCGGCACCACTGGCGCATCGAGCAATCCGTAGAGCGCGGCAACACCCGGGCCATAGGGGCGGGTCTTTCCGGGCGTCACCCGCGTTCCCTCGGGAAAGATGATGACGCTGTGCCCGGCCGCTAGTGCTGCTTTTGCTTCGCGCACGATGGCCTTCAAGGCCGACGGCCCGGCCGAGCGATCGATGCCAATATTCCCCAGCCGCGCCAGATACCAGCCGAAAAATGGAATCCAAAACAGCTCGCGTTTCACCACAAACAGCGGGTCGTCGAGGATCAAGGGCAGCGCCAGCGTCTCGAACGCCGATTGATGTTTGACCGCAAAAATCACCGGTCGTTGCGGCAAGAATTCGCGGCCGCGGATTTCAAAATCGATCCCGGCGATCGTCCGGACCAAGGCCATAGCGCTTCGAGTCCAAAGCCGCGCAATCGCTAAGGCCATGACGCGCGGCGTGAGCACGAACGGCAGGGCGACGGTTCCGTAGACGAATGTCCAGCCGAAGAAGGCGACGTTGAACAGCAAAGACCGAAGAAATCCGCACCAACACGGTTCGCTTTTGAAACCCGTGGTTTGACCGGTCATTGGGAGCCCTGTGCCGGCGTCAAGAGATGGCGCAACCTGGCCACGAGGAATTTGCTGTACTCGATCGCGGTGAGCCAAATCGTTTTTGGCCGCATCCACCAATCATTGCCCTGCATCGAAGCCGGAAAAACCGGATTGGGAACGATTTCGACGTCCGGCATCGCCGAACGGAATTCAAGAAGGCTTCGCGGTAAGTGGTAATTCGCGGTCACGAGACGCAACGAATGGAAATTCTGGGCATGCATCCAAGCGCTGGCTTCGGCGGCATTGCCGACCGTGTCGTTGGCCTCGTAGCCAAGATCGATGCAGCAGGATAGGGAGGGCGGTTCGGAATAGGACCGCAAGAGTTCGGGGACGGTTACGCTTTCATGTACGCCGCTGACGAGAAGGCGCCCGGCCACGCCCTTTGCCAAGAGATCGAGGCCGGTATGCAAGCGCTCGGCCCCGCCGGTCAGCACGATGATCGCGTCGGTTTTGCGGTCGGGATCGGAAACCTGTTTGGGAAGGCCGACCGCAAACCAAACAAAACCGATCGCCCAGAGTGCGGCAAGGGCGATAAGGCTTGTCAGGGCAAAGCCGGTAAAGCCGCCTCGGCGTGCGCCGGTGGGGGTCGCCAACATAGCGTCGACCGCTGCGGCAAGATCGTCATAGATGGCGATTGGCCACAATTGCGGCGGAAGCCATTGACCGGCAATCTTGGCGCCTTTTCCGCTGCGAACCAAAATCCGCGGGCAGCCGGCTTTGCGCGCGGCCTCCAGATCGCGGAGGGAATCCCCGATCATCGGGCTTTCTTCGGGCGCAGTGCCGAATGTGGCCAGTGCCTCGCGCAGCATGCCAGCACCCGGTTTGCGCCTTTCGGTGGCGTGCTCGGGCACATCGGTGCAGATGATGATGGCGTCGAGCTTGGCGCCGTAAAGCGCCAATTCCCGGTGCAGCTTTTCATGAATGGTGGCGAGCATCCCTTCGCCGATCACGCCGCGGCCCACCACCGATTGATTGGTGACGACACAAACCGGAATGCCTTCGCGATTGAGTTTCGCTACGGCCTCGGCGGCGCCGGGAATGAGAACGAGCTGGTCGGGAGATTCGACCCAATTCGGGCGGTCTTCGTTGAGGACTCCGTCCCGGTCGAGCAGCACAAGGCGCGGACGCCGGCGAGATGCCACGTTCAAATCATCCGGCTCAAGCGCCGCATGACGGTTGCGCGGGCCGTCATCATCGCAATCAGTCCCGCAACCACCGGCACCAGGGCGAGGGCCACCCAAGCCTTCGCCGAGAGATGAATGTCGGGGAGAAGGGCGGCATCGACCCGGCTTGCGGCAAGGCCGAGAAGTTCGATGGTGAGGACAGCCGCCAACAATCCCGGCACCGCGCCGGAGAGCCCAAGGCGCAATGCGTGATTCTGGAATTCGCGGGCGATATAGCCGTCTTCGGCGCCGATCACATGCAGCATTTCGATGATATCGCGATGCACGGCCAGACCGCTCCGGGTCACAAAGACGACGGTGAAGACCGCGGCAGCACAGGTCAGCAGGACGATGACCGCGGCAACCATTTGTGTCGAATGCACGAAGCCGGTGATTCGCGCGAACCATAATCCATGATCGTCCAGCGTGGCGCCCGGAACCGCTGCGCTCAGCCGCGTGCCGAGGCCTTGGGTGTCAATCTCGGCGGTGCGGTCGACGGTGATATCGATGATGTCGGGTAGCGGCAGGTCCTCGAGACTCGCGGTGTTGCCGAGCCACGGTTCCAGCAAGGCGACGACTTCGCGCCGTTCCATGGCTTCGGCGGCGATGATGCCCGGCGTATTGCGCAGCAAATCAAGAGCGGCGGCGACGCGGGCTTGACGGGCCTTCGGTCCTTGCTCGGCCGTTGAATTGTCGGCGGCCAGCGGGGGCGGAATTGCGACCGTCAGATTGCGCATCTCGCCGGGATCGAATCGCGCGGTCACCGCGGCCAACGCCAGCCCGCCGGCCAGCGCCAGCGAGGCGAGGTAGGTCATGAAGGCAATGGTCCAGGGCAGGAACCGGCTCAATTCGTCGGCATCCAGCGGCAAAATTTGAAAGCGCTTGGTCATTCAGACCCGCGCCCCCGCGGCACATGAACCATCGATTCGCCGTCCTTCAGGTGAATGCGCGGATGCGTGAATCGCGAGACCAGTTGCTCATTATGGGTTGCGATGACCACCGTAGTCCCGATCTTGTTCAGTTCCTCGAACAAATAGAGAAGGCGCATAGCGATCGTGTCGTCAACATTGCCGGTGGGCTCATCGGCCAACAAAAGTCGTGGCCGGCTGATCACGGCACGCGCAATAGCGACCCGCTGCTTCTGGCCGCCGGAAAGCGTCGCCGGCTTGGCATCGAGCTGGTCGGCCAGTCCGACCCAGCTCAGAAGCTCCGCCACATGATCCCGGATCTGACCCGGCTTGGCGCCGGCAATACGAAGCGGCAAGCCGACGTTATCGAGTGCACTCAGGTGATTGATCAACCGGAAATCTTGAAACACGACGCCAATGCGCCGCCGCAGCGCCGGCAATTCGGAACGCTTCAAAGTCGCGATATCGCGGCCGAACAGGGTGATCAGGCCGCGCGACGGCCGGCAGCCCAGATCCATGAGGCGCAGCAGGGTCGATTTGCCGGCGCCGCTCGCGCCGGTGATGAAGTAAAAGGCTCCCTGTTCCATCGTGAACGAGACGTCGCGCAGCACTTCGGGCCCTATGCCGTAGCGCATGCCGACATTTTCGAAACGCACCATGGCGGGAGCCGGCGAAGGCTCCTGGATTAGCCGCGATCCCATTGAATTGAAAGAATGACACGGCCTTTGCGCGGGCGTAAAGCGGGGGTGCTAATCTTGCCATGGTTCGGGCAACCGCCTATAACCCTCAATAATCATAACTCTTCCGGCCATTTGTCCGCCGCGTCCCACGCATGATCCTGACCTGCCCTGCCTGCACGACCCGTTACATGGTGGACCCGCTGGAGCTCGGGCGCGATGGACGACGGGTGCGCTGCGCCAAGTGCGGCCACAGTTGGATGCAGACGCCGCCCCAGGACTTGCCCAAGGCGGTCGTGGCGGAGCCGGAGCCTCTGGTCGCCGGTCCGGCTCGCGTCGAATCCCGCCAGCGGCCGAAAAAGGCCGCAGTCGGCTGGCTGATCTTCCTTGCAATCGTCGCGGGCGGCTCGGCCGCGCTTTACCACTACCGCCAGCAAGTCGTCGATTATTGGCCGCCAGCGGCGCGGCTCTATACCGAACTCGGCATCAAGCTCCGCGTGTTGGGCGAAGGTCTCGAGATCCGTAATCTGAACTTGTCGCAATCCGAGCGCGACGGAGCGCCGCTCCTGGTCGTGACCGGCGAAATCGCTAATAAAACCCAAACGACGAAGGACGTGCCGGTGCTTCGCGGCGCGCTTCTCGATGCCAAGGCGACGGAACTTCAGCACTGGACCTTCGTGGCGGGTCAAGGACGGCTTTTGCCCGGAGAAGTTTCCGCATTCCAGACCGAGGTCGCGAATCCCAAGCCCGACGCGGCGAATATCTCGATCACCTTCACTGCGGAGCACGACGCGAAATCCGCCGGCCGCGATTCCGCCGGTCCTTAAAAGGCGCCGCAGCGGAATTTTGAGGGTCGGGATTCGTCTTTGCAGCAGTTCGGACAAAAATAAAAATATCGGAAAAATAAATCGGGCCGATTTCGCGGCAATTTACATAATTTGCATTGAATGTATTTCAGGAGAGACTGCGTCGAATCTTAGGCATACCGCAGTTTATTTTCGTGCAGGGATTGCAGGCCAACGACGGCTGGCCTAAATATTTCTGCGATTGGCAAGCGGTCGCGAACAGGACGCATATTCGATGGCGCGAATACTTGTTGTTGAAGACGTAGCCGCGGTGCGCGAATTCGTACGCCGCGCGTTGGAAAGCGAAGGCCATGAAGTTTCCGTCGCCGAAGACGGACTGAAGGGCCTCGCCGTGATCGCGCGCGACAGCGACATCGATTTGCTTCTCACCGACATCGTTATGCCGGGATTGGACGGAATCGCATTGGCTCTCAAGGTCGCCAAAGACTTCCCGCGTATCCGCATTCTGCTCATGACCGGTTACGCGGCGGAACGCCAGCGCGCCCACAATCTCGACGCGCTCATTCATCGCGTCATCGCAAAACCGTTTTCGCTTCAGGAAATCTGCCGCGTGGTGAAGGAAGTGCTCGCTGATTGGCCGCCGTCGCCGGACACCGGCAATGGCGGTGCTGCGCTTCGCTGAATCGCCTGCGGTTTCGGCGCGGCAGGGAACCGATCGCCGGCTCGACGGGCGATCTTCAAGCGATCAATAATCCGCCCGATCAATAATCCGGAAGCAGGCGTTCGATGTAATCGCGTTCGCTGCGCGGCCGCTGTTGTTCGCCGGCGCGCTTGCGTAGCTCGTCCAATATCTCGCGCGCGCGACGCATCTCCATCTCATCGGGGATGCGCACCTTTTCGGTGTTCGCGCCTTGCCCGCCCTGCTCGGGGAGCGGCCGGCCGAGCGGATCCTTGCCCTGGCCTTGCCGGGGTCCCGGTTGATTGCCGTTTTGATCGCCTTGCTGGCTTTGCTTGGCCATTTGCTGGCGGATTTCCTGCATCGCCTGTTGCAGCTGGTCGAGCGCCTTAGCCTGCGGACCCAAGGCTTCTTGCGGACTTCCCTTTTTTAGCGCCTCGACTGCATCGCGCATGGCGCGCTCGGCCCGGCCGAGGGGTTGCGGAATCTGACCCAGCATGTCGCCTAATTTCAGCATCGAATCGCCGAGTTGACGGCGCAATTCTTCCTGAGCTTGCGCGTCGTCCCCGGATTTGCCGGGACCGGAGCGGCCTTGTTGGCCCGGACGGGACTGGCCCGGCTGGCCGCCCTTACGCGATTGCGGCGGACCTTCGTTTTGCGGCGTGTTGTCCGGTTGGGCATTGTTGAAGCTGCGATCGAGTAATCCGCTCTGGCGGTTGATCATATCCTGAAGATTGCGCATGGCTTCGCGGCCCTGCTGTTGCGACGGGGATTCACGCGGTTGCGCGGTGCGCAGATTCTCGAGGATGTCCTGGAGCTTCGACAACATTTCCTGGGCCGCCTGGCGGTCGCCGGTCTGTGCGAGCTGGCGCGCCTTGTCGAGCATGTTCCGGAGATCGTCGGGGCTGAAAGTTTGCGACGAGGGATTTTGCGCTCCGCTTGGCGGATTTTCTCCCTCATTCGGTTCGGCCCCGCGCGATAGCATGTCGAGATAGCGGTTCAACGCTTGCTGAAGCTTATCCATCAGATCCTTGATCTCTTTGCCTTCCGCGCCTTTGGCGAGCGCATCGCGCAACGCTTTTTCGATGTCGCGAATATCGCGCTGGGCCAGCGATGCGCCGTTGTCTTCGAGGCGCAAGGCGGTGTCCCAAAGCAAGCTCTGAACTGAAGCCACCGCCGACGGCTCGCGGTCGAGCATGAGCCGGCGTGCGGCACTTCCCAAGGCCATGAACACGACGACGTCGTTGTTGAACCGCGCCGGTTCGTTGGCAAGGCCGGCGATTGCCATCGCCACTTCACGCCGCGCATCGGGGTCGATGGTCAGCCGCTTGCGCTCGGCGACGATTTCCTTCGCGGCTTCGTTGTGAAACTCCCGTTCCGGCAGGACGAACGTGACCGATTCGCTCATCCCGGTTTGGCCGGCTCCGTCCTTGGCCTCGAGATGCATACGGACCTCGGTTCCGGCCCAAGGATGCGCCGTCAGATCGTGATAACTGACATTTTCCGCCTGTTTTACCGCGCCGCCCGGCAACGGCAGCGAAACCTCGATCGGCCCGTTCCCGCCGGCGATTGTTTCGGGAACGCTTTGCGCCCGGCTGATCACACCTTTGGCTTCGGTGACGCCGTAATCGTCCTCCACCCGGTAGCTGAGGCGCAGGGCGCCATGCTCGCTTCGAGTTCGGCGGTTCCTTGAAAGCGATCTTGGGCGGAGCGTCCGGGATCACATTCAAATCCCAACTGCCGAGCACCGTGCCGCCCTGTTCCACGACGGCGTGAATCGGCGAATTGAGAATGGCGGTGCCTTGGTAGCTGTCCGCACCCAGCAGAGACAAAGTCACGGCGTTGCCTTCGGTCCTGAGTTTAGGCGTGCCGCGGCCGCCATGGACTTGCGCGACCAATACGCTCCCGGCCGGCACGGTCAATTTCGCCGAATTCGCCGGCTTATTTGCGCCCGGCAGACCATCCTTGTTGGCGCCGTCCTTGTCTAGAACGCTTGGCCCGCCGTTCTCGGCAGGCTGACCGCTCCGGGCGAGGACGAGGGTCGGAAGGCCAGTATAGGCAAGCGGCGTTACCCATACATCGAGCGCCACCGCCGGCGCGGTCGATATCGGAAAATGCGGCGTCACCGCGCGCAGGATGCGCCGGCCGGCATCTTGCCGGGCATCGGCAACCGCGAGAACGAGGGCCAGCACCAGAATGATCCGCAGCCCAAACGGATCGCGTTTCGCCAACCCGGCTTCGGGCAAGCCGACCTTAAGGCGCGACAGGGCAAGAGCCATGCGTTGCCGGTGCGCCCGCCAGAGTTCGGTCTGGGCGGAGCTCAACGGCGCTTCGGCCGGGCGATCGTCGAGAACGGTCAGCGGCCGGTGAGCGAGTCCGGTTTCCCGTTCGATCCGGCGTTCCGCGGCGCGACGTCCGGGCCAACCGATTTCGGACCGGGCGCGGTAAAGCGCGGCAAAAAATGTGATGGCGAAAGCAATCAGCACGCCGGCATGAAATGCCGGCGGCAGGGCGGGCAATAGATCGAACAATGCCAGCGCCAAGAACGCGCCGCCGATGAGAACGGCCGGCCACAGCGCCGGCCACAGCGTTTCCCACAGCAGCGCCGCGGTCGCCAGATGCAACCGCCGCCGGACGTAACGGCGTTTAAGCGCGTCTTCGTGAATGGGGATTCCTGAATCGTCGTCCCCGAATTCTTTGCCTGGGAATTCTTCGTCTTTGACTTCGTTTGGGGGCATCGTCATGACGACGCTTCCTTGCGCCGTCCCTGACCTACCGCCCAGTCGGGCAGACGGTCGCGGTCGATCAGGCTGTCCAAATTCGGGCGCGGGCGGACAATGGAAAAATCGGCGCCGTTCACCATGACTTCGGGAACGAGCGGCCGCGCATTATAGCCGGAGGCCATGACCGCGCCGTAAGCCCCGGCAGCCCCGATCGCCAGCAGGTCGCCCGACACCAGCGCCGGCAAGGGGCGATTGCGGGAGAACGTATCGCCCGTTTCGCAGACTGGGCCCACCACCTCGACCGGCGTGAACACGGCGTCTTCCGCCGGTTCCCGGACCGGGCTGATCGGGTGATAGGCATCGTAAAGGGCGGGACGCAGCAAATCGTTCATTCCGGCGTCAACGATGACGAAGCGATGGGTGACGCCCTCTTTGATGCGCACCACGCGGGTGACAAGAACCCCCGCTTCGGCGACCAGGAAACGCCCGGGCTCGAATAGAAGCTCGCATCCGGTCTTACCGACGGTTTCCGCGACCACGGCGGCGTATTGCGCAGCACTTGCCGGCTTCTCGGAACCGTAGTCGATGCCAAGCCCGCCGCCCAAATCGAGCCGCGGCACGCCCAAGCCCTGGGCTTTCAGTTCGGACGTCATGGCGGCCAACCGCGCAAAGGCTTCGCGGAAGGGGTTGAGATCGGTCAGCTGCGAGCCGATATGAACCGCCAGCCCTTGGAGGGATAGACCGGGCATCGATGCGGCGCGCTTATAGGCTTCCCAGGCGTGATCGAAATCGATCCCGAATTTATTTTCCGATTTTCCGGTCGCGATTTTGGCGTGCGTATTCGCCGCCACGTCGGGGTTGACGCGAAGCGCCACCGGCGCTCGCATCCCCCGGCGCCGGGCGATCCGATCGACCTCGAGAAGCTCAGCTTCGGATTCGACGTTCAATTGCAGAATTTTCGCATCGAGCGCCGCTTCGATCTCGCGTTCGGTCTTGCCGACGCCCGAAAATACGATGCACCGCGCCGGCACACCGGCTTCGAGCGCAATCCGAAGCTCGCCTTCGGAGACGACATCGGCCCCGGCGCCTAAGGCCGCGAGGGCGTTAACGACGGCCAGATTCGAATTGGCTTTGAGCGCGAAGCAAATGGTGGCGGGAAGATCCTTCACCGCCGTCTCGAACTCGCGGTAGCGGCGCGCGATGCCCGCCAGCGAATAGCAATAGAACGGTGTGGCGACGGCATCCGCGATCTGCGCCAGCGGAATGTCCTCGGCGCATAGTTCCCCGCTGCGGTAGCTGAATTCGGTCATTGATACATCGGCTCCGGGACCGGGGGTTGCTGTGCTGGCGATTGCGGTGCGGGGGCTTGCGGCGGCACTTGGCCGGGAGTCTGCTGTGTCGTCGGCGCCTCGCGCGGCAGGTCCTGTTTCGGATATTGCCTCGGATATGCGTCCGCCGGGTGCGGGTCCGGGGTGTCCAGCACGCCGCGCTTGCCGCAAGCCGACAGGGTCATCCCCATAGCGAATACCAGGAACATCGAAAAAAGGATGCGCCAAAGCGGCATCGCCCTCACCGGCGGCGCGCTCACAGGAAACGCCGCCGCGCCGCCGCGGCAGCCCGGCGGACATTTTCCGGGGCGGTGCCGCCGAAGCTGGTGCGACTCGCTGCCGATTTCTCGAGGCTCAACACGGAAAAGACATCGCCGGTGATGCGCGGTTCAACCACTTGCATCTCTTTGAGGCCAAGGTCTTCGAGCAAGCATCCCTTGGCCTCCGCCCGGCGCACGATCTTCGCCGAAATTTCATGAGCCTTGCGGAACGGCAGTCCAAGCTTTTGCACGATCCAATCGGCAAGATCGGTCGCGGTCGAGAAACCGCCGCCTGCCGCCCGTTTCATGGTGTCGACTTGCGGCTCCAGATCGCGAATCATGCCGCTCATGGCTTGCAAGGAAAGCGATAGCGTATCCGCGGCAAGGAATGTCGGCTCCTTGTCGTCCTGCATGTCCTTGGAATAGGCGAGCGGCAGGCCCTTCAAAACGGTGAGCAGCGACATTAGCGCGCCGATGATGGTTCCGGCCTTGGCGCGCACCAATTCCGCCGCATCCGGATTGCGCTTTTGGGGCATGATCGAGCTTCCGGTGGTGAAGGCATCGGATAGCCGGACGAAGCCGAATTGCGGGCTCGACCACAGCACGATTTCTTCGGCGAGCCTGGAGAGATGAAATCGCCGTGATCGACGCCGCGGCGAGAAATTCGAGCGCAAAGTCCCGATCCGAAACCGCATCGAGCGAATTGGCCGCTGGCCGGTCGAAACCGAGCGCCTTGGCGGTTTTCTCCCGGTCGATCGGAAAGGACGTTCCGGCAAGGGCTGCCGCACCCAGCGGACATTCATTCAGCCGCCTGCGGCAATCCTCGAATTCGTCCCCGGTCGCGGCCCAACATCTCGACATAGGCGAGAAGATGGTGGCCGAAGGTCACCGGCTGGGCGGTCTGCAGATGGGTGAAGCCGGGCATGATGGTTCCGGCATGATTCGAAGCCTGGTCGATGAGGGCGGCCTGCAGATCGCGAAGCTCCCGGTCGCCGCGTTCAATCGCGTTGCGCACCCAGAGCTTGAAATCGGTTGCCACCTGATCGTTGCGCGAGCGCGCGGTATGGAGCCGTCCCGCCGCATCGCCGATCAACTCGAACAACCGCAATTCGATATTCATATGAATGTCCTCAAGCTCCCGCTTGAAGACGAATTTCCCGCCACGAATCTCGAAGTCGATCGCCGCCAGGCCCTTGAGGATCGCTTCGCCGTCGGCGCGCGATATAATGCCGCACGCCATCAGCATGTCGCCGTGGGCCTTCGAGGCAGCGATATCTTCCGCAGCAAGCCTCTTGTCGAAATCGATGGAAGCGTTGATCTTCTCCATCGCTTCCGCGGGGCCGGATTCAAAGCGGCCGCGGATCAGCGGCTTGGCAGCTTTTGGATTTTTCGTAACCATAGAACCGACGATCAAACAGAAGGCGAAATGACCAAACTCACGACATTTAATACGAAACTGTTGCTGGCCGCCATTGCCGCCGTGGCGGCCTTAGGCGCTGCGGCGCTGACCCTGATGGCCCCCAATCTGACCGGACAGACGGCTGGGTCCTCGCAAAGCGCGCCCCTGTCCCTGGGGCTGCATTTATGGGACGGAGCCCGCAGCCTTGCCGATGCCGGCTTTACCGATGGCGCAGGGCACCAGATGGGCCTTTCCGGCTATCGGGGCAAGGTGGTGCTGGTGAATTTCTGGGCCACCTGGTGTGAGCCCTGCAAGCTTGAAATGCCTTCTCTCTTGCGCCTTCAGCAGAAGCTTGGCGACAAGGAATTCGCGGTGGTGGCGGTTTCCGGCGACCCGACCGGCATTCGGGCCGTCGAGCCGTTTCTGAAGCAGAACGATCTAACTGCCCTCGCCATTCTTTATGACCCCAATCTGGCCAGCGCCAATATTTGGGGCGTGAAGGGGCTCCCCACCACGATCCTCCTTAATCGCGAAGGCCGGGAAATAGGCCGGGCGGAAGGCGGGGTGGCCTGGGATGCCCCGGACATCGAAGGCCAGATCGAGGCGAAGATTAAGGCCGCGCCTTAACGCGGCGGCTCTTACTCGGGTGTCCAAGCTGGCGTGTCGGGCTTAGCGTGCCAAGCTTAGCGCGTGGGAATAGGCTTGTCGGTGCTGTAATCGTAGAAGCCGCGGCCGACTTTCCGTCCCAGCCAACCGGCCTCGACATATTTTACGAGCAGCGGACACGGCCGGTATTTGCTGTCCGCCAAGCCCTCGTAAAGCACGTGCATGACCGCGAGGCAGACGTCGAGACCGATGAAATCGGCGAGCTCGAGCGGGCCCATCGGATGCTTGGCGCCGAGCTTCATCGCGGTATCGATGCCCTCGACGGAGCCCACGCCTTCGTAAAGCGTATAGACGGCTTCGTTGATCATCGGCTGGAGAATGCGGTTGACGATGAAAGCCGGGAAATCTTCGGAAACCGCCGGGGTTTTCCCGAGAGCGAGCGTCAGCTCGCGCACCGTTTGAAAAGTCGCATCGTCGGTGGCGATGCCGCGAATGAGCTCGACCAGCTTGATGACCGGCGCCGGATTCATGAAATGCATGCCCATGAATTTATGCGGCCGGTCGGTCGCAGCCCCGAGCCTGGTGATCGAGATCGACGACGTGTCGCTGGCGATGATGGCATCGTCTTTCAGATGCGGCGTCAGTTTTTTGAAGATGCTCTTCTTCAATTCTTCGTCTTCGGTCGCGGTCTCGATGACGAGGTCGCAATCCTTGAAGAGCTTGTAGTCGGTGCCGGTTTTGATGCGCTTCAGCGCTGCGGCACGATCGGGTGCTTTGATCGCGCGATGGTCGACCTGGCGCGTCAAGTGCTCATCGATATTGTCCATGGCCTTGCCGATCTGTTCCTTGTCGATATCGACCATCGCCACATCGAAGCCAGCCAGCGCACAAACATGGGCGATGCCGGCCCCCATCTGTCCAGCGCCGATCACTCCGATCTTGTGGATCGCAAGTGGTTTCGCTTTTTTACTCATCGCCCTACCTCTCTCGTGGTTCCGCAATCAGGCGGTCTTCAACTTATCGAGCTCGGCCGATAGCTCCGGTAAAGCCTGGAATAGATCCGCGACCAGACCGTAATCGGCGATTTGGAAAATCGGCGCTTCTTCGTCCTTGTTGATGGCGACGATCACCTTGCTGTCCTTCATCCCGGCCAGATGCTGAATGGCGCCCGAAATGCCGACCGCAATGTAAAGCTCGGGGGCGACGATCTTGCCGGTCTGACCGACTTGATAGTCGTTGGGCACGAAACCGGCATCGACCGCGGCCCGCGAGGCGCCAAGCGCCGCGTTCAGCTTGTCGGCAATGGCTTCGAGCAGCTTGAAATTCTCGCCGCTCTGCAATCCCCGTCCGCCGGAAATGATCACCCGGGCGCTGGTCAATTCGGGGCGGCCCAAATCGCTCAGTTTTTGGTCGACGAAACGCGAACGCTGCTCGCTATTTTCACCCGTCACCAATTCAATCGCCGCTGAACCGCCGGTGGCCTTGGCCTTTTCGAAAGCCGTAGTGCGGACGGTGATGACCTTGATCTTATCCTTGGATTTCACCGTGGCGATGGCGTTGCCGGCATAGATCGGCCGGCGGAAAGTGTCGGCGTCTTCGACCGCGATAATGTCGGATATCTGCGAGACATCGAGGAGGGCCGCAACCCGCGGCATCACGTTCTTGCCCGAAGTGGTGGCGGGCGCCAGCACGTGAGAATAACCGGAAGCGAGCTTGGCGATCAGGTTGCCGAGATTTTCCGCGAGCGGATGAGCAAAGGCGGTGTCATCGGCGACGAGGACTTTGGCCACGCCCTCGACACCTGCTGCGGCCTTTGCCGCCTCGCCGCAATTCTGTCCGGCGATGAGCACGGTGACGCCGTCGCCGGAAATTTTCTTCGCGGCGGTGATCGTGCAAAGAGTGGCCGGTTTGACCGATTTGTTGTCGGGTTCGGCGACGACGAGAATAGCCATCAGATCACCTTGGCTTCGTCATGAAGTTTGTGGACCAGTTCCTGCACGCTGCCGACCCTGATGCCGGCGCTGCGTTTCGCCGGCTCCATGACCTTGAGCACGGTCATGCGCGGACTCACATCGACGCCGAGCGCATCGGGCGTCAATTCTTCGATCGGCTTTTTCTTCGCCTTCATGATGTTGGGCAGCGTCGCGTAGCGCGGCGTATTGAGCCGAAGATCGGTGGTGATGATCGCGGGCAGGGTGAGCGCCACGGTTTCCAAGCCGCCATCGACTTCGCGGGTAACCTCGGCGGCGGCACCGTTCAGCGCCACCTTTGAGGCGAAGGTTCCTTGCGGCCAGCCGAGAAGGGCGCCCAGCATCTGGCCGGTTTGATTGCAATCGTCGTCGATGGCTTGTTTGCCGAGAAGCACGATTTCCGGCCTCTCGCGGTCGACGATTTTGGCCAACAGCTTGGCGACCGCCAGCGGCTCAAGTGCCACCTCGGTCACAACATGGATCGCGCGATCCGCACCCATCGCCATGGCGGTCCGCAGCGTTTCCTGGCATTTCGTTTCGCCGATGGTGACGGCGATCACTTCGGTCGCCTTGCCCTGTTCCTTGAGACGCACGGCTTCTTCCACCGCAATCTCATCGAACGGGTTCATGGACATTTTCACATTCGCGAGATCGATTCCCGATCCATCCGCTTTGACGCGGATCTTCACGTTGAAATCCACCACGCGTTTAACTGCCACCAAAACCTTCATCGGCGTCTCAAAGACCTGTCAGATCAAGAATTTGCCAGAGGCGACTGCGTCCCCGTTCGCAGCCGCACAATAGAAGCCCAAGGACTTGCAACCTGTCAACGCGAGAAGCCGGCTTATAGGGGCCTGGGCTGGCAGGCCGGCGTTAACGGTTGGCCGGTCATTTACGCCCGCCAACCTATCGGTTGGCGCCGGGTCGCCACAGCACGTCCGCCTTGCCCTTCTTATTCAGGTAGCGGGCAAGGACGAAGAGGTGGTCGGAGAGCCGGTTAACGTAACGCACCGCTACAGGGTTAACCGCTTCGGCGGTGCCAAGTTCCACCATCAACCGTTCCGCCCGCCGGACAACGGTTCTGGCGAAATGGAGGTAGGCGGAGGCCGGGCTTCCCCCGGGAAGGATGAAGGAGGTGAGCGGCGCCAATTCGGCATTCATCGCGTCGATCTCGGCTTCGAGCCTTTTGACCAGGGAGTCGCCGATACTTTGGTTGGCGGTCTTCTTTGCCAATTCCGGCCGGCAGAGATCGGCCCCCAGATCAAAGATGTCGTTTTGAATGCGGGCCAGCATGGCGTCGGCCTTCCCCTTGGTGTGGAGCCGCGCCAAGCCGATGACGGCATTGACTTCGTCGACGGTGCCGAAGGCCGACACCCGCAGCGCGTATTTTTTGACCCGGCTGCCATCGCCGAGCGAGGTCTCGCCCTTGTCGCCGCCGCGAGTATAGATGCGGGTCAGTTTGACCATGGCCGTCTACAGGGTCAGGGGTGGGAGCCCGGCGGGCTCGCATATTTGGAGAGCCAAAGGAGCAGCGCCAGCAAGGCGATTGCCAGCGCCTGGAGGCCGACGCGGGCCCGCATCAATTTATTGCCGTATTTGGTGTTGAACGGGCCGCCGCGGAGCATGCCGAAGACGCCGACGGCCAAGACGCCGAGCACGGCGGCGACCACGACATAGATGAGATAGGGCGCCACGGCCTGAAATGTTTCCATGTCGGGAGATTAACCCCCGAGCCCCGCTCCGCCCAGTAAAAAGGGGGCGATTCGCGCGGCGGGTTTTCATGGGGGTGTCACGGTCCATCTTGACGGGTGGGGCAAACTCGGTCCGAATCGCGGCGTCATGATCGCTCGTTTCTTTGCCGTTGGCGTTCTAATTTTGGTCGGCCTCCCGGCTTTCGCCGACGACGTGCCGCTGCCCGACATCACGCCCATGGACAAGCCGCTCGTCATTCAATTCGACGCCGCCAAGACGTCGAGCCAATGCGTGGGCGATCCAACGGCGCCGCTCTGCGCCATCGAGACCATGCTCGGCTGCTGGGAGCGCGGCGATCATCATCTCTGCCGAATCGGGCTCAATCTCGATCACGAGCCGCGCTATGGCGGCGGCGCTCCGCACCCCGAAGACATTTACCTCTATCGAGTTCATCAAACGCGAGGTCCTGACCAAAAAGACTTTGCCCTGGGAACCATTCGAAGTGCTGGAGCGCCCCGGCCTCATGGCGCCGCAGGAGGGCGACGTCCGCATCGATATTTGGATGGTGCGGTGTACCAAGGAAATTTCGCCGGAAGGCTGCGATCATTACAAATACGCAGGCAACGGCGCCTACATCGTCCGCCGCGAAGGCGATCGCTGGTCCGTCATGCAATGGTCGGATTTGTGACCGGATTGCGCGATCTCTGATCACGGCGCAGACCCGCTGTAATCTATACCGCGACGTGACTTGACCCCGCGCTCAATGCCGGCAAAATCGTTTTCCGATGACCGCTCGAATCATGATCGCAGCGCTCTTGACCGCCGCGGTTTTCACGCCCGCGCATGCGGCCGACACGGATGCCGATACGAATAGTCGCATCACCCTTCTCGAAGAAAACGATTCGCTCTATTTCAACGACGACAAGCATTACACCCAGGGCTTGCGAGCTTCCTATCTCGGTCCGGAATTCAATTCGGACAGCGATTGGGATGAACCGTTCAAAATTCTGTCCAACATCCCGACCGTGTTCCAGCCTTCCGGGTTGGGCGAGCACCCGCCGCGCCGCTACGCAGTTTTTCTCGGCCAAAGCTTCTTTACGCCGGAAGATCTACACCGCAATCCGCCGGATCCGACCGACCGGCCCTACGGGGCCTGGCTCTATGGCGGTATCAGCCTGCTGCAAGAAGCCGGAGAAAATAAGCTCGAAAACCTTGAGCTCGATCTCGGCGTCGTCGGCCCTGCCGCATTCGGGCGTGAAGTGCAGAACAACTGGCATCAGCTGATCGGCGCCAACAGCGCCCAGGGCTGGAACAGCCAGATTCGCGACGAGCCCGGGCTAATGTTGAGCTATGAGCGGGAATGGCGGGCGAGAATTTGGGGTGATGACAGCGGAATCGACATCATTCCGGGCGTCGGCGCCACCGTCGGCAATGTGTTTACCTATGGCGAGGCTGGCGGCTTATTGCGGATCGGTAACGGCCTGAACGCCGATTACGGGCCGGTTCGAATCCGCCCGGCACTTTCGGGAACGGATTTTTTTGCCGGCGACCGCGCCCACGGCGAATTCGGATATTACGCCTTCGCCGGGATGCAGGGCCGGGTGGTCGGGCGCAATATCTTTTTGGATGGCAACAGCTTCGGTTCGAGCCCGAGCGTCGACAAGAATATTCTGGTCGCCGATTTCCAAGCCGGGTTTTCGCTATTCTGGTGCGATGTCGCGCGGGTGGATTTCAGCGTCGTCGAGCGCACCAAGGAATTCAAAGGTCAAACCGCCGCCGACCCGATCGGGACCGCGGACGTTTCATTCTCGTGGTGAAGTTGACTCCAGTCATTGTGATGGAATTGCCCTCAAGCTTCGCTGATTCCCCACCTGATCCTTGCCCATATCCGCTCATGACCGAAATAGGCGATCGTTGTGTATAGGTTGCTCACGATCATAAAGGCGACAGCTATGTGTGCCGTCCCGGTCATTAGATAAATCGATGCAAAATCGAGAGACATGATCAAATCCGATACGTCAATGCTTTCACTACCGCCGGCGCTCCGCGATCGTTCGCATCATCCTATGCTCCTGAAGTAAGGGGACTGGTCTCTGTGCCGCCGACGTTGAACCGGCGCGGGACATCCGCATCGCCGGCTGCGACAATCGCCATATTAATTGCAATCGTGAGGGATGTGTGCCTCGCCGGAGGTCCGTCGGCGCTAATCGTTTCGGGATAAAAGCCCGCGGGCGATGACTTGCGCTTGGATTTCGGCGGCACCCTCGAAGACATTGAGGATGCGCGAATCGCACAAAACCCGGCTGATCGTGTATTCGAGGGCGTAGCCATTGCCGCCATGGATTTGCATCGCGTTGTCGGCGGCGGCCCAGGCCACACGGGCGGCGAGCAATTTCGCCATCCCCGCTTCGATGTCGCAGCGCCGGTCTTGATCCTTTTCGCGCGCGGCGAAATAACTGAGCTGCCGGGCGATCATGGTCTCGACGGCGATCCAAGCGATTTTGCCGTGGATGCGGGGGAAAGCAAAAATCGGCTTGCCGAATTGCACCCGCTCTTCGGCGTAACGAAGGCCGATTTCCAACGCACTCTGGGCCACGCCTACGGCGCGGGCGGCGGTTTGGATGCGCGCGGATTCGAAGGTGGCCATCAGCTGCTTGAATCCCTGGCCTTCGGTGCCGCCGAGCAAGTTGGCGGCGGGAATTTCGAAACCGTCGAAGGCGATCTCGTATTCCTTCATGCCGCGATACCCGAGAACCCCGATTTCGCCGCCCGACATGCCTTTGGCGGGGAAGGGATTGTCGTCGGTGCCGCGGGGCTTTTCGGCGAGGAACATGGAAAGGCCCTTATAGCCGGGCTCTTTCGGGTTGGTCCGCGCGAGCAGGGTCATCAGATCCGAGCGCGCGCCGTGGGTGATCCAGGTCTTGGCGCCCATCACTTTATAGGTGTCGCCATCGCGCACCGCGCGGGTGCTCAAATTGCCAAGATCGGAACCGGTATTGGGCTCGGTGAAAACTGCGGTGGTCAGAACTTCCCCGGACGCGATTTTTGGGAGCCAATGCTGTTTCTGCTGCTCGGTGCCGCCGAGGCGAATCAATTCCGCCGCGATTTCGGCGCGGGTGCCGAGCGAACCGACACCTAAAAATCCACGGCTCAGTTCTTCGGTGACGACGCACATGGCGATCTTGCCCATGCCGAGCCCGCCGAATTCCTCCGGCACCGCAAGCCCGAACACGCCGAGCTCCGCCATCTGCTGAATGATCTCGATCGGAATCAACTCGTCCTTGAGATGCCAGTCATGGGCGTGGGGAATGACCTGGTCTTCGACGAAGCGGTGGATCTGGTCGCGCACCAATTCGAGAGTTTCGTCCTCGAGGCCGGACTGCCCGAAATGGCCGTGGGCGACCAGAGTCGCGATCCGCCCGCGCACGGCGGCGGTATTGCCGCGCGCCATCAACGTGGTTACGGCATCGGTGCGGAATGATTGAAGATCGTCGGCCGCGACGCCGAGATCGGCGGGCCGCACGACCTCAACCTGGGTGATGGCGATGCCGCCTTCCATTTGCGAGAGGTATTCGCCGAAGCCGGCCTGGAGAATGAGCTGTTCGAGCTCACTGAACTTGCCGCCGTCCTGAAGGCGCTTTGCCCAATTCAAGATTTCCGCGAGGGCGGCCACATAGGTTTCCAGCCAGGCCAAGCCATGGGCGGCGAACTGATCCGTCTCCAACAAGGCCGAATTGATTTTTCCACCCCGCGAGACCTTGGCGGCAACAGCGGCATGGGCCGCAGCGGCAAGCCCGCGCGCCGATTTCAGCGCCAGGTCGCAAGTGCCGATCAGGTCTTCCATCACGAGGCTTTGGTCTTTGGTCGAAACGGAAATAGCGGCTCCGGTCATGCGAATACGGTGGCTGCTCCTCCGCCTAAAGACGGGGGCTTCCCAGTTCACAGGCCGCAGCCGATTCGGTGTGAACCGGTCTTACGCAGCCTCCGTGGGCAGAGACGGGCAGACCCTCCGTCTTGAGCATTAGTATTCCTTGGTTCCTGATGTTGACCGCGGCGTTGAGGTCGCGATCGTGAAAGACACCGCAGTCTGAACATGTCCAGTCGCGATCAGCAAGGCTTAACCCGCCGTTGATCGATCCGCAAGCGGAACAAGTTTTGGTCGAAGGGAAAAATGTATCGATCTTGGCGAGGCGTCCGCCTTTGTCCTTGAGCTTGTAATCGAGCTTGGTCAGGAATCCGGACCAGCCAAGATCCGAAATCGCCATCGAGAGACTACCGTTCTTGAGCATTCCCTTCACGTTCCATGTCTCGGCGCAGACCGCTTGGTTTTCGCCGGCCAGGCGGCTCGACAGTTTATGTTGCCAGTCTTGTCTTGAGAAACGCACGCGTTCGTGGGCTCTCGTCACTTGAAGCCTGGCTTTGACGATTTTGTTGCTGAAACACCTACGGAGATTCTGGTTCGAAGCCTTTGATCTGAGCATGGCTGCTTCGAGTTTGGGGGACAGAGTTCTTCTGCTTGTGGCGCCGGTTGCGAGGCGCCCGGTTGAGAAATTGCTGGTTCGGGATCCTGACGCCATCGCTTGAAGCGACGGCGATGGTGATGCCGAGATCGATGCCGGTTATTTTAGTGAAATGCTTGATGGGCTTTGGTTCAGGCTTGCCGTCATCGGTCAGGATCGAGGCGTAGTATTTGCCGGTCGATTTGCATGAGACCGCGACGGTCTTGATCCTGCCTTCGAGCTCGCGGTGGACCTTGGCTTTGACCCAGCCGATCTTCGGCAAATAGATCAGGCTGGCTTCGAGCCGGACGCGCTGCGGATACTGGATCGATTGGCGGGAACCGTGCTTCTTCTTGAAGCGCGGATAGCATGCGCGCTTCTCGAAGAAGTTGCGGAAGGCGGTATCGAGGTTGAGGATCGATTGCTGCAGCGCCTGGCTGTCGGCTTGCTTAAGCCAGGGGTATTTTCCGGCCTTCCAGACCGGCAGCATGGCTTTGATCGCATAGCAGGAGAGGTTCTCCTGGCGCTGTTCCCAGGCTTCCTTCTTCGATCTCAAAGCCTGGTTCCAGACGAAGCGCGCACAGCTGAATTGAGCCAGGATTTGTTCCTGGCTGGAATCCGGATAGACACGGATCTCGGTGGCGCGCTTCATGGGAACAGTACTAGAAGAGATTGCAAGTGCTTGCGATAGTATGAAATTATCCGGCATTTTATGAAGCAAGACTGATCGGCAGCTCTACCCGGAAGGGACAGAAATCCACGACAACAACAAGGGGCGCCTTATGTCACCGGCATCAATGGCGATGGTTTGCGGCGCAGTTGCTAATGGCGAGGGGCCGGTTGCCCGGCCCCTCTGATTCCCCAGTTTCATCGACGCCCGCCAGAGACGGGCCGCCAACGCTTAGCTTTCGGTCCAGGCCTCGACGGCATCTTCCATGGTGCGAAGCCCCGGGCGCTTGGCTTGGATCAGCACCGCCATGTTGCCGGGCTTGTGCTGGTTCTTCCACATTTTGGTGTGAGCGCGCGGGATGTCATTCCAGGAGAAGACTTCCGACATGCAAGGATCGATGCGCCGTTCGATGACCAAACGATTAGCTTGGCTTGCCTGCAAGAGATTGGCGAAATGGCTGCCCTGAATGCGCTTTTGGCGCATCCACACGAAACGGGCGTCGAAGGTGATGTTGTAGCCGGTGGTTCCGGCGCAGAACACGACCATGCCGCCGCGCTTCACCACGAAACAGGAAACCGGAAAGGTTTGTTCGCCCGGATGCTCGAACACGAAATCGACGTCATTGCCCTTGCCGGTGGTTTCCCAAATCGCGCGGCCGAATTCACGGCACTTTTTCATGTAGGCGCCATAAGCTTCCTGATCATCGACTTCGGGAAGCCTTCCCCAGCAATCGAATTTGGTACGGTTGACGACGCCCTTGGCGCCGAGCTGCATGACGAAATCGCGCTTGTCGTCATCGGAAATGACGCCGACGGAGTTGGCGCCGGCGGTGGCGATCAACTGAATCGCCATCGAACCCAAGCCGCCCGAAGCACCCCAAACCAATACGTTGTGGCCGGGACGAAGGATATGCGGGCGGTGACCGAAGAGCATCCGGTAGGCGGTGGCGAGCGTCAGCACGTAACAGCCGCTCTCTTCCCACGTCAGATGCCGCGGACGCGGCATCAGCTGTTGCGCTTGCACGCGGGCAAATTGCGCGAATGAGCCGTCCGGCGTTTCGTAACCCCAAATGCGCTGGCTCGGCGAGAACATCGGATCGCCGCCATTGCATTCTTCGTCATCGCCGTCGGTTTGATTGCAATGAATGACCACCTCGTCGCCGACTTTCCACGTCTTCACTTTGGAGCCAACGGCCCACACCACACCCGCCGCATCCGACCCGGCGATGTGATATTCGGCCTTGTGCGTATCAAAAGGTGAAATCGGTTTGCCGAGGGCGGCCCACACGCCGTTGTAATTGACGCCCGCCGACATCACCATGACGAGGACTTCATGGGAGTCGATTATCGGTGTCAGCACGACCTCGTGCTGCATCGCCTTTTCCGGCTCGCCATGGCGCTCGCGCCGGATCGCCCAGGCGTGCATGTTCTTCGGCACATGGCCGAGCGGCGGAATTTCGCCGATTTCGTACAAATCTTTTACGGGCGCGCTGGTTTGAAGTTTCACCGCTTCCATGTGACGTCCCTCGCCATCTGAAGATGGATCTAAAGCGGCGCGATGTTCGCGCCCATCCTTTCCCGGGATTTGGGGCGGCCTTTCCAAGACGGGTCTCGGCCCGGAAGCCTGCCCGCGGTGACCCCCCGATCCCCGAAAAAGGGCTAAAGTTTTTAATGCGCCCAGGCTCTTTTTGCAACGCACAAACTCGCAAAAGAAAGGGCTGGCCCTGTATGATAACCTCGGGTTAACGAATAGAACTTAGAGCGGTTCCGGGGGAGTTCCCGAAGAACCTCGGAAGATCAAGGCGAAAGGCCTGATGAAGCGCAGGAAAGCGACTGGGTCCAAGGGTAAGCGGGCGGGAAGCCGGGGGGCGGTTAAGACCTCCAAACGGCGGGCTTCGGCTGTATCCAAGACACGGATCTCTGTCCGGCGGCGCACCGCACCAAAGCTCTTAACCAAAGCCGTTAATAAAAAACCCGCAGTCGCGGCCACCGGCAAGCCTCAAACCGCCCAAGCCAAATCGGCGAAGCCGCAAGTGGCGCGCGACCACCCCTGGCTGATGCGGACCTATTCCGGCCATTCTTCCGCCGCCGCTTCCAATGCGCTTTACCGCGCGAACCTTGCCCGCGGCCAGACCGGTCTTTCGGTCGCTTTCGATTTGCCGACCCAGACCGGCTATGACGCCGATCACCCGCTCGCCAAAGGCGAAGTGGGGAAAGTCGGGGTTCCCATCGGACATGTCGGCGATATGGAGAAGCTCTTCGAGGGGATCCCGCTTGGCCGCATGAATACCTCGATGACGATCAATGCGCCGGCGGCCTGGCTGCTTTCGCTTTATATCGCGGTGGCCGAGCGCCAGGGCGCAAAGCGTTCGGAACTTTCGGGGACCACGCAGAACGACATCATCAAGGAATATCTTTCACGGGGAACTTATATCTTCCCGCCGGGGCCGAGCTTGAAACTCACCACCGATATCATCGCCTTTACGGCGCGCGAGGTTCCGAAATGGAATCCGATGAATGTCTGCTCCTATCACTTGCAAGAAGCGGGCGCGACGCCGGTTCAAGAACTCGCCTATTCGCTGGCGACAGCCATTGGCGTCATGGAAGCGGTCCGGAAATCCGGCCAGGTTTCGCTCAAGGAATTTCCCAATGTCGCCGGGCGCATCAGCTTTTTCCTGAATGCCGGCATGCGGTTCATCACCGAACTCTGCAAGGTCTGGGCCTTTGCCGAGCTCTGGGACGAAATCTGCCAAAAGCGATTCAAGGTGGCGGATGAAAAGCTCCGGCGTTTCCGCTATGGCATGCAGGTGAACTCTCTTGGATTGACGGAGCAGCAGCCGGAAAATAACGTCTACCGCATCCTGATCGAAATGCTGTCGGTGGTCTTGAGCCGCAAGACGCGGGCCCGCGCCATTCAACTTCCGGCCTGGAACGAGGCGCTTGGATTGCCGCGGCAATGGGATCAGCAATGGTCGCTCCGCTTGCAGCAGATCATGGCTTTCGAAACCGATCTCTTGGAATTCGGCGACATCTTCGAGGGATCGACGGTGATCCGCGAAAAGGTCGACGAATTGAAAGCGGAAGCGAAAGCCGAACTGGCCCGCATCGAAGACATGGGCGGCGTCATTCCGGCGGTCGAGTCCGGCTTTATGAAACAGCGCCTGGTCGAATCGAACACCAAGCGTATCGCCGACATCGAAACCGGTGCGCTGAAAGTCGTCGGCGTCAATTGCTTCACCGATGCCTTGCCGTCGCCGCTTCTGGCTTCCAGCGAGGGCAGCTTCCTCGTTCCCGATGACGATGCCGAGCACAAGCAAGTCGCCAATCTCGCGAAATGGCGGGAATCCCGCGATCCGCGCAAAGTGAAAGCGGCCCTCGAAGCCCTGGAGCGCGCGGTCAAGGAAGGCGCCAATGTGATGGAGCCCTCGATCGCCTGCGCCCATGCGGGCGTCACCACCGGCGAATGGGCGGGCCTGATGCGCCGCGTGTTCGGCGAGTATCGCGCACCCACCGGCGTTTCCGGCAAAGCCCACGGCATTTCGGCCCGCGACATGGAAGCCATGGCGAAGGTTCGCCAGCGCGTCGAGGACGTCTCGACCCGGTTGAAGCGGCGCATCAAGATTCTGATCGGCAAGCCGGGGCTCGACGGTCACTCCAACGGCGCCGAACAGATTGCGGTGCGGGCGCGGGATGCCGGCATGGAAGTCGTCTATGAGGGCATTCGCTTGACGCCGGCCCAGATTGCCAATGCGGCGCTCGAAGAGGGCGTGCATGTGGTGGGCTTGTCCGTGCTTTCGGGCTCGCATCAGCCGCTCGTCACCGAAGTCGTGGAGCGCATGCGCAAGGCGGGTCTCGGCCATATCCCGGTGATTGCCGGCGGCATCATTCCGCCCAAAGATGCGGAGGCGTTGAAGAAAGCGGGCGTTGCCGCGGTCTATACGCCCAAGGATTACGATATTTCGACCATCATGAGCGACATCGTCGACATCGTCGACCGCGCCACCCGCGAAGCGGCTTAGCGCCCCGATTGCGACGCTTTGAGCTTTTCCGACCGCATCGCCGAGCTCAACACTTTCGATCCGTCGCGCTATATCCCTTTTGTCGTCGACGACAAGCGCATTGGATCGATAAGGCGCGACCGGATCGCCTTGCTCGCGGAATTTCCGGATGTCTTCGTCGTCGAGCCCGGGCGCATCGCGCTGAGCGCCGCGTTGGATTCGCCGAAGGTGCGAAGCGAAGCGGTCATGGGGGCCGTGCGCGCGCTAATCGAGCGGCGGCTGATCCGCCGGTTGCGCGGCGAATCCTATTTGGTGGTGGCGCTGGACGACCGGACCCTTTCGACCAAGCCGTTCTTCGAGATCGACCGCGCGGTGGTGCCGTTCTTCGGCATCCGTGCTTTCGGCGTCCATGTGAACGGCTATGTGCGCGAGGGCGGCGGGGTCAGCCTGTGGATCGGGAAGCGCAGCGCCACCGCCCAAGTGCATCCCGCCAAGCTCGACAATATGGTGGCGGGCGGCCAGCCGGCTTCGCTTTCGATTTTCGACAATATGAAAAAGGAATCGGAGGAAGAGGCGAGCATCGGGGAATCCCTTGCCAATAGCGCCAAGGAAGCCGGCCACATTTCTTATTGCATCGAAACCGGCGAGGGCCTGGGCCCAGCCACCATGTTCATTTACGATCTGGAACTGCCGGCGAATTTCGTTCCCGAGAACGCCGATGGCGAGATCGACTATTTCGAGCTGCTGCCGATGCGCGACGTGCTGCGTTTGGTCGATGACGGCCGCGAATTCAAACCGAACAGCAATCTGGTCGTGCTGGATTTCGCGTTGCGCTTTGGGGTGATCGGACCGGAACATCCGGATTATGCCGTGCTGAGCAAGGGGCTCCGCCAATAATCGAATTACGCAATCAGGCGTCATGCCGCGCAGTTTGCGCTTTTAAGCGCACGTCCTTGGGGGAGACGCCCGCGAAACGCAGGGCGCGCAAGGTCGAGGCCTTGTCGCGTTTGGCGAAGCGCTTTCCCTGTTCGTCGCAAATCAGCGGGTGGTGGGCATAATCCGGTGTGTTCAATTCGAGAAGGGCTTGAAGCAATCGCTGAATGTGAGTGGCGTCGAATAAATCCTCGCCGCGGGTCACGAGCGTAACGCCTTGCAGATGGTCGTCGAGAGCGACGGCCAAGTGATAGCTCGCCGGCGTTTCCTTGCGCGCCAGCACGACATCCCCGAAAATCTCCGGCCGTGCCGCGATCATGCCTTGCTTGCGGTCATGCCAGGTCAAAGCCCCGGTTTTCGCCACGGCACGCGCGAGATTGAGCCGAAGCGCAAACGCTTCGCCGGCGGCGATTCTCTGAGTCCGCGCTTCGGTGGAAAGAGTCCGGCAGGTGCCGGGATAAGACGGGCCCTCGACGCCGTGGGGCGCCATGCCGGCTTTCGCCACCTCCGCCAAGATCTGCGCCCGGGTGCAAAAACAGGGATAGATCAATCCTTCGCCTTCGAGCTTGTCGAGAGCCGTGCGGTATTCGGCCATGTGTTCCGATTGGCGGCGCACCGGCTTTTCCCATCCCCAGCCCGGCAAGCCGGAACCCAGCCAGGCGAGATCTTCATAGATGGCCTGTTCGAATTCCGCCCGGCAGCGCGCTAGGTCGATGTCTTCGACACGCAGCAAGAATCGCCCCTTCGAATTCTGCGCTGCCTGCCACGCGAAAAGTGCCGCGAAGGCATGACCGAGATGGAGAAAGCCGGTCGGGCTCGGCGCAAAGCGGGTGGTCTCGGGATGCTCAATCATAGGTCGGAGTCGAATCGCATTTAAACTGCACCAGATTCAAGTTCTGGGGACTTGTGCCGCCAAGGTCTCAAGGCGATCATGCGCCGCCCAATTTGGCACAGCGCCCGCTTCCGCAAAACCCCGCGAACGAGGATTTCGAAGCCCATGACGGCGACACTTTCCGGCCCGGTGTTCGGTCCCTTCCGGGCGCCGGCAAAACAGCTGGTGGCGTTCCTTCACGGGGTCGGGGCGGATGGCGACGATCTGATCGGGCTGGCGCCGGAGATCGGCGAGATTCTTCCTCATGCCGCCTTCTGCTCGCCCAACGCGCCGGAGCGCTGCGATTTCTCGCCCATGGGATTTCAGTGGTTCAGCTTGTCGGATCGTCGTCCGGAAGCGCTGCTCGAGGGCGTCAAGCGGGCGGCCCCCGTTTTAAACAATTTCCTCGACGCCGAACTAAGCCGGTTCGGCCTCGATGACCGGGCTCTGGCGGTCATCGGTTTTTCCCAAGGGACGATGACGGCGCTTTATACGATGCTTCGCCGCAAGAACCCCTGCGCCGGGATTGTCGGTTTTTCCGGGGCGTTGCTCGGTGCGGAAACCTTGGGACGCGAGATTACCGCCCGGCCGCCGGTCTTGCTGGTTCACGGCGACCAGGATCCGGTGGTGCCTTATCAGGCCCTCTCCCATGCGGTCGCCGTGCTTTCGGCCAATGCGGTTCCGGTCGAGTCGCATACCCGGCCTGGCTTGGGCCATGGCATCGACGGCCCCGGGCTTGCTTTGGGCGTGCGTTTCCTGCAAAAAGTCTTCGCTCCGGCCGGTCCATAAGGCCGCCGGCCGAGTCCCGGATCGGGCTCAATTCCGAGCGTATTCTCGGCCCTTTCCGGGCCTTTTTCGCCTTCAAACCGTCATGGTTTCCGTGTAGGTTTGCGGGCAATCCGAACCGCCTGGGTCAAGAACCAATAGGACCAAGAACCGCCTTGTCGCTGTCGCCGAAAGCCTGTCCGGCCCTGGTGCTGAATGCCGATTTCCGGCCGCTCAGCTACTTCCCGCTTTCCCTTTGGTCATGGCAGGACGCGGTCAAGGCGGTGTTCCTGGATCGGGTCAATATCGTTTCTCAATACGACCGGGCCGTTCATTCGCCGAGCGTGGCGATGAAATTGCCGAGCGTGATTTCGCTCAAGGAATACGTGCCGGCGGCGCGCAAGGTTCCGTTCACCCGGTTCAATGTTTTCCTGCGCGATAAATTCACCTGCCAATATTGCGGCGAGAATTTCGCCAGCCAGCTGCTCACCTTCGACCATATCGTGCCGCGCTCGCGGGGCGGGCGGGCGACGTGGGAAAACGTGGTCACCGCGTGCGAGCAATGCAATTTGCAGAAAGGCAGCAAGCTGCCCCAGGAAGCCGGGATGTTCCCGATGAACCCGCCTAGGCGCCCGACGACATTCCAGTTGCAGAAACTCGGGGCGGCATTATCCGCCCAATTTTTTGCACCAATCCTGGCGCGACTTTTTATACTGGGATACCGAACTCGAGCCGTAGAGTCCGGCTGCGAGAATTCCTTCAGAATCGTTCCGACAACCAGATTGCCAGCCGCGATCCGGCTTTGATGGCGCCGGTCAGCAGCGCATGGGCCGGGGCTTCCTGGGCGCCATGGGCAATCGCGGTGTTGCGATGCTCGATCTCGTCGCTGCGGAAATGCTGGATCACGTCCCGCAGCTCATGCTCGTCATCGCCGAGCCGCGTTTCCTGTCCGGCGTAATGCGCGTCGATCACTTCTTCGATTGCTTCGGTGGCGGCCATTGCCGCCTTGGGGCCGAGAAGCGCGGTCGCAACCCCCAGCGCGTAACCGGCGACGTGCCAGAGCGGCGAGAGGGCGGTCGGCCGCACCCTGCGTTCGACCATCAGCCGCGAAAAAGCGGCAAGATGTTCGGATTCCTTTGCCGCCATGTGACGGATGACATCGGCATCGGCATGTTTGCCGAGAATCGCAAGCTGCCCCTCGTAAATGCGAATGGCCCCGAATTCGCCGGCGTGATCGACCCGAATCATTCGGGCGGCCAGATCCTTTGGCGACGGATCGCCGGGAAGCGTTAGCTGGCTCGCAGGTCTCGCAGTTTTTCTGGTCATCGGTTTTTCAGCCGCGGCGCGTAAATGCAAAATGCCGCCAGCGCCAGCGATATCAACACATTATACCCCGCCATCGAGATGCCGAACAGCGACCATTGGGGCTGGTCGCAGCGCACGACCGGGGTCTTCTTCAGCATTGTTTCCATCTCTTCCAAGGTCTTCGCCCCGGTCGACAGCGCACCGCATTCGTCCGTGCCGCGCCACCAATGCTGTTCCACGCCGACGTGAAAGACGGCGATGCCGGCGCCGATCACGAAAGCCAGCGCGCATATATATAAGAGCATCTGCGACTGTTGCGGGTTTTGCCGGGCGGTCAAGAATGCGGCGAGCGAGAACGCGATCGTCACAGCATAGGGATAGCGCTGATAGATGCACAGCACGCAGGGTTGAAGTCCGCCGATATATTGAAAGGCGAACGCGCCGCCGAGAACGGCGATGCTGGCGGCGAGCACGAGAGCGGCAGGGAATCGGGGATCGGCAATGCAAGATTGGAATTTCATGATCAGCTCGCGCCTTAGCTTTTCAACACGGTGCGGACAAGGGCTATGCCGATTAGGAGCAACACAAACAGGATGACTGCGGCAATGTTCAAATTGCGTTCGATGAAGTTGCGCATTCGCGGGCCAAAACGCCACAGCAAAGCGGATTCGATGAAAAATCGTCCGCCCCGCGAGACGGTGCAGGCCAATGCGAAGGTCGTCAAATCGAGGCCGAAGACGCCGCTGGCGATGGTGATGACCTTGAATGGAAAGGGCGTCATGCCTGCCACCGGAATGATCCACCAGCCCCAATGGTCATAAAGCTCACGGAGCCGGTCGAAATCGGCGGTCGCCCCGTAAAAATCCAGGATCGGCTGGCCGATGGTGTCGAACAGAAAATGCCCGATGGCGTAACCGAGAAAGGCACCCAGCACCGAGCCGGCTGTGGCCAAAAAAGCGATCAAGAAAGCCTGGCTGCGCCGCGCCAGAACCATCGGGATAAGAAGCACATCGGGCGGTATCGGAAACACCGAGCTTTCGATGAAAGCGATCCCGAACATCCAGCGCAACGCGTGCCTGTGCCCGGCGATGTGGATCGTCCAATTATAGAGCCGGCGCAACATCGTTGTGTTTCTCTGCGTTCTTTAGGGCGTTTTTATGGCGTGGCGGCAGGGATGACGGCGAGACTTACAATTTCAGCCAATTGCCAAGATAGCGGTTGTTGGCATGGAGGATCTCGAAAAACCCGGCATTTTCAACTCGGTCGCGAGCAGGCGTCGAGAGCGTAGTCGCGCTGGCCAGGAGGTGCAACCGTGGACGAGGACAATGACGAGGAAAACGCCGGAATCCGACAGATTTGGCCGCTCCAGGTTAGGGGCCCCCGGTGAGTGCCGCTAAGTCGCCGAGCTTACCTGCACGATCGAAAATTTTTGCTTCGAAGACGCGGGGATTTCGAAATCGGCGATTTGTTTCTGCGCCAATTCCATCAAGCCATCGGTAATCGGCCGCGGCGTCCAACCAAGCCGGGCAAGGGTCTTGCAGGCAAACCGCAACGATGCAGACCTCGAACGTTAATCGGCGGCCTTCAAGGCGGTTTCGAGATCATTCACTTCCATATCCCGCGAGCTCAGCGGGTCGAGATTGAAACGATCTTCAATCGTCCTGAGGATCGATGTCGTGTCGTGGCCGATGTGATCAACTCCGGAATGCTTGAATTGCTTTGAAACCAGCAACGCCGGAACGCGCGTGCCCGGACCCCATTGATCATGGGGCGACGAGATAACTGTGGGATTGTTGGGCGGCGGCGGTACATGGTCCCACTGACCGCCGAACTCGTCATAGGTAACGATGATCAACGTGTCATGGCCGTTCGGGCCGTTTAGCACGTCCTTGATTAGGTCGACCAGATGGCTGCTGCCATTGGGTTCGCTCGAATAGCCGGGATGCTCGTTTTCCTCGCCCAACGGCTTGACGAAGCTGACCGGCTTCAAGGTGCCATTCTGTGCGGCGGCGATGAAGGCGACCTCATCCAGCAAATGGTTCGCACGAGCCTGCGTGCCCGGAGCATAGTTCGCAAAATAATTGAGCGCTTGGTGGTGGTACTGAAAGAGGAAGTCGGGGCAAAGCGGGAAACCCACCGCTGGATTGGCGTTGGGATCGGAACAATTCGGGCCGGCGCCGTTGGTCCAGCCAGATCCGGTCGTATTGCCGTTGGCGTTATCCCAACCGCCCGAATACCAGGCCCAGTCGATATTGGCCGCGGAAAGCCGGTCGCCGATGGTCGGATTGGTCAGCGGCGGCAATCTCTTTGCAGTGGTGGTGCCCGGCGAATAGGGCTGGTAGAACGGCTGGATCGTGTTCACCGCGTAGTCGCCGCAAGCGATCTCCGACGGCGTACGGGGACGGCCCGGAGGCGGGCTGCAGGAAGCGGTGAGCTGCAAATCCTTGGCATTGCTTCCCAGCGGGTCCTTATACAGCGGCGTGTTGGCGGCCATTCCGTTCACATCGACAACCGAATGGAGGTCGTTGGCGCTGCCGTCGCTTGGCGCTCCGGCGAAGACCGGAGTCGCGGCCGCGATGAACCACTGGTGATTGAGGAACGATCCGCCGAAGGCGGCCTGAAAGAAAGAATCGGCAATGACGTAGTTCGGCGCGCCCGAGCCATGCAGATAGGCATAGATCGGCAGCAGGGTGGTGTCGTAATAGCCCATCGTCAACCCGGAGGCATCGCTGCCGGTGACATAGCGATCCTGCTTGCCCTTATGGATCTGATACTGCTCGGTGTAATAGCGGTGAACGATGTCCCGGGTGCAGCCGCCAGGAAGACCGCTGCCTTTGAGCACGCCATTTGCGGCAAACACGTTGGGGGCGGGGCAGGTCGTGTCGGTCGCCGCGATGAAGTTGTCGATCTTGAACGGTGCGTTGGCGAAGGCGCTCACGAAGGAAGCACCGGTGTGATCCGTGCATGTGGTCGGCAGCGGCGACGGTGACGTGAGGTTCACGTCTTGTTGCAGCAAGCACGCATAAGGCGTCGTGTTGTCTTGGCGAATTTGCATCGTATGCGCCGCGTCCGCATTGGGCAGGCCGTTCACGGCAATGCCGTTCACGTTGCCCCAAAGGCCGTAAAGATTGTCGAAGCTGTGGTTCTCTTCGTAAATGACGACGATGTGATTGTATTGGTTGAGTAGCCCGTTGGCCGAAGCCAACTCGCATGCCGCGAACAAGCCCATCGCCATCAGCGAAATCGCAAAAACTTTCCCCATGCGCATGACTTTTCCCCTGGTTTCGGAAATGATCTCTAGCCATAACGAAACCGCGTTGCGATCAAATGACCGATGCGTTGCCATAAAATTACCGATCGGAGCGCGACGGCTGACGGCCGTCCGTTCGACGACTATAGCGTTTCCGGAATATCCGGAGAGGAGCCGTTTACCGGCCAATCGATCGGGCAATTGATAAAATGATCGGAAAACAATGCGCTGTTTTGAAGCCGCCGCCGATTGTTGCAATCGAAGAGCGACCTCTCTAGAGTCCCGCCGGGGGCGAAGCCGATCCTATTACCGGGGAAAAATCCCTTAAAAATCATGCAGAAGAAGATCTTGGTCAGCGGCGGGGCTGGGTTTCTCGGCTCGCATCTGTGCGAACGGCTGCTGGGAGCCGGCTATGACGTGCTGTGTGTCGACAACTATTTCACCGGCACCAAGGCGAATGTCGCGCATCTGCTCGATAACAGTTGCTTCGAGCTGCACCGCCACGACGTGACCTTCCCGCTCTATGTCGAGGTCGACGAGATCTATAACCTGGCGTGTCCGGCTTCGCCGATTCACTATCAATTCGATCCGGTTCAGACGACGAAGACGAGTGTTCACGGCGCCATCAATATGCTGGGACTGGCCAAGCGCCTGAAGGCGAAAATTTTTCAGGCTTCGACCAGCGAGGTCTATGGCGATCCCGAAGTTCACCCGCAAGCCGAAGATTATCGCGGCTTGGTCAACCCCATCGGTCCTAGAGCTTGTTACGACGAAGGCAAGCGCTGTGCCGAAACCCTGTTTTTCGATTATTACCGCCAGCATGGATTGCGGATTAAGGTGGCGCGGATCTTCAACACCTACGGCCCGCGCATGCATCCGAACGATGGGCGGGTGGTCTCCAATTTCATCGTTCAGGCGTTGAGAAACGAGCCGATCACGCTCTATGGCGATGGCAGCCAGACTCGCGCATTCTGCTACGTCGACGATCTGATCGAAGGATTTCTTCTTTTTATGGATACCGCCGATACGTTCACGGGGCCGGTCAATCTAGGCAATCCCCAAGAGCTGGCGATCGGCATGCTCGCCGAGAAAATCATTGCCATGACCGGCTCGAAGTCGCGCATCGAGCGGAAGCCGCTGCCCGCCGACGACCCCAAGCAACGCTGCCCCGATATCGGGCTTGCCAAAAGGATTTTGAATTGGGAGCCGCGCGTTTCTCTCGAAACCGGCCTCGAGCGGACAATCGCTTATTTCGACGCGCAGCTCGCCAAAGATCTGGCTCCCCGGCCGCAATCTCGGTGATAGCGGCCGGCAACCCGGCCGCGGACACAAATCACGGCACTGCCGCAGCGCTCCAATCGCGACGACATCGCCGGAAAATTCGGGCATCTCGAAGGAGACTTTGACGTCGCTTTGCGCGCTCGGTTAAGATGCCGGTCCTTCGTGGCCTTGGCCCCTGTGGCGAAATTGGTAGACGCGGCAAACTCAAAATCTGTTGTTCGCAAGAACGTGTTGGTTCGAGTCCGACCAGGGGCACCATTTCATCGATGACGATGACTTGAAATGAAGCCTGGACGGAATAGGTACTGACGCGGGCAGTATTCATTTGCCCTACCTTACCGATTGCAGCTCAGTGGCGAGCGCAATCAGTCCGATGGCCTCAGTTTCCTTGCTCAGCGGAAAACGTTCGGTTCCGGAATGGACCACAAACCCCTTGTGCGGTTTCAAATCGGCACAGGCAGAGTGGAAGCCCTTTTCGAGCTTTGGAGCGGAACTGCGCTTGATCTCGATAGCCCATAGCTGACGATTGGGCAATTTGAGAACCAGGTCAATTTCGGCGCCGGCGGAAGTGCGATAGAAACTCGCCTCAGTATCTTCCGGAGCCGCGGCCATCAGCGTTTCGATTACGAAACTTTCCCATGTCTGGCCGACGACGGGATGGCCCAGCACATCATCCTTGTTCCTGAGCCCGAGCAGGGCGTGAGCAATTCCGGCATCGCGCACATAGACCTTCGGCGATTTTACAAGCCGCTTGCCTTGGTTTCGATGCCATGCGGGCAAGCGCCGGACGAGCAGCAGATCGACCAGAAGATCGAGATATCCGGCGACCGTTTTGCCATCGACGCCCAGCCCTCGCGCAATGTTAGCCGCATTCAGAAGTTCAGCCTGATTATGCGCGAGCATCGTCCAGAAACGGCGAAGTGTCTCCGCCGGAATGCGCGGTCCGAATTGAGCTATGTCCCGTTCCAAATAGGTCCGGATGAAGTCCTGTCGCCATTTGAGGCTCAACGCATCATCCGGGGCAAGAAGACTCGACGGAAATCCACCACGCACCCAAAGTGTATCGAGGTCTTCGGCGGGCACTTCCAGCGCATCGAATGGCGCGAGTTCCAGGTAAGAAATGCGACCGGCCAGCGATTCGCCGGATTGCTTGAGCAGATCGATGGCAGCCGAACCAAGCAGGAGAAAGCGGTTTGTTTTCTTCTCCCGCCTGCGCCCGCGGTCGATGACCCCGCGCAGAGTTTGAAATAGTCCAGGGACGCGATGCACCTCGTCGAGGACGACCAACTCGTCTTCATGATCTGCAAAGTACCGTTCCGGGTCCGCAAGTCGCGCCCGGTCGGCGTCTGACTCAAGGTCCAGATAGACGGACGGACGGCGCGCAGCTATTTCCAGTGCCAACGTCGTTTTCCCTACCTGTCGCGGCCCGAACAGGGCCACGGCTGGGTAGCGGTCAAGCAGGCGAATCAGTTGATTTGCAAGGCGTCTTTGTAGCATCCTTGTAATTATGGAGCATTACTCCATAATTACAAGGACAACCTGAGACAACGGCGACAGTTAAACATTGGCTTACACATACATAACTCCTAATCGTAAATATAACTGTAATATCAAACTGTTACAGTATCATTTGGCAGACTCAAAATCTGTGGCTTATGCTGTTGTTCCGAGTGACGCAAAATCTGGCATGATCCAGTAAGCCGCTAGAGCTGGCAAATCCGCGGTCACATGCGCAGTGCCGATGGCCAGAGCGCGATCCCTTTCCCAATTCCGAGAAGACTTCTCTGACGAGCAGAGATTTGATTTCGTACAAGGTTGGACCGCGCGCTAACAGAGGGAGCTGCTGTGAATGCATTTGCATTCTTGACAACGGAATGCAAATGCATTACCTATAAGTCATCTTGAGGAGGGCCGCTATGATCAAGAGTGCCATCACCGCCAAATCCCAAACGACGCTTCCCAGTGGAGTTCGGAAGGCTCTTGGTGTGCGCCCGGGCGATTATTTGGCTTATATCGTGGAAGGCGACCGCGCTGTGATCATGAAGGCAAGCTCAGACGTGGAGGATCCTGTGATCGCGGCGTTCCTGGATTTCCTGGCGCGCGACATGGTCGTCCGGCCCGAACATCTCACGGGGCTTACCCCGGAGTTGATCGAGCGTGCGCGAACGCTTACCCGCGGCATCGAGGCGGATCTCGACGCGCCCATCGATGGCGAAGTCGCAATCTGATTCCATGTTTGTCATCAAGGGGTGGAATGCCGGTGCCCATCCCCTGTTTGTCGACCAGTTGATCAAGTTGATCGATGCGGTCGAGCAAGAAAAGGCAAGAAACCCGGTCGCGTACCGCGATGGGCCGAATGCTAAGCTCCTGACAGCGATTCTAAAGCTGATCCTTGACGTCATTCCGGACGATCCGAATGCTCCGGCTTTTCGCCAGGGAGACACTCTCGGCGCCAACCGGAAACATTGGTTCCGGGCAAAATTCGGCGCGGGCCGCTTCCGGCTTTTCTTTCGGTTCAGTTCCAGCGCGAAGACGATCCTCTTCGCCTGGGTCAATGACCAGAAGTCGCTTCGGACATACGGGAGCAAGACCGACGCGTACTGGATGTTCAAAAAGATGCTCGACGCCGGCAATCCTCCCGATAGTTGGGACGCGCTCGCGGCGGCCGCAAAGGAGCCAGAGGCCACGACACGTTTCGCCACGGCCATCAGGCGAGGCAAGGAGATCTGACGTGGTGGCGGGGACCGATAGCCGGAGCTAGACCGCGAGCGGCATGAAGCCAGATGTGCTACGCCACTTGCTTAAGTTGCAGCAGATGACAGTCGCGGCCGCAGGCCGCGCGGTTCCGCCACCTCTCGGGCCTCCCTCGCCCCCTAAATATGGACCCTACCTGGGACAACAGCATAAGCCACCAAAATCTGTTGTCCGCAAGAACGTGTTGGTTCGAATCCGACTAGGGGCACCAATTTAAGGATAAAATATTTTGGATAAGCCTGCGCGAAGCAGGCGTTCGGGGATTTCTAAATCCCCGCGTACCACTCGTAGCCCTGGTCTTCCCAGTAGCCGCCGTTGCCGTCGCCGAACTTCTCGAAGCTGTCGACGAGTTCGATGCGCATGACGTATTTCGCCATTTTGTAGCCGAGCTGGCGCTCGTCGCGAAGCCGCAGCGGCGCGCCGTGCGGAACGGCGAGCGGCTGATCGTTCATGTCATAGGCAAGGATGGTTTGCGGATGGTAGGCGCCGGCGAGATCGATGCTCTCGTAATATTTGATCGGCGTGCCATCGTCTTTTTTGTCGATCGGGTCGGCGCAGAAAAACATGACATAACGCGCTTCGGCTTTCGGTTTCACGCGCTCCATCAGCGTCGCCAAGGGCGCGCCTTTCCATTTACCGATGCAGCTCCAGCCCTCGACGCAGTCATGGCGGGTGATCTGGGTGCGCGACGGAAATGCCCGGAGTTCGGCCAGCGAAAACGTCATCGGCTGCTCGACCAGCCCGGCGATTTCGAGCCGCCAATCGGCAAAGCCGTTCTTGACCATTTGTTGATACGCCGCGTCTTCGGGATCGGTCGATCCGTTGGCTTTGAAGTGCGGCGAGATATCGGCTTCGGTGAATTCCTGGGCCAGGCGCTGTCCCGAAACCAGCGGTTGAACCGCATGGTTCAGGAATTCGGCGCTGCCGAGCAGTTTCCGGAACCAGTGGCTTTGCGAGAGCTTGTCGCAGCCCGCCAGCGCCAGCATGCCGGTGCTGCCGGCGAGCCGGAAAATAAATCGCCGGCGATTGACGCCGTTACTTCTCACGGGATTCCTCGGCTTCGCCGATGTCGTACTGCCCGGTGATCATCGAGCGGATGTTGTTCCACACGCCGGAAATCAAAACCATGAACAGGTGGATGGCGACGAAAGCGAGGAATGCAAAGGCGCAGAGAAAATGAATGGTGCGCGCCGATTGCCGTCCGTCGAAAAGATGAAGCAGGATCGGGAATCCGGTATCGATTCGCGGCGACATGGTGAGCCCGGCCAGTACCACCAGCGGCCCGGCAACAAAGACAACGCCGAAATAGGCGAACTTTTGCAGGACATTGTAGCGCTTGGCCTCCTCGCCCCTGGGAAAGCGGAAGCGCAAATGATCCCAGATCACGCGCCCGATATGTTTGAATTCTTCCCAGGTCGGCACCAGCGCCCAGAAATGGCCGCTCAACAAGGCGGATGTCGCATAGACCAGCCCGTTAATGACGAACAGCCACGCGAAGAAGAAATGCCAGCGGCGGCCCATGGCCAGCCATTGCGGCCCGGGTATGGTCGCCCATGCGGGAAATCCCCGTTTGGTCCATTCGCCGTCGCCGTTCTTCGAGAGGCCGAGCACGCCGGTGGTGTCGAAGTCATGGCCGAATAGGGTGGTGATGCCCTTGGCCGGGCTGTCCTTGCTGCCTTCGGTGGCGCCGATTTCGAGGAGCGGATCGTTGAAATTCGATTGGGGACCCCAGTAAAGAGCGGGATGGGCATTAAAAATTTGTAATCCGCTCATGAGCAGGATGGTCAGGCACAGCACATTGATCCAATGGGTGGCGCGGATGATCGCGCTATGGCGATGGATCCAATGCCGCGGCTTCGGCTGGTTCGGCCGTGCTTCCGTGAAACCGCCGGTATCGATCTGAGTTGACAACTTGTCCTTCCTCTGGCGCGACTATACCTCATAAAAGCGGTCCTCGAATTGTCGTTTCCGCCGGTTCACAGAGCTGTGATTTTTCGGGAGGTCGGCGCCCCTATCCGAGAATTCGCGGCCCGCAGAAGGAACAAAGAGAACGATGAACGAAATCCGAAGCGGTTCTTCCCAAGCGCATCCCGGCGCAACGGCATCGAAGGCGCCCAAGGTGCGCCTCATTTTTTCCGCCCTGGCCCTCGCCGTACTGCTTGCCTCCCTCGATCAGACGATCGTTTCCACGGCCCTTCCCACCATCGTCGGCGAATTGGGAGGGCTCGCCCACCTCTCCTGGATCGTAACCGCCTATTTGCTCGCGAGCACCATTGTCGGCCCGATCTACGGCAAACTCGGCGATCTTTTTGGACGCAAAATCGTGCTGCAGACGGCGATTGTTCTCTTCCTCGCCGGCTCCGCCCTCTGCGGCATCAGTCAAAGTTTGGCCGAGCTCATCGCCTTTCGCGCGATCCAGGGGCTTGGCGGCGGCGGCCTCATTGTCACCGCCCTTGCCGTTGTCGGCGATATCGTGCCGTCGCGGGACCGCGGGCGGTATCAAGGCATTTTCGGCGCGATGTTCGGCATTTCCACCGCGCTCGGCCCCTTGATCGGCGGCTTTTTCGTCGACCATCTTTCCTGGCGGTGGATCTTCTATGTCAATCTGCCGCTCGGCCTGGTGTCGCTGGCGGTGATCGGCGTGGCGTTCAGCGCCCATCGCAAGAGCCCGCACCTCGTGATCGACTATCTCGGGGCGACTTTGCTGGGGGCCGCGTTGACCGGGATCGTGCTGGTGACGAGCCTTGCTGGCACGATTCTTTCGGGCCCGGTTCTTGTTGGTCTCGCGGTCGTTAGCGCCATCGTTCTCATTGGCTTTATCTTCGTCGAATGGCGTTCGCCGGAGCCGATTCTGCCGCTGGCACTGTTTAGCAACGGCGTCTTTTCAGTCTCCGCCGGCATCGGCTTCATCATCGGTGTTGCCATGTTCGGGTCGATCACCCTGCTTCCCGTCTATCTGCAAGTCGTAAAAGGCATCGATCCGTCGGCTGCGGGATTTCAATTGACGCCCATGATGGGCGGCATATTCGTAACGTCGATGGCGAGCGGCCAGATCATTAGCTGGATCGGGCGCTACAAAATATTCCCCGTCATCGGCACCGCTCTCATGACGGTTGCGCTTTTCTTCCTCTCGACGCTCGCCGTGGAAACGCCGTCAAGCTTAGCGGCCGCCTACATGCTGGTGCTGGGGGTCGGGCTCGGCATGGTGATGCCGGTCCTGGTGCTGGCGGTGCAAAACGCGGTCGCCTATGAGCATCTCGGCGTGGCCACCTCGGGAACGATCTTATTCCGCTCGATCGGCGGGTCGCTTGGCGTCGCCATGTTCGGCGGTATCTTCGCTCTCGCCCTTCAATCCAATCTCGCGCGGAATCTCCCGCAAGGAGTCGAAACTTCCCTCGGTGACCGATCCGGCGGCGATTGCAGCGCTAGCCGATCCGTTGCGCACCGCCTATATCGAGGCCTTTGCCGCGGCCCTCCATCCGGTTTTCCATACCGCCGCCGTTTTTGCGGCCATCGGCGTCGTTCTCGCCCTCGCCCTTCGTGAGATTCCGCTGCGCAAAGCGCTCCGGCCGGAAGTTACCGGCGAAGCGTTCCCGATGCCGCGCGATGCGACCTCGCTCGAGGAATTGGAGCGCATCGTGACCTGTCTCGCCGCCCACGAAAATCGCTGGCGCGTCTACGCCCGGCTTGCCGCGCAAACCGAAACGGATCTCGATCCGCAGGAATTGTGGCTGCTCGCCCGGCTGATGGAGCGGCCAACGCCGCTCTCGATACCGGCGCTTGCCGCGGAATTCGGCATCGATGCGCGGCGGTTGATGCCGATCGCCGAAAGATCGGCGGCAGCCAAAATCGCGGCACTGGATGAGCGCGAATGTCTTGGCCCCACCGCCCATGGCCGGCATGTTTTCGAGCGGATCATTGCCGCCCGGCAACTCAATCTCGAGGATCTTCTTTCGGCATGGTCACCGGAAAAGCACCCCGAGATCAAAGCCATGCTGGCGCGCCTGGCCAAATCGCTGACGGCCGAACCGCCGATGTTGCCACCGCCGATGGATGCGGTGGCGCCTATTGAGTGAACCGGAGCAGGCTCTGTCCGAACGGAGGATGATGCCGCCATGATAGGGAAATCCGGAAAGAGGGTCGCCGCCGGAAAGACGATCCGCCGAAAATCCGCGACGAAATATTGGTCCGCCGAGGTGATGCGGCGAAGCGACGCCCTGGATATCGCAAGGGGAACTTTTTCTTTCCGCGACCCGAAGAAGATCGCATGGTCGCTCAAACGCTCCGCCGAACGGAGCAAGCGGCGGAAGGCCGGGCCTTTTCAATCCGCCATGTCGATGCTGAATTTCTATATCAATCGCGGCGGAAAGAATTTGCCGGCGTCGCGCAAACGGATTCTCGCTCAGGCGAAAACGGAATTGAGAAAGCTGTTCGGCCGCGAATAGGTTTTTATCGCGTCGGCCGGCCCCGAATCCGGCCCCGAATAGAATCGGCCCCGGACCGTTTCCGATCCGGTCGCCGCTTCCTGAACCGCGATACCGGCTCGCGCCGCCGGGGTTGAATCAAGGTGTGTCAATTGCGGGCGCACCCGGGCTTGCGCCAGTTCTTCCCGGGCCACGGAAATTCGGGCGTGGCCGACCGGGGCCGCACCGGTGAAGGCCGAAGCCGAAACCACCGTTGCCCCTTGCTGGTTGACGAAATTATTCACGGTCACGTTTTTCTCGACGGTGATGTTGTTGATGACCGTGACATTGGTGATGTTGACGTTGCGAACATAAGTCGGGCTCGCGTGATACCAGGGATGGAACACTTCGCGCGGACCGAGCGGAACCCAGCCGACGGCCGGGAAGCTGTGGCCGAACGAAATCGAAATGCCGAAATTGCTGCCGCCGATGAAGGCGACAAGCGCTGGCGCATAGACGGGACGGGCAACGATTTCGCCCGGGCACCAGCCCCAGCGGTCATGAATCTGAACCCAGCGGCCGTAATGGAAGGGCGCGAAGCCCCAGGGTGCCTCGTCGATCCAGGTCCAGCCCCACGGCGGAATGAAGGCCAATGGCCGTAACGATAGGGCGCCCAATCGACGGCAACCTGCGTCCGATACCCACACCCCGCCGTAATCGGGCATCACATCCCAGTTCCCGTAGGTGTCGAGATCCTGATAGCCGGTCACCTGCGGCGAAACATATTGAAAAGTCGGCGACGGTGTCGGCGCAACTTGCGGACCGTTCCAAGTGATCGTCGGCGAACTTGCCGAGGGGGTGGCGAGACCTCTCTCTATCTTCCCCCGCGATAACGCCCAATCGTCGAAGGGCGTCGAATTGCCTTCGCTCAAGGTGCAGCTGGTTGGATCGCCGCTTTCGACCGCGGTCTCGCCGGGCCCGACATCGAGCAAAGATCGCGGGCCATCGAGCTCCACCTTGCCTTCCAATACCGCGACCTGAACTTGATCGGTCGGCGACGGCGTGTCGCCGTTGGGATGTCCGGCATCGATGTGATAGCTCCCGGGCTGCAGCATGACATTGCCGCGCGGAGTCACCACGGTTACCCCGCCCGACGGCAGCGTATTGCGATGCACGTTGACGATCCCTTGCTCGACTTCGACTTGCGTGCCGGTATCGTCAAGCTTCATAATGTCGACCGCGGTCGACTGATCCATCCGGATTTCGACCGGACCGATTTCGATTTCGGCGCGGGAATTGGCGTCAGCCGAGAACGAATTGCCCGAGGTCACGGGAAAATTGAGAACCGCCGGCGACCACTGATCCTGGTCGGCGGCGTGAAAGGAAACCGTGCCGTCCACGTAACTCAAGCGGCCGACGCGTTGCGGCGGATCGGCCGACGGATCGGCCGGCGTGATGGTCGGCTGGTCCGCCAAGGGATCGACAAGGACCGGAACGGCCGCGCTCAGAAAAAAACGGCCGCGCTCAGAAAAATAAGAGCGGCGCCGAGCGCAAAGGGCAGGGCGGTCCTAGTTCGCGTGAATAACGCATCGATAAACATCCGGGTGTCTCCACTATGGATGCGGGCGGAAAGCGATCATCCGGACGGCTGACCGTGGCGTGCTTTCCCGTCACGCCGAAAATCGAAGAGCGCATGCCGGTCGGCAATGTTTCGCTCGCAAAGGACCAGATGGTGCCTGTGTCCAGAGAATGCACCGGCGACTGGCCATACGATTCCGTGACTTTCCGCGTTGCAGTCTCCGGTCAGGGCGATCTCTTCGACGAACAATTTTCTCCTTTGCCCTCTCATGTCAGTTACACACGCGAGCCACGGGGCAAACCTGCGTCCCCCGGTCAGCGGCAGTTTCCCGCGGGTTTCGGGGCACACGGTGGGATCGTCGGCCGGAAAGGCTTGTGGCGAAACTGTGACCACGATGCTGGGTTCCAGTTTTGCCGCCCAGACCGCGGCAGCAAATCCCGAGTCGCCAAATATCCATTGATTTGAAGGTCTAAGACCGTGCTCGCCCATCGGCATATGGCTGCCGCTTGGCGATTGCCGGGCCAGCACCGCGGGCGTAGAATTGCCGTCAATTCGGGCCGTCCGCGCATTCCGCGTTTCGGGACGGCGGGCCGCACGGGGCATTGAACCCGGATGGCGGCCGCAACGATGGCCTTAACGATTCCGCGCAAAGACGGAAAACCGGCCGTTCTCAACGGCTTTCTTGGGAGGAAGCGATGACACCAAAAGTAATTCAAGACATCCGCAGCAAGGTTCAAATTCGCCCGCGCTATGACAACTTCATCGGCGGCCAGTGGGTTGCCCCCGCCGAAGGAAAATATTTTTCGAATATCAGCCCGGTCGACGGGCAACCGATTTGCGACATCGCGCGATCGACCGCGAAAGATATCGACAAGGCCTTGGATGCGGCGCATGCCGCGCGCGAGAAATGGGGCAAGACGTCGGTGGCCGAACGCGCGATGGTCCTGAACAAGATCGCCGACCGGATGGAGCAGAATCTCCATATCCTGGCGATGGTCGAAACGCTGGATAACGGCAAGCCGATCCGCGAAACGACGGCCGCGGATATTCCGCTGGCGATCGATCACTTCCGTTATTTCGCCGGATGCATTCGCGCCCAGGAAGGCTCGATCGGCGAGATCGACGAGAACACCGTCGCCTATCACTTCCATGAACCGCTCGGCGTGGTCGGCCAGATCATTCCGTGGAATTTCCCGATTCTGATGGCGACGTGGAAATTGGCGCCCGCCTTGGCCGCCGGCAATTGCGTCGTCTTGAAGCCGGCCGAACAAACGCCGTTCAGCATCATGGTGCTGATGGATCTGATCGGCGATTTGCTTCCTCCCGGCGTGCTCAACGTCGTCAACGGTTTCGGCGTCGAAGCCGGCAAGCCGCTGGCGCAGAGCCCGCGCATCGCCAAGATCGCCTTCACCGGCGAAACAACGACCGGTCGCCTGATCATGCAATATGCTACCGAGAACATCATTCCGGTGACGTTGGAGCTCGGCGGCAAGTCGCCCAACGTGTTCTTTGCCGACGTGTTCGCGAAAGACGACGATTTTGCCGACAAGGCGATGGAAGGCTTCGCCATGTTCGCGCTCAATCAGGGCGAAGTTTGCACCTGTCCGTCACGGGCATTGGTTCAGGAATCGATCTTCGACAAGTTCATGGAACGCGCGGTTGCGCGCGTGAAGAAGATGACACAAGGCAACCCCTTCGATCCGGCGACCATGGTCGGCGCCCAGGCTTCGAACGATCAGATGGAGAAGATTCTCTCCTATATCGACATCGGCAAGAAGGAAGGGGCGAAAGTGGCGGTGGGCGGCCATCGCGCGAAGCCCGGCGGCGATTTCGATTCCGGCTTCTATGTCGAACCGACGATCTTCATCGGCAAGAACGACATGCGCATCTTCCAGGAAGAAATCTTCGGCCCCGTCGTTTCGGTGACGACGTTCAAGGACGAAGCGGAAGCCTTGGCGATCGCGAACGACACGCTCTATGGCTTGGGCTCGGGGGTGTGGACGCGGGACATGAACACCGCCTACCGCATGGGCCGTGGCATCAAGGCCGGGCGGGTGTGGACCAATTGCTATCATTTGTATCCGGCGCACGCGGCCTTCGGCGGCTATAAGCAATCGGGCATCGGGCGCGAGACCCACAAGATGATGCTGGATCACTATCAGCAGACCAAGAACATCCTGGTCAGCTACGATCCAAAGCCCATGGGCTTCTTCTAAACACATATCGGGCGGGGGTGCCGCGCACTCCCGCCCGTATTGTCTTTGCGTCATGAAAGATCAGACCGAAAATCAAATCGACTCCGAAACCACGAACCGGGTCGCCATCACTCCGGAAGCGGCCGTCATGGTGCGCAAGCTCAAGGCGCAGCACGGCGCGCTCCTGTTCCATCAATCGGGGGGATGTTGCGACGGCAGTTCGCCGATGTGCTATCCGCTCGGCGAATTCCGGGTGGGCGCGCAGGATATCTTGCTCGGCGAGATCGAAGGCTGCCCGTTCTATATCGGGGCCGCCCAATTCGAACATTGGAAGCACACCCATCTCACCGTCGACATGGTGCCGGGCCGCGGCGGCGGCTTTTCCCTCGAAGCGCCCGAGGGCGTTCGCTTTCTCACCCGGTCGCGGGTGTTCTCGGAAAAGGAAGGGCGGCTGGTCGAAGAGCTCTGCCCGCTGGTGCGCGGCGACGGAGTGGCGAAGCGGGCTTAGATGCGTCTACGCCAAATCGAACAGCAGGATTTCCGAATCGTCGCGGGCTTTTAAGTTAAGCGCCGTCTCGTCCGAGATTTCGGCGCCGTCGCCGGCTTCAAGCCCAACCCCGTTCAAATCCACCGCACCGCTTGCCAGCTGCACCCAGCCGAACCGCCCGGGCGACAAGGTTTGCTGGGCGGTGCCGCCCTTTTTGAGCTTGCCGGCGTAGACCGCGACGTCCTGGTGCAAGATCAACGATTCATTGCGGCCGTCGGCGGAGCAAACGAGGCGAAGCTTGCCGTCGAGATCGCCGTCGGGAAACGCCTTTTGCTGATAGCCGGGTTTGAGCCCGCCCTTGTCCGGCAGAATCCAGATTTGCAGCAGATGCGCGGGTGCGGTTTTCGAGGCGTTGAATTCGCTGTGCTCGATCCCGGTTCCCGCACTCATGCACTGCACGTCGCCGGGCGAAACGGTCGAGCCGTTGCCCAGGCTGTCGCGATGGGCGAGAGCGCCTTCGAGAACATAAGTCATGATCTCCATGTCCCGATGGCCATGGGTCGGAAATCCACCCGCCGGCGCGATCCGATCGTCATTGATGACGCGAAGCGCCCGCCAGCCCATATGCCGGGCGTCGTAATATTCCGCGAAGGAAAAGGAGTGATAACTTTCGAGCCAGGAGCGGCGGGACGTACCGCGCTCGCCGGCGGCACGCCGCACGATCATGGCTAAACCTATCTTTGTTTTGCCTTACTCTTTTTGGCCTTATTTCTCTTATTCTTGGGGCGTATGTGGGCGCGAGGCCGCGTTTCATCAAGCGCCCCGCCCGGCTCGACGGCGCAAAGGCCCGCGCCCTCGACCGCGCGGGCGTGCAAGCCCGCGCCGTCCAACCATGCGGCGAAGCATTTCGGTCCCATGATTTCGAGGGACGGCGCCTCGCGGGCGATGTTGGCGCGTAAGCCTGGCACGGTGATGCCGGGCGTTGCCGCGATTTCTCCGGTATTGGCGATCAGCCAGCGTTCGAGATTCTTGGCCAGGGGCTCGGCGTGGAATTGCAGGGCAAGGATCTTTTTTCCGAGAGCAAAAGCCTGGTTGGCGCAAATCTCGGTCGAGGCCAGGCGCACCGTATCTTCCGGCAGATCGAAGGTGTCGCCGTGCCAGTGCAGAACCTTGGTTTTTTCAGGCGCCACATATCGAAGACAGGAGCGCGCCCCTTCCGGCGTCAGCGTCAGCGGGCTCCAGCCGATTTCCTTGCGCGAGCCCGGATAAACGCGGGCACCCAAGGCCCGCGCCATCAGCTGCGCGCCCAAACAGATTCCAAGCGTCGGCAAATCCGCAGCCAGCCTTTGCCCGATCAGCCGCAATTCATCGCGCAGAAACGGATAAACTTCTTCCTCATAAGCGCCGATCGGACCGCCGAGCACGACGAGGAGATCGGGCTTGGCCGCGTCGATCGCGCCGAGATCGTCGATACCGGCCTCCCGGTAAGACAACCGGATCCCGCGTTTCTGCAGGACGGGAGCAAAACTGCCGAGATCCTCATAGGGCACATGGCGGATGGCGATCGCCGAAAGCGGTTTGGCGGATTTTTTTGTCATGGAATATTTTTCAGTTGCGACTGACGGGGCCGAGATTGCCGGGGTCACCCCACCGGCCTTGGAAAATGAAATCGCCGAGCGGCTTGCGGTGGCGCGGGGCCAGGGCCCGCTCTCGGATTTTTTCCGGCATGTTGGCGTGGGATTCAGGGTAACCCAGAGCCATCGCCGCGACCGGCTCGAATCCATCCGGAATCGCCAAACTGGTTCGGGTTTTCGCCACATCGAAGCCCGACATCATGTGAACCCCCAATCCAAGGGCCGTGGCCTGCAGGGTCATGGTGGCCGAAGCAAGCCCGACATCGTGAATGGCGTGCCGGTTCGGCTTGGCGTTGTTCGTGAAAGCGAGGCGGGCCACCGAAATCATCAAGACGGCGGCGCTGTGGGCCCAGGTTTGGTTGCCGGGGACGAGGCAGTCGAAAATCCGGTCGAAGTTTTCCCGGTCGTCCCGGATGGCGAAAACGAATCCCCAGGGCTGCTCGTTGAAAGAAGACGGCGCCCAGCGCGCAGCCTCGAATAGCAGGGCGAGGGTGCGGAGATCGACCGGTCTTGGTGCAAAGAATCGCGGGCTGACCCGTGCCCGGATCAGTTCGTGCAATTGGAGATTAGGCGTCGTCTCGTCCCGCATCGGGACAGGCTGCATGAGCGGACGGCCGGTATCAAGGGGCGGTTACGGTCGAATCGGCCGATATCAGGAAGCCGCCGGCATCCGGCGGACGCTGGGGGGAACTGGGCGGGCCCCCCGGTCGCCTTCGAGCAGGAAGGCGATGGTTTCGCGCTCCCGCACGATATCGGCCAGAGTCGCGGCGTCGAGGGTATGGAGGAAGGCATCGGTTGCCTTACTCAATATCCGTTTTAGCTCACAACCGGGCTCGATCCGGCAGCGTCCCGGGCCCGCCATGCATTCCACCACCGCGAAATCGTCTTCCAATTTGCGGACGACATCGCCGAGCACGATTTCGGTCGGGGCTTTGCCGAGGAGAAGTCCGCCGCCACGGCCCCGGACCGCCCGGACGAAGCCGTAGCGGGCCAGGAGATTGGCCACCTTCATCAAATGGTTTTTGGAGATGCCGTAAGCCGCGGCAATTTCTCTGATCGTGGCCTGACGCGGAGCGTTCGTGGCCAGATAGATCAGCACTCGAAACGAGTAGTCGGTCAGTCGCGTGAGGCGCATGGGTATAACCTCATGCAAGTTTTCTACCAGATTTAAGACCTCGGATGCATTGGTATTTTTGCAAGTGCGAAGAAATTTTTTGCGATTGCGAAATGAGCAAAATGCTCAAGCTTTAGGCGGTTCTTTGCTCATATCTTGTGACAAATCGGAGCACCATGACCGATAAGCGGCGGCCAGGGCACCCGATCGCTTATCCCTGATGCTGAATATGGCACTAGCGAACGCGGTCGCGCCGGTGAAATATTTGAGTGGCAGGGCGACGCCAAGGCCCGAATTCTGCATACCGACCTCGATGCCGATAGTCCGCGGTTCCGTTTCGTTGCCGCGCGCATAATGATACGAAGAACGGCCGGCTTCTGCTCTGGGGGTTTTGCCGGTAACACTTCGCGGCAATGGGAATCACCGCATTCAAATCGAATGTCGAAGGCATTGTTTGGCCGGGCATCGCCGATACAAGGGGTGCGGCGATGCTGGCGATGCAATTTCAGCTCGAACAAAGCCAATGGTGGCCGCCCGAAGAAATCCGCCGCCGGCAAATGGAACAGCTTTGGGTCGTGTTTCGCCATGCGGTTCAGACCGTTCCGTACTACAACAAGAGTTTTGCCGAGGCGGGGCTGGATATTTCGGGTGGTCTTAGCGAGGCGGCGTGGTCGCGGGTACCGCTGCTCACCCGCCGCGATATTCAGGGAGCCGGCGATTCGCTGCTCAGCACCGCCGTTCCGAAATCCCACGGCCGCGTGCATTCGCTGTCCACCTCGGGGTCAACCGGCATGCCGGTGACCACCAGCGGCACCGAGATCACGCAATTCTTCTGGCTCTCGTTGACACTCCGCGACCAGCTTTGGCAGCGCTTCGATTTCCGTAAGAAGCTCGTGGCGATCCGCCATTCCCGCGACGGCCGCGGCGCCTATCCCGACGGCGCGGTGGGAGCGAGTTGGGGTCCGGCAACCGATCTGGTCACTGTGACCGGCCCCTCCGCGTTTCTTTCGATCAGCACGCCGGTCGCCCAACAGGTGGAATGGTTGCAGCGGGAGAATCCGGATTACTTCATTACCTACCCGTCGAATTTAATGGCGCTGCTGACTTTCTGCGGCGACCGGAATGTCAAAATCCCCAATCTGCGCCGGGTCGAAACGCTTTCCGAAATTCTCCATCCGGACGTTCGCCAAGCCTGCCGCGAGATCTGGGGTGTGCGCATTGCCGACATGTACAGCAGCCAAGAGGTCGGCTACATCGCGCTGCAATGCCCCGAACACGAGCACTATCACGTGCAAGCCGAAAACGTCCTGGCCGAGATCTTGGACGATGAGGGCCGGCCTTGCGCTCCGGGCGAAACCGGGCGCGTCGTGCTCACTCCGCTGCACAACTTCGCAATGCCGCTGATCCGATATTCGGTGGGCGATTTTGCGGTGGTGGGCGAGAAATGTTCATGCGGTCGCGGGCTTCCGGTCATCAAACGGATTTTGGGGCGCGTGCGCAACATGCTGACTCTGCCTTCCGGCGCGCGGCTGTGGCCGTATTTCGGCGGCGATAAGTTCGCCAAGGTGGCGCCGGTACGCCAATATCAAATCGTGCAAACGACGCTCACCGAACTCGAAGTCCGGATCGTTCCCGAACGGCCCCTGACCGCCGAGGACGAGAATCGCATTCGGGGCGTCATCGCCGATCAGGTGGGGCAGGGGTTCCAAGTCCAATTCACCTATCACGAGGCGATCGCGCGCAGCAAAGGCGGAAAGTTCGAAGATTTCCGTTCGGAACTTGGGTCCTAAGGCGCAATCCGGCAGCTCGTCCTCGCGCGCTTCAACCCGCAAGAAATCCGCCCGCACAACCACGGGCAAAGAGCCCGGCACGATCCCGGCGCTCATCGCGGCGCGTGTGAAAGCGGACGCAATCGCGCCGGCGATCTTGGCTCCGGGGCTGGCGCCGTTGACTTACGAATTGCTCGAGCGGCAAATCCGGGAAACGACCGAGGCGCTGCGGCAATTCGGTGTTGCCCGCCGTGACCGGGTCGTCATCGTGCTCCGTCCCGGCCCCCATGCCGCAACCGCGTTTCTCGGCGTCGCCGCGGCGGCGGCGGCAACACCGCTCAATCCCGATTATCTGGCTGCCGAGCTGGGTTCCTATTTCGAGCTGCTGGAGCCGCAGGCGCTCATCGCCGAATCCGGATTCGATCAAGCCATCGAGACCGCAAATCGCCGGAAAGTTCCGGTGATCTTGTTGGAGCCGGGCGGCGAGGCCGGGCGGTTCACCTTGCGGATGCCTACCGAGTCGGCAAGGCGCGCAGCACCCGATCTTGCGGCCAAGCCCGCCGATATTGCGCTCGTGCTCTTTACCTCGGGCACCACCGGTCAGCCGAAGATGGTGCCGCTCACCCACGGCAATCTTTTGGCCTCGGCCCATGCGGTGGCGGAGACGCTTGCGTTGACGCCGTCCGACCGGTCGCTGGCAGTGATGCCACTGTTTCACATTCACGGGCTGGTTGCCGCACTTCTGGCGCCGCTTTATTCCGGCGGAAGTGTGATTTGCCCGCCCGGCTTTCATGCAATCGATTTTTTCGGCTGGCTGACCGTCTTTCGGCCGACCTGGTTTACCGCCGTGCCCAGCATGCATCAGGCCTTGCTCGCCCGGGCCGGCTCCCAGCAAAAGGCGATCAAATCGGCGAAGCTCCAATTCTTGCGTTCGTCATCCTCGCCCTTGGCGCCGACCGTCCTGGCCGAGCTCGAGCGCGCCTTCGATGCGCCGGTCGTCGAAGCCTACGGCATGACCGAAGCCGCCCATCAAATGACGAGCAATCCATTGCCGCCCTTGCGGCGAATGGCGGGTTCGGTGGGTCTCGCCGCCGGTCCCGAAATCACGGTTGTCGACGCCAAGGGACGGAAAGTCCCGCCCGCCACCACCGGCGAAGTGGCGATCCGCGGCCCCAATGTGATGAAAGGCTATGTGAACGATGCGAGCGCCAATCGCGAAGCCTTCGCCAAGGGCTGGTTCAGGACCGGCGACCTTGGCGTCATCGATCGCGACGGATATCTGACGCTGCTCGGCCGCATTAAGGAATTCATCAATCGCGGCGGCGAAAAAGTCGGTCCTCGCGAAGTCGAGGAAGCCTTGCTCGCCCATGAGGCCGTCTTCGAAGCGGCGGCGTTTCCGGTTCCCGATCCGATGCTCGGCGAAGAGGTGGGGGCGGCGGTGGCGCTGAAACCGGGTGCGGCAACCAGCATTGCCGAGTTGAAGGAATTTGCAGCCTCGCGGCTCGCGCATTTCAAACTGCCGCGACATCTCGCCATCGTTCCCGCCATCCCCAAAGGGGCTACCGGGAAAATCCAGCGGGCCAAACTGGCAAAGGAATTGGGGCTCGATACAATAAGGCCGCCGGCCAATCGCATGGATTCGACGCCGCCGCGCAATCCTCTCGAATCCCGACTTTGCGCGCTGTGGCGCGATGTGCTGGGCGTCGATGACGTCGGAATCCGCATGCCGTTTCTGTCGCTGGGCGGCGATTCGATTTTGGCGGCGCAGCTGGTAGGGCGGATTAACGCCGAATTCGCGCTTACGCTCAGCATGGCCGATATCTGGGATACGCCGACGGTGGCGGATATGGCCTTGGTCGTTGCCACAAAGGCGGCGCAAGGCAAGGCAGCCAAGGAGCCGATTGCGCGGCTCGGTTCGCCTTCGCCGCCCCTGTCGTTTACGCAGGAATGGTGGCTGTCCCTCGAAGCGAAAACGCCGCCGGCCGCGGCGTCCAATCGCAGCTGCGCCCTGACGTTGCAGGGACCAGTCAATCTCTCCGCCTTCGGCCGGGCCTTGGCGGGCGTCGTGCGCCGCCAGGACGCCTTGCGCATGGCCTTCCCCCTGGAAAACGGCGCTCGAATCGTCCGCATCGACAAGCTCCAGGCGGTCGGGGTTCCGGCCCGCGATCTTTCAGCCGAGCCCGCGGATTGGGTGTGGGCGCTGGCGGCCCGGCAGGTGAAGGCGCTGGCAAGCCAGCCCTTCGATCTCGAAAAACGCCCGCTATGGCGCGCCGAGCTTCTCAAAGTGACACCGACGGCCCATGTCTTCGCGCTGATCGTTCACCACACGATTTTCGATGGCTGGTCGATGGCGATTCTGATCCGGGAATTGGCCGCCCTTTACGAAGGATTCGCGAAAGGCAAACAGCCGTCGCTTCCCGCGTTGACCGTGTCTTACGGCGATATCGCGGCCTGGCAGCGCTCGCGCTTCACGGGAAAGCGCCTGGCCGATCTCGACGCCTTCTGGCGGAAAAAACTCGGCACGACGCCCAAGCCGCCCAAATTGCCTTTTGCGAAACCGAGACCGTCCATTCCCAGCCTTCGCGGGGGTTCGGCGCAGCGGATTCTGCCGCTGGCCCTGGCGGAGGCGCTTCGGACTTTGGCGCGAAACAATGGCGCGACACTCTATATGATGCTGCTTGCGGCCTTTCATGCCCAGCTCGCCCGTTATACCGGCGGCACCGATATCGTGACCGGATGCCTGACCGCGGGCCGCGGCCGCACCGAAGCCGAGCCCCTGATCGGCCTCTTCTTCAATGTGCTTCCCCTGCGCAGCGATCTTTCCGGCGACCCGACGGTCCGGGAATTGATCCTGCGCACGAAGTCTATGGCTCAGGAAAGTTTCGCCCATCAGGACATGCCGATTGCGCGCCTGCAGACTTTCGTATCCGCGCCCAATCCAGGCGAATCACCGATATCTCTTGTTCCGGTTCTCTTTCAGCTGCGCAATTTTCCGGCGGCCAAGGCGGAAGCCGCCGGCGTGCGCTTCTCCGAATTCAAAGTCGCGAGCAATTTCGCCCGCTTCGATCTCACCTTCGACATCACGGGGACCGAAGAAGGCCTGCGCTGCGATCTTGCCTTCAATGCGGACATTTTCGATGCGGCGACGGCGCGCATGATTCTCGCGGATTTCGAGGAAATGTGCGCCGCCTTCGCCGCGCTGCCGGAAAAGAGATTCTCCGACCTTCCCGCGATGCGCGCGGCAAAGCAGCCGTGAGCCGCCGCATCGCCATCATTGTCGAATCGCTTTCCCGTTGGGACGATTCGCTTCGATCTTGTTTTGAAAGCCTCGATGCCGGCGAACGCCGACGCGCCGATGATTTCGCTTGCGACCAATCGCGCCGGCGGTTCATTGCCGGGCGGGGATTGCTCCGCGCGATTCTTGCCCGGCAACTGAATTGCGCCCCGGCTGCGGTTCGATTGGAAATGGGCGCCCATGGCAAGCCGCGCTTGGCCGGGGGTCGTCCCTTGAAATTCAATCTGTCCCATAGCGGCAATCGAATCGCCGTGGCGTTGTCTTGGGAAGCCGAGATTGGCATCGATATCGAACGGGTTCGCCCCGAAATTTCGCGAGACATCGAATCGATGGCGGCCCATGCCTTTCACCCGGAAATCGGCCGGCGCCTCGCAGCCCTGCCGCCGCCGCGGCGCCGCGCCGCTTTTTACCGGCAATGGACGAAACAGGAAGCCATTCTCAAGGCCCGCGGGACCGGCTTTTCGCCGGCAGTCTTGTCTTCGGCTCCGAGCGCCGTCACCGTGCGGGAACTGGCGCTGGGCAAGGGTTGGTTTGCTGCTGTTGCCGCCGAGGGCGACGATTTCGAGCTCTCGATCCATCATGGATTTGGGACCATGGATTTCAGGAAGCCGGGCCGGTATAGTCCGGCCTCCTTGGCTGCCCGAAGGGCGCCGGAAATTCGTCGTTAATTCACGGAAGAATCAGGAGAAAGACATGGACATGGCGAGCGGCGAAGAAGCCTTGCGCGGCTTTTATCTCGACGAACTCACGGTTGGCCAGCAGGCGGTCTTTGCCAAGACCGTCACCGAGGCCGATATCGTCGGTTATGCCGGGATCACCGGCGACATGAACCCGGTCCACATCAACGAAGAATTCGCCAAGACCACCATGTTCAAGACCCGGATCGCCCACGGCATGCTGTCGGCCGGGTTCATTTCGGCGGTGCTCGGCACCAAGCTACCCGGGCCGGGCTGCATTTATTTGAGCCAGACTTTAAAGTTCATGGCGCCGGTGAAGATCGGCGATACGGTGCTGGCCCGCGCCACGATCACCGAAATCGTCGCCGAAAAGAAACGGGTGGTCCTCAAGACCGAATGTCTGATTGCGGGCAACGTCGTGCTGGACGGCGAAGCGGTCGTGATGGTTCCGGTTCGGAGCTGACGGAACGGAGTCGATCCTTTCGTCGACGCTCCGATCATTCGCCCGAAAATGATTTGCCCAAAATGATTTGCCCAAAATGATTTGCAGAGTGATTTGCCCGGAGTGAGTGAACAGTCGAGCGATGCGCATCTTCCGCCATTATGATCCGCTTCCGCCATCCGCCCGGGGCGTGGTGGCGGTGGTCGGCAATTTCGACGGTGTGCATCGCGGCCATCAGGCGGTCATCGACGAAGCCGGAAAGATAGCGGCGGGGCTGAAACGCCCGCGCGCCGTCGTCACTTTCGAGCCTCACCCTCGTTCGTTCTTCTTTCCCGAGCGGCCGCCCTTCCGCTTGACGCCGCTTCGCATCAAGGCTCATTGCATCGAAGGGCTCGGCGTTGACAATCTCTTCGTGCTTCATTTTGATCGCGCCTTGGCGTCGCTGACACCCGAAGATTTCATCGCCAAGGTATTGGTTCAGGGTTTGGGCGTCGCCCATGTCGTCGTCGGTTACAATTTCGTTTTCGGGAAGGGCCGCGCCGGCAACCCCGCAGTTCTGGCCCAGGAAGCGGCGCGGCATGGATTTGGGTTCACCGAAATGCCCCTCGTCGAATCGCCCGACGGCTATGTCTATTCCTCGACCCGCATCCGCGAGCATTTGACCGAAGGCCGGCCCGCCGAGGCTGCGAAATTATTGGGGCGCTGCTGGGAGATCGAAGGCCGGGTGGTGGCGGGCGACGGCATCGGCAAAACTCTCGGCATGCCCACCGCCAATATCGCCTTCGAGGAGTATATGCGTCCCGCCCACGGCATCTACGCGGTTCGCGCCGGCGTGGACAAGGGAACGGGAACCGATTGGCACGATGCGGTGGCGAGTTTCGGCACGAGACCGACGCTGGGCAGCGGCCCGGAACTTTTGGAAGCGCATCTTTTCGATTACGAGGGCGATCTTTACGGCAAGCATTTGCGGGTGGCGCTGGTCGAATATTTGCGCCCGCAAGCGGTGTTCGACGGGCTCGAAAAACTCGGCGCGCAAATGACGGAAGATGGCAATACGGCGCGGAAAATCCTCGCCGAACGGCGTGACGCGTTCCGGGCGGCCGAGCGGCCCACCGGAGACGCAGTCGAAATGCGCAATGGAACAAGCTCGTGAGCGCCGATTTCAAATCGACGGTGTTTCTGCCGCAGACCGCATTTCCGATGAAAGGCGAGCTGCCGAAACGCGAGCCGGAATGGCTGGCGCTTTGGGAAAAAACCGGGCTTTACGCCAAGCTCCGCGCGAAACCTGCGCCGCGCGGGAAATTCATTCTCCATGACGGGCCGCCTTACGCCAACGGGCATCTCCATATCGGCCATGCGCTGAACAAGATTCTCAAAGACATGGTCAACCGCTCGCGGCAGATGATGGGCTTCGACGCCCATTACGTTCCAGGCTGGGATTGTCATGGCCTGCCGATCGAATGGAAGATCGAAGAATCCTACCGGGCGAAGGGACAGGATAAGGACCAAGTCCCGGTCCTCGAATTCCGCCGGGAATGCCGCGATTTCGCCGCCAACTGGGTGAACATCCAGCGCGAGGAGTTCAAGCGCCTCGGGGTGATGGGCGATTGGGATCGCTCCTACACCACGATGGCCTTCGGCGCCGAAGCCAAGATCGTTTCCGAGCTTGGCGAATTCCTGTTGAACGGCGGGCTCTATCGCGGCGCCAAACCGGTGATGTGGTCGGTCATCGAAAAAACCGCCCTCGCCGAAGCCGAAGTCGAATATCACGACCACACGTCGACTCAAGTTTGGGTGCGATTCCCGATCGCCGCCCATCACGGCAAGACGGCGGAATTGGACGGCGCATCGGTCGTGATCTGGACTACGACGCCATGGACACTCCCCGGCAATCGCGCGATTGCCTACGGTTCGGACATGGCCTATCGCGTCTATGAAATCGAAGCGGTGGCAGAAGGCAGCCTGGCGCGGCCGGAGGAAAAAATAGTTTTGGCCGAGGCGCTGGCCGAACAAGCGATGAGGGCGGCCAAGGTCAGTGCCTTCGCAGCCATTTCGGAACCGCTCGAGCTCGAGGGCATCGTCTGCCATCACCCGCTTTATCGTCAGGGCCACGATTTTCCGGTGCGGCTGCTCACCGGCGATTTCGTCACCGCCGATACCGGCACCGGCTTCGTGCATATAGCGCCCGGCCATGGCGAGGATGACTGGAAGCTGGCTTCCGCGTACGGCATCGCCGTGCCCGAAACCGTGCTGCCCGATGGGCGCTATGCGGAATCCGTGCCGCTCTTTGCCGGTCTCTCGGTTCTCGCCGCAGGCAAGGACGGCAAATATTATTCGCCCGCCGAAAAGCCGATCCTCAAGGCCCTCGAAGAAGCGGGCGCGCTGCTTGCCAAAGCGAAGCTCGTTCACTCCTATCCCCATTCCTGGCGCTCAAAGGCACCGCTTATTTTCCGGACCACGCCGCAATGGTTCATCTCCATGGAGAAGAATGATTTGCGGGCCAAGGCGCTTGCCGCCATCGAGCATACGCGCTGGGTTCCGCCCCAGGGCAAGAACCGGATCGATTCGATGGTGGAGACGCGGCCCGATTGGTGCGTGTCGCGCCAGCGCGCCTGGGGCGTACCGATCGCGATCTTCGTCCACAAGAAGACCGGAGAAGTTTTGCGCGACGAAAGCGTGATGAGCCGAGTCACTGCCGCCTTTGAGAAAGAAGGTGCGGATGCCTGGTTCACCGGCGATCCGCGTCGGTTCCTCGCTCGCGATCACAATCCGGACGATTTCGATCCCATCGCCGATATTCTCGACGTCTGGTTCGATTCCGGCTGCACCCACGCCTTCGTGCTCAAAGACAATCCGGATCTCAAATGGCCGGCCTCGCTTTATCTCGAAGGCTCGGACCAGCATCGCGGCTGGTTCCAATCGTCCTTGCTGGAATCTTGCGGCACCCGCGGCCGCGCACCCTATGACGCGGTGCTGACCCATGGCTTCGTGCTCGACGAGCAAGGGCGCAAAATGTCGAAGTCGGCGGGTAACGTGACGGCGCCTCAGGAAGTCGTCGAAAAGCTCGGCGCCGATATCTTGCGACTCTGGGTCGCCTCGTCGGACTATAGCGACGATCTTCGCATCGGCCCCGAAATTTTGAAATCCCAGACCGATGTCTACCGCCGGCTCCGCAATACGCTCCGCTATCTCTTGGGCGCGCTTCATGGTTTTTCCGAAAGCGAATGCCTCGCGGTTTCCGAGATGCCGGAGCTCGAACGCTATATCCTGCACCGGCTCCACGAGCTCGACGCGCTCATGCGCAAGAGTTTCGAGGATTTCGATTTCCACGGGCTCTTCATGGCGCTGCATAATTTCTGCGCCGTCGATCTTTCCGCTTTTTATTTCGACGTGCGCAAGGATTCGCTCTATTGCGACCGGCCGGACAGCACCCGCCGCCGCGCCACCCGCACGGTCCTTGATACGCTGTTCTCCTGTTTGACCGCTTGGCTTGCACCGGTTTTGTGTTTCACCGCCGAAGAAGCCTGGACGTCGCGCTTTCCGAATGGGGACAGCGTGCATCTCCGCACGTTCCCGGATATCCCGAAGGAGTGGGAGAACAAGGAGCTCGCCGCGAAGTGGGAGACGATTCGCGAGCTGCGGCGAGTCGTGACCGGTGCGCTGGAACTGGATCGGGCGAACAAGAAAATCGGTTCGAGCTTGCAGGCTCATCCGACCGTGTTCGCTTCCCAGGATTTCCGAAACGCGTCGTCCGGGCTGGATCTTGCGGAAATCGCCATTACGTCGTCGGCAAGCTTGCGCGAATCGGAAAAAGCTGCGCCACCGGCGGAGACCTTCACGCTTCCCGACGTGCCTGGCGTTGCGGTGACCGTTGCCTTGGCCGAGGGCGAAAAATGCGTCCGTTGCTGGCGGGTGCTGCCGGAGGTGAATAATTCGCCGGATCATTTGTGCAATCGCTGCACCGATGCCGTCGCCTATTACAACGCCCAAGGCGCGGCCCATAACGCGCCCCATAACGCAAAAGAGCCGGCATGAAAAATAGGCGCCTCCGCGGGCTACTCATTGCGGCGCTTGTCGTCGTCCTCGATCAATTCTCGAAATGGCTGATCGTGACCAAGATCATGGTTTCGGAGCGGGTTCTTCATGTGACGCCGTTTTTCGATCTGGTGCTGAACTGGAATCCGGGGATCAGCTTCGGCTTGTTCAATAGCGCGCCCGAGATTGCGCGTTATGTATTCGTCGGGATTGCCGGTGTGATCATCGGGGTGCTTCTGTCATGGCTGTGGCGGGTGCAACGGCCGCTCCTCGTTGCGGCAATCGGCCTGGTCGTCGGCGGTGCAATCGGCAATGTGATCGACCGGCTCCGATTCGGCGCGGTGACCGATTTCCTTTACTTTCATCTCGGCCGATACGATTTTCCTGCCTTTAATTTGGCGGATTCCTCGATCACCATTGGGGTAGGCCTGATTCTTATCGATTCCTTGTTCGCCGAGAGGGGATCGCGTAAATAGAGGCATGACCGGCGTGACAAATTCGCGGCTAAAATTAAGGAAAAACCGGAGCCTTCCGCTGCTCGGCTTGGCGCTTGCCGCGCTTTCGCTAGGCGCCTGCGACAGCCTCCGCCAAGCCGTCGGCATCGATAAGTCGGTGCCGGACGAAAGCAAGGTTACCCAGACCCCGCCTTTGAGCATCCCGCCTGATTTCGCGCTCCGTCCGCCCCAACCGGGTCAGGCAGGTGCCCCGGCCAGTGCAGACAATACGATGGCGGGCCAACAGGTTACGGGCCAACGGGGCCAGGCAGCGCCGGGCCAAGCCGCGGCGGCGCCTTATGGGGCGTATCCCTCCGCTAATCCGACAGCGGCGGCGACTGCCCCGGGCTACGCCCCGGCGGGTTATCCCGCCGCCGGTTATCCTGCCACCGGGTATGCCCCAACCCAGCCGGCTTCCGGCGGCACCGATGCTTATTTCCAGCAAGCGCTGAACCAATACAGTGCCCAACCGGGCGCGCGGGATTATAACGGCTACCCGGTTTCAGCGCCGCAACCGGCCTATCAGCCGCCCGGCTATTACACGGGTTATCGGCCGGCTGAGGCTGATAACCCGCCGCCGGCGTCGACCTATCCGACCTATTATCCGCCCGCGGCGCCGGCGTATCCGGCACCGCCGGCGAGCCAGACCTATAATCCGACCGCCTATCCGGCTCCTTATTCGCCCCCGGCTTACCCGCAACCCGCCTATCAGCAGCCGGGCACGTCGTCCTATCCGAGCTACAACGCGCCGGGATATCAGCCGCCGCCCGCTGCGACCTCTGCTTCTGCATCCGGAGTGCCGGCCCCCGCCTATCCGGCGCCCGGGCAAACCGGAATCCCACCCGCACCGCCCGGTCAAGTGCCGGTGACCCCGGCGCCCGCCGGCCAGTCCGCGCCCGGTGCCGACGCCCAGACCTGCGGCCATATGACCGTCGATGCGTGGGGCGATTACACCTGTCAATAACCGGACCGTAACGCCGTCGGCATCGTAAGAGACTCCGCAATCGCGAGTGATAACATGTCTGGTTCCCGAATTCTTGGCAGTGCCGCTACACTCTTTCTCGGCCTTCTCGGCTTCGGTTTTGTTTCCGATCTCACCCTGCGCAGCGCTGAGGCCGCTGTATTCAATCCGACCACCTTCACCCTGTCGAACGGGTTGCAGGTCGTGGTGATCGAAAATCATCGCGCTCCCGTCATCACCAACATGGTTTGGTACAAGGTGGGGGCGGCCGATGAATCTCCGGGCGAAACCGGGCTTGCCCATTTCCTCGAACATCTGATGTTCAAGGGGACGCCCACCATCAAGCCGCAGGAATTTTCCAAGATCATTGCGCGCAATGGCGGGCAGGACAACGCCTTCACGACGCAAGATTACACCGCCTATCACGAGCAAGTCGCCAGCGACCGCCTTGAATTGGTCCTCAAGATGGAAGCCGACCGGATGCAGAACCTCAGGCTCAGCGATGCGGTGGTTCTGCCCGAACGCGAAGTGGTGCGGGAAGAGCGCCGGTCGCGCATCGACAACAATCCCGACGCGCTGCTCGACGAAGAAATGGACGCGACCGAATATATGAATTCGCCCTATCACCGCCCGGTGATCGGCTGGGATCACGAAATCACCGAGCTCGGCACCAAGAAGGCGATCGCCTTCTATCATCGCCATTATGCGCCCAATAACGCGATCCTGATCGTCGCCGGCGATGTGACGGCGGAGCAGCTGCGCCCGCTGGCCGAAAAATATTTCGGGCCGATTCCGAAGCGCGACGTGGCGCCGCGCAAACGCACCGAAGAGCCGCCCCATCACGCCGCAAAGCGCGTGACCTTGCGCGATCCGCGGGTCAGCGAGCCGGAATGGGTGCGCGATTATCTGGCGCCCACCTATACGGCCGGGGAAACCCAGCAGGTCTATGCCCTCCAATTGCTGGCGCAGATTTTCTGGGTGGCGAATTCGAGCAGCCGGCTCTATCAGTCGTTGGCGGTCGAACAAAAATTGGCGGCCGGTGTCGACGTGGACTACGAATTCGAGCATGTCGATTTGAGCGAATTCACGATCGAGGCCAGCCCGCAGCCCGGCATTCGGCTCGAAAAATTGGAAGCAGCCATCGACGCCGAATTGGCGAAGATATTGGAAAAAGGTGTCACCGAGGACGAATTGACGCGTGCCAAGCGCCAGCTGATCGCGGCCGCGACCTATGCCCGCGACAGCATGGGGACGGCGGCCCGTCTCTTCGGCGTAGCACTCGCCGCCGGCGGCACGATCGACCAGGTGGAATCCTGGCCCGATAAGATCGCCGCGGTCACCCCCAAGGACGTCGATGCGGCGGCCGCCGCCGTCTTGAAACCGGCGAATTCGACCACCGGCGAGCTTCTCCCTGCCGCACCCCAAACCGCCGCGGCTGCACCATGAGAACCTTGACGCGCCTATTTTTCGCGATTTTTGCGCTCGCCGCGGCGATTCTTCCGCAATCCGCGCACGCGGTGACCGTGGAAAAGGTGGTGAGCCCCGGCGGCATTGAAGCCTGGTTGGTGCGCGATCCGACCATTCCGGTCGTTTCCGTCAATTTCGCCTTCCGCGGCGGAGCGGCGCTGGATCCCGCCGATAAGCTCGGCCTTACGGAAATGGCGGTCTCTCTTCTCGACGAAGGGGCGGGCGATCTCGATTCCCAAGGTTTCCAGCGCAAGCTCAACGAGCTCGCGGTCCAGATGCGCTTCGACGTCAATTTGGACGAGGTGACCGGATCGCTGCGCAGCCTGAAGGAAAATCAGGACGCGGCCTTCGATCTACTTCGCTTGGCGCTAACCAACCCGCGCTTCGATTCCGACGCGGTCGAGCGAATCCGCAATCAATTGCTCACCTTGCTGGCGCGAAACGCCGAAGACCCGAATTACATCGCCGCACTCGCCTGGTTCCACGATGCCTTTCCCGATCATCCCTATGGCCGGCCGGTCGATGGCACGGTGGAAACCGTAAAGGCCATCACGGCCGATGACTTGAAGGGCTTTGCCAAGCAGCGTTTGGCGCGGGATAACCTATTGATCGCCGTCGTCGGCGATATCACGCCGGAAGAGCTGTCGCCGCTTCTCGACAAGACCTTCGGTGCGCTGCCCGAGCATGCGGCGCCGGACGCGATTCCCGAGGTGGCCCCGGCGCCGCCCAAACAAGACCTGACGGTGATCGGCCGCGACATCCCGCAATCGGTGGCGGTCTTCGGCGAGGCGGGAATCAAGCGGGACGATCCGGATTATTACACCGCCTATGTGCTGAACTACATCTTGGGCGGCGGCGGATTTAGCTCGCGGCTGACCGAACAGGTCCGCGAAAAGCGCGGCCTCGCCTATTCGGTCTACTCGTATCTGAATCCCATGGACCATGCCGGGATCATTTTCGGCGGGGTGGCGACGCGGAACGCCCAGCTCAAGACCTCGGTCGACGTCATCCGGAAGGAATGGCGGCGGCTTCATGACGACGGCGTGACCGACGCTGAGCTGGCGAACGCCAAAAGTTATCTGACCGGTTCGTTTGCCCTTCGCCTCGATACCTCGAATAAGATTGCGGAGACCATCCTCTCGATGCGTCTCGAGCGGCTCCCCATCGATTATCTCGATCACCGCAACGCCCTCATCGAAGCGGTCACCAAGGACGCCGTCGACCGCGTTGCCAAGCGCCTTATCGATCCCAAAAATCTCGCTTTCGTGGTGGTTGGAAGTCCCGAGGGCATCGCCAAGGCTTCGGCCCAGCCGCTCGGAAAGCTGCCCCGCGAACCCGGCTTTTCCGAAAAGCCGATGTAGGCGGTTGGCTCAGGGCCTTGGCCGCCGCGGCACGCCATGGCATCCACAAACGCAGTCTGTTAGGCTGCAATCATAGCCCCGATCCCTTGCCCGTAGCCGAGGTGCCGTGAACAACGCGCATTACCAAATTGTGACCGATGGCTGCTTCGAGCCCGCCATTGGCGAGACGGGACTGAAACCATCGGAATACGCCGAAACGCTGGCCGCTTGTGCGCCGGCCATGGAAGGCTTGCGCCGGGCCCATGAAACCGGGCGTTTGCCTTTGCTGCGCCTCCCTGCGCGCCGCGACGATCTGGAAATCCTGGGACCGATTGCCGAGCGCTACCGCGAGGATTTCGATGACGTCGTGTTGTTCGGAACCGGCGGGGCGAGCCTGGGCGGCCAAACCGTCTCCGCCCTCGCCGATCTCGGCTATGGCCCGCGCCCGGGATCGCCGCGCATATGGTTCATGGACAAGGTCGACCCGGTCAATTTCGGTGCCCTGTTCGACAAGCTCAATCTTCAGCGGACGGGATTTCTCGTCGTCTCCAAGTCGGGCAGCACCGCCGAAACCATCTTTCAGCTTTTGACCGCCATCGGAATCATGCGGGGGGCGGTAGGGGCGCGGAAGCTCAACAAGCATTTCACGGTCATCACCGAACCCGGCGGCAATCCCACCCGCGAGATTGCCAGCCGCTTTTCGTTCCCCGTGCTCGATCACGATCCAAAAGTGGGCGGGCGCTACTCAGTGCTGTCCCTGACCGGCGTTCTTCCGGCGATGATCTCCGGCCTCGATCCGATGGCGCTCCGCGAAGGCGCGCAGAGCGTGATCGACGGCTTGTTGCGCACCAGGGATCCGGCGGAGTTTGCGCCCGCGGTCGGGGCGTCGATTAGCACGGGTCTTGCCCAGTATCACGGCGCCGCGATCACCGTGCTCATGCCCTATGTCGAACGGCTCGCCCATTTCGGCCAATGGTTCCGCCAACTCTGGGCGGAAAGCTTGGGCAAGGGCGGCCACGGCACCACCCCGATTCGCGCCATGGGCCCGGTCGATCAACACAGTCAGCTGCAACTTTATCTCGACGGTCCCCAGGACAAGATGTTTACGCTCATCCACCTGAAGGTGGCGGGCACCGGCCTTCGTGTCGATCCCGAACTGGTGGACGAACCGGCGCTCTATTACTTGGCCCAGCGCACCATGGGCGATCTGGTCGAAGCCGAACAGCGCGCGACCGCGGAAACGCTGATCCGCAACGGCCGCCCAGTTCGCGTGATCAAGCTCGATCGTCTCGATGAGGCGGTGTTGGGCGCGTTGATGATGCACTTCATGGTCGAAACCATCATTTGCTCAAATCTGGTGGGCGTCGATCCGTTCAATCAGCCGGCGGTCGAAGAAGGCAAGGTTCTGACCCGCGATTATCTTCGCCGGCCGGAGGCACAAGGCCGGACAGGCCCAGCCTGAACGTTTTAGAGCGTAAACGCATAAGAACGTGATCGTTTAAGGGTGAGTGGATTTCCGTGACCATCCGGCTGCTGCCCGAGGAACTCGTCAACCGCATCGCCGCCGGCGAGGTGGTGGAGCGCCCGGCCTCGGCGGTCAAAGAGTTGGTCGAAAACGCCATCGATGCCGGTGCGACCCGCATCGATGTTTCCTTGCGCGACGGCGGGCGCAGCTTCATCGCGGTGACGGATAACGGTTGCGGGATGAGTGCCACGGAATTGGCGCTCGCCATCGAACGTCACGCGACTTCCAAGCTCCCCGACGGTGATCTCTCGGATATCCGGACATTGGGTTTCAGAGGCGAAGCCTTGCCGGCTATTGCCGCCGTGAGCCGTTTGACTTTGAGTAGTCGCGCGAGGGGTGCCGCCGACGCCTTCTCGATCGCCAGCGAAGGCGGATTTCAAAAGTCCGGTCGCGCCGGCAGCACTCGCCGAGGGGACGCGGATCGAAGTCCGCGATCTGTTCTTCGCCACCCCGGCACGGCTCAAATTCCTGAAACAGCCGCGGACCGAAGCCGATCATGCGGCGGATACCGTCATGCGCCTGGCCATGGCCCATCCCGAAATCGAATTCAGCTTTACCGCCGAACAGCGAGCGCCGCTCCGCTTTGATGCGGCCAAGGGCGATCTCGGGGATGCCCGGCTCTCCCGGCTAGCCGCGGTCATGGGCCGCGACTTTGCCGAGAACGCGCTGCGCGTCGAAGCGGAGCGCGAAGGCTACCGGCTCACCGGCTATATCGGCCTGCCGACGCTGAATCGTGCTACCGCGCAATCCCAATATCTCTTCGTCGACGGCCGGCCGGTGCGCGACAAGCTCTTGGTCGGCGCGGTGCGCGCGGCCTATCAGGGTCTGCTTTCCCGCGACCGTCATCCGATGGTGGCGCTTTTCTTCGAGGCCGAGCCCGAATTGGTCGACGTCAACGTCCATCCCGCGAAAGCCGAAGTACGTTTCCGCGACGCCGGCCTGGTGCGCGGCATGATCGTCGGCGCGTTGAAACATGCGCTGGCCGCCGCCGGCCACCGCGCTTCGACCACGGTCGGGACGGCAGCGCTTGCCGCCTTTCATGGCTACCCGCAAACCAGTAACGCGTCCGCCCAGCAACGCATTCATTTCACCCGCGGCTTTCACGATCCGGCGGCGCAGTTCCAAGCCCCTCTTCATCCGGCGTCGCCTGTTTCAAACGTGATGGTGGCGGTAAGGCCGGTGGTCCCGGAATCCGCTGGAGCATCGGAAAGCCAATCACCGGCGCTCGAATTGCCTTTGGGCGCGGCGCGGGCGCAAGTGCATACCACTTACGTCATCGCCGAAACCAAGGACGGCCTCGTCATCGTCGATCAGCATGCCGCCCACGAACGCCTGGTTCATGAGCGCTTGAAGAAAGCCCTGCTCGAAGGCTTGGTCGCGCGTCAGGCCTTGCTCATTCCGGAAGTCATCGAACTCGACGAAGCCGCCGCTTCGCGATTGACCGCCCGCAGCGCAGATCTCTCGCGCCTGGGCCTGGTCATCGAAACCTTCGGCCCCGGTGCCGTGGTGGTGCGGGAAATCCCGGCGGCGATCATCGGCACCGATATTCCGATGCTCGTTCGCGATCTCGCCGACGAATTGGCGGAGAACGGCGATTCGGGGCATAGCCACGATCATGGCAATGGCGACGGGCAGGGCGAGACCCATATGCTGGAAGATCATTTGCTGGCGGCGATCGCGACTCGCGCTTGTCACAACAGCATTCGCGCCGGTATGACGCTCGATGAAAGCGAGATGAATGCGCTGCTCCGCCAAATGGAAATTACGCCCCATTCCGGCCAATGCAGTCATGGCCGGCCGACCTACGTCGAACTCAAGCTCGCCGACATCGAAAAACTTTTCGGCCGGCGCTGAGCGGCCGAAGCCATGACTCCGGTATCCCACCATCGGCACGTTCCCCGAGGCGTGTGGGTTCTCGGCTTCGTCTCCATGCTGATGGACATCAGCTCGGAGATGATCCATTCGATCTTGCCGCTGTTCCTGGTCTCGGTGTTGGGGCTCTCGGTCCTCGAAGTGGGGTTGATTGACGGTGTCGCCGAAGCGACCACCCAGATTACCAAGGCCTTTTCCGGCGCGCTGGCCGATCATTTCGGCAAGCGGAAGTTGATGGCGCTTATCGGCTATGGGCTTGCCGCGGCCTCGAAGCCGATATTCCCCCTGGCCCACAGTTTGACGGCGGTGCTGGCCGCCCAATTCATGGACCGCTTCGGCAAGGGCATCCGCGGCGCGCCGCGGGATGCGCTGATTGCCGACATGGTCCCGGATCATTTGCGTGGCGCGAGCTTTGGCTTGCGTCAGGCCCTCGATTCGGTGGGTGCGGTGCTGGGGCCGCTCATCGCCTTCGCGTTGATGGAACTGACCGGCAACAAATTCCGTATCGCGATGGCGCTCGCGGTCATTCCCGCAATTCTTTCGGTGGCGCTGCTCGCCCGGCGAGTCGAGGAAAAAACGCCGATCGAAACCGATGGCGGCGAAAAGGGGCGTATCCGCTGGGAACACTTGCTGGCCTTGGGGCGGCCCTATTGGGTTTTCATCGGCTTTGCCGCCTTGCTCACCTTGCCGCGATTCGGCGAAGCGTTCCTGCTGCTCCGCGCCGGCAATGTAGGACTCAATGCCGGCCTGGTTCCCCTCGTCTATGTGGCGATGAACATCGTCTATGCGCTGGTCGCTTTTCCTGCGGGAAGCCTCTCGGATCGCATCGGCCGGCGCGGTGTCATCGTCATCGGATTCGGCGCGCTGATCGTCGCAGACGTGGTGCTGGCGCTGGCCCCGTCGCCGCTGGTCGTCTTTATCGGTGCGGCGGCATGGGGAATTCATCTGGCGCTGACCCAGGGCGTGCTATCGGCAATGGTCGCCGATGTCGCGCCGCCGAGATTGCGGGCCACCGCTTTCGGCCTGTTCAACACGGCGACCGGCTGCGCGATGCTCTTTGCCGGGCTTGCCGCCGGCGAGCTTTGGGATGCGATTTCTCCCGCCGCACCGTTTTGGATCGCGGCCGCTGTGATGGCGGCGGCGCTTGCGGCATTTTTGCTGGCGCCGGTGCTCGCAATGAAGAGGTCTTAGGCCTTCGCTGCGGCGGAAACCTTCCCCTCGCTTGCCTGCAAAAGTGCAAGGAGTCCTGAAAGCAGGGCCATCGGCGAGGGTGGGCAGCCGCGGATATGGAGATCGACAGGCACGATTTCTGCCGCCGCTCCCACGCACGCGTAGCTTCCGGCGAAGACGCCGGTGCCGCAGGCGCAGTCGCCGGCGGCAATGACCCATTTCGGATCGGGGGTCGCGGCATAAGTGCGTTCCAAGGCCTCGCGCATATTGGCGGTGACCGGCCCGGTCACCAGCAACACATCGGCATGCCGCGGCGAAGCGACGAAGCGAAGGCCGAAGCGCTCGAGATCGTAGATCGGGTTGTTGAGGGCGTGAATCTCAAGCTCGCAGCCATTGCAGGATCCGGCGTCCACCTCCCGAATCGAGAGACTGCGGCCGAGTTTTTTACGCGCCACGGCGTCCACCTTCGCCGCGAGCTCGGCGATGGCATCGGGTGAGGCTGAAGGTCCCACGATCGTGAGCGGCGGATTGATGAGATTTTTGACGAGTGTCTTGCGCATAGCCGCGGCCTAGAGGTCGTGACCGGAATAGGAACAATTGAACGATTTATTGCAGAGCGGAAAGTCGGCGACGATGTTGCCCTCGATCGCCGCTTCCAAGAGCGGCCATTGGAACCACGACGGATCGCGGGGGTGACAGCGCGCAATCCGCCCGTCGTCTTGAAGGCGCAGCCATACCAAGATGTCGCCGCGAAATCCTTCGACCAACGCCATGCCCTCGCTTTCGGCCGACACCTGCGGTTCTGGACCGCGTATCGGACCCACCGGCAAGCGGCTCAGGATTTGCGTGATGAGACTCAAACTCTGTTCGATCTCGCGGGCGCGGATGAGAAGACGGGCGTTCACGTCGCCTTCACCGAGAACCGGGACATTGAATTCGAGATCGCCATAGGGCGGATAGCCGGGGTGGCGCCGGGCGTCGAAGGCTCGGCCGGAGGCCCGGCCGACAAATCCCCCGGCGCCGAATTTGCGTATGAGTGCCGGCGACACGAATCCGGTGCCCTCGGTGCGGTCGAGCAGCGAGGCGGTGTTGTCGTAAAGTTCGAAAACCTCGGCAAACCGGCGGCCCAACTCCCCGACGAGCGCCGCGAGGCGCGCGGCTCCCGAGGGTTCGAGATCGCAAGCAACGCCGCCGGGGACGATGCGGTCCATCATCAACCGGTGGCCGAAGCAAGCCTCCGATGCTTGAAGGACCATTTCGCGCGATACCATGCAATGGGCTTGAATCAGGGAAAACGAGGCGTCGTTGCATATGGCGCCGATATCGCCGAAATGATTGGCCAGCCGTTCGAGTTCCGCCATGAGGGCACGTAGATATTGTGCCCGCACCGGCGCCTCGATCCCTGCTGCCGCCTCGACGGCGCGGGCGAAAGCGAAGGAATAGGCGACGGTGCTGTCGCCGGAAACCCGGCCGATGATCTTGCTCGCGCGTTCCAGCGTGCTGCCCGCCAGCAGACCTTCGATTCCCTTGTGGACATAGCCGAGGCGTTCTTCGAGTCGCACGACGGTTTCGCCATTGGCATGGAATCGGAAATGGCCGGGTTCGATGATCCCGGCATGGACCGGGCCGACCGGAATCTGATGCAATCCCTCGCCTTCGGCCGTCAGAAACGGATAGGCCCGCGGTGCGCCGCCGGCGGGGAGGCGGTCTCCCAAGGGATGGGCCATTCCCCATCGCCCATGATCGAGCCAAGGTCTCGAATCGGGCGATCCTTCGGGAACGAGACCGAAGAGATCGGCGGCGGCGCGCTCGAGCCAAATCGCCGACGGCCGAACCGAGGCCAGCGACGGAAAATGTCCATCCGGACAATTCAGGCTTAGAACCGCGATCTCGGCGGCGGCTTCGTCGTGCAACGCCATATGAGCGGCCGTTGCCTCGCCCCAAAGCCCGAGCAATGTCCAATCGGTTTCGGAAATTCGTGCGATGGCGTCCCGCCAGGTATTGGCGTCAAGGACGGCGCGCGGCCAGGGCCGGTGCGCAGCAACGGCGGCGCCACGCCCGACGATCTGATTCAGGGTGTCGGGAAACCGCATCGCGATCAGCCCCCCAGCAGCCGCGCCACGTGCTGGAACCACGCGACGAGCGGGCCCGGCAGATAGAGCCCCGCCACCGCCACCAGCGCGAGATGGCCGAAGAGCGGGAGATACGAAGCCTTGGCCGGGGCAATGCCGCCTTTTGGCTCTCCGAAGACGATTCCCTGCAAGCGCCACGCGAGCGCGCCGAGGGCGATCAAGAGGCCGAGCACGAGGGGAAGCGCCAGCCAAGGCTGCCGCGCGAAGGTGGAACTGACGACCAGGAACTCGCTCATGAAAATGCCGAACGGCGGCATTCCGGCAATCGCCAGCACGCCGATGGTAAGGCCGAGGGCAAGCACCGGATGTGTCACGCTAAGGCCGCCCATTTCGTCGATGCGCTGTGTTCCCTTGATCTGGGCGATATGGCCGACCGAGTAGAAAATTGCCGACTTCGACAAGCTATGCATGGTCATGTGCAGTAGCCCTGCGAAATTCGCGAGCGGGCCACCCATGCCGAAGGCGAAGGTGATGATGCCCATATGCTCGATCGAGGAATAAGCGAACAACCGCTTAATGTCGCGCCGCCGGTAAAGCATGATCGCAGCGAACAGCAGCGATGAAAGTCCCATGGTGATCATGAGCGGGCCGGGGGCGAGCGCGCCCGGATTGGCCGCCAGCAGCATCTTGAACCGCAACACCGCATAGAGCGCGACGTTGAGAAGAAGTCCCGACAACACCGCTGAAATCGGCGTCGGGCCTTCGGCATGGGCGTCGGGTAGCCAGGCGTGGAGAGGTGCCAGACCAACCTTGGTGCCGTAGCCGATGAGCAAGAACACGAAAGCAAGGTTAAGAAGCGGCGCGTCGAATTCGGAGGCCCGATCGACCAGCGAGGTCCACGCCATCGCCTGCAGCCCTTCGCCTATCACCGACTGGGCGGCGAAATAGATCAAGATCGTGCCGAACATGGCGAGCGCGATCCCGACACTCCCCAGAATGAAATACTTCCACGCCGCTTCCAATGCCTCGTGCGTGCGGTAGATGCCCACCATGAGAACGGTTGAGAGTGTCGCCGTTTCCACCCCGACCCACATCAACCCGATATTGTTCGAGAGGAGCGCCAGATTCATGGCGAACATCATTCCCTGGAACATCGCGTGATAAAAGCGCAGGTACGCCGGAGTCAGGCGGCCGATCTCGATCTCGTGATCGATGTAGCTTGCGCTGAACACGCTCGTGGTGAAGCCGACGAAGGTATTGAGGACGATGAGATAGATATTGAAGTCATCGACGAAGAGATACGGCCCGGGCTCAGGACGCAGCCACAACAGGGATACCGCCGCCACTAGGGTGAGAAACGAGACAAGAACGTTGAGCCGCGCGGCCAGGCGGTAGCCGGGCAACAAGGCGAGGATCAGCCCTGCTGCAAGCGGAATCAGAAGAACCGCGGCGGGAGCGTAGTTTTCGAACCTGTTCATCCCTGCTCCCCCCGGAAGGTGCCGAGGTATTGGACGTCGAGGGTGTCGAAGCGCTCGCGGATGCGGAAGAAGAAGACGCCGAAGACGACGAAGGCGATCAGGATCGAGAAGGCGACGCTGATTTCGACCACGAGCGGCATGCCCTTCACCCCCGTCGCCGCGAGGATGAGGCCGTTCTCAATGGACATGAAGCCGACGACCTGGGTGATCGCGTTGCGCCGAGTGATCATCATCAATAGCCCAAGCAGCACGATCGAGAGGGCAAGCGCCAGGTCTTCGCGGGCGAAAGCGGTGGAAGATGCGGTGACCGGAAGCACCACGAGAATCGACAGCGCCACCAGCCCGATGCCGCCCAGCATGGTGGAGCCGACGCCGATTACCGTTTCCACCTCGCGGTGGATCTCGAGCCTCACCACGATCCGGTGCAGGGCGACCGGGATGATGATGCCCTTGAACAAGAGCGCGATCGCCGCGGTGATGTAAAGATGCGGAGCGTTCTGAACGAAAGCCTGCCAAGCGACGGCGAGTGCCAGCACGATCGCATGAAGTGCAAAGCTGTTCAGGACCGCGAACATCCGCCGCTGGTAAAGGAGCACGAAGCTCACCAGCAGCATCCCGCCGGCGAGCATGTGAGCGACGTCGAAGGCGAGCCCGTGCTGCATCAAAAGCTCCGCGACACAAAGAGGAGGAGCGCCGCCAGAAGCCCGAGAAGCAGGGCGCCGGTCAGGAATTCGCTCACGCGGAACACCCGCATCTTGGCGACCGCCGTCTCGAACACCCCGAGAAAGGCCCCGCCCGCCGCAATCTTTCCGAGATAGGCGGCGAGTGCCGCCGATACCGCGCCAATTCCGGCGCCGGGAGCGGCGATGCCCCAGGGCACGAACACGCAGCCGATAAGCGATATGTAGAGCAAGAGCTTGAGCGATGCCGCCGCCTCGATCAGCGCCAGATGCCGCCCCGAATATTCGAGCACCATCGCCTCGTGCACCATGGTGAGCTCGAGATGCGTCGCCGGATTGTCGACCGGAATGCGCGCGTTCTCGGCAATCGCCACCATGAGAAGCGCCACCAGCGCGAGACCCAGCGACACGCGCAATCCGACCTGATCGGAGGCGAAATAGGCCGTGACCGCGGACAGGTCCGTGGTCCCCGCCATAAGCGACAGGGTGAAGATGATCATCAACATGGCGGGCTCGGCCAGCGAAGCGATCATCATCTCGCGGCTCGATCCGATGCCGCCGAAGCTCGTTCCGACATCGAGCCCGGCCAGCGCCAGCATGAAACGAGAGGTTCCCAGCAACGCGATGATGGCGATGAGGTCGGCCGCGCGCCCAAGCGGCAGCCCGGCCGCGAATGTCGGGACAAAAGCGGCGGCGGCCCACACCGTGGCGAATACGAGATAGGGCGCCGCCTGGAAAAGCCACGAGGCGTTTTCGGCGAGCACCAACTCTTTTCGCGCCAGACGCAGGAGATCGCGGTAAGGCTGCAACACGGGAGCGCCGCGCCGCCGCGTCAGCCGCGCCTTCACTTTGCGGACAAGACCGGTAAGGGCGGGCGCCAACGCCACCACCAAGGCCATCTGGCCGGCCTGCAGGGCAAAAGCGCTCATCGCCATAGCGCCACCACCGATAGCAGCAGGATCAGCGCGCCGAACACCATGGTCAGATAGCGGCGGATGCTGAAGAATTGGACGCGATTGAACCGGCCGGCGGCATAGTCGACGGCCGCGGCAACAGGCAGATAGAGCAGTTCCCAGGCGTAGTCGCGCAGGCGCACATGGAAAGCGGCCGGCCGGACGTCGCCGGGAGGCGGCATGTCCACCGTCTCGCGGGCGTGAAACACGACGCGGCCGAACACGCGGCGGATCGGCTCGGCAAAACTGTCGGCGGTGTACTGGGTAGCCGGGTTGGGATCGGGAAAACCGCAGTCCCAGGCCGGCGCACGGCGCAGCCGCGACGAGCCGACGAGCCGCACAACAAAGAAGGTGAAAGCGGCGGCGAAGATGACGAGCGCGAACACGACAATGCCGCTATAGGAATTTTGGGACGCGAACGGCATCAGAACCAGCCAATTCGCACTCGCAGCTGCCGGCGTTGCGCCGCCGACGAGCTCCCGCACCGCCGGTGTCAACGCTTCGATCGCAACACCGGGAGCAATACCGGCAAAGAGGCATATCCCCGCCAGCACCGCCATGCTGGCGCGCGAATAAAGGTCCGTCTCGTCGGCGTTCGCCACCGCTTGCGAGCGCGCCCGTCCCAGAAAAGTAATACCGAAGGCCTTCACGAAACACGCGGCGGCGAGGGCCGCAGACAGTGCGAGCAGCGCACCCACCGCCGGGACCAGGAATTTGAGCGCCCATTGCGGCAGCGCGGGGCTGATCAATATCGCCTGCAACGTCAGCCATTCGGAGGCGAAGCCGTTGAGCGGCGGCAAGGCGGAGATCGCGGCCGAGCCGACAAGGAACAGGCATGCGGTCTGTGGCATCCGGGCGATGAGGCCGCCCAACCGTTCCATGTCGCGCTCGCCGGTGGCAGTTTGCACCGCCCCGGCGCCGAAGAAGAGCAGGCTCTTGAACACCGAATGATTGAAGACGTGGAACAGCGCCGCGCTCAACGCAAGCGCCGCCGCCGGCACCAAGCCGTTCGCCTGGAACGCGAGAGCCAAGCCAAGGCCGATGAAGATGATGCCAATATTTTCGACCGTGTGATAGGCGAGGAGCCGCTTCAAATCGTGTTGCATCAGGGCATAGAGGACGCCCATCACGGCGGTGAGGCCGCCGAGCGCGAGCACGATCGCGCCCCACCACCATTGCGCGCCGCCGACAAGGTCGAACAGAATCCGCACGACGGCATAGACCGCGACCTTGGTCATGACCCCGCTCATCAGCGCCGAGACATGGCTGGGTGCGGCAGGATGGGCGAGCGGCAGCCAGGCGTGAAGCGGCACCAGTCCGGCTTTCGAACCAGCGCCGACCAGAACCAGCGCGAGCACGGCTGCCGCGCTTCCGGCGCTCAATACATGCTCGCGGATCGCGGCAAATGCATAATCGCCGCCGGACCCGGCCATCATACCGAAAGCGAGCAACAAGGCGACTGTCCCGGCACTCGCCATGACCAGATAAACGTAACCGGCATGAAGGTTCGCCTTCTCGCGGTGATGGGCGAGCACGAGGGCCCAGGAGGAAAGCGACATGAATTCCCACGAGACCAGGAAGGCGAAGGCATCGTCGGCGAGAACGACCAAATTCATCCCTGCCAGGAACAGCGGATAGAACGGGAGGATGCGGTCCGGCTCGCTCTCATGCCGGCCATAGCCGAGCCCGTAAAGACTGGCCATGGCTCCGCCGAGATTGACGATGCCGAGGAAAACCGCCGCGAGCGCGTCCATGGCGAAATGCGCGCCAAGCCAAGGCAGGCCGAGCGGCACCGACAACGCCGCCCGCCCCGCACCAGCATTGAGCAGCCCTTCCGCGGCGAGGCCGAACAACGCAGCGCAGACGGCAAAACAGCCGCCATAGACGATGATCCGTCCCGACGCCTGCCTTGCGGTCGCAGCACCGGCCACCCCCAACACGAGCAACAGCAGAGTCAGCTCGAGAGCGGAGGCGAGGTGCATATCGTTTACCGCCCGCGCCTTATCGCAAGGCGCCAATTGCGGCCCGGAGCGCTTCGCCCCTTGCGCCGCAGGGCGCATTGCCGATTATGTGATCGCGAATAGCTCAATTTGCTTGCCAACGGGCGCTCATGCTTTCAAGCGCCCGCGCAGCTTGCGCAGCTTGCGCTGATCGATGCCGAGCAAGGTGCTGGCGGCCCGGAGCTGCGCGGCGGTGATCATGCCAAAAACATCAATTGGGAGGGTTGAGACACGAACTGTGACTTACAATACATGGATATTAGCGTTCAAACGCTAATTTATTGCGGCGGAGGCTTGGTTTCCCTGTGCCATGGGCTGAAGGCCCAAAGCATGCGAGCTCAAGGCCTGCGCCCGCTGTTGGTTCGGTTCGCACCCAGCATCGAAGACGCCATCGAGAACTATCGCGGGGGTTGGGATCGGGGAGTGCGAAGGGAATTCGGGAGCATGACACGATAGCGCTACGTAATCTTGCCTTAGTCAATCTACCCCTTCTCAAACACATTGATCGTGTAGCCGTCGCGCAAGACGCTCATGAACAGCCGCACGATGAAGGCGGGCGCGGGGAAGGCCCCGTGTTGTGCGGCGAAGAGCGCCACCGATTGGCTGCTGATGTGCTGGTAGCCGTCGCCGGTGAAAATCTTGGCGGGCGCGTCGCTGAGTTTGGCGAAGGTGGCACCCATGCCTTTGATCTTCTCGTGCGTCGTGCGGCTGTATCTCTTGAGGAAACGCCGCGTCATCAAATCGCAAATGAGCGCGTGTTTGGGAAATAGCCGCTGCAAGGTATGCATCAGGACGCCCAGCTGCTCCGGGCTTAGATACATAAAGACGCCCTCGACGACGAACACCGCCGATTTAAATGTCGCATAGGGCGCCAATTTCGATTCCAGGGTTTCGCTGGCGAAGTTGATCGGGATGCGGCGCAGCTCGTTTTTGCATTGCCCAGGCGGAAGCCGGGCGTTCTTGTAATCGAAGACTTGCGGCTCATCGAATTCGAGCCAGACTCCGCCGTTGAGCCGAAAGGCGCGGGTATCGAATCCGGCACCAATGACGACGACTAAAAGCTTAGGATCGGTGGCGAGGCGCTCGCGCAATATGTCGTCGATGATCCGGTGGCGCGCGACGCACATCACATTCGGCCATTTCTCTTTGTCGAAGGATTTGAGGATGCGAATGCCGCGCTCGTCCATGAAGGACTTTGCAAAATGATCGCCGCAGAGGGGATCGGCGGATTCGGCGTCCCGCGCCCGCAGGCCGCAGCACCAAAACGCGGTGTCGGAGATCGGATTCGTTGGCTTGCTCATCGCTCGCAATCCCCTCGCCGCGGTTGCGGGCGCGGATTGCGAGCCCACGCCCGTTGCCAAGCGGCCGGGCTCAGCCCCTCGCAACCGATGGCTTATTCCGAATATACCCAGGTTCCGCGGCAATGGAGGCGGGCCGGTCCCTGAGGGGACCCCTTTAAAATAAAACAAGCCCGCCAGTAGGGAGGCGGGGAAGTCCGTTAAAATAATTCGGGCCCGCCGGTAGGGAGGCGGGCCCGGGGGGTCAACCAGGCGAGATTAAATCCGGGGGGATGCTCGCCTAGGGACAGAGGAATGACGGTGTTAACCTTTGCTCGTAACTGCCGTCGCCCACGCTAGAGCCAAACCGAGGGATACGAAGGCGACCAGCGTCATAATCAGATAAGCGAACTCTCCTGAACTCATCGGTTCCTCCCTTATCCCCCATAGCCTTGGCCAAAGACCGGGGAGGCGCCTTGATCTGGATCAAGGGGGGCTGCGGCGGCTTGCCGCAGGCTTTTTCAAGGGGTTGGGGAAAGGGGGCCGGCCGTTCGGCGCTGAGCCGAAAGCGCTTAAGCAGCGGGCCTATAGCGCAAAATGACAAATTTCGCCGCGCCGTAGCGGCGCTCTTCGAGAACGTCGAAATCCGCAGGGGCGGCGAGCTCCTCCCGGGCGCCGATTTCGGCGACGATCACCGCGTCGGGCGCCAGCCAGCCATGGCGGGCAAAGGCGCGCAAAGCCGGCACCGCCAGATTGGCACCATAGGGCGGATCGAGCAGAACGAGATTGCAGGGCTCGCCCTTGGGCGGGCGCGTCGCATCGGCGTAAAACAGCGTGGCTCGCCGGTCCTCGGAGAGGGCTTGGAGATTTTCCCGGGCGATGCCGAGGGCGACCCGGTTGTTGTCGAGAAAGAACGCATGCCGCGCACCCCGCGACAGCGCCTCGATCCCCATGGCGCCGGTGCCGCAAAAGGCGTCGAGCACGCGGGCGCCCTCGAGAGCGAAGGGCGAACCCTCGAAGCTGCGGTGGGTGAGAATGTTGAACAGCGCCTGCCGGGCGCGATCGGCGGTCGGGCGGATATCGCGGCCCACCGGCGCACGTATCGTTCTTCCGCGGTGGCGGCCGGCGATAATGCGCATCGATCCTACCGCTTTGCCGCGTCGATGAAGGCGGCGAAGATCTTATCGTCGCCGGGGCTGATCGAATATTCCGGGTGCCATTGCACGCCGAGGCAGAAGCGGAGCCGCGGATCTTCAATGCCTTCGATCACGCCGTCGCTCGACGTTGCGTTCACCACCACGCCGGGCCCAACCGATTTCGCCGCCTGATGATGGGCGGAATTGACCGGCAGGCTGCGCTCTCCGGTGATGCGGTGAAGCAAGGTTCCGGGTTTCACCGCGACGTCATGGCCGGGAACGGTGCGCGGACCCGGCTGCTCATGGGCCAAGGCGCCTTCCACCTCATCGGGAATGTGCTGATAGAGCGTGCCGCCGAGCAGCACGTTCAAGAGCTGCTGGCCGCCGCAAATGCCGAGCACCGGCATGTTGCGCTTGATCGCCTCCTTGGTGACTTCGGTTTCGAAGCGCGTGCGCCGGTCTTTGGTCTTCACGGTAGGGTGGCGATTTTCAGCGCCAAACATCGCGGGATCGATATCGAAATTGCCGCCCGTCACGACGAGCCCATCGATTTTGTCTAAATAAACGCCGGCAAGTTCCGGTTCGTGGGGAAGCATGAGCGGAACGCCACCAGCCCGGGTCACCGCGTCGGCATAGTTTTGCCGCAGGAAATAGGTCGGCATCCGGACGTGCTCGTTCGGCTCCTCCATGTCGGCGGTAATCCCGATGACGGGTTTGCTCATGACTTACTCGGGTATGGCGCGGGGCACTCTAGAGCATGATCCTGCCAGTCTCTAGGAGGGAAATCCGCCCCCTACAACCGTAGCCGGTATACAGAGCTGTCCGGACGGGCAAAGCCCGTCATCGGGCTGTCTTGACGGAAAACGCCGGCAACCGCAAGGTGCCGCAATGTGCGAATCTCCCTTCATGGCGCGGGCCATAAGGCTTGCCGAAGAGGCCGCGATCCGGGGTGAAGTGCCGGTCGGCTGCGTCATCGTCGATGGCGAAACCGGTGAAATCCTCGGCGAATCGGCCAACCGCACCGAAGAGCATCGTGACCCGACCGCTCATGCGGAACTGGCGGCGCTTCGCGAGGCCTGCGCCAAAGCAGGATCGCCGCGGCTGGCCAAGGCCGATCTCTATGTGACGTTGGAACCTTGCGCCATGTGCGCGGCGGCGATTTCGCTTGCCCGTATCCGCCGGCTTTATTACGGCGCCTACGATCCGAAAATGGGCGCGGTAGATCATGGACCGCGATTTTTTCAATCGCCGAGCTGCCATCACCGCCCCGAAGTGATCGCCGGCATGAGCGAGCGGCGCTGCGGACAACTGCTGAAGATTTTTTTCGCTGAACGGCGTTAGCGCACCCCGTTTCATTGGAGCCGCAGCACAATCTAATTTTAAGCTCCTCCCGCTTGCAGGGGAGGTTGGGAGGGGGTGTGATAAAGGCTTGCGGTTGCTCAACAAATTGTTGACCCCCAGCTGCGAAATCCAAGGCTTTGACCTCGCAAAGCCGGGCTTTCGCTTCCTCCCCCTCAAGGGGGGCACAAACAAGGATGATTCCGTCCAATCGGATTTAGTGTTGGGATGTTTTCTTCACGGCCCGCCAGCCGATATCGCGGCGGTAATAGCCGTCTTTCCAGTCGATCAACGAGACCGCTGCATAGGCGCTTTTTTGCGCTTCTTCGATTGACGGGCCCAAACCGGTAACGCCCAAAACCCGTCCGCCATTGGCGACGATCTTTCCATCGACCGCCTTGGTTCCGGCGTGAAAGACGGTGACGCCGGGAACTTTCGCCGCCGCATCGAGCCCCTTGATCTCCGTGCCTTTGGCGAATTCGCCGGGATAGCCCTTGGCGGCGAGTACCACGCACAGGGCGGCGTCGTCGTGCCAGCGAAGGTCGAAATGGGCGAGCTGGCCCTCGCGGGCGGCGATCAATCCCGGAAGCAAATCGGATTTGAGCCGCGGCAGCACGACCTGACATTCCGGATCGCCGAACCGGACATTGTATTCGAGAAGCTGCGGCCCCTCCCTGGTGACCATCAGGCCCGCAAAGAGAATACCTTTGAACGGCCGGCCTTCTTCCGCCATGCCGCGCACCGTGGGTTCGACGATCTCTTTCATCACCCGGGCGTTCATCGCTTCGGTCATGATCGGTGCGGGCGAATAGGCGCCCATGCCGCCGGTGTTCGGTCCCGTATCGCCGTCGCCGATCCGCTTGTGATCTTGGGCGGAAGCCAAAGGCAGCGCCCGTTCGCCATCGACCAGCGCGAAAAAGCTTGCCTCTTCGCCTTCGAGGCGCTCCTCGACCAGTATGCGCAGGCCCGCAGCGCCGACGATGCGGTGGACCAGCATCTGTTCGGCGCCGGCAATCGCTTGTTCCACATTGTCAGCGACGATGACGCCCTTGCCCGCCGCCAAGCCGTCGGCCTTGACCACCAATGACCGGTTCTGGCCTTCGATATAGCGCCGGGCTTCTCCGATATCGCCGAAGACTTCGCCCGATGCGGTGGGAATGCCGTGCCGGCGGCAGAATTCCTTGGTGAAGGTCTTGGACGATTCGAGCATGGCGGCAGCCGCACTCGGCCCGAAGGCCGGAATCCCCTTCTCTTCCATCAAATCGACGATGCCGAGCGACAGGGGCGCTTCGGGCCCGACCACGACAAGATCGACCTTCTCTTTCTTGGCGAATTCGGCGAGTGCCGCGAGATCGTCGGCCGGAATCGGAACGCAGGTGGCAAACTCGGCGATGCCGGCATTACCCGGCGCGCAGAAGAGCTTCTTCGTCAGGGCCGAAGCCCAAATGTCCCAAACGAGCGCGTGCTCGCGCCCGCCGCCCCCCACCACCAATATGTTCATCCGCCCTCGGGCCGCGCGTTTCTTATTTTTCTTGGACTTAACTCTCGGATTGGGATTGGCGCGCGTGCGGCGCTATCATACCGGCTGAAAGCGATGAGCGAAAAGCCCGAAGCTGAAGACTCTTTCCACAACCTGCCGGTGTATTCCGTCAGCGAGATTTCGGGCGCGGTGAAAAAGGCGCTCGAGTTCGGATTTTCCCATATCCGGGTGCGCGGCGAGATTTCCGGCTTTAAACGCGCAACCTCCGGCCATGTTTATTTTGCGCTCAAGGATGAAGAAGCGGTCCTGGACGCGGTGAGCTGGCGGGGCACCCTGCCGCGGCTGGGTTTTGCCCTCGAAGACGGGCTGGAGGTGATCGCGACGGGGAGGATCTCGAGCTATCCCGGCCGCTCGAAATATCAAATCATCGTCGAAGAGGTGGAGCTCGCCGGCGAAGGCGCGCTGCTCAAGCTCCTCGCCGACCGGCGGAAGAAACTCGAAGCCGAAGGTCTCTTCGCCCCGGAACGCAAGAAAGAGCTTCCCTTCCTTCCCGAGGTGATCGGCGTCGTTACCTCGCCGACCGGGGCGGTGATTCGCGACATTCTCCACCGCCTAGCCGACCGCTTTCCCCGGCGCGTGTTGCTGTGGCCGGTGGCGGTCCAGGGCGAAGGGGCGGCCGAGCAGATTGCAGCGGCGATCCAAGGTTTCAACGACCTGCCGGAAACGGGGTCCGTGCCGCGGCCGGATCTTCTCATCGTCGCCCGCGGCGGCGGAAGCCTGGAAGATCTCTGGGCCTTCAACGAGGAAATCGTGGTGCGTGCGGCGGCGGCCTCGAAAATTCCGCTCATTTCCGCAATCGGCCATGAGACCGATGTGACTCTCATCGATTTTGCCGCCGATCTGCGAGCCCCCACACCGACCGCCGCCGCCGAAATGGCGGTGCCGGTGCGCGCCGAACTCCTGGCCGGTGTTCTCGATCATGCGCGTCGCATGGTCGGCGGCATGGCGCGGCTTTTGACCGAGCGGCGAAACCGGCTCGAAGCGTTGCGCCGCGGGCTGCCCGATCCGGTGCAGATCCTATCCACCGCGATGCAGCGCCTCGACGATCGGGCGGAGCGGCTATCTTTGGCGATGACGAATTTGCGCGTGCGGCTTGCCGATCGCGTGGCGAAGACTGCGGCGAAGCTGCGCCAGCCGGGAATTCTCATCAACGAAAAGCGTTCGCAGCTTGTTTCCGAATCGCGCGCTTTCGCGACCGCCGCAAAAGCGCTCGCGGCTCATGCCCGGCTTCGTCTCGATCATGCCGCGGCTTTGCTGGAAAGCTTTTCTTTCAAGCGGGTGCTGGACCGCGGCTTTGCGCTGGTCACCGATGCCGGCGAGCTTCCGGTAACCGCGGCGGCGGTGCTAGGCTCCGGCCAGGACATCGCGATCCATTTCCATGACGGCGCGATTGGCGCGCGGGTAACCGGTGCGAGATCCGCCGCGAAAGCCACGCCCGCGGCTGACCCTAAAAAGTCCGATCGAAAAATATCGCCAAAAAAGAAAGACGGGCGCCAGGGTGAATTGTTGTGACGCGAATTGTTGTGACACCCGTATCGAAAATTCCTCGGTGTAGCGTGATGCTGCCCGCCGGCCTAGCTCTTGCCATTTTATTCTCCGCCGCGGCGGTCGCGGCTCCGGTGAAGCTCGACGGCCCGACCGTTCAAGGCGGGTTGGTTGTCGGATACGCGGAGCCCGGCTCACGCGTCAGTCAGGACGGGAAGGAAATCGAGGTGGCGCCGGACGGCCGCTTTCTCCTCGGTTTTGCCTATGACGCCCCGCCGGCAAGCGAGATCGATATCGAGCAGCCGGACGGCGAATCGGTGACGATACCGATCACGGTGGCTTCGCGCCAATTCGCAACCGAAAAGATCGACCATTTGCCGCCGGAGCAAGTGACGCCCGACGCAGAGGCGATGAAACGCATCGCCGCGGAGCGCGAGGAAGTCACCGCCGTCCAAACCAAGCCGACGGCAACGCCGCTTTTCATCCATCCGTTCGTCTGGCCGGCTACCGGCATCATTTCGGGAACCTATGGCAGTGCGCGGATTTTGAACGGCGAGCCGCGCTCGCCGCATATGGGCGTCGACGTTGCCGCCCCAGAAGGCACGCCGATCGTTGCTCCCACCGAAGGCCGCGTCGCTTTCGTCGCGGATCTCTTTTTCACCGGCAACACCGTGATTCTCGATCATGGGCTGGGTCTCACCTCTCTTTACGCGCATCTCGCCCATGTCGATGTGAAAGTTGGCGACTCCGTGCGCCAAGGCGACGTCATCGGCGCGCTCGGCGCGACCGGCCGCGCCACAGCGCCCAATCTGCATTGGGGCGTGCATTTGAACGGGGTCGGTCTCGATCCGGCTCTGCTGGCGGGGCCGATGCCCAATAAACCGGTGCCGGGCGCTTCCAGCAAGAATTAGGATCGGCGTTTGGGCAGAAGCGGTGCGATGAGGCGTGAGAGCGCCGCTTCATCGCGAAAGACCAGGTGGACAGAGAGCACCCGCACCTTGGGCCGCGATTCTTCCGGCACCCGCACCATATCTTTTGCCGTCGTAACAAGAAGCGCTCCGAAATTCGCGGCTTCTCTGGTCAGCTTCGCCATATCTTTCCGGGTAAAGCCATGGTGATCGGGGAAGGGGAATTTGCCGCGAAACTTGCAGCCCAATTCTTCGAGGGTGCGGAAAAACTTCGGCGGATCGCCGATTCCGGCAAAGGCGACAATCTCCCGTCCCGCCAAATCCTCCGCTTCGGGTCCGGGCAGGAGTTTTGCGCGCAACAGCGGAATGGCGGCGGGGATGCTCGCCGTCACCCCGGATTCATTTTCGCCGACCAGAACCACCGCATCAGCCCGGCCGAGTCCCGCTGCGACGGTCTCGCGTAAGGGTCCGGAAGGCAGGATCCGCCGGTTGCCGAATCCGTAAGCGCCGTCGACAACCAGGATCGAAAGATCCTTGATCAGGGAGGGGTCCTGGTATCCGTCATCCATCACGATCAAATCGGCGCCGGCTTCGAAGGCGGCGCGCGCCGCGTCTCGCCGGTCACGGCAAACCCAGGTCGGTGCGGCCATCGCCAGCAGCAAGGCTTCGTCGCCGGCCTCGGCGGCGACGTGCCGCAGCGGATCGATGCGTCGCGCAGGCGCGGAGCGCGCGAAACTGCCGCGATAGCCGGTGGCAACGAAATGGGCGGCGATCCCCTGGCGCTTCAGGAATTCGGCCAAGGCCAAAGACACCGGTGTTTTGCCCGAGCCGCCGGCGACGATTCCACCGACGCAAATGACCGGAATGGGGGCGCGCCAGGGCCGTGCAAAGGTGCTGCGTAAGGCGCTGCCTGCCCGGTAAGCGAGACTGAGCGGTGCCAGGATGGCGGACAGCGGTCCGGGCGCTTTAATCCAGAATTCAGGCGCGTGCATGAGAAGAGTGAGGCGCCGAAGCGGATGGCGGCAAGGAAGATCGGAGCGTTATTCCCGAAAGAAACTGCGCCAGGTCTTTCATCACCCGGTCGAGAACAGCGGTCTTGGCATCGGCGACGGATTTGGCGGCCTGGGCGAGTTTGCTCGCCGCCGCAGGGTCCGCCAACAGGCGGTGCAGCGCAAGGCCGAGGGTTTCTTCATCGCCGACCGTGATGGCGGCGTTTGCATAGCCCATGTCGTCGGCGATCTCGCGGAAGTTCTGCATGTGCGGCCCGTGCAGAATGGCACAGCCGAGTTGCGCCGGCTCGATCAGATTGTGGCCGCCATGGGGAATGAGCGAACCGCCGATGAAGGCGATCGGGCACAGACGATAGAAAAGCCCGAGCTCGCCCATGGTGTCGGCAATGTAAATCGCGGTGTTCGAATCGAGCGTCGCGCCGCGCGAACGCTGGGCCACCGGCAAGCCTTGCGCCCGCAGGGATTCGGCGATGGCATTTCCGCGTCCGGGATGCCGTGGCACGATGATGGTCAAGAGTTGCGGCAGGCCGCTCTCCAATTTCTTATGGACCCGGCCGACGATGTCCTCTTCTCCGGCGTGAGTGCTCGAAGCGAGCCAACGCGGTCTTGTCCCGGTCAGCGCCGAAAGCCGGGTCAATTCATCGCCGTCGGCGGGAAGCGGCGCTGCGGCGAATTTCAGATTTCCCGGAGCATCGACGCGCTTGGCGCCCAGCTTGCGCAGACGTTCGGCTTCGGCTTCGCTTTGCGCGAGGCAGAGATCGAAGCAGTCGAGAATCGGGCGGATGAGCGAGGGCAGCCAGCGCCAGCGCGAATAGGCGCGGGGTGAAATTCGCGCATTGACGAGGACGAGTTTCGTTCCCCGCCGCCGCATCTCAGTCAGCGCATTGGGCCAGAATTCGGATTCGATCCACAGTGCCAAGTCCGGCCGCCAGTGATCGAGAAATCTTTGGACGCAAGAAAGCCGATCGACCGGCGCATATTGATGGAAAGCGCGATCGGGCAATCGCTGGGCCATCAGGGCTGCGGACGTTACCGTGCCGGTGGTCACCAAAATATGCAGGGCCGGGTAATCGGCGAGTAGGCGGTCGATCAGCGAGAGAACCGACAGCGATTTGCCGACACTCGCCCCGTGAATCCAAATCAGCGGGCCGATCGGTCTTGCGACGCCGGTGCGGCCGAATTGTTCGCCGATGCGCGACCGCTCCTCCTTGCCGGCGGCCATGCGCCGTTCCAGGACTGCATCGATGAGAGGTGCGGCGACCGCCGACAGCCCGCGATAGAGCGTCAACATCATTTTGCGCCTCCCGACACTCTTGCCGCTGGGGATACGTCCTCCGGCCGAGTGCTTGCCGGAACCGGCTTAGTGCCGGTCCATTCCTCGGCGTCGGGCGCAACCGGAGCAACGCCGCACAACCGATCGGCCCGGTCGGTCACATTGTTTAGTTTTGCCTCGATTGCGCGTCTTGCCGCGTCCAGCGCGCTGTCGTCGGCCTTCGGATCGACGACGATCGGCTCGCCCCAAACGAAAGCGCCGCGGCCGAACGGGAAGGCGAAGGCAAATCGGTCCCAGCTCGCCATCAACCGCCGCGGCGTGCAGGAAAAAGCGGCGGGAACGACGGGAACGCCAGCCAATCTTGCCACCTGGGCGATGCCGATGCTGGCGCGCATGCGCGGACCCTGCGGCCCATCCGGCGTAATTCCGATGCAATCCCCGTTGCGGATCGCCCGGACCATCGATCGCAACGCCGCACCCCCGCCTCGAGACGACGAGCCGGCAATGGTATCGATGCCGAAATGGGCGACGGTCCTGGCGATGATCTGGCCGTCGCGATGCTGGGAGATCAGCATGTGAATGGGCACTTCGCGGTCCCAGCAATAGGGCATCATCAACAGCCGCCCGTGCCAGAAGCACAAAATAAACGGGCGTTTCTGCCGCCACAAGGCCCTGGGAATTTCGCCGCCTTCGACTTGCCACCTCCCGGTCTTACGGACGAAGCGGATGTAAAGGGCGGCGAGCGCGCAAAGCGCCCGCTGAGCGGCATCGCTTTGAAGAATCCGTTTGCGCAGCGTCACGAGGAGACGATTTGCACGCGCGAGGTTCCGGCTTCCCGCGTCTCTTCGGCGAATTGCAGGGCATAGAGTCGCGCATAGGTCCCGCGCCGCGCCAAGAGTTCCGCATTGGTGCCGCGCTCGGTCGCCCGGCCCTCTTCGATGACATAGATCAGATCGGCGGCGGTGATGGTGGAAAGCCGGTGAGCGATGACGAGGGTGGTGCGCCCCTTCGTCAATTCGGCGAGAGCCGCTTGAACCTGGCGCTCGGATTCGGTGTCCAAAGACGACGTCGCCTCATCGAGCAACAAGATCGGCGCATTCTTGACCATGGCGCGGGCGATCGCGATCCGCTGGCGTTGGCCGCCGGAAAGTTTGACACCGTGCTCGCCGACCGGCGTGTCATAGCCTTCCGGGAGATTGACGATGAAATCGTGGGCGGCGGCGCGCTTGGCGGCTTCGACGATGTCGTCTTCGCTGCAGCCCCAGCGGCCATAGGCGATGTTGGCGCGGACCGTATCGTCGAAGAGAGAGATCTCCTGGCTAACCAGGGCGATATTGGCGCGAAGCGACGCGAGCGTTGCATCGCGCACGTCCATGCCGTCGACGAGAATCCGCCCGTCCTTGACGTCGTAGAAGCGCGGAATGAGGTTGAGGATGGTCGATTTTCCCGCCCCTGAAGGCCCGACCAGGGCCACGGTTTTCCCCGCCGGGACACGAAGCGAGACTTCATGGAGGGCGTGACCGTCCGGTCCGTAGGAAAACGACACGCGATCGAAATCGATCTGGCCTTTTTTCACCACCAAGGCACGCGCGTGCTCACGATCGGTAATCTCCGGCTCAATATCGAGCATGGCAAAAACACGTTCGGCGGCGCCCAAGCCTTCCTGCAAAAAGGTGTTGAGACTGCCGAGCGCTTTCATCGGCTGATAGGCGGCGATAAACGCGCCCAAAAAGGCGATAAACGCGCCCGTCGTGGTGTGGCCGGAAACCACCTGACGGCCGCCGTAATAGATGATGCCGGCTGCTCCGATGACGCCCAAGCTTTCCATCAATGGGCGGCCGACGGCACGCACGCGCGCGGCTTTAAAATTTTGGCGGAACACGGCGCCGATGATTTTACTGGCGCGCGCCTGTTCGTATTGCTCCATGCCGTAGGCCTTGACGTGCCGCGCTCCTTGGAAGGTTTCGCTGAGCAACGTCGCGAGATTCCCGATTTCGGCTTGGGTATTGGCGGACACGCGACGGATTTTCCGGCCGATGCGTACGATCGGCAACACTGCGATCGGGAAGATGAAGAACACGGCGAGCGAAAGCCTCCAATCGGTCGAAATCATGACGCCCATAAGACCAATGAGGGTCAAGAGCTCGCGGCCAACGGAAATGAGCACGTTCGAAACCGCCGCGCGCAGCAGGTTCACGTCGTTGGTGAATTTTGAAATGAGATTGCCGGTTGAATTGTTGTGGAAGAAGGCGAGGTCGGCCCGCATCAAATGGGCGAACATCTCGTTTTGGAAATCGTCGATGACGCGGAGCCCGATATTGCTGGTGAGCACACTTTGTCCGTAATCGGCAATGCCCTTGATGATGACGGTCGCGATCAACGCGAGGGGCGCGATCACCAGCAGCGAGGGGTCTTTTTCGAAGAAGACTCCGTTCATGATCGGCTTCAGCAGCCAAACCATGAACGAATTCGCAGCGGCGTAAATCGCCATGAACAGAACGGCCAGCAGCAGCCGCCCGCGATAGGGACGCAAATAATTCCCGACCAGCCGGCGCGTCAGTTGCACCGAGCTCATCTGGGCCCCAATTTTCGTGCTGCGGCGGTTCCCGCTCAATCCGAGCCCCTATCCGGCTGATCCTAGAAAAGGCTCCGACTCTCCAAAGCCTTAGACCGTGCTTCAGGGGGAACGATAGCATGTGAAACTGGGCGGGGCCAATTGCCGGCGCCAACCGCGCTGGCCCCAATCATGTGGGAACGGCAGAGCCGCGGCGGGCAGACGGTTTAGCCGCTCGCGCCCCGGGCGTCGAGGGTATCGTAGCCCTTGAGCCGGTAGAGGGCGGCCGAAACCGCCCAGCCGGCGACGAAGATCCCGACAACGATATATCCCAACATCCCGAAATTGCCGGTAAGAGTCCCGATGGCTTCCCAGAAGGCACCCTGAAGATCGAGTTTGTCGGCGACGAGCCCGAGCGCCTCGATCCCGCCGATGACGAGAGCCACCGCCACCGAGACGAAAGTGATGGCGAAGTTGTAATAAAGCTTGCGGATCGGCTTGATGAAGGCCCAGCCATAAGCACCCAGCATCAAGATGCCGTCGGCGGTATCGACGAGGGACATGCCCGCGGCGAACAGCGCCGGGAAAACCAGGACCGTCCACAAGGAAAGTCCATTCGCGGTTCCTGCCGCCGAAATCCCGAGTACGCCGATTTCGGTCGCGGTATCGAAGCCAAGCCCGAAGAGCAGGCCCAGTGGATACATCTGCCAGCTCCGTTCGATCAGCCGGAACAGGCGCTTGAACAGACGCGCCAGCAGTCCGCGATTGACCAGCAGCTGATCGAGATCTTCTTCGACCAACATTCCGCCCTGACGCACCTTCCGGAAAGCGCGCCAGACGCTGGCTAAAATCGCGATATTGGCGGCGGCGATGGCGAACAGGAACAGCGCCGAAACGCCGGTGCCGATCGCGCCGCCAGCATCCTTCAGCCAGCCGAAACGCGATTGCAGGGCGGCAGCGGTTATCGCCACCGCGATCGAAAGCCCGGCCACCACCGTCGAATGGCCTAGGGAAAAGAAGAAGCCGGTGCCGAGCGGCCTTTTCCCCTCCTGCATCAATTTGCGAGTCACGTTGTCGATGGCGGCGATGTGATCGGCGTCGAAGGCGTGACGGAGACCGAAGCTGTAAGCAAGCAAGGCCGTGCCGAGCAGCACGGGATGACCGCGGAAGGCGATCGCCGCCCAGGCCCAGGCGAGCAGATTGGCGCCGATCAAGACCGTATAGAGCCCCAGCACCTTACCGCGCAGATGGGCGGGTTGGTCGTCGAAGATGCTGAAGATCGTTCGGCTCATCGTATTCCCCCTCCGCGGAAATTGGCGGCGAAAGATAGCACGCGAAAACGGGATGAGCCAATGACCGCAGGAGAATCTTCCGGGCGGCGAAATTCGCGCCCGCCCGCGGCGCCTACCCCGCGGCCAGATATTGCCGGACGAATTTCGAGGCCATGGCGCCTTCGCCGACCGCGGTCGCGAATTGCTTGGCCGAGCCGTGGCGCACGTCGCCCGCCGCGAACACGCCGGGCAAATTGGTTTCCATGAGATAGGGATCGCGGTCCAGCTTCCAATTTTCCGGGCGCTTGCCGTGGCAGATGAGATCGGTGCCGGTGAAAATATAGCCCTGCGGGTCGATCATCATGCCGATTTCCCCGGCCCATTGCGTATTGGGCGTTCCGCCGAGGCAAAGAAAAACTCGGGGCGTCTGGATGATATGGATCTCGCCGGTCTGGCTATGGGTCAGCGTCACCGCGTGCAATACGCTATCGCCGTGCAAGGCCGTGACCTTGGTTTGCAGTTTGACGTCGATATTCGACTTGCCGCGAATACGGTCGGCGAGAAAGACCGACATCAATTGATCGAGAGACGGCTCGGCGATCACTATGGTGACCTTCGACGCGTAAGAAGCGAAATGCAGGGCCGATTGTGCCGCCGAATTGCCGCCGCCCACGACCAGAACATGCGTGTTCTCGCAAAGCGGCGCTTCGCCCCCGCCGGCGCCGTAGCAAACGCCACCGCCGACAAGCCAGTCTTCATTCGGCAGGCCGAGCCGCCGGTAATTCTGGCCGGTGGCGCAGATCGAGGCCCGCGCCGTGAACGAAACGCAGTTGGTTCCGTCGTCCAGATATCCAGCGCGCCTTCCCGGCACGAATTCGCCGATCACGCCCTCGCGGAGCAGCATGATCTCGACGCCGAAACGGCACGCCTGCTCGCGCGCGCGTTCGGCCAGATCGGCGCCGCTGATGCCGTTGGGAAAGCCGAGATAGTTCTCAATCTTTGGGCTGCTTGTGGCTTGGCCGCCGATCGCAAAGCGCTCGATCAAAACCGTCTTCAGGCTTTCCGCCGCGCAATAGACCGCCGCGCTTAAGCCGGCCGGACCGCCGCCATAAATCGCGACGTCGTATTCGGTGCGCGATAGATTTTGAATCCACCCCAGTTTTTCCGAAATGTGCCGGAAGGACGGATGCTCGAGCCTGGTGCCGTCCGGGAAAAGGCAGATCGGCAGCCGCCTATCGTTGAGGCCATCGACTCCCATTTCCGCGCGGGCGTGCTCATCGCTGACCAGCTCGACCCAGGAAAACGGGACGTCGCTCCGATACAGAAAATCGCGGATCAAATGCGCGATGCTCGAGCCGCAGGTTCCAAAAAGCCGAAGCGGAGGACTCGCTCGATTTATGGCTTGACCAGCGCTTCCCGGCCGCCTCGTTGAGGATTAGGGGCGCCAAGAATTGCATGCCGGAGTAAAGTTAGGGTTACTTTCTCGACCCTAGCCGGAAGGATAGGGTCGAAGCGGCGTCGCTCAAATCACTGATAAATGCGAATCCACTGAACGTGGAAATCGATTTCGCTCGCGGTCACGCCGGTTCGATTGCAATACTTCCATTTGGCGCCCTCCTGGGAGCCGAGAATGAGAAACAGATCCTCGTTCTCGTTGGTGCCGAAGGTCGCTGCCGTCATCAGCGGCTTGTCGTCCAGATACCAGGTCACGAATCCCGGTTGCCATAGCAAGCCGATCACATGCCATTGCCGCCAATCCGTTCCCGGCACGCGCTGCACGGAATTGGAATTGATGGTGTCGGCAACGCCGGCGCGGCTTGCAGCACTGCGATGAACGGTGCCGTAGAAAGTGGGAACCGCATCGCCGCCCTGGCCTTCGAAAATGTCGATCTCGCCCAACGGTTCGGATTCCGGGTGAATATGCGCCCGCGCCGAGGTCATCCAGATCGCCGGAAAGGATCCGGGGACAGGATCCCATTTCACTTTGAATTCGAAATAGCCGTGGTGCCAAACCCGCGCCCGGCTGTGGTCGAGGGCCAGGGTTTGAATTGAGGTTTCGCACGGGGTTTCGGTTTGCGACGGCAACCATTTCAGCATCAAGCCGTCGGGCCCGGTGCTGATTTGCGATTGGGGCGGCATGTGCTTGTCCCAATCCAAGCCCTGGTACCAGCGATGGATCCCGCCGCCATCGGGCGAGAGATCGAAGTTTTGAAAATCCTCGCTGAAAACCAGACGCGTATAGCCCGCCAGCGTCGCCTGACAGGGAATATCCGGGGGACAGGAAGCATTTTGGGCGTGCGCGGTCACTGCGCAGAATGCAGTGAGAAGAAAACCCGCAATGACTTTCATCACCATGGCGTCACAGTCGTAAGGACAAATCAATTCAACGCCGCTTGCAAACAAATTGAAACAGCGCAAATCCCCGCGCCGCCCCAGCGGCGCGGGGATTCACTGGAAACGTGGAAGCGGAATCTAAGTCTCGGAAATGCGGCCCAGAAGGAGCGCATGGAGGGCGGGGTCGGCGGCGACGACGCAGGAATGTCCCGCACCCGTATAATTCAATGTCTGGCCCTTGGAATCGGTGATCTTCCCGCCGGCTTCGGTGAGCAGAAGCTGGGCCGCCGCCAAATCCCAATCGTTCTTCGGGGCCAGCGCCACGACCGCACCGGCTTTGCCCGCGGCGACCAAGGCGATCTTATAGGCGATGGAACCGATGGGCGTCATTTCGCAGCCGACGAAAGCGCCGCGCTCGCAGAGTTTTTGAAACTCGCGCCAAGAAACCAACATCTTGGTCCCGGCGATCGAATTATGCCGCGCCACATGAATAGGCTCGCCATTGAGCCGCGCGCCGCCGCCGGCGATCGCTTCGAAGAATTCATCGGTTGCCGGGTTGAACACAACGGCTGAGCGTGGCGTGCCTTCGGCAATCACCGCCGCCGACACCGCAAATTCTGGGCGCCCGCGCAGGAAAGAACGCGTTCCATCGATCGGGTCGACGACGAAAGCGCGATGCGCTTCGGTGCCGCCGTTTTTGGCAGCGCTTTCTTCCGAAAGCCAGCCGTAATCCCGCCGTGCCTTGGTCAACACGGAATGCAGGAAATAATCGACTTCGAGATCGGCGTGGCTGACCGGATTGTTCGGGCTTTTATCCCAACTCTCCACGCCGCGCTTGAAATGATCCAACGCAATCGCACCGGCGGCGCGCACCGCCCGGCATAGCAGAATATGATCTTCGGCAAACGGCCCATGCACCGCGAGAGTGGGTTCGGGAAGGATATTGTGGGCGGGAAGGGCCATGCGATTACGTTCCCGCCACCATCATGCCTTCGATGCGAACGGTGGGGCTGTCGACGCCGTGGCGGAATTCGAGATCGCTGGCGACCGTCATCCGCCGGTACATGTCTTTGAGGTTACCGGCCACCGTCACTTCGCTCACCGGGTATGTTAGCTCGCCGTCCTCGATCCAGAACCCCGAAGCGCCGCGGCTGTAATCGCCGGTCACCGCGTTGAGGCCAAATCCCATCAGCTCGGTCACGTAGAATCCGGATTGGATATTGGCGATGAGATCATGGGCCGAAATCGTGCCGGGTTCGAGATAAAGATTGGTGGCGGAGGGCGAGGGCGGTCCGGAAACGCCGCGCACCGCATGGCCGGTGCTCCTGAGATTCAGTTTCCGCGCCGAGTGCAGATCCAAAAGCCAAGTGGTCAGAACGCCGCTGTCAATGATCCTGCGCTTTTCGGTGGCGATCCCTTCCGCGTCGAAGGGCCGGGAGCGAAGCCCGCGTTTCCGGTGCGGGTCGTCCACCACATTGATGCCGGGCAGAAAGATCTGTTCGCCCATTTTGTCCTTGAGAAAACTCGTCCCCCTCGCGACCGCGGCGCCGTTGATCGCACCCGCCAGATGGGAAATGAGCGTATTGGCGACTCGTGGATCGAACACCACCGGCACCCGGGAAGATTTCACCTTGCGCGGGTTGAGGCGCTTGACCGCCCGCTCGCCGGCACGCTTGCCGATCTTTTCCGGCGAGTCGAGATCGGCGCCGTAAACCGCCGTCATGTAATCGTAATCGCGTTCCATCCCGGTGCCTTCGCCGGCGAGAACCGCCACCATTAGAGAATGCCGGGTAATCGTGTAGGAGCCGTTAAAACCGTTGGTTGCGGCGATCGTTGTTTTGCTGCAGCCCCACCCGGCTTCCGACCCTTCCGAATTGTTCACACCTTCGATACTCCGCGCGGCCTCTTCCGCGAGCATGGCGCGCTCGGCCAGATCCTTGGCGAAAGGCTCGGCGCAATCATAGGAATCGAGATCGCGGCAAGCCCGGGTGATTTCATCGGGCGCTGCCAGCCCGCAATCCGGGTCTTCGGGAACCGCACGTGCCATCGCCACCGCGCGGGCAACCAGCTCGTCGAGGGCTTTCGGCAAAATGTCGGTGGATGAAACCGCGGCTTGTCTTTGGCCGATGAAAACCCGCAGGCCCACGTCTTTGCCTTCGGCGCGTTCGATCTTCTCCGGCTCGCCCAATCGCTGGGCGGCCGAAATCGAGGCGCTCTCGACAAAGAGCGCGTCGGCCTGATCGGCACCGGCCTGTTTGGCGCGGTCCAAAAGATCGTTAAGCAGGGTCAGGGCTTCGGTCTGAGCCGGCATGGAATCACTCAATATTTTCTGTGAATTAGGGTCGGCAGTGGAGCCATTTGGCCATCATTGGCCCGCTGTTTATATGGGCTGTAAACGGCGAATTACCAGGGTGGGGACGGGGAGGTTAGGCCCGCTTTTCCAGGGATACAAGACGGTCCGGGGTCGACCCGACACGGACCTGGGGCGATCGGGATACCGCTGCCGGTAGCGCCGCGCCCGAACTATGCAACCACGCCCCGCGGAGTCAACAATTGCCGCAATTTGAGGGCGAGGTCGTGCTTGCGATACGGCTTCTTCAGGAGTTCGAAGTCCTCGCTATCCGCAAAGCGGTCCATCGCCGATTTCATCGTGAAACCGGACATCAGCAGAATCCCGAGGCCGGCGCGCCGGCGGCGGGCCTGGCGGGCCAGCTCATAGCCGTCCATTCCGCCCCGCATCACCACGTCGGAAAGGACCAAGTCGATATCCTTGTGCCTGTCGATCAGGTCGAGCGCGGCCTCGCCGGTTTCCGCCTCCAATGCGCGATAACCCAGATCCGCCAGCTGCTTCACGACGACGTTCCGCACCTCGTCGTTGTCCTCGACGACCAGGATCAGTTCGTTATTGGTCGACAAATCGACCACAGCGACGCTGGGCGCGACCTCGGTTGCACTCGTTGCCTCGGCGCGCGGCAAATAGATATTCACCGTCGTGCCGTGTCCGACCTCGCTGTAAATTTTGATATGCCCCTTGGACTGCTTGACGAAGCCGTAGACCATGCTGAGGCCAAGGCCCGATCCCTTGCCGATTCCTTTGGTCGTGAAGAACGGCTCGAAGGCGCGTTCCAGCACTTCTGGCGGCATGCCGGTGCCGGTATCGCTCACCGTCAACTGGACATAGTCGCCGCTTGCCAGGTCCGGAGCCGTGTCGTCATCGCGCCGGACATTCGCGGCCTCGATCGTGAGCGTTCCGCCCTTGGGCATGGCGTCGCGCGCATTGAGCGCCAAATTGAGGATCAAATCGTCGATCTGCGACGGGTCGACGCAGACCGGCCATAAATCCGCCGCCGCGTCGATGACGATGTTGATCTGCTCGCCCAATGCCGGGCGCAGCAAGGTGTTTATTTCCGGCAGGCGTTCGCTCAGATTGATGACCTTGGGCTGCAGCGATTGCTTGCGGGAATAAGCGAGCAGACGCTGGGTCAGCTTCGCGCCCCGCAACGAGCCATCGAGCGCCGCCTGGGCCAGCTTTTTAAGCGCTGTATCTTTCTGTGCGCGTTCGAGAATCAATTCGAGGTTGCCCATGATCACGCTCAGCAGATTGTTGAAATCATGGGCGATGCCGCCGGTCAGCTGGCCGAGTGCCTCCATCTTTTGGGCTTGGCGAAGCCGCATTTCGCTGTCTCGCAGCACCTCCTCGGCGTGCTTGTGCTCGGTGTTATCGAGGGCGGCGCCGACCGTGCGGACCGGGCGCCGCGCCGCGCCTTCCCCTTCGAAGAAGGTGTGTGCCCGCGTGGTTATCCAACGGATCTCGCCATCCCGGCGTACGATCCGGTGTTCGATGTCGAAATTGACGTTCCCTTTCGGGTCGTGGGCGCGCCGAACGGCCGCTATAATTTGCTCGCGGTCCTCGGGATAGACGCAATCGAAATATTTCTGCAGGGTCGCCGGTTCGTCCGGATCCCAACCATAAATTTCCCGCTGCTGCGGCGACCAGTAGATGGTGTCCGTCCGCTGGTCGTGATCGAATATCCCGATGTCGGAAATCCGAACAACCTGGCGCAGCCGGTCCTCGCTCCGGCGTAGCGCCTCCTCGGCTTGCACACGCTCGGTCACGTCTTGCGCGCTCCCGCTCCTGCGGACGGGCCGCCCGGTATCGTCAAAATACGTCTCGGCCTGGGAGTGAACGATCCGCTCCTGGCCGTCGGGACGCCGGATGCGGAATTGCATGCCATAGGGCTTATGGTCTGCGACGGAGCGGGCAGCGGCCTCGGCGGCGGCTTTGCGGTCATCGGGATGAACGTAGGCTAAAAAGGCCTCGTAGGTCGCGCCAAACTGCTGCCGCTCGATGCCGTAGATCCGATACATCTCATCGGACCAGGTCACCCTGTTCGTAAGGAGATCATGGTCCCAGCTCCCGAGCCGGGCGATACGTTGAGCGCTGTCGAGCCTTGCTTGGCTGCGCTTCACCGCCTCGCTCATCTCTCTTTCGGCGGTGATGTCTTCGACCATGCCGATGAGGTATTTCGCCTGTCCCGCCTCGTCGGATACAAGCGATACGGTAACCCTCACCCATATCAAGGCGCCGTCTTTGTGCCGGTACCGTTTTTCGATGGTGAAATTGCCGGTCTTTTGCTCGAGCAGACGGCTTCTGCTGATAGTGGTGCCGAGGACGTCGTCGGGATGCGTGATGTCGCGGATCGTGAGCCGCAACATTTCTTCGCGGGTGTAGCCTAAGAGGTCCGCCAATTTTCGGTTCACTTGCAGGAATTGACCGTCCGGGGCGACCAGTCCGATGCCCATCGCCGCTTGCTCGAAAATTCCGCGGAAGCGCTCCTCATTGGTGCGTAAAAGCTCCTCGGATAGTTTTCGCTCCGTGATATCGAGTCCGGCGCCGACCGTCCGCACGGCGCGCCGCGCCGCGCCCTTGCCTTCGAAGAAGGTATGCGCCCGCGCGGTGAGCCAGCGGATCTCGCCGTCCCGCCGCAGGATCCGGTGCTCGATATTGAACGGAATGTCCACCGCCGGATCTTGGGCGCGCCGCACCGCCGCCCGGACGCGCTGCAAATCCTGGGGGTGGATCTGCCGGTAGAATTTTTCCAGGGTCACTATTTCGTCCGGGCTCCAGCCGTAAATTTTCCGCTGCTCCGGCGACCAATAGATGGCGCCTGTCCGCTGGTCATGATCGAATATTCCGATATTGGAAATCCGAACCGCCTGGTGCAGCCGGCCCTCGCTTTCGCGTAGGGCTTCCTCGGCCCGCTTGCGCACGGTGAGGTCGTGGATCGTCCCGAGCATATGGACGGCCTGGCCGACCTCGTCGCGAAAAACCTCGGCTTTGGAGTTGAGGATTCGCTCCGATCCGTCGGGAAGAATGATCCGGTAATCGATGTCATAGGGTTGGTGCCCGAACGTTGCGGCGTCGGTGGCTTCCCGAACGCGATTCTTGTCGTCCGGGTGCACGCGCACGAGCCAATTCTCGTTCGTCGCATAGACGGGATCGGGCGGAAAGCCGAATAGGCGGTAATGCTCTTCGGACCAGATCAATTTGTTGCGCTGAATGTCCCAATCCCAACTGCCGACTCCGGCCACGCTTTCCGCCGTGGCCAACATGGCTTGGCTGGCCCGCAGCGCCTCGTCTTTGCCGCGGCGGTCGGCGTCCATCTGATCGAGGAAGGTCGTGCTCCGCCAGACGACGATGGAGAACAAAATGACCGTCGAGAGGGCGAGAATCGCGATCCCGAAATTCGGACTGATCAATTCGTAATGTCCGGAATTGGTGACCAAAAAGCCGACGATGAGGAGAACGGCGATCGTCGACAGAAGGAGCCGCCGCATCATCACCTTGCCGACGCTGTCGCCGGTCAGCATCGCCACCCATCCGCGGTCGGGCGCGGCCAGTGCCGCCGAAGCGAACAGCACGAAGAACGAAGCGGCGGTATGCAGCGCCGTCGGCTGGGTTCCCATGAACTCATAAAGCGAATTCATGTCGTAGACGTAGCCGATGACGGCCAGCGACACGATCGTGAGCCCCGACGCGCCCAGCACCACCGAAATCCGTCGCAGCCACGGCGATTGCGCTTCAAGCGTCAAAAGCATGGCGACGAACAAGGCGAAGCTCGAACCGGCGAACAATGACATCTGCCATACCGGCGCGGCCGCGCCATGGGCGGCGGTGATCCAGTCGAAGAGCCATTTATCGATGCCGAATTTGCAGCTGGAAACGTTTTCCACCACGGTGAGAACGCCGATCAGCCCGGCGACGGTCGCGCTCGCAAAACCGGCGACGCGCGCGGCCCGTGCGCGATAGTGCAGAAGAAATAGAGCGGCGCCGGAAAGGACGAATCCCACCGCCGTGATCGGCCGCATCGCGACCGTGCCCGGCAGTACCGCCGTCAGCGAGGGACTGTTCATGTGCCAGCCGACCAATACGGATGCGCCGACGATCGCGACCAGAACGCCCCCCATCGGCGGGAGCAATTTCAAGATGGCGCGCCGTGCCTCCATCGCGTGGCGGCTGCGGGATTGATTGGCGGCAGGGAACGGTGTGCCCGGCTTGCGGTCGGCCGCGGTCGAAAATTCCGGCGCCGCCGCGTCTTGGGGGATCGTCCCGCCGGCGGTGAGGCCCCGCCCAATTCGATCGTGCTGATACAGGAGCGTCGCGACGATCCAGATCGTGATGACGGCGAAAGTTCGATTGATCCACGCAAAATTCCCGACGCCGCCGGGCGGTGACAGGAATTGCGCGCTGATCGTCAACGCCGTGCAGAGAATGGCGGTCGCGAGAATGGCCCGGTGGTCGGGGAGCCAAAGGCACAGCATCATGACCGCGGCATAGCCGATGCCATCGACAATTCCCGGCGGCGTCAAACTGTCGATGGCGAACGCAGCGCTGATCGCCAGCGCCAAGAGTGCCGCGATCAACCGGTGCTTCGTCGCGAAATCCACCATGAGCATACCTGCTCCATCCGATGGCAGGCTGCCGGCCACTATGGTTAACGTTAGTTAATTATTGGTGTAGCCGAAAGGCGTATTTGCCCAATTCGGCCGGGCATATGGGGTTAAGCGCGTGCGTTGTGGGCAGGGGGATGGGAGGGGAATGGCGGGGATCGGCTGATGTGGGTGGTCGCCCAGGATTAGATGTCACGTCGTTCAATGTCTTCTTTGTTCCATTTGTCCTGGCGTATCCGTTCTTCGCGCTGGGTAGCCGCCTTTAGTCCATCATCTATGACGTAGATTAGTGACGCGCCGCCGTCAGCGCCGGGCATATCAAATCTCGTAGTTGAGTCGGTGTAATGCTCCGTGACTACGTTTAACACCGCAGCGATGGATTCAAGTGCTTGTTTCACCATTGCTCTGCTGACGGCTGGTAAAGGTTTAGCGCCCTCGGCGATAGCAAGTTTGAGGTCGCGATGTGCGATCCGACAATTCGGCAAATCACGACAGAACTCGGTTGCGCACTTCGCAGTTTCGACAGCCGCCGAGATTCTTTCCTTCGTAGTTGCGTCATTCATCAATTTTGGTAATGCCAAAATTGTTAAATTCTCGTTGCGGCCGATTTCTGGTCGATCGGTTAGGCATGCTATATGAAGAATAATCTGTTCCCACAAAGCATCCTGTATGATTCGGAAAAAACGTGGCGCGGCGGCGTTTTAGTAATTCAATACGCGACTCTTTTGTGCCAAAGAGCTCGACGTACTCCGCCCATTTCGCATAGAGCCAGGCAGTCTCTTGCCAAAGCGCATGAAAAAGGGTGCCCAAGGGCTCTCCCCTGTGCTCGGCGTTTCTCTTTTTTGCTTCTTCGGCGGTTAGATAGTCTGCCATTTGTCTCTGCTCGCTCTTGGTCAAGTCCTGTTGAATTGAATGCCGCTCAACGATACTGGGCAAGTGACTCGTAAAGATAACAAAGATAATCGGGCGTGCGGCTTTCTGCGGAGCAATGTTCACATGCGATAACCCCCTCCCCGTTAACCGTCACCAATCCTTACAGATTTCCGATTGCGAAATGTTCGCGCTTGGGGAAGTCCCTGATTCGCCGGGATTCGTCCTGCGCTGCGGTACGGAAATTGCTCCTGCTACACCTTGGTTGAGAGCGAGTGTTCGTTTTCCCGTTAAGGTTAAAGGAGTTTTGCCATGTCGTTTTTCGGTGAGCCGATCTTGTTCAGGACGCTTCGGGGCGCAGCGCTGACCGCCGGTCTTTTGGTGGCCGCGGCCGCAACGCCGGCTCGTGCGGCGACGATCGATTTCACCGTCAATGAAGGTGCGACGGTCGAAGCCAACGGCTCCTTCAGCTATAGCTCGGCGGACCCGGTCATTCACTACGGCGATCTCTCGGCGTTCTCGCTCATCATCGGTCTTGCTACTTATGATCTGGCCTTTGCGCTCGCCAGCACCAATTATTCCTATTTCGCTTTCGATACGGTGGGGTAGGCTTTCGTTCCCGGCACCGCCAACGGAACTTACGGGCCGCTCGATGTGCTCCTCGGCGCGTTCACCGACGATCTGACCCAGGGATATTTCTTCAAGGAACTCCCGTTCCCGGGCCAATTCACCGAGCTCTCGGCCCCGATCTACAACGAGAATTTCGATTCGGTGATTTTCACGACGGTGATCGCGCGCCCGGCCGATCTTGATCCGGTGCCGGCGCCGAATTGCCTCGCTTTGTTCGCGGCGGGCTTGTTGAGTCTCGCGAGTTTTGGGCTGCTGCGGGCACGCCAACAGAAACTCAGCCGCGCTAAAAATTCTTCGCGCTATAAGGATTCGCGCTAGAACCTAGTGCGTCTTCCCGGGGCTTCGCGCCGCCCTCAAGGCGGCGAGGAGTTCTTCGGTTTCCATGCCCTTCCGGTAATCGGGATCGACATGGCGCGCCCGGACGATTCCATCCATGCCGATGACGAAGGTGGCGGGGATGGGGAGCGTGAAGGCTTCGTTGCCCTGATAGACCGCGAGATCGAATCCCGCACCCTTCATCAATGTTGCCAGTTCCTGGCCGACCCAGATCGCGAGATTGAGGGACATCGCATAGCCAGTGTCGATGTCGGTTAGAATGGGAAAGCGCGCCTGCGCATCGGCTTTGAGCGTCGCCGTGAATTTCTGGCGGTCGGGGGTGATGCCGACGATCTGGCCGCCGAATTCCTCCACCGTCTGCTGCAATGCGGCGAGAGCCGCCGTGTTCACCCGGCAATAGGGGCACCAATAGCCGCGGTGGAAGCTCACCGCGACCGGGCCTTTTTTCAGCAGATCGGCGAGGCTGACCAGCTTGCCGGTTTCATTGGGCAGAATGAAAGGCGGCATCGGATCGCCCACAGTGGGGGCCGTATCGCCGGCACTGCTCTGTTTGAGCCGGGCGATCAGCCGGTCCACCGCATCAGCGAAACTCGTGCTCTGGGCCCGCACCTCGTCGGCGATGACCTGAAGCCGCTCGTTCAGCGAGGCGTCCATGTCGCGGGCGCGCTGGAGGGCGGCTTCCAAGGCCGCGACCATCGGATTGGTTTCGGTCATCCCCGTCTCTAAATGCCGCTTCTCTGAATGCCGTTTCTGGGCGTTCCTTCAACCCGGTAAAGGAATTTATCGGGTCGAAGGGGCAGGGCTCAGGGGAAAAAACTCGGGCCAAGCCGAAAAAGATTGGGGCCAGGCGGAAAAATCTGGCAATTGGGGACTGGTACATGGCGAGAAGCGCGGGCCTGTCAACGCTTCGGGGGATGTTGCATCCGGGAGGGGTTGCGATACTGTGGGCCCGCATGCATCCCATGCTGATCCTGAAGCTGATGTTCGTGCTCGCGCTGGCGAACGGCGCGCCGGTGATCGGCAAGAAGATCCTCAAGAACCGCTTTACCTATCCGCTCGACGGCGGCTTGCGTCTCCCCGATGGGCAGCCCTTGTTTGGCGCGTCGAAGACGTTGCGCGGGATTTTGCTTTCGTTGATCGTGACCGCGGGTTTGGCGCCGCTCTTCGGCGTCAGCTCGCGAATTGGGTTGGTGGCCGCGGCCGCCGCCATGACCGGCGATCTGTTTTCCAGCTTCGTGAAGCGGCGGATGAAGCTTCCGCCGAGCAGCCAAGCCCTCGGCCTCGATCAGATTCCGGAATCGTTGTTTCCGCTGATCGCCGTTAAACACGCGTCCGGGCTCTCGATCGCCGATATCGCCATCGGCGTCGCGATTTTTTTCATCGGCGAATTGCTGCTCTCGCGGCTGCTGTTCAAATTCAAGCTTCGCGACCGGCCGTATTGACGCAAGAGCGCGTCGCGGTCGGAGAGCGTCACACCCTCATGTGTATACGCTTACGCGCAATGCAATTGGTGAAGCGTTATTTCCGGCGGGCAGTTCAGCCGCACCGGAACGATGCAGGTCCCCGCGCCCCGCGAGGTGTAGCCGATCATATTGTGATGCCGCCACGCGCCCGCCCCCATATGCCGCGGCAAATCCGAATCGAGGATGATCGGGATCGAACCGGGGAGGCAGATCTGGCCGCCATGGGTATGGCCGCTCAGCATCAGATCGAATCCGGCATGGGCGGCGTGGCGGTAAACTTCCGGCGTGTGGGATAGCAAAATCGAAAATTCGCCGGGCGGAATTTTCGCCGATGCTTTTTCGATATTGTCCATCCGGTAATAATGGGCGTCGTCGATGCCGGCGAGATGAATCCGCTGATCGCCGCGGGCGATCGTCTCGCATTCATTGAGCAGCATCTGGATTCCCATTTCTTCCATGCCGGGGACCATGCGGATCGTGTCGTGATTGCCGAGCACGCCGTAGACCGGCTCCTTGAGATGGGAGCGCAGCTCCTTCAGCCCTTCGAGGGTCGCGTGATACGGTCCGTAGGTCTTGTTCCGGTAATCGCCGGTCAGAACGCAGATGTCGTAATTCAGCGAAGGCAGGCGCTCGATGACCCGGCGCATGGCGGCCTGGCTGATCTCCACATGGATGTCGGTGATATGGAGAATCGTGAAGCCGTCGAATTTCGGCGGCAGAGTCTTGAACGCGACCGGATTGTGCCGGACCTCGACTCGCTCGGCATTGCGATGGCCGTGCCAATAAAGCCCGAGGAGCTTCAGCACCCTTTGGACGAGAGCGTGGCTCTTGTGCCAGTTCTCCGGGTGGAAGAAGACCAGTCCCTGGCCGAAGACCTGGGCTTCGTGATCGGTCTCGATACCGAGCCGCTGTTTCGCGTGCAGCGGGCCAAGGCGCTGCTCCAATTTTTTCAAAATTTCCTGATCCATGGAGAGTGGCCTTCGACGCAGCTGTGACTTTGATAAGTCTTGAAAAGCTTTGGGGCGGGCATTGGCGCGTGCGGAGAATGAGCCCTCGGCTCTTATCCGGTCAAGGTAGGGGCAAGCCTAGGTTAGGCCGGTGACATTGTTGAGCTTGGCATCGACCAGATCCGCACCCTCGAGCTCGGCGCCGGTGAGATTGGCCGCAGATAGATCCGCGCCGCGCAATACCGCCCGGGAAAGATTGGCGCCGCGCAAATCCACATGCCGCGCCTCGACGCGCTCCAAATTGCTGACCAGGGAGTGACCGGAGGGCAAGGAAAGCGGGCCGAGATCGCTGTCGCGCAAATCCGCATTGGTCAGGCGCGCGGCCATCAGGTTCACGCCGCGCAGATCGGCCCGATTCATCCGGCAGGAACGGAAATCCGCCCCTTCCAGCTGTGCCGCCTGCAGACCGATGCCGTCGAGATCGCGGCCAAGAAAGATCGCGTGCTTGGCGGTCAGTGCGGAAAGGGACCTTCCGGCCAACCTCGGCCCGTCGCGCAAATCATAGCCGCTGACATCGAGCAGCGTCCCTTCCGCCCCTTGCGAGGCGACCCAGCGTTCGTGCCGCTCCAGCAAGACATCGAGGGGTTCCGGCAGCTCGAAGATTTTCTTGCCCGCGGCTTTTTGCGTCAGCGCGCCTGCGAGATCGGCGCCGTTGGTTTCGGTGTAATAGAAGATCGCATTGGTGAGAATGGCGTTGCGAAGGCTGGCGCCTTTGAGATTGGCGCTCGAAAGATCGGCGCCGGTGAGATCGGCGCCGTCGAGCGTCGCATTGTGCAGGTCGGCCCGGACGAGCTTGCAATTGCGCATCACCGCGTCGGTGAAATCGGTATGGGCCGCAATCGAGCCGGAGAGTTTCGCCTGGGTCAGATTGGCGTTGACCATGCGGGCGCCCTGAAGATCGGAAGCGGCGGTGTCGGCAATCGCGACTTCTTCGATGACACCGATGCGCACCCGCTGGCCCAGTCTTCCATCCCGCAAATCCGCGTTGAAGAGATCCGCACCTTCGAGATTGGCGCCGCGCAGCACCGCGCCCCGCAAATCGGCGCGCACCAGAATGGCGCCGCGGAGATCTGCGCTCATCATATTGCAGCCGAAGAGATTGGCGCCGGTGAGATTGGCGCCCGCCATGCGCGCGCCGATGAGAAAGGCACCGGTGAAATCGGAATCGTTCAGCCGTTGCCCCGCTAGATCGAGGCCGGAAAGATCGCGATAGGATAGAAGGGCGCGCTGCCCGCCGAGCCGGCCCGTAAGATATCGGTCGTGCCGGCGCACCGCCTCGGCGAACTCGGCTTGCAACATCGGCGCCCGCGCGCGGACCAGTTTTTTCGGCTCGGCTCCCATAGCCTCGCGACTATCGATCAGCCGCGCTTAACAAGGACTTAACCAAGACCGGGGCGGGGAGGATAAAACCCCCGATTACCGCCCTTTCCGGCGGATTTACGAGGTCAACCGGGCGCGCCAGATCGGCTTGAGGAAGTTGAGGATCACCAGGACGGCGATACCCGCACCCAGGCAAAGCGAGAGGTCGTCGACATGCAGCGGGCCGAAGCGGAACAGCGCCCGCGCCGGCGGCCAAAAAAGGGCCAGCCCAAGAACCGCGGCGACAACCGCAAGAACCCGCCACAGCGCCTTGTTGCCGCGGCGCAGCGCCGTTGCTGCGGATGCGCTGAAGGAGCGGTTGACGAAAATCAGGCCGATATTGGTGACGACAAGAGACGTGAAGATGAGGGCCCGCACCTCCGGCTCCGGCATATGCATACGCACCGCCGGGAACAGAATCCCGGCAAGGAGGAGGAGAACGAGCGATCCTAGGATCAGACCCCACACGACAAGGGCGGTGGAGAGCAGCGGGCTTTTCGGGTTGCGGGGGCGCCGCCGCATCACGCTGTCTTCTTCGCCTTCGGCTTCGAAGACGACCGAGCAAACCGGGTCGATCACCATTTCGAGAAAGGCGATATGAACCGGCGCCAGGATGAGCGGCCAGCCGAAAATGAGCGGGAGCAGGGAAAGTCCCGCAATCGGCACATGGACGGCGAGAATATAGCCCATGGCCTTGCGCAGATTGTCGTAGATTCGCCGGCCCAGGCGGATGGTATTCACGATTGATCCGAAATCGTCGTCGAGAAGCACGATGCTCGCCGCTTCGCGCGCTACGTCGGTGCCACGGCTGCCCATGGCGATGCCGATATGGGCGGCTCTCAGCGACGGCGCGTCATTCACCCCGTCGCCGGTCATGGCAACGATTTCGCCGTTCGCTTTGAATGCGTTCACCAGCCGAAGTTTCTGTTCCGGCAACACCCGGGCGAAGACACGGGTTGTTTCAGCACGACTCCTGAGCTCCGCGTCGCTGCTCCGCGCGATCTCTTCGCCGGTCATCGTGCCGTCTTCTTCGACGCCCGCTTCCTTAGCGATGGCTTGGGCGGTTGCCGCATAGTCGCCGGTGATCATGGCGAGTTTAATGCCGCGGCCCGGCATTCGCGAACGGCCTCCGGGACCGATTTGCGCAACGGATCGGCGAGACCGACGAGGCCCAAGAATTCGAAAATAAAATCGCGCTGGGATTCCGGTAATTGCGCACCGATGAATCTCGCTTTGGCGACGCCCAGAATCCGCATGCCCGGCGCCGCCATTGTATCGGCCTGGCGCCGCATCTTCGCGACATCGGCGTCGTCGAGCCGGCACAACCCAGCGATTGCTTCCAGTACGCCCTTGGCGGCGATGACGAAATCTGCGGCGCCGGGCGCTTGCCAAACTTGCGAGGTCACCAATAAATCCGGTCGCAGCCCGTAGGCACGGACCAATTTCCAATCCGGATGCAGGTGCCCGGAATTGGCCAGATTGCCGAGGTCGTGGAATGCTTTCTCCATCGGGTCGAACGGCTGCTCGGCGCTGGCGAGAATGCCGAACTCGATGAGCGCGTGAATGTGATGCGCCTGCTCCAGCGCCGCTCTGTCTTGCAGCCGCAACGCCCGGTCGCCGTTCCACAATTCCGCGACCGACATTTTGTTTTGCGTCAGCGTTCCCGTCTTGTCGGTGCAGAGCACGGTTGCGGCACCCAAGGTTTCGATGGCCGAAGCGCGGCGGGTGAGCACGCGGGCCTGTGAGATGCGCCAGGCGACCATCACCATGAAGACCGTGAGCACCAACGGGAATTCTTCCGGCATCATCGACATGCTGAGGGTAATGCCGCCCAGCACACCGTCGAGCCAGGAGCCGCGCAACAAAGCATAGAGACCGGCGGCCAAAACGCTGAAGGCGATGCCGACAATCGCCATGGTTCGTACCAATCTTCGGGTCTGGGCCTGCAGGGGCGGCGGCCCGGTCTCGATGGTGCCGAGAGCGAGCCCGATTTTCCCGATCTCGCTTTTGGCGCCGGTCGCGAAAACTTCGGCGATGCCGTGACCGCCGACCACCATGGTGCCGGAAAAGACCAAGGGCAGATCGTCCCCGCCTGGACGCAATGCGGGCGGCATGCCTTGTATGGCCGTCTTGCGCACCGGCACCGAGTCGCCGGTGAGCAGCGATTTATCGGTGTGCAGATCGTGGCTGATCCGCAGCACCGCATCTGCCGGCACCCGGTCGCCCTCGGCGAGAACCATGATGTCGCCGTGAGCGACGTCGCGTCCGGCAATGCGTTTGCGCGATCCGTCGCGAATGACGAGCGCACGCGGACTGGTGAGATCGCGAAGGGCGTGCAGCACGCGCTCGCTGCGGCTTTCCTGGACGATGGCGATGATGAGCGATACTAGGGCGAAGGCAAGAAGGATGAGCGCTCCGCCGAGATCGGCGAGCACGAGATACATGGCGCCAGCGCCCAGCAACAGGGCGAACATCGGTTCGCGCAAGATCTCCAGCGCGATGCGCGCCAAGGTGCGCCGCTCCGGCTGCGGCAATTGATTGGGGCCGTCGGCGGCAAGCCGCGCCGCCGCGTCTTTTTCCGACAGGCCGGCGAACGGCTCTCCGGAATCGTTCCCGGTTGGATTTGCCGGCGTTAGACTGGTCGACGCTCGATCCTCGATCATGCTCTAGGGCCGTGGTTATGCGGGGGTCCTGGGAAATCCCGGGTGGAAAAGGCCAAATCAGGGTCGGGCGCCGCCCCTATTCATGGGATTTTAATCTCTTTGGTCTGTCATGGACGGTCTATTCTCGGATCGTAGCCGGCACCGGTCGGAGCAGAAATCATGGGCCAAAATCGAATCTCTCCAAGGATCGCCCGGATCCCGGTTTCGAATATGACGGCGTACTTCCGCGAAACCGCCCTGAAAAATGTCGTCGATTACAGCGCGTGGGGAATTGGCGTGCTCTACATCGTCGCGGTTGCGATCTCGATGGTGAAAGTTTAGCTCGCCATCGGCGATCACCGGGTGCGATCAAAGCCCTTCCCTCAGCTTCGGCGATTTTCCTTCCCTTCCAATCCGATATCTCTTCTGCGCCGACCCCGATTCTTATTTCCGTTCACAAACGACATTTGCGGTCCGGTGGGGGCCCACTTATCCGAAAGAATCGCTCCGTCTTCATCGTTGATTAAATGAAGTCGGCAAGGCTGACGTGACCTATACTACTAATTTGCGCGGCACGGATTCCCGGCGCCGGGGATCGGCCATTTTCGGTCAGGAGTTTTTGGATCGCCCGCTCATGCCCTATCCGATTCCCAGTGACGAGTCGAAACGACTAGCCGCTCTGCAGCGTTACGAGATTCTCGATACGCCGTCGGAAGTGGCGTTCGACCGCATCACGACGCTCGCCGCTGAACTCCTCGGCGTGCCGGCGGTGCTCGTCTCGCTGGTCGATGACGCGCGCCAGTGGTTCAAGTCGAATATCGGAATCGGCGCGCCGGAAACCCCCCGCGATGTCGCCTTCTGCGCGCACACCATCATGGCCAACACCACCATGGTCGTGCCGGATGCGACGCGAGATGGCCGGTTCGCCAACAACCCGCTGGTGACCGGCGCGCCGCATATCCGCTTCTATGCCGGCGCGCCGATCCGCACTCCGGACGGCTTCAATCTTGGGACTTTGTGCGCGATCGATTTCGAGCCGAAGCAATTCACGCCCGGACAAATCTCGATTCTCGAGAAGCTCGCCGCCATCGTGATCGACGAAATCGAATTGCGTCTGGCGCGCCTCAAAGCAATGCGTCAGGTGGCGGACAGCAAAAAGGCGGCGGTACTCGCCACCCGGGCGCGAGCCGAGGCGGAGATTTGGCTTGAGGAAGCCATCGAAAGCATCGCCGACGGATTCGCCCTTTTCGACGGCAAGGATTGTCTCATCACCAGCAACCGCATCTATCGCGAGATGCATTCGCGGACCGGGTGCCAAATCGCCTCCGGGATGTCTTATGAGGACATCCTCCGCAACGCCGCCTTAGGCGGCTGTTTCGCCAATGCGGCGGATGACGTGGACGAATGGGTTCGCGGGCGCCTCCGGGAGCGGCGGCGCGGCGCCGCGCCGGCCGAGCAACCGATGACCGACGGGCGCTGGCTGTGGAGCGCCGATTACCGCACGAATTCCGGCGCAACGGTGACGCTCCTCACCGATATCACGGAACTCAAAAAGCGCGAGACCGCGCTGCGGGAAACCACCGAAAAACTCCAGGTCATCACCAAGGCGATGACCGCGTATATCGAAAACAGCGATTGGAAAGCGGCCAGCGCCTCGCTCTTGCACGGCGCGCTGCAGCTGCTGGAAAGCCGCTACGGATTTATCGGCGTCCTGGCGCCGGGGCCTGTGCTCCGCGTCTTGAATCACGAAGGCATGGAATGGCACAAAACAGAAAATCGCGGCTTCTATGAACAGGCGCTGGCCAATTACCAGAAGCACGGTTATCTCGAATTCACGAACTTCAACAATCTGTTTGGCCGGGTCATCACCACGGGCGAACCGGTCATCAGCAACGATCCGCACATCGACGGGCGTTCCGGCGGAATCCCGCCCGGCCATCCGCCCTTGGATGCGTTCCTCGGCGTTCCGTTGCTTCTCGGATCCGAGATCATCGGCATGATCGGCATCGCCAACCGCCCCGGAGGATACGGGTCGAGACAACAAGAGCGGTTGCAGGTCCTCGCCCAATTCGCCGCGGTCCTCTACGACAATTTCCGGCAGATCGAGCGCCACCAGAAGCTCGAGGCGGAGCTTCATCATGCCGACAAGATCCAGGCGGTCGGTCAGCTCACCGGCGGCGTCGCCCATGATTTCAACAATCTGCTGACGGTCATTCTCGGCCAGCTGGAGCTCCTTGAAGACAGCAACGAACTGAACTCCGACCGGCCGAAATTCGGTCGCGGCGGCGATCCGGGCGGGCCTGCGCGGCGCGGAGTTGACGCATCGGCTACTCGCCTTCTCGCGCAAGCAGGTTTTGACTCCGGTGGTGACGGATATCAACGAATTAATTTCCGGCATGATCGAAATTCTGAAGCGGACACTCGGCGCCGAGATCTCGATCGAAACCGATCTGGCGACGAATCTGTGGCCGGCTATGGTCGACCAGAATCAGGTCGAGAACGGGTTGCTCAATCTCGCGATCAACGCCCGCGACGCCATGCCGAAGGGGGGCAAGCTCGTCGTCGAGACCGCGAACATGTGCTTCGTCAATCGGACCGCGTCAGGATCCGCCGATGAACCCGGCGGCGATTACATCAAGTTGACCGTGACGGATACCGGCTCCGGTATTCCGCCCGAGGTGCTGGCCCGCGTTTTCGAACCCTTCTTTACGACCAAGGAGCCGGGAAAAGGTACGGGTCTTGGTTTGAGCATGGTCTACGGCTTCGTCAAACAATCCGGCGGCCATATCGAGATCGCGAGCCAAGTCGGATCGGGAACCACGATCACGATTTTCCTCCCCCGCTCGGCCGAAGCCGGCCGCGAGGAGGCCGCGCCGAAAGACGGGGCGCCGGCTTTGCGCGGGAATGAAACGATCCTCATCGTCGAAGACGATCCGAACGTCCGGTCCTTCGTCGCGGCGGCCCTGCACAAATTGGGATATCAGACGATCGAGGCCGGAAGCGGCCCGGCGGCGCTCGCCTTGCTGGAGCAATCGGCGTGCGTCGATCTCGTGCTCACCGATATGATTCTGCCCGCGGGCCTGAACGGACTTGATGTCGTCGATGAGTTGCGCCGACGCTGCCCGGGCGTTCGCATTCTCGTCACTTCGGGCTATGCGCCGGCGGCGCTGGGCCGCGATCCCAGGCTCGATCCGCGCATCCCGTTTCTCGCCAAGCCCTATCGTTTGGCCGATCTCGCCTCGAAAGTCCGCGAGGCTCTGACCGCGGTTTCTTATTAGGGGCGAGCGTTTACAGTTTGGCCGCCTTCCCACTCCCCTCCAACCCCAGCCCCTCCCACATCGCATCCACTTTCTCCACCACCTCCGCGCTCATGGAGATTCGCCGGCCCCATTCGCGCTTGGTTTCGGGCGGGATTTTGGTGGTGGCGTCGAAACCCAATTTCGCGCCGACGCCCGATTCCGGCGAGGCGAAGTCGAGATAATCGATCGGCGTGTTTTCGATGACGGTGATGTCCCGCGCCCCGTCCATATTGACCGAGACCGCCCACATCACTTCCTTCCAATCGCGGACATCGATGTCGGCGTCCACCACGAACACGAATTTGGTGTAGATGAACTGGCGGAGGAAACTCCAGATCCCCATCATCACGCGCTTGGCGTGTCCCGGATAGGATTTCCGGATCGAGACCACGGCGATGCGGTACGAGCAGCCTTCCGGCGGCAGCCAGAAATCGACAATCTCGGGGAATTGCTGGCGCAAAATTGGCACGAAGATTTCGTTCAAGGCTTCGCCCAAAACGCTCGGCTCGTCGGGCGGCCTCCCGGTATAGGTCGATAGATAAATCGGATCGCGGCGCATGGTGATCGCGGTCACCGTGAACACCGGGAATTTTTCGACCGAATTGTAAAAGCCGGTGTGATCGCCGAACGGGCCTTCGTCCCGGTAATCGGTCAGCGACACAGTGCCCTCGATCACGATCTCGGCTTCCGCCGGCACCAGCAGCGGCACGGTGACGCACGGGACGAGATCGACTCTTTTCCCACGCAAGAATCCGGCAAAGCGATATTCCGAAAGCGTGTCGGGAAGGGGTGTTACCGCCGCGATGATGGTGGCGGGGTCGGCGCCGATGACGGCCGCCGCGGGCAAGGGCTCGCGTTTCTCTTCGCGCCACCGCGCATGATGCTGGGCGCCGCCGCGATGCTTCAACCAGCGCATGAGCGTCTGGTTTTTGTTCAGAACCTGCAGGCGGTAGATGCCGAGGTTGAAATCGTCTTCCCGCGCGGCACTCGGCCCCTTGGTGACGATAAGCGGCCAGGTGATGAGCGGCGAGACGTCGCCGGGCCAGCAGGTTTGGATCGGGAGCTGACCGAGATCGATGTCTGGGCCCAGGCGAACGATTTCCTGGCAGGGCGCGGTGCGGACGGTCTTCGGGCTCATGGCCAGGACCGCCTTGACCAGCGGCATCAATTCCACCGCCTCGCGCCAGCCGCCGGGCGGTTCGGGCTGCCGCAAGAAAGCCAGGGTCTCGCCGATCTCGCGAAGCTCACGGGGCTTGCGGCCCAGGCCCATCGCCACCCGCTCCACCGTCCCGAACAGATTGGCGAGAACCGGCATCGAATAAGCCGTGCCATCCGGGCGAATTGGGTTTTCAAAGAGGACGGCAGGGCCTTTTTGCGCGATCAGCCGGGTGCCGATCTCGGTCATTTCGAGATGCGGCGATACCGGGGCCGATACGCGCTTGAGCAGACCCTGGGTCTCGAGCGTCTTTATAAAGTCGCGAAGCGAAGCGAAAGCCATGCAATCCCCCTGTGGGATGCTATCCACGCCGGAAAGCCCGGAGTTCGTCAAGGCCCGGGGGTTTGTCAGGATTGTTGCGGAGATCTGCTGACTTTTGCAGCACTTCCCGTTAGCTTTTGCCGGGAACAGGTATCCGGAGGCAGGCGTGAAAAGCTATTGGGTGGTGGGCGGCGAATACGCCAATACGTCGTTCGCCGAGATCGTGGGCGGCGGCAAGGAGGAATCCTTCGGTCCTTTTGCCTCGGCCGATGCCGCGGAAGAGGAATGGAAGCGCCGCTCTTGGCCTTCCGTCGACAACTGCAATGTCCGCTTCCGCATCGTCGAAAAGGAAGATGACGGCATCAGGCACAAGTTTTGGGTGGTCGGCGGCGAATACGCCGATACCGATTTTCACGAAATCGCCGGCGGCGGGGCGGAGCATTGGCGCGGGCCATTTGCCACGATCAAGGAAGCGGAATCCGAATGGAAGAGGCTTTCCTGGGATTCGGTCGACAACTGCAACATCCGCTATCGCATCGTCGAAGCGGATAAGGCGTCTGCTAAACCCCGCTAAATCCCAAACGGCGTAACCCGCGCGATCACGACGCTCAAGAACACGATCAGGCCGAACCAGAAATTCGAGCGGAATTTGGCCAGGCAATCACCGGGATCGTCGAGCCTTACGCTTGCCGCCTGCCAAAAGAGCTGTACCCCGCCCAAACCCAGTCCGGCGAGAAAGACCGGATCGAGCCTGGCCGAAATCCCGGCAGCGGCCATTCCGGCCAGCCCAAGCCCATAGAATATAAAGAGATAAGGCCGGGTCCGCGTCCCCAGCTTAAGAGCCGTTGACCGCACGCCGATCAAAAGATCGTCTTCTTTATCTTGGTGCGCATAGATGGTGTCGTAGCCCAGCGTCCAGAACAGCCCCGCGCCGTAAAGCAGGAATGCCGGCCAATCGAGCGTTCCCATGACCGCCGCCCAGCCCATTAGTGCACCCCAATTGAAGGTGAAGCCGAGAAAGGCTTGGGGCCAATGGGTGATCCGCTTGGTGAAAGGATAAACGAAGACCAGCGGCAAGGACGCAACCCCGACGATCTCCGCCGTCCGGTTGAAGCAGAGAAGGACGGCGAGGCCGCACAACAACAGCGCGCCGAGAAATATGTGCGCGGATCGAAGATCGATGGCGCCGGAAGCGATCGGCCGGCTCTTGGTCCGCTCCACCTTGGCGTCGAAATCCTTGTCGGCGACGTCGTTGACGACACAACCGGCCGCCCGCATCACGGCGGCGCCGGCGGCAAAGAGGATGAGCAACCTCCAATCGGGAAATTGCGGCGAGGCCAGCGCCACCGACCACCAGCAGGGCCACAACAGAAGCCAGATCCCGGCCGGCTTATCGAGGCGGGCCAGCCGCGCGAAAGGCTGGGCGCGCGCCGGGACGAGGCGGGCAATCCAATCGGCATTTGGCGCGGCCGCCGGGTCTTCATGGGTCATGGTATAATCTTGCGCGGGCGGCAGGGTCGATACAAGCGGGCGAGGACATGGAGCAAGAGGGGGCGGGTGAGACGCAGGGCGGCGTGCGGCTCTTTGTTGCCGCCGATCTCGCAACCGCCGCGGTCATCGGGCTATCGCCGGAACAATCCCATTATGTCGGCCGGGTCATGCGCCGCGGCATCGGCGACGAACTCCTCTTGTTCAATGGCCGCGACGGCGAATGGCTGGCCAAGATCGAAGGGCAGGGACGCGGCTGGTGCTCGGCGTCGTTGATCCGGCAAACCCGGCCGCAAACCCCGATGCCCGATCTGTGGCTGATCTATGCACCGATCAAACGGGCGCGCGGCGATTTCCTGGCGGAGAAAGCGGCCGAGCTCGGCGTTTCAGCACTTTGGCCGGTGTTCACGCGACGTACGATCGTCTCGCGGGTCAATACCGAGCGATTGACGGCCAATGCGGTCGAAGCGTCGGAACAATGCGAGCGCCTGACCGTTCCGGAAATATTCGAGCCGGCGGACTTCAACACCATGATCGCGAAATTCCCGCGGGAGCGCCGGATCGTGATTTGCGATGAGAGCGGCGAGGGCGAACCGATCGCCCCGGCGATGAATAACCTTAACCCGGATGCGCCTTACGCCATCGTGACCGGTCCCGAAGGCGGATTCGAGCCGGGCGAGCTTGACGGTTTCGCCGATCTGCCCTTTGTTACCCGGGTCACGCTCGGCCCGCGTCTGCTTCGGGCCGACACTGCCGCCATTGCGGCGCTCTCTTGTTTCCAGGCGCTTTTGGGCGACTGGCGGACAGGACGGCCACGCACCATATCCCGCGTTTAACCTCCCGCAACCCGATTGGCCGAACCGCAAGCGTCGCGATGTCTTCCCCGCGCAAAGAAAGTTTAGAGAAAATCACGAGCCGCGATCAGCTCGTGGCCTATATCGAATCGGGGTGCAAGCCGAGGGACAAATGGCGCATCGGCACCGAGCACGAGAAATTCGCGTTCCGGCTTTCCGATCTGAAGCCCCTGCCCTATGAGGGGCGGGACGGCATCGGCGCCATCCTTCGGGCCTTGCGCCGCTTCGGCTGGCTGCCGGTGGAAGAGGCCGGCAATGTCATTGCGCTGACCCATCCCAACGGCGCTTCGGTGACGCTCGAGCCCGGTGGCCAATTCGAACTTTCCGGTGCGCCGCTCGCAACGCTTCACGAAACATGTGAAGAGGTGAGCCACCATCTGATCGAAGTGAAGACGGTGGGCGCCGAGCTCGGTTTCGGCATGATGGGCATCGGGTTTCAGCCGAAATGGCGGCGCGAGGACATCCCCTGGATGCCGAAGGGCCGGTACAAGATCATGCGCGATTACATGCCGAAGGTGGGCGGCCACGGCCTCGATATGATGTTGCGCACCTGCACCGTGCAGGTGAATCTGGATTTCGAATCCGAAGCCGACATGATCAAGAAATTCCGGGTCGGCTTGGCGTTGCAGCCCGTCGCCATCGCCCTCTTCGCCAATTCGCCCTTCTACGAAGGCAAGCCCACCGATTATCTCAGCTATCGAAGCTTCGTCTGGACCGATACCGATCCCGACCGCTGCGGCATGCTGCCTTTCGTCTTCGAAGACGGCATGGGATTCGGGCGCTATGTCGATTACATGCTCGATATGCCGATGTATTTCGTCTACCGCGACGGGATCTATATCGATGCGGCGGGGCAGTCGTTCCGCGATTTCATGGCGGGGAAGCTTCCCGCTTACCCCGAACAACTGCCGACCATCGGCGATTGGGAAGATCATCTGACCACGGCCTTTCCCGAAGTCCGGATGAAAAAATTTCTGGAAATGCGTGGTGCCGACGGCGGCCCTTGGGGAAGGCTCTGCGCCCTGCCGGCGTTTTGGACCGGACTTCTTTATGACAGCGCTTCTCTCGACGCCGCTTACGACATGATCAAGGATTGGAGTTTCGAAGAACGGACAAGATTACGCGATGAGGCTCCGCGCTTTGCCCTCAAGACGCAATTCCGCGGCCGGCCCTTGCGCGATCTGGCCCGCGAAGTGCTGGCGATCGCCCGCGCCGGATTGAAGCGCCGGAATCGATACGCCTATGGCTGCGATGAATCCTATTTCCTCAATCCGCTCGATGACATCGCGGATTCCGGCGAAACCCCCGCCGAAGATCTGCTCGACCTCTATCGCAGCCGATGGCGCGGCAATATCGATCACGCCTTTACCGAACTCGCTTATTGAGCGGATCGTAATCGGATGAAACAAATGGCGGCCCGCAAAAACAACAAGACTCTGGCGCGAAAAGCCGCGAGGAAGCGCGCGAACCGAAAGAGCGCGAAGAAAAATGCGAAGAGCTGCCGCAGCCTTGCCGAGATTCGCGATCAGATCGACCGCATCGACCGCGCGTTGATGAAACTCGTGGCCGAACGCTCAGGGTTCGTCCGGCGGGCGGCGGAGCTCAAGCTTCGCCGGGAAGATGTTTTCGATCCGGCCCGTGTGAATGCCGTGATCGCCCTGGCAAGACGTGAGGCCAAGAAGCTTGGCCTCGACCCCAAAGCCGCCGAACAAGCCTTTCGCGCCATGGTCGAGCGTTTCATCGCCTACGAATATCGCGAATTCGACCGCCGCAAACGCCGCTAATTTCCTAGATTTTCGCCGCTCCCTCCGTTCGGGTAGACGCGCTCAATCGCTCCAGCCTATCATCCGATAATCAAACATAACCATCGGCGCGGGAGGGTTTTATGCGCAAGGAAAGCACCGGACGGAAAATGGTTCACGGGGCTTGCCCCCATGATTGTCCCGATACCTGCGCCATGGAATTTCACGTCGAGGGCGACCGGTTAGTCGAGGTGACCGGCCGCAAGGGCCACCCGTTCACGCGGGGCGGGCTCTGCGTGAAGCTGAAGGATTTTGCCGATCATCATTACAACCCGGACCGGGTGCTTTCTCCGCTCCGCCGCACCGGGCCCAAGGGCAGCGGCGCCTTCACCCGCATCACCTGGGATGAAGCGTTTCACGAAATCAAGACGCGCTGGACGGCGATCATCGACCTCTACGGCCCGCAGGCGATCCTCCCCTACAGCTATCTCGGCCATGAAGGCCTGATCAACGGCATGACCGCCGGCGATGCGTTCTTCAACAAGCTGGGCGCCACGGTTTCCGAGAAGACCTTTTGCGGCTCCGGCTCGTCGACCGGCTATCTGATGACCATGGGTCCGACCGGCGGCATGGATCCGGAAAGCTTCGCCGCCTCGAAATACATCATCATCTGGGCGTGCAACACCATGAGCACAAATCTCCATCACTGGCCGTTCGTGGCGGAGGCGCAGGCGAAAGGCGCCAAGGTGGTGGTGATCGACCCGCAGCGGATCAGAGCCGCGAAAAAAGCGGACTGGCACTTGCAGCCGCGTCCCGGAACCGACGGCGCGCTCATCCTCGGCATGATGCGGGTGATGATCGACGAAAACTTGATCGATCGCGATTACATCGCGAAGGGCTCGGTCGGCTTCGACGACATGAAGCAGCGAGTCATGGAATGGACGGTCGAAAAAGCCTCGATCATTTCCGGGGTTGCGGCCGACGATATCCGCAAGCTCGCCCGCGAATACGCGGCGGCCAAGGGGGCCGCGATTCGCATCGGTGTCGGGCTCGAGCGCAATGCCGGCGGGGGCGACACCGTGCGCATGGCCTGCATGCTGCCGGTGATGACCGGTCAATGGCGTTATCCCGGCGGCGGCATCTTGCAATTCCCGGTCTGGGATTTCGCGGTGAAATGGGACAATGTCTGCCGCCCCGATTTCATTCCGAAGGACACCCGAGTCATCAATCAACTCAAATTGGGCGCGGCGCTGAATAACGAGCTCGAAGAAAAGCTCGATCCGCCGATCATGTCGCTCTTCGTTTACAACGCCAATCCGGTGTCGCAAGCCCCCGAGCAGAACAAGATCGTGCGCGGATTAATGCGCGAGGATCTGTTCACGGTGGTAAGCGAGCTCTTCATCACCGATACGGCGTCCTATGCCGACATCGTTCTGCCGGCGAGCATGGCTGCGGAAATGATGGATTTGATGTGGTCCTGGGGCCACCATTACCTGACGATGAATCTGCAGGCGATCGAGCCGCGTGGTGAATCCCTGCCGAACTACGTGCTGTTCCAGAAACTGGCTCGGCTCATGGGATTCACCGACCGCCAATTCGCCATGCCGGCGGAGGAAATGATCAAGGACTTCATCGATTGGGACAGCCCGGTGATGAAGGGCATCACCTACGATCTGCTTCACGACAAGGGTTACGCCCATTTGACCATCGGCGATCCGATGACGCGCACCCCTCATGCCGAAGGAAAATTCCCGACACCCTCGGGCAAGTTCGAATTCAAGTCGGCGGCCGCTTCCGGCGGTAATTTCATCGCCCCGCCTTTCCGCCAGGGTTACAACGAGATGCAGCCCGGCGAACCGGTCGATGCGGTGCCGAAATTTATCGCCCCCAACGAATCGCCGGTTTCCAATGCCAAGCTCGCCAAGCGCTATCCGTTGAATATCATTTCACCGAAGAGCCACGGCTTCCTGAATTCCTGCTACGCCAACGAGCCGCATAAGATCCGCGGCCAGGGCGAGCAGTTCATTCTCATTCATCCGGCGGACGCCGTAGCGAGGAACATCACCGATGGCGCACCGGTCCGCGTCTTCAACGAGCGCGGCGCGTTCGAAGGCGATGCCCTGATCACCGAAGACGTGCTTCAAGGCTGCGTCGTCTCAACGCTCGGTTATTGGAGCAGCTTGAGCCGGTCGGGCAACACGGTCAACAGCGTGAGCTCGGACAAATTCTGCAATCTCGGCCACTCGCCGACCTATTCGGACAATCTGGTCGAGGTTTCGCTGACCAATCGCGGTCCGTCGAAAACCTCCGGCGTCGTGAAAGCGGAGTTGGAGCGAGTTTAAGCCGGGGGTTCCTGCCCGAAGTGAAAGCTGATCAGGCAGATCATTCGTCCTCCCCCCTCGCGGGGGAGGAAGCGAAAACTTGGCTTTGCGAAATCAAAGCCTTGGTTTTCGCAAGCGGGGGGCAATACCTTGATGCGTCGCCGCAACTCTGCGGCACCCCCCTCCCATCCTCCCCCACAAGGGGGGAGGGGTGTTCAAATTCTACGGCATAGTCCGGATAGTCCAGTTCTAACTAAACGGGATGAGTTCTAAGCCGCTTCCGTTCCGCCGACGGTGAGGCTCTTGACCAGGAGTGTCGGCTGGCCGACGCCCACCGGCACATGCTGGCCTTCCTTGCCGCAGGTGCCGATGCCGGGATCGAGCTTCAGATCGTTGCCGACCATCTGGATGCCCTTCAGCACTTCGTGCCCGGCGCCAATGAGGGTGGCACCCTTCACCGGCCTTCCCACCTTGCCGTTCTCGATGAGATAGGCTTCGGACGCCGAGAACACGAATTTGCCCGAGGTGATGTCCACACTCCCGCCGCCGAAATTCACCGCATAGAGCCCGCGCTTCACCGAAGCGATGATCTCTTCGGGCGAATTCTTGCCCGCCCGCATGTAGGTGTTGGTCATCCGCGGCATGACCGGATGGGCATAGCTTTCGCGCCTGCCATTTCCGGTCGGACGAACCCCCATCAGCCGCGCATTCATGCGGTCCTGCATGTAACCCACGAGCTTTCCGTCTTCAATGAGGGTGGTGCAGGTGCTCGGCGTGCCTTCGTCATCGATGGTGAGCGAACCGCGCCGGTCTTGCAGCGTGCCATCGTCGACAACGGTCACACCCTTCGCCGCGATCTGCTCGCCCAAAAGTCCAGCGAACACCGACGTCTTTTTGCGGTTGAAATCGCCTTCGAGCCCGTGGCCGATCGCTTCATGAAGGAGAATTCCGGGCCAGCCCGGGCCGAGCACCACCGGCATTTCGCCGGCCGGCGCATTCACCAATTCGAGATTGACCAGGGCCTGGCGCAGCGCCTCGTCGACCGAATTCTTCCAGTTGCCGGCGTCGAGGAAGCCGTCATAGCCGATGCGCCCGCCGGAACCGTAGCTGCCGGTTTCCATGCGCCCGTCCTGTTCGACGACGATCGAGATATTGAGCCTTACGAGTGGCCGGATATCGCCGACCTCGGCACCGTCGGGCCGGAGGATATGAACCGCTTGCCAGCTTCCCATCAGCGACACCATCACCTGATGCACCCGCGGATCCCGACGCCGCGCATAGGCGTCGATTTCGGCAAGGAGGCCCACCTTGGCGGCGAATTCGACGCCGGAAAGCGGATTGCTGTCGGTATAGAGCGTGCGATTGGTGCCAATGGGGCCGGCATCGAGCCCCACGCCATGAGCCGAGCGGACGGCCTTGACGGTTTCGGAAGCGCGCTTGATCGCCGCTTCGCTGAGTTCGGAAGCATGGGCAAAGCCGGTGGTTTCGCCGGTGACGGCGCGTAAGCCGAAGCCTTGCGAGGTATCGAAGCTCGCGTTCTTCAGCCGTCCGTCATCGAAAGTGACGCTTTCCGATTGCCGGTATTCAAGAAACAGTTCGCCGTCATCGGCACCCTTCAGGGCATCTTCGACAGTGTGCTGGACCCGATCGTGGTCGAGCCCGGCCCGTTCGAAAAACAAACGCTTGGTTGCGGCGATATCCGCCATCACACGCTCCTCAATTCATTTCCGGCTTATGAAACTCGGCATTCGGGAAGGGATATGGGAATTCGGCTGCCTGGCTTCGAGGTCCGTTGTTAGGCTCCTGTATGCCAGACCTATACGCCCGTTCATGCAGTGCTGCGGCGAATTGCCGCAGATTGAGCCAAGCAATCAAGGGCTTGGCCCAATTGCCAATCCGGCCGAACGTAACCCTTAGGTCGCTTATAGACTTGGCGGTATGAACCGGGGCTTAAGCCCGCCCGGCCGTTTTTTTCGAAGCTTTCGCGTCTTTCTTCCGGTCCTGCCTGGCCAGTGTCATTTTGCGGTCGAGTCGGTTGAGGCGGGGGGCGGGGATGTGTATGGTTCGGGTTCACAAATTGACCGGGCAGCCGAACAATAACAATAAGCGGCGCTGCGGGAACGCTACGGTGGATCAAGTGTCGGGGGGATGCCGCGCCGAACCGCCGGGCGGTAACTTTAATAGGGACTGAAAAAATATGATTCGAAAGACGGCAATCGCTGCCTTAGCGAGCCTTGCGGGATTGATTCCCGGCCTTGCCTTCGCCCAATCCGTAACCCAGCCACAGCCTTGGCAAATGAACCTCCAGCCGCCCGGCTCGGAGACGATGGAACGGATCGTCAGTTTCCACAACGAATTGATTTACATCATCACCGTCATCACGCTCTTTGTTTTGGCGCTGCTCATCTACATCGTGATTCGCTTCAACGCGAAGAGTAACCCGACGCCGAGCAAGACCTCGCACAACACCGTGCTCGAGATTCTATGGACCGTGATTCCGATCATGATCCTGGTCTATATCGCGATCCCGTCCTTCAAGCTCCTGTTCTTCGAAGGACGCTTCCCGGATGCGCAGATGACTCTGAAGGTGACCGGCCATCAATGGTTCTGGAGCTACGCTTATCCCGACCAAGGCAATTTCGGTTTCGATTCCCTGGTCAAATGCCGCACCCCCGAGGAATGCGCCGGCGATAAGGACGACAAGGGCAACATCCCGATCCGCCTTCTCGACGTGGACAACCCGGTGGTGGTTCCGGTCGATACGGTCGTTCGAATTCAGATCGTCTCCGACGATGTGATTCATAGCTGGGCGGTGCCCTCTCTCGGCATCAAGACCGACGCCGTTCCGGGCCGCCTTCAGGAAACCTGGTTCAAGATCGAGCATGAGGGCCGCTATTACGGCCAATGTTCGCAACTCTGCGGGCAGGATCACGGCTTCATGCCGATCGCCATCGAGGTGGTTTCGAAGGAAGCCTTCGCCGCTTGGGTAAAAGCCGCGCCGGAGAAATTCAAAGCCCAGAATGAAGAGCCCGTCCCGGCCAAGGAAGTGGCCGAGGTCAATCGCTAACCCACGAATTCAACGATAAGGACGCGAGCCATGAGTTACGGAAAAGCCGACGCCCACAGCGATCATCCGACCGGTTGGAGACGGTGGCTGTTTTCCACCAGTCACAAGGACATCGGCACGATGTACCTGATCTTCGCCGTCGTCGCGGGGCTGATCGGCGGCGCGTTTTCGGTGCTGATCCGAATGGAACTGGCGTATCCGGGTCTGCAGTACTTCCACGACACCCAATTCTACAACGTCATTGTCTCGGCTCACGGCCTGCTCATGATCTTCTTCATGATCATGCCGGCGATGATCGGCGGCTTCGGCAATTGGTTCGTGCCGCTCATGATCGGCGCGCCCGACATGGCGTTCCCGCGCATGAACAACTTCAGCTTCTGGCTGCTCGTTCCGTCGATCCTGCTGCTGCTCGGTTCGGCCTTCGTCGGGCAGGGTGCTGGAACCGGCTGGACAATCTACGCACCGCTCTCGACCTCCGGCCATCCCGGCGAGGCCGTGGACATGGTTATTTTCTCCATCCACCTTGCCGGCGCCTCGTCGATCATGGGCGCGATCAATTTCATCACCACAATCTTCAATATGCGGACACCCGGCATGACGTTGCACAAGATGCCGCTATTCGTGTGGTCGATTCTGGTGACCGCCTTCTTGCTGCTACTCTCGCTCCCGGTTCTGGCGGGAGGCATCACCATGCTGCTCACCGACCGCAATTTCGGCACTCACTTCTTCGATCCGGCCGGCGGCGGCGATCCGCTGCTCTTCCAGCACCTGTTCTGGTTCTTCGGCCATCCGGAAGTGTACATCCTGATTCTTCCCGGCTTCGGCATGATCAGCCAGGTTATCTCCACCTTCTCGCGGAAGCCGGTGTTCGGCTATCTCGGCATGGCTTATGCGATGGTGGCAATCGGCGTTATCGGTTTCGTGGTGTGGGCACACCACATGTATGTGGCGGGCATCAGCCTCGACACGAGAGCGTATTTCACCGCGGCAACGATGGTGATCGCGGTGCCGACTGGCATCAAAGTATTCAGTTGGATCGCCACCATGTGGGGCGGCTCGCTTCAGTTCAAAACGCCGATGTTGTTCGCCATCGGCTTTATTTTCCTGTTCACCGTGGGCGGCGTCACCGGCGTCGTGCTGGCCAATGCCGGCGTCGACGTCGTGCTGCACGACACCTATTACGTCATCGCCCATTTCCACTACGTGCTGTCGCTGGGCGCGGTGTTCGCGATCTTCGCCGGGTTCTACTACTGGCTGCCCAAGATGTCGGGTCGCCAGTATCCGGAGAAGCTCGGCCAGCTTCATTTCTGGCTGATGTTCGTCGGCGTGAACATGACGTTCTTCCCGATGCATTTCTTAGGATTAGCCGGCATGCCGCGGCGCATCCCCGATTATCCGGATGCCTTCGCCGGATGGAACCTGGTGGCGTCGTACGGCTCCTATATTTCGGCGTTCAGCGTCCTTGTCTTCTTGTTCATGCTCTTCCGCACTTTCACCGCGGGCGAGAAGGCCGCGGCCAATCCGTGGGGTCCGGGAGCAACGACGCTGGAATGGACGCTGCCTTCGCCGCCGCCGTTCCACACCTATGAAGAGCTGCCGCAGATCAAATAGGGCTGCGGAGCTAAGAGAAGGAGACGGTGGCCTTGTCCGAAAGTTCGATCGCGATTGCCGGGCGCGCGCCGGATTACGCCGCGCCGCTCGGCGATTACATTGTCCTGCTGAAGCCGCGGGTGATGTCGCTCGTCGTTTTCACCGGGTTCGCCGGCATGATCGTGGCGCCCGGGCACATCCATCCGTTCCTCGCCGTGATCGCCGTGTTGTGCATCGCGGTTGGGGCGGGGGCCTCGGGTGCCATTAACATGTGGTACGAGCGCGATCTCAATTCGCGCATGGACCGCACCATGCGCCGCCCACTTCCCATGGGGCGCATGGCGCCGGGCGATGCGCTCGGGTTCGGGGTCGTGCTGGCGGTCGGTGCGGTGTTGACGATGGGGCTTGCGGTCAATTACACGGCCGCCGCCTTGCTGACGCTGACGATCTGCTTTTATGTTTTCATCTATACGATCTGGCTGAAGCGCCGCACGCCGCAGAACATCGTGATCGGAGGTGCGGCCGGCGCCTTCCCGCCGATGATCGGCTGGGCGGCGGTAACCGGGGATGTGAGCCTGACCTCACTGGCATTGTTCGCCATCATCTTCATGTGGACGCCGCCGCATTTCTGGGCGCTGTCGTTGTTCCGCAGCACCGATTACGCGCGGGCCGGGGTGCCCATGCTTCCGGTTGTCGCGGGTAAACGCGAAACCAAGAAGCATATCGTGCTCTACACCTTGCTGCTGGTGCCGGTCACTCTCGTGCCGGCGATTTTAGGAACATCCGCCGCACTTTACGGCGTTGCCGCAGTGCTCCTCGGCTTCGCGTTTCTGGGGCTGACGGTCAAGGTTTGGTTCGACGGCACGGATAAGAGCGCAAAGCAACTTTTCGGTTTTTCGATCCTGTACCTGTTTTTAATTTTCGTCATGTTGATCGCCGATCATTTCTTGGGCCCGGTGTTGGCCCGGGTGGCGGCATGATCGCGATGGACAGCGATGACTTGCAGAAACGCCAGCGCGCCAAGAATTGGGCGCTGCTTGCCGTGCTCGCCGGTCTGGCGCTGCTCTTCTATGTCCTGACCTTTGTGAAAATGGGGGCGCAATGACGAGCCCCTCGCTTCATCGCCGCAAGATCGCCACCGTCTGCGGACTTTTTCTGATCCTCGCCGTCATGACGGGCCTCGTCGCCGAGAGCGTGCCGCTCTATCGCCTGTTCTGCAAAGTGACCGGCTATCTGGGCACGACCCAAGTCGCCGAGAAACTGCCGAAAAAGATTCTGGACCGGGTGGTGACGGTCCGTTTCAACGCGGATGTCGGCAACAATATGCCGTGGACGTTCGTCGCGCCCCAGCCGATGAAGGTCAGGATCGGCGAACGCGGCTTGGCTTTTTTCACGGCGCGGAACGATACCGATCATGCGATTACCGGGTCTGCGGTCTATAACGTCACGCCGGGCCAGGCCGGCCCCTATTTCGACAAGATCGCTTGCTTCTGCTTCCGTACCCAGACGTTAGCGGCGCGACAGGAAGCGGAGATGCCGGTCTCCTTCTTCGTTGATCCGGCAATCGTGAAGGATCCCGATGCGGGGCAGATTGATACGATCACGCTTTCCTACACCTTCTATGCCGTGCCCGACGCGACCTCGCCCGCGCAGGCGAGCAGCAACATTCCGACCGCAACCGTGAACTGATTTTAGTGCATCGATTTCATCCAGCGATCCAACCATTCAGATAAAAAGAGAGACGACAATGGCCGGACATGCCGCAAAACATCCTTATCATCTAGTCAATCCGAGCCCGTGGCCGGCGGTGGCGGCGGTCTCCGCCCTGCTCTTGACCACCGGTCTCGTTCGCCTGATGCACGAACACAGCTATTGGCTGTTCTTCACCGGCGTCGCCGGAATCCTGTTCACCATGTTCGGCTGGTGGCGCGACGTGATTGCCGAAGCCCAAGGCGGCGACCACACGGGTGTCGTCCAGATCGGCCTTCGCTACGGCATGGCCCTCTTCATCGCCTCGGAGGTGATGTTCTTCGTGGCTTGGTTCTGGGCCTATTTCGATGCCAGCCTTTATCCCGGCAACGCCAGCAGCGCCGAGATGATCGGCCGGACGGCGGCACTGGGCGGCCAATGGCCGCCGGTGAACCTCGCCGGCAAGACCTTCGATCCCTGGGACGTTCCCTTCCTCAACACGCTCATCTTGCTGACCTCGGGCGTCACCGTGACCTGGGCGCATCACGCGTTGCGGGAAGGCAATCGGCGGCACCTGATTCTTCGGGCTCTTGGTCACGATCCTGCTGGGCTTCAGTTTCACCGGATTGCAGGCCTATGAGTACATCCATGCGAAGTTCAATTTCGTGGACGGCATCTACGCCTCGACCTTCTTTATGGCGACGGGCTTCCACGGCGCGCATGTGATCATCGGCTCGATCTTCCTGACGGTCTGCCTGATCCGCGCGATCAAGGGCCACTTCACGCCGACCCATCACTTCGGCTTTGAAGCGGCGGCTTGGTATTGGCACTTCGTCGACGTGGTGTGGTTGTTCCTCTTCACCTTCGTCTATTGGCGGCCGTTCTGGCATTCGTAATACGCCCAGAGGCGCCCCTATGAATACAAAGCGCAGAGCACCAGTGCCGGTGCTCCGCGCCGCGTTTTTGAGCCGCTGCCCGCGTTGCGGCGAGGGCAAGCTCTATAAGGGCTTCCTCAAGGTCGTCGACCGTTGCGCGGTATGCGGCCTCAATCTCGGGGCCCAGGATGCCGGGGACGGTCCGGTCGCCTTCATCGTGCTCATTGTCGGCGGGATCGTGGTCGGCCTGGCGCTGTGGGTTGAAGAATCCTATTCGCCGCCCATGTGGGTTCATGTCGTGCTGTGGCCGCCGGTCATCATCGGCCTGTCGCTCTATCTGCTGCAGCTGTTGAAATCGCTGCTGATTGCCCTTCAGTTCAAGCATCGCTCGGAAGATTATGGCGAGCCGCCCGCTTAATTTCGAATTCGGCATTGGCCGTTTCCGTTTTCGGCCAACCCTCGGCCCCACCCTTTTCACCATTCCGTCGCTGATCATTCTCTTGGCGCTCGGCACGTGGCAGGTGCACCGGCTCGAGTGGAAACTGGCGCTCATCGCCGAACGGAGCGAACGGATCGGCGGTCCGGCGATCGCACCGCCGCCCGCCGATTCCGACATCAAGGAGACCGAATACCGGCATGTGAAGCTGATCGGACATTTCCTTCACGATCAGGAAATGTATCTCGCCGCGCGCACGTTCAACGGCGATGTCGGCTATCACGTGGTAACGCCCTTTGCCGGCGATGATGGTTTTGTCACGCTTGTCGACCGCGGATGGATTCCCCTCGACCGCAAGGACCCGAAATCCCGCGCTGAAGGGCAGGTGGCGGGCGATTTTGCCGTCGAAGGACTGATCCGTGGCAATCAGCACGCGGGATGGTTCGTTCCCGACAACCGGCCGGACGAGAATTTCTGGTTTTTCGTCGATGTTCCGGCGATGGCGGCCCATGCCGGTCTCTCCAACGTCCGCCCTTATTTTATCGATGCCGGACCAGCGCCCAATCCGGGAGGAATTCCGATCGGGGGGCAGACCAGGATCGAGATTCCCAACGACCATCTGCAATATGCGATCACCTGGTATTCTTTCGCGATTACCCTCATGGTAATTTACCTGATCTATCATCGGGTGAAGCCGAATTAATTCCGCGCCGGTTCTTTTGGCGCCGGGAACGTTCTCTCGATAGGAAAACTTGTTTCGGAAAGTTGGACATGCCGGCGACGGCTTATCAGCGGCTCGAAGAACGTTTTAAACGCATCGCCGTCCTGCGCGATGTCGACAGCCTCTTGCATTGGGACATGTCGACCATGATGCCGATGGGGGCCGCCTCCGGCCGCTCGGAGCAGATGGCCACCCTCAAAGTTCTTTGCCATGAGTGGCTGACCGCCGCCGAAATCGAGGACTGGCTCGGCGAAGCCCAGATGGGTGGCAAGCTCGATTCCTGGCAAGCGGCCAATCTCGCCGAAATGCGCCGGCAATGGCTCCATGCCAGCGCCATCGATGGCAAACTGACCGAAGCCTTGGCCAAAGCCGTTTCCGAATGCGAAATGACTTGGCGCAAGGCCCGTGGCGCATCGGACTTCGAATCCGTGCGGCCCCTATTGCAGATCGTTCTCGAATTGACGCGCGAATCTGCGAAAGCCAAATCGGAAAAACTTGGCGTCACGCCTTTCGATGCGCTGCTCGACGAATTCGATCCGGGATTGCGCGCCTCTGAAGTCGACAGGTTGTTTGCGCCCTTGATCCGAGCCCTTCCCGAACTGCTGGGCAAGGTTCTGGCGCATCAACGAAGCCGTCGGCCGCTTCGCCTCGAAGGACCGTTCCCGGCCGATCAACAGCGGATGCTCGGGCTCAAATTCATGGCCAAGCTCGGCTTCGATTTCGATCGCGGCCGGCTGGATGTCAGCCTTCATCCCTTTTGCGGCGGCGCCTCCGGCGACGTCCGCATCACCACGCGCTATGACGAAGGCGATTTTGCCAAGGCCCTGATGGGCGTACTCCACGAAACCGGCCATGCGCTTTACGAGCAAGGCTTGCCTTTGTCCTGGCGCTATCAGCCGGTCGGCCGCGTGCATTCGATGGCGATCCATGAAAGCCAATCCCTGCTCATTGAAATGCAGGCCTGCCGCAGCCGGGAGTTCGTCGAATTCGCCGCCCCGTTGATGGCGGAAGCTTTTGGCGGCGTCGGCCCCGCCTGGAGCGCCGACAATCTCTATCGCCATTACACGCGGGTTCGGCCGGGCGCCATCCGCGTCGATGCCGATGAAGTGACTTACCCGCTCCATGTCCTGCTGCGTTACCGGCTGGAAAAGTCGCTGATCGCCGGCGATCTGGCGCTTGCCGATTTGCCGGAGGCCTGGACCAGCGGAATGAATGAGCTGCTCGGCTTTGCGCCCGCCAATGACGGCGAAGGCTGCTTGCAGGATATTCATTGGTTCGACGGCGCCTGGGGTTATTTCCCGAGCTACACCATCGGTGCCATGGCCGCGGCGCAGCTTTTCGACACGGCGCGGAATGCCGACCCTGAAATCATGCTGGCCATCGGCCGCGGCGACTTCCAGCCGCTCCTGGCCTGGCTACGCCGCCACGTCCATGGCGAAGCATCGCGGCTGACGCCGTCCGATCTGATCCGCCAGGCAACCGGGCGGCCCCTCGATCCGGCGGTTTTCCTGGCCCATCTTAAAAGCAGATATCTTCATTAGATCAATCGCTTATACCGTCGCCGGCAGCGCGCTGCCCGGCTTGCCCTGGGTTGGGGTCGTGTATAGTGTGACCCTGGCTTTTCCACCCGGAGACGGTCTTTGCGTTATGTAAGCACCCGTGGCGCGGCCCCGGCGCTGGGCTTCGAAGAAGTCCTGCTCGCCGGGCTCGCCGAAGACGGCGGCCTCTACGTTCCCGAAACCTGGCCGCGGTTTTCCGCCGAGGAAATTCGTTCCCTGGCGCCGCTGCGCTATGCAGAGCTCGCGGCGCGGGTCATGCGGCCCTTCATCGCCGGCGCGCTTGCCGAGGACGAATTCGCGGGAATCGTCGAAGACAGCTATGCCGGTTTCCGCCACGAAGCGGTGGCGCCGCTGGTTGAGCTCGATTCGAATTTCTGGCTGCTCGAGCTGTTCCACGGGCCGACCCTGGCCTTCAAGGATTACGCGCTACAGCTTGTCGGCCGGCTGTTCGACCTGTTCCTGAAGCGCCGCGGCCGTCATGTGACGGTGATCGGCGCCACGTCCGGCGATACCGGATCGGCGGCGATCGAGGCCTGCCGCGACAAGGAGTTGATCGATATCTTCATCCTGCATCCGAAGGGAAGGGTTTCGGAAGTTCAGCGCCGCCAGATGACCACGATCGCCTCGCCCAATGTTCACAACATTGCACTCCACGGCACTTTCGACGATTGCCAGGACCTCGTGAAAGCGATGTTCGCCGATGCGCCTTTCCGCCAACGGATGTCTTTGGCCGCCGTCAATTCCATTAACTGGGCGCGGGTGATGGCGCAGACCGCTTATTATTTTTCGGCGGCCGTCGCCTTGGATGCGCCGGAGCGCCGCATTTCGTTTGCGGTGCCAACGGGGAATTTCGGCAATGTCTATGCCGGCTATGCGGCGCGGAAAATGGGCTTACCCGTCGATTTATTGGTCGTTGCCAGCAACCGCAACGACATTCTCGCTCGGTTCTTCGAAACCGGAAAATTGGCGGTTTCCGAAGTCATTCCGACCCTTTCTCCGAGCATGGACATTCAGGTCTCGAGCAATCTGGAACGGCTGCTCTTCGAGCTTTACCGGCGTGACGGTTCCGCCATCGTCGAGCTGATGGGAAAGTTCCGCAAGGAAGGATCGGTGACGCTGGAGCCGGTGCCGTTCCGTAACGCCTGCGAGATTTTCACCGGCTTCAGGCTCGACGACAATGGCACCCTCGATACCATCGCCGATATCCATGAGCATTGCGGAATGCTGATCGATCCGCACAGCGCTGTCGGTGTCGCAGCAGGCAAAGCCCGGCGCGATCCCAAGGTGCCGATGGTGGCGCTGGCGACCGCGCACCCGGCTAAATTCCCCGATGCGGTAGAAAAGGCGACGGGCCTTCGGCCGGAGCTGCCCTCGCATCTGTCGGATTTGATGGAGCGGAAGGAGCGTTTCACCGAACATCCGAATGACGCCAAAGCCGTCAAGGATTTCATCGCCGGGCAGATGGCGCGGAAAGGTGCGGCATGAGCGTTCGCGTCACCACCTTGCCGTCGGGCTTGCGTGTCGCCAGCGATGCGATGCCGGGTGTGGAGACCGTTTCGCTTGGAGCTTGGGTCAAGGTCGGCACGAGAAATGAGCCGGAAGCGATCAACGGCGTCGCCCATCTTCTCGAACACATGGCATTCAAGGGCACGGAAAAACGCAATGCGCGGCAGATCGCCGAAGAGATCGAGGCGGTGGGCGGCCATTTGAACGCCTACACGGCGCGGGAATATACCGCTTATTACGCGCGGGTGCTGAAGGATGACACCCGGCTCGCGGTCAACATCATCGCCGATATCCTTCAGCACTCGGTGTTTGATGATGACGAATTGGCCCGGGAGCGCGCCGTCATCATTCAGGAAATCGGTCAGGCTTACGATACGCCGGACGATATCGTCTTCGATTATTTCCAGGAGGCGGCCTTCCCCAATCAAGCCTTGGGCCGGCCCGTCCTCGGCACCGAAGAGAATATTGAAACCATGGCGCGGGAATCGATCATCGCCTATATGCGCGAGCATTATCTGCCGTCGAGTATCGTGATGGTCGCCGCTGGCGCCGTCGATCACGACCGGTTCGTGGCGATGGCGAGTGAAGCCTTCGATTCGCTGCCGAATGGGGGCCCCGAGCCGGCCCAAGCCGCCCATTATCAAGGCGGCGAAAGGCGAGAGCCGCGCGACCTCGAACAGGTGCATCTGGTGCTGGGCTTTCCCGGGCTTCGCTACGACGACCCGGATTATTACGCCCAGGGCGTGTTCTCGACCCTGTTCGGCGGCGGCATGTCCTCGCGGCTCTTTCAAGAAGCGCGTGAAAAGCGGGGACTTTGTTATTCGATCTATTCTTTTTCATCGTCCTATACCGACGGCGGCTTGTTCGGGGTTTATGCCGGCACCGGGGAAGACAAGGCGGCGGAACTCCTTGATGTCATGTGCTCGGAAATGGTCAGCGCCACGTCTTCGATCGAAAGCGGCGAATTGGAGCGGGCGAAGGCGCAAGGCCGTGCCTCGGTGCTGATGTCCCGGGAAAGCACGTCGACACGTTCCGAGCAGCTCGGCCATCAATTGCTGACCTATGGGCGGCACCTGCCCGCCGAAGAGATCACCCGGAAAATCGACGCCGTCGACAAGCCGGCGATCGCGCGGGTTGCCTCGCGATTGCTCTCCGGAAGGCCGACATTTGCCGCCTTGGGGCCGTTATCGACGATCGAGTCCTTCGATCGGCTCGTGGCGAAGCTGGCGTGACGCCATGGCGGCGCGGCACCTACCCCAACTGACGCCAGATATCCGGGGGTTTCTGCGTCGCCTCGTTTTCGACGATGGGGAACCGGTGTTGCGCTTCGGCCGGGTACGGCTGCGCACCCCGTGCGGCCAGGATTTCGCCGATTGGGTGGCATTGCGTTCCGCCTCCCGCGATTTTCTCAAGCCTTGGGAATCGACCTGGCCGGCGGACGTCTTGGAAAAAGCGGCGTTCCGCCGCCGGCTTCGCCAATATGCCGAGGAACGCGACCGGCGGATCGGCTACTACTTCCTCATTTTCCACACCGGCGACGGGGTCCTTCTCGGCGGCATCAACCTCACCAATGTGCGCCGCGGCATCGTTCAAGCTGGAACGTTGGGCTATTGGATCGGCGCAGTCTTCGCCCGGCAGGGATATATGACCGAAGGCATGGCGGCGGTGCTGTCCTTTGCGTTCGAGACTCTCAATCTCAACCGGGTCGAGGCGGCGTGCTTGCCCGACAATGTGGCGAGCCGGGCGCTCCTCGAGAAATGCGGATTCTGGGAAGAAGGCCGCGCCCGCAAATATCTGCGCATCAATGGCATGTGGCAGGACCATGTGCTCTACGCGATCTTGCGCGAGGATTGGATGCCCAAAGGCATTCGCGTCACCCGCGAATGACCGCGGATTCGGCGATTTTAATCCGCCGCTGAGTCATCGAAGATCTGGATATGCTGATTGCGTTTTCCGCGTCATAGCGTGTCGAACCGTCGGCTTGCGCGGACAGGCATTGATGAATTACCGGATGGAAAAACCTGGCGATAGACGGGGAAACAGGAAAGGGGAAGACTATGCGTGGCCCACTTCGCTGGAGAGCATGGTGAAGTCGACGCCGATTTTGGCGATCGCCCTTTCCCATTTGTTGTCGAGGTCAGGACCGAAGACCAGTCCTTCGTCGGCTCCGACATTGAGCCAGCCATTCTTCTGGATTTCTTCCTCCAGCTGGCCGGGACCCCAGCCCGCATAGCCCAAGGCCAGCACCGAGCGGCGCGGGCCGATGCCGGTGGCCATGTCGCGTAGAATATCGACGGTGGCGGTGAGCGAGACGAAATCGTCGACGCGCAAGGTGGCACCCTGATGGTACTCGTTCGAATGGAGCACGAAGCCGCGCCCGGATTCGACCGGGCCGCCGAAATGGACATGGATGCCGAGGGCGGCGTCGGTGATGCCGATTTGAAGCTGCTGCAACAGATCGGGGAAGGTGATCGAGCCGAGGATGCGGTTGACCACCAGGCCCATCGCCCCGTCTTCGGTGTGGGCAACCATATAGATCACGGTGCGGGCAAAGCGCGGGTCGCGCATCTGCGGCATGGCGATTAGCAACTGCCCGGCAAGCGAGCCAATGAACTTGTGGTCGGTCATCTCACGCATCCCATTTCTTCATGGGTACCCAACGTTGTAATTCGCCGGGGCGGCCTATTCAACCAAGCGTGATCGCCCTGGCCGGCGCTCTTCTCCTATATAGTGCGGCAGGAGACGGCGCCATGATCCTAAATTAACCGGCAGTGGTTAAGAAACCGTGAGAATGAGGCGAATCCAAGGCTACATAACAGCGCAGGTGAAACCCGCTGGCGTCCGAGGTATTTGTGCCTTGGCGATTTGCCTGATCACGATTTTGTGTGGGACTTTACCGCCACAATCCGGGTCTGCGGCGTCGAATTTTTCCGCGCCGGACGGGCCACGCTTGGCAAGCGGCTGGGACGGAATCAACGAGACCCAGGCCAGGCTTCTTTCGGCGTCGACCGCAACCGGCGATCCGTCAACGCTGACACTTGGTCTCCAATTCCGCATGCAAAAGGATTGGAAGATCTATTGGCGCTCGCCGGGCGATGCCGGATATCCCCCGGCTCTCGATTGGACCGGCTCGCAGAATTTTTCCGAGGCCGGAATTTCATGGCCGGCGCCCATTCGGTTCAGCGTTCTCGGTTTCGAGACCGTGGGCTATCACGATGAAGTCGTTTTGCCGATTACGGTCACGCTCGTCCATCCCGGCGAGCCCGCATCGTTCCGTCTCGCCGTCAATTACCTGACCTGCAGCACGATCTGCGTTCCGGCGATGGCGCATCTGTCGCTCGATATTCCGGCGGGGGCGGCGAGTCCGTCCGAATTCGCGGCCCTGATCCAGAGTTATATCAATCGGGTTCCCGGCGACGGCGCGAAAGCCGGGCTTGCGATCGAGAAAGTGGAGTCGGGCGGAACGATGAAACACCCCGCCCTCGCTATCACCGCGCGCGCGCGCGACGCCTTATCCGTGCCCGATATCTTCGTCGAAGGTTCGCAGACGCTTCGCTTCGGCCGGCCGAATACGGATTTATCCGATAGCGAACGTCTTGCCTATATTTCGATTCCGGTTTCGGCGGTGCCCGGCGCTCCGCTGATTCTCGCCGGGTCGGAGGTGACGCTGACGTTGGTCGACGGGGATCGGTCGGCGGAATATCGCTCGAAGGTTGCGCAAGGCGCCATTCTCCCCGATGCGCCGCCCGAATCGAGCCTGGCCGAGTTTCTCGCCGTGCTTGGATTCGGGGTCTTGGGCGGACTCGTTCTCAATTTGATGCCCTGCGTACTGCCGGTTCTCTCCATCAAATTGCTGAGCGTCGTCGAAGCCGGCGGGCGCGAGCGGCGGACGGCGCGGCTGGGCTTTCTCGCCTCCGCCGCCGGAATCGTGGCGAGCTTTCTCGTTCTGGCGGGAGTGCTCACTGCGTTCAAGGCGGCGGGATACGCAATCGGCTGGGGCATCCAATTCCAGCATCCGGGCTTTTTGACGCTGATGATTCTGCTGCTGACGCTTTTTGCCTGCAATCTTTGGGGTTGGTTCGAATTCCGCTTGCCGGGCTGGCTCGGCAGTGCGGCGGGCCGTTCGATGAATGGCCCAATCCTGCTCGGCAATTTTGCAACCGGCGCCTTCGTCACCGTTCTTGCGACACCCTGCAGCGCGCCTTTTCTCGGCACCGCCATCGGCTTTGCCCTTGCCCGCGGGCCCGGCGAAATCTTCGCCATCTTCACGGCGCTTGGGTTCGGGCTTTCGCTCCCCTATCTCGCCATCGCCGCCGTGCCGGGGCTCACCGCTCACTTGCCGAGGCCCGGAAGGTGGATGATTGGCCTCCGGAAAATTCTGGCGCTGGCTCTGGTTGCAACCGCAATCTGGCTGCTGGTTGTGCTGGCGCTCCAGACTTCGGTTGCAGCGGCGATTCTTGCGGGCCTCATTTGCGTGGCGCTTGCGGGAACGTTCGCGCTGCTGGCCCACCGCGCGTTATTGCAAATCGGGCTGGTTTCGGGTCTTGCCATTCTTGCCTTCCTGTCGTCTCTGCTTGTCGCCGAACGAAGGGATGCGCCGGTGGAAACCGCGGCGGCGGGGTTGTGGCAGAATTTCAACCTCGCCGCGATCCCCAATTTAGTTGCAACCGGAAAAGTTGTGCTGGTCGACGTCACCGCCGAATGGTGCCTGACCTGCAAGGCCAACGAAGCTCTGGTGCTCAGCAAGCCGGCTGTAACCGGAATGATCGACGGCCAAAAAATCCTCGCCATGCGCGCCGATTGGACCAAGAAGGACAATGCAATTGCCGGATATCTTGCGGGGTTTGGCCGCTATGGGATTCCATTCAATGCGGTTTACGGGCCGGGTGCGCCGACCGGCATCATCCTGCCCGAGTTGCTGAGCGAAAAGGCCGTGCTCGACGCTATTGCGCGCGCGAAGGGCAGCAATTTGACACCGAGCGCCGACGACAAAGTGCGCGGCAATGGGTGACGCCGCCGCTTCGATTGAATATCTTTGGCAGCAGAGGGCCAGGACGGCCAAGAACGGGGGGAATAGGATGACGATCAAAGTAGGCGACAAGATGCCGTCAGGCACGCTGACGCAGATGACCAAGGACGGACCGGCGCCGATTTCGACCGACGACATTTTCAAAGGCAGGCGCGTGGTGCTATTTGCGGTGCCGGGTGCGTTCACGCCGACTTGTTCGGCGGCACATCTGCCGGGTTTTCTCAAGCACGCGAAAAAGATCAAGGCCAAGGACGTGGACACGATCGCTTGCCTCGCGGTCAACGATCCATTCGTGATGGGCGCTTGGGCCAAGGACCAGAAGGTCAAGAATCAGATCATGATGCTGGCCGACGGCAGCGGCGATTACACCCGCGCGCTGGGATTGGAACTCAATCTGCGGAAAGCGGGATTGGGCCTGCGCTCGCGGCGCTATGCCATGCTCATCGATGATGGGGTTCTGAAGCGGCTCAATCTCGATGAGGGCGGCTCGCTCGAACACAGCAAGGCCGAAGTGATCCTCAATCAGATCTGACGGCGGGCAGATTTAACGCCGGCGGGTCCTGCACTGCACAGCTTCGACGCTTGAGATTACCGACCCTCGCGCAGCCGCGCGATCGCGGTGCGCGCCAGCTCGTCGGCACGCTCGTTTTCCGGATGGCCGGAATGGCCGCGGATCCAATGCCATCCGATCTCATGGCCGGCGAGGGCGATTTCGAGGCGTTGCCAGAGATCGATATTCTTGACCGGCTTCTTGTCGGCGGTTTTCCAGCCCCGCGCCTTCCAATCGTGAATCCAGCGGGTAATCCCGTCGCGGAGGTATTGGCTGTCGGTATAAAGATTCACTTTCACGTCGCGCTTGAGCGCCTCAAGGGCGGCGATCGCCGCCATCAGCTCCATGCGATTATTGGTGGTCTGCGCCTCGCCGCCGGAGAGCTCCTTCTCGGTGCCGTTATAGCGGAGGATGGCGCCCCAGCCGCCCGGCCCCGGATTGCCGCTGCACGCGCCATCGGTAAAGATTTCGACGATCTCGCTTTTCCCAGTCATGGAATGCGCAGTGTCATGTAATGCTCAGTGTCATGTAATGCTCAGTGTCATGCGAGGCCGTAATCGCCCGGGCCTTTGACCCCTTGATGGAAGCGGAGCTTGTCCCGGTATTCGAGCGGGTCCTTGCGGCTCACCATCGCCCCTTCCGGATGATGCAGCCAGTCGTAAAGCCGCGTCAGCAGAAAGCGCATCGCGGCACCGCGGGCGAGAACCGGGAGGGCGGCCAGCTCGTCGGGTGAAAACGGCCGCACCTTGCGATACGAAGAGAGAAGCTGCCGCGCTTTGGTCACGTTGAAGCTGCGATCCTTTTCGAAGCACCAGGCGTTCATGCAAATCGCCAGGTCGTAGGCGAACAGATCGTTGCAGGCAAAGTAGAAGTCGATCAGGCCGGATAGTTTGTCGCCGAGGAAAAATACGTTGTCCGGAAAGAGATCGGCGTGAATGACGCCCTGGGGCAAATCCTTCGGCCAGTCCTTTTCCAATTGCGCGAGCTCGGCTTCGATTTCGGTCGCGAGCTCGGCGCGAATCTCATGGGTGCGGTTGCGGCAGGACTCGAAGAGCGGACGCCAGCCCGAGACCGACAGCGCATTTTGGCGCGACATCGAAAAATCCTGCCCGGCGAGATGGAGCCGGGCCAGCGCCTTGCCGAGCTCGGCGCAATGGCGCGGCATGATGCGCCGCGGCCACATGCCGTTCAGATACGTCACGATCGCGGCGGGTTTGCCCGAAAGCTCGCGGAGTGCTGAGCCGTCGCGGCCATGGAGCGGCGTCGGGCAGGTGATTTTCTTGCCGGCCAAATGCTCCATCAGGCCTAAGAAAAACGGCAGGTCCTCCTTGGCCACCCGCTTCTCGTAAAGCGTCAGGATGAAATGGCCGCGCTTCGTCTGCAGGATGTAATTCGAATTCTCGACGCCCTCGGCAATTCCCTTGCACGAGACCACGCTGCCGATATCGTATTGATCGACGAATTCCGTCAAGTCCTCGTCGGAGACTTCGGTATAGACGGCCATGGCGGTCTTCCTTGGGGATCTGCCGGCTGGGGGATCAGCCCGAAGCTTGCGTCGCCGGGGCGGCGCACCTAATCTCGAACCCGCACGCTACGCGCTCAAAAAATCAGGGCGGATCAAGGTAATAACGTAATATAGCGGGCCTAACCAGAGGAAGGGGGACATGAATCAGTCCGACAATAAACCGGTGGGAAAATCGATTCCCGCCCAGCTCGCGCCCTATCCCGTCGATGTCGAGGCCGGGAAGGCCTATGCTTGGTGCGCCTGCGGCCGGAGCAAGAACCAGCCGATGTGCGATGGATCCCATAAAGGCACCGGCATATCCCCGGTCATCTATAAGCCCGAGAAAGCCGAAACCGTCTATTTTTGCGGCTGCAAGGCGACCAAATCCCAGCCGATGTGCGACGGCACCCACGGCACGCTGTCGGGCTTGACCCACAAATAAAAATCCCGGCGCCAGGCCGGCTTGAAAAAACGAGTATCGCGGTTTTGCTTCTAGTGGAACCGGCTCGGTAGTTCGGCCAAGGCGAGATCGACCAATTGCGCCGACTTGCGCTCGTCCAAATGCTTGGCCAAAAGCTCGCGGGTGGCGGCGGTGGCGATGTCCACTGCGGCATTGCGCACCTGGCGCAGCGCTTCCGATTCCGCCTGGGCGATGCGATCGAGGGCCATTTTCTCGCGCCGTGAGAGCGAGGCCGCGAGGTCGGCGGCGGCTTTATTGCGGAAGGCCTCGGCCTCGCGCTTGGCTTGGGCGACGATGGAAGCCGTTTCCTTCATCGCCTCGCGCTGCTTGCGCTCGTAAGCGGCCAGCAGACTCTTCGCCTCTTCATGAAGCCGGGAAGCTTCGTCGATTTGGGCCTTGATGCGGGCGGTGCGGGCATCCAGCGCCGTGACGATCGCGCGCTTCATCGGCCGGAACACCCCGGCGACGAAGATCACGAAGGCAATGGCAACCCAGAATTCCGGTGACGCGAGAAGCGGTTCTTCCATTGCCTATCCCCTACTTACGCTGGCCGAGCATTTTCTCGACGGCCGCCGAAGCTTCCGCCGGATCGATGCTGACGCCGATGAGTTTTGCGGTTGCCGCCCGCGCCGCCTCGGTCGCCACCGTTTTGATGTCGGCGAGCGCCCGGGTTTTTGCCGCTTCGATATTGGTCTCGGCAACCTTGGTCTGATCCGCTAGCTTCTTGGCAAGCTCGGCTTGATGAGCCGAGGATTGGGCCGCCATCTCTTCGGCCGCCTTGCGGAGCAGACTCTGCGCTTCGGCTCGGGCCTCCGCCATCGTCTTCTCATAGGCGGCCAGCGCGTGCTCGGCCTCCGTTTTCAGCTTCTCGGCGGCTTGCAGATCATGGTCGATATGGCTGCGCCGCGCCTCCAACACATTCGCCACCCGCGGCAAAGCGGTCCTGACCATCACGATGCACAGCACCGTGAAGCACAGGGCCAGCCAGAACAGCTGGGTGGGGAAGGTGGTTGCGTCGAACTGCGGCATTGCCGGAATTCGGTCCTGTTTACGTGAACAGGATCAGGAAGGCGATGAGCAGCGCATAGAGCGCCACCGCTTCGACCAGCGCAAATCCCAGCATGCTCATGGGAAACACTTGCGGCCGGGCGGCCGGGTTGCGGGCGATGGCGCTGATCAGCGAAGCGAAGATGCTGCCGATGCCGGCGCCGACGCCGCCAAGCCCGATAACGGCAAGGCCGGCGCCGATCATTTTTGCGGAACTCAAGTCCATTTCGATATCCCCTGTTCTAAGGCTGCGACAAAAAAAGCGAAGTGGCTTCGACTCAAAGAAAGGCGCCGTTCTTTTAGTGCAAATTCAGCGCGTCGTTTAGATAAAGGCAGGTCAGCACGGTGAACACATAAGCCTGCAGGAAGGCGACTAGAACCTCGAAACCGATCAGCGCCACATCCATCGCCAACGGCGCCCAGCCGCCGAGCAAGCCCAGCGTCAGAATGAATCCGGCGAAGACCTTCAACATCGTATGGCCGGCCATCATGTTGGCGAACAACCGGATCGAGAGGCTCACCGGGCGCGACAGATAAGAAATGATCTCGATCGGAATCATCAGCGGCATGAGCGCAACCGGGACGCCCTTCGGCACGAAGAAACTCAGGAAATGGAAGCCGTGATTGACGACGCCGACGATGGTAACACCGATGAAAACGGTAAGCGCCAGAGCGGCGGTAACGACGATGTGGCTGGTGAAGGTGAAGCTGTAGGGAAGAAGGCCGAGCAAATTCCCGAACAGCACGAACATGAAGAGCGAAAAGATGTAGGGAAAGAATTCGCGCCCCGCACTTCCCACATTGTCGCGAATCATGCCGGCAACGAATTCGTAGGATATCTCGGCCAGCGATTGGAACCGCCCGGGCACCAGCGCGTGGCGGCGCATGCCGAGCATCAAGAACGCGCTGACCGAGATGACTGCAATCACCATCAGCAGCGAGGAATTGGTGAAGGAAATGTCGACGTTGCCGATCTTGATCGGCACGATCGGTTCGATTTGAAACTGATGCAGCGGACTGGCCACTTAATTCCCCGTTCCTTCAACCGGTAAGTCGCTTCAATGCCTAGTCGTCGTCTTCGTCATCGTTCGTGTTCGGCGCTGCCGGCGCCGGCGGAAATTTCATGGCGCTCATGACGCGGTAGACATTCAAAATACTGGCCGCCGAGCCGAGCACGAAAAAAATCAAGAATCCCCAAGGCTTCGTCCCCAACCAGAGGTCGGTCAGATAACCGATCCCGGTACCGACCGCCACCCCGGCCACCAGCTCCACCCCCACGCGGAACGCCAGCCCTAGTCCCGTAAGTTTCGGCCCGGCGGAACCTCCGGAAAGACCGCCGCTTTGTTCGCGCTCCCGCGCGTGCTTCAGCCTTTCGGCCAATTCGCGGAGCGATGGGGTGTCGTCGCCACTCATCGCTTTGCCGGCCCCGCTTCACTCAGAATCACGGGATGCCCCCAAAAAGCAAGCGACCGCCACCAGGGCGGCCGAAGCGGGGGCACCTTAGGGACGGGTCGGAAAGGTGTCAAGGCGCCTATCAGCGCGTTTTCGCGGCCGCGGGAAGATCGGAAACCATCTGCTCTAACAATGAGTTAGGAGATGGTTGATGGAGCGGCCGCGGGCGCCATTCAGGCCGTCGCACGGAGCTTTTCGGCGTCGCCCAAATCGACCGAAACGAGCTGGGAAACGCCGCGTTCGCCCATGGTGACGCCAAACAGCCGGTGGACCCTCGCCATGGTGATCCGGTGGTGGGTAACGACCAGGAACCGGGTCTCTGACGCCTGCGCGATTTCCTCAATGAGCGTGCAAAAACGGTCGACATTGGCATCGTCCAGGGGGGCGTCCACTTCGTCCAGCACACAGATCGGCGCCGGGTTGGTGAGGAATACCGCGAACAACAGGGCGAGGGCGGTCAGCGCCTGCTCGCCGCCGGAGAGCAGCGAGAGCGTCTGGAGCCGCTTGCCCGGCGGGCTGGCGAAGATCTCAAGCCCGGCTTCGAGCGGATCTTCGGCCTCAGTCAATTTCATGTAGGCGCGGCCGCCGCCGAACAGGCGCACGAACAGGTCCTGGAAATGCTTGTCGACGACGCCGAAGGCGGCCAGCAGCCGCTCGCGCCCTTCCTGGTTCAAGCTGTTGATGCCCTGGCGGAGCTTGGAGATTGCGGAAACCAGATCGGTGCGTTCGGTACACAAGGTCTCGATCTGGGATTCGGTATCGGCGGCTTCGGTTTCGGCCCGAAGATTGACCGGGCCCATATTGTCGCGCTCGCGGACCAGCCGCTCCAGCCGCCCTTCAATGGAGGAAAGTTCGGGCAATTCCTCGTCTTCGCTGAGCCCGGCCGCGGCCAGAGTCTCTTCCGGCGCGCAAGTCAAGCGCTCGGCAATCCGTTCGACTAAGCCATTACGCGCCTGTTCCGATTGTTCGACGAGAGCTTGGGCGCGCACCCGCTCTTCGCGCTGGGCGGCAAGGGCGCCTTCTTCGTCTTTGAGCTTTCGGTCGGCTTCGCTCAGGGCCTGTTCGGCGCCGGTCAGGGTATCGGACGCGGAACGGCGGAAATTTTCGGCCGCTTCGGTTTCGTTCAGCAACCGGTTGCGTTCGGCAGCGATCTCTTCCGGGCGATGGATTAGCGATTCCTGTTCGGTCTTCGCAGAGGCCAAGCGGTCAGTCAGTGCGGAAAGCGTCCTGGCCGCCTCTTCGGCGCGGGTCTGCCAGGAACTTCGCTCAGCGCCGAGGGCCGTTAAGCGCAACGCCCGGGCTTCGATCTCATGGGCCAGCCGGTCGTGGCGGGTTTGGGCCTGGGCCAGAACCCAACGCCGTTCGCCCAGCCGGTGTTGAATGGAAGCCAATGCCTTCTTTCCGGATTCGGGATCGGGAAGATTCTGAGCCTCTGCATCGGCTTCGGATGCCTGGGCTTGCGCTTCGTTCCGTTCGGCATCGATGCGGAGCGCCATGTCGGCCAAAGCCGCAAGCCGCGATTGCAGGGCACCCTGCTTCTGGGCCAATTCGGCGTGCTGGGCGCGGGCCGTTTCAAGCGTGGCTTCGGCATTGCGCGCCAATTCCTGGGCTGCGCGATAGGCCGCCGCGGCGTTGCGGACGGCTTCTTCGGCGGTATTGAAATTCGCGCGCCGGCCGGCGAGCAATTGCTCGGCGGCGGGCAAGGCTTCACGGATTTCTTTCTGGCGGTTGCGTTGATTGAGCCGTTCCGCCGCCGCTGTCCCATGGCCGGCTGCGACGGTGAATCCATCCCAGCGCCACATGGCGCCATCGCGGGAAACCAATCGCTGGCCTTGGGCAAGCGTGCCGCGAAGGGCGCGGGCCTCGGATTCGTCTGCCACGACGCCGATCTGCACCAGACGCCGGGCGAGAGCCGACGGGCCGGTGACGAATTTGGCGAGGGGCTCCGCGCCCTCCGGAAGGCTGGCAGCCGGCAGATTGGCGGCGGCATGAGTAAAAGAAGGGGCTTCCCAGCGGACCGGCGCTTCGCCGTGGATCGGCGCGCTCAGATCGTCGCCAAGGGCCGCGGCCAGCGCCAATTCATAGCCGGGCTCGACCGAAACTTGATCGATGACCGGCGGCAGCGATTCATCGCCGTCGCTCAATAGCTTTGCCAGGGTCGAGGCCTCGGCGTCCAGCCGCGCAAAGGCGGCTTCGGCTTCGCCGACCGCATCGCGGGCCTGGCTTTCGGTCGCTTGGGCGGCGAAAAGCGCTGCTTCCGCCCTCGCCATCGTCGCACGGGCGGAATCGAGCCCTTGCCGGGCGGTGGCGAAAGTCGCGTCGGCGGCAGTCAGCCGGGCCGGCTCCAGAACCTCGGCGGCGATCGCCGCCCGGTCGACGGCCAGCGCCGCCGCCCGTTCTTCGATGCGGGCAATCCGCGCCGCGCATTCGGCGGCCCGGGACTGCAGCGCCTCACGCCTCGCCTCATCGCTTGCGACACGCTGGGTGGCGGTTGCCAAATCGGATTCGAGAGCCGCGACTTCCAATCGCGCCGCGGCCAATTCCTGGATTGCGGATTGAAGGGTTTCGGCTTCGGCCGCTTGCGCGGAGACGAGAGTGCGTTCTTCTTCGGCCAGGCGTTCGAGAGCGGCTTGCGCATCGGCCGCCAGGGCTTGCTCCCGCGCGATGTCGCCGTCGGCTTCGGCAATCCGCGATTCGCAATCCTGCTTGGCTTGGATGAGGCGGGATTCTTCGGCCTCCAGAGCCTCGCGCGCAATGACCAGGCGCTGCAGACGGCTTGCCGCTTCGGCCTCGGTCTTGCGGAGTTCGGGCAACGTGGCCGCGATTTCCGCCTGATGGGTGGAGGCGGCGGCGACTTGCGCCGTGAGGGCCGATACTTCCGCTTCGATTTTGCTTAAGTGGACGCGGGCGCTTTCGATTGCCGCACTCGCGGCCTGCCATTTGCGATGAAGCATCGCCGCTTCGGCGCGGCGGATGAGGTCACCGATCTTCCGATAGCGCGACGCTTGGCGGGCTTGGCGTTTCAGCCCGACGAGCTGGCTGTCCAGGGTCGTCAACACGTCATCAAGACGCGTCAGATTGGTTTCGGCGGCGCGCAGGCGAAGCTCGGCTTCGTGGCGGCGGGAATGAAGGCCGGTAATGCCGGCGGCTTCTTCGAGAATGGCCCGCCGGTCTGCGGGCTTCGCCTTGGTGAGATCGCCGATATGACCCTGGCCGACCAGGGCGGTCGACCGCGCCCCCGTTGCCGCATCGGCAAAGAGCGTGTGCACGTCGCGGGCGCGCATTTCCTTGCCGTTGACGTGATAACTCGATCCCGAGCCGCGGTCGATGCGGCGCGTCACTTCGATTTCGTCCGCTTCGGCAAAGGGTGCCGGCGCCTTGCGCCGGGCGTTGTCGAGGAGAAGGGTCACCTCGGCGATGTTGCGGGCCGGGCGCAGGGCGGTGCCGCCAAAAATCACGTCATCCATTTCGCCGCCGCGCACCTGGCGCGGCGAGGTTTCGCCCATCGCCCACCGCAGCGCATCGACCAGATTGGATTTGCCGCAGCCATTGGGCCCGACGATTCCGGTCATGCCGGGCTCGATCCACAGCTCGGTCGGATCGATGAAAGATTTGAAGCCGGAGAGGCGAAGTTTGGTGAACTGCACAGGAGTCCTCAGGGTTTGGGAAGCAGCGGATCAATGACCTTCTGGAACGCCTCGAAGGGCTGCGCCCCCGAAATCTTGTCGCCGTTGATGAAAAAAGTCGGCGTGCTCTCGATCTCGAGATTCTGTTCGGCGTCGAGCCGGCTCTGGCTCACCCGTTTTGTCAGTGAATTGTCCGTCATGCAACGATCGAATTGATCCTTGCCGATTCCGCCGAGCTTGGCGATGCCGGCCAGGGCATCTTCCGGCTTATTGGCTTGTTCCCAGGTCGGTTGATTTTGGAACAGCACCTGGAGAAAGCCGAAGAAACGTTCATGCCCGGCGCAATGGGCAAGCACCGCCGCCCGGGCCGCCAGCGCATCGAGGGGAAAATCCCTAAACACGAACCGAAGCTTGCCGGTGTCGATATAGGCGCTCTTGATCTGCGGGAAGATATCGCCCTCGAAATGCGCGCAGTGCGGGCAGGTGAGGGAGGCGTATTCGATCATGGTGACCGGCGCGTCCGATTTGCCCATCACTTCGTCATCCGGCGTCACATTGAGGATCGCCGGCCCGGAAGAGGCCGCGGCCGCGGCATTGCCAGCGGCCCCGGATGCCGCCGCCGCGGGGGTGCTGTGCTGAGTCTTGGTCCAGTAAATAAAGGCGGCTCCCGCCGCCAGGACCAAAACCACGATAAGGGGCAGTATCTTGCGCAACTTGCGACCTTTTGCCACTAAATGTTGATGAGAAGTATAGCCCGCGCCTCGCCGCGCGGGCAAGATTAACGGACCGAATCAGCGCCGCTTTTGTGCAACGTGGTTAACGCCGGTCATCGCGTTTTTCGGGGTGTTTTCTTGACCCAAGACGGCACGGCCCAAGCCTTCGAGCGCCGCGCGAAGCCCGCCCGGTTCGATCTTCGCCAGCGATTCTTGCAGGGCCTGTTCTTCAGCATCCGACAAGGGGCGGGCCGGCGGCTTTTGCCGTTCCGTTTGGGGGCGCAGCGGGGCGTGGATGAATTTCAACTGGCTGACCGCCGAAAAGCCGAAATAGCCGTTGATGCGTTCGGTAATCTGGGGCGACAGGTGCTGGATCTCGGGTGCTGCCGCACTTTCGATCCGGAGCTCCAGGGTCGCCTCTGTCCCCTTGCCCCGCGGCCACCGCAATTTTTCCGGCGCGCAGCGTTCGGCCAGATAAGTGCCGACGATTGCCGGCCATTCCGCCGCCAGGCCGGATTCGAAAAATCCCTTGCGCCGCAAATCCGGCCCGGCAATCCGCTTCATCACCGCGGACAGCGCCTTGGCGCCCGGCAGGGGCCCGCGCGAATATCTCTGAGAATCGGTTTTGGTCATCGGCCTCTTCCTGCGGCGCATGCCAAGCGCTGCGAGGCAGGTTAGGATTGCGCCATGCTACGCAAGCGCGCCGAGCTCGACAATAAGCCCCATAACGCGAGGACCCATAACACGCGAGGGCCGGGAAAAACCGCTAAACCGCGAGGCCGCCCTCACTTGGCGCAGCGCCTGCTCGCCTGGTACGACGCGAACCGGCGGGAATTTCCTTGGCGCGCCAAGCCGGGCGAGCGTCCTGACCCGTACCGCGTCTGGCTCTCCGAAATCATGCTGCAGCAGACGACGGTGTTCACGGTTGCGCGTTATTATCAGCGCTTTCTCGCGCGTTGGCCGGATGTTCACGCGCTGGCCCGGAGTAATCTCGATGAGGTGCTCGGGGCCTGGCAAGGCTTAGGTTATTACGCCCGGGCGCGAAATCTTCATGCCTGTGCAAAAACCGTGAGCGGCGACTGGGGCGGGGATTTTCCCGATAGCGAGGCGGCGTTGCGGACACTGCCGGGGATCGGCGCTTATACCGCCGCTGCTATCGCGGCGATTGCCTTCGATAAACCGGCATCCGCCGTCGACGGCAATGTGGAGCGGGTGGTCGCCCGGATGTTTGCGGTCAAGACGCCGCTGCCCAAGGCCAAGCCGCAATTGCAGGCGCTGGCGGCAAAACTCGTTCCGGAAAAGCGCGCCGGGGATTTTGCCCAAAGCCTGATGGATCTCGGCGCCGTAATCTGTACGCCGCGCCATCCCGATTGCGGTCATTGTCCCTGGAGCCGCGCTTGTATGGCGCGAAAACTTGGCATTGCGGAGCAGCTTCCGCAGCGAGCCAAAAAGCGCCCGCGCCCCGAACGCTTTACCGTCGCATATTTTATCGTCCGGAAAGACGGGGCGATTTGGTTGCGCCGCCGCGACGAAAAAGGATTGCTGGGCGGGATGATGGAGGTTCCGTCCACCCCGTGGCGCAACAAACCCTGGCAGGACCAAGAGGCAAGGACCACGGCGCCGGTTGAAGCGGCCTGGCAGTATCTTCCGGGCCATGTCGAGCACGGCTTCACCCATTTCCGGCTCAATGTCCGGGTGATGGCAGCGGAAACCGAGGCCAAGAAACTCGCCACGAATCTCCGGGGCGGCCGCTGGGTTCGGCGAGACGATCTCGGGGAAGCCGCTCTTCCGACGGTGATGAAGAAGATCATCGCGCTGGCGCTCGGAAAGACCCGGTCCAAAGGCGACCACGGCCGGAAGCCGGGCCAGAAGCCCGGCACGAAGAAGCCCGCCTACACGGGGGTGCGGCGGGCCTCATTCGTCAAGAGCCTAGCGTTCGGGGGGGGGAATGAACCAAGTGATGACGAAGCTTTAATAACGAAGCTGGGCGCAGGTTAACGCCGCCTGTCTGAACCGCGGCTGAGAGTGCCGTTCATGCCCGGTTCACCGGCTCCTCGCTTCTTAAGGGGAGCAGTTGAAGCTACGATTGGCGGGGGCAATTTATAATGCGGGAAGGCGCGGCAACCCCATCGAACCCCAGCCTTCACCGGGAAAGCCTTCTCCGGGAAATGACCATGCGTTTGGCGGTATTGATACTGAGTCTGGCCCTGGCGGCGAGCCCTGCATTGGCGGGCCCGGCCGATCAGGAGCGCGCCCGCGCCGCCATGGAAGCCGGCGAGATCATGCCGCTTTCCGCGATCCTCGCCAAAGTCGATCAGAAATTCACCGGCCGCGTCCTCCAGGTCAATTTGACCGATTTGGACGAGGGGCTGAATGGTTGGATCTACGCCATCACCTTGCTCAGCCCCCAGGACAATGTGCTGGTGGTGAAGGTGGATGCCGGTACGGGCGTGATCCTATCGGTCACCGGCCATGGCATCGAAGAGGCCCGGAAAAACCAGTAGCGGTATCGTTCCCGCGCCGCTGGGGCTAGAATCCCACCATGCGAATCCTGGTCGTCGAAGACGAGCCTGAACTTGCCGAGCAGCTGAGCCAAACGCTGCGCGAAGCGGGCTATGCCGTCGATGTTGCCAGGGACGGCGAAGAAGGGCAATTCCTCGGCGAGACCGAACCCTATGATGCGGTGGTGCTCGATCTCGGGCTCCCCATCGTCGATGGGGTGACGGTGCTTGAATCCTGGCGGCGCAAAGGCCGCACCATGCCGGTTCTCATTCTGACCGCCCGCGACCGGTGGAGCGACAAGGTGGCCGGCTTCGATGCCGGGGCCGACGATTACGTCACCAAGCCGTTCCAGATGGAGGAAATGCTGGCGCGGCTTCGCGCCCTCATCCGCCGCGCCGCCGGCCATGCCTCGTCGGACATCGAATGCGGCCCGGTCCGCGTCGATACCCGGAACGGCCGGGTTACCGTTAACGGCGTGCCGGTGAAATTGACGGCACAGGAATTCAAGATTGTCTCCTATCTCGCCCACCATAAAGGCAAGATCGTCTCCCGCACCGAACTGACCGAACACATCTACGATCAGGATTTCGACCGCGACTCCAATACCATCGAGGTTTTCATCGGCCGCTTGCGGAAGAAGCTCGGCGCGCCGGTCATCGAAACCGTGCGCGGGCTTGGCTACCGGATGGCCGAACCGCAGCCAGGCGCCAAACCAGTCGAATGAATTTGCCTCGGGAACGGGCGCCGCAATGAAGATCCAATCGCTCGCCTTCCGCCTCGTTGCCGGGGCGAGCCTGTGGATCTTCGCCGCGGTGATCGCCGGCGGCGTCGCCCTCTCCGCGATCTTCAGCGCTTATGTGGAAAAGGCCTTCGATGTCCAGCTCTCGGTTCTGACCGATGCGCTGGTGGCTGCCAGCTCGGTCGATGCCCAAGGCCAGTTGCATATCGATCGCGGCCCCGGCGAGCCGCGCTTCGATCAGCCTTATTCCGGCTGGTATTGGGAAGTGATGGACGATCGCGGGGCGCTGCTCCGCTCGCGCTCGCTGTGGGACCAGGTGCTCTCCCCGGATCTGAAGCTGATCAGCGGCGGCCATTTGCAGCAGCTCATCAACGGCAATCCGAAATTGCGGGTGATCTCGCGCAACGTCACCCTGCCGGGTTCGGACAAAACCTATCAATATGCGGTGAGCGGCGACCGCGCCGAGGTGGAGCGGGAAATCAAAAGCTTCAACACGACGCTGATCTGGTCGCTCGGCGCGCTTGCCTTCGGCCTCATCGTCGCGGTGCTGATTCAGGTGCGATACGGTCTGCAGCCTTTGCGCCGCATCCGCGCGGCCTTGGCGGATGTGAGTTCGGGCCGCAGCAACCGGCTCGAGGGTCAATTTCCGACCGAAGTCAAACCGCTCGCCGAAGAAATCAACCTGCTGCTCGACAACAACGCCGCGGTGGTGGAGCGGGCGCGCACCCATGTCGGCAATCTCGCCCATTCCCTGAAAACACCGCTCTCGGTCCTCGCCAATGCCTCCGCCGACCCGAAGGCCGAGGGCCCCTTCGCCGATACCGTGCGCCGGCAGGTGGCCACCATGCGCCGCCAAGTCGATCACTATCTGGTCCGGGCGCGGACCGCGGCCACCGGCAATGTGCTCGGCGCCCGTGCCGAAGTCATGCCGGTGATCGAAGATCTGGCGCGCACACTCATGCGGATTCACGCTGAACGGGGGATCGTTATCGATACCCGCGGCAAGGACGGACTCTTCTTCCGCGGCGAGAAACACGATCTCGAGGAAATGCTCGGCAATTTGATGGACAACGCTTGCAAATGGGCGAAATCCAAAGTGCGGGTCGAGGCCGAGGCGGCTAAGGGAAAGATCCGTATCATGGTCGACGATAACGGGCCGGGGCTAAGTCCGGAACAGCGGGAAACCGCGTTTAGGCGCGGCGAAAGATTGGACGAGCAGGTGCCCGGATCGGGCCTCGGGCTTTCGATCGTGAAAGACGTGGTGGAGCTTTGCGGCGGCCGCGTCAGCCTAGCAAATTCCGAAATGGGCGGCCTCCGCGCGGTCCTCGAAGTTCCGGCGGCGGAAGGGGCAGGGTAACGGCGACCCCGCGAAAATTTCGCACCGTTGTGTTTCTACACGCAAAATACTAAACATTTGCAAGGTCATAGCACGCTTATGCCGTCGGTCCGCCGCGACATTTTTTATCGCTGAATAGAGATTTTTGGTTGAGAGTATAGATATGTTACTGTATGTTATTAAAACTCATGTTTACATTTGTAACATTATATAAGGTATCTATAGATGGATAGGATACGTAATCCTTTTGCGCCAGGTGCTGGGACGCCCCCTCCGGCGCTTGTTGGGCGCGAGGAGGTTCTTGGGGACGCGAAGGTTACGCTCGCTCGCGTCAAAGAAAATCGTCCAGCCAAAAGCTTTCTCCTCATCGGACTTCGAGGGGTCGGAAAGACGGTGCTCCTAAATCGCATTCAAGATATGGCGGAAGAAGCTGGCTTTAAAGCCATCTCAATAGAGGCACCAGAGAATAAGCGATTGCCGGCACTTTTGATTCCACCTCTTCGAAAAATTATGCTCGCACTTGACCGCTTTGAAAACGTCAATGAATACGTCAAGCGCGGACTCAGGGTTCTAAAAAGTTTTGCAGGAGCATTCAAACTCGGCATGGGCGATTTTGATATCGCGCTAGATATCGATCCCGAGGTTGGTTCCGCGGATAGCGGCGATTTGGAAGCAGATTTGTCCGAGTTACTGCTTGCTGTCGCGCAGGCTGCCAATGCCAGGAAAATACCGGTAGCAATTTTTATAGATGAAATGCAGTACCTCAATGAGGATGAACTTAGCGCACTGATTATGGCTATTCACAAAGTTGCACAAAAACAACTGCCTTTGCTCCTAGTGGGTGCCGGACTTCCACAACTTGTGGGCCTTACGGGAAAATCTAAATCGTATGCAAAGAGGTTGTTCGATTTTCCTAAGATCGGCGCCCTCGAAAATAAAGATGCTAGGGACGCTCTTGAAGTGCCCGTTAAAAAAGAAGGCATCGCCTTTGAGACAAAGGCATTAGGTGAAATAATCGCGGTGACAAAAGGGTATCCGTATTTTCTCCAAGAATGGGGTTATCACACCTGGAATATTGCCGAACGTTCTCCAATTTCCATCGACGACGTAAAAGCTGCCCATACGGCAGTGATTCAGCGCCTCGATGAAAGTTTCTTTGGAGTGCGTTTTGATCGACTCACACCGCGTGAAAGAGATTACATGAGGGCGATGGCCGAATTAGGCCCTGGTCCGCATCGATCAGGCGAAGTTGCAGATATGTTGGGTCTGAATGTTCACACGGTTGCGCCGTTGCGTAGCGGCTTGATCAGGAAAGGCATGATTTTCAGTCCAGCGCATGGTGACACAGCGTTTACCGTGCCGTTATTCGACGAATTTATGAAACGAATTATGCCAGACATGAAACGTCGCAAAGCAGCGCGTCTCGCCCCGCCAGCGATGCATTAATCTATTGGCGACGACTCACTCAATCACTCGCCATTTTTGTCTTGGTCAGGTCAAGAAAGCTCCGCCCGCAGTTTCCGGCGGAGCAGATCGATCGGCACCGGTTTTCCGTCCACTTCGATGTGCCAGAATGTCCAGCCGTTGCAGGCGGGCGCACCCTGGACATGGGCGCCAATGCGATAAATCGAGCCGGTCGCGTCGGCGCAAACCAGCGACCCATCGGCGCGGACCTTGGCTTGCCAGCGCCCGCGCTCGTCGGTCAGCACATCGCCCGCCGATAACAACCCGCGCTCGACCAGCCAGCCGAAAGGAATTCTCGGTTCGTCGCGCTTCGATGACGTTGCGACCAGCGACATATCTTGCGGCTCCCTGATTTTCGAAAGTCGTTTCCTGGCGATGGCGGCGTAAGTTTCGTCGCGCTCGAGGCCGATGAAATGCCGGCCCAGTTTTTTGGCGACGACGCCGGTGGTGCCGGTGCCGAAAAAGGGATCGAGCACGAGATCGCCCGGCTTGGTTGCGGCAAGAATGATCCGGTGCAGCAGGCTTTCCGGCTTTTGCGTCGGGTGCGCTTTGTTGCCGTCGGGATCCTTCAGGCGCTCGGAGCCGGAGCAGATGGGAAACAGCCAGTCGCTCCGCATCTGCAAATCGTCATTGAGCGATTTCAGCGCGTCGTAATTGAAGGTGTAGCGCGACTTCTGCTGTTTCGCGCACCAGATCAAAGTTTCATGGGCGTTCGCAAAACGGCGGCCGCGGAAATTCGGCATCGGATTGGTCTTGCGCCAGATGACATCATTCAGCGTCCAGAATCCCAAATCTTGAAGCACCGTCCCGATGCGATAAATATTGTGGTAGGTGCCGATCACCCACAGCGTGCCGTCGTCTTTGAGCACCCGGCGCGCGGCGGCCAGCCAATCGCGGGTGAAGCGGTCGTAATCGGCGAAGCCCTCGAACTTGTCCCACTCGTCGTCGACGCCGTCGACCTTGGTATTGTTCGGCCGGAGCAATTCGTTTTCGAGCTGAAGGAAATAGGGCGGGTCGGCGAACACCATATCGACCGACCGCTCGGGCAGCCGGTTCATCTTGGCGATGCAATCGCCAATCAGGATTTGATCTTTGGTCATATCTTCTGGCAGGGATTCGGCCATGCCGGCGGAAGGATCGCCTGCGATGACTCAGGGCGTCAACAGAAATCGCTGATGAATCAATCAGTTAGTCTGTGGATAAATCAAATCCCTAGTGGCAGGGATTTCTTGGGACTCAATATCTTGAGAACCGGCGAAAAACTTCTGCGGTGATGCGGGGTTGGGCCATGGGCTTCGAGGGCCAGAAGATGCTCGGGCGTTCCGTAGCCGGCATTGCGGTCGAAGCCGAAGCCGGGATAGAGCAGCGCGAGTTTGGTCATGAGTTTATCGCGAGTCACCTTGGCGATGATCGAGGCGGCGGCGATCGAAAAACACAGGGCGTCGCCATCGACAATGGTGCGAACCCGGCAGGCGATCTTGGGCGCGAATTTGCCGTCGACCAATGCGAATTTCGGTGCCGGATCGAGCATCGCCACTGCCCGCCGCATCGCCAACAGTGTTGCGTGATGAATGTTGATGTGATCGATCTCGGAAACGCTCGCCGCCCCGAGGCCGATGCGCGCGCAAGTTATCAGCACCTCGAACATCGCTTCGCGCGCCGGTTTCGAAAGTTTTTTTGAATCGTCGATGCCGGCCAGAATCTCGGGCGCCAAGCGCCTGCGGTTCAAAATGATGGCGGCGGCGATGACTGGTCCGGCCAGCGGCCCGCGCCCGGCTTCATCGATCCCGGCCACGGTTCCGCGGCATTTTTCCTCGAAGGAAAAATCAGGCATGGTCGGTTCCCTGAAGTGCAGGCCCGGGCGGCGCGGGCTTGGTGCTTTCTTCTTTACTCGGTTCCGATGGGGCCGCCCCCGGATCTTGAGGGAACAAATTATCCCGCGGCAAGGAACAAGGCGAAGAAGCCGGTTCGTCGCCTTGGCGGAATTCCGGTCCGATTTGTCCCCGGCTCGACCAAACCACGGAGGAGGCGAAACGGCCGAGAAAAAGCCGCAAGGTTTCCCTCCCCGACGTCACGCCGACGATCCCGATTCGGAGCAAGCGCCGCGCTGTTAGAAGCCATAACGGGCTGATGACCAGCGAAAGAGCGGTGACGGCGATGATGAGATTGCCGTCATTCGCATCGATGACGCCGCGGTCGATTCCGAAAGTGCCGAGGACGAAGGAGAACTCGCCGATTTGGGCGAGCAGAATGCCGGTGATCACCGCATGAGCCCAAGGCTGGCCGGCGGCGCGCAGGACCCCGGCGTTGAACACGGTTTTGGCAAAAACGACGATGCAGAGGATGAGAAGAACGTGAAGCGCATTGGCGGCGATGAAGGGAATATCGATGAGCAAGCCGATAGAGAGAAAAAAGATCATTAGCAGGATGCTTTGAATTGGCTGAATGCTGCGGAGCATCGCCGGGCGTTCGGTGCTGTTGCCGATCACGAGCCCGGCCAGAAACGCGCCATAGGCCGGCGACAAGCCGGCAAGACCGGTCAGGGCGGCGGCGCCAAAGCAAATCGCCAGGCCGCGCAAGGGCGTTAGATCGGGATGCCCGGCGGTGAAATGGGAAAGCGGCAGGCGGATTTTCTTCCGTCCGCTCAAATAGGCGATGAGCAAAGCGAGGAAGCCGACCGCAAACGCGATTTTGAGGATGGCCAGGGGATCGGGCGTTTTGCCCGAGAGGCTGCCGGCAATCAGCATCATCGGAACGAAAGCGAGATCCTGGGCGATCAAGACGCCGATCGTGATCTGGGCGACCGGTGTCCGGAGGATGTTCATGCCTTCCAGCATCTTGATGACGACGGCGGTGCTGGAGAGGGCGAAGATGAAGCCGAGCAGAACGGCCAGGCCCAAGGGCCAGCCGAAAAGCGGCGCCAGCGCCAGAGTGATGCCGACGCTGCCGGCGATTTGCAGAAGGGTGGCGATGACCGCGGTGCGCCAGACCCCGCGAAATCCGCGCAAAGACAGCTCCATCCCCACCAGGAACAAGAGCAGAAGCACGCCGAGATCGGCGAATTTGGAAACGGCGGGGCGGTCGGTGATGAGCGAAAAGCCGGATGGGCCGAGAACGACGCCGGCGACGATGTAGCCAACGACGGCAGGCTGGCGGAGCCCCGTCATCACCGCGCCGCAAGCGACGGCAACCAGTGCGGCAATCGCCAGATGGGTGAGCTCGGCTAAGCCGGTCATGGGCCGAATCTAGAGCATGATCTTGTCAGTTGGAACCGGCTGCGCCGGAAGTATTTTGCGCCGCCGGCAGGAGAAGGGCGTAGCGGGACTACGGGCAAGCCTTTCGACGAACCCGCGGCGGCAAAAGACCCCGGCCCTCTGGGTTGCGCCTTGGCGGGCGCCCGCGGCGTTGCGCCGCCCCGCCGGCTTTGCCGGCAAACGTTTGCGTGCAAAGCGCGCTGGGCCGATGCTCCACATCGCCCGTCACGGCGCGCCTGGCGGATCGCCGCGCCAAAAGCGCAACATAGCCGATTCGAACTGACAAGATCATGCTCTAGCACAGCAATTCAGGCTCACCAAAGTTCGGGCCCGTGGGAACGCCGGATAAACTGTGCGACTGCGGAATCTAAAACAGCGAAAACTGCGCGCTGTCTTTGACCGGGTGCTTGAACTGGCTGGTATCGAGCGTAGGCCCGCGCCTGGGAATGCCGAAGCGCTCGCGGGCCAGACGGAAGCGCTTGGCGATCATTTCGGCATAAGGCCCGGTGCCGCGCATCCGGCTGCCGAAATTGGGATCGTTGAGCCGGCCGCCCCGGACCTCGCGGATCAGAGTTTCCACATGAGACGCGCGAAGCGGCACATGGGTGTTGAGCCATTCGCAGAACAAATCTTTGATCTCGTAGGGCAGGCGAATGATGGTGAAGCCGGCGGTTTGAACTTTGGCCTCTGCGGCCTTTTCCAAGATCGGCTCGATCTCGTGATCGGTGAGGCCGGGGATGATGGGGGCGACCATGATGCCCGTCGGCACGCCGGCATCGTGGAGGACGCGGATGGCGGCGAGCCTTTTTTCCGGTGTCGCGGCGCGGGGCTCCATGCGGCGCGCGAGATTGCGGTCTAGGGTGGTAATCGAAACGAAGGCGCAGGCGAGCCCGCGTTTGGCCATCGGCACCAGGATGTCGATATCGCGCAGAATCAATGCGGACTTGGTGACGATCGAAACCGGGTGCCCGCATTCCGAAAGGACGGCGAGGATCTTCCGGGTGATCTGCCGCTCCCGCTCGATCGGCTGATAGGGATCGGTATTGGTGCCCATGGCGATGCCGCCGTCGCAGACATAGCGGGGATTCGCCAATTCCTTGCGGAGCAGTTTGTCGGCGTCGCTCTTGGCAAATAGCTTCGATTCGAAATCGAGGCCGGTCGATAGCCCGAAATAGCCGTGGCTTGGCCGAGCGAAGCAATAGATGCAGCCATGTTCGCAGCCGCGATAGGGATTGATCGAAGACCCGAAACCGATATCCGGCGAATCGTTGCGGCAGATGACGCTGCGGCTCTTGTCTTCGGTAACGCTGGTGCGGAGCGGCGGCGGCGTCCAATCCGCGTCCGCGACCAGGTCCCAGCCGTCGTCGAATGCGGCGCGGGTGTTCGGCTCAAGACGCCCGGCCGGATTGCTGACGGCGCCGCGGCCTTTTCTCGGTCCGTCCTTATTCTGGCCGTCCCTATTCCGTTCGTCTTTTCGGGGCTGGTTCGGCATGAAAAGGAGTGTGCCGCCGGCATCAGAACATTTCAAGAACAAACGACGTACCTTGGTATGATGGGAGAATCATGCCCGGAATAGCGAACGAAAACATCCGGCTGTCAGTCCTTATCCCGACCTTGAACGCGGCCGCAGAGCTTCGGCGCTGTCTCCGTGCGGTGAATCTGGCGGGTCGGTTCGAGATCGTCGTTGCCGATGGCGGGTCCCGCGACGCGACGATCGACTTGGCCAAGCGGCTTGGCGCCAGGGTCGTGTCTTGCGAGGCGGGGCGCGGCGCGCAGCTTGCGGCGGGGGCCGCGCAAAGCAGCGGCGATTGGCTGCTCTTCCTTCATGCCGATACCGTGCTCATCCCCGGCTGGCGCGCCGAGGTGATGCGGTTCATCGCCAATCCGGAAAATACCCAACGCGCTGCCGCGTTTCGATTCGCGCTCGATGATGAATCGAAATCGGCGCGCCGGCTGGAAGCGGCCGTCGATTGGCGGTGCCGCGTCTTCGGTCTCGCTTACGGTGATCAGGGGTTATTGATCGCCCGGCGGTTCTATGACGAGCTCGGCGGATTTCGCCCGCTGCCGCTGATGGAAGATTTGGACCTGATTCGGCGCATCGGGCGCAAGCGGCTGGCCATGCTGAACACCGCGGCGGTGACTTCCGCGGCGCGTTACCGCAAACAGGGATATATCCTTCGCCCCCTTCGCAATATGCTTTGCCTGATGCTCTATTTTCTCGGCGCGCCGATGCACCTGATCCTCTGGCTCTATGGCTGAGACGCGGATGATCCGATCCCGGCTGCCGGAAAACCGGCTGGTCATTTTTCTGAAACAGCCGCAACGTGCCCGCGTCAAAAAACGGCTCGCCGCGGGAATTGGCGATGGCGCCGCCGTTTCGTTTTATCGGCAAATGATCGGAACGACGTTGCGTTCGACACGCAATCCGCGTTGGCGGACGGCGCTGGCGATAACGCCGGACCGCCGGCGTTCCTGGTTGCGCCGGTTTGGGTTGCGCCGGTTTGGGTTGCGCCGGTTTGGAAAGAAAAATTTCGATGTCGTGCCGCAAGGTTCGGGAAATCTAGGCGATCGCATGGCGCGCACGATTCAAAAACTGGCGCCTTCGCATGTTCTCATCGTCGGCACCGATATTCCGGGATTGAACGCCGGGATTATCGCCCGTGCGTTCAGGCTTCTACGCTGTCACGATGCGGTATTCGGTCCGGCGGTCGATGGCGGATTTTGGCTGGTCGGGCTCGCCAAACCGCAACAAGCAAGGCGAATTTTCGACAAGGTGCGATGGTCGACGGAATTCGCGCTTCACGACGTTCGCAAAAATTTTCCTCCGAAGGCGCGGATCGCCTTGGTCGACAAGCTCGACGATGTCGACGACGAATCGGCTTACCGGCGCTTCTTGGCCGCTTGCCGCTGAAGGCGCTTGGCCTTCATTTTTTCGCCTTCCAAAAGGCGCGGCATCATTTCGACCAGATTGCAGGGACGAAGCCTCGAATCGAGCTGCCAGCGGAGAATGTCGTCCCAGGCATCGCGGCAGGCGCCGGGCGAGCCGGGCAGGGCAAAAAGATAAGTGCGCTTGGCAACCCCGGCGCTGGCCCGGGATTCGATGGTCGAGGTCTTGATCTTCTGATAGCTCAATGCTCGGAACAGCTCGCCGAAACCGGCGATCTCTTTTTCATAGACGGAGGCGAAGGCTTCGGGAGTCACGTCGCGCCCGGTAAGGCCGGTGCCGCCGGTCGCGATCACCACATCGATCTTGGGATTGGCGATCCATTTCTTGAGCTGGGCGACGATCGCTTTTTTTTCGTCGCGGACGATGGCGCGAGCCGCCAGACGGTGGCCGGCCGCCGCGATGCGCTCGACGAGCACGCCGCCGGAGCGGTCGTCGTCGATCGTTCGCGTATCGGAAACGGTGAGAATGGCGATGGCGACCGGAACGAAGGTCCTGGTTTCGTCGATCCCTACCATTTTTTGCTCGCTTATTCTCGGCCGTCCTGGGCCACTTTAACATCGCGCCTATCCAGCGCCGAATAAACCGGCCATAGCCCAGCGGCGACCGTATCGAGGGAGGGGGTCGGCTGGCCAAGATGCAGCTCGTAAACCCACATATTGGCCATTACCCGTTCGACGAAGCCGCGGGTCTCGCGGGACGGAATTGATTCGATGAAGAGGAGCGGGTCGCCATGGTTGTCGATTTTGCGCTGCCATTCGGCGAGCTTGGCCGGGCCACCGTTATAGGCTGCGGCGAGCAGCAACAGGTCACCATGCACCGCATCGTCTTCAAGCAGATGGGCGAGATATTTCTGGCCCATCGTAATGTTGGTATTGGGATCGAACAGCTCGTAGTCCTCGTCCACCTCGCCGTCGGCGACGTAATCGACGATGAATTTGGCGGTGCCGGGCATGATCTGCATCAGCCCGCGAGCACCGGCGGAGCTTTGGGCCCCGGCGTCGAAGCGCGATTCTTGCCGGATCACCGCAAATAGCAAAGCGCGATCGAGGGAATAGCCGCCCGCCGGCTGCCAAGCCGGGACGGGATAAAGGGCGGCGTCGCTGATGCCGTTGCCATTGCGCACCTGTTCGACGCCGATCCGCATGGCAAGCCCCGGAAATTCGCCGTGCAGCGCGAGGGCAAAAATCGCATCGGTAAGTTGGGGATCGGCGGAGGCGTATAATTTCCTGAGCTCGCTTTCGGCCCGGTGCTGTTCACCGGTTTGGACCAAGGCGAGGGCCCGCGTTCCGCCCGCCATGTCGGTGACCCGTTGGAGGGCCGCGGAATTGAGGATGGGTGCCGACCAGTCGAAGTCGAAATCCATGCCCAAGGCGCGGCGCGCCAGCAATCCGTAGAAGCTTCGGCCCTGCTCCGCGGCGATTAGCAACCAATGACTGACCTCGGCGGGGTGGCGGGTGACCAGATTGGCCCGCGCCGCCCAGAAGCCGGCGGCGGCGATGTCCCATTTCGAGGCATAGGGCGATTTGGCTACCGCTTCAAAATGTTTGGTCGCCAGTTCGAACCGGTTCAATCGCCAGGCCGCGATCCCGGCGGTCCAATGGGCCGCAGGCAACTTGGAACGTTGGGCGGCGGCTTCGGCGGCATCCAGCGCGTCCTCATCCTTGCCATAGGCGAAGTAACCGGCGGCGATATCGGCGAGCGAATCGTCGACTTCGGCCGGGTCGAGCAGGCGCTGGGCTTCCGCGGTATCGAGCAGCTGCTTGGCCCCGGTCGGCCAACCGGCGCGGATGCGGCTGCGGATCCGCGATTTCAAAACTTCTGCCTTGCGTTCGTCCGCCTCGCTCAAATTAGCCCGTTCGTGACGCGGCAATTCGGCCTCGGAGCCGAAATCGGCCGCTCCCAATCCCGCCAAATACCCGCCGGTCGGCCGGGGCAGCGGCTTTGCATTCTTGACCTTGCGCTTCAACGCTAGTGCATAGATCTGCGGCGCTTCGGGAAGATCGAGATATTTGGCCAGCCACTCCGCAAGCTCGGGCCGGGTCGCATGATAGAGACGGGGATGCAAATAGCGCTGGGCCAGAACGTGGCCGATCAAAAGCTTGTTTTCCAGCTTGGCGATTTCCCCATCGGCGGCGCGCCAATTGCCTTCCCGCTCGACGGCGAAGATCTGCCGGTAACGCTCCGCATCCGCCTCGGACAAGGGTTTGGGCAGTTCCGATATTGTCGAGGAGGGTGGTTGGGAAGAGAAGGACTGGGTGGGGGAGGCATCGGGTGCCGGGCTGCTGGCTGTCCCATCGACGGCGGCGAAAGCCGTTGGCGGCGCCAAGCCAAGCGATAAGGCGCCAAAGAATAGGATTCCTGCGGACAGGAATAGGGGGACGCACCATCCCCCGCAGAGTCTCTTTACCGCCCCCATGCCGCGTTGATACCGGCTGAATGCCCCTGAGGCAAGCAAAAGGGCAGTGAATCCCCGATCAATCAGGCGGGTAATCAGGTGATCAGTTGCGGGGCGAAACCGTGGCCAGACGGTCCTTCAGGGCCAGGAAATCCTGCCAGGCTTGGCGCTTTTGCCCTGGTGACCGCAGCAAATAGGCGGGGTGGAAGGTGGCAAGCGCCGGCACCGGCCGGGCGAGGCCTGGGGTCGAATAATTGAACCAGCGGCCGCGAAGCCTCATGATCCCCTCGCTCCGGGCAAGGAGGGTTTTGGCGGCGGTCCCGCCCAGCAGCACCAGGACTTCCGGCGAGACCAGTTCGATATGCCGCTCGACAAAGGGCAGGCAGGCGGCGATCTCCCCCGATGTCGGCTGGCGATTGCCTGGCGGCCGCCAAAACAGAATGTTGGTGATATAGGCGTGCTCGCGGTTCAGCCCGATCGCCGCCAGCATCCGGTCCAGCAATTGCCCGGCCTTGCCGACGAAAGGCAGGCCGCGCAAGTCCTCATCGGCCCCGGGCGCCTCGCCGACGAACATCAACGGTGCCTTCGGATTGCCGTCGGCGAAGACGGTATTGGTCGCGGTGCGTTTCAGCGCGCATTCATCGAACCGGCTGACCGCCGCCCGGAGGTCGTCGAGGGTGTTGGCGGAGGCGGCGAGGGCATTGGCGCTCGCCGAAGCAATCTCCTGTGGGGCCGCTGCCGCGAATCCGGGCGAGTCCTGTTCGTAAGCAGAGGGACGCCTTGACGGCGCAACCGAACCCCGCGGCGGGGCCGCAGGGTTGTTGATCGTGGAATTGAACGGCGGCGTCACGAATTCCGACGCAGCCGGCTGGTTGTAGCGATTCTGCGGGTGCTCCGAGATCGCTTCATCGGCGCCGGCTTCGACTTGCCAGCGCAGCATTTCAAGAGGGTGAGACAAAGCGCCCCTATCTCGGCAGGCCGGCTCGACAGACGGCCATGTTGTGCTATGAAGCTGTCCCGCGGCAAGGCCTATCGCCGTGCTTCATGCCGGACCACAGGCAAACGAGCAACGAGGGAAATCGTGGAACGCGAAGCGATGGAATTCGATGTCGTGATCGTCGGCGCCGGGCCGTCCGGGCTTTCCGCCGCGATCCGCTTCAAGCAGCTTTGCGCCGAGCAGGGCAAGGAATTCTCCGTCTGCGTCATCGAAAAGGGTTCCGAAGTCGGCGCCCATATTCTTTCGGGTGCGGTCATCGATCCGATCGCGCTCAACGAACTCATCCCCGATTGGAAAGCGCGCGGCGCGCCGGTCACAACCCCGGTCACCGAAGACCAATTCCTAATGCTAAGCGAGCGCGGGAAATTCCGGATTCCGAATTTCGTGCTGCCGCCGTTGATGAGCAATCACGGCAATTACATTGTGTCGCTGGGAAATCTATGCCGTTGGCTCGGTACCCAGGCCGAAGCTTTGGGCGTCGAGATGTTCCCCGGCTTTGCCGCGGCGGAGGTTCTCTATGGGCCAGACGGCCGTGTCGCCGGTGTGGCCACCGGCGATATGGGGGTCGGCCGTGACGGTCATCACAAATCGACCTACACCCCCGGCGTCGAGCTTCGCGGCAAATACACGTTCTTTGCCGAAGGCGCTCGCGGCTCGCTCACCAAGACGCTGTTCCAGAAATTCGGGCTTCGCTCCAAAGCCGATCCGCAAAAATACGGCATCGGCCTCAAGGAACTCTGGAAACTCGACAAGGCGAAGCATAAGCCCGGACTGGTTATCCATAGCCAAGGCTGGCCACTCGATTCAAGAACCGGCGGCGGTTCGTTCATCTATCACTTAGAAGACGAGCTGGTGGCGATCGGCTACGTCGTCCACCTCGATTACCGCAATCCCCATTTGAGCCCCTATGACGAATTCCAGCGGTTCAAAACCCATCCGGCGATCCGGCCGATGCTGGAAGGCGGCAAGCGGCTCTCCTATGGCGCGCGGGCGATCAATGAAGGCGGCTGGCAATCGGTGCCGAAGCTGACCTTCCCGGGCGGGGCTTTGATCGGGTGCGCGGCGGGGTTCGTCAACCTGCCGCGGATTAAGGGCAGCCATAACGCGATGAAAACCGGGATGCTGGCGGCGGAGACGGCTTTTGCCGCCCTGTCGCGTTCGCCCGACGGTGCCGAGACTCTGGCCGGCTATGAAGAGGCCTGCCGCAAATCCTGGGTCTTCGATGACCTTTACCGGGTGCGCAACGTCAAGCCGGGGATGAAATGGGGCCTTTGGATGGGCACGGTGCATGGCGGGATTCATATGTGGCTCAACAATCTCGGCCTCGGTTTCCTGGTGCCGTGGACACTGCATCACAGAAAAGCCGATCACGAAACCCTGGACCCCGCGGCATCGAGCCCGCGGATCGCCTATCCGAAACCGGATGGGGTCGTGAGCTTCGACAAGATGTCGTCGGTTTATCTGTCCAGCACCAATCACGACGAAGACCAGCCGGTGCATTTGAAGCTGGCCGATCCGGCGATCGCGATCAGGCACAATCTGATGTTCTACGATGCGCCGGAACAGCGGTATTGCCCGGCCGGGGTATACGAGATCGTGCGTGACGATGCGGGCAAGCCGCGGCTCCAGATCAACGCGCCCAACTGCGTTCACTGCAAGACCTGTGACATCAAAGACCCACTGCAAAACATCAATTGGGTGGTGCCGGAAGGCGGCGGCGGGCCGAATTACCCGAATATGTGAATGTTTTTCGTTGCCGTAGGCTATAGCGGGACTTGTACGCCTGGGATAAGCTTAACTATATGTGGACGGCAGAGAGGGTCGTTAACGTGGGATTTACCCTCCCCGAACCACCATTCGCACCCGCAATCGGAGTCTGATGTGGCGTCCCAAAGGACCAGCCTGAACCATTCCTCCAAAATCCGGACATCCGCCTCGATAGGGGCGGCAGGGTTTTGCGCGCTTTTGCTGCTCGCCTCTTGTACGCCCCATACTGCCGCGGTGGCGGGCTCCGGCGGTTCCAATCCCTCCGGCAATGCCGGGTCCTCCGGTTCCGGGCCGTCCGGCGTCAAGATCAATGCCCAGTTGGTCGCCGATAGCGAGCCGGTCGAAATCTCGAATGCGTCGGGCGGCTATTTGGCTGGTCTTCATGCCGAGCATTTGGGTGATGTCGTCGATGCCGCCGAATTCCTGAAATATTCCTTGAAGGACGATCCGGACAATCCGGATTTGATGCAGCGCAGCTTCCTCCTCACCCTTGGCGAAGGCCGCATCGACGATGCGTTGGCGCTGGCCAAGCACATTCAGGAGAAGCTGCCCGAATCGCCGATCCCGGTCCTCACCCTCGCCGTCAATGATTTCAAGCACGGCAATTACCCGGCGGCCGAGGCGCGGATGAAGGCGCTGCCCGATACCGGCCTGAACAAATTCTTCGTGCCGCTGACATTGGCCTGGCTGCGAAGCGCCCAGGGCGACACCGATGGCGCGCTCAAGGCCCTCGACCCCCTTGGCCAGAACAGCGGCTTTGCCGTACTGCACGATCTCCACGCCGGGCTCATCAACGACATTGCAGGCCGCAGCAAAGCCGCAGAGGACGCTTATAAGAGCGCCCTCGACAGCAGCCAGGGCGGAGCGCTCCGCCTGGTTCAGGCTCTGGGCAGCCTTTACGAGCGCACCGGCCGCAGCGACGACGCCAAGAAGCTCTACGAGGACTACATCAAGCAAAATCCCGACACGGTCCTGCTCGATGTGGAAATGAAAAGGCTCGCCGATAAGACGCCGGTGGACCCGTTGATTCACAACGCCACCGAAGGCATGGCCGAAGCCTTATTCAACGTGGCGAGCACGCTGCAGCAGCAAGGCGCGAGCCTGCTCGGCCTCGACTATGCGCGGCTGGCATTGACCCTCAAGCCCGAATATCCGGTTTGTCAGGTTCTGATCGCCGATATTTTCGACGGCCAAGGCCGCCCCGACGAAGCGACGAAAATATTCCAGGCATTGCCGAAGGATTCGCCGTTCTTTTGGCTGGGTCGGATGCGCATGGCTCTCGACCTCGACGCGCAAGACAAGACCGACGAGGCGGTCGCCCAATTGAATCAGATGGTGGTGGAAAAGCCGGATCGGGTCGATGCGCTGATCACGTTGGGTGACATTTTCCGGGCTCGTGAACAATTTAAAGAAGCTGCCGACGCCTATACCCGGGCACTCGATCGCATTCCGAAGCTTGAGGAACGCCATTGGGCGATTCTCTATGCCCGCGGCATCGTCAATGAACGTTCGGGCCATTGGCCCCAGGCCGAAGCCGATTTCCTGAAAGCCCTCGATCTCCGCCCGGATCAGCCCTATGTCCTGAATTACCTCGCCTATTCCTGGGTGGAGCAGGGCGTGCATTTGGATAAGGCGCGCAAGATGCTCGAGCGCGCGGTGGAACTTCGCCCCAATGACGGGTTCATCGTGGATAGCCTCGGTTGGATTCTCCTTAGCATGGGCGAAAAGACCGAAGCGGTGAGCAAGCTCGAACAAGCGGTGGAACTCGAGCCGCAGGATGCGACCATCAACGATCATCTTGGCGATGCTTATTGGAAAGTTGGACGGCAGGCGGAAGCGCGGTTCCAATGGCGCCGCGCCCTCGCCTTGAAGCCCGATTCCGCCACCAAGGCGAAAATCGAGGCCAAGCTTCAGAACGGCCTCACCATGAGCCGCGTCGAAGACCACGGGACTTGAACGAGGCCCCAGTTTCTGCGGACGGTTCTGTGGATTCCGGAACGGGCGTCGCCCAGGCCGCTCCCGCCAAGATCAATCTTTATCTCCACGTTACCGGGCGACGCTCGGATGGTTATCACCTGCTCGATTCGCTGGCGGTCTTCGCCAGTATCCACGACACGATCGTTGCGCGGGAGAATGATTCCCTTGCGCTGTCGCTGAGCGGGCCGTTCGGCTCGACGCTTTCGGCCGAAAGCGATAATTTGGTGCTGCGTGCAGCGACGCTGTTGCGGGAACGGGGCGGCGTGAAGGCGGGGGCGGCGATCACCCTCGTCAAACGCTTGCCGGTTGCTTCGGGTATCGGCGGCGGGTCGGCGGACGCCGCGGCGACGTTGCTGGCTTGCGACGCGCTGTGGAAGACCAAAGCCGCCAATCCCGACCTATCGGCGATGGCGCTGCAATTGGGTGCCGATGTTCCGATCTGCCTCCATGGCCGCGCCGCTTTCTTCGGCGGCATCGGCGAAGAGATCGCGAACGCGCCGAAATTACCGTCGGCCTTTCTCGTTCTGATCAATCCGGGAATTCCGCTTTCCACCGCCGAGGTGTTCCGCGCGCGAAAAGGCTCGTTTGGGAATGCGGGAAGATTCAACGATGCGGCGAAAGATGCGGCGGAGTTTGCTCAGAATCCTCGGAACCCGGCGCAACGATCTCAGCGAAGCCGCAATCGGGCTGTGCCCGGTGTTGTCGCAAGTCCTCGAGGCTCTTGCCGGTGCCAAGGGTTGCCTGCTCTCCCGCATGTCGGGAAGCGGTGCCAGCTGCTTCGGATTGTTCGCGACCGAGGCCGGAGCGACGGACGCGGCGCGTGCGATCGGGGCACAACAGCCGCGCTGGTGGGTTACGGCCAGCGCGCTGATCGCTGATGCCAGGACTCTCGATCCGGTTCTTCCATAACGATTTTCGGGTGTTAGGGCGGGAGTTCCGGCGGCAGCGAAGCGGTTGCAGAGAGGCTGCGGCCCGCTTATTGTGCCGCCCTCGATCTTTGAGCCCTCCAGGGCGATGGCGCGATTGGGGCGTGGCCAAGCGGTAAGGCAGCGGGTTTTGGTCCCGCGACCCCAGGTTCGAATCCTGGCGCCCCAGCCAGCCCCTTGATTCCAAAGGATTTTCTGACAAAGACCGGGCACCCCTGCGGCGGTGTAGCACATTGCTGTGTCACATCGGCCGCGGCATGCGGGGGATGCCATGGCCGTTTTACCGATTTTTAGGCGCGGTAGTGTCTTCTATTGGCGGCGGCGCATCCCGCGCGCCGTAGCAAGCATCACGACACGCAGCCATTTCTGTTGCTCGCTGCAGACCACCGACCGCCGGCAGGCGCGCATGCGCGCGCTGCGGCTCTCGCTCGCTTTCGAGGAGCTCATGCAGGAGCAGGCACGAAAGATCAGCATCGGCCGAGCGCCGACTAGGGAAGAGCTCGATCAGCTGCTTGTCGATCTCTATAAGCGGATCATACGGGAGTGTGAAATCTGGGCGGCGACAAAGCCGCCCTATCTTGGCGCGCGCCAATACGCGAAGCCCGACGACTATCTAAGCGACCAGGAGGCGCAAACTTACTTTAACGGCACGCCTGAAGTTCGCGAGCAGCTCTGGCTGCACATGATGCAAGAGGGCGATTACATCGAGGCCGTTCGATATCTTCCGGCAATGCTCGAAGAGCGGGGACTGACGCTCGATCAAGCGTCCGAGGAATTCAAGATTTTGGCGCGGAAATGCATGATGGCCGGTACCGCCGCATTTCGCCGGTTTCAGAATACCTCGTCCGACAACATTTCAGGCGAAATCGATGCCCTGATCGCCGACAGCGCATCGGGTGCCCACTCCGGCGACATCGCCGCCAGCCGCGCCCTGATCGATGCCGGGCGCGGCACCCACCCCGAAAATGTGGCCGCCGGCGCAACCAGCTCGGAGCCACCGATCTCGTCGTTCATCGAAAAATTTGTGGCGCAATCTCGCGTCGAAGGGCGGTGGACTAACCAGACGGAGGCCCAGAACCGCAACTCGATGGAGCTGCTGCGGCTCATCGTTGGTGACAAAGCGCCAGGCGCTTATACCCGTGCTGACGCCGAGACCCTGCGCCGCACCTTGGAGCAAATTCCGGTCAACTTCGGAAAGTCGCCCCGTCATCTTAAAATTCCAATAAAGCAGGTCATCGCCGAGAGAAAGCCAGGCACCAAGACCTTGTCAAAAGGGACGCTCGATCGTCATTGGAACACGGTCACGTCCTTCTTCCGCTGGGTCAATCGGCAGGACGGGATAGCCGACATCAACATCGATCGCATTTTCGGAGGCTTCCGTTGGGCCGAAACCGTACCGGGGGCCAGAGAACGGGAAATGTGGGACGCCAATTCACTCGGGCGCCTTTTCGTATCTCCGATCTGGAGGGGCTGCAAATATTATCCCGAGAAGCGCTATTGCCGGCATGAGCCGGGCAAAGCGATCGTGAGGGACGAATATTTCTGGCTGCCGATCCTGGCACTCTATACCGCGGCGCGCTTGGACGAGCTGGCAAACCTGGCCGGCACGGACGTGCAGGAACTAGAAGGCGTGCCGGTGATCTATTTCCACGGCGAGCACTTGAAGACCGAAAGTTCCGAGCGCTATACGCCGATCCATTCCATCTTGATCCGGCTCGGGTTTCTCGATCTTGCCAAAGAGGCCGGGTCGGAGCGGTTGTTCCCACTCATGAAACCAAACGGTCGCGACAGCAAACTAAGCCATAACTACACGGAACACTTCACCCAATACCGTCGCGATGTCGGTGTTTATCGGGAGTTGATGGACTTCCATTCGTTTCGCACGACCGCGACAACGGTTGCGATGCGCAATGGCTGCTCCATTCTCGAAGCGGATGAGATCACCGGTCACGACAGCGCGCAGCGGAAGGAGAATAAGGCCGCTCATACGACGACGCTGCTGTATTTTCGCGGCTACGGGCCGAAGCGGCTTCAGGCTGCCGTCGAGAAGATCAGTTACCCTTCGATCGAGCTGGAGCGGCATTTCGTCCGCTGATCGTTGTTGTTGAAGAATCGGGGACGGGAGAGAGCCGCTTCATCGTGGATCATGATGGCAATGCTGTCGTCATGGAGATGACGGCACCAGTGCGCGTCCCTCGCTGATCTTGCGTGGCTGCTCCTGCATGATCTTCGCGAAATTGAGCTAAGAGCGCCGGAACGGACAGCTTCCCAAGCTGGAGGTCGTGGGTTCGAGACCCGTCGCCCACTCCAGTTTAAAATCGAACAGTTAGCTGGACTCTTTGGAAACAAAACGTCCCTGCAGGGCCGTAGTTGCCACAAAAAAACCCGGTCCTCTGTAACCAGTAGAAATCCGCCATTTTCTGAATCGATCCGTCTCGGCTTGTGGCAAGTTTGTCGCGAATGGTCATAACATCTGGTGGCGTTCTTACGCCGGACGGAGCCCGGTTCCCGGTGTCTTTTTGTGTATCCATTGGGTACACTCTGGCGATGGCGGGGAAGGATTCGGGCTTACGCATACGTGTTGAGCGCCCTCTGCGGGATTCGTTTTTGGAAGCCTGCCGTGCAGACGACAGGCCGGCCGCGCAGGTTCTCAGAGAGTTCATGCGCGACTACATTGGCGCGCGCGCTGGAAAAGCGAAAGGCACTGCAATTCCTTTGAAAACCACGAACAAAGCGCGCTGAAAAGTAATGCCCAAGTTGGACAAAAAGCAGCAACGGCGCCATTTTGTCGATACGTTGGGCGTGGACTACCGCGTGGTAACTAACGCGAGCCAGCTCCCAGATCAAAGTGTCTAATGAATGAAAGGCATGATTTACAGGTGTAACCGCGGTCTTTGAGCGTCGAAGCAAGAACGCGGTATTTGGTAACGCAAAGTCCGAGGCAGTAGCGAATGTCGGGAAGGGTCTGGCTCAAAGGATCAAAGTGGCGCAAGTGGGATTTGCATGTCCACAGTCCTGCCTCTCATGGCTTTGGCGGAGACTGGAACCAATTTATCATCCAGCTGGGCAATGCCGATTGTGACGTTGTCGGTATTAACGACTATTTCTCTGTTGCTGGCTATCACGAGGTTCAGCGGCGGGTGAGCGATCCGGGCGCGGCTTCCGAGGGCAACAAACCCTACCGCGAAGCGCTCCAAAAACTGAAAAGCAAAACGCTACTGCCCGTCGTGGAATGCCGCATGAATAATGTCGTCCTCGACAAAAAGCAGAAATCCGGCCCGCGCATCAATTTCCATCTAATTTTCAGTCCTGAGCTTGCGGTCGACGACATTGAGACTTTCATTAAGAGCCTCAAGGTCAAGGGCACCTCCATTGGCAGCCGCTACAGCGATTCCAAATTCCTGCGAGAAGAAGTGTCGGTGCATTTCGTCGAGACATGCCGGGCGCTGCGCGATGACGGCACATTCGCCAACCGTTTCCTTATTTGGATTCCCTATGACGAGTACGGTGGCATCGACAACATTAATCCCGCCACTGACACGCTGTTCAAGGAAGGGCTCGTATACGAAGCCGACATCCTTGGTTCTTCCAACAAGGCACAAGCGGACTTCTTTTTGTGGAAAGAGGGCAAGTTTACGGAGGAGCAATACCGCAAGTGGTTCGGCAAGCGAAAGCCCTGCGTCAAGGGCAGTGACTCGCACAACGTAAATGACGAACTGGGCAAGCTCAAAGACCAGCAGTCGAAACCTGCGGACAGGTACTGCTGGATCAAAGCCGACCCGACCTTCAATGGCCTGCGGCAGATCATCAATGAGCCGGAGGATCGGGTCTATATAGGCCGCATCCCTCCCAAGATGGAGGAAGTGCACCGCAACCCCACTCGGTATCTCACGGACATCAATATTCGCAAAACCGCCGACGCTGACACCGATGACATATGGTTCGACTGCGACATCCCGCTCAACTTCGACATGGTGGCCATCATCGGCAACAAGGGCACCGGCAAAAGCGCGCTTGCCGACGTGCTAGCATTGGCCGGGAACACGCACTGCGACCCAAAGTATTTTTCGTTCCTTAATAAGGATCGTTTTTGCGAACGTAATGGCCGGATCGCAAAGCAGTTCGAGGTCGAAACCGTCTGGGGCGACGGCACGAAAACCGTGACCTCGCTCAATGCGAAGCCTGACCCCAACAACGTGGAGCTGGTGAAGTACATCCCGCAAACGTATCTGGAAAAGGTTTGCACCGAAACGGAACCCGGCCAGAAAAGCGAATTCCAGCGAGAGCTTCGCAAAGTTATTTTCTCGCATATCAGCGATGCCGAACAGCTTGGGAAGGAGTCCCTCGATGACCTAATCGAATATAAGACTGAAGAAATGACCGACCAAGTGAACACGTACCGACAAGAGATTTCGCGGTTGAACGTGGAGCTGGTGCGGCTCGAAACAAAAGGCGCAGCCGATTTTGTCGCCCAGCTTCAAGCCAATCTCAGGCAGAAACAGAAGGAGCTGGAAGCTCACGTTGCCGCGAAGCCGGCCGTTGTGGATAAACCGAACAATCTGACGGCAGACCAGCAGGCAGCTTATTCGAAAATCGCCGGTGAGTTGGATAAAGAACGAGCCAATCTCTCAAGCCTGGAAACGAAGATCGCCGAGTATCAGGCCAAGCAAAAAATGCTGACCGAACACGTCGCGATCGCAAGGAAGCTGGAAGGAAAACTCGATAACTTTGTTGCGGATTTCGCACGGCTCAAGCAGGAATGCGCCGCCGATTTCAAGAAACTTTCGTTGAATTTAGAAGCGATCATCACCCTGACCATCGACAAGGCGGTGCTAACGCAAAAGCGTGATGGTCTCGTTGCTGACAAGGCCGAGATCGATGCCGCCCTTTCTCCGACTGCGGAAACGAGTGTCCTCACACAGAAAGGCGCTTGTGAGGGACGGATCAAGGCGCTTCGGGATAAGCTGGACGCACCAAATAAGCGGTACCAGGCCTATCAGGAGGCGCTCAAAGGCTGGCAGAAGCAGAAGGAGGTTATCGAAGGCGATGCGGAGAAGCCGGACAGCCTTAGATACTTTGAGGCCCAACTTAAGTACATAAAGGAGAAGCTTCCCCAGGAAATTTCAGCTGTGAAAGAGCAGCGACTCGCGCTTGCCCGCAAAGTGCATGAGAGCATCGCCGCAATTAGGGATGTTTACAGAGAGCTATTCGCCTCGGTGCAGCAATTGATCGAGAGCAGCGTTATCATTAAAGAGGGGTTCGAACTAACTTTCGATAGCAGCATCATTGAGCGCACGTTCCAGCGCGATTTCTTTGATGCCTACGTTGTCCAAGGCGTCGCCGGTTCGTTCTGCGGCAAAGAGAAGGGCGCGACGGTGTTGGAGGAGCTGCAAGCCGAGTACGACTTCAATAAAGCCGACGATGCCATTGCGTTCGTTGAGAAGGTCACAACGTACATGCAGCACGATATGCGCAGCGCGCAGCAGGGTAAAATGGATATTGCCGCCCAGCTCCGCAAGCATGTGGAACTAAAGGAATTCTATGATTATCTTTGGTCTTTTCCGTACCTGGAACCAGAGTACTCACTCAAGCTCGACGGCAAGGATTTAAGTCATCTCTCGCCTGGCGAGCGAGGGACGTTGCTGCTGGTCTTCTATCTGTTGGTTGATAAGAGCAACAAGCCAATCATTGTTGACCAGCCCGAAGAGAACCTCGACAACCAGACGGTCTACCGCTTGCTAATCCCAGTCATCAAGGAGGTCAAGAAGCGCCGCCAGATCATCATGGTGACGCACAGCCCGAACATCGCGGTCGTATGCGATGCGGAGCAAATCATACATGCCTTCATCGACCGGGAGAGTGGGAATCGGGTCATCTATACGATGGGTTCAATCGAATCCGCTCAGATCAACAAATACCTGGTCGATGTACTTGAAGGGACCCGTCCGGCTTTCGACAACCGGGACTCAAAATATTACGCTGATTGAGTTTCCAATTCCGCTCGGCTGGCGTCTCATTGGCTCGACCAACACACGCGAGCCGGGCGCACCGTTTTCGAGTGTGGTTTCGCATGGTGATAAGATAACTTACGACAAATGATGTTTTCGTCTTGCCATAAGGTGGTGCCACGACGAGGCTCTCGCATGCATTTTTCCAGCAAATACAATTTGCAGACTGGCGTCTGCTAAATAAATGCGCAAGAAGATAGCGCCAGCCAAAACAGTAAGGGTGCGACCTGGTGGTCGGACGCTCCGAGCAGCCGCCCAACAATCAAATTCTGCTCATGCCGAAACCGATGACGCTACGGTTTACATTTTCGGGGCCGGAGCGTCGCACGGCTATACTGGTTCACGAACTGGAATATCGCCACCTCTCGCTACAAATTTTTTCAGTACATTTTACCGGCTGCTTATCTCCCAGGATTTCGAAGTAAAGATTGGCGATATCGTTAATTATATACGTGACACCCGCGGGATTGATCCAATCGAATTGCCACGAAAGTTTGACGGGAACATCGAGGCAGTTTTTTCTGAGTTGCATGATCGACTGGAAACTACCATCGAAAAAAGGGAACCAGTTCCGGAAATTTTTAGATATAGCAGAACTTACGATCAGTTTGTCTTTTGGTTCTGTCATGTCCTGAACGAAATTCAAAATGGAACTCCCTGCGACATTTATTCCAGCTTGGTAGCCGATTCGTCCGCAAATACCACTTTTATCACCTTCAACTGGGACACAATTCTTGACCGTTCTCTAGCGTCTACCGGACGTTGGCATCCGGATGATGGCTATGCATTTACTTTTGATCAACTGCTAGAGAATGAGTGGCGCAATCCCAGAAAGACGAAGTCTAATTGGAAATTGCTCAAGCTCCATGGCTCGACAAATTGGCTCGGACCTTATGTGACACTTGATTTGCGCGACGGCACTCGAAAGTGGCTCACGTCGCCTGAACGAGTAAATTTTAACTGGTGTGTTATCGACGGCCAGAAATGGTTTGCAACTTATAAGGATCGATGGCGTCCGGGCTACCAGCCGTATTCGTATTTCTTTCCCCCCCAACGACGACAAGGGCTATCCGCTAATGCCAATTATCGTCCCTCCCACCCGAAACAAGGCATTTGGCGAACACGGAAAGTTATTTTCCGCCCTTTGGTCTGAAGCTCGCGCCAAGCTTGCGGATGCTGCACGGTTGATCATCTGTGGCTATTCATTTCCTGAAACGGACGAACACGCATATGAGCTTATAGACGCTTTTCTTTCGCGCGATGCGTCGCTTAAACAGATCACGCTTATCGACCCATATCCAACACAGATCGCCGCTCGCCTAAAACCACGGATTTCAGGGCAGTGTAAAGTAGACATCCATCAAGAGACGCTTCACGATTATCTCGGCCTGTCGAAGCGCAAAACAACAGGCCGCGCGTCTAAGAAATCAGAATACAGCAAGTGTCTGTCGAGTTCCTTACGGACAAAGCATGAGAAAAACCCAAGAGTCCGGGGACTATTCAATATCTTGGTAACATGCAACTTGAGTGGCCAACCTATCGACATAACTACGTATAGCGGGAGGCGCCTGTTGAACTGCGAAGTTGCAGGGGAGTTTGCCACCCATCTCAGGTCTGCCTACCGCCCAGAAGTCTATGAGTATCGAGTTCAAAATATTAAAGTACGGCCGCGTGGGGAACCGGAAACAACTGTGGCGCTTGATGATATTTGGTTATTGAATCCTATGCCAAAAGAGGGGATTTCTGAAGACGCACTAAAAAATGCTGATCTCAAAGATGCCGACGAATTTAATCCGCTACTCGGTACATCCCTTCGAGATTCAATTAGACGCGGGTATCATTGCAAAGACGAAGCGGAAACGGATTACTTTCTGCGCAGATTCATAGCGTCTTAACGAGCTGGATTGCTCGACTGACCTGAGGTGACCTGACGTATTTTTTGTACCAGCGGCATAGAGAGTTTATTGCATGGCCGTTGTTCCCTCTAGAGGGAACAACGGCGCCAGAGTTTGCGGTGCCGGGGGGGCCAGCGAGCAACCGCTCAGAGCAGCCGTGAAAAATCACGTTTAACCTTGGCGGCAAGCTCGTGGTCGGGGAAGCGGGTTATAGCAGCCTTCCACACCTGAGACGCCTGCTTGAAATCGCCGCTATTCCAGTAGGTGCCACCGAGGTTAAACATGGCCAGCGCGTAGTCGGGATCTAGGGCGAGCGCCTTCTGGTAGGCGTTGACGTGGTCCCCCAGAATGTATCCGCGATGAGGTAGAGTCCGTCACTGAAGGAGACGGACGATGAAGAGTAGCCGGTTCACGGAAGAACAGATTATCGGGATTTTGCGGGAACAAGAGGCGGGGATGAAGACCGCCGATGTCTGCCGGAAGCACGGGATCAGCGGCGCCACTTTTTACAAATGGAAGGCAAAATTTGGTGGCATGGACGTGTCGGATGCCAAGCGGCTGAAGGCACTGACCGACGAGAATGCGAAGCTGAAGAAGCTGCTCGCCGAGTCCATGCTGGACAATGCGGTTTTGAAAGACATCAGCGCAAAAAAATGGTGACGCCCGCCGCCAGGCGATCGGCCGTCGCCCATGCCCGGGAGAGCTTTGGGCTGAGCGAGCGCCGGGCGTGTTCGATCATCGGAGTGTCCCGGCGTGTTGTCCGTTATCGGCCCCGGCGTCCCGACGACACCGCCATCCGAGTGCGGATGCGAGAATTGGCCTTGGAACGGAGGCGCTTTGGCTATCGGCGGCTGGGCATTCTGCTGGCCCGTGAAGGGATCAAAATGAACCGCAAGAAGCTTCTTCGGATCTACACCGAGGAAGGCTTGAAAGTTCGCCGGCGCAGAGGCCGTAAGCGGGCGCTGGGCACGCGAGCTGCCATGACGATCCCGCAAGGGCCGAACCAACGCTGGAGCCTGGACTTCCTGTCGGACGCCTTCACCGATGGCCGTCGATTCCGAATCTTCGCGGTCGTGGACGACTTCACGCGGGAATGCCTGACCCTGGTGCCCGACACCTCGCTATCCGGCATCCGCGTCGCACGCGAGCTGGATAACATTGTGCTCCGGCGCGGCCGGCCGCAATCAGTCGTCAGTGACAACGGCACCGAACTGACCAGCATGGCGATCCTGCGCTGGACTCAGGAGACTCGCGTCGAGTGGCATTACATCGCGCCCGGAAAGCCAACACAGAACGCCTTCATCGAAAGCTTCAATGGCCGGCTGCGCGACGAGTGCCTCAACGAAACGCTGTTCACCACCCTTGCGCAGGCCCGCGCCGTGCTGGCTGAATGGCGCGACGATTACAATACCGTCAGGCCACACTCGAAACTCGGTGGTCTGACGCCGGCTGAGATCGCTCACAGAAACGCATCAACCAAGGAGCATCAACCCCAAGGACTCTATCTCTGACTGGGAACAATTAGGGGACCACGTCAGCGTTGATCGCCTCCGGCGCGCGCTTGAGGTTTGCATACGCGGACGCAACTTGAAACCAGCTCATGGCGTCCGGCTGGTGAACCTGTGCCTGCTCCAAGAGTAGCGGCAGGCTCTCCTCATACCGGCCAAGGAAGTTGAGCGCTGTCCCTAAACAATAGCCGTAGTGGCCACCCTTAAGGTCGTACGCCTTGCGGAAGCAGCGTTCGGCCTCCGCCCAATCCCCTTCATCCTGGGCCCAATGGCCTAACCGATCCCATAGTAGCGCGGCGTCATCTGCGTCGACGTGCGCTACGTGGCGATCGAATTCGTCGCGAAACTCGGCGTAGCTCTTTCCCACGTCCTCCCCTGCTGTACGCAGGTAGAAGATGGTCAGCAGAAGCTCCCGCCTGGCTACGGAATGGCTGGGGTGCGCCCTGACAAAGCGCTGCCAGAAAGCAACCGCCTGCACGGCGTTTCCCGTTGTCGTGCGACCGAAGCTAGCGACCAGGCGGGCGCACCACGGCCAAATCCAGTCCAAACTATCGGCCTGGCTCACAAGACCATTGATCTCTCGGAACGCCGCTCGTGCATCGCCTAGATTGAAGAGAACGTTCGCGCGCCAGCCGGCGACCGCCGAAGTCTTACCCTGGTTTCGCTCCGCAAAGACGACACGGTCGAGATGAACCAGCGCGTCTTCATACTGGCCGATACGGACATAATAGTTGCCTAGGGCGTTGTGGGCTTCGGCGAGGTCCGGGTTCAACCGCAATGCTTCGCGATAGTGGTCAACCGCCCTCTCCTGCTCACCGAGCCGCTCAAAACTCGTCCCGAGATTCTTGTGGCCCTGGGCCGCTAAGTCGGGTTTGTCCCTGAACGCTGGGTCGGCGAGCGCAGCTTCGTAAGCGAGTTTGGCCGATTGTTCATCGCCGAGCGCGGAGAAGGCGTTTCCGATCGTGTAGTGCAAGCTGCCGACCTGGTAGCGGCCGCCGTCGAGCTTTGATCGAAAGTAGTCGATCGCCTTCTCAATCCGCTGCGAGTGTTGGCTCATACTCGCCATCCCGAGGTTGATCTCGGCCATGTAGCAGGGGCTCATCGCGTCGCTACTGGCGCCGAGCGCTGCCCCAAATTTGTCGAACCCGGCGCTGATCACGTCGTCAGCACCTTGTTCGTAGAGCTGCTTCAAGATCTGGCCAGCCCGCTCCGGATCCTCAGGGACATGGACATCTGGAGCTGTCCTCAGAACCTGCCAGGGCAGATCGGCCGGGCTCGTGCCCGATTGTTCGATCCGCCGGTCACGCGAAGATCTCGCCCCCGATTGCGCGAGCGCCGCGAGTTGGACGAGGCGCCCGATGGTCAACTCGTCGACGAAGGAGACCGTCAGCGACTGCTGCTCGGTCCACGTCTTCCCGCTGTGTTCATACTGGCGAAGGACGCTGTCGACGGGGCAGATGCGCAGCGAGCCTGTCGGCCCATGATAGCAGGCGTAAAAGCTGTACCCCTGCATCAGCAGATAGTTCAGGTTGGTGCGACGCACCTCAACACTGAGCGATCCGTCCGCATTTAGCGCCCGCGCCGTACCCTTTAGTTGGACCTGGACCCTGACATTCGTGGCCCGACCGTCGTCAATCACCTCGATCTGACAATCTGTTCCGTAGTCCTTGCGGTCTGCACCTTGAAGGATGAAGACGCGGCTCTCTGAAAGCCGCCTCTGGAAGGCGATGATTGCCTCTTCCTCTATGTCGTGACTTCGGTCACGGCGCGGCAAGTCATCGAAGTGGTTCTCAAAGTGGTTCATAGCAACCTATTTTAAATGCAGGCGCAGGTTGGATTCTACCACCCGTGTGCGCTGTGAGGCGGCTTCACGTTCGATGCCGATGCCTAAGCGGGCCCGTTCCCGGGCGCCAAGCGGCGCTCTAGCCTCGCGCCAGCGCGCCTATAGGAACTGCTGCGAGGCATGGTGGAGCTCGCGCACCAGCTTCATACTGCCCTTGGGGTCGCCGTGCGGCTCAAGATAGGTGCAAACAGCTTTGATGGACATGAAGTGAGGCTGGTCACCAAACTTAGGAATTGCGGAAAATCCCGCCTGACCGATGAACACGATGGGCAGCGCGGCTTTGCGTGAGAGCGCTAGCGCGTCCCGCCAGTCTTCGTTGGGTATCTCTTCCAGGCCTTTAATGATACCGGCGACTTGCGCCTGCAGAAGATCAATCGCCAGTTGCTCGGGATATGACACCGACGGCGAGGGCCAGAGCGCGTCGTAGTCCAGAAGGTTCTTCACGTTCAGAATGACAAGGCCGTGGGTGGCGGGCGACACCTCGATCTGATCGGCGGCCTTCTTGATGTTGTCATAGATCGTCCTGGGTTTGCGGCTGTGCAGCGTCTTCAGCGCCAGGGCCCAGCGCTGGCCGCGGAAGCCCAACATCACGTCCGGGTTGTCGCCCTTCGAGTTGACCGGGTGGTCGAGCGCGATGTTGGAGCCGAAGGTCATCGCGAGGCAGGCCACGTAGAGCTCAATCACCTTGTTCGCGGCGTGGTCCGTCACTGGGCTCGCCGCGTTCTGTAGAACGGTCATTTTGCTGAGCATCTCCAGATGGGGGACCAACTGACCGAAGTCGGGGTGATCTTTGACCCCGACCACCTTACCTGCCAGATCCACGAACCCCATCGCCGCCCGGGCGACAGGGCGCGGATCGGTCGGTCGACGAGCCGGGTTCTTCGTAAGCGCTGTTCTCAGGCCACGGCCTTGAGGGTGGGCGCGGCGGGATAGGCCCACGGCAGGAGATCGTCGATCTGGCTGTTGGGATGTCCGTTGACGATCTTGGTAATGACGTAAGCGCTGTTCTCAGGCCACGGCCTTGAGGGTGGGCGCGGCGGGATAGGCCCACGGCAGGAGATCGTCGATCTGGCTGTTGGGATGTCCGTTGACGATCTTGGTAATGACGTCGGCGAGATAAGCCTGTGGATCGACGCCGCGGAGTTTGCAGGTTTCGATCAGCGAGGCAACGATCGCCCAGTGTTCACCGCCGCCATCGGAGCCGGCAAAAAGAGAATTCTTTCGATTCAATGCGATGGGGCGGATAGCGCGCTCGACAACATTGCTATCGATCTCGATGCGCCCGTCATCGACGAAACGGCTGAGCCCTTCCCAGCGGGACAGCGCGTAGCGGATCGCCTCGGCAAGCTTCGTCTTTTGGCTGATCAGCTCGAGCTTCGCGCGAAGCCACGGTTCGAGATCGTCGAGAATCGGCCGGCTTTTCTCCTGTCGAACGGCGCGGCGCTCATCGGAGGGGCGGCCGCGGATGTCGCTCTCGACGGCGTAGAGTCCGGCGATGCGTTCGAGTGCTTCGCTGGCAATCGGTGCGGAACCGGCGGCTGCGAGCTCGTAGAAGCGGCGGCGCACATGCGACCAGCAGAAGGCGAGCGCGACGTCGCCGCGTTCGGCGAGGACACGATAGCCGCCATAGCCGTCGACCTGCAGCACACCCTTGAAGCCGGCGAGATGGGCAATCGGACGCTCCGCCTTGCGATCGGGCGCGTAGACGTAAGCCACGCCGGGCGGATCGGTGCCGCCCCAGGGGCGGTCGTCGCGCGCGTAGGCCCAGAACTGCCCGGTCTTCGTTCGCCCGCGTCCGGGATCGAGCACGGGCGCCGTCGTCTCGTCGGCGAACAGCTTGGCCGATTCCTTCAGCTTCGCGAGCAGCCGCTCGTGCACCGGGCGGAGATGCCAGGCCGCGCGGCCGACCCAATCGGCCAAGGTTGAACGATCGAGATTGATGCCCTGACGGGCGTAGATCTGGGCCTGGCGGTAGAGCGGCAAGTGATCGGCGTATTTGGAGACCAGGACCTGGGCGACCGTAGCCTCGGTCGGCAATCCGCCTTCGATCAACCGCGCCGGCGCCGAAGCCTGGACCACCACGTCCTCACACGTCCGGCAGGCGTATTTGGGGCGACGGATCGACCAGGACGCGCAGCTGCGCCGGCACGATGTCCAGCCGCTCGCTTGTGTCCTCGCCAATGCGATGCAGCCCGTTCTTGCAGCACGGGCAGGCATGATCGTCGATATCGACAATCATCTCGATGCGCGGCAGATGGGCCGGAAGCGATCCCCGGTTCGCGCGGCGCTTCGCAGCGCGGGTCTTCCGCTTGGAAGATGCGGCTTGTTCCGCCGCGGCCTCATCGGCAGCTTCGACCTGCTCGACGTCTTCGAGCCCCAAAAGCAGCTGATCTTCCGGCAGCGTTTCGGCGCGCCGGCCGAAGCGATGACGCTGCATCTCCTTGATAATCTGTTCGAGACGATCGGCCCGGGCCCGCTCCGCCAGCAGCATCGCCTTGAGCGTGCCGGGATCGTCGGGAAGCGCGTCGGCCATGATCGTCATGGCCACGATTAAACAAAATCGTTCAGCGTCTGGCGAGCACAAGCATGAGGCTGATTTACTTTGTCGCAGATCAGCTCGGCTGCGTTGGCACCGACGTTTCTCGCATCTCATGCACGCGCCGCCAGTCGAGCCCCTCCAATAGCGCTGACAGCTGTGCCGCCGAGAGCCGCATCACGGCGTCTTGCACTTTCGGCCAGCGGAACTCACCGTCTTCGAGCCGCTTGGCAAACAGGCACACGCCCGTTCCATCCCAGAAGACCAACTTCACCCGATCCGCCCGCTTGGCGCGGAACACATAGACCGTGCCGGAATGGGGATATGTGACGCGTCACATATCCGTATATATGTGTCGGGCGCAGATATGTGGCGGCGCGGCCTCATGGCGCGTAATTCCGCGGTGATGGTGGGCTTTGCCGCCACATAATATCTCATCACTTTCTCCTTCACGCTCAGGATGTCCCTGGGATGCCCATGATGGAGAGAGTACATGTTGGAACTGTATTTCAAGTATCCGAGGGTGCTCCGGCGCCTTCGTAGCGGGGCGCTGGGCGAAGAGATGGACCGCATTGCGGCGCATTTCTCCGAGCTCGGTTACAAGCGCGGATCGGCCAAGATCTATATCGGCCGGCTTGCCAGGTTCAGCGAGTTCGCAGCGCGCCATGCCGGATCGGCGCCGATCGATCAGGACATGATCGATCGCTTCGTGCAGAGTTTGCCGACAGCCACGCCACGGATCGCAGCGCGAACAGCGATCGAGCATGCCCGTCGGCTCGCGCCACACCGGTTTTCAACGCCGTGTCGGCATGCACCACCCGATCCCGATAGACCGCTGCTCGCCGCTTATCTGGATCACCTGCGCCAGGTGCGGGGCTTGGAGCCGAAGACCTGCGAGGGGCTGCTCGTCGCGGCACGCCGGATCCTCGCCTGGTACTATGACCACGTCCCGGATCAGCCTCTTGCCGAGATGACGGGCGTGCATGTGCTCGCTCTGGTCCAGCATCTCCTATCGCTGTCGACCAACAATTATACGCGGGCCTCGACCACATCGTACGTCCGTACATTTTTGCATTTCCTGCGGTGGTCGGACCTCAACAGCCAGGATCTCGCCCGGTTCGTTCCTCGAACACCTTGCTGGCGGCTGGCACACCTACCACCGCGGCTCGCGTGGGAAGATGTCAGGCGCGCGATCGACGCGATTGACGTGACGACGCCGTCAGGCATGCGGGACCGTGCCCTTCTGCTCTTGCTCGCCACCACCGGGCTGCGCAACAAGGAGCTGCGATCACTCGAGCTTCGGGATATCCGCTGGCGCGCCGCCGAAGTGCTTGTGCGGCGAACCAAAGGGAAGAGTGATCGGGTAGTGCCGCTCTTGGACGAAGCAGGAGCGGCGCTCGCAGACTATGTCCTGTATGCCAGACCAAAGATCGCTAGTCCCCGAGTGTTCCTGTCCTTTGCGCCGCCGGCGCGCCCCTTCAAGTACGCCACCTCCATTTCGAGGATCGTCCGTTCACAGTTGGAACGAAGCGGGATTGAGCTTTCCGGCGCCGCTGGCGCCCATCTGTTACGCCATAGCCTGGCGACGCAGCTTGTCAGGCAACGGCGGCCCATCAATGAGGTCGCTGACCTACTGGGCCATCGGAGCATCGACACAACCGCCATATACGTGAAGGTAGCGCTGCCGCAGCTCACCGACGTTGCGCTGCCCTTCCCGGGAGGCGCGGCATGAGCAGCTTCGCCAAAGAACTGGCCGACAGGGTCGAGGGCTATATCGCGCTACGTCGCTCGCTTGGCTATGCGTTCCAGAAGCAGACCGCGATATTGCGCGCATTGGCCCGATATGTGGAGGCCGGGCAGCTTGAGGGTCCCCTGACACGGGACATGGCGCTCAGCTTCATTTTCTCGTGGGAAGGGACGGCCAACGGTCGCGCCATTCATCATGGGGTCGTCCGTCGCTTTTGCGAGTATCTCGCTGTCTACGACGCGCGAACCGAGACGCTCGATCCTCGTGCGCTTCCCAGATCCCGCGCCATTCCGCCGCCGCGCATCCTGAGCGATATGGAGCTCGGATCGCTCATGTCAGCATGCCGTCGCGTTTCGCCGGGATATCCCCAGCGGGGCGTAGTGTTGGCGATACTGGTCGGATTGCTGGCGAGCACGGGCTTGCGGTCCGGCGAAGCGCTCCGCCTCGATCGCACCGACGTCGATCTCGTCGATGGCGTCCTGCACATCAGGAGGACCAAGTTCCGCAAGGATCGTCTGGTTCCGGTCCACACCACGACGCTGGGGGCGCTACGCAAGTACGCGCGGCATCGCGATGCAGCATTTCCGGCGCCGAAGGATTGCGCATTTTTTCTCAGCTCGCGTGGCAACCGACTATCGCCGGCAGGACTCCATTTGGCGTTCAGCGCAGCCTGCGAGCTTGCCGGTCTCGACAGCGACAAGGCTTTGAGGCCACATGACCTGCGGCACCGCTTTGCCGTCACGCGTCTTGTCGCCTGGCATCGAGAGAAGGCCGATGTGCAAGCGTTGTTGCCCTTGCTGGCAACCTATCTCGGCCACGCCCGCTACACCGATACCGCCTATTACGTAACGGGCACGGCCGACCTGCTGGGCATGGCGGCTGACCGCGCCTTCATCAGTGGAGGCGCGTCATGAGCGTACATTCCTCGCTCCCGCCGCTGCTGGAGTCCTTCTTCCGCAACCGGCTAACCAAGCAACGGAACGCGAGCCGCTCCACCATCGCCAGCTATCGTGATGCCTTGCGCATGTTGATCCTGTTTGCCTCCCAACGGACCGGTCGCAAGCCATGTGCACTGGCAGTCGAGGATCTGGACCGCGACCTCATTCTCACGTTCCTGGACGAGCTCGAGAAGAAGCGGAAGAACACGATCCAGACGCGCAATGCACGCCTGACGGCGATCCGGTCATTTTTCCATCATGTGGCGGCGAACGATCCTGCATCGCTCGGCATCGCACAGCGCGTCCTCGCCATCCCCGTCAAGAAGTCGCACACCGAGGTGACGCATCATCTCGCACGACACGAGCTTGACGCCATCATTGACGCGCCGAATCAGCGAACGCCGCGGGGGCGCCGAGATCGGGTATTGCTGCTTTTCCTCGCACGCACCGGCGCGCGTGTTTCCGAGGCGCTCGGCGTGGATGCCTGCGATCTTCGGCTCGATCGCCCGCGACCACAGGTGCTCTTGTGCGGTAAGGGGCGCAAGGAGCGGATCGTGCCGATGCCGGACGATCTCGTCAAAGCGCTGAAGGCGTTGATGAGCGAGCGTGGAGTTCGAGCACTATGAGGTGCGCCCGCTCTTCGTGGGCACAAACGGGACACGATTGACACGCTTCGGAGCGACCCACATCGTACGGCGGGCTGTCGCCGCGGCCATGGCGAACACGCCAGAACTGGCGCGCAAATCCATTTCGCCGCATGTCTTTCGACATTCGCTCGCGATGATGCTGCTGCAGTCAGGGGTGGACCTTCTGACCATCCAGGCCTGGCTTGGGCACTCACAAGTCGCCACAACGCATCGCTACGCTGCGGCCGATGTCGAGATGATGCGTCGCGGACTGGACAAGGCGGGTGTCTCAGGGAAACAGCCGGCGCGGTTCCAACCCAAGGATAGGGTGCTGCAGCTGCTGGAAAGCATCTGAGTATTATGTGGCGGCAAAGCCCACCATCACCGCGGAATTACGCGCCATGAGGCCGCGCCGCCACATATCTGCGCCCGACACATATGAAAGGATCGGCCTTCATCGCTTCGCGTACCAGAGCAGCGAGACCCTCGGCCCCTTTTCGAAAGTCGACAGGCTTCGTCGCCACCATCACCCGGACCGCACCTGTCGGGCCAATCACGAGGACGCTTTCAACGCGCGGATCACTGCCGCAATCGTCTTCGCTTCCGCGCCGCGGCCGATCCGGACCGTCGCGCCGTCGATCTCGATTTCAACAACACCGGGCCCGTGGCCGGATCTGCGCGCCGGACGAGGGTCGCGATTCGGACATTCGCTTTCCGGCATCGGCTTTTCCACAACCGCCGGCACGAACAGGGGTGACGCCATGCCTTCACCCCTCGCAACAACCCCGCGCGCCAGCCTTCGCCAGGCAAACAGCTGCGAGTGCGTCAGCCCGTGACGGCGAGCAACCCCGCACACCGTATCGCCAGAGCTGTAGCTCTCCGCGACAATCGCCGCCTTCTCCTCCGCCGACCAATGGCGGCGACGCCCAGCTCCCGTAAATACCTCGATCCGCCGCGCCGGTGCCTCGGCCGGCTTAGACACGTGCAAACGCACTGTATCCGACATATGTCCAAGCTCCCTTCAGAGCACGGACATTCCATCATCAGCTTGCTTCGTGAAAGGTGGGGCCAGAACAGCGCTTACGGTTCTTCCACATGTCGAGGACATCGATCATAGCCAAGGCTTCGCCTTCGGCCGCGCCGCCCTGGCGCAGATCGACGCCGTGCTCCGCGAGGAGATTGATGAACTGACCGACGACTTCGGCCGCACGCTCAAAGGATGGATAGGACAAGCGACGCCCTCAAAGGCGCAACCGTGACCGCCCCTGGGCACCCGCCATGTCTGTGCTTTGGGGGATCGTTAAGCTGCACTCGGTGACCCGGCTTTGGCGCTTAGCTGCCGGAAACTCAGGGACCTCCCGGACAGCTGCGCACCGCCTCGAAGTGAGCAGGCGAACTCATGGTGTTTCCGCTTCGTAGGCGCCCTTCGATAGTAGTGACCTGAAGTATCTTTTGTACCAGCGACATAGAGAGTTTATTGCATGGTTGACCTGACCGGCTCTTTTTATACCAGGCGGTTTGAGAGAAATTGTAATGGTCGTTCGATAAAGGCGGGAGCGTTCCCGGCAATTGGGCTAAAGCGGGCCCGGTAGCCGAGGGAGCCTCGCCGAAAACAGCCCGAAATAACGCTGGTAGCGCTCCCCCGATTTGAACCCGCCGTATTTGCCGGACAGGCGATGATATTCCCGGGTGAGGGGTTGATCGAAAACCGACAATGGCCGGCACCCACGGAGTTTGCGTCAAGCCTGCGAAAAAGCAAGGCGCTGGAAACTGCCACAGGTCCGAAGACCACCTTTATTAGGACGCGCATTAGGACGCGATCAGCTCACGCCCGAATAGTCTTGTTTTCGGGCGCCATCTCACAGGTTGCCGCATTATTCCATTTCGCGATCAATGTTTAGTGGAGCTCGAGCCGAGCGATATCACATGGACGGGCTCTGGTGATGTAGCGCCGTGTACTGTGGGCTTACTGCGCGGCCAATTCGCGGATGAAATCCAGCAACACCCGCGTCGCACGGCAGTCGTCCTCGTTGTAGTCCAGAATCCGTTGCTTTACAGCGGAATCGCCTGTTTCCACCCAGCGATGGAACCATTCGATCGATGCCGCTCCGGAGGGGTGTGCGTCCCGCCAATCAAAGCCGAGATACCGCGCCAGCGTCTTGATCGAGTAATCGTGTGTCGGCCATTCCGTGGCCTTCCTCACGACATCGTAATAAAGGTCGATTGCTCGCGACGGGTCGAATAGCGCTTCGACATCCTCTTCGGTGCACACGCACGGATACCTGGCGCGCAGCTTTCGGTAAATCGTCCGCTCATATTTCGAGTAATAAAAGATCACGGCATCCGGAGCACCTTGCATGAATGCCCAGGCCTCGGCAAAAGCGCGCTCTTCCTGCTCCGGTGTCGGCTCGTCCGCAAAAAATGATATGAACTGTTCGGTTTTGTTGTCTTGCCCGGTCCTGGTTACGAAGCCGTGGAGATAGCAAACATCCCGAATTGGATCGACTTCGATGTCGAAGAAGAGTTCCTGTTGAACCAGCGGTAAACGCACAGGCTCCCTTAAATACGGCGCCGAGGCGTCTGATGACAGCAGCCGCGCCCTGGCGTGAAATTTCTCCAGTGAATCCGGCCCAATTCCCGGAAAAGCGCTCTTCTTTCCATTCATAAACTCACCCGGGTTCGCAGCAGCAAAGTCACGGATCGTCGCCACGCGGCCGACCATGGTATCGCGCTTCGCACGACCCAGCTCGGGGATGAGCGTCAGATCGTTGGCGTCGCTAAGGCGCCGCAGACAGGCCGAGTACCACACGCAGTTTTTGCATACGCCGGAGCTGTACGCCGGCAGCGTTTGCAGCGTACCTGCGACAATCTCTCGTGCCTCTGCGAGCGCTTCTTGATAATCCTGCCACAAGGTGCGCGCGTTCCGTTTTCCATAGGCCGCAGAAAAATCGTAAATGACCTCGCGTCCATGGACATCCCAGACGAAGGCGCGTCGGCCAGCAGAAACCTTAAGCTGCTCGAGGATGTCGGTATAGAGGCCGAGCTGAGCGGCGTAGTGCTTTTTCGGCTTTGCGGCTTCATCGTCCTCGGCGGAATTCGTCGCCGGCGCCGGACTTTATGTCGCCGGCGATATAGCCGCCGTCTTCGTAACGTAGAAGATCGGGGTCACCCAGAAGATCGCCCGCCGAGATCCGGCCTCCGTAAATCAGCGGCTCGCGGCGCGCCATCGCTTCGACCGTCAATCGCTCCTTCTCGTCGCCGCTATAATGCGAGAGATCCAAAAACGGGATCTCGAGGTTCCGAATGACCTCCTTCTCGAACAGCGCCCCGCGTTCCCATAGGAGCTGGACGAACGGGCTGACCGCGTCGCGTTCAGCGGGATCCGCATAGGTGTCCATCGTGACGCGATGGGGACACTGAACCAGATCGTAGAGCATCGCAGCGGTGATCGGTCGCGTCATCGATGAAACTCCGGTCATAGCGAATCCACCGTGGAGAATTCTTCAAGCTGGGAAAGCGATCGGGATTCCTTGCCCGGTCGGGCCAGACTGGCTCAGGACACGGGTTCGAACATCATCCCAAAGCTGATCTGCACAGCTTTCGGCGCCGCTTGCGTTCGATCAGTAAACACGGCGCTCTTCATTCCTCCGCCTCGGAACCTCGATAAGCGCCGCAGGCGTCGGCACGGGTCGCGGCGAACCGATCGGCGTCTTCGTCCCGGCCGCTCCTGTCATTCCGACCCTCCTGCCAAGACACGCTGGCCTCAAGCCATAGGCCAATCCAATATTGAGAGTGATTGCCGACTGACGGCTCACTTCTTAAGGCGAACCCCCGGGCCTCCCCCGTTCTTGGGGATAAATTGAACCCCCGCCCGCTCCAGCGCTTCCTGCACCGCGACTAGATTTCGCGCCGACGTCGCCGGCACCCCGTCGGCTGCCTCCATCCGCCTGATCGTGGAAATGCCGACGCCACTTTCGCGGGTCAGATCCTCCAGCGACCAGCGCAGCAGAGCGCGGCCCGCCCTGATCTGGTCCGATGTGATCACAAATGCTCGCCTATGTGTAAAAAACTGTTGACAATGAGCAATATTGCTCATATATATGCTCAAGATTATCATTTTTGGCTGTATAAGGCAAGAAAATGACCGCGACAAAAGGAAAAGGCGATCCCGCCGTTCTGTGGGCCGAGCCGGGCGATTTCGCCCCCGAAATCCGGGTCGATCTGGCGATGCCGCGTGCTCGCGGCAGGCGCTTCAAGCCGCCGGAAATGATGACCGTCGTCAGCGAAATCGGCGACATGGCGAGCGAGGCCGGACAAAACATGGCGCTGCGCTACGGGCGGATCGTCGAGCCCATGCCGTTGAAGGGCGGCACAGCGGATCCGGCGGCCATCTACGCGCGTCTTGTCGCGAAGTTCCCGCATCTTGCCGATGCGGCGGCGCGCATCGTCGGCGATCTGCACCTTGGAGCCCTGGGCCACCGCCAATACGCTCATATACGCCCTCTTCTTCTCGTTGGTCCGTCCGGAATTGGGAAGACTCTGTTTGCCAAGCGGCTCGCCAGTCAGCTCAACGTCGGCTTCGGCGAATTCCCCGCCGCTGGTTCGTCCGACGACCGGGTTTTCCGCGGCACCGGCCGCGGCTGGCATTCGGCGCAGCCCGGCTTGCCGATCATCGTGATGCTGCAATCCGAATGCGCAAATCCGCTGTTCTTGATCGACGAAATCGACAAGGCAGGCGGCAGCGAAAAATCCGGCAGCATGGTGCATACGCTCCTCGGCCTTTTGGAACCGGCGACCGCCGGCACCTGGTTCGACGAAGCGCTGATGGCGCGTGCCGATCTTTCCAAGGTCTCCTGGATTTTGACCGCGAACCGCATCGACCATCTGCCGCCTTATCTTCTCAGCCGCTTGGCGATCGTCCATTGCAAGCGCCCCGAAGCGGCTCATTTCGACCGCATCCTCGAATCCGTTCTGCGCGATATCGCCAGACAGCTGGCCATCGTCCCAGAAGATCTTCCGGAATTGCATTCCCGGGCGATCGCTTTGTTGCGTCATGCCTTCTCGCACGACGGCGATATCCGCAGGCTTCGCCGCGCCGTCGAAGCCGGGCTTGGCGCCGCTGCCGCCGGCCCGCGGCTTCTTCATTGAGGTCGATGATGCCGATTTCGAGGCCCACCATATTCGCTGCGGCGATGCCGCGATCGTCGGTCTGCTTTTAAGGAGGTCGGCAGTCGCGCCGCCTTTTCGACGATCCAGGAACCAAATGATTTTCAATGCGAAGAGAAAGGACAAAGCCGTGCCCATCGACAAGCCTCTTCCTGCAGGCGTCACCTTTGAGACGGTATCGCCGGTCAGCGCCGGGAAGCGCTACCCGGTGCAACTCTCGGTGCTGCCCGGATACCGGATGTCGCTCAGTGCCGGTTTCATAAAACTGCACAAACTGGAAGCCAAGACGCTGATCCGGTTCTCGATCTGCGACGATCCGCCGACGCTGGCATTCACGGTTTCCGATCAGACCGGAACTTCCGCGGACGATTCTTGTTTCGGCCTCTACCGGAATTCCGCCGACATACGTTCGGCTTCCCGGGCCGTGGTGCCGCGCAGCTTGTTTGGGCGCTCGGCGCATCTCGAATCGATAAGACGAGAGGCGGTGCGCCGCCAGCATCCGGTACACCTCCCGATCTATCATGACGAAACCCGGGATCTCTTTCACGTCGAGCTGCGGGCCGTCATGGAGCGGCTGTGGCGGTCGGGGGAACCGGTGCCCGTCGGCTACGCCGTCTACAGGTATATCGACGGCCCCGACATCGTCTATATCGGCCAGGGCGAAATTTCCGAGCGCTTGCGCGAGCCGCGCCGGCGGCATTGGCTTTTCGATTATGTGGAATTCACGCTGGTCAGGACCAAGACCGACGGCACGGCTTTGGAGCATTCGCTGCTCGAGGAGCATCGCGATCTCTTCGGCCGCCTGCCGCGCTACAATTCCAAGCGCGGTTCCGAACAGAAACATTGAGCGGCATCGGTCTTGATGCCGCGGCAGCCAACGAATCTTTTTCAGAACCAAGGAGAGCCGCAATGAGCCAATTCGACCCCAATCTTGTGAACGCCGTCATTCCGGCGCCGGCGTCGCTGGCGGAAGTCGTGAAACTGGCCGCGAATTTCGCCGGCAATGCGCGGGCGCCGGCAACGAGGTCGGCTTACGCGCGGGATTGGGCGGATTTCGCCGGGTGGTGCAAAGAGCACGGGGTCGCAGCACTGCCCGCCGTTCCCGGAACCGTCGCCCTCTATCTGTCGGCGCGGGCCATGCGTCTCAAGGTGTCGACGTTGGAGCGACGGCTTGCCGCCATCATCGTGGTCCACCGTTGCCACGGCTTTTTCCTCACCCGCTACGATCCGATTTTCATGGAAATATGGCGGGGGATCCGGCGGACCTTGGGCACGCTGAAACAGGGAAAGGCGCCGCTTCTCGTTGCCGACCTTACGGCGATTCTGTCCTCGCTGCCCGAATCGCTTTCCGGAATCCGCGACCGCGCCATTTTGCTTACCGGGTTTGCTGCCGCACTTCGCCGCTCCGAAATCGTGGCGCTTGACGTTTCGGACGTTACGATCACCGGCGCCGGGATGATTTTGCGCGTGCGCCGGGGGAAGACCGACCAAGAAGGGAAGGGGAGCTGGCGGGCCATTCCGAAGGGTGCCAATCCCGACACCTGCCCGGTTGGGGCATTGAAGGCGTGGATCATGGCCGCACAATTGAGCGAAGGCCCGTTGTTCCGCGCCATCGACCGGTTCGGCCGCCTGGGCGAAACGAGGCTACGCCCGGCCCGGATTGCCCGGATCGTCAAGCGCGCGATTAAGAGCCATGGCTGCGCCAAGTGCTGGAGCAGAGGCGAGATCGCGGCCAGGCAGCGGATCTTTTCGGCCCACAGCTTGCGCGCAGGCCTGGCTACTTCCGCCGCCGCCGCCGGGGTCGAGGAATCCGTCATCATGCGGCAAACCGGGCATCGCCGCCGCGACAAGGTCCAGGGTTATATTCGTCTCGGGATTCTGTTCCGGGAAAATGCCGCCGGCCGGATCGGGCTTTGAATCGGGCGACACCAGTTTTCATTGAATAAGTGAATCGCCACCGGTTTTGACTGACCGGATCGCCACCAGATTTGGTTGATCGGACCCGCCACCGGTTTTGCTTGAATATTTGGGTCCCTAGGATGGTCGGCACCGCTGGTGGCAAGGGCTCGAAAAGGGGGGCATTCCCGAGCCCTTGCCACCGGTCTTGGCGGGTATCCTAGACGCCCGAAAATTCAAGCAAAACCGGTGGCGATCCTTCCGCCACGCCCCCCATTCGCACGAAGACGCCGGAATTCATCGGTTCACCGGAAATCTGCATCGGAATTGCCGCGTGCGGGAGCGGCGCGCTTAACGCATCGCCGGCCGATCGAACCGACGATCGCCCTTTAGCCAGCAACACGCTTTGAAGTGCAGGCAGAAGCCGAGGTCGTTGACTCGGTATCCGGCGGGGTTACCGCGAAGCGTTGCTACGGCATCGCCAATTCATTGGCGACATCAATCGACGTCGAACATCGTGGATCCGGTCCAGCGAGACTCGCTCATGAATTGCGCGGCAGTCCGTTTTGTGATCGGCGTTCCGTCGTTCTTCCAACGAAAGTGCTTTCATTAATTGACGGAAAAAATATTTGCGCGCGCAGATTTTTTACAAAAAAGCGTAGATACGGCGGTGTTTGTTGCTGAAATGAAAAAAATGGACGAATTCTGTCGATTCCTGTTGCCACCCGGAAAGACACGAGTGCTTACTTTTTTTGGAACCGTCGATACCCAAAGGATTTTGCCTGGTCGACGATTTCCTTGCGGGCTCGAACGGGCCTCGATCCCGCCAGTATGGCGATATTCCCGCACCGCTGAGGCGGTGGTTCCGCGGTGAGCAGTTTATTGGTGGCCCAAATAAAAAAAAGCGCAATACCGGTTTCGTTTGGTGACGGCCGCAAGTACTCGCTCCTTCTGCTTCTGTTGCCGGCTCATCCGGCGTCGGAAACCGGGGGACAGACGCCAATGCAAATTGGCGTGCGCGCTCCCCTTATGGCTCGCACGCCGCAGAACTTCGATGAATGGGAATGGCACAGCAGGTTCGAGATTCAGCCATCGCTTTTGCGCTTCGGCACGGGGTGCCGAAGGATGGGATATGCCAGCGCCGAAGCACTGTCTGCCGGCGCCGTTCGCCGCGGCGTCGGATAATCATAATTCCAGGAACGGCCGCGGGGGCATGCCGTGGCTGATTACAAAATCGTCTATGGGCGGATGTCACGCCGCGATGTGCTGATCGCAAACATGAAAATAACCAGCGCGCCCAGAAAGGAAATGGATCCGGATACCGGCATGGAAATCGTCGTTATGGACGCGGTGTCGCACTTGCCGGTCCCGAAAGGCCAAAAATTGCGGTCCAACGGATGGCGCACCATTCGGATTCGCGTGCCTTCGCACGGTCACGACCCGACCTTCGTGATCATCAAATATGAAGTGAAAAAGTCATGCAAACAAAAGACCCGTGATCCCGAAGACGGGAAAGATTTGCAACCCCAACAGGAGAGCGAACATGAAACTGAAAACCAATAACCCGACCGGACGCAAATATAAGCCCCTCCAAGGATTTTGGGACCCAGAATTCCACATATTCGCTATGAGGCTGGCGATGAGAGACTCCTACCTCGGAATCCAAAAGGAGCACCGGCTACCGGCTTCAACCATAGCCCGAATTTTCGTTCCCTCGGCGCATGCGCTGTTGAACGAGTACCGGCCCGTGCTCCGCGGCCGCGTCATACTTATCGACGATGCTCACCCCTATGGCATCGACAAGCCGGGCTGGATGGTTGTCACGGATTTCTGCGCTCCCGGCTACCCGATCGCGGCCATCACCGAAGGCATGACAGCCGAGGACATCGTCAAAATGATCGACGGGATTCCCGGCAGCGAAGATGTACACACGATTATCAGCGACGGAGGGCTGAACATTGAAGGCGCCATAGAGATCCTTCGCAAGCGCGGCCGGAAAATCAAGCATGTCATCGACCGCTTCCACGCGGTCAGGATGTTCAGTTTCGCCCTAGAGGACCTCACCAAAGCGGCTGCCAACCAAGGTGACGCGCGTCGTGGTCGCAAATTGCAGGCGCTCATATCGCTGTTCAAGTCGCTCCCAGATGACCTGATCGAGGTAAACAACGCGGTATTGCATGCCGCCGCCGCCCTTAATACGGACATCCTGCGGGCGGTCGAAATATACCGGTCGCTTCTCGAGTTCTACGATCCCGAGGATGTTCGTGAAGCGAGGGGCAAGCTTGCCTCGCTGAAGATAAAGCACCAAAACCTTCGTAAGGCTGGGGCCGAAGGCGATCGTATCAAAAAAAGCGGCGAAGACATTGCTGAGGCGGAAGCCAGACTTGCCGCTCTTAAGGCCAAGCGCAACGACCGTGCCGAGGCAGATGCCAGGCTTGCCTCCGTCGAGGCGAATTTCACCGCAGCCTCTCCGCTTGTGCAAGAATGCTTCTTGAATGCGATCAACTACATCAAACGCCGCCGCGAGGCAGTTCTAAACTTCTTTCCCTTCGAATATACCAACGGCCCGGCGGAAATGAACAATCGCCGATTCAAACCGGTGATGGCCTTTTCTAAAGGGTGCCCGTTCGAAGTCATTGCCGTGAGAGTCATGTACGATTCTGGATCATTTGACGTCAATTATCATTTCAGACGCATCGCCTACCGCATCGCCCCGCCGCTGCTGCTGAAAGCATTGCCCGAGGAATTGCCGGAGAATTCCGCGGCGGAGGAAACCTTCGACCCTCCCCCGACTTACGTCGAACCGATCCAGATATCATTCGGGCCCGACTTCTAGATTGACGATTCCGACGAGCGTTACCCGGCAGATCAAAAGCGTAGATCGTCATGGCGCGGATGAAATTCACGGGATCGGTAGAGGCGAAGAGCACCGCCGCTCCGACGGATGACATTGGGTCGGGCTGCGCCCGACGAGAGCTAAGATCTCAAAGTGGATCTGGCGCCAATTCCTTGTGTTGCCATCGTCCAAGGGCTCTAAAACGGTGGTGTTATGGAATCCGTACACAAGCGTTGGCGCAGATCGGGGGTGACTTATCAAACGATGGCCTCCCCCAATGTCCTGCCCGCTCCGATAAGAGCCCGCAAGTTTCCGCTTCCGAGCCGAAAGCCGTCATACTTAACTTGTCGCGGGATGTCGCGGAAGTGCCAGGAGCCGACAAATTGAACGAAATTTCCGGTGAGCGCGTACTGCAATCAACTGTTATCCGTACAGATGAATTGTGATGAGCAACATCGAATCTTTTTGCGGATTTGCGAGGATCGGTTGCGCCAGGGTTTTCCGTACAGGCTCACGGTCCCCTAGATCATCACACCGCTGGTCTGTGCTACCCTCGCGCCCATGCCGATCCGTCGCCTTCTGTTCCTGCTCGTCCTCATGGTGCCGATATTGCTTGGCATCCCCGCCATTGCTGCGGAACCCTCATCACCGCAAGTTGCGCCCTCATGGCAGGCTTGCTTTACGCCGGGAGAAGACTGCACCGGCTTGATCGTTCGGCAGCTATATGCGGCCCAGAAAACGGTTCTAGTTCAGGCATACTCGTTCACCAGTGAGCCCATTGCCAGGGAGCTTGCCGATGCTCACAGGCGTGGCGTCGAGGTTCACGTGATCCTCGACAAGAGTAATCGCACCGAGAAGTACTCGGCGGCGGACTTCCTCGCTCACGCTGGCATCGCCGTGTTGATCGACTCGGAACATAGGATCGCGCACAACAAGGTCATGGTGATCGACGGTGAGACGGTTATCACCGGCAGCTTCAACTTCACCAAGGCCGCGCAGCTTGACAATGCAGAGAATGTGTTGGTGATCCACAGTCAGGAGTTGGCGAAGCGATACTCGGAGAATTGGCAACGGCATGCCCGCCACTCGGAGCCTTACGGTGGGCATGGGCAGTGAGCGTGGTGCTCATGGTGGCTCAGATCTCGGCCGATTTAAATTAATTAAGCTTAATGAGCGTGTTGGAAGGGCAGAGCGGCGATACTGAATAAAGCCGCAATAGACTTGGCCGAGAAGCATGATCGGGTTAGCTTGAATGGGGGAGGATGGGGATGAAAACCGCCAAAAGACATGCCGAATTATGCAAATGGCCGGGCTAACAGGAAGTTCGCGCCCGGCAAAACGCTGAATTGTTTTTGGCATCCCCGAATTGGCTAATGAGACTCGCCGACCTTCTAAAATTCGGCGCCGCGCGCGGAAACGTCCGTCCATCGATCCTACGGTTTCCGTCAATTGATACGGACGGAATGGCTAAACGCATGCGCCTTGCGGAAAGAGCCAAGGAGCAGGCGAACCGTGATCTGCCGGCCTCCGATAGTCGAAGTCTCGACGCCGTTGAGCAGGAAATCGTCAACGAAATCTGCGAGGAAGAGAAATCCCAGTTTGACAATTACCAAGAGAATAAAAAAACCTACGCGGATCGTGCCGGATCACTGGCGATCCAAGGTTTGCTCGTGCAATTGGGCGCTGCTGTTGACGATGCCATCGCCAACTTTGCGAATCGAACGCACAATGGCGCGAACGTCCTCTATCTGGACCGCAAGCACGTAATTGAAACCGAGCAGGAATTAGAGCGATTCAGAAAGAAACACACCTTAGAGAGGCCGGCGAGGCAGATTAAGTCACGCGTTCTGAGCGTAGGTTTCTTATTGCTCATCGTTCTGGCGGAATCGATTGCAAACGGCCTTATTTTGCGAACAGGCAGCCCCTTCGGGCTGTTGGGCGGCATCGGTCTGGCGACGATCATTGCCTTTATCAATGTCGCAGTTGGTGTCTTCGCCGGTCGGATCATCTTCCCTTGGATAAGTCACAAAAATAGATTTATCCAATTTCTCGCTGGCACTGCGTCGGTTGCCTATGTCATGGCCGCGTTGGGGCTCAACCTTATGGTGGCTCATTATCGGAGCGCCATGATCCTTGATCCGCTAAATGCTGCACAATTAGCAATGAAGAATATTCAGAACAGCCCTTTTAAAGTTGTCGACATCCAGTCTTGGATGCTTTTCGCTATGGGCGTGATATTTTCGATTGCCTCTGCGATCGACAGCTGGCTGATGGACGACCCTTATCCGGGCTATGGCCGAGTTACGCGTGAACATCAGGACGCAGCAGAACTCTATACGGAACAGAAATCCGAGCTCTTAGCGGAGCTCGAGACCATCAAAGATACGGCCGAGAGCACTGTTGATCGCTGCGTCCGCGACATCGAGATTCGCCGCGGTGAATACGACAGCATTCTTACAAAAGGCATGGCCTTGAGAGAGGCCATGGCCGAACATTTTGTGCATCTGGAAAGCGCAGCCAACACGCTCTTACAGGCTTACCGAGACGAAAATCGCAAACACCGAAAGGTCGCTCCTCCACCGAGATTCGATGAACGGTGGAGTCATAAGGCTCCGGACCTCGAAAAACAGACAATCCCCGAACGACTACAACAGCAAATTGATGCCACTTTGGCTAAAGCCATGGAAGCAGCACCGCTCCAGATCAAGAAGTTGCATGACGCGTATCTTGAATCGATGGCGAAATATCGAAAAATCGATGAACTGACTGCTAAGGACATCTCGTAGTGACGAGTGTTCATACCCGCAAGAAGAAGGCGCAGGCTCGAAAGGGCTGGATTCTGATTGCGATAGCGACAATAGCATTCTTGGCTATCGGTGCGGGCGCCATAGCACTTAGCCTTCGCGAACGCAGAACGGATGTTGCAACTGGGTGTCCGGTTGATCGCTTCGATGCGATCACCGCCGTCCTCGTTGATATGACGGATACTCTTGATCCAGTTCAGGCGGCGGCGCTTCGCAATACATTGCTAAAAATTCGAGACGCGACACCGAAATTTGGACGACTTGAAATTTACACGCTTGCACCGGTCGATGTGACCACCCTCAGCCCTGTCTTCGCAGCATGTAGCCCCGGGTCAGCGAAAGATGTCGATAGTTCGCTGTACGGCAATCCCGATCTTGCGGATTTAATCTGGAAGAAGAAATTCGGTGATAAGGTCGAAGAGATTATTGGCAGGATTGAAAAGACTCCGCCCGAAGAACGATCACCGATCCTTCAAGCCGTAAAATCGGTCAGTGTTACGGCATTTGGAAATCCGCTTGCGCGAGACACACCAGTCAGGAAATTGATATTGATCTCAGACCTTATACAGAATGGTCCGCAGCTTTCAATGTACCGCGAAATCCCGGACCTTGCGGCATTTCGCCAGTCGCAACTATACGCTGACACTCGTCCTGGTTTGAGAGGCGCCAACGTGGAATTAGTGATCATTTCGCGTGAGACGAAACGCAACATCCAGAACGCGCGGTGGCGCGACTTCTGGATTGGCTATTTTGAGAGTATCAACAGCACCGTCGAGCGATGGGTAAAAATCGAAGAATACTGAGCGCTACGCCGGAAGCGGTCCCGGCAGAGGGTCGACAAGTTGTTCATCGTAATCCGTTGAACGACGTGCCGGACCAATGGCTTTTCTTCGGTTGTTTTGGGCTCGGCGCTGTCGCAATTTGGGTGCTGAAATCACTCGGCGTCGGCCAATACGTCGTAACTGCTGTGCCCGTATCTTTGATGTGCATTTACGTTATGGTCGCAATCGTGACGAAGCGGTATCGAATCCGCGCGGATAAAGTTGGCGACAACGTTTATTATCTAGGTTTCCTCTTTACGCTTGTAAGCCTCGCATATGCGCTTTGGTCATTTACAGCGGCGGCGACTGCGACCGAAACGATCATTACGAGCTTTGGGATTGCCATTATTACGACGATCGTTGGCTTGGCTGGCCGGGTCCTTTTCAATCAAATGCGAGAAGATCCGGTCGAATATGAGCGGGAGGCACGCTATTCGCTTGCCGAGGCGACCCGAAATTTAAAATCGCAGATTGACGATATAACCGTTGAATTTTCCAGCTTCAAACGAGGTTTAATCCAGGTTGTAGGGGAGGGAGTCACTGATATTTCAGACAAAGCAAACCATGCGTTATTGCAGAATTTGGATCGCTTTACCGAGGTTGGCGCCGGGGTCATTGGAAAGATTGAGTCCGCATTCAGTACTTTTACCGATCACTCCGTTCGGCTCAACGACATTGCGTCAAAGAACGTCAATGCCCTCGATGCGCTCTTCCAGCGAATCGAAAAGATCGAAGCATCGCCGGATCTCCTGACCAGCAAGTTCGGGCCAATCCTGGCAAAATTCGGGGACCTGGCAAATGAGTCCTTAGAAAGAAGTCGCACACACGACGAGAGTCTGCGGAAGCTGGTCGACCTAACCGATGCCGTGCTTGCAACGAGCAAAAAACTGCATGATGCGGTCGACACGGCAGCTGCCAATGTTGGCGAAGGGCTTCAGAAGTTTAGCCGCAACCTCGAAAATGGGATTGCAACGACCGAAAAGCTTTCCGAGGTACTGGAGGCGGCGACAAAGGCAGTAGCCGCTGACCTAGAAATCAGCCGAACCGCTGCAGGCCAAATGAAAGAGATTCTCGATTGCCAAATTGGCGCTAGTAAAGAGGCAGTTGATGCACTCCGCCGGATCGCTGGAGCAGAGATCGAAACCAATCGGGATGCCTTGAGGGAAATCAAGGCCATGATGCTTTCGGATATCGAAACGATGAGGCAGTACCGCAAACAGGCGGACGAAATGCTGGTTGACAGCGCCAACATGGTGCTTGAGCTGGAGAAGACCTTAGTTTCACTCGCCCATGTCATGACCGAGAAACTCGGTGGATCCTAATATCCAAAACCAGGATCGGTATTACCGTCGCGGTTTAGTGCTCGGTCTAACCATGGCTGAAATCATGGTTCTGATGTTATTCGCGCTTCTCCTCGCGTTAGCAGCTGCGATGGCGAAGAAAGAGTCAATTATAAGGGACTATTATCAACTTCGCGAAACATTCTCAGAAATCATGGCGGGAAACAAATCCGACATGACTGCCGAGGACGTTCTTAATGAGATTCAAAGACAAAAGACCGAGATTGCGAATCTTCACGCCGAGGTTGATCGCCAACACGATATCGAGCAGAAGACAAAATTGGCGGAGGATGTCTTTCAAGAATTGCGCCGCGGTGGGGTCGAAAGTCCGGAAACACCGGAAGGTATCCGGGATCTCGGAGATAAACTTAAAATCGCCAGGGAAGTGATAAGTGCGGCGAAAGCCACCGGTACAAATGCGAGCCCGAAAGATGTCGCGGATAGGCTAGAGCTAGCCAATACAGTTATCGAGGCAGCGAAAGGCAAGGATAGCGCCAAGCCGGATCCTGAACACGTCACGGAGATTTTTAAAAACGCGCAAGAGGCCGATCGCCGTTATCACGATCTGCTTGGCCAGAACAGAAATCTGCAAAGCCAATTACTCGCTGCGGGCAAGGGCACTGAGCTGCCACCGTGTTGGGCCTCGGCGGAAACTGGCAAGCCTGAGTACATTTTCGACGTGACCATCAACTCGACCGGTTTGATCATTTCAAGTAACGCCGCGAGGCCAGAAATGCAGTATCGTGCGGCGCAATATGCGGAACTTCCCATATCAATGATTCAGTTCGACATGGAGTTGTCGGAGTCCAATTTTCGGCAAGAAACCGAAGCCATTCGGCGCTGGGGCGACGAGCAAGAGCAAAGGTGTAGGTTCTTCGTGCGTCTGATTGATGCCACGAGGCCCGATGAGAAGGCGACATTCAAGCACTTAATGCTTACGACGGGGGAAAGTTTCTATTATTGGTTAGTCCCACAATGAGCGGGCCCGGCTTGGAGCTCGATAAGGCGTTAGTTACGTTGAGGGCCAGGGTTTTGTGGCGCATCGCTCAGTTGATAGGTTCATCGGTCAGAGAACGAGTTGTCGTAAAAATGGCCGATACGATGCAGGACAGCGATGTCCTTGACTCCGTGGAGTCGCGGTGGCGGTGGCTGCCAAGATTTTTCCGCTCCTTCAGACGAAATAAAATCGCTATGTAGTACTTGCCGCAAACCTGCAGCCGGCGGCGACACGCCATGCGGAGTGGTTTGTTGCGGTCCGGTAAGGGTCATTTTGAGACCCCGGCCCGCGGTTCCAGCAGGTCCGCTTAAGTTTACTTTTCGCACATTTCATGAGAGTGCGAAGAGTGGGTGGCACCGTTTGCGCCTACCAGCGACCGGCGCCAATTCTCGGGCCTGCAAACTTGGGTTTAGCCGATTGACGGATTAGTTTGCCTGATCAAAACTCGGCGTCCGCCGATGATCGCGCCAGACCGATATGTTCGCGCGCCAATCACGTGAATACCGATGAGCAAATGTTTTTCAGCATGTGCCGCATTTTTGTTTGCGTGGTCCGTGGCCGCGGCCCCGGCTGTGGCCAACGACCTTCCCTCGACTGACCTAACACCGGGCGCCGTTCTTGACGTCGGCAAGGAGCAGATCTGCCGGCCGGGCTACGCGCATTCGGTCCGGCATGTCGAGGGTTCGTTGAAGCGCCGCATCTATCTCGAATACGGAATAGTTACGCACCGCCCCGGCCAATACGAGATCGATCATCTGATCAGCCTCGAGCTTGGCGGCAGCAACGACATCGAGAATCTCTGGCCCCAATCCTTTGAAACCGAGCCCTGGAACGCGCATGTCAAGGACAGGCTCGAAGACCGGTTGCACGCGCTGGTCTGTAACGGCTCGATCGATTTGAAGGAAGCGCAGCGTGCCATCGCCGGCGATTGGATCGCGGCCTACAAGAAATATGTGGGCGAGTGATGATTTCAGGGGGGAGGCGGGAAGGGCGCCGCGAGGCGGCCAAGGGCTCGGAAAGGGATAACTTTTTGGGACCCCTTAGACGAAAGTGGTACCAGATCCTGCAAAGGACGTAACCTCCTAGTTAACGGAATACCGCTCGCCTTACCCGAAAATGCTGTACAACTATAAGAGGCAAACGTGAACAGGGAGACCATGGCACGTTGTGCCCTCGCAAGTTTGATTTGGGGGGCATACGATCTGCGATTAATCGAAAATCCATAAGATCTGCCGTAAGCGTGTGGTTATAACCGCGGCCTATTTTATTGACGAACCATCCACGGCAGCAGGTCGTCGATCCTGTTGATGGGATGATCGGCGATGCGGGTGATGATGTTGCGGAGGTAAGCCTCGGGTTCGAGGCTATTGAGCTTTGCCGTTTCAACGATGGTATAGATGATGGCGGCGCGTTCGCCGCCGGTGTCGGAACCGGCGAAGAGCCAGTTCTTACGGCCGATCGCCAGAGGCCGGATGGCTCGTTCCGCGGCGTTGTTGCTGATCTCGAGCCTGCCGTCAGTCGTGTAGCGCGTCAATGACGACCAGCGGGACAAGGCGTAACGCAAAGCTTGTGCGAGCGAACTCTTGCCGCTGATCTTGTTAAGGGCCGCCTCGAAGGCAGCTTTCAGAACTTCGAGTTTGGGAACGGCTTGCTCGGTGCGAACCCTCTGGCGTTCGTCCGGTGACCAGCCCCAGATATTGGCTTCGATCGCAAACAGCTCGCCAATGCGCTCAAGCAGTTCGTGAGCCACCGGCGACGATGTGGCCGCGTGAACATCATAGACCTTACGTCGCGCATGCGCCCAGCAGGCAACTTCCAGCAGGCGCGGTTCTCCCGTCTTCGGGTTTGGTTCATAGAGGTGCTTAAACCCGGCATAGGCATCCGCGTGCAGATACCCCGAACAGCCTTTAAGCAAAGCTTCCGCCTGCGGCGCCGTGCGATCCGGCGCGTAGCGATAAAAGACGGCCGGCGGCGCCGTTGAGCCGAAGGGCCGTTCATCGCGTAGCGCAACCCATAATCGCCCCACTTTTGTTTTGCCGCGTCCCGGATCAAGCACCGGCACCGGCGTATCGTCGGCATGGATCACGGGACCTGCCCGCACATGCTTGCCAATCGCCTCGGCCAGCGGGGCCAGGAGAAAGGCCATCTGCCCAACCCATTGCGCCAGCGTCGAGCGATCGAGATCGACACCTCCACGCGCATAAATCTCGCTCTGCCGGTAAAGGGGGAGATGATCGTCGTATTTTGCAATCAACACATGGGCCAGAAGCCCGGGCCCCGGCATTCCTCGTTCAATCGGCAAAGACGGCATCGGTTCTTGCGTGATGGTCTCGCAGTCCCGGCAACTCATCTTGGGGCGGCTATGGACGATGACCTTGAAGTACGAGGGCACATATTCCAGCACCTCGCGTTCGTCGGTTCCGATCCGGCTGAGACGCGTCCCGCCGCAGGCGGGGCAGACACAGGCGGCGTCATGCTCAACGCGTTCCCTTGGCAGATGCTCGGGCAAGGGTTTGCGGACAGGCTTTGATCTTTCCCGGGATGCTGCGGGCAAACAAGGTTGAGACGCCGTGCGCTGCTGCCGTTCGGCGCTTTCCGCCTGACCTTCCTCAAGCTCGCCCAGCAGCAACTCCATCTGCTCGATCTCGCGATCGAGCTTTTCCGAGGAGCGCCCAAACCGGGCCCGGCGCAGAATCGCCAGTTGAGCTTTCAGCTTTTCGATGTGCAGCGTTTTGGCGTAAAGCTCGTCCTTGTAGATTTGGACTTCGGCCTGTAACGAGGCCGCAAAAATCCGCAGGTCATCAAGGTTTTTAGGAAGGGGAGCGGCTGCCAACGACATGATTCTTGTGAATTATATTTGCGTTCGAAACACCACACTTTTTTGATGTCTCATGCGTTTTTTTCAGACGATGGCCGGACGCGGCGGCAGAGGGGCGGCAACCGTCCGCCGCCAATCAATGCCCTCAATCAACAGCGCCAGTTGCGCCGCGCTCAGATGCAGCCGTTCGTCAACAATCGGCGGCCACACAAACCGTCCCTTCTCCAGCCGTTTGGCATACAGGCACAGGCCCGATCCATCCCAATACAGCACCTTCACATAATCCCCGCGCTTGCTGCGGAACACAAACACATGCCCGGAATACGGATATGTGACGCGTCACATATCCGTATATATGTGTCGGGCGCAGATATGTGGCGGCGCGGCCTCATGGCGCGTAATTCCGCGGTGATGGTGGGCTTTGCCGCCACATAATATCTCATCACTTTCTCCTTCACGCTCAGGATGTCCCTGGGATGCCCATGATGGAGAGAGTACATGTTGGAACTGTATTTCAAGTATCCGAGGGTGCTCCGGCGCCTTCGTAGCGGGGCGCTGGGCGAAGAGATGGACCGCATTGCGGCGCATTTCTCCGAGCTCGGTTACAAGCGCGGATCGGCCAAGATCTATATCGGCCGGCTTGCCAGGTTCAGCGAGTTCGCAGCGCGCCATGCCGGATCGGCGCCGATCGATCAGGACATGATCGATCGCTTCGTGCAGAGTTTGCCGACAGCCACGCCACGGATCGCAGCGCGAACAGCGATCGAGCATGCCCGTCGGCTCGCGCCACACCGGTTTTCAACGCCGTGTCGGCATGCACCACCCGATCCCGATAGACCGCTGCTCGCCGCTTATCTGGATCACCTGCGCCAGGTGCGGGGCTTGGAGCCGAAGACCTGCGAGGGGCTGCTCGTCGCGGCACGCCGGATCCTCGCCTGGTACTATGACCACGTCCCGGATCAGCCTCTTGCCGAGATGACGGGCGTGCATGTGCTCGCTCTGGTCCAGCATCTCCTATCGCTGTCGACCAACAATTATACGCGGGCCTCGACCACATCGTACGTCCGTACATTTTTGCATTTCCTGCGGTGGTCGGACCTCAACAGCCAGGATCTCGCCCGGTTCGTTCCTCGAACACCTTGCTGGCGGCTGGCACACCTACCACCGCGGCTCGCGTGGGAAGATGTCAGGCGCGCGATCGACGCGATTGACGTGACGACGCCGTCAGGCATGCGGGACCGTGCCCTTCTGCTCTTGCTCGCCACCACCGGGCTGCGCAACAAGGAGCTGCGATCACTCGAGCTTCGGGATATCCGCTGGCGCGCCGCCGAAGTGCTTGTGCGGCGAACCAAAGGGAAGAGTGATCGGGTAGTGCCGCTCTTGGACGAAGCAGGAGCGGCGCTCGCAGACTATGTCCTGTATGCCAGACCAAAGATCGCTAGTCCCCGAGTGTTCCTGTCCTTTGCGCCGCCGGCGCGCCCCTTCAAGTACGCCACCTCCATTTCGAGGATCGTCCGTTCACAGTTGGAACGAAGCGGGATTGAGCTTTCCGGCGCCGCTGGCGCCCATCTGTTACGCCATAGCCTGGCGACGCAGCTTGTCAGGCAACGGCGGCCCATCAATGAGGTCGCTGACCTACTGGGCCATCGGAGCATCGACACAACCGCCATATACGTGAAGGTAGCGCTGCCGCAGCTCACCGACGTTGCGCTGCCCTTCCCGGGAGGCGCGGCATGAGCAGCTTCGCCAAAGAACTGGCCGACAGGGTCGAGGGCTATATCGCGCTACGTCGCTCGCTTGGCTATGCGTTCCAGAAGCAGACCGCGATATTGCGCGCATTGGCCCGATATGTGGAGGCCGGGCAGCTTGAGGGTCCCCTGACACGGGACATGGCGCTCAGCTTCATTTTCTCGTGGGAAGGGACGGCCAACGGTCGCGCCATTCATCATGGGGTCGTCCGTCGCTTTTGCGAGTATCTCGCTGTCTACGACGCGCGAACCGAGACGCTCGATCCTCGTGCGCTTCCCAGATCCCGCGCCATTCCGCCGCCGCGCATCCTGAGCGATATGGAGCTCGGATCGCTCATGTCAGCATGCCGTCGCGTTTCGCCGGGATATCCCCAGCGGGGCGTAGTGTTGGCGATACTGGTCGGATTGCTGGCGAGCACGGGCTTGCGGTCCGGCGAAGCGCTCCGCCTCGATCGCACCGACGTCGATCTCGTCGATGGCGTCCTGCACATCAGGAGGACCAAGTTCCGCAAGGATCGTCTGGTTCCGGTCCACACCACGACGCTGGGGGCGCTACGCAAGTACGCGCGGCATCGCGATGCAGCATTTCCGGCGCCGAAGGATTGCGCATTTTTTCTCAGCTCGCGTGGCAACCGACTATCGCCGGCAGGACTCCATTTGGCGTTCAGCGCAGCCTGCGAGCTTGCCGGTCTCGACAGCGACAAGGCTTTGAGGCCACATGACCTGCGGCACCGCTTTGCCGTCACGCGTCTTGTCGCCTGGCATCGAGAGAAGGCCGATGTGCAAGCGTTGTTGCCCTTGCTGGCAACCTATCTCGGCCACGCCCGCTACACCGATACCGCCTATTACGTAACGGGCACGGCCGACCTGCTGGGCATGGCGGCTGACCGCGCCTTCATCAGTGGAGGCGCGTCATGAGCGTACATTCCTCGCTCCCGCCGCTGCTGGAGTCCTTCTTCCGCAACCGGCTAACCAAGCAACGGAACGCGAGCCGCTCCACCATCGCCAGCTATCGTGATGCCTTGCGCATGTTGATCCTGTTTGCCTCCCAACGGACCGGTCGCAAGCCATGTGCACTGGCAGTCGAGGATCTGGACCGCGACCTCATTCTCACGTTCCTGGACGAGCTCGAGAAGAAGCGGAAGAACACGATCCAGACGCGCAATGCACGCCTGACGGCGATCCGGTCATTTTTCCATCATGTGGCGGCGAACGATCCTGCATCGCTCGGCATCGCACAGCGCGTCCTCGCCATCCCCGTCAAGAAGTCGCACACCGAGGTGACGCATCATCTCGCACGACACGAGCTTGACGCCATCATTGACGCGCCGAATCAGCGAACGCCGCGGGGGCGCCGAGATCGGGTATTGCTGCTTTTCCTCGCACGCACCGGCGCGCGTGTTTCCGAGGCGCTCGGCGTGGATGCCTGCGATCTTCGGCTCGATCGCCCGCGACCACAGGTGCTCTTGTGCGGTAAGGGGCGCAAGGAGCGGATCGTGCCGATGCCGGACGATCTCGTCAAAGCGCTGAAGGCGTTGATGAGCGAGCGTGGAGTCGAGCACTATGAGGTGCGCCCGCTCTTCGTGGGCACAAACGGGACACGATTGACACGCTTCGGAGCGACCCACATCGTACGGCGGGCTGTCGCCGCGGCCATGGCGAACACGCCAGAACTGGCGCGCAAATCCATTTCGCCGCATGTCTTTCGACATTCGCTCGCGATGATGCTGCTGCAGTCAGGGGTGGACCTTCTGACCATCCAGGCCTGGCTTGGGCACTCACAAGTCGCCACAACGCATCGCTACGCTGCGGCCGATGTCGAGATGATGCGTCGCGGACTGGACAAGGCGGGTGTCTCAGGGAAACAGCCGGCGCGGTTCCAACCCAAGGATAGGGTGCTGCAGCTGCTGGAAAGCATCTGAGTATTATGTGGCGGCAAAGCCCACCATCACCGCGGAATTACGCGCCATGAGGCCGCGCCGCCACATATCTGCGCCCGACACATATATACGGATCCATCCCGATGGGGGTCGATACCTGCGCCGCCAAACCGTTGAAGCCCTTGCGCATATCGACCGGCTGACACGCCAGATACACCCGCGTTCCGGGCGCAAAGCTCATCATGCCAGGCTCCGGATCATCTTGAGCATCTGCTGCAGCACCGACGCCCTGACATCGGCATCGATCCGGATCCGGGTTCCGCTCCGAAGCTCCACTTCGATCATTTTCGGCGGTTTGGGAACAGCGGCCACAGACCGTGGCTCCGAACATGGCTCAGAGGAGCGAACCGGCTTCGCTAAATCCGAAACCGCGGAAATGATGCCGCCTTTGCCGATAACGCAAACCGGAACGAGGGCAGATGTTCCGTCGCTCAATTCTCCGCGCCGGTACTGGCGCCGCCACGTGAACAGCTGGTTGGCATTCACATCATGCCTTCGCGCCACAATGGATACTGACGCCCCCGGCGCCAGCGTCTCTTCCACTATCCGCCGCTTCTCCTCGGCCGTCCGCCGGCGCCGAGGGCGTTGATCGACTTTTTTATCGTTCACCGTAAGTGTCCACTTCCGTTTACGTGGACACTTAATCTCTTCCTATGGTTTCCCGCTAGGCGGCCATGACTACACGCTTACGATCTGCCCACAGGCGAGGGTAGTTATTTCTCGATACGCGCGGCGGCATCTTTTGGTGGTTGTGTGGGCGTATGCCACTCTCAAAAAAGGAGGGTGGAATGTCACGATCAATACGAAGCCAATTTCAACGCGCAAGGGTCGCCAGCGTGTGCGCGTGCATGATGATACTCACGGCAATGCTAAATGGGGGGACCCAAGCCGCAGAACAGCTTCCAGGAAATGACGCGACGCTCGTCGTTTCCGCTGGACTACTGATGCTAATCACCAGTGGGCCCGACGCAACCGTAGCAGCGTCGAAATTAGATGACCCCCAGAATTATGTCGTTGTTCCGGCTGGGCAGTTCATGATGCTTTTTAAAGACAAGAAGCGCTTTCGACTGCCTCCACGATATTTGGCCGTAACCGAGAAGGGCGTCTGGGGATATATTCAAGCAAACGATCCCGACGAAGTTTGGTATGTGGGAGAAGACCAGCTTCGAGCGGTATATAATCGCATGCTTACACAATCTCAGTACGACAATTCAGGCAAGAGCGTTTTGATCGTAGCGCCATACTCGAAAACCTTGCATTCAAAATCTGTGTCCATCTCGGTTACATTTACGCGAGGGGAACTCTATGAAGTTGAAAAAATAGGACAAGACTTTTACCGGATTAAGTTGTCCGCTGAGAAAAAAGCCGACATACAAAAAGTGGCCGAAAAGGCTGGTGCGAGCGAATATCGTCCCCCCGAAGATTTCGATATTCCAGCCAGCTACACGGCGCAGCTCAATTTTGACACGGTAATTCCCGATGAAACAACCTTCTTAAAAGCATCAGGCCATATGTCGGATATGCGGTCCATTTTTGCTGCCTGGACCCGACTGAAACCGCTAAGTGCCTTGGTCAAGGACTGCTACGTCCAAATTGTAGACACGAAGACCTTTGACCTGAGTGGCGAAGTTGGAGGCTCAGTCAACTTAAGTGCTGGAGGCTCTCTTGGTTCGTGGCTTACCGCGAAGGGTACGGTTGATGCTGCCGTACGTGACAAGGCTGAAAAAAAATATGAGGAAACGCAGCAGCTGGATGCAAAAATTGAGAGGCATGTATGGATGTACGAGATGGAGCAACAGGGTCAACAAACAGAGATAGACATTACGTCTGACCGAACTTGTGGAAAGGGCGATCGAGTGTACGGAATTGAGACGGACGAATGGCACGAGTTTCCGCTGGAAGTGCTGAAAACAGCGAATCCTAATTTGGCAAAGCTAGTTGATCCAGACACAGGGAGAACTCGTATCAACTGTTACGAGGATTACGTAACAGTCAGGCAATACGTCCAGAGCAAAATACGTGACGGTGTCGATATTTTCCTGACGCGGTTCGTGAGAATCAATAATCGGGACAATTTCTTCAACTGTAGCAGCAAGCCCGAGCGGTAGCCGATTTTCGGCCAATGCGACGGCAGTACAATAATCACAATACCGGCGGTCCGTGATCGCAGATATCTAATCGTGGATATTCCGATCGCCGTGACCCACCAGCGGCTGAATATCTGCTCTATGGTACAAAGCTTGGGCACCGATACAGCCGAAAGATTAACGGACCAAGCACATCAGCCAATTTTAGAGACCACTCGTTGTGTTTTTCAAAAAGTTATGCTAATAAGGCACACGCAGCGGTAGAGTGATTGTAAGACATACAACTAAATGGCAGACTCGTGTTTTTTCCTACAAGAAAAACGGTATCTGGTTTTTGGAGATATCTCGCTGGGGTTCTCGCCGTTGCCTCAGCCACCGGCTGTTCGTCGCTTTATATCCATGATGCGGCAGTCCAGAAATCGACGGCTTCTGCAAGTGCTGAGTTCGACAAGCTCAAATTGGATGGCGTTTTCAACAATGAATCCCAGTACCTCGCAAATTTGGAAAAGGAGGAGCTGGGTGCGGTCCGCTCCCAAGGAGCGGCACAGCGGGACAGTGAAATCTTACTCTTTCTGCGCGGCAACGAAAAAGTGGATGGGCGCACTATTTGTGCACTGCGTATCGACGGGTATCTACGTACTTTAGTGGGAAAGTCGGATCGGGTCAGTCCCACGAAACTGTGGCGTATAGTGGACGATGCCTATGCGGACCCAACCCAAGACCCAGCCATGTTACTCGATCAGGACCTGAAAACATTCCTGCCACAAATTAATGATGCGGAAGGCGCCACGCTACCCAGCCCAAGCGGGCTTACGCTTCCTGGCGCCCTTGCAACACTCAAGAAAGATGAAAGCGCGCTTCAGGCCGCAGAAGCAGAAGGAAAAAATGCGGAAAAAGATTTTAAGAACACATTAGAGCAGGCAACGAAGGCGTTGATGCCAGATGGATCCGCGCAAAAAGCTTTGAGCGACATCGTTAATAAGGCAAACGCAGGTCTCACTGATGCTAACCCGTTTGTGAGAAGTCTCATTTCGCAGAATCTGGCCTCAAAGATCCAATCACTTATTGACGCTACTGGTCCCTCGACAACTTCTGGCGGCAACACCCTCAGCCAGGAGGCAAAAGCGGGTCTCGGATTTATGCAGGCAGTCCTCGGTGTTGGTGATGCCTTCAGTAATCCTCCAATTATACCGCATCCTAACGCGCTTTCCGCGACCCAGGCATGGCTTCAATATGTTCAAGATGATTCCAATCTTACGATCGCCGAGCTCAAATCCCAATTAGATGTCGATAAAGCGCGCGTCTCGGCTGTAGCTACGCAAGTATACTTTCTGTCGAGAGCGGGTGAGGAATACCATAAAGCCCCGCAGACAGGCCTCTCGGGTGGCAAGGGCTTCGCAAACTTTCTGAGCCCTGCGAAGGGTCCAACATACGCCGTTGCTGCGTCTCTGGTCTATTACGCCGAAGCATGGAATCGTGGCTTTACGCGTGAGATGGAAATCGACCGCGAAGAGAGTTCTCATGATGCGACGAGCCAAGCTTGAACGTAGCCGCCGTGCCGGTGCCGCCTGGGTCGGCACACTCAAACCAGGATTAGATACGTTGGCTAGCTATGGCGCCGGCGGGCTTGATCCGCAGGCCTTCGCGAATCTGCTTGGTGCAGCTGGCATCGGCGCGATCGCGGGAGGGGTCACTCGATGAAAATATTTCGAATTACAACTTTGCTATTGGCACTTGCCGGCTGTCAGACTCCGCAGGGAATAGTCGATACTGCTTCGCTGGTTGCTAAAATCAGTACGCAAATGAATGGTGAGTTCACGGATTACGTTTCCAAGCAGAATGTGGTTAGGGACGAAGATGTAACGCGCCTAGCAGAGATGTATGCACGAACCGACCGTCTCGCGGCAGCGAATCAAGATCAATTCGACATTTTAAGATTAGCCTCAGATGACGAAACGAACAGGGTCTTGGATGGAATCAAGGCCAGCCGGATTGAAGAACCTGGTATTGGGGATAAAGCCTCAGTCGTGATTTATAGCAAAGCACTCCAAACCGAGTTTGGAAAAAATAGCTTCGACGATGGTCCGCTAAAAAGTGTCTCAAGTGCCGCTGGATCAATCGCCGCGCCGGGCGATATTAAGGGACAGATCATTAGTCTCGGGACGTTTGCAAATCAAGTGTACGACGACATGAAAAAAAGCAATGCAGAAAAAAGCGGAAAATAGCCGTTACTTCCTTTTGACTGCTTCTCACCGCGCGTCTCTTTGAATCTGCGCATAACGCTTAATTCGCATGCTGGGTGGATACGAACGGGGGATAAACAGATGGGGGCATACACGTCTTCGTATAAGAATAAACTCGATGCGGTTCACGATTTAGAACTAGCACTTCGTTCGAAACGGACTATGACTGCAGCGGATGATCTTATAATAAATCCAACTCTTCAAGCGCTCGGAAACGAAGCCGGAAGATTGGAGGCGGCTATAGCTGCGGACGACACGCCGCAGTTGCAAGGGCCGAGCCCAGCTGACGCAACTGCGCTTCAGAATGCGATTATCTCTGCGGAAAACGTGATTCGGCAGAACGCGTCTGTGAATGACCTTGCAAATGCGGCTGCAGTACTCATCGGGACAATGCGTACTGCGTAAAGAAGTCACAGTGTTCGATTTGCACGGCCGCATTCTGATGGATGGTGAACTGAAAGCCGATCAGACAATGAACATCACTTGGTTCCAATTGGCGGGGAGGGCTTTCATTGGCTTGTCGACTGCTGGCGCCGGGAGAGCATCGCTATCCGGCACGAGTGTTGAGCGCAGCAACCATTTCTAAGATATTACGCATCAGCTCACATTTTTTTCGCTCAGTTAATACAATGGCGTGAGGGAGCCGAGACAATAAGCTCGGTGAGGCAACATGAGTACAAGTGCCGTTCTAGACGTCGCCATCGGTCTGGTGCTGATGTATTTGTTGCTCAGCTTAGCCTGCACCGCTTTGAATGAATTTATTGCGACGTGCGCCGGTCTCCGCGCAAAGACACTACAAAATGCATTAACACAGCTTCTCGACGTGGCATCCCTAAAATCCGATTTCTACAATCACGGTTTGATTGATGGCGGGAACGCGGCGGTCAATGGTGCACACGTCTCGTATTTATCAAGTCAAACCTTTGCCATGGCGCTTCTCGCCAGCCTAGATCCGACAAAGCCGTTGCCGGCATTCGCTGATATCGAGAGCGCTATCAAAAACCTTCCGGACAGCAATATTCGGGACACGCTGTTGGCACAGCTTGCGACGGCCGATGGCGATCTCTCGAAGCTTCGCGACAATGTCGCCGCATGGTTCGATCATACGATGGATCGGGTCAGCGGCGTTTACCAACGCTACGTCAAGTGGATTTCGCTAGGTGTTGGACTCGCAATCGCGTTGGCCATTAATGCAGATTCAATCGCTGTCGCGAAAGCGCTGTGGCATGACGGGACTTTACGCGCGCAGATGGTTCAGGCCGCGGGTACAACGGTGCCTGCAACGTCCCTCGGGGGCGCCGGAACCAATACACCGAGCGTATCGAGCGTGCTACAGACGCTTGATGACGCCGAAACGAAGCTTCGGCCGCTGCCGATTGGGTGGGATGCCTCGGGTCCTTTCCCCGGCTGGCCCTTCTGGTTCATAAAGCTCGGCGGCCTGCTGCTGACCGCACTAGCGCTGTCCCTTGGGGCACCTTTCTGGTTCGACATCTTATCAAAATTCATGAGTTTTCGAGGTACAGGCAACAAACCGCCGCGAACCGAGGATTTGTGAGCGTATAAGAGACGAGAGCGCTTTCGATTTTTGGCGGCAGAGGGAAATTTTGATGAGCGCGCTGGATCGCATTAATCACATCGTCGTCCTGATGCTAGAGAACCGGTCGTTCGATAACATGCTGGGGATGCTCTATCCCAAGTCCGCGGGATTTGACGGTCTCGATGGCACTGAGACAAATCTCGATGCCAACAGCAATCCCGTTCGCGTTTGGAATCGGCCCGGAACCGACGAGACGACGATGACCATCCCGAATCCCGATCCGGGTGAACTCTGGGCGGATATCAACACGCAACTGTTCGGCACCGCGATGCCTGCACCGGCCGCGCGCATGGCTGGCTTCGTCAGGAATTATACAAGCCAAGCTGCGCAGCCGGCGGCAGCCTACAAGCCGGGGAGCGTGATGCACTACTTTACGCCCGAGCAGGTCCCGGTGATCAGCCGACTTGCGCGGCAGTTTGCGGTCTGCGACCGCTGGCACGCGTCGGCGCCATGTCAGACATGGCCGAACCGCTTTTTCGTGCACACCGGAACCGCCAACGGTTACGAAAACAACTCTCCGCCGCATTTCCCCTACGAAATGCCGACAATCTTCAATCGCTTTGAGGATCTCGGTATAGCGAACGGTTGGAAAATCTATTTTCACGATGTGCCACAATCTCTCACTCTGGCCAAGCTTTGGCCGCACTTATCTGGCTTTCGCCTTTACGAGGAATTCCAATACGACGCGAGAACCGGAAACCTGCCAGCCTATTCGTTTATCGAACCCCGATATTTTGCGGACGTATCGCTGCCGAACGACCAACATCCACCCCACGTCGTGACTTTAGGCGAGCAGCTTATCGCTGATGTTTATAATCGACTTCGCAACGGTCCGGCATGGGCGGAAACGCTACTTGTCATCATCTATGACGAGCACGGCGGCTGTTACGACCATGTGCCGCCGCCAAAAGCCAAACCACCGAGCTCAGCCCCGTCGTCGCCATTCAACTTCGACCGATACGGTGTGCGCGTGCCGGCCGTGATCGTTTCACCCTTTATCTCGCAGGGCACGGTCCTGCGTCCACCCGGCGACACCCCTTTCGACCATACGTCAATCATTGCCACGTTGCGCAAGCGCTTCTCGCTAGGCGCGCCGCTAAGTGACCGAGAGATGGTAGCGCCCGATCTCGAGACTGTGCTCTCCCTGAGCAATCCGGACAATGTGGGGCCAGAGCACATCGAACCGCTACCGTTCGTGGCCAGCCCCGCCGATGTGGCACAAGCCCAGGCCGTTCCCTTGAACAATATGCAGGAGAGCCTATTAAGGCTCGCGGCAATCCTTCCGCAAGAGAACGGTGAAGCCGATTTCGCGTCGTTCATCGCGGGTCACGTTGCTAACCTTCAAGCGGATGGAGCAGCCGCTAAGCTCGCGGCCGGCGATTTAAACCAAGATGTGGGATCGGCCGTCACTATCATTAAGAAGAGCCTTGGTAACTTCTTCAGGACCCTTTGATAACGGATTCGTATCACGACATACCAACACTACAACACCCGTCGGCCGCATTCGGTGCTCGGCTACAGGCCGCCGGCACCGGCGGCCTGTAGTCCATCGATCATGCCGCTCGAATGGCAAACCGCAATGCAGTAACCTCTCTCATCGCTTGATACAGAAAATCGGTCAGCCCACTCGGCCAGCCAAGCAACCAGTAGCGCAAACGCAATGGTCTCCTCCCAATTTCTTAGACCGATCTGAGTGAGAGTTTTCCGGGAACCGGCAGCAGATCGGGACCGGGGAACGCACTCAGGCTCCTCTGTTTTCAATTATTGGGTGAGGCGCTCCCACACGGAACGATCGGGCTGGATGGGGCGCACCGAACTGCGGCACAGCGGAAATCTGAGAGTTTTTGGCCGTAATGTTCCGGTAGAGTGTCAACCGGACCGACGGCATGTAAAGAAATCCGCCGAGTGACTATCAATTTCAGAGCGCGCCAACGCCACGCAGAGAAGATGGGCCAATTCCCAGAACAAGATGCCAATTTATGAACGCGGCCGTATGTGAGCCGTGGGACATGGCCAAGCTGGTACAGACTGCCACACGAGGCAACAACGTTGATAGAATGGTTTTGTGAACTTCGCCACAAAGGCGCCCTTCGGGTCGCGCGGTTCCTAATGGTGATCAGGAGTCACTCGATTATGCGGTCAGTCGATGGCGTTTTGATGAGGTTACTCGTTTGGGTCTTATATCCGGTCATCGTGATTGCTTCCGTTCTGCTGCTTGCCTCGGTCCAACTCCGCTCTTCCAGTGGCTCGGCGTTCGATACCTGGTCGCTGAACTACGACGCAAACCGCGCGCTGCACGATGAGTATCGCGCAGACGTCGTCAAAAAGCGCCAGGAAGCCTCGCCTAACCTCGACGACCTCTCCTTCACCAGCCGGTGCCTGCTGGGGTTCTATAACGACGACGGCACTAGGAGGGAGGAGATGATCAATCCGCAGCTGCGGGAAGAAGAAGAGAAAGCGAGGAGCGAGATCCACGCTGGAACGAAGAAGGCAGAGGACTACTCAGGAGACGTATACTGCCTACTGCGTGGCTTCGTGTCGTTAAAATACGACAAGGACGTCCTAGAACGTAATGGCCATACGTACGAGCAGGAGATCTCCGATCTCCAGCAGTCGATCTCATCGAACAAAGACCAGTACTCCGACCTGATCAAAGGTCACCAGGAATTCCTTGCTTTCAAAGAAATGGAAAAAAAGTGGTACTCGAAGCCGATCGCCGACACGCCATACGACCTCTTGGTGTTGCTCCTGGTAATGTCCATGGGCGCGTTAGGAGGCATGGTGCGACTTCTACGGGACTACGGGGACGAAAGCCGGCCAAAGCCTGCATCCAAAGATTACGTCTTTATCCCGTTGATCGGCTTAGTGATCGCCGTTGGCGGATACGTCCTGGCGAAGACCGGCCTGCTGTTGTTGTCTTCCACCAAGGAGGAGGCCTCACTAAGCCCGTACATGATAGGGCTCGTTGGCATCGTGTCAGGCTTGCTGGCGAGAGAGGTAATCGATTCTATCGCTCGCGCCGGTGCCAACATGTTGAAAAAAACGGAAGCCGTGGGAGAGCAGGGTGGCGGTGGCGGGGCCGCGGGCGGACCAGATGGTGCACGGGGCGCCGGCGGTGGCCATGCTGGAGGCGGTCAGGGGCTTGTTGACCAAGGGCGGGCCGGAAGCCGTCAAGTACGTGGTGACCAACAATATCAGGGCGGGGTCGGAGAAGACAAACAACTCGCGGACAAACAAGATGAGGAAGGGATAACTTGACGACGACGGACGCCCTCGAACGTCTGGAGCGTCTACGGGCCGAGTACGAGAAAGTTCGGCTGGACTGGCCTGTAGCCGATTCCAAAGACACTAAGTCTGGATGTTTAATGAGGGAACCGGGAGATCAGAACCGGGGAACGCACTTAGGCGCCCCTGCTTTCAATAACTGGGTGGGGCGCTCTTATACGGAGCCATTGGTCTGGACCTGGTGCACCGGGATGCGGCACAATTGCTGGAGATTCGGTGCCCGGCACCGCAGAAATCCTCAGGTTTTGGGGCGCAAGTGGGGTTCCTGGCGCCCCATCCAGCCAATTGATTCAAAAGGATTTTCTACAAAAAGCCGAGTCCGCTCGGGTATCACGACTTGGCGAAGGTTACGCTTCAGGCGAGATAGTCTTTGGCACCAAGATCCTCGATGGCGCGGAGAGCGCGGTCCGTAACTGTGCGCACGACCTCCTTGCCACGCGAATCTGCAGCCACGAGCGTACCACCGACGATCACGGGATAGACGAGACCATAAAGAACGCCTCTTCGGTATCCTTCAAAGCACGCCGTGCGACTGATGCTCCCAACTCCCTTTTCCTCGAGGGTACGGCAATAAAGCTCCAGGAGTTCGCGCTCTATCGCCTGGCGAACTTCCACGGGCGCGCTCTGGCTCATGAAATACGCGATATCGAATACGCCTTGGCCTTTGCACGACAGCTGCCAGTCGATCACGGCAAGCGAATCCGGTTCATGACCGAACAGTAAGTTATCCATGCGATAATCGCCGTGGATAAGCGTTCTGGGAGGTGCCGCAAAACCAGCGAGCAGTGTCGCGATGTTCGCGCCGAGGCGCTCGCCAACCTTCGTCATGCGATTAGAGAGCAAGTCTCCAAATCGGTCGAGAAACGGGCCCCAGGCGTGCTCGTAGACGCGGAGGGCAACGTCAACGGTTGTCGGATCGTCGGCGCTTGGCATCCAATCGACGCGCTCAAGCGCTAGACGTCCCCACCATCTAGCATGCAGCCCGGCCAGGTGCCGAACTGCTGTCGCCGCCCGCTCCTTGCTCCAGCCCGTTAACTGGTCGCCCGGCTGGGCAGGCGCGAGATCTTCGAGAAGCAGTATGGAGAGGCCGTTTTCATCTATGTCGCTGTAATAGCACCGAGGTGTGCGCAGGCCGGCCTGAGGTCCAATCTCACGATAAAACCGGGCCTCCCGCTCGTAGAGACGTAACGCGGACCCGAAGGCACGGGCTTGCGGATCGACAGGCGGGAGCTTCACGATAATCGACGGCGGGCCGCCGCCGTCGGCGTATTGGATCTGATACCGAGCGACCTGACCCGTAAAGCCGGCGGTCTGCAAAGGCATACGCTTGATGCCGCAAACGGCTGACTCCGTGATGATACCGGCGCAGCGTAAGGTTTCGGTCAACCAGGTGGCGGTAATGCCTTCGGGCCGCTCGGGTGCTGGGCGAAGTGCCATTCGCTGATGTGATCCTTGAAGAAAGGTAGTAAAACCACTTCAATGTTCTAGCGCCGTGTGTTGTTAATATTTGTAACACGGCAGGGGATTTCGACAATCGAGCTCTAGTGACCAGGGGGTCAAGAAAAGCGCGTCATGGCTGCGCACCCACAGCTTGACCATCTTGTGGAGACGCTCCAGGAGGGGCGTTCGCTGGACGATCTTCGCTCGGATTTTGCCGCCTTCCTAGGCAATCTCGGATTCAGCGTATTTGCGTACGCGGGGCTGCGGTTTCCCAGCCGCATCGTCGAGAAGCGCCCAGTCCTTTCCAACTACCCCGGAACCTGGGTGTCGCGGTACGAAACCGCTCATTATGAGGGCATCGATCCGGTCTTGCCGAGCGCAGCGCGCAGTCTTGTGCCTATTCTCTGGGATGATCTGCTGAAACGTAACGACATCGATAAGCTGCAACGCGAAATCTTTGAGGAAGCAAAAGCAGTCGGCCTCTATCACGGAATCACAATCCCCGTGCATGGCCAGATGGGCGATTTTGCCTTAGTCAGCGTCGCGTCGGATCTCAACGATGCGGAGTTCAAAAAGGTTGTGTCCGCGCACCTCCACGAGATCCATATCGCCTCACTCTATTACCATGATGCAGTTCGCTCGAATTTCACACAGCCAGCGCATCAGGATGACAACATACGACTCACCAATCGGGAACGAGAGTGCTTGCTGTGGACCGCGCGTGGTAAAACGGCCTGGGAGACGTCGGAGATTCTGGCTATTTCCGAGAACACGGTGAATTTCTACATCAAGAACGCCATGAAAAAGCTGGGTGTATTCAACAAGAACCACGCCGTGGTTCGCGCAATCATGCTTTATCTGATCTTTCCTTAGAACGTCGTCTCCGTCCTCGGCCCAGCACAACCCACCAAGATTGGTGTATTCGCAGCCAACCCTGAACGCCTTCAAATGTCTGACATTGGTCAGAGCGGTTGGAGGCGTAGATGGCCCACACGATTCAAATTCACGAACCGATGAGCCCGCTCGCGCCGCGTTTGTTGCGTGAGATGTTCGAATTGCGGCATCGCGTCTTCAAGGAACGGATGGGTTGGGATGTGGGCTTTCTCAACGACATGGAGCGCGACTGCTATGACCTCATGTCGCCCGTCTACGCCGTCGCGGAAGATAGCTCGGGCCCGGTCGACGGCTGTTGGCGCCTCATGCCCACCACGGGTCCGTACCTGCTGAAGGACGTCTTCCCGTCGTTGCTTTACGACCATACGGCGCCGGCGAGTCCGCGCGTATGGGAAGCAAGTCGTTTCGCTGTCGATACCACCCGCGGGCACACCCGGCCGGGCGCGGTCAAGGAAACGACCGCGATCCTCATGGCGGCTCTTCTCGAGTTCGGCCTCTCCTTCGGCATTGAGAGAATCATCGCCGTCTCAGACTTGCGCTTCGAGCGGGTGCTCCAGCGCGGAGGACTTAGGACACACCGTTTCGGCCAGCCGCAGGTGGTGGGAAACACGCGAGCTGTTGCCGGTTGGTTCGATGTCACGCGCGAGAACCTTGAGCGCGTTCGTACCACGAATGCAATCGCGAGGCTCGCGCTGTGGAGAAATCTCGATCAGATCCAAGCAGCGTAATTACTGAAGAGGCTAGCGTGCGACACGATGGCAATCGAAAATCTGAAAACTCGGGCCACAAACAACCTATTGGTACACAGTGCACGAACGTCCGGGCCCTGTACGACTGCCTCTCCTACTTGATGGAGGAGGCACGAGACGCGGAATTTCACGAACTCGCGCACCTGATTGGAGTTGCGGCGAAGTCGGCCGAAGACGCAATGCGTGACCTGATCAACGGCACAAAGGGCACCCAATAGGAACTCGAGGGAGGATACAGTGGTCGAACTCATCACCAAAGCGCCGGGGCCGGCGGGCTCGTTCGGCTTAGGCGTTCTGCCCGCGTTGCGGCGGGACCCCTTGCGATTCGCGGTAAAGGCCGCACGGGCCTACGGTGACGTCGTGCGCTTCCGGCTCGGGCCCAAGAATCTTTTTCTGCTTAATCACCCCTCTCTGGTTGAGCACGTCCTGCTCGGGAACGCACAGAATTATCGCAAGAGCGAATTCTACGAGAGGCTCAAGCCATTGTTCGGAGAAGGCCTCATCGTCTCGGAAGGCGCCGAGTGGCGCAATCAGCGAGGCGCAGCAGCGCCCGCATTCCATACGGAGAGCCTGACGCGCATCGCCTACCAATGCACGGAATTGACTTCTCAGATGCTTGATCGATGGGAAGACCGCGCCGCGACCGTAACACCTGTGGATGTTTCGGCAGAGATGATGCGCCTAACGCTTGGCGTCGTGCTTGCCGGACTATTCTCGATGAAGCTGAACGAGCGCGATGAAGACGAGCTTTTTCAGGCCATCACAATTGTGCTGCGTGCCGCAGAACATCGCATCTGGTCGGTGAACCCGTTCGTGGGGGTCGTTCCGACGGCTGACAACCGCAGCTTCCAAAGGGCGCTCAACACTCTTGATCGGTTCGTTTACCGGATCATCGCCGAGCACCGGGCGCATCCGGAGCGTTATGACGATCTTCTAAGCATGATGATGCGGGCGCGACACTCCGGGACCAAGCGACCGTACACAGATAAGCAACTGCGTGATCAGATCATCTTCATGATACTGGCCGGCCACGAGACGACGGCTTCCGCCCTAGCGTGGACGTGGTACCTGCTGTCGTCTCATCCCGAGGTGGCTCGACGCCTTTCGCAAGAGCATGCGGATCGGCCCGACGGGCCACCCGAGTTCGAAGACCTTGCCGGAATGCCGTACACGCAAATGGTCTTCGAGGAAGCCATGCGACTTTATCCTCCGGCCTGGACAATCTCCCGCACTGCTCTGGGACCGGACGAATTCGGGGGCTACGCCGTTCCGAAAGGCACCTCGGTCATGATCTGTCCGTACGTGGTTCACCGCGACGAGCGATTCTGGCCCAATCCCGAGGCGTTCGATCCCGAGCGCTTCAAGCCAGACGCCGCGAAAGCGCGGCCACGCTTCTCATACTTTCCATTCAGCGGCGGGCCTCGGGCGTGTATCGGAAGCCGCTTTGCCATGATCGAGGCAAAGATCGTTCTCGCGATGGTCTCGCGTCGGTTCACCCTGCACTTGGTGCCCGGCCAAACCATCGAGGTCGAACCGATGATTTCGCTTCGTCCGCGACATGGGCTCTTTATGACGCCGTATCGTGCCAGCTCCCTTCGCCGAGCAGCGTGACCGGGAGAGCAGTGGCCGATGGCATGTATCTTGGTTGTCGATAAGGACGACCGTTTTCGCGTCGACCTGTGCACCAGGCTTACGCATGCGGGTTATTTGGCGGTTGCAGCAGCCAGCGGCCTTGAAGCAACTAGTCTGCTACTACGTTATCACCCCGATGTGGTGATCAGCGAAGTCGTGATGCCGGAAATGGATGGCATCGAACTTATCCGTTACATCAAGAAGCAGTCGCTGATTCCCTGGATCATCGCGCTCCATGAGGAAACCAAAGACGGAGGCTACTCTTACCTGAAAATGGCCGAAAGAACCGGCGCTGATTTCACCGTCGCCAAGCCGTGCGATGTGGATGCACTGACGGCGTTGGTAGGAAATGTTCTCAAACAGGCGCCCAAACATTCTTCCTCTTTGACCTAATGGCGAGAGGTTCCAATCTCTGTCCTCAACCTCATCAAAATCGTCCGGCTTGGTTGCGCGCTTGCGCGTAGCTCGCAATCGGGCACGGTTACCCGTGCTTCGCGCTCTATCGGCCCTGATCGTCTGCTGCCGCTTCGAAAGACCCTAAGTCTCCGGTATTTCATGAAGGAACTGGCAGCAAATCAGAATTGGGCAAGGCCCTAACTCATTGGGGTAGCGAGCTCCCCTAAGAAGCCGTTGGGCTAGACGTGCGGCGCAAAGGCGAGGCACAACTACCTTAAATTCGCAGCCCCGCATCACGGAAATCCTTGGTCTTCTTGGCCGAATCTAGATCACTGGCTCTCGTCCAGTTTCACCGATTTGAATTTTTGTAAATCGGCGTGGGGTCACAGCGGTTATCGGCCTCCAATCGGGACCCCCGTGTCGCTCAATTAAGCGAATGATTTCGCCAGGAAATTCGATATTGAGTTGGGGTCACTGTTCGGCGCCGAAAGGGGTCAACGCACTACGCCGAATCACACGCACACTCACCAAGCAATACGGCGAAAAAGCAGCGAGTCACCGACAGCCCGGCGTGAGCGGCGACGTCTGGTTCGGGTCATCTCCAGCGGTCGGGGCGATGTTGGACCGGGACGGGTTAACCCTCGACAGCAGACCTTAAGGGGCATCACCACTTAGGGACGCTCGGTGCCAAAAGCGGAAATTCTTGAGTGGCAACGTTCAGGTTATCGACCTCTGTTGATTCGACATTTCTCGGTCGCGCACAGGGTCACTATGCGAATAAATGGCCGCTCAAATCCGATCGAAAATCAGCCTTGTGCTTGCATCGCGACTTGTCTGAAAGATCGAGATTGCCGGATTGATCTCCTTCGCCTTGGAGACCACATCCTCCTTATCGTCTTTCGTCATCGCGAGCCCGAGGTAAAGCTCGGTAATTTCTTCCGGATGATACGGAAGCGCATCCCACGGCGGCTCGCCTTCACGAAGCGGTATCGCAAGCCGGTACTCGGCTTCACGCTGCCAACGAAGCGTTTTTGTATATATGATCTTCTCGATAATCGCTCTCACTTGGGCTTCGTGATCTCCAAATAGACTGTCTGCGATAAAGCCCAGCACGTCGTCATAAATCGGAGGCCGCTTTTCACGATACTCAACCGGTCGAAAAAGCTGAAATTTGGAATCCATTGCAACGCTCGGCTCAATTCGAAGCATGATGCCTTTGTGGTTTTCGGCATAGCTCGACCACATTTCTTCGGAATCCCTATGCGCAGTGACGCAAAAGACGCGATAGTCCTGCATGAATTCATTGATCTCTTTGACGAATACCTTAGACCGCTCGCGCATGTGCTCAACATCAAAGATCGAACTCGTAGCCTTCCTTGATTAGCTCAGCCTTTACGATCTCTGCCGCCTTCGGGTTCGTCCGATAAACTTGCTGAATGAGTGCAAGCTCCTCCTTCAAAGGTGAGCCGCAGGTCGGCGGGTCATTGAGGTGCTGAAGGATTACGTCGGTGAAAACATTCGTGTGCTTCTTCAGCACGGCCTCGGTGTCCTCTGAAAAGATGCTCTGAACCGTTAAGTCTTCCGTATCGTTGAAGTCCGAAGGTTTGGAATGTTTGAACGTCCGGCTGCCGAGTGTGAGCTTCGCACCTCGAACATCAAGATACTTGTAAAGGGGTGGAAGTGCCATTCACCCGTCCAATCCGTAAGGAGCGACACACCCCGCCCTGTCAGAAGAGGCCAGTTTCTAAGAATACACTTGCGACATCTTGTTGCCGACCCCACGCGACATCTAGGACCGCTAGGCCTTGCATAACTGGTAGAGATTTTGTGTGGTCCGTCTCCTTCGTGCGGTTGGGGCGATCGAGGGCACGATTAAACCTACGGCGCACATGCGGCCTATTCAATCGGACGGCACTGAGCCGGTATTCCGACAGCTCCTTGCTTGAGATCATCGATCGCACGATACACCCCGGCAAGGCCCGTCAATGCCGACGCCTTGCTAAAAGCGACGCCAGACCGCGCCACTTTGCCAGGGTGCAATAAGTTTCTTGCATCTTTGGCCAGACGTGCCTGGTTAGCTGCATCAGCGCTGATTAGCTGCATTTTAGTTGCTTCATCAATGAGCTCGGTCAGATGCATCTTCTCTAAGGATATTTTGCGCCGCCCATTATCCAACCTACCGGCCAATTCCGAGTCCGACAAGTCCGACTGTTTTAGCGCCCACAGCAACAGAGCCTCCAGTGCTCCACCCGCAAAGACGGTTGCGCCCATCCACTCTCGGGCATTGAAATCCGTCCATGCAGCGTGAATGCGATCCTGGATGCCAACCCGTGTGTCGAGGTCGGCTATGAACGGTAATTCCGGCTCGGGGGGTGGCTGTTCGTCGCGACATTCTTTCATCAGCCGGCGAATGCGCTCGACAGGGTCCTTACCGTAGACATCTCTTACGGGATTTACATCCCCGACAGCCCATCGTGGTAGCGCCGTGGCGAGCACCGCGCGGCAGCGCGTAAACTCTAGGTATTCGCGGAAAGGCAGATCAATTACCTGCGGTGGAAGTTGATCGAGTAGCAAAAGAAGCGCGTGAACTTCGGCTCGCTTTTGAGCCGTGATCGCCTGAGAATATATTTCATTCCGCGTCGGGCCGAACAAGTCATCGATTGCTTCAACAATTTGACTTGGAAGGATGATGGGCATTGGCAAATCCATCCAGTGGCTGTTCGTCGTAGCAATCTAAATTACGCTAACATCGATATGAATGAGAGCCCCCATCTGACCCTTCCGGCCCCCTTTTGGGAAAAGCGGAAGGCCTGGCAGCATTCAGCTCTTAGCGCTTGGCTAGGCCATGAACCCATAAATCCGGATCGACAGCCGCGCGCGGGCTTCCACTTCCGAACCGAAGACGGCCATTCTTCACCTGTCGCGCGATGTCGTAGAGGTGCCAAAAGCGGCCTTGAGATTGCCAAGCCAACGGTATCGGTGAACAGGGCTTCACCCACCATTCTTCGTTCACGTGCAAACAAATACAGCGGCTCCCCGACGGAGCCGCCACCAAGAAATTCTTTGATGCTCTGTCTTACCTAGCCTTGCGGCGTCGTCGCGTCGCGTTGATTTAGTGCCTTGTTCTCTGAGAGAGACCGAGGTTTTGCTACCTTGCCAAATGGCTCGCCGGCTCCGATAATGCATCTCGCGCAAAAGTTGTAGTCCAGTCGGCCATTCCCGATGCTGGCGAGTTTCGATTTTATCCGTCCGCGGTATCATCTTGTTTTCGGCCTCACTCTTGCTTTGCTTTCTGGATGCGAAAGCACCTCGAATATCGCCGATCAGGGAGCTTGGCAGAAAGCCCAGGCGTCCGTCGATGCGTCGATTGTTTTCGGCCGCATTATCTGGATAGAAAACGGGGAAGAGAAGCACAACGGAAGTTCCGTCTTCGAATGGTCGATCGCACCCCGGTTGCTGCGCCTCGATGATCGCACGACCATCAACGGCGAATTTGATTCTGATGGACGGTTATAGCGCGACAATCTGGGTGAGAACGGCGCGTCAATCAGGATGAGACGAGGCGGCCGAGCGAGTTCATCATTGTCGCTGGCCGCGATCTTGACAAGTGCTTTGATTGACGGCGCGCGTCAATCAATCATCGGCGGTCTCGGTATTCTTGGTTGTAGCGTGTACGGCTGGGCGGCCTGGCCCGCGTTTTCGATCGAGCGCGGCACGCCGCCGATAGCTCTCGACGTTCATCTCCAGGATTGTGGCGTGATGCACGAGGCGATCGATGGCGGCGAGCGTCATGGCCTGATCGGGGAAGATCTTGCCCCATTCACCGAACGGCTGATTGGCGGTGATGAGCATCGATCGCCGCTCGTAGCGCGCGGCGATCAACTCGAACAGGACGCTGGTCTCGGCCTGATCTTTGGTGACATAGGCGATGTCGTCGAGGATCAACAGATCATAGCGATCGAGCTTGGCGATGGCGCTTTCAAGCGTCAACTCGCGCCGTGCGACCTGCAGTCTTTGGACGAGATCCGTGGTTCGGGCGAACAGCACGCGCCAGCCGTTTTCGATCAAGGCGAGGCCGAGCGCTGCCGACAGATGGCTCTTGCCGCCGCCGGGCGGACCGAACAGCAGGATGTTGGCGCCTTTCTCGAGCCAGTGTCACCCGACGCGAGCGCCATCACCTGTGCCTTCGAGACCATTGGCACGGACGTGAAGTCGAAGGTGGCGAACGTCTTGCCGGCGGGCAGTCTCGCCTCAGCCATGTGCCGCTCGATGCGGCGGCGGTTGCGATCAGCCATCTCGTGCTCGGCGAGCGCGGCGAGGAAACGGGCCGCCGGCCACCCTTCCTTGTCGGATTGCTCGGCGAGCTTGGCCCATATCAGCTTGACACCCGGCAAGCGCAGCTCGCTGAGCAGCAACTCGACGCGCGCAGCGTCGATCGTGTTTACGTTGGTCATGCGACCACCTCCAGGCTGGAGGCGGGCTCGACGGCATGGACTGCCGCCAGCACGTCATAGGCGTTGAGCGGCACGAGAGGGACCTCGATCACCGGCACAGACCCCGCGGTTGGCCCGAACCGCTCGCGCAGCACCGCCAGATCCGGCAACCGGCCGGCGTCGAGTTCCGCATTGATCGCGGTGGCCAGCTCGGCCTCGCAGCCGCGGTCGTGCGCCAGCGCCAGCAGCTCGACCGTAACCTTGCAGGCCCTTTTGTCGCCAGCCTCGGCGCGCAATGCCTCGAATGCCCGGGCGTAAGCGGGACGCGGGAACAGCTGGCTGCGGTAGACCAGATTGAGCAGCGCCATCGGCTTCTTGCGCAGCGCGTGGATAACGTGCCGGTAGTCGACGACGTGACCACCCTTGCTGTTCGAGAGCGGCCGCCCGCGCTGGAGCGTCATCATCGGCGTCGAGCCAAGGAAGCAGTCGAGCCTGTCGTCGTAGAGGTGTATCCGCAGTCGATGGCCGATCAGCCGCGATGGCGCCGTGTAGAAGACGCGGCGCAGGATGAAGCCGCCGCTCGAGGTGACGGTGACGATTTTCTCCTCGTAGTCGGCGGTGCGCCGCTTGGGCAGTTTGGCCAGGCTCGGCCGCTCCAGCTCGATCCGCTTGCGGGTGTGGGCATTACGCCGACCGACGATCTCGTCGATGAAGCGGCGGTAGCCGTCGAGATCGTCGAAGTCCCCGCTCCCGCGCAAGAGAAGCGCATCTTCGATCGCCCTCTTGAGATGGCCGTGCGCACTCTCGATCGAGCCATTCTCGTGCGCGACGCCAAGGTTGTTGCGCGTCGGCGTCATGCCGTAGTGGCGCATGAGGGCCTGATAGCGCTGGGTCAGGTCCTCCTGAGCGTTGCGGTCCAGATTGCGGAACGCGGCTGACAGGCTGTCGCTGCGATGCTCGTGCGGCACACCGCCGAGCGCCCACAACGCATTCTGCAGCCCCTCCGCCAAAGCGACGAAGCTTTCGCCGCCGAGAACGACGTGAGCGTGCTCAAAGCCCGAGAACGCCAGTCGGAAGTGGTAAAGCCGATGGTGTAGCGGCACGCCGGCGATCGTGATGCCGAGCGCGTTCGTGTCGGTGAAGTCAGAGAGGCCGAGACGGCCGGGCTCGTGTTCCTGTCGAAAGATGACGTCTTGCTCCGGCCCGGCCAAGGCGCGCCAGGCCCGCATGCGCCGTTCCAGCGTGCGCCGGATGCCAGGGCTGATCTCGGGATGGCGTCGTCGGATCTCTTCGAGAACGGCAATGGCGCGGATACCGGGTGCAGCCTTCAGGATCGGCACGATCTCGGCGTCCCATACCGCGGCGAGCGGATCGGGCCGGCGACGGCTGCGCGGCTTCTTCTTTTGAGATGGCAGGCGCGGATCGTTCTCGATCCGGAAACCGGTCGCCGGCGAAAAGCCGGCTTTGGCGGCGGCAACGTCAGTGCCGTGGGTCTTTCGGTAAATCATATACAACCTCATCTGGTGATCGGTTATGGGGAGGCCGGGCAAGGTCTGATCCCTCAAAGATTGAGATGAATCAGAAACTAACCCGGTCGCTCACGACCGCCAGACGAGTTTCGAAAAACCCGCCGCCGGGGGTGGACTACCGTCGGTCGGGCTACGCCCTCCCTCCTTCAGTCCACCCCCGGCGCATTCTCATCCTGATTGACGCTGCCCTCTCACCTTGATTGTCGCCGGGCAGACGGTTCCGGTGGCCGCTGAAAAAAGGCATTTATCTTATCGACCGGATCAACATTCGAGACCCGTGGTCGGGCAATTATTTTATTGTCCCAAAGGTTGCCTTCGCCGTACCGGCGAATGGCAAGGCGTACTATGTCGGAACGCTTAGGGCAAATGCGGCGTCGGAACGAACGCTGATCGGATCCCTTTCGGGCAAAGCGCACTTTTCCGTTGAGAACCGGATCGAAGAGGAAAAAGCGTATATCCAGAGTAAATTCAACGCGTCGCCAGGTCAGATCGACCAGTCGCTCATGGTGTTCGACGAAAAGCTTCCGCAGTCGATCGACAACACCCAAGAATACAACGATGCCATGCGAATCCTGAATGCACTGTTCTATGGCTTGTCCACTATGTAGTGCCGAACCTCGTCGGCGTCGGCTTGCCACCAGCGTGGCCAGCAAACTGAGCCCGTTGTTGGAAACGACGATGCGTAAAATATTTATTATATTTGCCCTGTTCCTGGGCTTTGCCGGAGTCGCCCTCGCCGATGCTCAAAGTGATTTCGACGCCGGCGTCGCGGCAGCCAAAAGCGGCGATTTCGATAGCGCGATCGAACATTTCACGCAAGCGATCCAGCTAAAGCCAGATCACGCCGAGACCTATGCTCATCGGGGTGCAGCATATAAGGAAAAGGGCCTCTACGACCAAGCCATCGCTGACTGCACGAAAGCGATCCAGCTCGATCCCGATGTCTCGTTAGGCTACCATTGTCGCGCCGATGCGTACGTCAGGAAGCATCTATACGATCGAGCGCTCACCGATTTTGCAAGGGCGATTCAATTGAAGCCGGATTTTGCCCTGGCCTACAGCGACCGGGGCGATTGTTACAATCAGACGGGTCAATACGACCTCGCGATCCAGGATTTGGATCGGGCCATAAAGCTCGATCCGAATTTGTCGATGGCCTTTAACAACCGCGGCAACTCATACGCGGGTAAGGGTGACTTCGACCGTGCCATCCATGACTATGATCAGGCCATCACGCTCAACCCAAAGGACGCCCAGGCCTTTACCAACCGCGGCCATTCGTACAATCAGAAAAAACAATTCGACCGCGCCATCGAAGATTACGATCAGGCAATCAAACTCGACCCGGATTTTGCTGGGGCTTACCAAAAGCGGGGCGCGCTTTACGGAAATACTGGGCATGACGACCTCGCCATCGCCGATGACGATAAAGCGATTGCGATCAATCCGAATGACCCCGTCACCTACAACAATCGCGGTCTGTCATATTTCCACAAAGGATTTTATGACAACGCCATTGCCGATTTTGGGAAGGCGATCGAGCTCAAGCCGGATTACGCTGAGGTCTATAACAATCGCGGTATCGTTTATGATGCGAAAGGCGATCATGATGCCTCAATCGCTGACTACAACAAGGCAATTCAGCTCCGGCCAGATTACGCCGAAGCCTACGTAGATCGGGGCGTCACGAAACTCGATATGGGCCTCTTCGACCAAGCCGTGGCCGACGAGACTAAGGCGATTCAACTCAGGCCGGATTACATGCAAGCCTACAACAATCGCGGCAATGCATATTCCCGGAAGGGGCTCTTTGACGAAGCCATCGCTGATTATGATCAAGCCGTGAAGCTTAGTCCAAAAGACGCACCAACCCTTAGCAACCGCGGCCATGCGTACAATCAGAAAGGTCAATTCGACCGCGCCATCGCGGATTTGGATCAGGCCATCAAGTTCAACCCAAATTTTGCCGGGGCCTTCTATAACCGCGGCAATTCATACGGCGGAAAGGGCGAGTACGGCCGCGCTATTGAAGACTATGATCAAGCCATCAAGCTCAACCCGAATTATGCCGAGGCCCTAATCAAGCGAGGCCTCACCTATGAGAACGAACGCCTGTATGACCGCGCCATTGAAGACTTAGATCAGGCCATCAAGCTCAATCCGAATAATGACGAGGCCCTTGTCTGGCGTGGCAACGCCTATGAAGAGAAACACCAATACGACCGGGCGATGGAAGACTTAGATCAGGCCATCAAGGTTAATCCACATTCACCCATGGCCTTCTACATCCGCGGCAATCTGTACGGCGTCAAACGTGATTATGATCGCGCCATCGAGGACTACGATCAGGCGATCATACTCCAACCGAATTATGCCGTTGCCTTCAGAAATCGCGGCTTTACCCACGAGCAAAAAGGCGAGAAGGGCGAAGCCATTGCCGATTACCAAAAGGCGCTGTCGATCAAACCCAATATGAAAGAAGCTCAGGATGGGCTGAATCGCCTGAGTGCGGCGCGGTAGTGCGCGACGGAAATTTGTCGATTGTCATCCGGGGGATTCTTATGAGGAAAGACATTCGGCGCCTCATTTTGTTCGGTTTATTGATTTGTTTGGCGTCTGGCGCTGCCGCTGACACCGACGGTCCTGCCGAACCGCCCAAAGGTCACGTGAATGTGCGGGTTTGGATGAGCCCGGATCGCACAGAGCTTCTTGCGACTTTCGAGGGACGTGAGGGAGGGAAGGACGAATCTTGGTACTTTAACAATGATGCGAAACGACTCTGTTTCACGTATTCAATCCCAGATCTATGGCGGTTCGGCAACGAGGCTGGGCTTTTAGTGCGAGAGGATCATAAGGCCGCTGTCGGTGTTCGGCTCTATTCCGAACAAGAACTCAAAGACTTCGAGGGACCAGACATCGTTAGTCGAGCTGCTAAGCTCCTAACCAAGGTTTACGAAAAAAATCTTGGAGTACCGGCTACGAGCGTCGAACTCATACCGTTCCAATCGTCGCGGTCTGGAGCAATGAAATGGAGTTTCGTGGCTCAGATAGAGCGAGCCGGGCAACAAGCCCAAGCTTCGGACGAAAAGATTTTTTTCCAGATTGCCCCGGGATGGGCTGCCCAAATTACCGCGCGGCCCCGCGCTCAGCGGTCGCCGATTGACGACGCCTTGGCTCTGCACGTCCTGGAGGGGATCAAAACCACCTCCGACCCGGATTGTTATTGGCCGTTCATTCGGCGCGTTTTCCCAGGCATCCATTAGGCCCGGTGTTTGTGTTAAGCGGGTCGGCTATCCATTCACAGTGCGGGAGCTATTACAGCACGCCAGAGGTTGAGCCAGGACCAATCACCATGTCTGCTGCGGGTCAACACCAGCGGTCGGGACGATGTCGGACCGGGACGGGTTGGCCCCCGAGAGCAGACCTTCAGAGATGGATCCAGCAGCAGGTCGGGGCCGGCGAACGCGCTCCGGCTCCTCTGGTTTTCGATTATTGGGTGGGGCGTACTTATACGCAGTCATCGGTCTGGACGGGGTGCACCGGAATGCGGCACAATTGCTGGAGATTCGGTGTCCGGCACCGCAGAAATCCTCGGGTTTTTGGGCGCAAGTGGGGTTCCTGGCGCCCCAGCCACCTAAGTTATTGATATTAAAGGATAATTTGTCGATGTGTGGTTGCTCTCGGGCGGGCGTCGCACGACAAAGTGCGATGCGTTAGTTCCAGCAAATCGATCACGGACGAGCTGTCAGTGAGCGGTGAGAATGGATTTTGGCCCACGCCAAAGTTACGCAGCTTCAATCACACGCAAGCGTCCTTGGCGGGGCTTGCGCGGCGCTGGTTTGACGATAATCTCTACGTCCCGGCCGAGCGAGGTAAGCCAACTTGCAAGCCGGTCAATGGTAACGCTCTCCATACGGCCGCGAAACACTTTGGAAAGCGTCGGCTGATCTGTGCCGCAGAGCCGCGCCGCTTCCTGCTGCGTCAGCTTGCGCCGCGTGATGGTGTCCTTGATGGCGATAATCAAGCTGCTTTTAGCGGTGAGCTCCGCCGCCTCGGCTGGCGTGAATCCGATATCGGCAAACACGTTGCCGCTGCTTTTCTCAAAGGGAATTTTGGCCATGGTCAGTCCTCCGTATCTAACTCCCGTGCGCGCCGCAAGCGCACGGCGATCAATTCGGCATCCGGCTTCGGCAGGCCGATCCCGGACTTGGATTTTTTCATGAAGGCATGCAGCACGTAGAGCGCCTTCGTGAGATTCACGACATACATCACCCGATAGGCGTTCCGGTCGAAGCTCTCTCGCAGCTCATAAACGCCCGCTCCAAACTGAGGCAGCGGCTTCATGTCGAGCGGGGTCTTGCCCTGCTGCAATTCGTATAGCCTAGAACCGAAGGAAGCTTTCACCTCGCGCGGCAATGCCGAAAGATCGTCCTTGCTGCTGGCGATCCAGGTGATCGGCCGAACTGACGGCGGGTCTGGTTGCTTCGTCTCCCCAGCGCGGCTTTGCCTTTCGGGCTTTCTCATTATGCATATTATGGCAATATTACCATATAGCGTCAAGTCCTATCCTGGGTAGTGGGCAGATTGAATGTAAAATCGCGTTCAATTTTCAATTCTTGGGCGGGGCGCTGTTTACGGAGCCATCGGTCTGGACGCGGTGCACCGGAATGCGGCGCAATTGCCGGAGACTCGGTGCCCGGTGCCGCGGAAGTCCTTATGCGGTCCGAGCTGGAAAACGAGTCATGCTCTCGACCCGACCGTCCGGCATGAGCAGCAATTTTCGCTCAAGGTCGATCGCCTCGGTTCCGCGATGTCCGCGTTACGTCCGCATTACCCCAAAATAGCTGCCATGAGTTGCCGTGCTGCGAACGGCAGAAACGTGCCAAAAGCGGACACGTTCAGTATTAAACCGTATGCGTGATCCGGCGGCGAACTTAGCGTCATTGCCGGGCGCTCGGCCGGCTAACCAACTGGTGACACCGACGCCGTTCCTAAACTAACATTCCAACCGGACCACTCGGCGGGGGCCGGTCATGATAATCGTGACCCGAGGAGGGAAGCCAATTTCATGCCGCTGACGGTAAAACAGCTGAATGACGGACAAGGCGTTGTCTACACAGCGTCTGGCAAGCTGACAGGGACCGAAGTGGTCGCGGCTTTGGCAGAAGTTGAAGCCCCCGATCACGCGCCGACGACCATAGTCTACGCCTTCTTCGACTTCGACGATGTCACCGGCGTGGAAGTCTCAACTCCTCAACTTCGCCAAATGGCTGAAATCGCGATTCACGCATCGAGGCGGGGCGCTGTTGGGCGTGTGGTCGCAATCTACGCGAAAGACGATCTACCCTTCGCGCTCGCACGTATGTGGATGGTTTTCGTAGAGCAGGCCGGTTGGGAGACGGCCGTGTTTCGCACAAGATCCGAAGCATTGGCCTGGGTGCGGAAGCGCGTTGCGGAGAAGCGTGGAGTCAACGTTCAACTAGAGTGAACGCTTATGCGGGTTGGCGCGATGTAGTAGCGCGACAAAAAGTTCGGCAGTGGCCCTGATACGCGAAAGGGTCGGGCCATTGCTTCGGTTGGGGCGCCATCGTTGGCGAAACGCCCCGAAGGCGGAACCTTCGGAGCGCGTGTGCATCCAATACGCCTGTTGTAGCTGGTTAGCGGCTCCGACCTCGGACAAAGGCGAAAGCGCCGGGACTTTTAGCCTCGGCGTCCCCTCGGCCGCCCCTTCGAGTTCCAGCCGATCTTCCAAGGTCCGCTGCTCTTCCAGTCGCGGCGGCGCCGAGCACCAAGGGGGACGATTGTGGCTCACGGCTCAGCCGTGCGGTCGACGATCGTCTGGCCTGCCTCGCTGGAAAGGCCGCTCGATTTCAGAACCGCGTGATAGAGATCGAGCACGCCGATGAGGACGCTGGTGATGACCGGCCCGATCAGGAGCCCGGGGGCGCCTAGCACCATGAGTCCGCCGAGCGTACTGATGAAGACCAGAAAACTGGGAATGGTAGCGCTGTGCCCGATGATGGCGATGCGGATCGCATTGTCGATCATTGTCACGACGACCACTCCGAAAAACGCGAAACCGACCGCGGCGGCAGCCTGGTTGGTGAGGATCAGATAGACGGCGGCGGGCGCCCAGACGACCGTCGAGCCCACAGCCGGAATCGTCGATGCGATGGCGGCGACCGTGCCCCAAAACCAGGGATGGCCCATGCCGACCAGCGCCACGGCAGTTCCGAACGTAACACCTTCGGTGGCGCCGATGACGACGATACTTTTCAGCGTTGCCGCTGTGATCGAAAGGGTTCGGTCAACGATGGCGTGCGCCTCCGACCGTGCGACGGGAATGCGGTAAATCAAGTGCTCGACAAGCTCGGGGCCGTTCCTCAGAAAATGCAGCAGCGCAAAGGCGACGATGAAGAAATCGAGGAAGACGCGCAGCGTGCCCTGAGTGACTGTGGAGACGTTGCGCGACAGGAATCCCGCCACTGCCCCGATGATGTCGGCGGCATGGGCGCTGACGGCGGCAAGCGTAGCGCCCAGCCATTTCGCCTGCACGCGCCACTCGGGGAGCTGGCCGCGAACGATTTCCGGCTCGGCAACGACGCGCTTGACCCAAGCCACGGCGGCTTCGCTCAGTTGAACCGCGTCCGAGCCGACGAGGGCCACGATCACAACCAGGGGCAGAAGGACCGAGAGCATCGCCACGACAACAGCCGTTGCGGCGGCAAGACCCCTCCGTCCGCCGAAAGCCGGCAGGCTTCTCCGGAAAAGCGGATCTATGATCCCGGCGAGGATGGCGGCGAGTGCGATATCCAGAATGAAGGCCTGGATGATGAACAGGAAGGCCGCAAGCGCTGCCAGCGTGACGATCAATACGAACGTGAAACGGTAGAGGCGGCTGGGTGTATCGGTTCGCATATCGCGCGTCCGGCCGGCCTATGGAATCAATCCGCAGCGCCGGCGGCGACACGTGCGCGGTCCCGGAACCAGCCGACCGCAATCGCCCCGAATACGGCGCCGCTGACATGGGCAAGATAGGCGATGCCGCCGGTGTTGACCTGCGCGACCGCACCGATGCCAGCGCCCAACAACTGTATGACGAACCAGAATCCGATCAGAAGGACCGCGGGCACATAAGCCATGGTCACGAAGAAACCGAAAAACAACAAGGTGCGGATGCGGTCGCGCGGATAGAGAACGAGGAAGGCGCCCATGACCGCGGCAATGGCCCCGCTCGCGCCAAGGCAGGGAATCGTCAATGTGGGATTGGCCGCGACCTGCACGCTCATGGCGAGAACGCCGCCGAGAAGATAGAAGGCGAGATACCGCAAGGGGTTCATCACGTCTTCGATCTCCGGGCCGAAGGCCCAGAGAAACACCATGTTGCCGATGATGTGGGCCCAGCTTCCGTGCAGGAACATTGAGGTCAGCAGGGTTTCCCAATGGTGCCCGGCGACGATATCAGCGGGCACCACGGACCAGCGCAGGACGAAGTCATCGCCGCCGCTGAGCTCGAGCATGAAACCCACGACGTTGGCGACGATGATGAACGCAGTCATGACCGGGAAGTGGACCGGCCGGCGCGAGGCGTCCCACAGCGGGATCATCAGTCGTGTCCTCGGGCGTTCGAAGCCATCGAACGCCGCCCGTTACGCCGCGCCGATTTTCTCGGCCAATCGCCGGCCGGCGAAAGCGATCATCAAGAGCGCCCAACCGGAGGTGATCAGATTGACGCCGACGAGAATGCCCAGGATGTAGCCACCGCTGGCCGGAAGCCCGGCGATCACGATCGCGGCGAGCACGAGATCCGCGATGCCGCTGACCAGCATCCAACCCCAGGTGTCGCGCATGGCCTCGCGATAGGAAATCGAGATGACGGTCTGGAAAGTGCCCTCGGCGATGAAGAATGCGGTGAGCACGAGCGTGAGCGTTAGCGCGCCCTCGGCTGGACGCCAAACGAGCAGAATGCCGACGATCACCGAAAGCGCCGCCGTCACGATGCCCCAGCTAAAGGCGGGAACTTCCTTCGTCGCCAGCATCGCAATCAACCCGGCGACGCCGCTAAAGAGAAACAGCCAGCCGACCAAGAGCTCGACGGCAAGCGTCGACACCACGGGCACGGCAATTGCGAGGATTCCGAGCACGATCATGACGATGGCTTGAAAAACCATCATGCGCCAGTGGGCGCGCAGCGAGTTCCGAATCGATTCGAACATGTAAACTCCTCCCATGATCAGTTTGTTAGCTCCGTTTCAGCGAATTCCATCCTCCAAATTTGCTGTCCCTGCTCGCGGCCGCGCGCGATCCGCGCAGCCGCCGGCTAGGACCGCTCGCGGGACGATTCCTTCTTCGAACGTATGCCTCTGATGATTGATATGGCCGCGGGCACGAGAATTTTCTGCGCAGCCGCATCCAACGGATTGTGCGCGAAACGGACAACGGTTTCCTTCGCTTCGCGAAGATCCTGGCCGAGCGCATCGATGGCGAGCTTGATCTCGCCGGCGTCTGCCTCGATCGATTCGACCGCCATTTTGCGGACCTCGAAGGCGAGCTCCATTTCGGGGCCGGGTGCGGAGGTCTTTGCCACCAGCGCGACGATCAAGGCGATGGCGAGATCGATCGCGGCCATGATCGCGGCGGCCCATACCGCCCCGGCCGCCTCCAGCAACGCGTAAAAGCCGGCAACATTCGCCATGCCGAGGCCGAAGACGGCGACGAGCCCGGCGAAGGTGAAGAAGCCGAGGCGCCGCGCCATGAGGTTGAGCCAGATCTTGGCGATGAGGACATCGGCCTTGCGCAGAACTTGGAAGTCCCGAATGAGGTTGTCGATCATCATGGGTCTCCTAGCGCCGGCCGAGCAGGTAGCCGATCAGGATGCCGACCAGCATGGCTCCCAGCACGCTCTCGGCCGGATGTGCGGCCACGTTCTTCTCGGCTTCTTCGAAGAAATCTGTGATTTCGTCGACGAAATCACGAAGCTGCTCCCGCAGATACCTGACTTCCGGATCTTCCGGCGTGCCGGCTGCCGCGCTTTCTGTGCCGGTTTCCGCCCCGCCGCCCGCGGCGCGCCGAGGGGCCGGCGCGCCCGGCGGACGTTCCCGCCGCATCGCGGAGACCTCCTCGTGAAGCGACTTCAATTCGCTCGACAGCGTCGGATCGGCTGGCACGATTCTTTTCCTCTCAAGCCTCTACCCACCCGCGGGTTCGCTCAACGCGGCGGCTCATTGCGCGCGCCGGCACCGCCCGCGCCAGCGGCGCGCTTGAACGCATCCCAGGCGGCTTGACTGGCGCGATCGAACGCCGACCGCGACTGTGCCAAGGCGCCGTTGAAGGCGCCCCAGGATTCGCTTCCCGCGCGGTTCAGTTTCTTCATCCGCTCTTCCGCCTCGTCGGCCTCGGCCTTCATCCGTTTCATGCTGGCGTCGATGTCGGCCCGGCGCTCTGCCAAAAACGACGACGCCGCACCGTGCAACTCGTCGACCGCTCGCCGCCAGGCCTTGAGCTGGGCTTCGGCGACGCCCCGGAAAATCGCCCGTTGCTGCTCGACCTGCTTGCCGAAAGTCCCGACATATTTTTCGACTTCCGCCTCGAAGCCGTTCCAGTTGGTTTCCAACTGGCTCTTGGTTTGCGCCCAGGCCGCTTCAACCTCCTCGGTCTGCTTCTTGACGATTTTCTGGAATTCATCGCGCTTCTTCTTCAGGTCAAGGATGAGTTGATCGGATTTGACGCGGGATTCGGCCTTGACCTGGCTGGCCTTGCTTTCCAGCGATGCCAATGTCGCATCCATCTCGTCCAGCCGCTCCTTGGCCCAACTCACGTAGAAATGCATGCTGCTCTGGTCGGGCATGTTTCACTCTCCTCGTCTCGTATCGTATCGGGAACATGGATACTCCTCAATTGTGACCACTAAGGCATTGACATGGATCAAAGTCCGAATTCGGGTGCCTAGCAGACGGCGATCTGCCTAATTTCCGGCGCGCACGACGCACCGCGCGCCCACCATACGCGCGCGAAAATTTCGCGTGCACGCAAGATTTGGCTTCCAAAATACAAAAAACAGTATGAAATTATTTTGGCGATTATTTGTGGACAGCAAGTAAGGGATAATCGCCATTATGTTTTATTACTATAGAGTGGCGGCTATGATCAAACAATGTCGCTGGTACTGGACATGATTAGCCCGACCATCTCGATCTCCGATCCAAGCCTACTCGCTCCGCTTTTTCATCATACGAGAGCGTTTGGACCGCGACGTATCTGATTGCAAGCGTCGGTAACGCTGCAAGAACATGCGGATCGTCTCTTCGACCACTTCCTCGACTGGAATGGGCAGGCTTTCGCGACCCATCATCCAGGGCCATAGCGACAACTCGTTGAGCATACCCATGAACTGGTGAGCCGCCAGCGTCGGATTGGAGCAGTCCAAGATGCCGATCGCGGTGAGGTGAGCGAGGTAGCGCGTCAAGCGCTCGGTTTGCGGATCCATGACAGCCGCGAACTCCTCGGCAATCCATGGGAACTGGCGAGAGTTCGGCCACCACCATGCGCAGGAAGCCGAGATACTCCGGGTGCCGGTGCAGATCGAGAATCATCCGTGCGATGAGACGCAGCACATCCTCAACCTCGCCCTGGGTTTCGATGCCGGGCGGAAACGTGTCCTCGAGCTGACGCGACACATTAAGGAGCATCTCGCGGAAGATCTCTTCTTTATTTGCGAACTGATTGTAGAGCGTTCGCCGCGCCACGCCGGCGGCCTCGGCCAGTTCGTCCATGCTCACCGCGCCGAAACCGCGTTCGAGGAACAGCCGCTCAGCGGCGGCAACGATCGCCTCGCGCGATCCGCCGCCCCGCAGATTCGAGAGAGGCTCGGCAAAATTTTTTCGTGGTCGCATCGATTCTCCTATTGCACTCATCAGTGCAATTCTCTATACTGCACCGTACAATGCAAGTCAAGGCCTGAGATGGTTGGGGAAAGGACACCACGCCATCGGCCCTGACCCTTCGAGGCAGAACTCCTCGATCAGCCCTGTGAAAGGAAATGCCATGTCCAAGTTTCTGATCGTAGCAGCCATCTTGATCGCGGCGACCGTGACGGGCTGCGAGAACCAGACACCTCCCACCCCCGCGGCCCGGCCGGTCCGGACGGTCACCATCGAGCGCAGCACGGAAGGCGAGACCCTCTCGCTAACAGGCCAGGTTCGCGCCAAGGACGAGGTCAACCTCGCCTTTCGCCTGGACGGCCGCATCATCGAGCGGCTTGTCAATGTTGGCGACCTGGTCACGGCGGGCCAGGTCGTTGCCAAGCTCGATCCGCAGAATCAGCAGAATTCGCTGCGCTCGGCCCAAGCCGCTCTCGCGGCAGCGAACGCGCAGCTGACCCAGGCGCGCGCCACCTTCTCGCGCCAGCAGCAGCTTTTGAAGGATGGCTGGACGACGCGCGCCAACTTCGACGAAGCGGAACAGGCCCTCAAGACGGCCGAGGCGCAAGTCGATTCCGGTCAGGCACAGCTGCGCATTGCCCAGGATCAGCTTAGCTACACGGTCCTGCTCGCCGATGCGACAGGCGCGATTACGGCCGTCGGCGCCGAATCCGGCGAAGTGGTTCGTGCCGGGCAGATGGTGGTGCAACTCGCGCATCAGGGCAGACGCGACGCCGTTTTCGACGTATCCGAGCAGATCATGCGCACGGGCCCGCGCGACCCGCTGGTAGAGATCGCGCTCGTCGACGATCCGCGGGTGACCGCCACCGGCCGCGTGCGCGAGATTGCGCCCCAGGCGGACTCCGCGACCCGAACCTTTCGCGTGAAGGTCGCGATCACCGATCCACCGGAGGCGATGCGGCTTGGATCCACCGTTATCGGCCGCATCAAATTGTCTGCGCCTTCCGGTGTCGAGGTTCCGGCGAGCGCGCTCACTGCGACAAACGGACACCCGGCCGTGTGGGTTGTCGATCGGCAGAGCGAGACTGTCTCTCTGCGCAACGTGAACGTCCTCCGCTATGACGCGGCCACGATCGTGATCTCGCAGGGGCTGGAAGCAGGCGAGCGTGTCGTCACCGCTGGGGTGCAGACATTGCGTCCAGGGCAGAAAGTCCGGCTCTTAGGAGACCCGTCATGAAAGGCTTCAACCTCTCCGAATGGGCGATCCGGCACCGCTCCGTTGTCACCTATTTCATGCTCGTCATCGTCGTCGCGGGCGTCGCATCCTATTTCCGCCTCGGGCGAAGCGAGGATCCCGATTTCACGGTTAAAACCATGGTCGTGCAAATCGGATGGCCGGGCGCCACGCTCGCCGACACGCTCGAGCAGATCACGGATCGCATCGAGCGCAAGCTCCAGGAGACGCCGGGTCTTGATTACCTGAAGAGCTACACGAGCGCGGGCCAAGCGACGATCTTCGTCAACCTCAAGGATTCGACGCCGCCGGCTCAGGTGCCTGACATCTGGTATCAGGTGCGCAAGAAGGTGGGCGATATCCGCAACACTTTGCCGCAAGGAATTGTCGGACCCGGCTTCAACGACGAATTCGGGGATACTTACGGCATCGTCTACGCCTTCACGGCGGATGGATTCACGCATCGGGAGCTGAGGGACTATGTGGATGAAGTCCGCAAACAACTCCTCCAGTTACCCGATATCTCAAAGATCGACGTTCTCGGCGCCCAGGACGAACGCGTCTATCTCGAGTTCTCGACCGAGAAGATAGCGGGTCTCGGGATCGATCGCGCCGCGCTGATTGCCGCGCTGCAGGCCCAGAACGCCGTCATCCCGGCGGGCGTGGTGCAGACCGGAGACGAGAAGATCCTCGTCCGGGTTTCGGGCGCGTTCCAATCCGAACAAGACATGCTCGCCGTCAACTTCGCCGCGAACGGCCACATGATCCGCCTCGGCGATATCGCGCGCGTGACTCGTGGCCCCGCCGACCCCGCGCAGCCGATGTTCCGCGTCAACGGACGAGACGCGATCGGACTCGCCATCGCCATGCGCAAGGGCGGCGATGTTCTGACGCTCGGGCGCAATATCGCGCAAGCCATTTCGGAGATCAGGGCGAACCTGCCGGTCGGGATCGAGGCGACGCTCGTTGCCAATCAGCCCGTGACCGTGAAGCATGCGGTGGACGATTTCATGGAGGCCCTGTGGGAGGCCGTCGCGATCGTTCTGATCGTCAGCTTGGTCAGCCTCGGCTTGCGCGCCGGCGCGGTGGTCGCCCTCGCGATCCCACTCGTCCTCGCCGCGGTGTTCGTGGCCATGGAGTTTTTCGGGATCGACCTTCAGCGCATCTCCTTGGGCGCCCTCATTATTGCCCTCGGCTTACTGGTCGATGACGCCATGATCACGGTCGAGACAATGGTCACGCGTCTCGAGCACGGCGATGATAAGGAACACGCCGCCACTTTCGCCTTTACGTCGACCGCATTTCCGATGCTGACCGGCACATTGGTCACCGTCGCGGGCTTCGTTCCGATCGGCTTCGCGCACAGCGCCGCGGGCGAATACACCTTCTCGATTTTCGCCGTCGTCGCCATCGCCCTGATCATATCTTGGGTCGTCGCGGTGGTGTTTGCGCCCTTGCTTGGCGTTTGGGTTCTGAAGAAGCCGAAGGCGGTACATTCGGAAGAACCCGGCCCGATCATGCACACATTCCGCCGCCTCCTTGTATTGGCGATGCGAGCACGGTGGCTCACGGTAATCGTCACGCTGGGCCTCTTCGGAGCTGCGCTCTACGGCACGCGCTTCGTTCCGCAGCAATTCTTTCCGTCATCGGACCGGCCCGAGCTGCTCGTGGACCTGCAGCTGCCCGAAAACGCATCGATCTACGCAACCCGGGACATCTCCGCGCGGGTGGACGAGCTCCTGAAGGGTGATAACGACGTCGACCATTGGAGCACCTATGTCGGGCAGGGGGCCGTCCGATTCTATCTGCCGCTCAACGTCCAGCTTCCGAACGACTTCTTCTCCCAGCTCGTGATCGTTACCAAGGGTCTCGCGCAGCGCGAGCGGGTGAAGGCGAAATTGGAGCAGGCGCTCGCGACCGAGTTTCCGAGCGTCGTCGGGCGCGTTTACCCGCTCGAGCTCGGCCCGCCGGTCGGTTGGCCGCTGCAATATCGCGTCAGCGGACCGGAGCCGGATCAAGTGCGCGCGATCGCATTCAAGGTGGCGCAGATCGTCGGGTCGGCATCCGGCGCGCAGAATGTCAACTACAACTGGATGGAGCCCGCGCGCACGGTCCGGATACGGGTCGACCAGGACCAAGCCCGCCTCCTCGGACTCAGCTCGCAGGATCTGGCGCAGTCCCTGAACGCCGTCGTGTCCGGGATCACCGCCACCCAGATGCGCAGCGGCATCTATCTGGTCGATGTGCTGGTCCGGGCCTCCGACGAGCAGCGCATGTCGCTCACAACGATCCGGACGCTTCAGATACCGCTGCCGAACGGGCAGACCGTTCCCTTGAGTTAGATCGCTTCCGTCGAGTACGGCCAGGAATATCCGATTGTCTGGCGTCGGGACCGCCGGCCGACGGTGACGGTGCAGGCCGACGTCAGGCCCGGGATCCAGGCCGCGACGGTCGTGCAGGCGCTGGAGCCAAAGATCACGGCCCTCAATGCCAGCTTGCCGAGCGGGTACCACATCGCTGTCGGCGGAACTGTCGAGGAAAGCACTAAGGCGCAGGCCTCGGTCGCCGCGGTTCTCCCTTTGATGCTCGTCCTCACTCTGACGGTGCTGATGATCCAGCTCCAAAGCTTCAGCCGCCTGTTCCTGGTGCTCAGCGTCGCGCCTTTGGGTCTCCTCGGCGTGGTTGCGGCCCTCCTCCTCGCGGACAAGCCTCTCGGCTTCGTGGCGCTCCTTGGCGTTCTCGCCCTTACGGGCATGATCGCTCGCAACTCGGTGATCCTGATCGATCAGATCGAGAAGGAAAAAGCGCGGGGCCGGCACCCGTGGGATGCCGTTATCGAGGCTACTTCGCATCGGTTCCGCCCGATCCTGCTCACGGCTTCTGCCGCCATCCTTGGCATGATCCCGATCGCGCCGACCATCTTCTGGGGGCCCATGGCTTACGCGATCATGGGCGGCCTCGCGGTCGCGACGCTCCTGACCCTTGTCTTCCTGCCGGCGCTCTATGTGACGTGGTTCCGGATCAGGAAACCTGATCCGCAGGCGCCCGCCGAAGATCCTCAGCTCATCGCGCCGGATTTGGCGCAGCCAAACTCCCTGGAGGCAGCATGACCATCGATCCAGCCCTCCTGAGCCCGGTCTCGGTGCTGTTGGGCGCGCTTCTCGGAGGCGGTGCCTCTCTGATCGCCGCCATTTACACGCACCGCAGCCAAGATCGACTTCAGCGCGTCGCCGCGGAGATCACGAAGCGGGAGACGGTCTATTCGGACTTCGTTATGTACGCGTCGAATTTGCTTCTGCGCGCCTACACCCGAGACGAGCTCGAACTGACCGGCGATGAGCAACGCCTGATCGGACTCATCAACCGAATGCGATTCTTTGCTCCAGCCAATGTCATCGCCACAGCGGAGGCCGTGCTCAGGGCCATCGTCGAGATTTCTCTGAAGCCAAGCGTGGGGCTACGACAACTCGCGACCGAGGCGCTGACCAAGAGCCTCGATCCCGATCCGCTCCTGAAGTTCAGCCTGGTCTGCAGGGCAGACCTGGACAGCTTGCATCGAAGCACGGCGTGGGGCGAGCGCGTTCGGCCGATAAAGACACTGGTCTCCACCGTCATTCAGCTGCCGTCGAACTAGGAGACGGTGACCGGAGTTCATTATGCGCAACGATGTCGATCTCGTGAATCGCCACCCGCTTAGGTCGAAGCATCAGCGGCCGAGCGGTCGACCGCCCTTCGAATGCATTGCCCTGCTGCTGCAAGGCGGCGGCGCACTCGGTTCCTATCAGGCTGGTGTCTACGAGGCTCTCGCCGAGGCATACCTCCATCCAGACTGGGTGGCCGGAATTTCGATCGGCGCGATCAATTCGGCGCTGATCGCCGGCAACGCACCAAACGAGCGGGTCGCGAAATTGCGCACGTTCTGGCAGGAGGTCACCGCCAACCCGCTACTCGACTGGGCGGTCGGCCTCCAAGCCTTGGCGCCGCGCGGGGACTTCGCGCGCACCCTGTTCAATCACATCAGCGCAGGGTCCGCCCTCGTGAACGGCGCGGCCAATTTTTTCCAACTGCGCCACCCTCCCGCGTGGCTGCACCCGAGCGGCGCGGTCGAGGCGACCAGTTTCTATGAGACCAAGCATCTCAAGAGCACGCTGGAGCGTCTTGTCGACTTCGACCGGATCAATGCCGGCGAGATGCGTTTCAGCGTCGGTGCCGTCAATGTGCGCAGCGGCAACTTCGTCTATTTCGATACGACCACGCACAGGATCCGTCCCGAGCACGTGATGGCGAGCGGCTCGCTTCCGCCCGGCTTCCCCGCCGTCGAGATCGAGGGCGAGTATTACTGGGACGGCGGCTTGATCTCGAACACGCCGCTGCAGTGGGTGGTCGAGTACGGACCACGGCAGGACACGCTCGCCTTCCAGGTCGACGTATGGAGCGCGCGCGGCGAGCTTCCCGGAAACCTGGCCGAGGTCGCGACGCGCCAAAAGGAAGTCCAGTATTCCAGTCGAACCCGCGCCAACACCGACAAGTTCAAGGAGATTCAGGTTCTGCGCTCCGCGCTCGCGCGTCTGCTGGAGCAGGCGCCGCCACATCTGCGTGACAGCGAGGACGGAAAGCTGCTGAGAACGGTCGCCGACCACAAGGTCTACAGCCTTGTGCATCTGATCTACCGCTCACAAGAATACGAGGGCCACTCAAAGGACTACGAGTTCTCCCGGCTGTCAATGGAGGAGCATTGGCGTGCCGGATACCACGACACCGTCCGCACCTTGCGCAATCCCGAAGTCCTCGAACGGCCCCGCAACCAGGAAGGCGTCTCTACCTTCGATCTCGCCTACGACGGGCGCGAATGACGCCCAACCCCAACCGAATAATGGAGAGCCACGATGAGAGAACATGACGTCCGCGAGCGCGCCTTCGCAATGCCGCTGACGAGCCCGGCCTATCCGCCGGGCCCCTACCGCTTCATCAACCGCGAGTACCTCATCATCACCTATCGCACCGACCCGGAAAAGCTCCGCGCGCTCGTGCCGGAGCCGCTCCTGCCGGATGGCGATACCGTCAAATACGAGTTCATCCGCATGCCGGATTCGACCGGCTTCGGCGACTACACCGAGACAGGCCAGGTGATCCCGGTCACCTTCCGCGGCCGCAAGGGCGGCTATTCGCACTGCATGTTCCTCAACGACGAACCGCCGATCGCCGGCGGTCGCGAGCTTTGGGGCTTCCCCAAGAAGCTCGCCGATCCCACGCTCCATGTCGAGATCGACACCCTCGTCGGCACGCTCGACTACGGCCCGGTGCGCGTTGCCACGGGGTCGATGGGCTATAAGCACAAGGCCCTGGATTTGGCGGCGGTCACGGCATCGCTCGTCGCGCCGAACTTCCTGCTTAAGATCATTCCGCATGTGGACGGCACGCCGCGCATCTGCGAGCTCGTCGAGTACTACCTCGAGGATGTTGCGGTGAAAGGCGCCTGGACCGGGCCGGCGGCGCTCGATCTCCGCCCGCACGCGCTGGCGCCGGTAGCAGAACTTCCCGTCCTCGAGGTCCTGTCGGGCGTCCACATCATCGCCGACCTGACCCTGGGTCTCGGCAAGATCGTCTACGATTATCTGCCTGAACCCTACACACGGGAGAAGATCCATGCGTCTTGACAACAAAGTCGCCATCGTCACGGGTGGGGCAAGCGGCATCGGCAAGGAGATTGCCGCGCTCTTCGCGCGCGAAGGTGCGCGCGTGACAATCGCCGATCTCAATCAAAGAGGCGCCGAGGCGGTCGCCGGCGAGCTCGGCGGCAAAGAGCACGCCATCGGGTTTGCCGTTGACGTCACCAACGAAGCCCAGGTCAATGCCTGTGTCGCCAAAACCGTCGCGGCATTTGGCCAAGTCGATATCCTTGTTTCGAACGCCGGCATCCAGATCGTAGCGCCGCTCGATCAATTCGAGCTCGACAAATGGAAACTGCTTCTGGCCATCCATTTGGATGGCGCTTTTCTTATGACGCGGGCCTGTTTGTGCGAGATGTATAAGCGCGGCCGCGGCGGGAGCATCATCTATATGGGCTCGGTGCATTCCAAGGAAGCATCGATGCTGAAGGGGCCCTACGTCACGGCCAAGCATGGCCTCGTCGGCCTCGCCAAGGTCGTCGCCAAGGAAGGCGCTAAGCACGGCGTGCGCGCCAACGTGGTTTGCCCGGGCTTCGTGCGGACGCCACTCGTCGACAAACAAATCCCCGAGCAGGCGAAGGAACTTGGCGTCTCCGAGCAAGATGTCGTCAAGAACATTATGCTAAAGGAGACGGTCGATGGCGAGTTCACCACGGTCGAGGATGTGGCGCAAACCGCACTTTTCTTGGCTGCCTTCCCTTCGAACGCGCTCACGGGGCAGTCGATTGTGGTCAGTCACGGCTGGTTCATGCAGTAGCCCATGGAGTGCCGGCGCCCCATTGTTGGCCGTTGCGGTGAACCTATGACCGGAGAATGTCGTTGCCGCTGGAAATGATCAGCCCGACCGCATCGATCTCGGATCCGCGCTTGCAGAGGCTTTACGCCTATTGGCTCGGCAAGAAAGGCGAGCGCGCGGCGCCCAGTCGCGCCGACATTACGCCCGAAGACTTTCACGAGATCCTCGCCTGGGTTTACCTCGTGGAAGTCGTCGGTGAGCGCCTGTGAATCCGCCTTGCCGGCGAGGCCATCGCGGAGGAATACGGCGGGCGCCTCATGGGCATGTACCTCGATGAAATTGATCTCGGCTATGTGGTCGCGCAGGTGCTGGCCGAATACCACGAGTTGGCGCAGCGCGTTGCCCCCATCGCCAGCAAATGGACGTACACGAAAAAGAGCGGGCGCCACCTCAAATACGAGCGCGTCATCCTGCCGCTTTCAGCAGATGGCAGGACCGTCGATATGTTCCTGTGCGGGGCCGTGGGACGAGGTGTCGGCTGACCGCCATCGCCTGGCCTCGGCAGCTCGCACTATTCGCGAGCTGCATGAAGATGGCCGTCCCGCTGCCGAGCGGCATCGAGAGCCATCCCTTTTCACAATCACGCACGGCGCTTGCTGAGTCAGGCGCGATGGGAGCAGCTTGATAGGATAGTCTGTACAGCGTACCCCAGCGCGGAGTGTAGATATGCCGACGTCGATCTTCATCGCCAAACTTTTGGGACCGATCTTCATGCTTGTCGGGCTCGCCTTGCCACCGAAAGTGCAGATGTTTCGAACCATATTACAGGAATTCATTCAGAGCGCGGCATTGCTCTATCTGGCCGGTTTTTTCGGCTTGCTCGGCGGCTTGGCGCTCATACTGACGCATAATGTCTGGGTTCTGGACTGGCGACTTATCATCACCCTCATCGGCTGGATCACGGTCGTTCGCGCGATGATTACCATTCTCCAGCCGGAATGGATCGTGATGGCGGGCACCGCGATCCTTCGGCATCAAAGCATCCTCCTTAGCGCCGCCGTGGCGAACCTCATCGTCGGCATGGTCTTGAGCTATTTCGGCTACGCGGCGTGACCGCCCCTCAGTCTGACGCCCATTCGTTTGGGGCCGAGACAGAGGAACCCTGTCATCCATCAGTATGTCCGGAATGGGTC
>CAWJEX010000003.1:0-253597 GCA_963841995.1 uncultured Alphaproteobacteria bacterium
GTCCCTGGACCGCGACCTGGCCTACGCGCGGCATTACCCGGCCGTCTCCTGGTCCGGATCGTTCTCCCGGGACATCGACGCGGTCGCCGCCTGGCAGGCGGCGCGGGGGATCCCGGCTGGACCGGCCGCAGGACCCGGCTCGCCGCACTGCTCGCCGAGGCGGACCGGCTCACCTCGCTGGCTGAGCTCATGGGCGCGGCCGCCCTGCCGCCCAGGAGCGCGCCACGATCCTGGCGGGGCGGCTGATCAGGGAAGGCCTGCTGCAGCAAAGCGCGCTCAGCCCCGTCGACGCCTCCTGTGACTCTGCCCGGGCCGCCGCCCTGGCCGACGCGATCCTGGCCGTGGCCGAGCGGTGCCTGGAGCTGGCTGAGCTGCGTCCGGTGCCCCCGGCGGCTCTCGAAGAACAGGACTTCTCCCCGATCCTGCGAGCCCAAAAGGAAGCCGTGACACCCGACGCAGTGGCGGCCGTGAAGCAGGATATGTCCGTCCGTTTGGACGACCTGCTCCGGCGCAGCCAGGAGGGTGATGCGGGATGACCGCCTGGGCGCGACGCGAGTACACGGGGATAGCGGAGCTTCGCGGTCCGCTGATGGTCGTCCGCGGCGTGGACGGAGTGGGGTGGGATGAGTTCGCGGCGATCCGGATGGAGACCGGGGAAACCCGGCACGGGCTGGTCCTGGAGGCCGATCGCGACCTGGCCGTGGTGCAGGTGCTCGAAGGAACCGACGGCATGCGCACGACGGGACCAGGGTCACGTTCAGCGGCACCCCCTTGCGCATTCCCGTCGGGGCGGACTCGCTCGGCCGGGTATGCAACGGCCGCGGCGATCCGATCGACGGCGGGCCGCCGATCACCGGCGACGTCACCATGCCCGTGGCCGGCTCCCCGATCAATCCCGTGATGCGGGAGCCGCCCGCCGAGCCGGTGCTGACCGGGATCTCCGTCATCGACTCGCTGACCACGCTGGTGCGCGGCCAGAAGCTTCCGGTGTTCTCGGTGGCGGGCCTGCCCATCTCGAACTGGCCGCCCGGCTCGCCGCCCAGGCGTCGGTCGGCGGCGACCCCTTCAGCGTCGTGTTCGCGGCGATGGGTCTCACCCACGCCGATGCCGCGGCCGTCCGCGTCGTGCTCCAGGAGCGCTCCGCGGCCGGCGAATTCGCGCTGCTGCTCAACCTCGCCGACGCCCCGGTCATCGAGCGCATCCTGACGCCGCGGCTGGCGCTTACCGAGGCCGAGCGGCTGGCGTTCACCCTCGGCCGGCACGTGCTGGTCGTCATGGCCGACATGACCAGCTACTGCGAGGCGCTGCGTGAGGTCTCGCCGCCCGCGGCGAGATCCCGGCCCGGCGCGCCTAGTGGATCGAATCTAACACTTGGTGCCCTCGTTTGACGGCGGCGATGATTTTGTTCGGGTCTTTGGTCCAGGTAAAGGGCTTTGGGCGTGCGTTGGTCTCGGCGAGGAAGCAGTGGATGGCGGCCTTGAGTTCTTCGACCGATCGAAACACGCCGCGTTTAAGTCGTTGCTTGCTGAGCTTGGCGAAGAAGCCCTCGACGGCGTTGAGCCAGGAAGCCGAGGTCGGCGTGAAGTGAAAGACGAAGCGGGGATGGCGCGTGAGCCAGTCCGCGACCTTGGGATGCTTATGGGCGGCGTAGTTGTCGATGATGACATGGATCGCCTTTTTCGCAGGAACGTTGGCGTCGATAGTGCTTAGGAAGCGGATGAACTCCTGATGGCGATGGCGTTTCATGCATCGGCCAATGACCTTGCCCTCCAGGACGTCGAGCGCGGCAAACAGCGTCGTCGTGCCGTGGCGCTTGTAGTCGTGGGTCATGGTACCGGCGCGGCCCCGCTTCATCGGCAACCCCGGTTGGGTGCGATCGAGCGCCTGGATCTGGCTCTTTTCGTCGACCGACAAGACGATGGCATGATCCGGCGGGTTGACATAAAGTCCGACAATGTCGCGCAGCTTGGCGGCGAACCGGGGATCGTTGGAGAGCTTAAATTGACGGACCCGATGGGGCTGCAAACCATGGGCGCGCCATATCCGTTGGACCGAGCTGACGCTGATTCCAACCGCTTCAGCCATCGCCGCCCCAGTCCAATGGGTTGCCGCACCGGGCGGGTCACCCAACGTCAAGGCAAGCACGCGCTCAGCGACATCCGCGCTCAGCGGCGGAATGCGAGACGGTCGCGTCTTGTCCCGCCAAAGCCCGGCAGCACCTTCGGATCCGAATCGCTCTTGCCAGCGCCAGATGACGGTCTTGGCCTTGCCGGTCCGCCGCATGATTTCGGCTGTGCCGCGACCCGCCGCGGTCAAAAGAACAATCCGTGCCCGCCAAACATGCTTCTGCGGACTGTTCCGGTTGGCCACAACCGCTTCGAGACGGCGACGATCTTTGACACTCAGTTGAATGTTGCTTCTTTTGTGCATCCCAAAGACTCGCACGGTCGAGCCCCGTTGGGAATCCACAACGGAATCGCAATGTTAGATTTGATCCACTAGCATATAGTCCCTTTCACCGCGGAAATGGTGATAGGGATAGTCGTTCTGCTCGGCGAGAGTATCAACATAGGCCTGCACCTTGGACAAGTAATTCAGTTTGATGTATTCAGAGAGCGCCCCGACCTCGCCGATCAGCGCCAAAGGTCGAAGCGACAGACCGGCAACTGCCGCCCGCCGCCACCGCCGCCACCACACGCTCCCGAAGATCAAGTGAATAGGCTCGAGCCATCGATGCTGGCCTCCAATTCCAGCCAGCATCATGAATCAGATATAGCGCCGCTTGGGAATCCCCAATCGATTCAGAAAATAACAATCAGGCTCTAGGGTTCGCTAAGATTGACCAATCTTCCTGCCACCGATTGAAGAGAATCGCAGACCGCGATGGCACGGCGTCATCAGCACGCGCTTGCGCAAACCCCAGTACCGTGACCAGCAGTGCGCGTGCTGCGACACCTCCAACATTCGCAGCCCCGGTCCACATCATGGATTACCTAGCCAGTCACTTCATCTCTGCATGGATTTCCGCGATATATCCGCCGGGAAATTGAACCAGCGCGGCCTTTCGATGATCCGAGGTGTACGGCTCGACGAGCACCGTAGCCCCGGCAGATTTTGCCTGGGCGAGCGTGGCGTCGAGATCAGCGACCTCATAACCGGTTAGCTCGTGACCGTAGGGATAGGGGAGGTGGCCGTCGGTCACCAGCACGGCGATCTTTCCGAATCCGGACTCGATCCGAACGCGGCGATAAGAGTCATTGGGCCTCCCGATTTCAATCCCGGGCGCCTTCGTATCGTCGGAGACGATCTTTCCTTGCGCGAAGGCAATGAAGTCGCGAATGAAACTGTTGGCGCGCTCTGGGGAGACATAAACCCGGTTCTCGGGAATGGTCTTAAGCGCGGGATAATTTGGCGGCGTCGTGTGCCAATAGAGTTGCATGTGCACGCCGCCCGGCCAGCCAATAATCGCATCCTTGCCAATCGGATCGGGGAATATTCCTACGGTCACTTCGGCGCCACGCGCTTTCGCCGAACTGACCGCAGTGTTCATATCCGTGACGAGATACCCGGTGCGTTCAATGCCGAACGGATAGGGGATCGGGGTCTGGAATCCGAATACCGAGAATAGTCCGACAGGCGTAAGCACAAGCTGTATCCGTGTTTTGCTCGGCGTCGGAGTGACCTGAATCACACCGCCCTGGGCCTTTGAGCCTCCAAAGGTGGCGACGATGCTGTCGATGAACCGATCGAAATCATCGGGCGCGACGTACACGTGCGTCGTGTCGAATTGCGAGCCGACTGCAACGACAGGCGCGGCGGGCGATGTCTCGGCGTGGGGTGTTGGGCCGGCAACGAGTTCCTATCGCCAAGATCGCCACCGCAGCGAGACCTTTATTGATGCGCATGATGCGAGCTCCTTGCAATTTTAGTCCGGTACGATCAGTGCTCAGCCACCGCGGTATGCGAATCAGCTCTATGTCAGCGGAGAATCTGGAATGGGATATTATGTATTTGGCGTTCGATTCAAGGACGGATCTATCAAATCCTATCGTTCCGGAGGCTTAGTAGATTTCATACCGTACCCGAAAGGAAAGAGTTCAAGAGACGTTCTGAACATTATTTACCCATTTCGGCAGATAGGTGAAACTTTCATAGACACACCACACTACTATTGGTGTATTTATTCTGAGTGATTCATAAAATTATTTCGCGACCGGCGCCACCGCTTACGGTATGGCCAATGGCGACGACACTTATCTGACGGTTGCCGAAAGCCACCATTCTGACTTCGAGATTGCGGAGGTTAGACTTCGCCCGAGCAATGCGCCTTTTAGGGCTATAGAAGGGGTCTGTCATATGGCGAAAACATCAAAGAAAAAGGTCAGAAACCAACCTAAGCCATCGGAAGATGCCGTTCTACGTCGCATGCTGAAAACGCCGCCGAAACCGCAGAAGGGGAAGAAGGGGAAGACTGAGAGGCAGGGCGCTCATTGAGCTGTGGGGATCGTCTCGGTAAACACCGAGCCCTCATGGACAAAGATACATGGGCCGGGCCTTCGGGCGCGCGCCTCGGCTTTTTGTGGCTACCGAAACCCGGATGGCCGCGCAAAATTGCATCCAACACAAAACGAGAGGGGCGATGATCTACTTTTTCTTTCTACGCCGCCCGACTGGGCGATGTTCCGTCTCCGTAGTGTCGGGATGCTTTTTGACGTAGGACTTATTGACGAATTTCCCTGTTTTTGCGCTACGTCATTCAACCCGCGTTTGTTTTTTCGCCATTTGTCGAAGTTCCCTTATGGCACCGAACGGTCTTGATCGGCAACAATTCGAATATCCGCTGTGCGCAGTTGAGCTGACCACGCGCGGACATCGCGTGACCGCGAACCATTCGAGCTAGCCTCGCCGCTTCCGTTCTAGGCTTTATACCGCCGCGCGTCTTCCGAGCCCTTGGTGGCGTCGCCCGCGCTATAGGAGTGAGCCCCCGTTCCCGCGAGTTTACCGCCGTCGACGATGAGATATTCGTTGCGGATCGGTTTTTTCGAAAACCAGCACTCGAAGAATCTCCCGGGTGCCCGCGGCGTATCGCGTTTGCGCCGACAGGGAGGAACCCGAAATATGCGGGGTCATGCCGTGATGCGGCATGGTCCGCCAGGGATGGTCTTTGGGCGCCGGTTGCGGGAACCAGACGTCGCCGGCATAGCCCGCGAGCTGTCCCGATTTGAGCGCTCGCACGATCGCGTCGCGGTCGCAGATCTTGCCACGCGCGGTGTTCACGAGATAGGCGCCGCGTTTCATCGTTCCGATAAGCTCGTCGTTAAACATGTGCTCGGTTTCGGGATGAAGCGGGGCGTTGATTGTCACCACGTCGCAGACCTTCACCATCGATTTGGCGTCCGGATGGAAGGTCAGGCCAAGTTCCTTCTCGACTTTTTCCGGCAGCCGGTGCCGGTCCGTATAATGCAGTTTCATGTCGAAAGGTTTGAGCCGGCGCAAAACCGCCAAGCCGATCCGGCCCGCGGCGACGGTTCCGACCGTCATGCCTTCCACGTCATAGGAGCGCGCAACGCAATCGGCGATGTTCCATCCGCCTTTCACGACCCATTGATAAGAGGGAATATAATTCCGCACCAAACTTAAGATCATCATCACCACATGTTCGGCGACGCTGATGCTGTTGCAGAATGTGACCTCGGCGACGGTGATCTTCCGTTCGATGGCCGCCTGAAGATCGACGTGATCGGAACCGATACCCGCGGTCACCGCCAATTTCAGCTTTTTTGCCTTGGCGATACGCTCCGCCGTCAAATAAGCCGGCCAAAACGGCTGGGAAATGACGATATCGGCATCCGGCAATTCCTTCTCGAAGACCGAATTCGGCCCGTCCTTGTCGGAGGTGACGACAAGTTTGTGACCCTGGCTTTCAAGGAATTTGCGCAATCCCAATTCACCCGAAACGCTGCCCAAAAGTGTTCCCGATTTGAAATCGATTCTTTCCGGGGTGGGAAGCGTTTGGCCGTCGGGATAGCGCTCTAATTTCGGAAGATCGTCTCGCGCATAGGACTTCGGATATCCGTCCACCGGATCGTCGTAAAGCACGCACAAAATCTTTGCCATTTTTGCCTCCCTGATTGAATCGACCGGACCACGGTCGAGTTATTCCCTTCGGATTCTGCGTTGGAATCTGCCTCCTGTTTCCGTCTCGAGAGGTACTGATTGTTATTTGTGACGACCGGCGCGTAATGCAACACCCTCATCGGCCTTCGATCGCCGATGCATCTCTTGGCCGCGTCACCGTAAGTCGCGCGGCAATTCACGGTCAAATCCTATGAATTGAAGAGCTTATAGACCGCGGCAATTGAAAATTGCGGCACCGATAGCGTGGCGCTATCGCTTTTCCATTAGACCAGCATTCTCTGGACTCCCGCGTGGCGAAAGGAGATCGCCTGCTGGGTAGTGTGCTAATTTGATTTCTTACAGGGATACAGGTTCTGAAAAGCGGCGCCTACAACCGAACCAGAATCAACCCCGAGAATGGCGCGGTGGGTTTTTAGGAACTCAGTGAGGGCTTCTCGTACCGCACCAGTATTCGTATTATCGATACATATGGGCTGGCCTCCCTCTCTCGCGACTTGATCGACGAGAACACCATTCACAAATCCATTGATGTAGGCGTTACAAAGCACATCACCGCGAGTTTCTGGCGCGCTGGTACATGCCGACAATAGGTCACCTGCGCTTGAGGCTGCCCGAACAGGTGAACTTACGAAAGCTAATACCGCGACGAGTGCCATGAGTGCCTTTCTCATATTTCACCTTTTGCTCGTTGCTCCGCCACAATTGCCGCCCTCACAGCATCCTGTGGCGATCTAATAGGCCCTAAGTGCAGCACGGCAAAGAATCTCCGCTTATCGCTTCCCTCGATAGGCGATGACCACGCATAGGCGCGGGTCGATTTCAGATTACTTTTTAAATCGAAAACGTAAACCACGCCTTCCCAGACAGTCTTGCCTCCGAATGTCTCTTTGACCGGCACCGATTGCGCAAGCGTAGCCGTGCCGCCGTGTTGAGACTCAACGGCATATTTAAGCTGGTCGGTATCGACTTCGACCATGGCAACCTCACAGTTTAAAATTGCGGCACTCCCTGCTATATTAATGGCGGCGGCCACGCCACCGGGAGGGCTAATCCCGATGGCTTGGCCTGACCCGCTCACATTTTAACGCGCGGTCTTTTCGCACTGAACACCTGCCTTTCACCGGGATACTGTCCGGGCTAGAGCTAGCGATCGCCAACCGCCAAACGATGTAGGGCCACGGGGGTTATGCTCCGTGGCCCAAACTTTTTTATGACGTTGCTTGTCTCGTCTTCAGGAACCGCGCCAACCTAAAGACTGCCTTTTCCTCGTCCGACCCTGCCTTCATGGCCTGAGGATCATAGATTTCGTGCATCAGCACTTCGTAGGGCGTCTTTAACGTCTGCGTGTAAAATCGCGTCCAATCATGACCCCGCCTTGGAGTGCATGTCGTTAATTATGTGGGGGAATTAAATTCCTGGGAGGGGTCGCGTTCGGCGCGAAAGGTGACCCCCCTGAATTCTAATCTTTCCCCACGAGATCAATGCGCTGGGCGGCTTTAGGGGCAGCGGCGAAGTTGTGCGCGTATTCACACTGAGCACGCCGGAAGCGTCCCGGAAGCCGTCTTTCGGCTTCCTGGTACCCCAGCAAAATGGTGGCGTTCACGCCGATCCTTGGTCATCCGGAGAATGTCGGATCAAACATATTGAAGCATAGGTCGGAGAACCGCTGGTGGCCAAGCCGGCCCCTAACCTCTCCGATCTTCATGCATAATCTGATACTGCCGCCGCAAGACCTAAGAATGGATCAATTTTTTGCGCACACGAAATGCATTACCGCAGTTGCGAAGCCGCATATGGAATTTGATACGTATTGAATTTGTTGGGACGTTGGCGTTACTCTTACAAAAAACAGCCGCGGCGAAGTTTCGGGAAAAGGCCGCAGCATCAATAAACAATAAGAAAGCGTTCGCCCAACCTTTAACGTGCAAGCTGGCGACGCACAGGACAGCGTGAATTCCGGGGGTCATTGAGAAGGGGGAACCCTGCGGCCGCAGACCGCAGGCATTCGCTTTTCGGCCGGCATCAGGGCCGGCAAATTCGGGAGGATCGCTCATGCCTGCTTTAAATCTTCATGTCACCAGTCCCATACGCAGCCTCGACGACGATCCGGTCGATCGCATCGCTGATGAACATTATCGCCAACAAGCGCTGTGCCATGTTTTGGAGCGCATCGCGCGCAGTCCGCGCCATTCCGCGGGCGCTTCCGATCTTGGCGATGCATGGCGGTATTTAGGAAACGACCTCCTTATGCATATTGCCGACGAAGAGGACGATCTCCTGCCCCTCCTGTGCCATCGCTGCCAGGTGGGCGACGGATTCGGCGAAATCGCCGTCGCCTCGCGCGACATCCATGCGGGCGAGCGCAGCCTGGGAGATGCGATGCTTCCGGAGCTGCAACGTCTCATCGATGGCCGGGCGCTTGCCAACCCGGTCCGGTTTTTCGGCAATGCGATGCGATTGAACCAGATGATCCGGCGGCATCTGGTTTGGGAAAATGCGGTTTTGATCCCGTTGGCACGCCGCCGCCTTAAGGCGCCGGATCTCCCTTATCTTGCGCAGAAAATGGCGATGCGGCGCACGAGCATGCGGCCGCGCGCCTGAGGGCAGGAAATCTTCTTAGGCTGATTTCGGCAGAACAATCACTTTCGCTTCGCCCGGCTGCAAAGATCCTTGCGTGACCCTCTCGACGGGGAAGGGAATGATGCTTGCGGTGCGGCGCCCGGGTGCCTTTTTCTTAGGCTTCTTCGAGGAAGCCGACGGCGCGACGGCGAAGTTCCACGCCGCGATCCAGGCGAGGCCGGGCCAGACGAAAAGTTCCAATCGATCAGTGGTTCGTTTTGTTTTCATCATGCAATCTCGGCGGCCCAATCTGCGCGGAATGTGACATCAATGGGGTGTCAGACTCGAATCTGTCAGAAAATGTACGTTATTCGTCCTAAGTCCGACGTTTTTTACCTTACGGAGTTCTGACAGTTTTCCGGGGCATTAGGGCGCGCGGTTGGCTGCCGATCGGGCAAATGCAGCGGCCCGAGCGCGCATATGTCTTGTCCGATGTGAAAACCTGGTTCGGGCGGTCCGGATGACCGTTTTCAACAGAGACACCAGCTCAGTCGATACCTCTGGCACTGCCGCCTGTATCTGTGCGGAAGTGGCACGAGGATTTCTGAGGAGGAGCGGATCCCATGGCGAAATGCGATGTGTGCGGCAATGATTATGACAAAGGCTTCCAAGTGACGAAGGAGGGCCGGACGATGACTTTCGACAGTTTCGAATGCGCGATTCACGCGATGGCCCCATCTTGCGCGCAGTGCAATTGCAAGGTCGTAGGCCATGGCGTCGAAGTTGCTGGAAAGATCTATTGCGGCGCCCATTGCGCCCAGCACCAGGGTGGTCTCAAAGATCGCGCCTGAGTTGCGGGCACATGGCTTTGACACGTTAACTCTCGTCGGGCGCAGTTTATTCGCGGTCTGCCGCGGTTAAGCCATAGCGGTCGCGTCGTTCCAGGCGTGATGAGCCGCGGCACGGAAGCGGTGGAGGGTGGCACGCGAGATGAGGTGTCGCTGGACGTTGAAGACATTGTAAACGGCGGCGTGGACGGAGACGAAGCGCTGGGCTGAAGCGGCCGATTTGAAGCCCTGCATCTTGCGCTCTCTTCGCCGCACTGGCTGGTGCGAGTTTTCTGCTCGGTTGTTGGCGCGCAGACCCTGCTCGTGCCGTCCCGAAAACCCGATCACCTGCAGCGCGGCGCGGTAGGACCCAAGTTTGTCAGTGACGATGACGGTCGGCGCAATGCCCTGCCGCTTCGGCAGTTTCTTGACCAGCTTCAACGCGGCCGCTTTGTCCCGCCGCGGCTGGACCAGCACATCGAGCACTTCGCCTTCGCTGTCGATCGCCCGCCACATGGACGTGCGCCGGACCTAATCAAGGAGGGGCGGCCACCGGATCGGGCGGATATGCCGCAATCGGAGTGCAGCCTGCCGCCCAAGAACCCCGCTGGCACTCGCGACTGATGGGCGCCGGCAACCACTCCAAAAGATTCCGGCATCGTGCAAGCGCCCGACAGCGTCTTTGAGCCCATGGCGAGCTTCAGTGCAGACTTTCAAATTGTCGGACGAGACATCGTGGTGAAACCCCGGTGCGCCGCGCGGTGCGGTTGCTGGGCGTGGGGACCCGCCGTGCGGGCCAGAAAGGCCGACAAGTTCCGTGTATTGTTCCCCGATAGCAGGAGAATCCGGCGGCGGAGGTGGATATGCCAGAACTTCCCGATGTTGAGCTGTTCCGGCGGCGCTTGATCGCGACAAGTCTGAGACGCCGGGTCGTGCGTGTGCGCGGCGGCGACCGGCGCCTTGTCGCTCCACTCGCGCCCAAGACCTTTGCCGGAAAGCTGAGCGGACGGCGTTTCGTTTCGGCCCGCCGGTACGGTAAGTATTTGTTCGTGCGCCTCGATAGAGGCGGCTGGTTTGCGCTCCATTTTGGGATGACCGGGAACCTTCTCTACGTCCGACCCGGCGTCTCGCCGCCGGCGTTTGCGCGGCTGCTGTTCGAATTTGCCGACGGGGGCCGTCTCGTTTTTGCTGATAAACGCCGGCTTGGCCGGTTACGAATCGTCGCAGACACCGACGCCTTCATTGCGGCACAGGACCTCGGGCCCGACGCGCTATCCGGGAAAGCCGATCTTGGCGTGTTCAAGGCGGCCTTGAAGGGGCGCAAATGCGGCGTCAAATCCGCGCTTATGGACCAGGCCGCGATCGCCGGGATCGGCAACATCTATTCCGATGAAATCCTTTATCAGGCGGGAATAAAACCGAAGCGGTCTGCCCGCACGCTCGAGGACAAGGAGATTGCGCGCGTCTTCCGCCAAGCGAAGCGTGTGCTTCGGACCGCGATCGCGCGCGGCGCGGGATCCGAACAACTCTTCGAGCGCTTGCCGCCGAGTTTTCTGCTTCGTCATCGCATCAAAGGCGGCAAATGCCCGCGCTGCCGCCGCCCCCTTCGCACCCTCAAGCTCGCGGGGCGCACGGGATATTATTGCGGCCGCTGCCAGTCTTGACGGCCATGCGCGCGGCTCCCCGGCGTGTCTAGCGCCGCCGGGCGTTTTTCGAAGAGAATTCAGAAAGTTGTTGGTGGGCGCACCAGGACTCGAACCTGGGACCCGCTGATTAAGAGTCAGCCGAGAATCGTGGAATATCAATGGGGTGTCAGACTGGAGTTTGTCAGAATATGTACGTTATTTGTACGGAGTCTGTCGTTTTTATCCGAAAACGAGTCTGACGTTTTTCCGGTCATCAAGGCCCTCTTCGCGGGCCTAAAGTCATCCTGCAACCTCAGATGCTGCGCTGTAACCCCGTGCCGCACCAGAACTTGGGCGGCAATCACAGTTCATTAACCCGGTTTCTCCACAATTGTAATACCGAGTTGTATGATTGAGTCAGTGGGACAGCTTGGCGAGCAGTACATTGATGAATCCTAACACGATCGCCGACGAAATCCGCGATTTGACCGAGGATGCGATCCTGCTCGCCGAGGGCAATGGGGACGAAGGCGTACCCAAGGCCGCCCGCTATTTACGCCAGGGCAAGATTACCGAGACCTTGCGCGAATGCAGTGCCGTATTGAAGCGCGACTCGCGGCACGCATTGGCACGGCTCTACTACGGGATCGCGGCGTACAAGCGTGGCGATCTGAAAAACGCCGGCCGCCAGTTCCAAGTCTTTCTCGAATCGCCCGCCGGGACGCCGCCCATTACCGAGAGAGTCCGAAATCTGCTCGACTTGTTCGCCGTGCATTTGAACAACGGCGGCGAATCGCAGACAACCGGCGTCGCGGATCCTGCAGACAAGGCGGGATCGATTCAGCGCGTGAGCTATCGCGGCCATAGCCCCGGCTCCGTCATCACTATAAATTGGTTCATCACCGGCCATTGCAACTTCACTTGTTCCTATTGCCCGGTGTACGACAACAGGGCCGAATATCCGCCGCTGGCGTACCTCGTCGCCGCTGCCGATAAGATCGCAAAGCTTGGCCGTCCCGACGTCAAGGTCGTGCTTACCGGAGGGGAGCCGTCCATCCATCCCGGTTACATCGACTTCGTCGCGCATCTGGCGGAGAACATTCCAAATCTGACCACTCTTCGCACGGAAACAAATCTGAGCCGCAAGCCGCGATTCTACCGGGATCTCATGGATCGGACGGCGGAGCACGCGGATCTCTTGCAATTTGACGCCTCGATTCACTTTGAGTTCACGCAGATCGACCAACTCCTGGATAACGCGCGATTCCTTTCCGACAAGGGCGCCACTGTTCAGATCCGGTTGCTGGCCAATCCCGAACGCATGACAGAGGTGAGAAGGCTTGCCCATGAGCTTGGGCCGCATTGCAAGGAACGGCTGCGATTGATCGTCAAGACCATGCGCAAGGATCTCGGCAAAGAAATCGACGAGCGTTACACGCCGGAAGATTTGGCTTGGCTTTCCGAGGTTTACGACGAGGAAGACATCGACCAGCCGATCATCGTCGATTTTCTCCACGACGGACCCGATGAGCCGCGCGTCGAACGGCGCGAATTCGCCGCCAACGAACTCATTGCGCGCAAGCTCAACCGGTTCAAGGGCATGGGTTGTTACGCCGGCGTCGAGATGATCACGATCGATTGGGACGGCTTTATGAGCCGCGCCGTTTGTTTCCGCGGCCACCGCAACGAAAAGGCGAATATTTATCGCGACGCCGAGATTCCCAAACAGATGTTGCGGCCGGTGATATGCCCGTTCAAGTATTGCTCCTGCCCCGAGGACATTGCCATAACCAAGGTTGCGCTCGGCAAATAGTACGAGAACTAATCGCCCGAACCGATGAACTTCCGCAGGCCCTTGGTGCCGGCCACGCTGCTGCGCTGATACAAACGCTTTCTCGCCGATGTGCGGCTTGAGAGCGGCGAGATCGTTACCACCCATTGCCCCAATCCCGGCTCGATGATGGGATGACCGGCCCAACCGAGTGGTCCACTTGGAATGTTGGTTTAGGGACGGTGTCCGTGTCACCGGTTGGTTACCTGGCCTCGCGCCCGGCAACGAGGCTAGCGAGGCCGGCCAGCAAATAGCCTCTCGCGCCGGCGGTCGATAGCCAAGCGACGAGTGCGGACGCACGGCGCGTTTGGAGCAGAATACGCAGGTGAACAAGAGACTGGTTAAGCCACTGATTTGGAATCAGCTGCGCTTGAGCTTTTCCACGTTGAAAATCAACGCGCCAGCAGACTTCTTTCTCTGACGAATTGCCGTTTTGTCAGACTTTCGGTCTGACAAATCACGTCACGGCTTGTCAGCAATCGGGCGTTTCTCGTTGAGAATTCACAAGGTTATTGGTGGGCGCACCAGGACTCGAACCTGGGACACGCTGATTAAGAGTCAGCCGAGAATCGTGGAATATCAGTGGGGTGTCAGACTGGAGTCTGTCAGAATATGTACGTTATTTGTATAGAGTCTGTTATTTTTACCCGAAGACGACTCTGACGTTTTTTCGGTCATTAGAGCGGGATGATTTTGGGCTGAATCGATTTGGGATTCCCGAATTGGGGGATTTGTGATTCAACCTTCTGGCTGGAGTGGAGGCCAGGAGGTATGGCGAAACCCTATTCTATCGATCTTCGAGAGCGTGTTGTTTCGGCGGTTGAGAAGGGCGGCCTGTCGCGGCACCGGGCGGCGGCACAATTTGAGCTCGGGGTCAGTACGGTGATCAATTGGGTCCGGCGGTTCCGGGAGACGGGGAGCGTGGCGCCGGGCAAGATGGGCGGGCACAAGCCGAAGGCCATTCGAGGCGAGCACCACATCTTTCTGGTGCAACGGATCAAGGAACGAGACTTCACGCTGCGCGGGCTGGTGGCCGAACTCGCCGAGCGCGGCCTCAAGGTCGATTATCGGTCGGTCTGGAACTTCGTCCATGCCGAGAAGCTGAGCTTCAAAAAAAACGGTACTCGCCAGCGAACAGGATCGTCCCGACGTCGCGCGAAGGCGTGAGCAGTGGACAAAATATCAGAACCGGATTGAACCTGAGCGCTTGGTATTCATCGACGAAACCTGGACCAAGACCAACATGGCGCCGCTCAGGGGATGGGCGCCGCAGGGCAGGAGGCTCAGGGCCAAGGCTCCTTACGGCCACGGGAAAACCATGACGTTCTTGGCGGCGCTGCGCCACGATCGCATCGATGCGCCATGGCTCATCGACGGTCCGATCAATGGCGAAAGATTCCGGATCTATATCGAGAAAGTCCTCGTCCCCACCCTGAGGCCCGGCGACATCGTTATCATGGACAATCTCGGCAGCCATCGGGGAAGAGCCATTCGCCGAGCCATCCGATCGGCCGGCGCCAAGCTGTTCCTCCTGCCAAAATATTCGCCAGACCTCAATCCCATCGAACAGGTGTTTGCCAAGCTCAAGCACCTGTTGCGCAAGGCGGCGGCGCGTACCATCGAAGCCGTCTGTGCCAGCATCGGCCAACTCCTCGACGCCTTCACACCACAGGAGTGCGCCAACTACTTCAAAAACGCCGGCTATGGGCTAACCTGAAATCATCCCGCTCTAGCGCTCGAAGCCAAGAAAGACAGTTTGGTTCGCAGCCTGCGCGAGGCCAAACCGACGCCCGTGCGCTTCCATCCAAACCTGGCCGAAGTTTATCGCCAGAAGGTGGCTCGGTTACGCGACGAGCTGAACCGGCATGAACTCCGCAGCCAAGCCGCCGAGGTTATCAGGGGCCTGATCAAGGAGATCCGGCTTACTCCCGAGAACGGCCAACTTCAAATCGAACTCGCCGGCAATCTGGCCGAAATCCTGGCATTTGCCAATAAATCCCCCGGTCGAGGTCCCTCGACGGGGGCCAGAATAACGCTGGTAGCGGCGGAGGGACTTGAACCCCCGACACGCGGATTATGATTCCGCTGCTCTACCACCTGAGCTACGCCGCCCCAAAGGGATGGGCCGCAAAAGCGGCCCATGTGATCCTCATACCGTAATTATAAGCCCGAAGCCGGGCCTGCGGCTATAAGCCACCGCACTCCGAAGCGTCAAGCCGCCCGAAAACCCGGGAGAATTAAGCCCCTATTTGGTCGGCGGCGGAAGCGCCGATCCTTTGTCCGGCTGTGCCGGTGCTGCCATGTGGCTGCTCGATCCGGTATCGCCAGTGCCCTGGTCGCCACCCAGGCTAGCACGGAGCTTCGCGATGCACTCCTCGTCGCTCCCGCCCTTCGACTTGCAGTCGTCGATGAATTGGCGCTGCGCCTGGGCTTGCTGAACGCGCTGCTCAAACCGGTCCTTGCATTGATCTTCCGTCAATCCGTCCTTCTGGCATTGCGCCTTGAAGTCGGCGACGACCTGGGCTTGCTTTTGCGAGATGAATTTCGCGCAATCTTCGTCGCTGCCGGTGATGCCGTTTTCCTTGCAGAATGCCCGTTTCTGGCCCATGGCCGCCTCGCGCCGCTGCGCAACCCATTTGCGGCACGCTTCTTCGCCGGTGAGGTTTTGCTTGGCGCAGATGCCTAACACGAGCTGCTTGCGTTCGTTGTATTGCTTTAAGCAGTCGGCATCGGTCAGCCCCTGCTTCTTGCACGCGTCCAAGAATCCCGGGAACCAGTCCTCGGGTCCGCTGGTGCCCCCCGCCGCCGAGGGGGCGGGAGCCGGTGCCGGGTTATCGGCTGCCAAGGCGAGTGATCCGGACAAAACCGAGATCGCGATAAGACCGGCCGTAGTCGCGGCCGCAATCAATGTTTTCATAAAAATCTCCGGGTACGTGGCGCCGCCGTGGCGCCGGCCCAAATGGTTAGGTGAAGTAATCCCCGTCAGGCGGCGTTACGGGGTTCGGTCGTGCTGGATAAAGCCGCCGCCAAGCACACGTTCGTCCCGGTAAAATACACAGGCCTGACCCGGGGCGATGGTTTGCGGCTCGGCGAGATCGACTTCGACCGAGCCGTCCGTATGGCGGCGGAGATTAGCCGGAACCAGCGGCTGCGTCGAGCGCAGCTTGACCGAGAGGTCGGCATGATCCCCCTCGCCGCCCAGCCAATTCACGTCGGTCACAAAAACGTGAGCACTTCCCAGTGCTTCCGCCGGACCGACGACGACGCGGCGTGCCTTGGGCTCGAGACGGACGACATAGAGCGGCGCGCTTTCGCCGCCGACGTGAAGGCCGCGCCGCTGGCCAATGGTATAGTTCGTGACGCCATTGTGACGACCCAAAATTCGACCATCGATATGAACGATATCGCCTTCGGCGGCGGCATCCGGGCGCAGCTTTTCCACAACCCGGGCGTAATCGCCCTGGGGCACGAAACAGATGTCTTGGCTGTCGGGCTTCCCGGCGACGCTGAGTCCGAAACGGGCGGCATGGGCCCGGGTTTCCGCCTTGGTCAGCGCACCCAGCGGAAAGCGCAAAAACGACAATTGATCGCGGGTGGTTGCGAACAGGAAATAGCTCTGGTCGCGGGATAGGTCGCGCGCCCGGTGAAGCTCAGGGCCGTCGGGCCCGTCTTCCCGCCGCACGTAATGGCCGGTTGCCATCGCATCGGCGCCCAAATCGCGGGCGGTTTCCAAGAGATCGCGGAACTTGACCTTCTGATTGCAGCGCACGCACGGGATCGGGGTTTCGCCCCGAACATAGCTGTCGGCAAAGTCCTCGATCACCGCTTGACGGAAGCGCTGCTCGTAGTCGAGCACGTAATGGGGAATGCCGAGATTGTCGGCGACCCGGCGCGCATCGTGAATATCGGCGCCGGCGCAGCACGCGCCCTTTCGCGCCATTGCGGCACCGTGATCGTAAAGTTGCAGGGTGATGCCCACCACGTCATAGCCCTGTTCGGCGAGCAACGCTGCCACCACCGAGCTATCGACGCCACCCGACATAGCGACGACGACCCGGGTCTGTTCCGGCGGCTTGGCGATGCCCAAAGAATTGAGAATAGTGGCCATCGGGCGTTCTCAGCTGCGCTCGTCGATCCAGGCCATCTGGATCGCTTCCAGAATCTTCTCATTCGATTTTTTGGGATCGTCGGCGAATCCTGGAAGCGCCATCACCCAACGGTGCAAATCGGTGAAGCGCAAATTCACGTTGTCGACATCCGGATGATGCTCTTCGAGAGCGATCGCAATGTCCTGCACGTCGGTCCAGCGAAACCCCATCACCCCGGCCCCTATTTGTCGACCATCATGTTTCGGGTCGCAGCCGGAAGCTTCACGGTCAAGCCGTCAAGCTCATCGGTAATGATGATCTGGCAGCCGAGCCGCGACGTTTCGGTCAGGCCCCAGGCGAGATCGAGCATGTCTTCTTCGTCTTCGGTCGGGTCTTTCAATCGTTCGAAATCGTCGGGGTCGACGACGACATGGCAGGTGGAACAGGCCAGCGACCCTTCGCAGGCGCCCTCCAGATCGATTTTATTGCGATGGGCGATTTCCAGCACGGAAAGGCCGATCGGCGCTTCGACCTCGCGGCGCGTCCCATCCTGAAGAATAAAGGTCATTTTCGGCATCGAGCTCTCTTACAAATTTCTTATTATGTTCACGATCCCGTGGCCGAAGAGCCTTCCAATTCGGCTACGGTCTTCCCTGCCAAGGCTTTGCGGATACCCCGGTCCATGCGCCGCTCGGCAAAGCCAAGGGTCGACGCCTCCAACGCCTCCAACGCCGCATTGAGCGCCTCGCGGTCCTCGCCGCGAAGGGCGGATTCGACCCTTTCGAGTTCCACCTCGATTGCCGCGCGCTCGGTGTTATCCAAAAGATCGCCGTCCACCGCAAGAGCTGATGTGACGGCATTGATCGCACGGCGTGCGTCGACCCGGGCTTCGACCAGCAGGCGCTTAACCATGTCGTCTTTGGCGTGGTCCAGGCTATCGCGGAGCATCCGGGCCATGTCGTCCTCGCTCAAGCCGTAGGAAGGCTTGACCTCGACCCGCTGGCTGACCCCTATCGTCTGTTCCTGGGCCGAAACCGCGAGTAGGCCGTCGGCGTCGATGGCGAAGGTGACGCGGATTCGCGCTGCCCCCGCCGTCATCGGCGGAATGCCGTGAAGCTCAAACCGGGCAAGCGAGCGGTTCTGATCGGCCAATTCGCGCTCGCCTTGGACCACGTGGATCATCATCGCGGTCTGGCCGTCCTGATAGGTGGTGAATTCCTGGGCTTGGGCAACCGGGATCGGCGTGTTGCGCGAAATGAGCTTCTCGACGATGCCGCCCATGGTCTCGATGCCGAGGCTGAGCGGGATGACATCGAGCAGCAAGGTATCGGAACCGGCGGTCAGGGCCTCGGCTTGGAGGGCGGCCCCCAGCGCTACGACTTCGTCCGGGTTGATATCGGCCAAGGGCTTCTTGCCGAAATATTCGCCGACGCGCTTCCGCACATAAGGGATGCGGGTCGAGCCGCCGACCAGGACCACGCCCTTCACTTCCGAAGGGGACAGCTTTGCGTCCTCGATCACACCGCGGCAGATTTCGATGGTGCGATCCACATAGGGTGCGATCAGCTTTTCCAGTTCGGCGCGCGTGAGTTTATGGCGCGAGGGCTTGTCACCCGCGTCCAACACCCATTCGCCATTCTTGTGCTGCGACAGACATTCCTTGACGAGCCGTGCGGTCGCGAGAGTTCTGAGCCACCTCGCCAGGGGTCAAGGCATGTTCGCCGAGTTCGCCGGCCCGCTCCCGCAAAAATCGCTCGGCTACGGCGTGATCGAAATCGTCGCCGCCCAGCGCCGAATCGCCGCCGGTCGCCAATACCTGAAATACGCCCTTTTCCAGACGCAGCAGCGAGACGTCGAAGGTCCCGCCGCCAAGATCATAGACGACATAAAGGCCTTCGGCGTCCTTGTCCAAACCGTAAGCGAGCGCTGCCGCCGTCGGCTCGTTGACCAAGCGCAAGACCTCGAGACCGGCCAAGCGGCCGGCATCCTTGGTGGCAACGCGGGCCGCATCGTCGAAATAGGCGGGCACCGTAATGACGGCGCGGGCGATTTCATGGCCGAGCGCTTCTTCGGCCTGGTATTTCAGGGCTTTCAAAATCTCGGCGGAGATCTCGACCGGAGTCAGGCGCCGTCCGGAAATTTTCAGGCGCACCATCGCCGATTCGCCCGATGCGGCCTCGGCCACTTCAAAGGGCAGCGCGCCGGCGAGTTTCTTGATGTCTTCAACGCCGCGGCCCATGAGCCGTTTGATCGAGCTGACGACCCAACCGGGATTTTCGAGCAATTCGCGGCGCGCTTCCTCGCCGACCGTTACCGTTCCGTCCGGCGCATACGCGACGACTGACGGAACAAGCGCACGGCCACGGACATCGCGAATGACTTCGGGCTTGTTGCCAGTCGAAATCGCCACCACCGAATTGGTCGTTCCCAGATCGATTCCCACCGCCAGGCGTTTATCGCCCTCATGGGGCAGCGGGGTATCACCGGCCTCACGGAGTTGAATCAGCATGGAGTCCTCGAAAGGCGCGCCCGCGCCTCTTCGGTCAGTTTGTTCAAATATTTGAGCCGCGTGGTCAAGCGTTTTGCGTCCTCAAGATCGCCGGTTGCAAAGGCATTGCCGAGCGCTCCAACGCAAGCCTTGGCATTGGCACCGGCCTCGCCGGCGATTTTCGAAATTTCTTCCGGCGAGCCAGCCTGCGCCAAGGCTTCGCGGCGTTCCAGAGATTCCATCAGGAGTTCCGGATCATTCACCGTGCCCGAGGTCTCGGTTGGCGCTTCGATTCCCGCGAGCTGCAATAAATAAGCGGCGCGCGACAAAGGATCTCGCAGAGTTTGATAGGCCTCGTTGAGCGCAGTCGCCTGAGCCAAGGACGCCGCCCGTTCGGTTGCCGTGCGGCTGGCAAAACGGTCGGGATGCAAGCGCGCTTGAAGATCGAAATAATGGCGGGACAGAACGTCGTCGCCGATTTCAAAACCGCGGTTTATACCGAGGCGCTGAAAGTGATCCGCGGCATGGGGCGGCTGGACGATGCCGCAGGTCGTGCAGAACAACGCACCGGCCTCGACCGGACCCTTGCAGGACCAGCACATCGCAAGCTTGCCGTCGCTACGTTCGAGAGTCTGCCGATCCGCCATCGTGTTCATCACAAATAACTCATCGCGCCCGGTTACCGGCTGGGAGCGTCCATCAATCCGGCGGTCAAGAGGATTTCGATTTAAACCCGGCGCCCGTCCGGGTTCGGGCTGCGGCGTTCAAATGCGGCCAATTGGGACATGGCCGGATTAAACATGAAATGATTCGCCGCAACCGCACCGGCCTTTTTCGTTCGGGTTGGTGAAGACGAACCCCGATTGCAGCTTATCCGCGACGTAATCCATTTGGGTGCCGATGATAAATAACGTGGCCTTGGGATCGATGAAAACCGTGACACCTTTTTCTTCGACGACTTCGTCATGAGCACCTTTTTCATCGGCGTATTCGAGCGTGTAGGACAATCCCGAACAACCCTTGGTGCGGATGCCGACGCGCACCCCCGCGGCCGGCTTGCCGCGGCTCGCCAAAAGCTGTCGCACGCGTTCCGCGGCGGCATCAGTAATACTGAGAATCGGCGCCATTATTTTTCCGTTGTCCGTTGTTGTTATTCTGCCGCTTCGGGCTTTGCTTTCTTGGCCTGCTTCTCGCGATAGTCGTGTACCGCCGCCTTGATCGCATCTTCGGCCAAAACCGAGCAATGGATTTTGACCGGCGGAAGCGCAAGATGCTGCGCAATTTCGGTGTTCTTGATCGTCTCGGCCTCGTCCAATGTCCTGCCCTTCACCCATTCGGTGATAAGCGAGCTCGAGGCAATGGCGGAGCCGCAGCCGAAGGTCTTGAACTTGGCGTCTTCGATGACGCCCTCCGGGCTCACCTTGATCTGAAGCTTCATGACGTCGCCGCACGCCGGCGCGCCGACAAGACCGGTGCCCACATCCGCCGCGTTCTTATCCAGCGACCCGATATTGCGCGGATTCTCGTAATGATCGATCAACTTCTCGCCATAGGCCATTTCCGTACTCCTTTACTTTTTTATTTTACGCGGAAGCTTGCGCCGCACCGTAATTTTCGTGCCGCCGTCAATGCGCGGCCCATTCGATCGATTTAATGTCGATCCCTTCTTGCGCCATTTCCCAAAGCGGGCTCATTTCCCGCAACCGCTTGACTTGGGCCACGATCTCGGAGACCGCGTAATCGACGTCTTCCTCGGTGGTGAACCGGCCAAAGCCGATGCGAAGGCTCGTATGGGCCAGCTCTTCCTCGACGCCCAGCGCCCGGAGCACGTAAGACGGCTCCAGCGAGGCCGAGGTGCAGGCGGATCCCGACGAGACCGACAAATTCTTGATGCCCATGACCAGCGACTCGCCCTCGACATAGGCAAAGGAAATATTGAGATTGCCGGGGATCCGCTGTTCGAGATCGCCATTCAAATATACCGAGGGCAACTCCTCCGTGATGCGCGTGTAAAAGCGGTCGCGCAGGTAATGCAGACGCTCGCTTTCCGCCGCCATCTCGTTTCTCGCAATCTCGCAAGCGACACCCAAGCCGACGCAAAGCGGCGTCGGCAGCGTGCCCGACCGCATGCCGCGTTCTTGGCCGCCGCCGCTCATCAGGGCCTGAAGCCGCACCCGCGGCTTGCGCCGCACGTACAGCGCACCGATGCCCTTCGGCCCGTAAAGCTTGTGACCCGAGATGCTCATGAGGTCGATGTTCATCGCGTTCACGTCGAGCGGAATTTTGCCCACCGCCTGCGCGCCATCGGTATGAAAGAACACGCCTTTGCTCCGGCACAGCGCGCCGATCTCCTTGAGCGGCTGGATCACGCCGATCTCGTTATTGACCGCCATGATCGAGACCAGAACCGTCTTATCGGTGATGGCGGCTTCCAGTTCTTCGAGCCGGATCAGACCATTCTGCTGAACCGGCAGATAAGTAACCTCGAAGCCTTCCTGCTGCAGATGGCGGCAGGAATCGAGCACGCATTTATGTTCGGTCCCGCAGGTAATGATGTGGTTCTTGCGTTCCTTATAGAAATGAGCGACGCCCTTGATGGCGAGATTGTTCGATTCCGTGGCGCCGGAGGTGAAAATGATCTCCTTGGCATCGGCGCCGATAATCGCCGCCACCTGCTCGCGCGCTTTTTCCACCGCTTCTTCCGCTTCCCAGCCATAGATATGGCTGCGCGAATGCGGGTTGCCGTATTTCTCGGTGAAATAGGGCAGCATCGCCTCGACCACGCGGGGATCAGTCGGCGTCGTCGCCTGGTAATCGAGATAGACCGGCATCCGGCGATTTTGCTGTGCAACGTTCATGGCTTCCGCGTTTCCTTTCTTCTTCCTTGTTCAGGCAGCCGGCGCCTCAGCAGGCACCCGCCGCATCGCGTACAAACCGCTCCAAGTCTCTACAAATCGATCGATGTCTTCTTCGCTATTCGTCCAGCCCAAACTGACTCGCACCGCCGAATAGGCCAATTTCTCGTCGGCACCCATCGCCAGCAGCACATGGGATGGCTCGACCTTGCCCGACGAGCAGGCAGCACCCGCGCTGATCGCTATTCCCGCCAGATCGAACGCCATGACCTGAATTTCGCTCGACACGCCGGGCATCGCGATCAGCGAGGTGTTGGCAATCCGCGGCGCAGCCGCGCCGAAAATGATCGCCTCGGGCGCCAGTCGCTTGATCCGCTGCTCGAGCCCATCGCGCAACCCCGCCATCTTCGCGTCGTCGACCGGATTTTCGCGCGCCAGCTTCGCCGCAAAACCGAAGCCGGTGATCCCCGAGACATTCTCGGTGCCGGCACGCCGGCCTCGTTCCTGGCCGCCGCCCTTGATCATCGCGTCGAGCAAAACATGGGGCGCCACATAGAGCGCGCCCACACCTTGCGGCCCGCCGAACTTATGCGCCGAAATCGAAAGCAAATCGCAGCCCAGCGCCGCTACGTCCACCGTAATTTTTCCTGCCGACTGCACCGCATCGCAATGGAAGAGGGCGCCGAAGCGATGGGCGATCGCCGCCGCCTTCGCCGCCGGCTGAATAACGCCGGTCTCATTATTCGCCTGCATCACGGAAACCAGCGTACGGCGCGTGTCGACCGCCAGCATCGCTTCCAAGGCCGCGAGATCAACCAATCCGTCGCCGTTGGCCGGTAAAAGCTCGGCGTCCGCATTGTGCAAAACCGAATCGTGCTCGATCGCGGAAACGATGACCCGCCGGCAATCCACGCCCTTCAGCGCCAACGCGTTAGCTTCGGTCCCGCTGCCCGTGAATACGATGGTTTCTGGTTCGGCATTGATAAGCCTTGCCACTTCGTTCCGCGCGTCTTCGACCGCGCGTCGCGCCCGCCGTCCGAATCCATGGACCGACGACGGATTGCCGCCGATACCAAGCGCCGCCGTCATCGCCTCGGCCACGCCGGGCCGCGCTGGTGAAGTTGCGTTATGGTCGAGATAGACCGTCATTTTGGTTCCGATGACTCCGACCCTGTTTACTGCGCCGCCGCAACCTGGGGCGTCGCCGCTGCATCTTCGGCTTGTTCATCGCTACGCAGGCCGCTGGTTCCCAGAATTCGCCGCTCGCGCACATCGGCAAGCGAGACCGCGCTCAAATACAAATGAATCTGATGGCCGAGCTCTTCCCACAAATCATGGGTAAGGCAACGGCTCTTATTGGAGCGGCAGCCTTCCGGCGAGCCGGTGGCACATCGAGTCGCCCGGATGGGCTCATCCACCGCCAGAATAATGTCGGAAATGCGCGTCACTTCCGCGGTGTGGGCCAGCATGTAGCCGCCGCCCGGTCCGCGCACACTTCTCACTAATCCGCCCTTACGCAGTTTGGCGAAAAGCTGTTCGAGATAAGAGAGAGAAATCTCCTGTCGCTCGGCAATATCGGCCAGCGCCACCGGCTTGCCATTGCTGCGGCACGCGAGATCGACCATCGCCATCACGGCGTACCGCCCTTTCGTGCTCAGTCTCACTGTCCGTCTCCTTTGCCTCTGCTTCCGGTCAGTGGTTTTCGCCAACGACCGAGATCTTCACGATGCGGGCCGACCCCGCCTCGTCCACTTCCGTATTGGCGGCTCGTAACTCGGGCAATGACGGCACATCCGCCTGATGTTCGAGTTCCGTAACCCGCGCCTGCAATGTGCTCACACGTTCCGTCAATGTCTCCACCGCCCGAACCAGGGGATCGACGAGGTCCAATGTCGGCGTGCCATAGGCGACGAATTCATGGGTCTCGCCGCATTTGCCGCTCGCGCAAATCCGGCCTGGATTGCCGATCACTTTGGCGCCGGCGGGAACATCCTTGACCACCACGCTGTTGGCGCCGATTCGCGAGTCTTCGCCTATCGTGATCGGCCCCAAAACCTGTGCACCGGCGCCGATGATCGCGCCGTTCTTGATGGTAGGATGGCGCTTCTGATCCCGCTGCGCACTTGAATTGACGGCGGGGGAGATGCCGCCGAGCGTCACCGCTTGATACAGCGTCACGTCGTCGCCGATTTCGGCGGTCTCGCCGATCACCACGCCCATCCCGTGATCGATGAAAAAGCGGCGGCCGATGATCGCCGCGGGATGGATTTCGATTCCGGTCAAAAACCGGGAGGTTTGGGAAAGCCCGCGCGCGATCACTTTGAATCCGCGGCGCCACAGCGCATGGGACAGGCGATGCCACAGCACCGCATGCAGACCGGGATAATAGAGCACGACCTCAAGGCGGGAGTGAGCCGCCGGATCCCGGGCAATGGCCGCATCGATATCCTCGCCAAGCGTCTTGAACATTCTTTGTCCCACCATGATATGATCCGCCACCTGATGCGCCGTTTCGCGGAAACTCTAGCGTTTCGGCCGGAAGTCCCTCGGGTGATGAGTCATTTAGGGTACCCGAGTAAATTAGTCAAGATTTGGCGTTCGTTTTGTGATGACGGTAACTCAATACCATTATTAAGGGTTGTTAGTGGTTGCCTGCGCCGGGCAACGCCAGTCTTCAGCAGTAGATAAAGGACGGAAATGCCCGAAGTGATCATCAACGGCCCGGAAGGCCGCCTCGAAGGCCGATATCACCATAGCAAAGAGCCAAACGCGCCGATTGCCCTGTTCCTGCACCCCCATCCCGAGCACGGGGGCAACATGAACAACAAGGTGGTTTATTCGCTCTATCACATCTTTGTCCGCCATGGCTTTTCCGCCTTACGGTTCAATTTCCGGGGCGTCGGCAGATCCCAGGGCGAATACGATCGGGGCGAAGGTGAACTCACCGATGCGGCGGCGGCCCTCGATTGGCTGCAAACCTTCAATACGAACGCTTCCCACTGCTGGGTGGCCGGCTATTCCTTCGGCGCTTGGATCGGCATGCAGTTGCTGATGCGCCGACCTGAAATCAACCGCTTCATTTCGATTGCGCCGCCCGCCAATCTTTACGATTTCAGCTTCCTCGCCCCCTGCCCCGCTTCGGGCCTTCTGGTCCACGGCAGCGCCGACGAACTCGTAACCTTCGAATCGGTCAAAAAGCTCTCCGACAAGCTCAATTCCCAGCGCAATATCGAGGTCGAGCTTCGGGTGATCGAAGGCGCCAACCACGTCTTCAATCATGGATTCGAAGAACTCTCGCCGATGGCCGAAGAATATTTGACCCGGGTGATGAACTCCGAATCCGGCGTCCGCACCACGCCCGGCAAATCCCGCGAAAAGAAAACCGCTTAGGCTTTCAGGCGCCGTTCCGCCCGGTGCAGGCGGCCGCCTTGGGTCGGTCGCCTTGCTCCCGTGGTGGACGGCAGACTGAGCGGAAGCCAGCGCAGCGAGCGCACGGCGAGATAGCCGAAAGCCTGAGCTTCCAGAGCATCCCCGTTCCAACCAACCGCTTCCACCGCTGAAACCGGGAAAGGCAGTAGCGCCGCCAGCGCCGTCATAAGCGCACGGTTATGCCGGCCGCCGCCGGCGACCAACAACTGGAGCGGTGCCGCCGGCAGATGATCGAAGGCGCGAGCCACCGAATGCGCGGTGAACGCGGCCAGCGTTGCTGCCCCGTCGGCCAGCGATAGCCCCGCCACCGCATCGAGGGCGGATTCGGCGAACTCGTTGCGGTCCAACGACTTCGGCGGCCGCAACGCAAAATAGGGATGGCCCAGCAAATGCGCCAACACTGCGGGGTCAGATCGCCCCGAAGCCGCGAGCTGCCCCTCCTTATCGTAAGGCTCGCCGGTATGGCGGCGCATCCAATCGTCCATCAGCGCGTTGCCAGGACCGGTATCGAAAGCGATCGGCGCCATGTCTTCGCCGATCCAGGTGACGTTGCCGACCCCGCCCAGGTTGAGCACGGCCAAAGGATGGGGTTGATCCGCCGCCATGGCGGCATGAAAGAGCGGCACGAAGGGCGCGCCCTCGCCGCCGGCCGCCACGTCTTCGCTCCGGAAATCGTCGATGACGTCGATGCCAGTCAAGGATGCGAGCAAGCTACCGTCGCCGATTTGATAGGTCACGCCTTCGCGCGGACGGTGAAAAATCGTGTGGCCATGAAAGCCGATGACCTCGACCGTGGGATTGCCGCTTTCCGCCAACAAGGCGCGGACGGCGTCACCATGGAGATGGGTGACCTCGGCAGCGATTTCGGCAACTTCGGCGGCGCGCTCCCCGGGCCGGCAGCCGAGGATGGAGCGAAGCTTCGCTTGCACCGGCTCGGCATAAGGAATCGTCAAAGCCGGGCCGCATGCGACCGCCAGCTCGCCATCGGTCGCAATAATCGCCGCATCCACCCCGTCGAGGGAGGTGCCGCTCATCAATCCGATTGCCGTGACCAGCCGTGCCATGATCCGCTTCGCGTTGTCGTTAAGGGCCCAGTGTGCTAATCACCGGGCCTTCCCGCAAGTCTCGTAACTCGCTATGGCAGACCCTCGTTCCGAATTCCTTCGCCGCATCGTCAGGCGCGGATTCCTGCATCAATGCACCGATCTCGACGGTTTGGATGCGCTTGCCGGCAAAGGCAAGCCGATCACCGCTTATATCGGATTCGACTGCACCGCCGATAGTCTCCATGTCGGAAGCCTGGTGCAAATCATGCTGCTTCGCCATTTGCAGAGAAGCGGCCACAAACCGGTCGTTTTGCTCGGGGGCGGGACGACCAAGGTCGGCGACCCTTCGGGCAAGGACGAGAGCCGGAAGCTCCTGACCGATGACGAGATCGCGCGCAACCTCGCCGGCATCAAAAAGATCTTCGAGCGGTTCCTGACATTCGGCACGGGTCCGACCGATGCGGTTTTCGTGAACAACGCCGACTGGCTCGACGGCCTCGAATACATTCCGTTCTTGCGCGATATCGGCCAGCATTTTTCGGTCAACCGGATGCTCGGCTTCGATTCGGTGAAGCTCCGGCTCGATCGCGAACAGCCGCTGTCGTTCCTCGAATTCAATTACATGGTACTCCAGGCCTATGACTTTCTCGAACTCGCCAAGCGCCAGGACTGTGCGCTCCAAATGGGCGGCTCCGATCAATGGGGCAATATCGTCAGCGGCGTCGAGCTGGTGCGCCGGACGATGGAACGCACCGTCTACGGCCTGACCGCGCCGCTCATCACGACAGCTTCCGGCGAAAAGATGGGCAAGACCGCCAAGGGTGCTATCTGGCTCGATGCCGGCAAAGTTTCCGCCTATGACTATTGGCAATTTTGGCGCAACGCGGCGGATGCCGATGTCGGACGGTTCTTGCGGCTGTTCACCGATTTGCCTTTGGCTGAAATCGCGCGCCTCGAAAAACTTCAGGGGGTAGAACTCAACGCCGCGAAAAAAATTCTCGCCAATGAAGCAACTGGCCTCATTCACGGCAACAAGGCTGCAAGCGATGCCGCCGAAACCGCTCTAGAAACCTTCGAGCGAGGCGGTTCGGGAGACTCACTTCCCACCATTACGATCGCACGCACCATCCTCGAAAAAGGAATTCCCGTCTTCGATGTTTTGCGCCAATCCGGCCTCGCCACGAGCAATAGCGAAAGCCGACGGCTCATTCGCGGCGGCGGCGCCCGCATCAACGATAGGCCCGTGAGCGACGAGACGGCCACAGTGAGCACCGCCGATTTGCAGGGGCCAGACGGAATCATCAAGCTTTCCGCCGGAAAGAAGCGGCACGCCCTTATTCGCGTCGGCTAACGATCCGCATTACGGCGTATGCCACTGCGGACCCTGAATATTGGGAGGTGCTGCCGGATTGCTCCCGTTCGGCCCCGCTTCGGGCTGAACGGATTCAGGAAGTGGATCTTGCGGCGTTGGAGGCGATGGGGCGTCGCTGTTTCCCGAATCCGCCGGGGACGGCGGAGTCTGCGACCCATCCGGCTTTTTGGCGCCGTTGACGCCGTTGCTAGCACCGCTGTCGAAAATGCCGAAGATATTGCGCAGCACGCCGGGGGTGAGCGCCGACAGCGGATTGAGATCGACCTTCGGATCGCCGATCGGTCCGGTCATCCTGTAGGTAACCGCGAAAATCCCGCTTCCCGAGCCGCCGGTCAGGATGTCGCCGACGATCGGAATGTTGCCGAGGATGGAATTCAAGGCGTAGGCGGGAACCACCGTTCCTTCGATGTCTGCGTTATTCGTATCGATATTGAGCTTGCCCTTGGCGGTGATCCCCAGATCGGCGCCATAGGCCCGTCCGTCGTTGATGGTGAGAACGTTGTTGCTCACCGTCATCGGCATGCGGAGATCGGTAAAGCCGATTCCTTCGCCCGACAACACATTGACGATACCGGTGAGCGACGCCGCGGTCAGGATTTTCGCCAGGAAGGGTACGCGGACCACCCGGTAATCCTTGATAAGAAGCGCGCCGCTGAACGGATGATCGGGTGCTGCGTCGTCGATGGTGCCGGTGAGCGAGAGCTGGCCGCCGAGCATATTGTCTATGACGTTGAAGGTCGCGAGGAAGGTTCCCGCATCGCCCGCCGCCGCCGTCACCTTGCGGACGGCGCCGTCGGGCACAATGGTGACGCGGAAGGCCGATGGCGCGTTGGGACCGTCGAGCGTTCCCTGAAAATCGAGCGTGCGCCAGCGATCGTCCACCTCGTCCAGCGTCAATGTCGCGCTCCGCATCTTTTTGTCTGGACCGACCCACAGCGTATCGGCGGCGAGATCGATCCTCAGCGGCGGCGGCTTCTGTTCCTTCGGCTTCAGATTGCTTTTGACCGAGAAATAATCGGAGGCATCGACCTGCGGTCCTCTCATCTGCGCTTGAATGGCGCCGCCCTCGCCGAAGACAACATTGCCGGCCACGTCGCTACGGCCAAAGGTCAACCGAGCCACATCGAGACGCTGCAGGCTGGATTTGCCGCTGGACGAAACCGCGAATAGCCCGTTGCCGCCCGCGGTCAGGTTACCGGCGGCGACGGAGAAGTTGCGCAGTTCGGTGGGCTTGTCATTGGCGAAGACTCAACGCAAATCGCCCGGTTCCTTCGGTGCCTTTCGGCTTCGCCCAATTGAATTCCTTGACCGCCATCGCGGCCCGGGAAAGATCGGCGGAGACTTGAAGATCGGCGGCGCCATTTTGTCCGACGGTGTAAGTGAGGCTCATCGGAATTTCCCCGGCAATATAGGGAGCGACAGGAAAGCCGAAGCGTGCGAGATCGGCATCGTTGGGACGGGCCGCAACTTCAAAATGGGCGTGGACGGGTGCCGCCGACGAAAAGCTTTGGCTTGCCGTGATCGTGCCGGGAACGCCGCCCAGTCTGATCGTCCCCTGCTCCTGCATTCCATTCTTGTCGAGTTTCAGCAATAGATCGCCGCTATCGAGATCCTGGCCCAAGGCGGCACGCCGGATCGTCCCGTCTTTGACGTTCGCCGCCGCCGCCAGTTCCACATCGGCCATTCTGAGATCCTTGAGAAGCGGCATGCGCAGCGACAAGCGCACCCCGGCTTCACCGCCCACATCCTCCGGAAGGAAGCCCATAAATTTGGCGGCATCGATCGGGTCGCTGGATACAACCACCATCATGTCCTGAAGCGATCCCTGGAGAACCATTTCGATCGCCGCGTCTTGATCTTTGACATCAAGCCCGGTGATGACCACCTTGCCTTCGCCAATCTTGATCCGCTTCAACGTCCCGCCGGTGACGGCGATATCGAGCTCGCGCCCGGTAAACGTCGCGCGGCCGCTGACATTTTCAACCGGCAGCATCGGCGGCAGATAGGCGACGGTCAGGCCCTCCGCCTGGAAGGTTCCGGCGAGCGAGCCCAGTCGCGCCGCACCGAAATCGCCCTTCGGCACCTCGACCGCGAAGACGGCCCGGGCCTCCGGCACCATGCCATGGAAGATATGACCGCGAATCCAGCTCCGCGCATCCGTTGCAATCGAAACCGGCCAATAGCGATCGAGGGAATCCACGGGCATGTTGGCCACCACCGCTTCGCCTTGCGCAGCGATATCCTGGCCGGTCCGGAACATGCGGCCGGTAATGTCGATGCTGGGCCCGTTGCTGGAAGCGTTATTGGGGCCGGTATTTGGGCCCGCACTGGGTGTGATAGCGGCCAATTCCGCATGGGCCTTGTCCACCACCATACGGGTAAGATTTTCTTCGAGCCGCCCGCGCAATGCCAATTTTGAGATTGCCAAGGGCTCGGAATAATAAGCCGGCAACGCGATTTTTCCCGGCCCGCCCGTAACATCGAAGCCGAGGACTTCGACATCGCCGTCGAGATCGAAGCTTGCCGTGACCGTGCCGGAAAGCGGAACGGCAAATCCCTCGATTTCCTTGCCGAGATCCTGCTTTGCCGCAATCCGTGCCGGACTGAGATTGGCAAAACTGAGACCGATGTCGATTTTCCGCGCGTCGCGGTCGTAGCTGACATCGGCATCGATCTCGGCGCGTTCGCCGTCGAGGTCGAGGCCGAGCGACGCCTGGCCCGATATGCCCTTCGCGTCGCGGCGAAGTTTCACGTCGGCCTTCGGCGAATGCCAGGTCGTGTTCAGCTTTTCATCGACCAGGGTGAGATCGGCGTCGTTGATTTCAACGGCGGTCAGATACCCCATCGTCCGGCTCGTATTGAGCGGAGCGATGAGGTCGGTAATGACCTTGGTCGCCAAATCGCCGGCGCCGGGGCCAGCGTCCTCCAAGCCCAATTTGAAGTTGCCGTCGGCGCTGCGCACCACCCGGACTTTTGGATTGTAAAGTTCGAAGCTCGTTGGCGCGATCACGCCATGCAGCATGCCTCGCAAGCTCAAGGCGACCGACATTTCCGGAACCGAGGCGAGCATGTCCCCGTTGGCGTTGATCGCGTGCACGCCACGGAGCCGAATATCGAGCGGATGCTCCCATCCCGACCAGGTCAGCACCGTGTCGTCGAGCCGCACGGTATACGAGGCGTCTTCCGCGGCGAGCGCCTGTTCCAAATAGGGGGTGAGGAAATGGAGGGAAACCGCGGAACCCGAAAGACGCCAAATAATGAACCCGCCCAAAATCGCGGCGCCAATAACGGCGCCGATCATGAATTCGATGATAAGTCGAACGGATTTGATAACCACGGACTTCCCCAAAGGCCGTAAGGCCCAATGTTCGAAGGCCGATAGGCCCCATTGCCTGAGGGCCGTTAGGCCTGGTCGGTAACTGAGCGCCGCCCGGACCCAGTTTAAGCTAAGATAACATTTATGCTGCGTTTTCTGACTGAATTGAAAGCCCTGCCGGCCCCGGCCGACGGCGAGGGCTTGCGAGCCGGATTGGAGCATTGGCGGGAAGCCGCCGACCCCAAGCTTTCCCAACGCATCGAGGCCGAGCCGGGAGGCGCGGCACTCCTTCATGCCGTCTTCGGAAACAGCCCGTTCCTGACCCAGGCTCTCGTGGCCGAGCGCCAATTTGCCAATACTCTCTTCGAATATGGCGCCGATGCGGCATTCCAATCTCTGATTCTGGGGGTCCGCACCGAATTGGCGGCGGAAACCGACCGCAAGCAAGTGATGCGAAGCTTGCGCGTCGCCAAGCGGCGCGCCGCCCTCCTTATTGCCCTGGCCGATATCGGCGGCGCCTGGCCGCTCGAAAAAGTCACAGCGGCGCTGAGCGATTTTGCCGAAACCGCCCAGCAACTGGCTGTCGCCCACCTATTGGAAGCCGCCAAGACCGAGGGCGACATCGCGGAAAGCACGGTCGATGAATCCGGTTACTTCATTCTCGGCATGGGGAAGCTCGGCGGGCGCGAGCTCAATTATTCGAGCGACATCGATCTCATTGCTCTCTTCGATCCGGAGCGCATCGTCTACACCGGATCGCGCTCGACCCAGGAATTCATAATCCGGCTGACCCGCGATTTGGTGACGATCCTCGAGGAGCGCAGCGACGACGGCTACGTGTTCCGGTGCGACTTGCGCCTCCGCCCCGATCCCGGCGCAACCCCCTTGGCAATCTCGGTGGGTGCTGCCGAAACCTATTACGAAGGCATGGGCCAGAACTGGGAGCGGGCGGCGATGATCAAGGCCCGTGCCGTCGCCGGCGATCCAACCGCCGCGGACAATTTCCTGAAGGCTCTCGTACCGTATGTCTGGCGCAAGCACCTCGACTTTGCGGCGATCGCCGATATTCATTCGATCAAGCGCCAGATCCACGCCCATCGCGGCGGCGGGACGATCGCGGTCAACGGCCACGACATCAAGCTCGGACGCGGCGGCATCCGCGAAATCGAATTCTTCGCCCAGACCCAGCAGTTGATTTGGGGCGGCCGCGTGCCCGAACTCCGCCAGCGCGCCACCTGCGACGCGCTGAACGCGCTCTGCGTCACCGAACAAATCACCAGACAGGCGGCGGACGATCTCATCGCCGCCTACCGGTTCTTGCGCCGGCTCGAACACCGCTTGCAGATGATCGATGATCAGCAGACCCATAAACTCCCCAATGACGACGCCGGGATTGCCCGGATCGCGATCTTCCTCGGCTACCGGGACACCGGGAGTTTCACCACCGAGTTGGTCCACCATCTGCAGACTGTCGAGCGGCATTACGCGGCGCTCTTTGAAGAAGAGCCCAGTCTCAGCAAGACGGGCAATCTCGTTTTCACCGGAATCGAGCCCGATCCGGAAACGCTGCATACCCTTGGCGATTTTGGCTTTGCTGAACCGGAGGCCGTCTCTCAGATCGTCATGGGCTGGCACCGCGGGCGCATTTCGGCAACCCGCAGCGCCCGCGCCCGCGAAATTCTAACCGAGTTGGTGCCGGCAATTCTTGCCGCCTTCGCCAAAACCGCCGATCCCCAATCGGCCTTCGCCAAATTCGACGGGTTTTTGGCGCGGCTGCCCGCCGGCGTGCAGCTCTTTTCTCTTTTCGAGGCCTATCCGGCGCTGCTCGATCTGGTGGCCGAGATCATGGGCGACGCGCCGGGGTTGGCCGATCTTCTCGCCCGCCGGCCGATTTTGCTTGATGGCGTATTAAGCTCCGACTTTGGCGAGCCTCTTCCTCCGGTCTGGATCCTCGAAGCCGAATTGATTCAGGCCGTCAGCCGGAGCGAAAGCTTCGAAGGCATGCTCGATGCGGCGCGGCGCTGGACCGAGGACAAGAAATTCCGCCTCGGCGTGCAAATGCTCCGCCATCTGACCGCGGTCGAAGCCGCAGGCCCGGTCTTTGCCGACATCGCCGATGCGGTGATCCGGGTCATGCTGCCCGCCGTCGAAGCCGAGTTCGCAGGTCTGCACGGAAAAATTCCGGGCGGCGGCATGGCCGTGGTCGGCATGGGGCGGCTCGGCGGCCGCGAGATGACCTTGGGCTCCGACCTCGACCTCGTTTTCGTCTATCACCACGCCAAAAGCGCCGAGCAATCGGATGGGCCCAAGCCGCTCAGCGTCCACGAATATTTCGCGCGATTGTCGCGGCGGCTCATCAACGCGCTGTCGGCGCCGACCGCCGAAGGTGAATTGTTCCGGGTCGACATGCGGCTCCGTCCTTCCGGAAATTCCGGGCCGATCGCCTCCCATATCGATGCTTTCCGGCTCTATCACAAGGAATCCGCCTGGACCTGGGAGAATCTGGCGCTCGCCCGCGCGCGGGTGGTGGCGGGACCTGAGTCCCTGAAAGCCCAAGTCGAGGACGCGATCCGCGAGACGCTCAGCCGGAAACGCGATGTCCCGAAACTCGCCCGCGACGTTTACGACATGCGTCTCAAGATTACCGAAATCTACAAAGTGGATTCGCTGCTCAATGTGAAGCACTTGCGCGGCGGTTTCGTCGATCTCGAATTCATCGTCCAGTATCTCGAGCTCTGCTATGCCCATACCCATCCCGAAATCCTCAGCCAGAACACCCGCGAGGCGTTGAACCGGCTGGAGACGGCAAGGATTCTCGACACCAACGCGGCCCGCACGCTGAAGAACGCGCTATTGCTGTGGCAGCGGATCCTGGGCGTGCTGCGGCTATGTTATCCTGAGCCGCTGCCCGCACCGCTTAGCGCCGAAACCGCACCGAAGGGCTTGCAACAGCTTCTAATAAGAGTGACCAGCGCGCCGGGCTATTCGACTTTGCTGACCGAAATCGAGCAGCGCGCTGCCGCGGTGCATCAGCTGTTCCGCCAGATCATCGAACGCCAGGCGGGCCCGCCAACAGATCAAAACGAACCGAACGCAAACAAATCCATCGAAGCGATAGGGGAGGCACAATGAGCGTGGAAGTCGGCGATAAGGCCCCGGATTTCAATCTGCCCAGCGACGGCGGCGGGAAAATCTCGATGAAATCCCTGCGCGGCAAAAAGGTCGTGCTTTATTTCTACCCGAAGGACGATACGCCGGGCTGCACCGCCGAAGCCTGCGCGTTCCGGGATTCGCTGCCGGATTTTTCCAAGGTGAAGGCAACAATCATTGGCGTTTCCAAGGATGACGTCAAAAGCCACGACCGGTTCAAGAAGAAATACGATCTCCCTTTCCCGCTCCTCTCCGACGAGGACGGTGAGTTGGTCAAAGCCTTCGGCGTCTGGGTCGAAAAGAGCATGTATGGCCGCAAATATATGGGCATCGACCGCTCGACCTTTCTGATCGACGACAAAGGCATCGTGCGCGGTGTGTGGCGCAAAGTGAAAGTGAACGGCCATGCCGAGGAAGTTCTGGAGGCGGCGGAGAAACTCAAGTGATGACCATTAGGATGGAACAACCATGAAAACGATCTTTGTGCCGACCAGCGGCAGCGAAACAGATCATGCCGTCTTTCGGACGGCGCTTTGTGCGGCGCGGCCGCTGCAGGCCCATCTCGAGTTTTTTCATGTGCGGGTCGGCCTGGGCGACGCAGCATTTTACACGCCGCACGTCGAATTTGCCCGCGGGCGCGCCGTTGAAGCCGCCCTTTCCCAATTGCAGCAGGAGGAGGCAAGTCGTTCCGCTGCGGCGTCGCGGCATTTCCATGCCTTTTGCAAGCAGATGAAAATCGATGTGATCGAGCGACCAAACAAGCGCGGTGCCGTCACCGCGAGATGGTGCGAGGAAGAGAACAACGCACTCGAGCGAATCACACTACGTGCGCGACACAACGACCTCGTCGTCGTGGGCCGCGCCACGCGGCCCAACGGTCTCCCGCTCGACTTGTTGGAGCGGATATTGCTGACCTGTGGGCGCCCGTTGCTTATCGCGCCAGTGAAACCGCCACGCACGGTGATTGGCACTGTGATGGTATGCTGGAAAGAGACGCCCGAAGCGGCGCGGGCGGTTACCGCCGCTCTCCCGTTGTTGGCAAAGGCCAAGCGCGTCGTGTTCGTGGCCATCGTTGAAAACGGAGAGCCGTCGCTCGAAAGCTTGCGCGACATCGCTCACCAGATGGCATGGCATGGAATTCGCGCCAAAGCGCGCCTCGTTGCGAAGACGCGGCGGCCCGCTGCAGAACAACTTGCCCTAACCGCGGCGGAACACGGCGCGGATCTCATGGTAATGGGTGGCTATGGACATTCGCGGGCGCGGGAGTTGATCTTCGGCGGTTGTACCCAGTTTTTTCTCGATCACGCTGATATTCCGGTGTTTTTGCTGCACTGAGCCGATCTTGGAATTGACGCTTGAAACGAGATTAAGCGGGATTGACGTGAGTTAATGGGGCTGGGTTCCTGCCCAATAACCCGGTCATGTTATGGATGCCGGTTTGAACCTTGGAGGTGTATATGTTGCCGCTCACGATCTTCCTCGGCAAGCTCATCGGGCTTTACTGCATCATCGTGGCGCTGTCGATGATGGCGCACAAGCAAAACGCCGTCGCCACCATCAATGCGCTAATCAGGAATCCCCCACTCCTGCTGTTCGTCGAAGTGCTCGGACTCGCTGCTGGCCTCGCCATGGTGCTCGGTCACAATATCTGGTCGGGGGGAGCGCTGCCGGTCGTCATAACCCTGCTGGGATGGCTGATGACGATCCGAGGTACTGTGCTAATAGCCATATCGCAGGATGCGACGATCAAATTCTTCGAGGCTTTGCGCTATGAACAGCTTTTCTATGTCTACATGAGCGCAACTCTGGTCTTGGGTCTTTTCCTGACCTTTGCGGGCTTCAGCGCATAATGCTGCGCGCCTCGCCGCCCCACTTCCAATATTTGTTGGGCGCGCTAGCGCCGCCGCTGCGCTGTTTCATGTGCCAAGCCAGGAATCGCCCCGCATGTTGCAGGAATTCGACGCGACGCTAAGACCGCGAGGGGTGATGTTAGAGCATGATCTTGTCAGCTCGAATCGCCGGCGTTACGCTTTTGGTGCGGCGATCCGCTAGGCGCGCCAAGCCGGGCCTTGCCGGCAAAGGTTTGCGCGCAACAAAGCGCGCGAAGGGCGATGTGGGGCATCGGCCGAACGGCGCAACGCCGCGGGCGCCCGCCAAGGCGCAACCCAAAGGGCCGGGGTCTGCCGCCCCGGGGTTCGTCGAAGCGCTTGCCCGTAGTCCCGCTACGCGCTACGCCCTTCTCCTGCCCGCGGCGCAAAGTACTTCCGGCGCAGCCGGTTCCACCTGACAAGATCATACTCCAGTGTCCAATCCGCGCGGCCATAACGAGGAGGGTTGGGACCGCGAGCGTTACGGTTCCGATCACGATCTTGAGACGTGGCGTCGCTATATGTCAGCCGCCGGGTTCATCGAGCTTGCTCACTACTACCGCCCTGCCCGCCTGCCGCGCGACCAGAAGCCCTGGCTGGCGAGTGTCTGGCGGGAGGTGTGATGTGGGCGGCGATGCGGGGGAAATGTTGGGGACTGCGGAGAAACTGAAGTGATGAGTCTCGTCATCGCCGCCGAAATCGCCGCCGCAGCTTTCGCCGCCCTCGCGGCAATTCTATGGCATATGCCGCGGTGGTGAAATTGCCGGATTTGACCGACGTCTACGCCGCCGATCCCAAGAAGTCCGCAGGCGGGCCGGGCGGGAAATCCCGCCTACATCGTCACCGAAGATTTGGACGATCTGACCTGCGCGCTGCAGCTGCAAAGCCGTTACAGCAAATGGGCGGCCTTCTATGCCGGCGTCGCCGCCGCCCTTCAGGCCATCGTCATTGTGTTGCAGATGTGAGGCGGACGTCGCGAAAATCTACAATCACTGTCGAGATTGTCCATTTCAACGGGCCGCCAGGCCCGACTACTTATTGAATTCAAGATTTCGGCCGCCGGCATCGACGCAGCTTGTGCGACCGCAATCTCGATCTGACACAACATCGCGACAATCCTTCTCCAATTAAACCGCCGTCCCGGCATCCCAACCTCTCCGTCTCCCAAACCGATGGTCTCATTCAGGTTGGCACAACGACGGCCGATAAGGTCGCTGTCCCGCGGCGTAGCCGACTAACGGCGAATTCGAATTATTTGATTGATAAATGCGACTAATTATCGATAGCATCTTATTGGTCTTTGGGGGATAAAAGCAAATATGAGTACATTCAGGGGGTTAGTACGCTCATGCCAGGATCGTAAAGCATATCTGGTATCCCGCGACCAAAGTCGTTCTGCGTTGTACGACTTGCTGCGGTTCGACTTGAGACGGTTGGGAATTATTCTATCGGCGGCTGGTATCTCGATTTTTTGCCTCTGGAGCAACCCTGCTTTCTCCGCGCCTCCGCAGGTCCAGGTGCCAACCGAAGAGCAGCTTCAGCTAAACGAACAGACGACGCCCGGGGGCGGGCCTCTAGATTTTTTGAGCGGGCTTGCGCGGAGCAACTACCTCCTTGGCAACATGTGGGGTCTGCGCCCGTTCCTCAGCCAGTACGGCATGTCCTTCGCCTTACAGGAAACCAGCGAGGAACTGGGCAATGTAAGTGGGGGGACCAGGCAAGGCTTCGAGTATGACGGGCTGACCCAGATGCTCCTGCAGCTGGATACCAACCGCGCCTTCGGCTGGTACGGCGGCACGTTCAATGTCAGCGGGCTGCAATATCACGGTCGGAATCTGAGCGCGGACAATCTTTCGACGCTGCAAACCGCAAGCGGTATCGAAGCGGATCGCGCCACGCGGCTCTGGGAACTGTGGTACGATCAGAAATTCCTCGACGAGGATCGGCTCGACGTGAAGATCGGCCAGCAGAGCCTCGATCAGGAATTCATGGTCAGCCAGAACGCGCTGCTCTTCGTCAACACCATGTTCGGTTGGCCGATGGTGCCCTCGGCAGATATGCCCGGCGGGGGTCCGGCCTATCCGCTTTCCGCCTCGGGTGTGCGAATCCAGGCGCGTCCCGTCGATTCGCTGACTTTCCTGGCAGGCGTGTTCAACGGAAGCCCGGTGTCCAACAATAACGGCGATCCCCAGAAAGTGAACCCATCAGGTACGAGCTTCCCGCTGAACGGCGGCGCATTGGCGATTGCCGAGTTGCAATACTCTTATCCGTCGCTTGGTACGATGCTTTACGCGGATCAGCCTGCGCCGATGTCGCACGTGTACAAGATCGGCTTCTGGTACGATACGGAAAATCTTGCAGATCAGCGCTACGACAACACCGGGCTATCGCTTGCCAGTCCGGCAAGCACCGGCATACCGCGATCCCACCACGGCAACTACAGTATTTACGCCGTCGCCGATCAGATGGTTTGGCAGGATCCGGAAGAGGCCGACAGGACGGTGGGCGTTTTTGCCCGGGCCATGGGAACGCCGGAAGTCGACCGCAACCTGATCGATTTCAGTCTCAATCTCGGGCTCACCCTCCATGAGCCAATCAAGCATCGCGACGACGACACCTTCGGGGTTGGTTTGGGCTATGCCAAGGTCAGCGGTCGTGCGGCCAGCCTCGACCGCGACACGGCGTTTTTCACGAATTCCTTCAACCCGGCGCGGACGAGCGAAACCTTCGTCGAAACGACGTACTCCTATGCATTTACGCCCTGGGTGCAGCTCCAGCCCGACTTTCAATACGTGTTCAACCCTGGCGGCGGGCTTGCGAATGCGAGCGGCACGGAGCGGATCAGAGACGAAGCCGTGGTCGGTTTGCGCACGAACATCCTGTTCTGAGGGAGCTGAGGATGTCTCCGTCCATCCACTGCCCCGACGTTCACCGTGGAAAGAAGAGGAAGAAAGTGTTTGGCAGACCGTTCCCGGCGGTCTTGACGACACGCGGGAGGGAACGTACTGTGAATGACACGCATTCGCATTTATTCGTTGACGGGCAACTCTAAATTCGGCAGGGAATGAGCCCCATGATGCATTTCATGCGGCACGTGCTGCGGCCAGCCATTGCCGTGCTAGCTGCATCGCTCATCGTAACAATGGCGCCAGCGAATGGGGCTCGGGCGGAAGGGACCCAGGGACTGCTTGAAACGATCCACAAGCACGTCACCCGGACCTCGACCGTGACCGATAACGGCGACCTCAATCCTTATGCCGTGGTGATCGCTCCGGTATCCGCCGGAAAAGTTCAGAAGGACGATGTGCTCGTCGACAATTTCAACAATCTGTCGAATCTGCAGGGCACTGGGACGACGATCGTCGACTACAACCCGTCCACGAAAAAGACGACACTGTTCGCAAAGCTGCCGCAGAACTTGCCGCAATGTCCTGGCGGCGTCGGTTTGACGACGGCAATGACAATGCTCAAGAGCGGCTGGGTAATCGTGGGAAGCACGCCGAGCACCGACGGAACCACCCGCACCAAGGGCGCCGGCTGCCTGCTCGTGTTTGATGCGAACGGTCAGCTCGTCGCCACCTGGACGGGCCCGAACATCAATGGGCCTTGGGGCAACATGGCGACGGTCGATAACGGCGTGACGGCCACGCTATTCGTCAGCATGGCCGGCTTTGACGTTCCCGGGCCCGAGGTCCTCGATCCCAATACCGGCTATGCGGTGACGATCAACAAAGCCACGGTTTTGCGGATCGAGCTTTCCATCCCCGAAGGAAAGCCGCCGGCGATCACCAACCAGACCGTGATTGCCGACGGCTTAAGTGCGCGGTCCGACAAAGATGTATTCCTGATTGGACCCACCGGCCTGGCGTTGGCTGCCGCCGGCACACTTTATGTGTCGGATGCGCTCGGCAACCGGATCGTCGCGATCCCCGATGCGACGACGCGTCAGGATAGCGCGGGAACGGGTCGGACGGTGACGAAGGACAGCTTGCTCAAGCGGCCGTTGGCGCTGGCCATGACTGCCGACGGCCACCTGCTGGCCTGCAACGCCAAGAACGGGCAGGTCGTGGAAGTGGATCCGGCGATGGGAAAACAGATCTATGCCCAATGGATCGATACGAACCAGGCGCAATCTCCGCCGGGCAACGGCGATTTGTTCGGTATTGCCATGACCCCCGACGGGAAAGGCTTTTATTACGTCGAGGACGATGTGAACACGCTGATGGAAGCGGTCCGATGAATAAAGGAGACGGCGGGAGCGCGGGTCCGACCCGCCGCGGCTTTCTGACCAAAACGGCCGGGCTCGTCGCCGTCGCAGGGTCGACGTTCGGTGTGGGTACGGCGGCCGAGGTTCTCGCGAAGGCGAATGATCAAGCCGCAGAAGACCGCGCCCGCCAGACCGAGCCATTTTGCGGAATGCATCAGGGCGGAATCGTCACGCCCTTGCAGAGCCATACCTACTTCGCTGCCTTCGACCTCACGACCGCGAAGCGCGACGACGTCGTCAAGATGCTGCAAGCCTGGACGGCGGCGGCGGCCCGAATGGCGCGCGGCATGCCGATCAAACCCTTCGCGCAGACCGAGATTTCCTATGGGACTGACCTTGGCACGACCCCCACGACGACCAGCACGGAGGATTATCCCGCGCCGACGACCGTCACCGCGCCAGATACCGGCGAGACCTCCGGCCTGCCGCCCGCCCGCCTGACCTTGACGTTCGGATTCGGCGCGGGGCTGTTCGTCAAGGACAACAGAGATCGCTACGGGATCGCGAAGCACCGGCCGGAAGCCCTGATCGACATGCCGCGCTTTGTCGGCGACCAGTTGGTGGAGACCCATACGGGGGGCGATCTGTCGGTACAGGCTTGCGCCGACGATCCGCAGGTAGCCTTCCATGCCGTGCGGCAGCTGGCGCGACTCGCCAATGATGTGGCGCAGGTGCGGTGGGCACAGACCGGCTTCATGCCCAACTTCGGCGCCAAGCAGACGCCGCGCAATCTGATGGGCTTCAAGGATGGGACGAGCAATCCGTCGATCGCCGATCCAAAGGCGATGGACAAGTTCGTCTGGGTCGGCAGCGAGGGACCGGACTGGATGCACGGGGGCAGTTATCTGGTCGCCCGCCGCATCCGCATCGCGCTCGAGCACTGGGACCGGACCAAGGTTGATTTCCAGGAGCAGACGGTCGGCCGGCATAAAGTCTCCGGAGCCCCGCTCGGCATGAAAAACGAGTTTGATTCGCTGAACTTGGACGCGACGGACAAGGACGGAAACCCGGTCATTTCCGAGAATGCACATGTCCGGCTCGCCGCCGCTGCAAACAACGATGGCGCCCAAATTCTTCGCCGGCCTTACTCCTACAGCGACGGCGTGAATTTTACTGCGGAGCGCTGGCCGCCATGGCGGCAAGGCATGGAATACGACGCGGGCCTATTCTTCGTCTGCTATCAGCGCGACCCGCGGACCGGGTTCATCAAGATATTCGAGAACATGGCGAAGCTGGACATGATGAATCAGTTCGCCACCCATGTCGGCGGCGGCCTTTTCGCATGCCCCGGCGGCGTCGCCCAGGGCGCGTATATCGGCCAGCGCCTTTTCGACGAGGCGTAACAGTTTTGAACCGTGCGGGACCTTCGGCTTGGCAGGCCGCCCCGGAATTTCCGTCATGAAAGAGCGGACGCTGACGGGAGTTCGCGACGCAGGAGCGTTCATGTAGCGGATTCACCGGCCTGCCGCTAAAATTTTCATCGATAGACCGTCGCCGGTAGAGAGACAGTGGCAGGTAGAGTAGGACCTGTTGCGCGGACCGGCCAAGCGGGGAATCCCTGCCGCATCGTCACCGAGGATTTGGACGAACTGACTTGCGCGTTGCGGCTGCAAAGCCGCTACAGCAAATGGGCGGCCTTCTATGCCGGCCTCGCAGCGGCGCTTCGGGCGGTGGTGATCGTGTTCAGGATATGAAGAGGCAGACGGCTACGGCACCGATGAAGCTCAGCCCGCAAGACCTGCACGATATTTCCGGCCGCACGCTGAAACATTACGACCAGCGCGCCGAGGATTTCTGGGAAGGCACGCGCGATCACGATGTCAGCCAGAACATCGAGGCGCTGTTGCAATACATCGAAGGCGAGCCGCCGTTTACGATACTCGATTTCGGCTGTGGGCCGGGGCGCGATCTCAAGGCGTTTGCCGAACGCGGCCACCGCCCGGTCGGTTTGGAAGGCGCAGTGCAATTCGCCGCCATGGCGCGGGCGCATAGCGGCTGCGAGGTGTGGCAGCAGGATTTCCTCAAACTTGACCTGCCGGATTGCTGTTTCGACGGCGTGTTCGCCAACGCCACGATGTTTCACGTGCCGAGCCAGGAGTTGCCGCGCGTGTTGCGGGAATTGCACGCAACCCTGAAGCCGCAAGGCGTGATGTTGGCATCGAATCCGCACGGCCATAACGAGGAGGGCTGGGACCGCGAACGTTACGGCGCGTATCACGATCTTGAGACGTGGCGCGGCTATATGTCGGCCGCCGGATTCGTCGAGCTTACGCACTTCTACCGGCCTGCCGGCCTGCCGCGCGACCGGCAGCCCTGGCTGGCGAGCGTGTGGCGCAAAGTGTGAAGTCGACACTCACAATGGCGACCACACGCCACTATGAAGATCCTCGTGGAAGCCATCTGCCGGCTCTCGAACAGAATATTCTGCGATATCGCGCCATCGAGATGGTCCTCGCCCTCTTCTATGCGGAAGACTTGCGGAAGGCGATCATCGGGTGCGTTCAAACGACGGACCGATTAAGAAATAGGCTTGATGACAAGGTCGGCCAGCACGAACGCGTCCCAGCGGGTGCCAAGAAACCGCTGCAGAAAGCGCTTAAAGCGCTCGCGGCTGACCAAGTTTTTACTGAAGATGAAATGATCCAAATAGAGAAATTGATAGACTATCGGAACGATATCGCTCATCGACTCGAAGAGCTAAACGCCGACATTAGTCTCCCACATGGTTTGCAAGGAACCGTGTACGGTTTCGCTCTACTACAGAGCCACAATATGACTATGCGGCTGCAGAAAGATTACGTTTCTATCGGCGACTACTGAGCAAGAGGGCGCGAAGCAAATATGTGTGGCAACTATCTATGGCACCGCTTCTTTTCGAGATTCCAGAAAAAGCGTTGAAACGAGCGCTGCAGCGGTTACGACGCAACATTGATCGCCAGATTACACCCCCGCAAGCTCGAAAATGCGAAGCTTAAAGCTGAACTTTCATTGGATGGAACCGGGCTCACAGACGACCTTCATCCGTATCACCCATATATTCAGTACGAATTCGGCAACCTGACCGCGCGTGGTGTCGAAATCTGTTACCGTCTATTCGACTTTGGTAGATCACCGATGGCTGTAGCCCATCTCATGCACATTTCGCTTAGAGCGGCGGTTAGGCGCAAGAAAATGTGGCGAGCAGCCGGTGGGCATAACCGAAAGAAGGGCGACTTCAGCACACTGAAAATCCGGAAATTTTATCGGACAAATGATGACTGAGGCTGGATCAAACGAGGGTTAAAACAAGCCCATCAATTTCCGCATGACGCATCAAAAAGACAAAGGTTCCAGATTGAGAGTTAGCAGCATTCCGATTCGCTCGCCGGTAAGGTCGGGCGGAGGGGGATCGAAGGGCGCGGCCTGCTGGATCGTCTGAATGCCGACCCGATCGAGGATGTCGCTGCCGGTGGATTGCAGGAGGCGGAGTCCAAGCAATTGGCCCTGGCGGTCGATGACAATTTCAATTTGAGCCGTGCCGGCGAGGTGCATCAGCCGTGCCGAAGCAGGGTAGGTGAGATGGTTGATGATCGCGTCACGCACGGCGTTGAGATACCGGTCGCCGCCGCCTTCGCCAGTCAACGGGTTCTCGCTCTGCAATTCGGCGGAAGAAGAAGTATCGGGCGGCGTCGACGGAATAGCGGCCTGTTCCGTCCGGAGCGGCGGAGAACGAGGCGAGGAAGGCACCGACAAAGCGGATTTCAGGTTTGGAAGAGACAAGTCAATCGCCGGCGGCGGGTTCGCCGGGGAAGCAGGAATCAGTTTTTTCTCCGGGACAGCAACGGCGCGAGTCTCGGGCGCTTTGGTTGATTCGCCTTGGGGGCGGTCGGGATTGCCGCCGGACTCGCGAATCTTTTGCGGTTCGGGCGGCGGCGCAGCCTCGGGTGGCCGCGCAGCCTCGGGCGGAGGGGGCGGCAAGGGTTTTGCCTCGAGTTTGGGTTTCGGCGGCGCCTCGGAAACAATTTCAACCGGAATCGGCGATTCGACGATCGGTATTTTCTCGGGCGGCTTGACCAGGAGAAGAGAGAGCACCAAGGCGTGGACGAGCAACGCTGCGGCAATCGCAATCGCGTGGCGGCGGTTCGACGCGGTATCAAGGGCCACCGGCGCTTCGTCGATGCGCGCGACCAAATGAAAATCCGTCGCGGGTTGGTCGGCCATGCTCATAGCATCGCACCCATTTGTGCCGTTTTATTTATAAAGCAATGTTGATTGCAACCCGTTCCAAGAGTGAATCGGAAAATCCGGAAGCACGCTCCTGCTAATCGTTTGATAAGACGACGTTAATGAACCCTGTTCTGCGCCGATGCCGGATCTACCGGAGCCGCCCTTACCCCGCCTCTTTACTCGCACTCGCCTGGCCGCCTTGCAGACGCGCGGCGAGCAAGGCTTGCAAGAATGGATCGATGCCGCCGTCGAGAACTTTCTGGGCGTTGCCGATTTCAACGCCGGTGCGCAAATCCTTGACCATCTGATAGGGCTGCAAGACGTAAGAGCGGATTTGGTGGCCCCAGCCGATATCGGATTTGGCCTCGTGGGCCTGCTTGGTCGCTTCCTCGCGCTTCTGCAATTCCTGCTCGTACATCCGCGCCCGCAGCATGCTCATCGCTTCGGCGCGGTTTTTGTGCTGCGACCGCTGGTTCTGGCACTGGACGACGATGCCGCTCGGGATATGGGTGATGCGAATGGCGGAATCGGTTTTGTTAACGTGCTGACCTCCTGCTCCAGACGCCCTATACGTATCGACGCGAAGGTCGTTGTCCTGAATGTCGATGACGATGGTTTCGTCGACCACCGGATAAACCCAGACGCTGGCGAAACTCGTATGCCGGCGGGATTGGGCATCGAAGGGCGAGATGCGCACCAAGCGGTGAACGCCGGATTCGTTTTTTAGCCAGCCATAGGCATTGGGGCCGATCACCTTGAAGGTCGCGGATTTGACGCCCGCTTCTTCCCCCGCACTTTCTTCCAGCCATTCGACCTTATAGCCGTGCTGTTCCGCCCACCGCACATACATGCGGGCCAGCATTTCCGCCCAGTCCTGGGATTCGGTGCCGCCCGCTCCGGCGTGGACTTCGACGAAGCTATCGTTCTTGTCGGCTTCGCCGGAAAGCAAACTTTCGAGCTCGCGTTTTCCCGCAAAGTCGCGAAGCTCGATCAAGGCCTTCTCGGCTTCTGCGGCTACACCTTCATCGCCCTCGGCATCGGCGAGCTCCAGCAGATCGACCGTATCTTTGAGCTTCGAGTCGATTTCCTGGACCGCGGCGATCGACGCCTGCAATTGCGTGCGCTCGCGCATCACGGCTTGCGCGCGGCATTGATTGCTCCAGAGATCGGGATCTTCGGCCTGAGCGTTAAGCTCGGCCAGCCTCTTTACCGCTTTGTCCCAGTCAAAGATGCCTCCTCAGCAGATCCAAGGACTGCTTGATCTTTTCGACCACGGTTTCGAGCTCGGCTCGCATGGAGGCTCCAGGGAAATAAGAAATAATAGAGAGAAAACGGAAGGCCCGGGATTAGCGTTTTCAATGCGCTGTCGTCAAGTGCGCGAATTGACCGGTGCGCGATTAACCCAGCGGGAGATTAATAAAGTCCGCCGGGTGCCGCCGAAGAATCGGGACTGCTGCCGCTGGCCGGTTCGACCGAATTGCCGTTCACCACGGCACTGGGCCCGTTCGGCTGGGTGCCGGGAATGAACGGCTCCAAGATCACGGCTTTGTCGCCGGGCGTTGCCGGAAGTCCCGTCGCCGGATCGGTTCGCACCAAAAGGATGCCGGGCGGCACCCGGAACGGAATGGCCGGCTTGCCCTTCAGTTCTTCGCCCATGATGTCGCGGAAGATCGGAACCGAAACGCTGGCGCCGGTTTCCTTGGGCCCGAGCGAGCGCGGATCGTCGAAGCCGACATAAACGCCGACCACGAGATCGGGCGAGAAGCCGATGAACCAGGTGTCGAAACTGTCATTGGTGGTGCCGGTTTTTCCGGCCAGCGGCCGGCCCAGCACTTTGATCTTCTGGCCGGTGCCGCGCTGAACCACGCCCTCCAGCATGGAGACGATCTGATAGGCGATGCGCGGATCGGCGACTTGCTCGCGGGTATCGGGAATTTCCGGGACGGTGAAAGTCGTCGGCACCTCGCCGACCCGGCAGCCTTCGCAGGGCCGCTCGTCATGGCGGAAAATCGTCTTGCCGTGGCGGTCCTGAGCCCGGTCGATCAGCGTCGGCGTCACTTTCTTGCCGCCATTGACGAAGATCGCATAAGCCGCGGTCATGCGGAGCAGCGTCACATCGGCGGCACCCAGCGCCATCGAGAGCTGTTCCGGCATGTCGTCGACGACGCCGAATTTCTTGGCGACATCCACCACCTTGTCCATGCCGATGGTCTGGGCCAGGCGCACGGTCATGAGGTTTCGCGATTTTTCGATGCCGACCCGCATCGGCATCGGGCCCAAAAATTCATGGCCGTAATTGACCGGCTTCCAGAGCGGCAAGCCCGGCCCCTGATCGATGACGATCGGCGCATCGAGCACCAGGGTCGACGGCGTGAAACCGTATTGGAGGGCGGCGTAATAGACGAAGGGCTTGAACGACGAGCCCGGCTGGCGCAGGGCCTGGGTGGCGCGGTTGAACTGGCTCTCCTCGTAACTGAACCCGCCGGACATGGCCAGCACCCGGCCGGTATGCGGATCGAGCGCTACGACCGCGCCGCCGACATCGGGAATTTGCCGGAGGCCGTAAGTTTTCGGCGGATAGGCCGTTCCGTCCTCCTGCGCAGTCACCGGCTCGACCAGGATGATGTCGCCGGCGGCCAAGACGTCCGAAGGCTTATGGGGCGGCGGGCCGTAATGCTGGTCTTTGAGCACCTGCCGTGCCCAGGTGAGTTCCGAATACGGAATGCTGCCGGTGTCGCCCGAGGTCAGGCCGATCTGCGCACCCTTGGCATCGACACTCAGCACGATCGCGAGTTGCCACGGCTCGCCCCCGGCCGGCGGCACAACCCCCGCCAATTGAGAATGCCAATCTTGAGCCAGAGAGACCCTTGCCACCGGTCCGCGCCAGCCATGGCGGCGGTCATAGGTGACGAGCCCGGCACGCAAGTTCTCGTCGGCAATCGATTGCAGATGCGGGTCGAGAGTGGTGCGGACCGACAGCCCGCCTTCGTAAAGCCCCTTCTCGCCATAGCGGTCGAGCAATTCGCGCCGCACTTCTTCGACAAAATACTCGGCATGGGCAAAGGGCGCTTCTTCGGCGTTTCGGACCACCAGCGGCTCGTTCTTGGCCGCGGCGGCATCCGCAGCCGAGATGTAGCCGTCTTCGGCCATGCGGTCGATCACCCAGTTGCGCCGGGCAATCGCCGCTTCCTTGCGGTGGGTCGGATTGTAATTGCTCGGTGCCTTGGGCAGTGCCGCGAGATAGGCGGCTTCGGCGATCGAAAGCTCATCCAGAGACTTGTTGAAATAATTGAGCGCCGCGGCGGCCACTCCGTATGAGCCGTAGCCGAGATAGATTTCGTTCAAATAGAGTTCGAGAATGCGATGTTTGGTCAGGCTGCGCTCGATGCGCAGGGCCAGAATCGCCTCCTTGGCCTTTCGCTCGAAGGAGACCTCGCCGGTCAGCAGGAAGTTCTTGGCGACCTGTTGGGTGATCGTCGAGCCGCCGATGGGCCGCCGGTTGGAGCCGAGATTCTCGATATCGGTGAAGACGGCGCGGAACACGCCTTCGACATCGACGCCGTGATGGGAATAGAAATTCTTGTCTTCGGCGGAAATGAAGGCGTTGGTCACCCGCTTCGGGATCGCGTCGACCGGCACGAAAACGCGCTTTTCCGTCGCGTATTCGGCGATCAGCGTGCCGTCGCCGGCGTGAAGGCGGGTGACCGTCGGCGGCTCGTAATCGGCGAGCTGCTGATAGTCGGGAAGACCCCGCCCATAGTGATAAAAGAAATAAAGCCCGGCGCCGGCGCCCGCGAGAGCGAGCAGCAGCAACAGACCAAAGAGAATTCCGATAATCCGCAACATCGAACGATTGGTCACGCCCCGCTTATGCCGTGCAGGGGTTACGAATAGATTACCCTGGATAACACCAGTTCAAGCGCGAAATTATGGCCGAGTTATGGCTTGGCCCGGCCTCCCGCGATCGCACCAATGAGGCCGCCATATTGACAACCGGCGGGGCGGACCCGTAGCGTGCCAAGAGGGGATGGGGTTCCCCGTAACCGCCCGCAGGGGTAAAACTACCCGGCATAATCACCTGAAGGGCTGATAACTCCTACCGCGAGCGATCGCCGGTGGGAGTTTCTGTCTACGCACCCTCCATGTAGCGGATTCTTTTACCGTCACTCTCGCGTTCTGTAGAGTTGCCTTGAACGAGCGAGGGCGGACATGACTGAAATTTGGGCGTTGGCGGCGCTCTGGGTGGGACTGGCCCTGATCGCAACGCTGCTTTCGATCTGGCTTCGGGTCGCAACCGCGCTTTCCGAAATCGTCGTCGGCACCGTTGCCCAATTGATCCTGGGGGCTGCGATCGGCGCCACCGCCCTTGGAACCGATCAAACCTGGATCAAGTTCCTCGCCGGAACGGGTGCCATCGTCCTGACCTTCCTGGCCGGGGCCGAACTCGATCCCGATGTGTTCCGGGCGAAGTGGAAAGAAGCCGGCGCGATCGGCCTGATCAGTTTCTTCATGCCCCTTCTGGGCTGCGCCGCGGCGGCGCGATATCTCTTCCATTGGGACGTCATGCCGAGCTGGCTTGCCGGAGTCGCGCTCTCGACAACGTCGGTTGCCGTGGTTTACGCGGTAATGCTCGAGTTCGGCTTCAATGTCACGGAATACGGCAAAATCGTTCTGGCCGCCTGTTTCATCACCGATCTCGGCACCGTTCTGGCGCTCGGCCTCATTTTCGCGCCGTTCAGTCATAAGACGCTGATTTTCGTCGCCGTCAGCGCGGCCGCGTTTTTCATCCTGCCCTATGTCACGTCGCGATTCTTCCGCCGCTATGGCGGGCGGCCGTCCGAGCTCGAAACCAAATACCTGCTGTTCGTCCTGTTCGGCCTCGGCGCGCTCGCCGGCTGGGCCGACAGCGAAGCCGTTCTGCCCGCCTATGTGATCGGCATGATCCTGGCGGGAACCGTCGGCAAGGACCATGCCCTGATCCGCCGCCTGCGGACGGTGACTTTCGGTTTGCTCACGCCGTTTTATTTCATTCGCGCCGGATCCTTCGTTTCGATTCCGGCGCTGGTCGCCGCTCCAGTGATATTCCTGGGTTTTCTCATCGTGAAAATCGCAACGAAGATCGTCGGCGTGTATCCGGTGACGCGTGCTTTCGGCTCGCCCCACAAGGAGGGCATGTACACCACGCTGATGATGTCGACGGGTTTGACGTTCGGGACGATTTCATCCTTGTTTGGCCTTTCGCACGGAATCATCAACCAAGCCCAGTATTCCGTGCTGGTGGCGACCGTCATCGGCAGCGCCGTTGTTCCAACGCTGATTGCCAACGCTTTTTACCTGCCGAGACATTTGCTCCGGGGAACGGCGGCGGAAGAGCTGGAACCGGTCGAACCGGTTCTTGCCCCGAGCACCTTCAACGAAGGAAAATAGCGGTGCTTGTTCAGAACGGAGGATGTGTTGCTGACTTGCTTATGGATCGCGCTGGGAAGTGCGCTTGGCGGAACAGGCCGGTATTGGCTGTCGGGCGTGATCGCACGGCATTTTGGCGAGACCTTTCCTTGGGGCACCCTCATCGTCAACCTCAGGGGAGCGCTCGTCATCCGCTGGTTTGCGACATTGACCGGGCCCGACGGCCGCTGGCTTGCCGGTTCCACGGCGCGGCAATTCGTCATGATCGGAATTTGCGGCGGGTATACGACGTTTTCGTCGTTCAGCCTTCAGACGCTCAATCTTCTGCGCGGCGGCGAATGGCTTTTTGCCGGGTTGAACATCGTGTTGTCCGTCGCTCTGTGTCTCGTTGCCGTGTGGGTGGGTCACATCGCGGCAGCGTCGCTTAACCAGATGCGATAGGAAGATGAAATAGGGGGCGGTCATGCAAATTCCACGGAACGCAGTTCTGCTTCGAATCTTCGTCGGCGAGGACGATAAATGCGGGCGCCAGCCGCTTTACGAAGCGATCGTCCTCAAGGCCCGCGAGATGCATCTTGGCGGAGCGACCGTCTTGCGCGGGCCCATGGGGTTTGGCCATTCGAGCCACTTGCACACCGCCAAGATCCTGCGGCTGTCGGAAGATCTTCCCGTTATTGTCGAAATCGTCGACAGCGAATCGAAGATCGACGAATTCCTGCCCGCCCTCGATGCGATGATGAGCGGCGGCGCCAGCGGCCTCGTCACCATCGAGAAGGTTCAGGTCCTGCAATACGGCAAAGGAAAACTCGACACCTCTCTCGGCTGAAATCGGGCGGCTGAAATCGGGCGGCTGAAATCGGGCAAGCGGCGGCCCCAGATGGCGTCCCCAGACGGTGTCCTAAGTCCTAAGACTTCGACACCGCATCCTTCCAACCGAAAAAGCGGTCGATGCTCTTGACCAGCGCGCCGGCAAGCTTGGTGCGGTAAGCGGGTTCGCGCAATTGGCGTTCTTCTTCGGGATGGGAGAGATAGCCGAGCTCGACGAGAACCGAGGGAACATCGGGCGCTTTCAAGACCGCAAAACCGGCGAAGCGGTGGGTCTTGCCGAGCAGTTTGGCGTCATGGCTGAGCTCGCCGACCGCGTATTCGGCGAAGTTGGCGGACCGGTTCATGGTCTCGCGCTGGGCCAGATCGATCAGAATATTGGTGACCTCCGGGCTCTCGCTGCTGAGATTGACGCCGGCGATCACATCGGCCTTGTTTTCCGAGGCCGCGAGCGCGGCCGCTTCTTTATCCGATGCGGTTTCCGAGAGGGTGTAGACCGAAAGCCCGCGGATATGCGGATTGTCGATGGTGTCGGCGTGAAGCGAAATAAACAGATCCGCCCCCGCGGCGCGGGCGATCGCAATCCGCTCGCGCAGCGGAATGAAAATATCTTTGTCGCGGGTCAGCACCACTTGATAGCGCCCCGTCGCATCCAGTTGGCGTTTGAGCTCGGTCGCCATCGACAGGGTCAGATATTTTTCATAAACGCCGGTTCGACCCTCGGCCCCGGGGTCGACCCCGCCATGGCCGGGATCGAGCACCACGACCTTCTTGCCGGGCTTGGCCCCGGGACTCGGCGGAGGCGCGAAAGCCTGAGTGGTTGGCTTCTGTGCCGGTGCCGGACCCAGGGCCGGCATCACCTCCGGCGGCGCGGCTTCCGGCGACACCTGTGGCGAGGTTGGGGCGACGGCCGCCGGTGGTGCCGCTTTCTTGACCTCGGCCAGGAAGGCTTCGCGGGTGGAGGCGGCAAGATCGAGAATAAGTCGCGGTCCGTGGCCTTCCTGGGATTCGAGGATACGGCTCGACTGGACCTGAACCGGAGTGCCGACATCGAGGACGACACGAAAGGTGCCCGGCGAGAACAGGCCGTACCGGTACCCTTTGACGATGCCGATGAAGGTCCCCGCTTTGAGTGGCGTCGCCTCCCACGTGACGTCCGGGAGGTCGATCACGACGCGGTCGGGATCGGCCAGCATGAATACCCGGTAGTCGACATTGTCCGTCAACTCGAGGACAAAGCGTGTCATACCCGGGTGTTCACCGATCCGCACCGCCGTCACTTTGGTCGGGTTTTGCGTGGCAAAACCGACGCCGGCAAGCCCGATGGCGACGACAGCCAGGACAGCGGCCGCGAGCGCCCAGGTGATTCTGGGTCGGTGGTTGAGAATCCACATCTAGCGAAAGTTCATCCTTCTTACCCCTAAATATACTTCCACAAAGGAGTCCCCACCGGAATCCACTTTTTCATTCAGTTCGGCCTCAAGGCCCGGCCGAATCACGTTTTTTCTTCGTGTCGCATGATCCCAGATCGCGGAAACCGGCGGGAATGCCGAACCCTGGGCCGATTTTCGGGGCGCAATTTGATTGTGGATTATTTCGAGCACCGTTATCTTAACCCTGCGAATACCACAGTTGGCCGCTTGCCTTCGGGTAAGCGGGCGCCGCATCCGTAAGACCAGAGAGTCCTTTAGATTTAGGGGCTCACGTCCCGGAGCGAGAGCGCAGCCGACGATGTGGGTTTTTGTTGAACCAGAAGCCGGCGGGGCAACCCTCGCAGGCACTGATTGAGTCGCTTCCGCCTTGGTGGGTGAGTCCCATCGTTCGACGGAATTGCGCGCAGTGCAACGGCTTCGTGACTAGGCGTGTCGCCGCCCGTTATTCGCAGGGGCCGAGCTTGACGCGCCACGGAGACATAGCCTTATGGCGAAACGGATGTTGATCGACGCCACCCAACCGGAAGAAACCCGGGTTTCGGTGGTCAGTGGAAATCGTCTCGAAGAATACGACTTCGAAACCGCCTCCAAAAAACAACTCAAAGGAAATATCTATCTGGCGAAAGTGGTGAGGGTCGAGCCCTCGCTGCAGGCGGCGTTCGTCGACTACGGCGGGAACCGGCACGGCTTCCTCGCCTTCAGCGAAATTCACCCCGACTATTACCGAATTCCGGTCGAGGACCGGGCAGCGCTGATTGCGGAAGAACGGGAATTCGGCCGGGCCGAAGATCGGGTCGAAGCTCTGGGCCTCGACGCCGAGACGTCTTCTGCCGCGGTGACGCGACCGGCGACGGTTCCCGAGGTCGCCGATTCGAGCGTGCCATCCGGCCCGGTGTCGGCACCAGCGACCGAAGTTTCCGAGGAACCCGCCCGTGTCGATGACGGGGCCGCGACCGACGAAGGAGCCTCGGACGAAGTCCAGCAGGGAACCATCGAAATCATCACCGAAGAGGTGCCGCCCGAGGATATCGAGCCGGAGGACCTTAGCCCAGTCGAACTCGGTTCTGAAGAAGCCGGTGGCGACGACGGGGCGGGGGCCGAGGCGATGGGAGCGCCCTACCGACCGGTGAGCGGCGAGCCGGCCCCCTCCATACCGTCCGGCTTCCCGGTGCCGCCCGGCGAAATGCCGGGCGAAGAGACGAACCTGCTGCGATCCCCTAGCGATCTATCGATGCCCGTTCTTGGCGGTGATGGCGGCTTAGAATCAGGGGGGAATCCGGTGGCGAAACCGAGACGCCTGCCGAAATACGCGGCGAAATGCCCCCCGCGAGTTCCCCGGAAAGCCTGGAGGCCGACGCGGCGCTGAGGCCGGAGGCGTATGCGGGCGATGACACGCGCCGCCGCCGGCCGCAATCGCGGCGTTACAAAATCCAAGAAGTCATTAAGCGCCGGCAAGTCATGCTGGTTCAGGTGACGAAGGAAGAGCGCGGCACCAAGGGTGCGGCGTTGACCACCCGCTTGTCTCTGGCCGGGCGCTATTGTGTGTTGATGCCCAATACCGGCCGCGGCGGGGGCATATCGCGCAAGATCAGCAATGCGGAAGACCGCAAACGTCTGCGCGAGATCGTCGACGGTATCGAGATTCCCGAGGGCATTTCGGTGATCGTCCGCACCGCCGGTGCGAAGCGCACAAAGGCCGAAATCAAACGGGATTTCGATTATCTGTTGCGGCTATGGAGTGACGTCCGCGAATTGACGCTGAAATCGACGGCGCCGGCGTTGATCTATGAAGAGGCGAACCTGATCAAGCGTTCGATCCGCGATCTCTACGCCCGCGACATGGAGGATATCGAGGTCGAAGGCGAAGACGCCTATAAGGCGGCCAAGGAATTCATGCGCACGCTGATGCCGAGCCATGCCAAGCGCGTGAAGCTCTATCGCAGCCCGAACGTGCCGCTCTTCCAGCGCTATCAAATCGAAAGCCAAATTGCCGCGATCCATCAGCCGATCACGCGGCTGAAATCCGGCGGCTATATCGTCATCAACCAAACCGAAGCCTTGGTCGCGATCGACGTCAATTCGGGACGGGCGACCCGGGAGCGCAACATCGAGGAAACCGCGACGCAAACCAATCTCGAGGCGGCCGACGAAATTGCGCGGCAGCTCCGTTTACGCGACTTGGCCGGGCTCATCGTCATCGATTTCATCGACATGGAACATCAACGCAATCAACGCGCGGTGGAAAAGCGGCTGAAAGACGCGCTGAAGAACGACCGGGCGCGGATCCAGCTGGGCCGAATCAGTCATTTCGGCCTGCTCGAAATGTCGCGGCAGCGGCTGCGGCCCTCCTTGCACGAATTCAGCACCGAACGTTGCGCCCATTGCCAAGGTACCGGCGTGGTGCGGTCGGTCGAATCGGCGGCGTTGCAGATCCTGCGCGCGATCGAGGAAGAAGGCTTGAAAAAACACAGCGCCGAAATCGTGGTGGCGGCACCGCCGAAGGTGTCGCTGTTCATCCTCAATCAAAAGCGCGCCATGCTGACCGCCATCGAAGGCCGTCACTTTTTCCGAGTCTTCGTCAACGAAGATGCGGCGCTGGTCCCGCCCGATTTCCGCGTCGAGGTGACGAAATCGCGCACCCCAGCCGAAGCGGAAGCGATGCTGGAAGCGGCGCGCGAGATGGCGCCCCAGCCCGCTCCCGAACCCGAGATCGCCGACGAAGCGGAGCCGGACGACGAACAAGACGCGGTGGCAGTCGAGGATACCGAAGATCGCGCCGCCGAGACTGCAGTCGAACACGGGGTAACCGAATCCCCTCACGCCGAAGGCGCGTCCGACCAGCACCCGCACAAACGGCGCCGCCGGGGAAAACGCGGCGGGCGCAGACGGCGCGGCGGCGGCCAAGGCGGCCCGCAGAACGGCGTCCCGCATCAGGTCCCTGCCGCGAATCATCATCCCTCCGCCCAAGCGGCACCCGCAGAGCCCGATCATGCGGAGCCGGCGGCATTCGCCGCTCCCGTGGACGAACTTGGGCCCGAGCACCGGCAAGGCGGTCGACGCAGACGGCGGCGGCGGCGCGGGCGCGGCGGCGGGAATGGCCCTCAGCGGGATCACGGCGCGCCGTCGATTTCCACCGAGACGCCGGCCTTTGCCAACGAATCGTCACCGGCGGTCGAATCCGCCCAACCCGACCGGCCACGCGCCGAGCGAACGCATGCCGAGCGCAGCCATGAGCCGAAATTTACCGAGCAACGCGCGGCGAGCGAGGCGGCGCCGGAACGGACGGAAAGTGATAAACCATCCGCACCCAAGCGCCGCGGCTGGTGGCAGCGCCTCGTCGAATAGGATTAGTGGCGCCGCCAGGCTTCGAGCCGGTGCGCCGCCTCGGCCATATGATTTTCGGCTCCAGCATAAGAGAACCGGACAAATCCCGATCCGCGCATCGGATCGAAATCGACGCCCGGTGTTACTGCCACGCCGGTATCGGCGAGAATTCGGCGGCAAAACTCTTCGCTGTCATTGGTGAGGTGGCGGACATCGGCATAAAGATAAAAAGCGCCGTCGGCGGGCGCGAGACGATCGAATCCGGCTCTTGGCAGGTGCTCGAGAAGATAAGCCCGGTTGCGCGCGAATCGCTGCACATTGGCTTGCAATTCCGGCATGCAGTCGAAGGCCTTGAGCGCGGCGCGCTGGGACAGCGTGGGCGCCGAGATGTAAAGGTTTTGCGAAAGGCAGTCGACCGAGCGGAACAATTCTTCCGGCACCACCATCCAACCCAGGCGCCAGCCCATCATCGAGAAGAATTTGGAAAAGCTGTTGATGACGATGGCGTCGTTGCCAAAGGCAAGCGCGCTGATCGCCGTCTTGCCATAAGTGATGCCATGGTAGATCTCGTCGGAAACCAGGCGGATGCCGCGGGCGGCGCAATAATCGACCAAGGCCCGCAGCTCATCGGTGGCCAAAACGGTTCCTGCAGGATTGGATGGGCTTGCAATGATCAGCCCGTCGAGCTTGCCGTCGACTTCTTCGAGGATGTCGGGTGTCGGTTGGAAATGGGTTTCGGCGCCGGTTTCGATCAGAACGGCATCGATGCCGAGGGCCGTCAGAATGTTGCGATAGGCCGGATAGCCGGGAACGGCGAGTGCCACCCGGTCGCCGACATCGAAAGCGGCCAAGAATCCGAGGATGAACCCGGCGGAGGACCCATTGGTAATCACGATGCGCTCGGATGGAACGTCAAATCCGGCGCTGTCGCGGTAAAACCGGGAAATCCGTCCGCGCAATTCGGGAAGTCCGGTGGATTCTGTGTAACCCAGCGTTCCGTGGCCAAGCAGGCGAGTCGCTTCTTCGATCACGGCGCGGGGCGCCGGCGTGCTCGGCTCCCCCAATTCAAGATGCAGGACGTCGCCACGCTCGTCCGCGCGCCGGTTGGCAGCCGCCAGCACTTCCATGACAATAAACGGCGGCACCGCGCCGCGCCGCGAAATCTTCACTGCCGTCCCCTGCGGGGGGCGGTAGTACAGTGACGCGGGCCTACCCGACCTTTGGCTAGACAGCGGATTTCCGGGATGATTTCTGTGCGCAAGATTTCTGATTTCCCTGACCGCGGCGGCGTTCACGCTGGCCTCGATTCCGGCCCATGCTCAAGGTATCGCGATCGCCCGCGACGCGGAAATCGAAAATACCCTCCGCGCTTACGGGACGCCCATCTGGGAAGCCGCGGGGCTGGATCCCGACGCCATCACCGTGCGCCTTATCAGCAGCGACGAAATTAACTCCTTTGTCGCCGGCGGTCAGAACATCTTCTTCTACACCGGACTTCTCATACTCGCCCAAAACGCCAATCAGGTGGTTGGCGTCATCGCCCACGAAACCGGCCACATCGCGGGCGGCCATCTGGCGCGCGAAGAAGAAGAACAGCGCGAGGCGATGCTGGAGCAGATCATCTCGATGATCCTGGGTGCCGGCGCCATGGCGGCGGGACAAGGCGAGGCGGGCGAGGCGGTGATGACCGGCGGCACCCAGGTGGCGCAGCGCACATTTTTGGAATACAGCCGCGGTCACGAAGCCGCGGCCGACACCGCGGCCCTCAATTTTCTCGATCGCACCGGCCAATCGGCCCGCGGCTTCGCCGATTTTCTGAGTTTGCTGGAGCAGCGCGAACATGGGGCGGTCGGCCGCAAGGACCAATACGTGTTGACCCACCCGCTCACTCCCGATCGCATCCAGTTCGTTCGCGAGCATGTCGAAAATTCGAAATTTTCGGATGCGAAGGAGCCCCCCGAATTCGACGAAATGTTTGTGCTGATGAAGGCGAAGCTGATCGGATTTTTGCATCCCTTCGATGACGCCCTACGCGTCTATCCGGAAACCGACACCAGCATGGCGGGGCGCTACGCGCGGGCGATCGCTTATTACCGCAAGCCTGATTTGGCGAAGGCCGTCCCTCTGATCGATGGTCTGATCGCCGAACGCCCGAGCAGTCCGTATTTCGAAGAGTTGAAAGGGCAGATGCTTTATGAAAATGGGCGGGTTCGCGAGGCGATCCCGCCTTACGAAGCAGCGGTGAAGCTTCTGCCGGACAATTCGTTGCTTCGCGTCGGCCTGTCGCAAGCCTATCTTGAAACCAACGACCCTCAATACAACGAGGCGGCGCGGGTGAATCTGCAAGCGGCGGTGGAAAAGGACAAGGAGTTGCCGGAAGCCTGGAGCGGGCTCGCGGTGGCTTACGGGCGCGAAGGAAAATTCGGCCTTTCGGCGCTGGCGCTCGCGGAAAAAGCCTATCTCCTCCATGACGATAAGGAGGCACGCAGCGAGGTGGCAAGAGCCGAGAAATTGCTGCCGCCGGATTCGGCCGGATATTTGCGCGCCGAAGACATCAAGCAGGCTGTCAAGAACCGCAAGAAATACGGCGGCTTGTGATCGGAAGAGCCCCTTCTCCCGCTTTTTGCATCGGGCGAGGGCTGGCCCTCGGAATCGTCCTCCTCGGCATTTCGGCTTGCGCCGACGACGATGATTCGGCGTCCACGGCAAAATCCGCCGCGGCGGCGAGCCTTGCAGCCGCCAAGGCCCGTGGCAGAACGACGATGGTCGACCCCTATCTCGAGGCCGTCGTCATCGGCCCGTCGCCGCGATTCGATCCGGCTCGCCTTCCCGAAAGCTGGTACATTCCCATCGCTGGCGGCGCAGCCAAGATTTCGGTGGCCGACAAGGACGGCGTCGTAGCACTCCGATTCGAGGCCGACCGCGAGGGCGCCGTTCTCGGCCGGAAGCTTCAGGTTCCCCTCCTCAACATGCCGTATTTGCGCTGGGGCTGGTACGTCGAGCCCCAAGCCCCGATCAAGCGGACGGTGGTCCGATCCGGGGAACCCGACGTCCTGCTTCGAGTCGTCGTCGGATTCAAGACCGGAGCCCAGACCGGACCAGCGGACCGGAACGACTCGCCCAAGATCGACCGGGCACTCAGTCTCGAATGGCGCGCAAGCCAGGCGCCGGCCGCATCCGGCGAGGGCAGCGTGCTCATGCGTGCCGGAACCAGCGACGCCGGGCGATGGATCATCGAGGACGTGGATCTTTCTCGGCTCTATGCCGCAGCATGGCCACAAGATCCGTTGAACGAGGCGAGGATCGTCTTCATTGCAGCGGGGGCCGGGCCCACCGACCCACCCGAAATCGGCTATATTGCCGAAGTCGTCTTATCTCCCTAACCACCTTCTTTTGCGCTTGAACCCACGCGGCCGGCGACCCATCATCACGCCCGTCCGCCCCGGCAATTGCCCGAATTAAACCCCATGAGCTCGTTCGGCCGCGCCAAATCGCCCCTTCGCGGGTTTCTGTTCGGATTGCTTATTGCGATTCTTCTGATCGCGACCGGCGGATATTTCCTGCTCCGGACCCACAAGGAACAAGCGGCCCTAACACCGGCGCAAGTCGCCGCCGTGCAAGACGTCGTGCGCGACTACGTTCGCGGCCACCCGGAGGTGGTCAACGAGGCGCTGAAAACCATTCTGGACCAACGTCGCGCGGCGGAAGAAGAACACCGCAAACTCAATATTCGCGCACTCGCCAAGGAGTTGAATCAAGATCCCAATTCGCCGGTCGGCAATGCCGACGGCGACGTGACGGTGGTCGAATTTTTCGATTACGCCTGTCCGTACTGCAAAGCGATGGCGCCGAAACTGCAAATCCTGATCAATGACGACAAAAAGGTCCGGTTCGTGTTCAAGGACTTTCCGGTGCTCGGTTCCATCTCGGATTTCGCGGCCCACGCTGCCCTCGCTTCGCGCAACCAGGACAAATACCTGCCGTTCCATTTCGCGCTCATGGATTCCCAGGGACATCTCAGCCAGGACATTGTCTTTGCCATCGCAAAGAGCGTCGGGATCGACGTCAAGCGGCTGAAACAGGATATGGCGGCGCCGGAGCTCGATCAGATCATCGCCCGCAACAAAAAGCTTGCGGAAGGCCTCAACATCGACGGCACACCCGATTTCATCGTCGGCGAAACCGTGATTCCGGGCGCCGTCGACGTCTCCTACATCAAGGATCTTATCAAAAAAGAGCGCGGCGGCTGATCGGCGCGCCGACAACTCCGGATTCATTTTCGGGGTCGATCTGATGAAAATCCCGAAACCACCGGAATTGAGTCGTCAAAAGACGGCGGCAATTCCATCGCCCGCGCCCGGTCAACGCGCACCGCGCGCAAGCCGGCGGACGTGGCGGCGCTGGTCTCTCCGGCATGATCGGAAAGAAACAGCATGGATCGCGGCGGGCGACTGAGCGCGGAAGCGATTTTCGCGTACGATTTCGATTCCAGCTTCGGTCCCGTGCCGGTGTCATAGTATCCGGAGAACAGCGGCGTCAGATCGCCGATGTCGGTATGCGCGAACAGCAGCTTCTGCGCCGCGATCGAGCCCGACGAATAGACGTAAAGGGGAATTCCGGATTTGTGCCAGCGCTGCAAGGCTTCCAGCGCGTCGGTATAGACACGGGATGTGAGCGCTCCGTCGTCATAGCCTTGCCTCCAGATCAGGCCCTGCAGCGTCTTGAGCGGCTTTGCCTTGCGGTCATCGCCGATCCAGCGCAATAGAATCGGGATGACGTCTTCGACCGACAGGCGCGGATTGTTTTCAAGCGCGCGGACATCGGCGAGGGCGTCACGCACCTCCAAATCGCCCGCATGCTGCTGGATGAATTCGGGGAGATGATCCCGGGAATAGGGAAACAGGACCGTATGCACGAAGGCGATATCGGTCGTCGTGCCTTCGATGTCGGTCAGAACCGCGACGTCGCGCAACGCGCTATTCGCCGTATTTCGGGAATCGGCTCGCGATCTTATCGCCGGTGAACTGGGCGACCCACCCTTCCGGATTGGTGAAGATGCGGATGCAAGTCAACAGCGGGGTCGGGCCCATGTCGAACCAATGCCGCGTTCCCGCAGGCACGGACAAGAGGTCGTCTTTTTCGCACACGATCTGATGAACCTTGCCGTCGAGATGCAAATAAAACGCGCCACTGCCCTCGACGAAAAAACGCACTTCGTCTTCGGCGTGGGTATGCTCGTCGAGAAATTTGGCGCGCAACGCAACCTTGTCCGGATGGTCGGGTTTGAGCCGGATCACGTCGGCGGTTTTATAGCCGCCTTCGGTCATCAGCCGATCGACTTCGGGATGATAGGCGGCCAGGATCGCCGGTTGATCGGCCCCACCCGCAAGATCGGCACCGGCCTTCCAGCGCTCGAAGCGCACGCCGGCTTTGCCCAACAGGCGTTCGATCTCGGAACTCTGGGCGGTTTGGGTAACAACCCGCTCAGGCTCGTCATCGGCGAAAATCGTCAGTGTCGTCATCGGCTGATCCTCATCATTTCGAGTTCGAGGGCGAACAAGGCGTCGAAGGCGTCGAGATGCCGTTCGGCGGCGGGCGCGCTCGCCCCCCAGGCGTAAAGCCCGTGCCCGGCCAAAAGATAACCCGGAGCGCGCGTCGTATCCAGAATCTCCTCGAACAGCGCTTGTTCGACGCGCTTGGCGAGCGCCCCCATGTCCTGGTCATTGGCAAAAATCGGTACTTCGATGGCGGTTTCATGGGTGGTTACCCCGGCGAAGGCTTTCTGCAGCTCCCAGCCCTTAAGCGTCAGAAACGCCCGGTTTTCATGGAGCCGCGACAACAACGCGGCGGCCGGGCTGTGGACATGGAAGACCGCGTTAATCTTCGGGTCTCTCGCATAGAGCGAGAAATGGAGCGGCGCCTCGGCGGAAACGCCTTTTGGCAAAGGCGCGTCGAGGGCAAGAGCCACGATATCGTCCGGCACCAAGCTGCCCTTGTCGCGGCCGGATCGGGTCATGGCGACGGTCCAGCCGTCGATCCGGGCCGAAAAATTCCCCGAAGTTGCCGGCACCCAGCCCCGGGCGGAGGCGATGCGCCCGGCCTTGATGATCGCGTGAACCGCCTTGGTTTCTTGATCGAGATGAGCCGCTGTCATGGCCCGGATCTTATCATGGGGACCGCCCGGGACTAACGCCCCGGGCGGCATTGCCAATGATTAGATGTAATAGGACTTGAGCGGCGGGAAGCCGTTAAAGCCGACCGAGCAATAGCTCTGGGTATAGGCCCCAGCACTCAAAATCTCGATCTTATCGCCAACCTTGAGCTCGAGCGGCATTTGGTAATCCGCCTTGTCGTAAAGCACGTCCTCGCCGTCGCAGGTGGGGCCGGCCAAAACCACCGGGCCCATCTTGCCGCCGTCGCGCGGGGTCCTGATCCGGTAACGGATCGCCTCGCCGATGGTTTCCACCAGGCCGCCGAATTTGCCGATGTCGAGATAAACCCAACGGCGCTTGTCGCCATAGGATTTCCGGGAAATCAGCACGATTTCGGCCTGAATGACGCCGGCATCGCCGGGGATCACCCGGCCCGGTTCGACCATCACTTCGGGCAAATTATTCCCAAAGCTCTTGGTCAGAGCCTTAAAGATGGCCTCGGCATAATCTTCGAGCGGCGGCGTTTCGTTGCGGTAACGCGCCGGGAATCCACCGCCCAGATTGATCATCTTGAGCTCGATTCCGGCCTCGTTGAGCGCCGTGAACAGCATCGCCGTCTCGCCGATGGCAATATCCCACTTGCTGACGTCGCGTTGCTGCGAGCCGACATGGAAGGCCACGCCATAGGGATCAAGCCCCAGATCGCGGGCCATCACGAGCAGGTCACGGGCCATTTCGATTTCACAGCCGAATTTCTCGGAAAGCGGCCAATCGGCGCCCTCATTGGTGATCCGGATGCGGCAATAGACGTGCGAGCCGGGCGCCGCCTTGGCGAGTTTCTGCAATTCCGCCGCACTGTCGAAGGCGAACAGACGCACGCCGAGCTCATACGCCCGCGCGATGTCACGCTCTTTCTTGATCGTGTTGCTGAAGGAAATGCTTTCGGCCTTGGCGCCTGCTTTAATGCAATCCTCCACCTCGTAAACGCTTGAGGTGTCGAAGTAGGAGCCCATGCCGACCAACAGCGAAATGATCTCGGGGGCCGGGTTTGCTTTGACCGCGTAAAAAATCTTCGCCCACGGCAGCAGGCGATGCAACGTCGTGTAATTGTCAGAGACCACGTCGAGGTCCACAACGAGACACGGTGTCTCGGGTTTCTTCTCGGCGAGGAAGCGGGCGATTTTGTCGTTCATCGCTCGGCTCCTTGCGGCAGCGGCGGGCGCGGACCCATCCGCTCAGTTGCGGGAAAGACGACCGGCTCCGAGATTTCTCGCAATTCAAAAGACCGGGTTTTTCGCTATATACACCTTCCGTCGCGCTTGAAAAGGGAAAAATGGGCCAAGGCGATTTTTTTGCCTTCACCGTCCCGTTCCCCTCCCGCTCCCGGCGTTGCGCCACTTCCTCCCCGTGTTATAACCCTGGGCGTCGAACCCTTTCCGACACACCTCGAATGACCGCGACAATCCTTATTCTCAACGGCCCGAATCTGAACTTGCTCGGCGAGCGAGAGCCCGAAATTTACGGGCGTGAAACGCTGACCGACATCGAAGAAGCGTGCCGCGCGGAAGCCAGCAGGCTTGGCCTAGTGCTCGAGTTCCGGCAGACCAACAGCGAAGCCGATCTCGTCGATCTGATCCAAAAGGCGCGGCGCCGGGTGGCCGGGATTATCATTAACGCCGGAGCGCTGAGCCACACTTCAATCGCCATTCTAGACGCGCTCCAGGCGGCTGACATGCCGGTTATCGAGGTTCACCTCTCCAACATTTTCCGGCGCGAAGATTTCCGCCAACACTCTTACGTGAGCCGGGGCGCCACGGGGCTGATCTGCGGCTTACGCAGCCATGGCTATGTGCTTGCCGTCGAAGCCATCGCCCGCCTGATCAAGAGCCCCCCAATCAAAAATTCCGAGCGCCAAAAATGATTTGGAAACCGGATGACGACGCGCTGGTGAAAAAGCTTGCCGCGCTTCTGGAAGAAACGGGCCTCAGTGAAATCGAGGTCGGCTGGTTCTGGAAGCGGCTTCGTGTCGCCCGTCACAAAGGCGTTATTGCGGTTTCCGAGCCGGCCGCGCCACCGGCCGGTCCCGCCGCCACACTCGCCGCCAAGCCCGCCGCCGAAATTGGTCTGAACCATCCGGGTGCCGTCACGGCGCCGATGGTGGGCACGGTCTACGTCGCCGCGGAACCCGGCGCCAAGCCGTTCGTTGCGGTGGGCGACATGGTTAAGAAGGGCCAGACGCTTTTGATCATCGAGGCGATGAAGACGATGAACCCAGTGGCGGCGCCCAAAGCCGGCAAGGTCGCCAAGGTTCTGGTTGCCGACGGCGCGCCGACGGAGTACGGCGAAGTCCTGATGCTCCTCGAATAGCGAGGGAGCGGCATTCATGTTCGAGAAGGTGCTGATCGCCAATCGCGGCGAGATTGCGCTTCGCATCCATCGCGCCTGCCGCGAAATGGGCATCCGGACGGTGGCGGTGCACTCCACCGCCAATTCCGATGCCATGCATGTGCGTCTGGCCGACGAAACCGTTTGCATCGGCCCGCCGCCAAGCGGCCAAAGCTATCTGAACATTCCCGCGATCATCTCGGCAGCGACCATCACCAACGCCGACGCCATTCATCCCGAAGTCGGCTTTCTTTCGGAAAACGCCGATTTCGCCGACATCGTGCGCGAGCACGGCTTCGTCTTCATCGGCCCGAGCCCGCAGCTTATGCGCACCATGGGCGACAAGGTGGCTGCCAAGGCCGTGATGAAAGATCTGGGCATTCCGGTGGTTCCCGGAACCGATCAACCGGCGGCCGACGAAGCCCAGGCGCTGCGTGCGGCCGAGGAACTCGGCTATCCGGTGCTGGTCAAGGCGACCGCCGGCGGCGGCGGGCGCGGCATGAAACCGGCCTTCTCGGCAGAAGATTTGCGCCAGGCCCTGCCCATGGCCAAGGCGGAAGCCAAGGCCGCTTTCGGCAATGACGCGGTGTATCTCGAAAAGCTGCTGACCAGGCCACGGCATATCGAAATTCAGGTCTTGGGCGATTCCTTCGGTCACGTCGTGCATTTGGGCGAACGCGATTGCTCGCTCCAGCGCCGCCACCAAAAAGTCCTCGAAGAGGCGCCCTCGCCGTCCCTGAATTCCCAGGAGCGCGACCGCATCGGCGGCATCGTGACCAAGGCGATGTCAAAACTTGGCTATCAAAGCGCCGGGACGGTCGAATTTCTGTATCAGGACGGGGAATTCTATTTCATCGAAATGAATACCCGGCTCCAGGTGGAGCATCCGATAACCGAAATGGTCAGCGGCATCGATATCGTCCGCGAGCAAATCAGGGTCGCCGCCGGCGCGCCGCTTTCGCTCCGCCAAGAAGATGTCGTGATCTCGGGCCACGCCATCGAATGCCGGATCAATGCCGAAGACCCGGAGACCTTTACGCCCTCGCCGGGCCGGGTGACCGACTACCATGCGCCGGGTGGGCTCGATGTACGGGTCGAATTCGGCCCTCTATTCCGGCTGCACGATCCCGCCCTATTACGACAGCCTGATCGCCAAGCTGGTGGTCAAGGGCCGCACCCGCAATGAATGCCTGATGCGGCTGCGCCGGGCCCTCGAGGAATATGTGATCGGCGGCATCAAGACCACGATCCCGCTGCATATGCGGCTCGTTTCCGACCCCGATTTCCTTAACGGCAATTACGATATCCATTGGCTTGAGGGGTTCCTCGGGCATAAAAAATAGGGATGTCGCAGCTCACCCCTCAGATCCTGCTTCGGGCCTATGCCGCCGGGATTTTCCCGATGGCCGAGAGCCGGGACGACCCGCGGCTTTACTGGATCGATCCGGAGATGCGCGGGTTGCTGCCCCTCGAAAAATTCCATGTGCCGAAAGTTCTTGCCGCACCATCAAACGCAATGTATTCGAGGTGCATTGCGACAAGGCCTTTGCCGAGGTGATGCGCGGTTGCGCGGAACCCACCTCGGAGCGCCCCAACACCTGGATCAACCGCGAGATCGTGGCGCTCTATGAGAACCTCTTCGCCATGGGCCATGCCCATAGCGTGGAAGCGTGGAAGGGCGGCAAGCTGGCCGGCGGGCTTTACGGTGTGGCTCTGGGCGCCGCATTCTTCGGCGAAAGCATGTTCAGCCGGGAAACCGACGCCAGCAAGGTGGCGCTGGTGCACTTGGTCGCCCGCCTCAAGGCCGGCGGCTACCGGCTGCTTGACACTCAATTTGTTACCACCCATTTGCGCCGCTTCGGGGTGGTCGAGGTGAGCCGCGGCGAATATCACCGGCGGTTGGGCGAAGCCCTGAAAATCCAGGCGACGTTTTACGGCGATTTGCCGGAAGGCGCGTTGGATGCGGCTTTGCAGTCGAGCACCCAGACGTCATAGACCGGATGCTCGAGCGCGGAGAGCGCCGGGCTCGAGGCAAACATCCAGCCGGTGAAAAGTGGGACTTTCGGCTCCCCCGGCTTCACGTCGTCGATTTCCAGGAACGCGGCCAATTCCGGTTCTTCCTCGGGCGGCGCCTTGAAACAGGCATGGGGCACGATTTCTAGCGTGCCGAAATGCACGGCCTGATTGAGCGGCGCATCGATCGTCGAAATTCGCGCCGTCACCTTGTCGAGCCCCTGCAGCACAACTTCCGTATTGGCGCCGGTCGGCGCCGGCGGCGCGCCGGGAGCCGGTGCCGGACCGGGCGCGGGTGCCGCTTGGGCCGGCGGGCTCGCCTGGTCGTTTTCCGGCACGTATTCGTCTTGCGCGGCCGCGATCGCAGCCCACAACGCGCCGCCTAGCACCGCGCAAACCGCCAAAGCGGAGGCGCGCGCCGGTCTATTTTTTCTTTCGGTAAGGATTGTGAAGCGCCTCGATGATGTCGTGGAGAACCTCGCGGACTTGGTCCTCGGCGCAGCCCATCAGGATCGCATCTTCGAGCGCGTCCTGGGAAAGCTGCCGGATTTCGTCAATGTTCTGATTCAGAACTTTAAGTTTCTCGATACAGGAAACCGGCTCGCCTTCCGGCGTGCGCCAAATTGCGTCGCGGCGCTTGCCCGCGCTGCGTTTCATGACCTAGGTTTCATAGCGTGGGATTCACCAAATGCCGCTCACGGCGCGTTGCTCTTTGCCGCTCCGCTGTCCGTGTCCTTTGGTCCCGCGTTATTTTCAGGAGGACTATTTTCGGGAGCTTTCGCGGGCGGCGGGCCTGCCTGCGGCGCCGGCGCGCTCTTGTCGCTGTCCCCCTTATTGTCCTTTTTGCTGGAGCCGCTGAAGATATAGCGGCTGATCAGATCTTCGATATTGATCGCCGATTGGGTGTGGGTGATTTCGCCGCCTTGCTGCAGCAGTTTTTCCTCCGCGCCCGGCTCGAGCGCCACGTATTTGCTGCCCAGCAATCCGTCGGTGACAATCTTGGCATTGGTATCGACCGGCAATTTGACTGACGAATCGATACTCAACGTCAACATTGCGAAATAGGTTTCCGGTTCGAGTTTTTCACCCACCACGGTACCGACCTTGATTCCGCTCATCCGCACATCGGTGCCTTGGCGGATGCCGTCGACCCGGTCGAACTTTGCCGTTACCTCGTAGCCTTTGACAGCGGCGATATCCGCGCTCGAATAGGCGAAGACCAGGAACAATGCCGCCACCAAAAGAACGACACCACCCATAATGGTTTCAATCGCGTTCTGTTTCATTTCTCAATCCCCCGTCGCGTCCTCGCAATAACGTTAGGACGGGCGCCACGGCTCGTAATCGCCGGTGCCGCGCGCCGTCTTCCCCCCGGAAAGCACGTGACCGGGCGGCCGATAAGCGGCTTCTGTCCCGGTCGGATTTGGCATGTGTTGGGTTACCCATGGATAAGGCGTGAGATCGGCATTCGTCGGCGGTTCGTCAATCGTGTGATGAAGCCAAGCATGCCAAGCGGGCGGCACTTTGCTCGCCTCGGCTTCGCCGGCATAGAGCACCCAGCGCCGCGCGCGTCCAGCGCGTTTGCCGGAACGGAATTTGTAATAGCGATTTCCGAACGAATCGCGGCCGACCAACTCGCCGCGCAGCCACGTATAAATCCGGGTGCCGATTGTCATATGCGCAATTACCTCAGTGTGGGCCGTCGACGGGCGCGAATAATGCCTGCGGCGGGCGGGCGCGTCCAGGGATCCGGGACCAGATTACCGCAAGGCTTCGAATCGCGATGAATGGTCCTGGCTTTTCGTTCCCCATCGACCTCTTGCCCGTCCAAACATTCTTATCATTCACATAAATAGCAATGAGGACACAACATTTGGCGATGTTGCATGCGCGTAATACAAAATACAGTTGATTGTTACAATATCTTGTGTCCTCATGACGACTCGCGCCTCGCCCTGGGGGTCAGGGTCGCGAAAGCGAACGAAAGCAGATGTGCGCGCGTTGCGGCTCGAGGGATTGCGAGTCGCCGGAAGGAGCGGTCGTCGGGTTTTTGCAGGACTCGCGGCCCAATGAAAAAACTGCAGAGTGGGGGTTACCAATGAAGATCACGCGCCGGTTCACGGTCGAAGGAAAGTCGCCTTACGAATCGATCGAGTTTCGAACAACGGTCAGCGAGATCCGAAACCCCGACGGGTCGCTCGTCTTCCAGCTTGAAGATATCGAAGTCCCCGCCGACTGGTCGCAGGTCGCTTGCGACGTCCTCGCCCAAAAATATTTCCGCAAGGCCGGGATACCGTCGGCCTTAAAGCGCGTGCCGGAACCCGGCATACCGGAATGGCTGTGGCGCTCGATTCCCGACGAGGGTAGCGTTATCCGCACCGATGGCGGCGAGCGGGATGCGCGGCAGGTGTTCGACCGCTTGGCGGGTGCTTGGACCTATTGGGGCTGGAAAGGCGGCTATTTCGATAGCGAAGCGGATGCCCGCGTCTTCTTCGACGAGCTGCGCTACATGAGCGCGCGCCAAATGGCGGCGCCAAATTCGCCGCAATGGTTCAATACCGGCCTGCACTGGGCCTATGGCATCGATGGCCCGGCCCAAGGTCATTATTACGTCGATGACCAGACCGGCGAGGTTCACGCTTCTCAATCGGCCTATGAGCGGCCGCAACCGCATGCCTGCTTCATTCAGGGCGTCAACGACGACCTGGTGAATGAAGGCGGGATCATGGATTTGTGGGTGCGCGAGGCGCGCCTGTTCAAATACGGCTCCGGAACCGGCAGCAATTTCTCGCGGCTGCGCGGCGACGGCGAATTGCTTTCCGGCGGCGGCAAATCCTCCGGCCTGATGAGCTTCCTGAAGATCGGCGACCGCGCGGCGGGCGCCATCAAATCCGGCGGGACCACGCGGCGCGCCGCCAAAATGGTCGTCGTCGACGTGGATCATCCGGACATCGAACACTTCATCAATTGGAAGGTGACGGAAGAAGAGAAAGTTGCGTCGCTGGTCGCCGGTTCCAAGCTCGCCAATCTACATCTGAACGCAATTTTGCGCGCCTGCCAAAAGGACGGGGGGCAGAAAGGCGACGGCGAGGATCGTTTCGACTCCGCCAAGAACCGCGATTTGCGCCAGACCATTTCCGACGCGCGCAAGGCGATGATCCCCGAGAATTACATTCAGCGCGTGATGCAGTTCGCGCGTCAGGGTTTCACCAACATCGATTTCAAGACTTACGACACCGATTGGGATTCCGAAGCCTATCTGACCGTTTCCGGCCAGAACTCCAACAATACGGTCCGGGTGAACAACGAGTTTCTCGCTCGCGTCGAGCAGGACGGCGAATGGAAGCTGACCCGCCGCACCGACGGCAAGGTCCATAAGACTTCTCAAGGCCCGCGACTTGTGGGATCAGATCGCCTATGCCGCCTGGGTCTGCGCCGATCCAGGCCTCCAATTCGATACCACCATCAACGAATGGCACACCTGTCCGGTTTCGGGGCGGATCAATGCGTCCAATCCGTGCTCGGAATACATGTTCCTCGATGACACGGCGTGCAATTTGGCGTCGCTTAATCTGCTGACCTTCCGCAAGGCGGATGGACGGTTCGATATCGAGGGCTTCCGTCATGCGACGCGGTTGTGGACGGTGGTGCTCGAAATCTCGGTGATGATGGCCCAATTCCCGGCCCGCCGCATCGCCCAGCTTTCTTACGAGTACCGGACGCTCGGCCTCGGCTTCGCCAATCTCGGCGGATTGTTGATGGCGTCGGGTCTCGCCTATGACAGCGACAACGGCCGCGCGATTTGCGGAACCATCTCCGCGCTGATGACCGGCGTGTCTTACGCGACGTCGGCCGAAATGGCGAAGGAGCTCGGCCCCTTCCCCGGATTCACCAAGAATCGCGACGCGATGCTCCGGGTCATGCGCAATCACCGCCGCGCCGCCTATGGCGCGCAGGAAAGTTATGAAGGCCTTTCCATTCGCCCGGTGCCGATCGAAGCCCGGGACTGCCCGGATTCCGCCCTGGTGGATGCCGCGCGCTCCGCCTGGGACGAAGCAGTAGCCGCAGGGGGGCTCTACGGCTATCGTAACGCCCAGGCAACCGTGATCGCTCCGACCGGCACCATCGGCCTAGTCATGGATTGCGACACCACCGGCATCGAGCCGGATTTCGCCATCGTCAAATTCAAGAAGCTGGCCGGCGGCGGCTATTTCAAGATCATCAACCGCACCGTTCCGGTTGCGTTGAAGACGCTGGGATATACCGACGTTGAGATCGGCGAGATCGTGCGCTATGCGGTCGGCCATGGGACGCTGGAGACTGCACCCGGCATCAATCACGAAGCGCTGCGCCGCAAGGGATTCCACGCCAACACCCTGCAGGCCCTCGAATCCGCCCTCGCCAGCGCCTTCGACATCCGCTTCGCCTTCAACAAATGGACGTTGGGCGCCGATTTCTGCACCAAAGTTCTCGGTTTCCGCGAAGACGAGCTCGACAATGTCGCCTTCGACATGCTGAGCGCGCTCGGTTTCACTAAGGACGAGATCGACGCCGCGAATGTCTATTGCTGCGGCGCCATGACCATCGAAGGCGCGCCTTATCTCAACGACGAACATCTGCCGGTCTTCGATTGCGCGAATCCTTGCGGCCGCAAGGGGAAGCGGTACCTGTCCGTTGACAGCCATATCCGCATGCTCGCCGCCTGCCAGCCCTTCGTTTCGGGAGCGATCTCGAAGACGATCAACATGCCGAATCAGGCAACGATCGAAGAATGCAAGAACGCCTATATGCTGTCGTGGAAACTCGGGCTCAAAGCGAACGCGCTCTATCGCGACGGCTCGAAGCTCTCGCAACCCTTGAGCAGCTCGACCGCGCAAACCGTGGAAGAGCCCGACATCGCAGCGGTGGCCGTCGAACAGGCGCCCAAAATCATTGAGCGCATCATCGAGCGAATCGTCGAGGTTCAGGTCAAAGAGCCGGCGGGACGCGACCGCCTGCCGCAACGCCGCAAGGGCTACATCCAAAAAGCCGTCGTCGGCGGACACAAGGTTTATCTCCGCACCGGCGAATATGAAGACGGGCGCTTAGGTGAAATCTTCATCGACATGCACAAAGAGGGCGCGGCCTTCCGCAGCTTGATGAACAATTTCGCCATCGCGATTTCGATCGCCCTGCAATACGGCGTGCCGCTCGATGAATTCGTCGATGCCTTCACCTTCACCCGCTTCGAACCTTCGGGCTTGGTCGAGGGCAACGACGCTATCAAGATGGCGACGTCGGTGATCGATTACATCTTCCGCGAGCTGGCGGTCTCTTATCTTGGCCGTAATGATTTGGCCCATGTCGAGCCTTCGGATCTTCGGCCGGATTCGGTCGGGCGCGGCCGCAACGATAGCGCCACATCTGGAGCCGGCGAGCCCCGGGAATCCGAGGTTGCATTCGAAACGGTCAAGAAATTCGCCAGCACGGGTTATGTGCGCAGCAATCTTTATGTTCTGAATTCGGGTGGCGCCAAACGCAGCGAAGCCAGCGCAACGGCGATGAGCGTTGCGGTCGGCTCCAGCGCCACCACCGGTCTGATAGGCAGCACCGCCGAAGCTGCCTTCAGTGTCGCAGTCGGCCAAAGCATCGATGCCCCGCTCGACGAGGTGCGCCACGCGCGTCTCAAGGGCTATACGGGCGATGCCTGCGGCGAGTGCGGCAACTTCACCCTGGTCCGCAACGGGACATGCCTCAAATGCCTGTCCTGCGGTTCGACCAGCGGATGCAGCTGACCCGCAGCTGCGATAAGTGCAGTCCTCCCTGAGCTTCGGGGGTGTGGCGGCGGCCCGCCCCTGATTTTTTCCTTTTATTGACGTCATGCCGCGGCTTTGGGCCGGTGCTATGATGCGCCAGGCGATGCCCTGCACGGGCTTGCATGCAAGGCCGCAAGAGGAGGCAATCGATGACGAATTCGTTGACCAATCCAATGACCAATCCGTGGATGTCGTGGTGGAGCCCGTTTCCGGACCTCACCAAATTGATGCAGAACATTTCCCCGCAGACGAGCTGGTTCTCCCCCACCTATGAGGTCAACTTCGCGGGCAATCGCGAGATCGAGGCGGACGTGGTTTCGAACGTCGCCAGTTACGGGACCCAGCTCAGCGCCTTGACCAAGGCCGTGCTGGAGCTTGCCAAGAACAGCAGCGGCCCAAACGTGACTTGGTTGCGCGAGTTGGCAGGCCAGATCGACGAGCGCAAGCAAAAGCACAAGAGCAGCCTGGAAGACGATCTACGCGCCAAGCTCGACGAATTGCAGGAAACCGATCCGGCGCGGCTCGAAAAGCTCTTGCACCCCTATACCCAGCCGCATTGATCGGGACCAGACTGGATCGCGCGCGCTGGATTGTGCTGGCCTGCGCTATTATGCTCGCCTTCCAGCCGAGGGAGGCGGGATGACCGGACGCATCGAAGCGCAATTGAAGAAACTGGGGATCACCTTGCCCGAGCCGCCGGCGCCCGCCGCGCGCTATGTGCCCTATGTCGTCTCAGGATCGCTGGTGTTCGTCGCCGGTCAGCTGCCCATGCAAGGCGGCAAGGTCGCGGTAACGGGAAGGCTCGGCGGCGAGGTGAGCGCCGATGACGGGACCCATGCAGCCCGGATATGCGCGATCAATCTCCTGGCCCAGCTGAAATCCGCCTGTCGGGGCGATCTCGACCGGGTGAAGCGCTGCGTGCGGCTGAACGGCTTCGTCGCCTCGACCCCCGATTTCACCGAACAGCCGCGGGTGCTCAACGGGGCGTCCGATCTGATGGTTGATGTCTTGGGGGATGCAGGGAAACATTCGCGGGTTGCGGTCGGCGTTGCGGCATTGCCGCTTAACGCCGCCGTCGAAGTGGATGGAATTTTCGAAATCGGCTGAGCAACCGCTTTGCTGCGCGCGGTGGATCGGCCGCACGCGCAGCGGATAGGAAGGAAAAAGCGATGGCATTTGCAGGCGTGAATTATGTCGCGGTGGCGCTCGCGGGCGTTGCAGGGTGGCTCGTTGGTGCCCTTTGGTACTGGGTCCTCAGCAAGCCATGGATGGCGGCGAACGCCATGACGCCGGAAACCATCAAAGCCCATGGCGGGTCCTCGCCCCTGCCCTTCATCATCGCCTTTGTCGCCAATCTCATTATGGCCTGGGCGATTGCCGGTCTGCTCGGCCATTTCGGGCAATTCACGATCAAAGATGGCATCATTTCCGGCGCGGCCTGCTGGCTCGGCTTTGTCATTACGACCATGACCGTCAACAATGTCTTCGCCAAACGCAACCCGGTCCTGTTGTTGATCGACGGCGGCCATTGGCTCGCAGTATTGATGGTTCAAGGTGCGGTCATCGGCGCGATGGGAGTGTAGAATCCCGCAATATTGATGGTTCAAGGTGCGGTCATCGGCGCGATGGGAGTGTAGAATCCCGCAATAACATAGGGCCGGTTTGTTTCGGCCGATTTCGAACGAAAATCGGCCCTCGATCACCCTAAAGTTGCGCCCGAAATTCTCGATTCGCGCGGAAGAGTCCCTTCGACGATTAGGGCTATCCTTCCCCGTCTCGGCCTTGTGTGCCAATCCAATGCGATGCGACGATCTGATGATTGAAACCGGCAAGATCGCGTCATATCTGCGCAAGAATCCGCAGCGTTCGCCTGCCCGGGGGAATTCTTGACTGGCGATGGAGGCGGTGAACCTTCGATACGATGAGCGGGGCGGGGGTGAGCGATGAACGATAGTGGGCCAGATCGCCGAACAGAACAACGCCCGGCGCGCCGAGGTCTTGTCACATGGGTCATCGTCCTCGCCGTTTTAGGAGTCGGCGCCGCGGTCTGGCATTGGATCGGCCCTCATGTCCGCGGACTTTCGAGCAGCAGCACGATCGCGCAGGCGGGCGCAGCGCCGCCGGTGACGGTCAGTCACCCCCTCAAGATGGACATCACCGTCTGGAACGAATTCACCGGTCAATTTGCCGCGGTCGAAGACGTCGAAATCCGGGCCCGGGTCAGCGGCTATTTGACCGAGATCGATTTCAAGGACGGACAGGACGTCAAGCAAGGCGATCTTCTGTTCGTGATCGATCCCCGCCCTTTCCAAGCCGATTTGCAGCAGGCGGAAGCAAATCTTGAACGCGATAAGGCCCAGGTCGTGCGCGCCGATGCGGACCTAAAGCGCTACGCCGAGCTCGCGAAAAAGGACTTCGCCTCGCAGCAGCAACTCGAAACCGCGCGGGCCACTGCAGACGCCGCTGCGGCGACGGTCAAGGCCGATGAGGCGGCGGTTGCGCAAGCCAAATTGAACCTCGAATTCACCCACATCACCGCGCCGGTCGGCGGCCGCATCAGCAATCACTTGGTCAGCCTGGGTAACCTGGTCATCGGCGGCTCGTCGGCGACGACGACGCTGCTGACGACCATCGTTTCGCTCGATCCCATTTATCTCTATTTCGACACCGACGAGAACGATTATTTGAGTTACCGGCGCGCGGTCGTCGCCGGCACGATCCCCTCGCCGATCACCAGCATGGAGGCCGTGCAGGCCAAGCTTGCCGACGATCAGAGTTGGGCCCATGAAGGGAACCTGAATTTCGTCGACAATCAGTTCAATCGAAGTGCCGGAACCATCCGCGTACGCGCAGTCTTTCCGAATCATGATTTGCTGATCCGGCCCGGTCAGTTCGGCCGCGTGCGGGTGCCGAGCCCGGATGCGCGCCAGGCGATTCTGGTGCCGGACAGCGCCATCATCGCCGACCAATCGCGCAAGATCGTCATGACCGTCAAGGATGACGGCACCGTCGAACCGCGGGTCATCGAACCCGGACCGACCTTTCAAGGATTGCGCGTCGTCCGCAGCGGACTTTCCACCGACGACAACGTCATCATCGACGGCGTCGTGCGCGCACGTCCGGGAGCGAAGGTCACGCCGCAGCCCGGCAAGATCGCGCCCGATCCGCAAGCCGACTAATCCGGCCGCGGCGCTATGAATTTCTCTCACTTCTTCGTCGACCGGCCCATCTTCGCCGCGGTTCTGTCGATCTTCATTACGCTTATTGGCGGCATCGCCTATTTCGCGCTTCCCGTCGCGCAATATCCGGAAATAGCGCCCCCAACCATCGTGGTGACCGCCAGTTATCCCGGCGCCTCGGCGGAAGTCGTCAGCAACACGGTCGCAACGCCGCTGGAGCAGGAGATCAACGGCGTCGAGAACATGCTCTACATGGTCTCGCAGTCGACGGGCGACGGCAATCTTCAGCTCACGATCAGCTTCGCGCTGGGCACCGATCTCAATATCGCCCAGGTTCTAGTGCAAAACCGCGTGGCGATCGCGCAGCCGCGCCTTCCCGACGAAGTCCAGCGCATCGGCGTCACGGTGAAGAAGAACTCCCCGGACATGCTGATGGTCATCCATCTCAGCTCGCCGGATGGCTCGCGCGACCAGCTCTACATCTCGAACTACGCGACCCTCCAGGTGAAAGACGAGCTCGCGCGCCTCGAGGGTGTGGGCGATGTGCGCGTGTTCGGCGCCCGCGACTATTCGATGCGAATTTGGCTCGACCCCGACAAGGTGGCGGCGCGTGGGCTGACCGCCGGCGACATCATCGCGGCCCTGCAGGCGCAAAACGTTCAGGTTGCGTCCGGCGTCTTAAATCAGCCGCCGGTGAAAAACCAGCGCGCTTTCCAGCTTGATGTGCAGACCCTCGGCCGATTGCAGGATCCGGGCCAGTTCGAGAACATCCTGGTCAAAACCGATCCCGACGGGCACGTCACGCGGATTCGCGATGTCGGCCGGGCGGAGCTCGGCGCCCAGGACTACAGCGCGAACAGCTATCTCGATAAACGTCAGGCCGTTCCCCTGGTCATTTTCCAGCTTCCCGGTTCCAATGCCCTGGCGACCGCCGAGCGCATCAAATCGACGATCGCGGAACTCGCCAAATCCTTCCCCCAGGGTTTGCGTTATGACATCGTTTACAATCCGACCGAATTCATCGCCGAATCCGTCCGCGAGGTGACGAAATCGATTTACGAGGCGGTGGTTCTCGTCGTTATCGTGGTGATTCTGTTCCTGCAGACCTGGCGCGCTTCGATTATCCCGATCGTGGCGATACCGGTTTCCCTCATCGGAACTTTCTCGGTCATCGCCGCCCTCGGCTATTCGCTGAATAACCTCTCGCTGTTCGGCCTGGTGCTGGCGATCGGCATTGTCGTCGACGACGCGATTGTGGTGGTCGAAAACGTCGAGCGCAATATCGAGCACGGCATGAATCCGCTCGAGGCCGCGCATAAGACGATGGACGAGGTGGGCGGCGCCTTGGTGGCCATCGCCCTCGTGCTGTCGGCGGTGTTCATCCCCGCGATCTTCATTCCGGGCATTTCCGGGCAGTTCTTCCGCCAATTCGCCGTGACCATCGCTTCGGCGACGGCGATTTCCTGCTTCGTTTCGCTGACCTTGAGCCCGGCGCTCTGCGCGCTTCTGCTCAAGCCGCGCGAGCGCCGCCGGGCGGCGCCGCTCGTCCTGCGGCCCTTCACCGCGTTTTTCCGCGGTTTTAACTTCGCATTCGAGAAGCTTTCCTCCGGCTATGGCGGCTTGACGCGAAAGTTGCTCCGGGCTTCGGCCATCGTTCTCGTCGTCTATGCCGGCCTCATCGGCTTGGCCGCCTGGCAATTCAGCCGGGCACCGACCGGATTCATTCCGCAATTGGATCAAGGCTATCTCATTACCGTCATCCAGCTGCCGCCCGGCGCGTCGCTCGCCCGGACCGATGCGGTGGTGCGGCAAGCGACCCAGATCATCCTCGATACGCCGGGCGTTCTTCATGCCGTGCCCTTCGCCGGCTTCGACGCCGCCACCTTCACCAACGCGTCCAATGCCGGGGCGATCTTCTCGCCGCTTCAGCCCTTCGCCGAGCGGAGCGCCAAGGGCCTCAGCGCCGGGCACATTGTGGCGGATCTCCAGCAGCGGCTCGGCGCCATCCAATCCGCGTTCATCATCGTAATCCCGCCGCCGCCAGTGCGCGGCATCGGCAGCGCCGGCGGATTTAAAATGATGATCCAGGACAAGCAGGGCCGCGGCTTGGGCGCGCTTGAAGCGGCGACCCAGGATATCGTCGGTGCGGCCAACAAAGTGCCGGGATTGACCAGCGTTTTCTCGCTGTTCAACACCCGAACCCCGATGATTTATGCCGACATCGACCGGGTGAAGGCGGAGATGCTGGGGGTGGCGCCCGATCAAGTCTTCCAGACCCTCGAAGTCTATCTCGGCTCCGATTTCGTCAACGAGTTCAACTATCTCGGCCGGACCTACCGGGTGATCGCCCAAGCCGACGCGCCGTTCCGCATGACCGCCCGCGACATCGCCAATCTCAACACGCGAAACAGCAGCGGCGACATGGTCCCGATCGGATCGGTGGCGACCTTCCGCGACATCACCGCTCCCTATCGCGTCCCTCGATACGATCTCTATCCGGCGGCGGAAGTTCAGGGCAATGTGCTTCCCGGCTATTCGACCGGCTACGCCCTGGCCGCCATGGAGCAGCTGGCGAGCCAGCGCCTTCCCGCCGGCTTCGGCTATGAATGGACGGAGCTCGCCTATCAGGAAAAGGCGGCCGGCAATACCGGCATCCTGGTGTTCGCCGCCTCCATCGTGTTCGTCTTCCTGGTGCTCGCCGCCCAATACGAAAGCTGGGCGCTGCCGCTATCGGTCATCCTGATCGTGCCGATGTGCTTGCTCGCGGCGGTCAGCGGACTGCTTGCCCGCGGCATGGACGTCAATATCCTGGCCCAGGTCGGATTCGTGGTGCTGGTCGGCTTGGCCGCGAAAAACGCGATTCTGATCGTCGAATTCGCGCGGCAAGGCGAGGAGCAAGGGATGAGCCGCTTCGAAGCCGCGATTCAGGCGGCGCGGACCCGGCTCCGGCCGATCCTGATGACATCCTTCGCCTTCATCTTCGGCGTGCTGCCGCTCGCCGTCGCGGTCGGGGCGGGTGCTGAGATGCGCCAATCGCTTGGCACCGCCGTGTTCTTCGGGATGCTGGGCGTGACCGGCTTCGGTTTGATCTTTACGCCGGTCTTCTATTCCGTGGTGCGCGGATGGCTCGGCGCCCGAAAGAAGATTGTTCAGCCTGTCCAACCCGCCGAGTGAGGGGGCTCCTGACCGGTTTTGCGGCAATGTCTAATGGGCGGGAACAGGCCGTTTGTATTCCTTTAGGCGATCCGCCTCGATTTGGGCACGAAGGTTCCGATCAAACTCAATGATGTGCTCAATCGGTATAGCGTCAGTACCGCGATAAGGTTGAAACTCATACGCAATGCCGAGCCCGGGGGCGATCGTATAGGTGACGTCACAACCGTCTATCGCGAGCGTGAACGAATCTCCGTCGCAATTGACCACAAAGGGTTTCCCAAGCGGCGGCGTGTAGACGTTCGGAAAAGTCAAATAAGATGCAGTCCAATCCGCAACGTGTCTTTCACTATTTGGCTTGATACGGCAAACGGTCATTCCGATAGACGGCTCTTCGCCGATCGTTCCGACTTCGCACCTCTTTTTGGCGGCTCCCTGCTGCGCCAGTTCGCCGGGCCGTTGAGGATCGTCGGGAGATGGCCGAGCGTCGCCCCGAAGCGTTCTAAATAGTCGCATGAGCTGTGGACGTGGTTGTGCATCCGGTGACTTTCCGTCCGGAGTGCGATCGTCGGAATAATAAGCGAATGAATAGCTCGATAGCTGCTGGGGGTTGCCCGGACAGCCTTCGGGCTCAGTCGGATCGGGCGGTTGGATCCGATCAGATCCTGGATAAATCTCTCCGACGACAACCGTTCCCATCGTCGGCACCGCCAAGACATTCCGCCCGAGGGCGATATAGAGTTAGCCGTGGGCATCGGCCTTGCACTTCGAGGGATCGTAGCCAGGTTTGCTCGGTGCTGCTGCTGACAGAACCTGCATCGGCAGCACGCTGACAGCCACGAACAAGCCGACGACCCCAAGATTCAACACCCGTCGCGTCAGTCGAGAAAACAAATTGGCCGCTATCATCGTTGCCGCCCCAATGGTGTGACGCCTTCGTGGTAGCAAAATTTCGTTACCGAAACCCTACGTTGAAGCCATTATTTATGGGATTATCTTGAAAATGCGCTCGACCATTATCATCGCATGGAGAGCTGTGACGCTCTGTGGGTCGGCGTTTTGGACGCCCTTTGTTTTCAATTGCACGCATCGGTATGACCAGCGAACATTGACATCATGACGTTCGTCACAAAATTTCCGCACGATGCCTGACGGTCGTGAAGCGGCGAAGGTTCGGGTTGTTTCCAGGATCGCCGAGGTGAAGGCGGCTGATTGGGATGCATGCGCCGGCCCGGAGAATCGATTCGTCTCCCACGGCTTTCTTTCCGCACTCGAAGACAGCGCATCGGCGACCGCGAAGACCGGCTGGCTGCCCCGGCATCTGGTCTTGGAAGATGCGGCCGGATTGGTCGTCGCCGCGGCGCCGCTCTACATCAAATCGCATTCCATGGGCGAGTACGTGTTCGACCAGGGCTGGGCCCAGGCCTATGAGAATGCCGGCGGGCGGTATTATCCGAAGCTGCTCTCCGCGGTGCCATTCACGCCGGTCCCGGGTCAGCGCTTATTGGCCCGCGATGAGGAATCCCGGCGGCGGCTGGCCGCCGCCATGATCGAGATCGCCCGCCGCCACGAGCTGTCCTCGGTCCACGTCAATTTCACGACCGAGCCGGAGGTCCGGCGCTTGGCGGAATTCGGATTTCTCATTCGCACCGGTTTTCAGTTCCATTGGCGCAATCGCGGCTATCGAAGTTTCGACGATTTCCTGAATGACCTGACCGCGCGCAAGCGCAAGATGATTCGCCACGAGCGGACCGACGCCCTCAAGCATCTAACGGTGCGGATTGCCCGCGGTGGCGAGATCAGCGAAGCCGATTGGGATGCGTTCTTCGATTTCTATCAGGAGACGGGCTCGCGGAAATGGGGAAGCCCCTATCTGACCCGGGAATTCTTTTCCCGTCTTTCCGCCACCATGCCGGATAAAATCGTTTTGATCTTTGCCGAGCGCGGCGGCCGGCCGATTGCCGGGGCGTTGAACGTTCTCGGCGCCGACGCTCTTTACGGGCGCTATTGGGGCGCCATCGAACACCGGCCGTTCCTGCATTTCGAGCTTTGCTATTACCAAGCCATCGAATTCGCGATCGCGCAGAAGCTCGCCCGAGTCGAAGCCGGCGCCCAAGGCGAACACAAAGTGCCGCGCGGTTATCTGCCGACTCCCACCTACAGCGCCCACTATTTGCGGGATTTCGGATTCCGCGACGCGGTCGCGCGTTTTCTGCAGGAGGAAACCCGGGCCGTCGCCGCCGAAATGGCGATGCTCGCCGAAATGTCGCCGTTCAAGACGGAAAGCAAAGGTTGATGGGGGCAAGGACCGATCCGGGAACCGCCTTCTGGCACCACGGCCTCCGCTGTGCCATCATCGTGCAAATACCGATAAGGGACAGAGACATCCATGAAGAGCCCGTCGAAACGAATTTCAAGAATCACCGCCGTGGTTTTGGCAATGAGTTGCCTGAGTTGGGCGGCGCCAGCGTCGGCGCAACAGCAAGAAGTGCTGAAAAACGGCCGGATCGATTTCGAAGAAAACTGCGCCCCCTGCCACGGCAAGAGCGGGATGGGTGAAGGCAAGATGGCCGGGCTTTTGACGGCAAAGCCGCCCGATCTCACCCGCATCGCCAAGCGCAATGGTGGGGAATTTCCGTTTTGGAAGGTCTACGAAACCGTCGACGGCGAAATCCCCTCCCAGGCGCATCAGCTTTCGCCGATGCCGATTTGGGGCAACCGCTTCCGAGATCAGGGCGAATCGGGAATTTATCCGCCTTTCTATGTGCGAATCCTGCTGATCACCCAATACTTGGAGTCGATTCAGGAAAAATGATCGCCCCGCCTCTATATCGGAGTTGATAACTCCGGAATTACCCCCGCTCAATTTGGAAATCGTGGCGGCATGGATTCGCAGGGGCATTTCTGCCATCATCCGCAACGCAGTCATCATCGGTGAGGCGAAAAACATGCTGCAATCGAGAATCAAGATCGCCTGCGGGCTCGGCCTTTCCCTTTTCATTTCTCTCGGCGCATTGCCGGCGCAAGCCAGCCAGGATGAAGTCCTGCGCGACGGCAAACAGGAATATCAGGATAATTGTACGGCCTGTCACGGCGACGCCGGCAAGGGCGACGGCAGGATGGCCGAAATTTTGACGATCAAGCCCGCGGATCTGACGGAAATTTCCAAGCGCAACGGCGGCGCGTTCCCGTTCTGGCGGGTTTACGGCATCGTCGAAGGCAGCGTGCCCCTCAAGGGCCATGTCTACATGCCGGATTGGCAAAGCCGGTTCAGTGCGGACGAATCAAAGCCGGGATATCCGGCGGCGTATTTGCGCATCCTCACCCTCACCCACTATCTCGAAACGATTCAGGAAAAGTAGAAGCGGGATGCCAAAATGATGCGGCGCAATTTTCGACGAACCGCCCTTGCCGTGCTCGGCTTTTCAAGCCTGATGGCGCTCGGCACTGGGCCGGCCAAGGCTACTCAGGATGAAGTCGTCGCCGACGGGAAGCGGGAATTTGCGCAGAACTGCGTGTTCTGCCACGGCGCGCTGGGGAAGGGCGACGGCCAGTGGAACGATATGTTGATCACCAAACCCGCCGATCTGACCCAGATCGCCAAGAAAAATCGCGGGGTTTTTCCGTTTTGGCACGTCTATCAAGCCATCGACGGCCAAGTGGCGATCAAGAGCCATCTTGTCTCGCCGATGCCAATTTGGTCGGACCAATTCAAGGCGGAAGAGAAACAGCCGGGACGCGAACCGGCTTATGTCCGGATCCTGATGCTTACGCACTACCTGGAATTGATTCAGGAAAAATAATTCCACCAACTGATCATTGTCGCCGGAAGCGGAACGCGAAAATGCGCGCCCGATTGAGGCGCGCATTTTTGTCGGTAATTTCCCGGGCCCTATTTTTCGACCAGGGCCGGCATCTTCGGCACGCCCGAGGGCGGCGCGAAATCGAAGGCGAGCTTGCTGTCCTTCATCGTGACTTTCACCGTGCCGCCATTGGCGAGCTTGCCGAACAGCAATTCTTCGGAGAGCGGCTTTTTGATATGCTCCTGGATGACCCGGGAGAGCGGCCGCGCGCCGAACTTCTCGTCATAGCCCTTAGTCGCCAGCCAGCCCCGTGCTTCATCGTCGAGAACGATGGCCACGTTGCGGTCGGCCAGTTGTTCTTCGAGCTGCATCACGAACTTATCGACGACGCGGCTGACGATGTCCGGCGTCAGGTTCTTGAAGCCAATGATCGAATCCAGGCGATTGCGGAATTCCGGCGTGAACATGCGATTGATTGCTTCTTCGTCGTCGCCTTCCCGCTTGGTGCGTTCGAAGCCGATGGCGTGCTTCGCCAAATCGGCGGCGCCCGCATTGGTCGTCATGATGAGGATCACATTGCGGAAATCGATGGTCTTGCCATTGTGGTCCGTCAGCTTGCCGTAATCCATGACTTGCAGCAGGATATTGAACAGATCGGGATGGGCCTTCTCGATTTCATCGAGCAACAGGACCGCGTGCGGATGCTGATCGATGGAGTCGGTCAGCAAGCCTCCCTGATCGAAGCCGACATAGCCCGGCGGCGCGCCCAAAAGCCGCGACACAGAATGCCGCTCCATATATTCCGACATGTCGAAGCGAATGAGCTCGATGCCGAGGATGCGAGCGAGTTGCCGCGCGACCTCGGTTTTGCCGACACCCGTCGGGCCGGAAAACAGATAAGATCCGATCGGTTTCTCGGGTTCGCGCAAGCCGGCCCGGGCCAGCTTGATGGCGCTGGATAGGGCCGAAATCGCCTGATCCTGGCCGAACACCATGGTCTTGAGGTCGCGTTCCAGATTGCCGAGCTGTTCCTTGTCGTCCCGGGAAACGCGCTTGGGCGGAATGCGGGCGATCTTCGCCACCACGGCTTCGACATCCTTGACGGTGATTGTCTTCTTGCGCTTCGAGGGCGGCAACAGCATCTGCGCCGCACCCACTTCATCGAGCACGTCGATCGCCTTGTCGGGAAGCTTGCGGTCGTTGACATAGCGCGAGGAAAGGTCGACCGCGGCGCGGATCGCTTCCGCGGTATAGCGAACCCCGTGGTGCTCCTCGTAGTAAGGCTTTAGCCCGCGCAGGATCTTCACCGTGTCTTCGAGCGAAGGTTCGTTGATGTCGATCTTCTGGAAGCGGCGAACCAGAGCCCGGTCCTTCTCGAAGTAATTGCGGAATTCCTTGTAGGTGGTCGAGCCGATGCAACGCAGCGAGCCGGAAGCCAAAGTCGGCTTCAGGATGTTCGAGGCATCCATCGAACCGCCGCTGGTAGCACCCGCACCGATCACGGTATGGATTTCGTCGATAAACAGGATTCCGGCACCTTCCTGGGATTCGAGCTCCGAGATCACCGCCTTCAGCCGTTCCTCGAAATCGCCGCGATAGCGGGTTCCGGCGAGCAGCGAGCCCATGTCGAGGGCGTAGATGGTGACGCCCTGCAGAACCTCCGGCACGTCGTCGTAGACGATACGCCGGGCCAGGCCTTCGGCGATCGCCGTCTTGCCGACACCCGGATCGCCAACATAGAGCGGATTGTTCTTGGTCCGGCGGCATAAAATCTGGATCGTGCGCTCGACCTCCGCCTCGCGCCCGATCAGGGGATCGATCTTGCCCTTCGAGGCCTTGTCGTTGAGGTTGATGCAATAGGCATCGAGCGCGTCATGGCCTTTCTTCACCACCCGCTCGCCGGCGACGTCCTCATCGGCGCCGTGAACCGATTGCTGCTGGGAGAGCCCGGGAACCTTGGCAATGCCGTGGGAAATGTAGTTGACCGCGTCGAGCCTCGACATTTCCTGCTGCTGGAGAAAATAGACGGCGTGGGATTCCCGCTCCGAGAAGAGGGCGACCAGCACGTTGGCTCCCGTCACTTCCTCGCGGCCGGAGGATTGGACATGGATCGCGGCGCGCTGGAGAACCCGCTGGAAGCCGGCGGTCGGCTTGGCGTCGTCGCCGCGCCCGGACACCAATCCCGCCAGCTCGCGGTCGAGATAGCGCACCAATTCCTGGCGCAGCTTATCGATTTTGACTCCGCAGGCCCGCATGACGGCAATGGCGTCCTGGTCGTCGACCAGGGCCAGCAGTAAATGCTCAAGGGTCGCGAATTCATGGCGCCGCTCATTGGCATAGGCGAGCGCGCGGTGAAGGCTTTGTTCGAGATTGTGCGACAGCATCGGCGTCCTTATTCCTTTTCAAGGGTGCATTGCAGAGGGTGCTGATGACGGCGCGCAAATTCCACCACTTGGTGAACCTTGGTCTCGGCGACTTCGTAGGTGAAAACCCCGCAAACGCCCACGCCGCGCCGGTGGACGTGGAGCATGATTTGGGTCGCCTCCTCATGGTTTTTTTGAAAGAAACGTTCGAGCACAACGACGACGAATTCCATCGGCGTGTAATCGTCGTTTAATAAGATAACCCGGTACATGGACGGCTTTTTGGTCTTGGGCCGGCTCTTGACCACCACTTTGGCGGTCGGCACGTCCAAGCCGTTTCCATGGTCGCTCATTGCGGTGTCCGATCTACCTTTCCGTCCGTTACCCGGTTCGAACCACTAAATATGGGGATTCCGACCTCTCATCATATTGGATCGAAGGTGCAGGTTAAAAGGCCTGTTTCAAAGCCTAACTTTACGGAGGTTTATGGCGGATTAAGGATGGTCCGGCAAAACAGGACCTAACCCCAAACAGGACCTAACCCCCCTTAAGAACGCAAACGGCCGGCCGAAAAATCGGCCGGCCTTCCTTACAAAGGCCCTTCTTGCCGGAAACCCAGCTGGCACGCCCGATAAAATCGCCCCATTGCAAGGCCGCCGGGCCCGATTAATGGTTCAGGGACGCGATCAGGTGATCGGTCGAAGCCACCAATCCCTCGGAAATCGGCGCCAAGCTATCCTTCGCCACCGTCACGGAGATTTGAGAGATCTTCGCGGACGCCGCCGAGAAGCGATCTAAATTAGCCCTGGTCAGCAAAACCTGCCTCGTCATCAGGTCTTCGAAAGTGGCGCAGGCCGCCAGCTCCTTGGCTGCGGCGCCGCTTGCCGCCATTTGCGCCAATGCCATCGCCGCAAGCTCGTCCTGAAGACGTTCCAAGCCGCGAATCCAGACCGCACCGGCCTCGACCGCGGCCTCAATTCCCAAAGCGACTGCAAATTTCCGGTAACCTTCCCAAGGAGCGGTCGAATTGATCGCCTTGATGACGATCTCGGGCACGGCGGATTTGGGCATGGGCGCGGACACGGGAGCGGGCTGAGAAATCGGCTTCGCCGATACCGGCGGCGCCACGGCGGTTTTGGGGGCAGTTTGAGGGTTCGGTGCCGGCGATGCCGGCGCGGTTCGGACCGGCGGCATCATGGCATGGCCCATGTCGCCGGCACTGGGCGGCACGACGCGCGGCGCCGCTGGTGCCGGCCGCACCGGCGCGGCTTGGGAAACTTGATTTTCGGGCTTTGCGGTTGCAGTGGCGGGCAGGCGGTCCTTCAGATCGGTCATCACATGCTCCCTTGCACAATCCCTGCGATGCTGCGATGCAGCATCATCACGATAAACCAACGGCCTATCGCGGTCAAAGTGATCTTTGCATCGCAAAAACTCGCGTGAGGGACAAGGGGGACTGGGCGTTGACCGATGGCCTTCAGGCCGCCGGCGCCGACGGTCGGGCCGCCTGAACCGGGCCCGATTTCGCCGCCAGGGCCTAAGACATAAAGGATTTTTCAACCTGAATCGGGTATGAAAGCAGTTCGTATCGGGTGGACAAGGGCACTGATTTTTATCTAGATTCAGCAAGATCGCTCCAGTGCCGGAGCGGGGGAGATTGGGATTCTTGGATCGGGCTAGGGGATATCGGGCACGGCATTGGGGGCTGGGGATTGCCGTGATCCTCGGCGTGTTGCTGGTATGGCCCTTCACCTCCGCCCAAGCCAAGGTGGGTTTCTCCTCGATCGTTATTGATGCCTCGACCGGTGTGGTTCTGAGCGAAATGAACGCGGACGTGCCAAACCATCCCGCGTCGCTCACCAAAATTATGACCCTCTATCTGACCTTCGAAGCGCTGAAGGAGGGCCGCATTCGCCTCGATAGCGTGTTCCCGGTTTCCGAACATGCGGCGAACCAAGACCCGTCCAAGCTCGGTCTCAATCCCGGCGACGCCATCACGGTCGAAAACCTGATTCTGGGCGTTGTCACGAAGTCGGCGAACGATGCCGCAGTGACATTGGCCGAAGGCGTTGGCGGCAGCGAATCGGGTTTTGCGGATCGGATGTCGAAAAAGGCGGGCGAGCTCGGCATGAATGCGACGGAGTTCCGCAATGCGTCGGGCTTACCCAATCCCAACCAAGTCACGACCGCCCGCGACATGTCGATCCTGGCGCAGGCGGTGCTCCACGACTTCCCCCAGTATTATCACTATTTCGGCACGCCGCGATTCACCTACGTAGGCCAGATCTTCGAAAATCACAACAAGCTGCTGAAGACCTATGCGGGTGCGGATGGAATCAAAACCGGATTCATTCGCACATCCGGATTCAATCTCGTCGCCTCGGCGGAACGTAAAGGCCGGCGTTTGATCGGCGTCGTCATGGGCAGCCAGTCGCCGAATATCCGCAATGCCCAGATGACCCACATGCTCGATGCCTCGTTCAGCGACCAGCCGATCCATTATGCGTCGCTTCCCGGCAAGCCGGTTCCCGGTTCTTCGATTCGCGCCACGGCTTCGGCCGACAGGTCTAAGGGTTCGACAACCGTCGCCACGGCGGCGGGGCCCGATCGCGGCTGGGGCATTCAGGTCGGCGCCTACAGCCGGTTCGCTCCGGCGCATCTAGCGGCGGCGAAAGCCGAGCGCGGCGCCTCGCGTTGGCTCGGCCATGGCAGGGTATTAGTCGACGCCGCCCACGACGACAGCACGACGGTCTTCCGGGCACGGGTCATGGGCTTGACGGAAGATCGCGCGCGGCGGGCCTGTGCAACACTCCTGGCCAAGAAAATGGAATGCGTCACGGTGGCCAGCGATGGCACGGTCATGTCCGCCGAAGAAGGCGATACCACCGACCAGCCGGAGCGCTAAGCTCCCCTTCCCTGCACGATTGGATTTGGGCCCGCGCTTGTTAGAACGCGGAAAAATCGATTCCGCTCGCCATCAACTGGTCGGCCAAGTCGCGCTTGAGGCGTTCGAGGCCCGTTGATGTCGAGGACTCGCAGCGCGCCACCAACACGGCCTGAGTGTTCGACGCGCGCAGAAGCCACCAGCCATCGGTCGTCTTCACCCGCACGCCGTCCACGGTTTCGACCGCAGCGCCGGCGTCGGCCAACCTTCCCGCCACTTCGGACACCACCGCGAACTTCCGGACGTCGGAACAGGCGAAGCGGATTTCCGGCGTATTGATCACTTGGGGAAGCCGGGCCCGCGCAACGCTCAGCGGCTCGGTCAGCCGGCCCGCGAAATTGAGGATGCGAACGGCCGCATAGAGCGCGTCATCGAAGCCGTAATAGCGGTCGGCAAAGAAAATGTGGCCGCTCATCTCGCCGGCCAGGGGCGCGCCGATCTCCGCCATCTTCGCTTTGATCAACGAGTGGCCGGTGCGCCACATGAGCGGGCGCCCGCCTTGCCGTACGATTTCGTCGAACAGAACCTGGCTGGCTTTCACATCGGCAATGATCGTAGCGCCGGGGCGTTCAATCAGCACCTCTTCGGCGAGGAAGACCAAGAGCTGATCGCCCCACAATACTGCGCCCTTGTCGTCGACGACGCCGATGCGATCGCCGTCGCCGTCGAAGGCGATGCCGAGATCGCAGGATTCATTGACGACGGTTTCCTGAAGCTGCCGGAGATTTTCTTCAACCGTCGGATCGGGGTGATGGGCCGGGAATCGTCCGTCGATCCGCTCGTTGAGAAGAATATGGATGCCCGGCAACATTGCCGCGAGTCTCGCCATGATCTCACCGGCGGCGCCGTTGCCGGCGTCCCAGGCGACCTTAAGCGGGCGGCCGCCGCGGTAATCTTCGGCCAATCGCGCCACATAACGGTCGGTGATATCGATATCTTCGACCTTGCCCGACCCGACCGGGAAGACGCCCTTGCCGGCGATTGTGCCGAGTTCCTGAATTTCGTCGCCGTAAATGCCGCGGCTGCCGAACAGCATTTTGAAGCCGTTGTGTTCGGGCGGATTGTGGGAGCCGGTCACCATGATCCCGCCATCGGCGTGAAGAGCCTTCACCGCGAAATAGAGCATCGGCGTCGGTCCGAGCCCAACGCGCAAGACGTTGATCCCGGCACCGCGCAAACCTTCAACCAAAGCCGCTTCGAAAGCGGGCGACGTCAAGCGGCCGTCTCGCCCGACGCAAACCCGTTTTTCGCCCGGTCCTTCGGCCGCAAGCTTGGCCGCAAAGGCGCGGCCCAATGCGCCGGCATCGGCCTCGAACAAAGTTTCGTTGGCGATGCCGCGAATATCGTATTCGCGCAAAATCGTCGGATTGAATCGGTGTGCGGTCACGAATGGGCCTCCGGCTTTGGACTCCGGCCGACGCAGCGGTAATCGAAACCGGCTTCCGCCATCACGCGCGGATCGTAGACATTGCGGAGATCCACGATCGCCGGCCGGCGCAAGAGGTCTTTCATCCGATCGTGATCGAGGGCCCGGAATTCGTTCCACTCGGTCAAGATCGCGAGCACGTCGGCGCCTTCCATCGCGGCATAGGCATTGTCGCACCAAACCACGTCTTTTAATAGTTTGCGCGCCTCCCCCATGCCTTCGGGATCGAAGGCCCGAACGGTAACGCCCGCCGCTTGCAGCGCCGGAATGATGTCGAGGCTGGCGGCATCGCGCATGTCGTCGGTGTTCGGCTTGAACGTCAGACCGAGAATTGCCGCCGTCTTGCCTTTCGCGGGGCCACCGATCGCGGCAATGATCCGTTCGGCCATTTTCCGCTTGCGGCCGTCATTCGCGGCAACCACGGTTTCGACGATGCTGACCGGCAAATCGGCATCGCGCGCGATGCGGACCAGCGCCTTCGTATCCTTGGGAAAGCACGAGCCGCCGAAACCGGGGCCGGGATGCAGGAATTTTCGGCCGATGCGGCCGTCGAGGCCGATGCCGCGTGCGACATCGTGCACATCGCCTCCGACTTTTTCGCAAAGGTCGGCGATCTCGTTGATGAAGGTGATCTTGGTCGCGAGAAACGCGTTCGCCGCATATTTGATGAGTTCGGCGGTTTCGCGGCCAGTGAACAGGATCGGGGTTTCGATCAGATACAGAGGCCGGTAAAGCTGACGCATCACCTCGCGCGCGCGTTCCGATTCGGTTCCGATCACAACGCGGTCTGGCCGCATGAAGTCGTTGATCGCCGAGCCTTCGCGCAAGAATTCCGGGTTCGATACGACATCGACCTCGGCCTTCGGATTGACCGCGCGAATTCGGTGTTCGACCTCGCGCGCGGTGCCCACGGGCACCGTCGATTTATCGACGACCACCGTATAGTCGGAAATCGCCGCCCCGATTTCTTCCGCCGCCGCGAACACATAGGACAAATCCGCATGGCCATCGCCGCGGCGGCTTGGCGTTCCGACTGCGATGAAAACGGCCGAGGCGCCGCGGACCGCCGGTCCCAGTTCGGTCGAGAAGCTTAGCCTGCCGGCGCGCACATTCGCGGCCACCAAGGCATCGAGACCGGGCTCGAAAATCGGGATCTCACCTCGCATGAGGCGGGAGATTTTATCCCGGTCCTTGTCGACGCAGACGGCGTCGACGCCGAATTCGGAGAAGCAGGCCCCCGATACGAGGCCGACATAACCCGTGCCGATCATGGCAATGCGCATGAGCGTTTTCCTTGCTGGTGGCTAGATGCCGATTAGGAGTAAGTCCGGCAGATGCGCCGCATCTCGTCGCGAAGATCGTCGCGCTCCAATGCAAAGGCGACATTCGCTTCGAGAAATCCGGCTTTGCTGCCGCAATCGAATCGCTTGCCCTCGAACCGGAATCCATGAAGCGGAACCGAGGCAAGCGAGGCGGCTATCGCATCCGTCAGCTGAATTTCATCACCGGCACCCCGCTGCCCGCGTGAGAGATGCGTGAAGACCTCGGGTGTCAGAATGTAGCGACCAATCACGGCAAGAGTGGAAGGCGCATTTTCCGGCTTTGGTTTTTCGACCACGCCTTTGGCGCGTACGAGTTTACCTTTCTCTTCCGCCGTATCAAGAATACCGTACATCGATGTTTGCGGCTTCGGCACATCCATGACCGCGACCATATTCCCGCCGACCGTCTTATGGGCGGCGATCATTTGGCCCAAGCACGGAACCGGCGCCAGAATCAAATCATCCGCGAGCAGAACCGCGAAAGGCTCATCGTCGATCAAGTGTCGTGCGCACCATACCGCATGGCCAAGGCCGAGCGGCTTTTGCTGGCGCGTGTAAATGACTTGGCCGGGCTCTTCGAGAATTTCGGTGATCAAGTCGAGCTCGGCTTTTTTGCCTCGTTTGGCAAGCGTTTCGCCCAATTCATAGGCGTGGTCGAAATGATCCTCGAGCACGGTTTTGCCACGGCCGGTGACGAAAATGAATTCCTCGATGCCCGCCTGTTGCGCTTCTTCGACCGCCCACTGGATAAGCGGTTTGTCGACGACCGGGAGCATTTCCTTGGGCATGGCTTTGGTCGCCGGGAGGAAACGGGTGCCCAATCCCCCGACCGGGAACACCGCCTTGCGAATGGGCTTGGTCATGCGTGTCTCGAATCTCCGCGCCGCGGCTCTTGTGCCATAGCCTGCCATCGCGCGCAATGCGGCCCTTGTGACAATTCAATTAAAGGAGAATTTCCCGCGCTTGGTTAATTTTTGCTGCCAGATAGGTGGATCCGCCCTGATCGGGATGAAGCTTCAGCATCAGGCGATGGTAAGCGGCCTTAATTTCATTTTCGGTGGCTCCGGGAGCGAGACCCAAAATTTCATACGCCTCCTCTCGTGTCATCGCGGCGCTGCCCCGGGCGGCGGAGGACTTTTGTCGTCCGCCTTGTTCCGAGTTGCGCCCCGACTGGTGCCCAGACTGGCGCCCAGACTGGCGCCCAGACTGGCGCCATGAATCGCCGAAGCGCTTATCCAGATAGGCTTCGAGCAGGGATGCGGCTTGCGGATCCTGGCTTCGGCAGTCGCCGAGCAAATCGAGAAGATTCGACAAGGAGAGATCCTCGAGCTTGCGGCCCTTGAATTCTCCGGCCATGACCTCGCCGGCGATCGTGCCCGAGTTCGTGGTCGAGAATCATCCGCAGCATCGCTGTTTCAACTGTCGAGCGCTGACCGCCCGACGGCCCGCCCGCAGCCTTCACACGCCGCCAGAGCGACTGCCCGCCCAACAGCAGCGGCGCCAGCGCCGCAATCGCCGCGACGGCACCGGCTAGCCGGCCGGTAGCGGCAAGAAAAATTGCCACCCCGACGGCGGCCGCGCCCAATGTCCATTTCAGCGTCTGCGCGGCACGGGCGGGTTCCACCCGGCCAAACCACTGGGCGAAAAAGATCAGCGCCGCCAGAAGCAGAATCCCAAGAAAGAGCGGCCCCATCAGTCGCCCTGGCCGCCGGGCCCGCGCAGCTGCAGGACCATCGAAGACGCGGCTTTGCTGATATGCGTCAATTCGGAGAGTGCGCTCCGCCCGCCTGCGGCAAAGACGGCGACTGCCCGCAGAAGATCGGCAAGGGCACCGGCGCTTTTCGAATCGAATCGGCAATAGGCGCCGTTGGTCAGGCGGGCAATCTGCTTGAAGGCGCGTTCGGCGACGATATCGCCGCCCTCGTGGAATACGAATACCGGCACGCCGAGAAGACCGAGCTCGCCCGCGTCTTGGCAAAGGCGGTCGACGTCTTCCTCCATGCAATCGCCGACAAAAACCACAGCGTTGATCTTGCGCTGCCGGGCTTCGGCAATGGCATGACGCAACACCCTCCCGATTTGGGTTTCGCCGCCGAGGCAGGAAACCTCCGTCATTCGCCGCGTCAACTCGCCGGCATTGGTCAGCCACGGCGTTGTTTCGAACTCACCGAAGCCCCGGTAATAGGCGAGTTGGATTTCGAGCCCGCCCAGCCGCTTGGTTTCCTCGAACATCTCGGCCTGAATCCGGCAGGCCTGATCCCAGCTCGGCTCGCGGCTCGCCGTCGCGTCCATCGCGAAAAGCAGCCGGCCGCGGCTTTGCGTCCGCACCGTCGGCATCGCCTTCAATTTCTCGACGAAAGCCGCGATTTCGGCGGGCGTGGATTTGGCGGGAAGATTATCGGTCATCGGCTACAATCGAGAATGCTCGACAAGAACGATGCGATTATGACCGAGCGCTCACAAAAAAGAAGCCCGGGCAAAGCCCGGGCTTCCGAGATCACGGAAAACGCCGGCCGAACGACGTGCGGCGGCGCTCCGGCTGTTGGCTCCGATCTAGCCTTTTCCGAGCGCGCCGGCGAGCTTGCCCGACACAAATCCGAAGATGGCACCGACGATGATCGAAACAACAGCAAATATCAGCGGGTTGCTGAAATTCGCCGCAGTCACGTCCGCACTCGCCGAAGTCAGGGCGACGGCCGCGGTGGCGGCATAGCCGTAAACACTGGCGGGAATGTTCTTCAGCGCCTCGACATGGGCGCCCAAGCACAGAACCAGCACGGTCGCACCGACGACGATTGCTGGCCATACGGCCTGGCCCAAGTCCAACGGAAAGGTTTTAAGGATCATGAGCGCGACCCAGGCGCAAATGGCGCCCCAGATGCCGCTGACGATGGTGGTCTTCAGGCCGGCCGTGTCGCCGCCTGTTGCGAAGTAAGTGGCCCACCCGATGAAAATGATCCAAATCGCAAGATAAGCGCTCAACGGACCTAGCGCCAACCAAGCGGCGACGGCACCTAAAACACCGATACTGATGGACAATGCGACCAAACTGGTCATGTGCGATACCCCCCTTATTTTCGGTTTAGAACCGAGTTTTTGATGGTCGAAGGCACACACCAATTCGGGTCCCACAAGCGGACCATCGCGGCGCATGCCGCAAAAATCGGTAACTACATCATATGTTTAGAGTTTGTTATTATAGCAATGTAATCATTCGATTTTTTACAATAATATCATGCCATTAGCATTAGCGAGAGTCAACGCCGACAATGGACTTCAAAAGTTATCCACAGAAAAACCAGATCCGTGGACAGTTTTTATATTTGCCGTCATGATCCGCCCATGCTTTCCGCTTATCGATAGGAATCAGCGACTTGCGAGAATTTTTCCGCAACTGCGAAGAATATCCTCGGCTATTTGCGGTTGCTTGCGACGCTAGTCGGTCTACCACCGATTATTGCGCGACGCTCCAAGCATGATCGACGTCGTCGTCCATGCCTTCGTGACCCTGTTTGTCATCGTCGATCCGATCGCGGTCGCGGCGATTTTTATCGGCCTTACCCAAGGCGGCGATGATGGCTATCGCCGCCGTATGGCGGTTCGAGGCACGGTGATTGCTGCGATCGTTCTGCTCGTCTTCGCCTTCGTCGGCGAATATCTCTTTCTGGCTCTCGGCATCACGCTTCCGGCATTCAGCATCGCCGGCGGCGCCTTGCTGTTCCTTCTCGCCATCGACATGGTTTTGGCCCGTCGCAGCGGTCTTCGCTCGACCACGGTCAGCGAGGAGCGCGAAGCGGACCAGAAAGAGGACATCTCCGTATTTCCGCTTGCGATCCCGCTGATCACCGGACCCGGGGCCTTGACCTCGGTTCTCCTCCTGATGGAAAGGAACAGCGGAAACCCGCTTCGGCAATTCGCCGTTGTCGGAGTCGTCGTCCTGGTCATGGCCCTCACCTATGCCGCGCTCATTTACGCCAGCAAGATGACGCGCCTTCTCGGGGTCACGGGCGTCAATGTGGTCGGACGGATTTTCGGAATTATTCTCGCAGCCCTTGCGGTCCAGTTTATTCTAAACGGGCTCAAGGGAAGCGGGCTCGTCTAATGCCCTGATGGCGCGCCGCCGTTTCAAGCTTCTTTATCTCGTCACCGAAGATTGGTTCTTCTGGTCGCATCGGCTCCCGATGGCCCGCGCGGCACGAGACGCCGGCTTCGACGTGGTGGTGGCCTGCCGCGTCCGGGATCATGGCGAGCGCATCCGTGGCGAGGGATTCCGTCTCGCGCCCCTGTCATTGCGCCGGGGCAGCCGAAATCCATTTTTCGACCTCGCATCCCTGATCCAAATTATCGCGCTCTACCGCCGGGAAAAGCCCGACATCGTCCATCACGTGGCAATGAAACCGGTGATTTACGGATCGTTGGCGGCGGCGATCTCCGGCGCCCGCGCCGTCGTCAACGCGCTGACCGGACTCGGCTATCTTTTTCTGTCGAACGAAATCGTCACCCGGATTTTACGTCTGCCGCTTCGCTGGATGTTCCGCCTGCTTCTCAACCGCAACGGCAGCCGGCTTCTTCTGCAGAACGACGACGACGCGAAGCTTTTGGTCGCACAGGGCGTCGTCGATTCGCCGCACATCGTCATCATCCGCGGCTCAGGGGTGGATTGCCAGCGCTTTGCCCCCGGCCCGGAGGCGCCCGGTATTCCCGTCGCGATCCTGGCGTCGCGGATGCTGTGGGATAAGGGGGTCGGCGAACTCGTTGCCGCCGCGCGGATCTTGCGAGACCGCGGCGCACCGGTTCGCGTCTTGCTGGTCGGCGATCCCGATCCCGAGAACCCGGCAACGATCCCCATGGAGCAACTAGACGCCTGGAACAGCGAGAACGTCGTCGAATGGCGCCGGCGCACGGACGACGTGCCGGCGATTCTTCGCGCCAGTCACATCGCGGTGCTGCCTTCTTATCGCGAAGGATTGCCGAAAAGCCTTCTCGAAGCGGCGGCGGCCGGCCTTCCCATTGTCGCCAGCGACGTTCCCGGCTGCCGCGAAATCGCCCATGACGGCGAAAACGCGATTCTCGTTCCGGTCAAAGAGGCGAAGGCTCTTGCCGACGCTATCGACCGTCTGGCCCGTAACCCTGATTTGCGCCGCCGCTTGGGCAGCCGCGGGCGCGAATTGGCGCTTGCCTCTTTCACCGAAGAATCGGTTGCAGCGAAGATCGTCGCGCTTTATCGCGCGTTACTCGATCAGCCGGCGGGCAGTCCCGCCCCACCTTCCGGCGCGAAGACATAAGTCGAAGTCATAGTGAGTCTCATTGGTCGCGGCGCAATGCCGCACCCCGAAATGTGGTCCGAAGCGATAGCATGGCCTATTGTGATGAGGGTTTCAAATCGCAGCAAAGCGGCGGCGGATAACCCTATGACGCCCGAACTTGTTGAAAAATACGATGCCCGTGTGCCGCGCTACACGAGCTATCCGACCGCCAATCATTTCGTTCCTGAGGTTGGGCCCGATACCTATCGGAAATGGCTGGCGGCGGTCGCGCCCACAGAAACGCTCTCGCTCTATCTGCACGTACCGTTCTGCACGAAGCTTTGCTGGTACTGCGGCTGCCACACCACGATCGTCAGCGAATACGATTCGGTCGGTCGTTATCGCTACCTGCTGTTGCGCGAAATCGATCTCGTCGCCGACGCCATGTCGGCGCGCCATGCCGTATCCCACATCCATTGGGGCGGCGGCACGCCGACGATCCTCAAGCCTTCGGACTTCGCCGACATTTGCGGGCGCTTGCGCGACCGTTTCGAAGTTTCTTCAAGCACCCAAATGTCGGTCGAAATCGATCCCCGCGGATTCACCCGCGAAATGGCGGCGGCCCTGGCCCGGGCCGGCGCTACAAGGGCTAGTCTCGGCGTGCAGGATTTCGATCCCGAGGTTCAAACGGCGATCAATCGTGTCCAGCCCTATGAGGTGACGGCGCAGACGGTGGATTGGCTGCGCGCCGAGGGAATCGAGGACATCAATATCGATCTCATCTATGGCTTGCCGCGCCAGACCATTCGCTCGATCGCCTCTACCGTAGAGCGGACGCTTTCACTGGCACCTACCCAGGTCGCACTCTTCGGCTACGCCCATGTTCCGTGGATGAAGCGGCATCAGCGCCTGCTCGACGAGCACGCGTTGCCCGATACCCGGGCGCGCTGGACGCTCTATTGGACGGCGACCGAGCAGCTTGCCGGGCACGGCATGATTCCCGTTGGTCTTGACCATTTCGCATCGCCGGACAGCCCGCTCGCGCGCTCCGCAGCCCTCGGGCGGCTGCATCGCAATTTCCAGGGCTACACCGCTGATGACGCGGCGGTCCTCCTTGGATTCGGAGTTTCCGCGATCGGTACACTGCCTCGGGGCTATGTCCAGAATGCCCCGAAGATTTCCCATTATCGGGAAGCGATCGCAGGCGGCAACCTCCCAACGGTGCGGGGCTGCGTCATCGGCCCGGACGATCGGCTGCGCCGCGATGTTATCTCCGCGCTCATGTGCAATCTCGAAGTTGACATCGGCATGCTGTGCCAGGCGCATGGTCGGGCGAGCGACTACCTGGATCGCGAGATTGCGGCTTTGGCGCCGCTCCTTTCCGACGGGATCGTCGCGGTCATGGGCCGAAGGCTCACGCTGAAAGAGGATGCGCGTCCGCTCGTGCGGTCGGTTTGCGCTGCTTTCGATGCCTATTACCGGCCCACCACCGAGCCACGCCACGCCAAGGCCGTCTGATCGCCACTAGAACAGGCCGAAGACCTCGCCCGAATCGTCGACACCGACCGCTTCGGCGGCCGGCTGCCGCGGCAAACCGGGCATGGTCATGACGTCACCCGCGATCACCACCAGGAACTCGGCGCCGGCAGACAGTCGCAATTCGCGGATCGGGATATTGAACCCGGTCGGCGCGCCCTTCTGATTGGGATCGGTCGAGAAGCTGTATTGCGTTTTGGCCATGCAAATCGGGTAGTGGCCGAAGCCTGCCTTTTCGAATTCGGCGAATTGCGCGATGATCGTTTTCGGCGCGTCGATATCATCGGCGCGATAAATCTCGCGGGCGATGGTGCGGACCTTCTCGATCAACGGCAACTCGTCGGGATAAAGGAATTTGAAGCTGCTCTTCTTCGATTCGATGGTGCGGATGACTTCCTTGGCCAAATCCGCCGCCCCTGCCCCGCCCTTTGCCCAATGCTCGCCCAAGACGGCGGTGACGCCCATTTTTGCGCAGCCCTTTTGAACCAACGCGATTTCGGCTTCGCTGTCGGTCGGGAAGCGATTGATCGCGACCACCGCCGGCAATCCGAATTTGCCGATGTTTTCGACATGGCGGAGCAAATTGGGGATACCCTTCTCCAGCGCCGGCAGATCCTCGGGGCCCAATTTCTTCGCATCGACTCCGCCGTGAAGTTTCAGCGCCCGCACCGTCGCGACGACGACGACGCAGGAAGGCTTGAGCCCCGCCTTGCGGCATTTGATGTCGATGAATTTCTCCGCACCCAGATCGGCGCCGAATCCGGCTTCGGTAACGACGTAATCGGCGAGCTTGAGCGCGGTCTTGGTGGCAAGCACCGTATTGCAACCATGCGCGATATTGGCGAAGGGCCCGCCATGGATGAACGCGGCATTGTTTTCGATGGTCTGCACCAAGTTGGGCTGCAACGCATCACGGAGGAGTGCTGTCATCGCGCCATCGGCCTTGAGGTCGCGGGCTCGCACGCTCTCTTTGTCGCGGGTCTGGCCGATGATGATATTACCCAAGCGCTTTTGCAGGTCCTTGAGATCGCCGGCGAGGCACAGAATCGCCATTACTTCGGAGGCAACCGTGATATCGAAGCCATCCTCCCGGGGAAAGCCGTTCGCCACGCCGCCGAGGGAATGGACGATGGAACGCAGTGCCCGGTCGTTCATGTCGACGACCCGGCGCCACGCGACACGGCGGGTGTCGATCTTCGGATCGTTGCCCCAATAAATGTGATTATCGACCATCGCCGACAGGAGATTGTGTGCGGCGCCGATCGCGTGCATGTCGCCGGTGAAATGCAGATTGATATCGGCCATGGGCACGACTTGCGCGTAGCCGCCGCCGGCAGCGCCGCCCTTCATGCCGAATACGGGGCCGAGGCTCGGCTCGCGCAGCGCCACAATGGCCTTGCGGCCGATGTGATTGAGCCCATCGCACAAGCCGACCGACGTCGTCGTCTTGCCTTCGCCGGCGGTCGTGGGCGTCATCGCGGTCACGAGGATCAGCGTCCCGTCCGGCCTGTTCTCGAGAGTTTTGATATAGGTGAGCGGGATCTTCGCCTTGGTATGGCCATAGGGCTCCAGATGCTCGGGGCCGATCCCCAGCTTCTTGGCGATTTCCGCGATCGGCTTTAATTTCGCCTCGCGGGCGATTTCAATGTCGCTCTTGGGTTTGCTCATAACTCCTCCCCGAACTCGCCATTGTTTTATGTGGCGGACCATTCCCCCGACCGGCCCGGCGGCGAAGCCAACGGTTATAGCCGGTTCGAAGCGGAAGCGAAAAGCCTCGGTTGCAGCGGGGCGACAACGTAGATCGGCAGGGCCGGGTGCGGCCGCACCCGGCATCTCGCTTCAATTTCCAAAAAATGCAGTCGCCATCAGGCGCGCACCGGTCGCCGCAGATCCAGACAGTTTTAGAAAATTGGCCGAATCCGCTACTAGACGGGCCATTCCACCCGCTGCGCAATGTCGCTTATTGCCTTAATTAAATCAGATAGTTATTGAGCACACAACCGGCGGTGGCTGAGCGCGCGAGCCGGCAACTGACGCGCGCAAAACTGATTGTTAACAGTCGCAACCCTATGCTTTTGGCAGAGTAAAACCCGGTTTCTCGCCAACGGACCAACAAGCGCCAAAGAGCGTAACCATGGTCGTCGACCCTAAAGACGCACGGATCCTCATCGTCGGCGCAGACGCCTCCCTCGTCGGCGGCCTCTATGATTTGCTCGCCGCTGCGGGATTTCGGCGCGTGCATGGTGCCGCCGGTCACGCCGCCGCATTACGCGCCGCCGCCAGCGAGCACCCCGATCTCATTCTTGTGCGGACCGAACGCGGCGACGCGGCCGGCGCCCAACTGCTCAAGGACATCGAGGGCTTGGAACGCGAGCGCTTTGTCGCGGTCATGGTCGTCGATTCGCTCGGCGATCCGACGGAAATTCTGCGCCAGGCCGACAGTCTTCCTGCCCGGCGGTTACTCTATCGGGAGCTCAACGACGAGAAGGAACGTATCGAGGCTAACGCAAAGCAACGCTCGGCCAAATACGAAGCAGCGATTGCCGCGCTCGAAGCAACCCAGAAGCGGCTCGAATCCGAAATCGACAGCGCGGAGGATCGCAGCGGCGCAAAATCGGAATTCATCGCCAACCTCAGCCATGAATTCCGCACGCCCCTAAACGCGATCGTCGGATTTTCCGACATTCTCAAAAATGAAACTTTTGGGCCGCATACCTCGCCGAAATATCGGGAATACGCCAACGACATCCATGTTGCCGCCCATCATTTGGTCTCGCTCGTCAACGACGTCCTCGATATCTCCCGCGCCGAAGCCGGGCAGCTCGACCTCGACTTCGAGGAAGTGGATGCCCGCGCGACCATCGACGCGACGGTGCGCATCCTTCACGACAGGGCGCGGGCCAAGGGCCTCACGCTGCGGGTCGACATCGCGCCCGATTTTCCGAAGCTTCGGACCGACGAGAGGCGGCTGCGCCAAGTTCTGATCAATATCGTCGGCAATGCCATTAAATTCACGCCGCCTTCGGGATCGGTCCTGATCAAAGCAGGCGTCGATCCGGTGGACGGCGCTTTCGTCATTGTGGTGAGCGATACCGGAATCGGAATCGATCCCGCCGACCTGCCGCTCGTGATGAGCCGCTACGGCCAAGTGCGTGGCTCGCAGCCCAACCCCGAAGCCGGTACGGGGCTCGGCCTGCCCTTAACCCAGAAAATCGTTCACGCCTTGGGCGGCACGCTCGAAGTCCGAAGCCGGAGCCGTATCGGCACCGCGGTGACTTTGCGTTTCCCGGCCACCCTGATCGTTCCGCCGGACGCCGCCAAACCGTTGCGCAAAGCAACGCGAAGATAAGGCCCGACAAAGCATTTGCCCCGGCCGCCTGCTTTCTCTAAACAAATCCTGGGCTCTGAACAAATCCCAGGCCCCAGATAAATCGGGCCAATCCGGGGCAAGCATGATTTCGGCGGTTTCCACGATCTCACCAATTTCCGAAGCGGCGCGCGAAACCGCGCGGGCGCTGCTTTCGATCGGCGCCATCCACGGCAATCCTCGTGAGCCGTTCAAGCTCACTTCCGGGCGGCTGTCGCCGGTTTATCTCGACTGTCGGAAGCTGATCTCGTTCCCGGCGGAACGGGCGAAGCTGATGGACTTGGTGGTGGCCCTGATCAAACGCGAAGCCGGCACGATCGACGCGGTCGCCGGGGGCGAAACCGCCGGCATTCCCTTCGCGGCCTGGATTTCCGAGCGCATGACTCTTCCAATGCTTTACGTGCGCAAGCAGCCGAAGGGTTTCGGCCGTAACGCCCAGATCGAAGGGGGCATGAAGGAAGGTCCGCGGGTTCTTCTGGTGGAAGACTTGACGACGGATGGTGGCAGCAAGGTGAATGTCGTCAATGCGCTCCGCAAGGCCGGCGCCGCCGTGGCGCACACCTTCGTGATTTTCCATTACGGAATTTTCGCCGCGAGCACCCAGACGCTCAAATCGCTCGGCGTTAAATTGCTGGCGCTCGCCACCTGGCGCGACGTGGTCGCGGTCGCCGAGCAGGAGAAGTTCTTCGATGCGGCCCAGCTCGCCGCCATCAAGGCCTATATCGACAATCCGGAAACCTGGCGGCCTGCGACTTAGATTCGGCCGCTAATTTCCCGCCCGGCGCTTGCTCTCTTTCATCGACGCTATGATGCCGTCGCTCGGCGTCGAGCCTTGCGCATAGAGCCTTCGCGGGATGCGCCCGGCTTCGAAGGCCAGCCTTCCCGCTTCGATCGCCGATTTCATGGCGCTTGCCATCTTCACGGGATCGCGGGCGCGGGCCACCGCACTATTCATCAACACGCCATCGCAACCCATCTCCATGGCCAGGGCCGCATCGGAAGCGGTGCCAACACCGGCATCGATGATGAGCGGAACCCTGCAGCTCTCGCGGATGATTTGAATGTTATAGGGATTGCGAATGCCCATCCCGGAGCCGATCGGCGCGCCCAACGGCATGATCGCGGCACAACCCAGATCTTCCAGCTTCCGGCAGGTTACGGGATCGTCATTGCAATAGGGGAGCACGATGAATTTGCGTTTGATGAGCTCGGCGGCGGCGGTCAGCAAATGCTCGACATCGGGAAACAGCGTGTCCTCGTCGCCGATCACTTCGAGCTTTACCCAATCGGTCTCCAGCGCTTCGCGCGCCAGCTCGGCGGTCAGAACCGCGTCCTTCGCGGTGAAACATCCCGCCGTATTGGGGAGGATGAAGTAGCGGCCGGCGAGAACGTCAAAGATGTTTTCGCCCGTCGAATCGAGGCTGACCCGGCGCATGGCTACGGTCACGACCTCGGCGGCGCTGGCCGCCAGCGAATCGAGCATCACTTGCTGATTCGGATATTGGCTCGACCCCAGGAACAGCCGCGAGCCGAAACGGCGTCCGGCGATGACGAGATGTGTCGTCATGCACCAACTCCAAATCCGATTTGATGGAATCGTCCCTCCCCCCTCGTGGGGGAAGCTAGGAGGGGGGTCGCAGCGCAAAAATTGACCCCCCAACCTGCGAAAACCAAGGCTTTGACCTCGCAAAGCCAGGTTTTCGCGTCCTCCCCCTCAAGGGGGGAAGGTACAACCCGATGCTGGCCGACAGAGGTCATCGCTCAGCCTCCCGCCAGCGGCCGGACGATTTCAATGCGATCGCCGGGAGAAATCTTCGTCTCCGTCCATGCCGCCCGCGGCACGATGGTGTCATTGATCGCGACCGCAATGCCGCGTCGTTTTGGATCGATTTCGAGGCTGGCGATCAACGCGTCGATACTTTGGCCGGTATAGCGGCAAAGCCTGCCGTTGACGGTCAGGGTTTTTTCCATCGCCACGCTCATGCGGCAAACCGTTCGGGGGCAAAGCGCCGCAGATCGTCGCGCCAGCGGCCGGTCAGCAGATAATCGCTGATGACCCGCGCCGTGACGGGCGCCAGCAAAATCCCGTTGCGGTGATGGCCGGTCGCAATCACCAGCCCGTCGAGGGCGGCCGGTCCCAGAATTCGGCGCATCGTCCCGGCTGGTCGGGCGGAGCCCCGCCCACATCTCGGCGATTTCGAGATCATGCACAGCGGGCACATACTCCCGTGCTCTCCGCAACAATTCATAAATGCCGCCCGCGGTCAGCGCGGTATTGAAGCTTTGTTCCTCAACCGTAGCCCCGATCAGCAACACGCCGTCGAGCCTTGGCACGAGATAAGCGCCCGGCCCCGCCACAACATGCTGCAGAAGCGCTTCCGGCATTCGAAGACTCAGCATCTGGCCCTTCACTGGGCGCACCGGGGGACGGATATTTTCCGGCAGGCCCTTGATCCCGCGCGACCAAGCGCCCGCCGCGAGCACGACCGTTTCGCAATCGATCTCCTCGCCCGCGACCCGAAGGCCGGTGATCCGTCGTTTGTCGCTCAAGATTTCTTCGACTTCGGCGTGCTCCCGCAAGATTCCGCCAGCATTGACAAAAACGCGCTTCAGCGCCATCGCCGCTTTACGGTTGTCCACTTGATGATCGCGGGGGCTGAAGACCGCTGCCATGACCTTCGGCGATAGATGTGGCTCCAACGCGCCGGCCTGGCGCCCATCGAGCCACTCCATCTCAAACCCTTGGGAGCGATGATAGTCGTGAGTAAAGGCCAGCTTTTCGGCATCGTCGCGGTCAAGGGCCACGGCGAGGGTCCCTTCCCGGCGCAAGCCGATCGACATTCCAGAAGCGGCCTCAAGCTCTTCGGCGAATTCCGGCCAGAGATCGCGGCTTTCGAGCAGGAGCGGCAGCAGCGTCTCTTCCCCCGGCTCGGATTCGAGCTGGGCGCCAAGCATTCCGGCCGCGGCCCAAGTCGCGCCCTTCCCGGCCTCGCCCCGCTCGAAAATCGTCACTGCTCGCCCGGCCCGCGCCAGCCGCCAGCCGATCGAAAGGCCGCAGATGCCGCCGCCGATGATCGCAATCATGGCCACTCTCCAGCGCCCGCAAAGAGCGTCGGTTCAAACGCCGGCAGATGATGGGTTTTGAACTGTCTCACTCGGCACTCCCTCCGCTGGCATTATCCAGCTCAGGTTCCATGGGTGTGATCTCAGCTCCCGAAGGGGAGCACCCCAGACCGAAACTCCGGCCAGCATGGGCGGCGCGCCAAAACCTGTCAAGGCCGGGCCCTGCAAGCCGGGCGCCCGCAATGCTATAACCGCCGCAGGCATGAGATCGAAATTCGCCCTGCTCGCCGTCCTGCTCGCCGTCCTTCCGGCAATGCCGCTGTCGATCGCCGCGCCGGCTGCCGCCCATCCCAAGGATGAGCTGGTGATCGGCATGATCCAATTTCCGCCGACCTTTCAACCCAATATCGACGCGACGCTGGCGAAATCCTATGTGCTCGGCATGGCGCTGCGGCCGTTTACGACCTACGACTCGAATTGGCAGCTCGTCTGCATGCTCTGCACGGAATTGCCGACGATCGAAAATGGCGGTGCGAAAATCGAAAACCTGCCTCCGGGAAATCCGCGGGCGCCTGGCAAAGGCATTGCCGTCACCTTTACCATTCGCCCGGATGCGAAATGGGGCGATGGGACGCCGATCACGACCGATGACGTGGTCTTCACCTGGGAGGTCGGCAAGCACCCGCTCTCCGGCGTATCGAGCCAGGAACTATACCGGCGGATTCTATCGATCGACGTCAAAGACAAGCGCAGCTTTACGCTCCACATGGATCGAGTCGAATTTGATTACAACGCGATCAATGATTTCCAAATCATTCCCGCCCATTTGGAACGCGATGCCTTCCGCGATCCGGCAACCTATCGCGAGCATACGGTCTACGATACCAACACCGCGAATCCCGGGCTTTACAACGGTCCCTACGAGATCACCGAGGTCGTGCCAGGATCGCATATCGTTCTCCAACGCAACTCCGGCTGGTGGGGCAAGCCCGGATATTTCCGGCGCATCACCGTGCAGGTGGTGGAAAACACCGCCGCCCTCGAAGCCAATCTGCTGTCGGGCGCCATCGATTACATCGCCGGCGAATTGGGGCTGTCGCTCGATCAGGCCCTGAATTTCGAGCGGCGGCATCCGCGTGAATATCATGTCATCTATAAACCGAGCCTGGTTTTCGAACATATCGAGCCCAATCTCGACAATCCCGTCTTTGCCGATGTGCGGGTCCGCCAGGCGCTCTTGCTCGCCGTCGATCGCAAGGGCATCGCATCGCAGCTTTTCGCCAACCGCCAGCCGGTGGCGGACACGCTGGTCAACCCGCTCGACTGGGTTCACACCGACGATGTGCGCCATTACGATTTCAATCCGGACGCGGCCAAGAAGCTGCTCGACGAAGCCGGCTGGCGGGAAGGCCCGGACGGCATCCGCATCAATGATGCGGGAAAAACGCTTTCTTTCGACTTGATGACGACGGCCGGGAATCGCTCCCGGGAAATGGTCGAACAGGTGCTGCAAAGCCAATGGCGGAAAATTGGCGCCGATGTCCGGATCCGCAATCAACCGGCCCGGCTCTTCTTTGGGCAGAGCGTTATGAAGCGGAATTTCGACGGGCTTGCCATGTTTGCCCAAACCAGCGCTCCGGAAAGTGTCCCGCGTTCGGTCCTCTATTCGGAAGAAATTCCTTCCCCATCGAACGGTTTTGCCGGCCAGAATTATGCGGGCTATCGTAATGCCAAGATGGATAAGCTCATCGATGCGATTGAGGTTGAGCTCGATCGGAGCAAGCGGGAAGCCCTGTGGCACAGGTTGCAGCAGCTTTACGCGGACGAACTCCCGGCCCTTCCGCTTTTTTTCCGCGCCGACGCCTTCATTCTTCCCACATGGCTGCAGGGGTTGACACCGACCGGTCACCAATATCCGTCTACATTCTGGGTCGAGAATTGGCGGGTCGAAGATGGGCCCGCCAAGCCTTCACCGGACAACTCGCCATGAGCCGGTTCATTTCCCAGCGGGTGGTCGAGACGATCGTCGTTTTGCTGGCGATGTCGTTTGTCGTTTACGGTTTGATCGGGCTGATGCCGGGGGATCCGGTGGATATCATGATTTCCGGCAACCCGCACATGACCTCCACGGACGCAACCCGATTGCGCGCCCTCTACGGCCTCGATCGGCCGATCGTCGAGCGCTACTGGACTTGGTTGACCGCGGCCCTTCACGGGAATCTCGGCTATTCGCGCATCTACCAGCAGCCCGTCCTCGCCGTCCTTTGGCCACGCCTTGGCAACAGCGCCGTGCTGATGGGAACGAGTTTTGTGTTGGGCATCGTCATCGCGGTGCCGCTCGGCGTTTGGGCGGCGTTGCGGCCGCAATCGAAAATCGACTATCTGATCAACCTTGGCGCCTTCGCCGGAATTTCGGTTCCGGTTTTCTGGCTCGGACTTCTTCTCATCATTCTGTTCTCGGTCAAGCTGGGCTGGCTTCCCGCCGGCGGCATGGGAACGGCAGCCGGATTCGGCGATGTTGTGACACATCTGGCGCTGCCGGTTGCCGCCCTGACGCTCTCGAGTGTCGGCAATTACGTCCGATATGTGCGCGCGGCTATGATCGAAACTCTGCGCCAGGATTTCATCCGGACGGCGATGGCCAAGGGGGCTTCGCCCGCCCGCGTGATCTGGCGGCACGCTTTTCGCAATTCGCTGATTCCCGTCGTGACCATCATCGGTCTTTCCTTTGGTGCGCTGTTTTCCGGCGCGCTTCTGACCGAAACGATGTTCGCTTATCCCGGCATGGGAAAGTTGATTTACGATTCGATTATGGGCAATGATTTCAATCTTGCCTTGGTCGGACTGCTTTTTGCGACCTTGATGACGTTGCTCGGCAATCTGTTCGCCGATCTTGCCTATTCCGGGCTCGACCCCCGCATCGCCTTGGGCGCAACACGGAGCCGATGATGCGCATTGAGACTGCAGCCTTGGGCGGATATGCGGCGTTCGGCCGGCGCCTGTCGCCGCTTGCCGTCGCCAGTGCGGGCTCTCTGACCGTGCTGGTGGCGTTGGCGATTCTGGCACCCCTGTTATCCGCGGCGACAAAAATCGATCCGGGCGATGTGGATCTCTATCATCGCTTTGCCGGACCGTCCCTGGAGCATCTGTTCGGAACCGATGAACTCGGCCGCGACGAATTGATGCGAATTCTCTACGGCGCGCGGGTTTCGCTTTCCGTGGGCCTCACGGCGGCGCTGGTTTCCGCGGTCATCGGTACCGCCATCGGCCTGCAGGCGGGTTACCTCGGCGGAAGGCTCGATGCCCTCCTGATGCGCGTGACCGACGGCGTGATAGCCCTTCCCCATTTGCCGTTGCTGATCGTGCTGGTGGCGGTGGATTTGAATAAGGTCGGCCTGCCTGATTCCTTCATCCGCTCGGAATCAGTGGATCTCTATCGGATTATCTTCGTCATCGCGCTGGTCGGCTGGACGACCGTGGCGCGGCTGGTGCGGGGTGCTGCCCTTGCATTGCGCGAGCGCGGCTTCGTGCGTGCCGCAGAAGCGTCCGGCGCTTCGCGGTGGCGCATCATGACCCGCCATATTCTGCCCAATCTCGCCTCGCCGATCATCGTCGCGACCACGCTTTCGGTCGGCAACATCATTCTCTTTGAAGCGGCACTGAGTTTTCTGGGGCTTGGTATCGCCCCGCCCACGCCAAGTTGGGGCAATATGCTGACCGACGCCCAAGAATTGGTTTGGACCGATCCAGCGCTTACCCTTTATCCCGGTCTGTTCATCTTTGCGACCGTGATCGCCTTCAATTTTTTGGGCGACGGATTGCAGGATGCGCTCGATACCCGCGCGAAGGCGCGCGTCGTAAATTGACCCACGCGAAAGCGCTCGTTGTCGTTGCACGGAGAAACTGATGGTCGAGAGGCGTGTTCATCCCGTAATTCTTTCTGGCGGCGCCGGGACCCGGCTTTGGCCTTTGTCGCGCCAACTCTATCCAAAACAATTTTTCCCGCTAGCTTCCGATCTTTCTCTGCTGCAGGAGACCGCCCGGCGCGTCGGCGATCCCACGCGATTCTCGCCGCCGCTCATCCTGTGCAATCACGAGCACCGGTTTATCGTCGCCGAGCAGTTGCGCGAAGCGGGAATCAAGGCACAGGACATCGTGCTGGAACCGCGGGGGCGGAACACGGCGCCGGCCGCGGCCGTCGCCGCTCTCATTCTCGCGGCGCAAGCGCGGAGCACCGACGATCCGTTGATGCTGCTCTTGCCGTCGGATCACGTGATCGCCAACCAGGAATCGTTTTTAGCGGCGGTCGATTCTGCCGTTCCCGCGGCGGCCAACGGCGCCATCGTCACCTTCGGCATGGCGCCTCACAGAGCGGAAACCGGCTACGGCTATGTCGAACGCGGCATGTTCTTCGAAGCCGCCGGCGAAACCTTGGATGGCTGCTTTCACGTCAGCCGCTTCTCCGAGAAACCGAACCAAACGACCGCGGCGCAAATGGTCGAATCGGGCCGATGGTTCTGGAACAGCGGGATGTTCATGGCCTCCGCGGCCACCCTGCTCGGCGAGATTGATCGTTTTGCGCCCGATGTGCTAATCGCGTGCCGCAGCGCGGTCGAAGGTGCCGTGCGCGACCTCGATTTCCTGCGCCTCAATGCCGACGCCTTCGCGCGCTCACCCGGCATTTCTCTCGATTACGCGGTGATGGAAAAAACCGACCGGGCCGCCATCGTTCCCGCCGATTTCGGCTGGAGCGATATCGGCGCATGGTCGGCGCTTTGGGACGCAGGAACGAAGGATCCCGCCGGAAACGTGCTTCACGGGGACGTCATCACGCAGGACGTGCAAAATTCCTATATCCGGAGCGACCACCGCCTGGTGGCGGCGATCGGGATTTCGGATTCCATTCTGGTCGTAACCGACGACGCGGTTTTGGTGGCGCCGAAGGAGCGCGCCCAGGACGTAAAGGCTTTGGTCGAGACCCTGCGAGCTCGGGGACGGACCGAGGCCGTCAGTCATAGCCGCGTTTACCGGCCTTGGGGATTCTACGAATCGATCCAGAACGGCGACCGATATCAGGTCAAGCTCATCACCGTTTATCCGGGCAGCCGGTTATCCTTGCAGCGGCATCGCGAGCGGGCGGAGCATTGGGTGGTGGTAAACGGCACCGCCCGCGTCACTCGCGACCAAGAAACCTTCCTGCTTCACGAGAATCAATCCACCTTCATTCCGCTCGGCACAATTCACCGCCTGGAAAATCCCGGCACCGAGCTTCTGCGTCTGATCGAGGTGCAGTCCGGGCGCTATCTGGGCGAAGACGATATCGAGCGAATCGAAGACAATTACGGCCGGGCGTAGTGGCGACTAACGATGGGCCCCGTCGCCCCTGGCGTCTTCGACCTCTGGCGGTGTGGCGTTTTGCTCGGCCTGACGTTGCGTCGCCAATGCCTCGATGACGGCGCGGCGATACTCCGGGTCAAAAATGACCCGATCCAGATCGATGGTCTCGATGCAATTCTTTTGCATAATTCCAATCTGTCCTGCGGCATTGCAGCGAAGCGGCCGGCCAAGACTAAATATTTAATCGCTCAAATCAAGAATAGATCGCCAATGTGAAGATGTTCCTGGACAGAAACATGTGCAGATTTTTCGAGAAACCTGTGGGTCATCCTGTGGATAACCTGTGTATTTCATCGTCTAAATAATCGAAGGATTTGGCATTCTCTCGATGCGACGGATTTCTGTTGCCGAGGTCTGTTAATAGCTATTAATTCGTTTCCCCATCGTGCGTCCCGGCGGGGCTTCAAGGCGTTTGGAAATGCGCGTCAAAAGCGCGCGAATGGTCGCAGCCCCCGGATGGGCCGCTGGACATCAATTCCATTCCGCCCCTATGGTTCTTTCCGGCCCTAGGATGAACCCGGCAATCGGGCACTGAACCCTTCCGACGCAAGGCCAAAAAAGAAAGCGCATGGATTACCAAAAGTTCTTTAGCGACTCGATTGCCGACCTCAAGGCCGAGGGAAACTATCGTGTGTTCGTCGATCTGGAGCGGCGCGCCGGAACCTTTCCCTGGGCAACCAGTCACCGCGACGGCCGGAACGACGATGTGGTCGTCTGGTGCAGCAATGATTATCTCGGCATGGGGCAGAACCCCCTGGTGCTGACCGCGATGCGCGAAGCCCTCGATAAAGTCGGCGCTGGCGCCGGGGGCACCCGCAATATCGCCGGCACGAATCATTACCATGTGCTTTTGGAACGCGAGCTTGCCGATCTTCACGGGCAAGAGGCCGCACTTCTGTTCAATTCCGGCTATCTGGCCAACGAGGCCACGCTGTCGACCCTCGGCTCGCGCATTCCGAACTGCGTGATCCTATCCGACGAATACAACCACGCCTCGATGATTCAAGGCATCCGGTTCAGCCGGGCCGAAAAACGCATTTTCCGGCACAACGATGTCGGCCATCTCAACGAGATTTTGGGCGAGTTCGATCGCCGCCGGCCGAAAATCGTGGCCCTCGAAATCGGTTTATTCGATGGACGGCGATATCGCGCCCATTGCCGAATTCGCGGCCGTCGCCGAGCGGCACAACGCGCTTGTCTATCTCGACGAAGTCCATGCCGTCGGCATGTATGGCGCCCATGGCGGCGGTATCGCCGAGCGCGCGGGTGTCATGAACCGGGTTCACATCGTTCAGGGAACCCTCGCCAAGGCTTTCGGCGTGGTCGGCGGCTACATCGCAGGCAGCTCTCTGCTTGTCGATTTCGTTCGCAGCTTTGCGACCGGATTCATCTTTACGACCTCACTCCCGCCGGCGGTGGCCGCGGGCGCGCTGGCCGCCGTCAAACATCTCAAATCGAGCCGCGTGGAGCGCGATTTGCAGCAGGATCGCGCCGCAACCCTCAAGCGTTTGCTGCGCGAAGCCGCCATCCCGATGATGCCCTCGGACAGCCATATCGTGCCGGTCTTGGTGGGCGATGCGGCGCTGTGCAAGCAAGCCAGCGACGAGTTGCTGAACCGCCATCACATTTACGTCCAGCCGATCAACTTTCCGACGGTCGCCAAGGGCACCGAGCGATTGCGCTTCACGCCGTCGCCCTTGCACACCGACGCCATGATGGCGCAGCTCGTCGCCGCGTTGAAAGACGTTTGGGACCGCTTGGGCCTTCGCCGCGCCGCGTGATTTCCGCGGCAGAGCCGGAACAAACCCTAAAACAAATGTTGGCCGCCGGTGACGAAGATCTCGCTTCCCGTCACGTAGCCGGCTTCATCCGAGCATAGATAGTAGACGGTCGCCGCCACATCCTCGGGCGTGCCGAGCCTGTGCAGCGGAATGCGCGGAATCAATTGCGCGGTCTCCGGCGAGAGCATGGCGGTGTTGATCTCGCCCGGCGCCACCGCGTTCACCCGCACGCCCATCTCGGCCATTTCGGCGGCGAGCTCGCGGGTCAGCGCGGACAGCGCCGCTTTCGAGGTGCTGTAGGGGGATCCGGCGAAAGGGTAAATCGAGTGGCCGGCAATCGACGTGATGTTGACCACCGAACCCTTGCCCTTGGCGAGCGCCGGCGCCAAGCCACGGACGATCAGCAGGGGCGTGAAGAAATTGAGCTCGAACACGTCACGCCAAGCCGCCATATCGGCGGAAAGACAGCCCTGGCGTTCCTTCGACGGGCTCTTGGGGGAAATCGCGGCATTGTTGATAAGGGCATGCAAGGGCTGCCCGTCCAAGATCTTCAGCGTGCCGTCTATGAATTCGGCGACACTCCCCGGTTCTCCGAGATCCGCGACGACATGATGGGTCCAATTCGGATCGCGCTTGCACTCGGCGGGGATGTCTTCCCGCGAGCAGGTGATGATCCGCCAATCCTTATCGCTGAAATATTTGACCGTGCCATGTCCGATGCCACGGCTGGCCCCAGTGAGGACGACAATTCGGTCGTGGCTAGCCATGCCGCTCGCGGTCAGCGCACCCAAATGACTTTGAAGGGCCGGATCACGCCGTCATGCTCGGTGATCGAGACATATTCGCCTTCCTTGAAAACGTGGGATTCCAAATGGAAGAGCGGCTCGTCGTCCTCTTCGCCCGGGGCATAAGAAAAGGCCCAGGTGTGGTGACGCGTATGGACGAAATAACCGTTCTCGTCATCCTCGCCCTCCCAAAACCGGCGCACGGTGCATTTCTTGCGGTGCTTCTTCCACTCTTCAACGTCGAGCTTTCCTTCTGCATCGAGCGGCGCCACGAGCTCATAGCCGCGTTTGCGGCTGCCTTCCGGGAATTCGGCGGTACGTGCAAGTTCAAGTCGGATTTTGGGAAAATTCATGAGGCCTTCCGGTGATAGTCAATCCTGTATGAGGTCTCTTCGAGCGGCTAAGCCTTCTTGGGCGCCGCTTGATTGTCGGGATGAGTTTGAATGAAGTGCCATAACACCAGTTTCAGAAGCTGGGCGTGCTTCGTGTCGCCGCGATTTTCCGCATTCCGGATATCGTCGGCAATGAAATGCCGGATCATTGGAATGCCGTTCGGCGAATGGCAAAGATAATTCGCCATCTCCGCCGCAATGATCGTCGGAATGTGTTCGTGCTCGGCGATGGCCTCGACCTCTTCTTCAGTCAGGTCGCAAAGGGCAATGCAATCCTTCAAGGTAAGCATGGCGGCAACGTCTTTCGTCGTTAAAATCTGGACTTCGAGAGCCCGCGGCTACGCTTATCCTACCACTATTTTAATGGTGTCAATGGGCGGTCAGCACGGGAAGCCCGGCTTCGGTCAGGATATGCCGCGTGACCCCGCCGAAGATCATCTGGCGGAAGCGATTATGGGTGTAAGCCCCCATCACCAGGAGGTCGGCGCTGCGGGATTTCGCCTCGGTCAACAGGGCCGACCCGATGCCCTCGTGTCCGGGGTGCAACAGGATGGTTTCGGCGGAAAGTCCGTGCCAGGTCAAGTATTGCTGCAGGGCCGCCGCGGCGTTCGACGGCTCATCCCCCTCGCCGGCCACGAGAATGAAGATCAATTCCGCGGCTTCCAGAAACGGCATCGCCGCCGCGACCGCCCGCGATGCTTCGGCCGAGCCGTTCCACGCAATGGCCACCCGGCCGCCGAAGCTCTCGACGCCGCCCGGCGGCGCTACCAGAACCGGCCGCCCGCTCGATAACAGCGCCGCTTCCATCATCAGCCCGACCGCGGCCGACGCCTGAGGCCCCTGGGACCCGACCACGATAATGTCGGAAAGGCGGGCAAGCTTGGCGACGATTTCATCCTCGCGTCCGACTTCTTCGCGCCACGACGTTGAGAAGCCGGGTGACGGATGCTCGCGAACTCGGATTTCACCTTCCGCGACCGCGGTATCGAAAAGGGCGCGGGCGTTGCGCGCGCGAATCACGGCGTCCCGCTCGGCTGCCGCCAGAATTTCCTGCAGTACGATCCCCGACATGCCTTCGCCCATATAGGGCATGGCATTGCGCGGGTCGGCCCGCACGTAAATCGCCATCACATGGGCATCGAAGCGCCGCCCGAGGGCAAAAGCGCATTTGAGCGCGCCGCTCTCGGCCGCCGTCACCGGAACCAGAATAACCTTAATTGTCATGACCCTTGCCCGCGGAATTTTTGACGGATGAGATTACCACGGCACCCAGCATTGAACAGGCATGTGACTGCTCCTCCAAAGATGGAGGCTTCCCAGTTCTCAAGCCGCAGCCGGTTCGATATGAACCGGTCTTACGCAGCCTCCGTGGGCAGAGACGGGCAGCCCCTCCGTCTTGAGCATGAGTATTCCTTGATTCCAGATGTTGATCGCGGCGTTGAGGTCGCGGTCGTGAGGGGTCTCGCAATCGAGACAAGTCCAATGGCGATCGGAGAGCTTCAGATCGTTGATCGAGCCGCAATCGGAACAGGTCTTGGTCGAAGGGAAAAAACGATCGATTTTGATCAATCGCCCGCCTTTATCCTTGAGCTTGTAATCGAGCTTGGTCAGGAGTCCCGACCAGCCCAGATCCGAGATCACCCGGGAGAGCTTCCGGTTCTTCATCATTCCCTTCACGTTCAATGTCTCGGCGCAGACCGCTTGGTTTTCGTCGGCTAGTTGCCTCGACAGTTTATGTTGCCAGTCATCGCGGAAAAAGTGCACGCGTTCGTGGGCTCTTGCAAGCTGAAGCCTGGCTTTGGCGATCTTGCCGCTGAAGCAATCATGAAGTTTCTTGTGTTCCGTTCTTGATCTGACTTTTGCGGCTTCGATTTTACGGGACATGGTCTGTTGCTTGCGGCGGAGATTGCGTTGCGCGCGGTCGAGAAAGCGGCGGTTTGGAATCTTGAAACCGTCGCTCGAGGCGACGGCAGTGGCGATCCCGAGATCGATGCCGGTAACGCAGACGAAGTTCTCGATCGGCTTTGGTTCCGGCTTGCCGTCATCGGTCAGGATCGAGGCGTAGTATTTGCCGGTCGATTCGCATGAGACCGCGACGGTCTTGATCCTGCCTTCGAGCTCGCGGTGGACCTTGACTTTGACCCAGCCTGTCTTCGGCAAATAGATCAGGCTGGCTTCGAGCCGGACGCGCTGCGGATACTGGATCGATTGGCGGGAACCGTGCTTCTTCTTGAAGCGCGGATAGCGTGCGCGCTTCTCGAAGAAGTTGCGGAAGGCGGTATCGAGGTTGAGGATCGATTGCTGCAGCGCCTGGCTGTCGGCTTGCTTAAGCCAGGGGTATTTTCCGGCCTTCCAGACCGGCAGCATGGCTTTGATCTTGTAGCAGGAGAGGTTCTCCTGGCGCTGTTCCCAGGCTTCCTTCTTCGATCTCAAAGCCTGGTTCCAGACGAAGCGCGCATAGCCGAATTGGGCCAGGATTTGTTCCTGGCTGGAATCCGGATAGACACGGATCTCGGTGGCGCGGTTCACGGGAACAATACTAGAACAGATTGCAAGTGCTTGCAATAGTTGGAATTTATCCGGTATTTACCGTGAAATACGACCGATTGACCGCATGGGGGGACAGAAGCCGAAAACAACCAGGGGTGCCTTAGTTCACCGCCCTGAATGGCGATGCTTTACGGCGCGTTCGCTAAAAGGGCTTGAGCGCGCCGCGAACCGCGGCCAGCGTTCGTGACATATCGTGGCCGGCATCGATTCGCCGCCAGCTCATTTCGCCGATCGAATATTCCTGTTGGCGGCGGACGATTTCGACGGTGGCGTCGGAGGCACCGCGCAGGCGCGCAGCGACCCGCTTCTCGAGCAGATCGACCGGCGCTTCGAGCCAAAATCCCGAAAACGGCACACCAGAGCGCATAGCGACGGTTTCCAGGGCCGCGCGTTCATCGGATTTCGCATAGACCGCATCGGCGATGACCGAATGGCCGGCTTTAAGGGCTGCCGCGGCCCGGGCGGCGATCGCTTCATAAACTTTGACGGTCACCGTGTCGCCGTAAGCTGCCGCCGGCAGCGGCGCTCCTTCGTCAATGCCGAAGAGAGATTTACGGATGACATCGGAGCGCAGGATGAGCGCGCCCGGGATAGGCCCCAACTCCGGCGCCAGAGCTTTGGCCAGCGTCGACTTGCCGGTTCCCGACAATCCCCCGATGGCAACGAGTCTCGCGCGCGGCGGCGACAAAAGTGACAGGGCCAGATTCAAATACGCCTGGGATTCGGCAATGCCGGTATTGCCGCTGCCGGATTGCGCTGCCGCTTCGGCCCCGACATGGGCCCGCACCGCCGCCCGGCAGGAGAGAAACAGCGGCAGGGCCGCCAACCCCGCGAGCGACAGCGATTCTTCGCGCGCCAGATAGCGATTGAAAACCACATTGGCGAAGCGGCGCAGCCGCCGATGCTCCAAATCCATGAGCAGGAATGCGAGATCGTAGAACGTATCGATGTACCCGATTTCTTCCGAAAATTCGATCGCATCGAAAAGCAAGGGTTTGCCGTTGTAGAGGCAGATATTGCGCAAATGGAGGTCGCCGTGGCAATGGCGTACGAATCCGGCCTCGCGGCGCGCATCCAGCAATTCGCAACACTGCTTGAGCACGCCGCGGGCGCGATCGCCGTAATCCTGGATCTTCGAGGCCTCGAAGACGGTTCCTGCATGGCGGCGGAGGCTTTCAAGGTTCATGGAAACGACGGTCTCCATGCCCTCGCATCCACCCCGGTCGAAGCGCGGCGCAGCACTTCGATGAAATCGAGCAACGGCGTCGGCAAGTTCCGACATCATTTCATCCGACAACTCGCCCATTTCGGCCAAATGATCGAACAGCCGGTTTTGGTCGAAGCGCTTCATGACCACGAGATATTCGATCGGCTGGCCAAGGCCGTCCAACGCAAGGGCGCCGGTTTGTTCCCGGGTGACGGCGGCGACCCGCTCGTAAAGCTCGGGGGCGGTGCGCCGGTTGATCGCGATTTCCGCTTCGCAGTACCGGCGGCGGCCATCGAGCGATGAAAAATCAAGATAGGGAAGAACGACCGCGCGTTTGAGCTTGTACGCTTTGCCGCCGGCCAGAAAGATGATCGAGATATGCGTCTCGATGCGGTGAACTTCGAACTCCGCGAATGTCTGCGGCCGCGACAGGAAGGCGACGACTTCGGCTTGATCCGATGCGTTCATGCCTCACGCGGTGGAAAACAAGACGGGTTTAGGTAAAGCAAGCGCGGCGTTCGACGACATTGTCGGGATCTTGATGGATGATCACTTCGGCATTGGGAAAGGCTTCGCGGATTCGATCTTCGACTTCATCGGAGATCTCGTGGGCGCGGCGCAGGACCATCGACCCATCCATTTCGAGGTGCAATTGAATGAAGGCCTGCGTGCCGGACGACCGTGTCCGCAGGTCATGAACCGCGATCACTTCGGGATGCGCGGTCGCAATCGCAATGATCTTTTCGCGCTCGTCGTCGGAAAGCTCACGGTCCATCAAAAGGTGATAGGACTGCCGGGCGATTGTCCACGCGCTGTATATGATGTAGGCGGCGATCGCCGCGCCGAACAACGGATCGATCAACCGCCATCCCAACCAAGCATCGAGCAGGAGGGCGGCGATGACACTGCCATTGGTCAACACGTCGCTGATGTAATGGAGCGAATCGGCGGAGATTGCGACCGAACCAGTTTTTCGCACCACATAGCGCTGGAATTGGACGAGGGCCGCCGTCGCAAGGATCGTGAAGATCATGACTCCGACGCCGATGGTGCCGTGCGTCACCGGTTCCGGGTGAATCAACCGGTCGGCAACCTCGAACATAACAAAGAGGCCCGAGCCGAGGATAAAAGCGGCCTGGCCTAGGCCGGCGATTGCCTCGGCCTTGCCATGGCCGAATCGGTGCTCGGCATCCGCCGGCACCAAGGCATGCCGAACGGCCAGCAGGTTGATGAACGAGGCGAAAATGTCGAGGAGGGAGTCAACGAGACTGGAAAGCACACTGACCGATCCGGTAAACCCCCAGGCAACGGCCTTGACGGCGATCAGCGTCCCGGCGGTTGCGACGGCGGCATAGGTTGCCGCCGTCAACAGCCGGGCCGATTGCGCGGTCAAAGGCGCCCTTGCCGCTTGGTGTTGAATTCCGTGTCGGTGCAGTCCGGTCATGGGAACAAATGCTCGGTTGTCCAGCCTGTGCCATCGCGGCGGTAGAAAACGCGGTCATGGAGGCGGAAGGGTCGCTGCTGCCAAAACTCGATGGCCTCAGGCGCCAAGCGGAATCCGGACCAAAAAGGGGGGCGGGGAATTTTGCCGACGAGAAATTTCGCCGTATAACGCGCCACCTCCTTTTCGAGCTCGATCCGTCCCTTCAGCGGGCGCGACTGCTGCGATGCCCAGGCGCCGATCTGGCTCGTGCGTTCGCGGGTGGCAAAATAGGCGTCGGCTTCCTCGGCGCTCACGGCGCTCACTTTTCCCTCGACTCGCACTTGATAACCGGCCGATTTCCAATAAAAGCACAGGGCGGCGCGGGGATCCGCCGCGAGTGCCCGGCCTTTCCGGCTTTGCAAATTCGTATAAAACGCGAAACCAGCCTCCGAGACGTCCTTGAACAGGACCATGCGCACCGAGGGGCTGCCATCGGCGTCGACCGTCGCCAGCGCAACCGCCTCGGCATCGCCCGTTTCTTGGCTCTTCGCTTCGTCATACCAGCGCCGGAACAGGGTAATCGGGTCCGGCTCTTCGCGCTGCGTCGTCGGCATGTCTTTGGGTCCAATTCCTAAAATTTGGTAATCCTGACTGCTCCTCCAAAGATGGAGGCTTCCCAGTTCTCAAGCCGCAGCCGGTTCGATATGAACCGGTCTTACGCAGCCTCCGTGGGCAGAGACGGGCAGCCCCTCCGTCTTGAGCATGAGTATTCCTTGATTCCAGATGTTGATCGCGGCGTTGAGGTCGCGGTCGTGAGGGGTCTCGCAATCGAGACAAGTCCAATGGCGATCGGAGAGCTTCAGATCGTTGATCGAGCCGCAATCGGAACAGGTCTTGGTCGAAGGGAAAAAACGATCGATTTTGATCAATCGCCCGCCTTTATCCTTGAGCTTGTAATCGAGCTTGGTCAGGAGTCCCGACCAGCCCAAATCCGAGATCACCCGGGAGAGCTTCCGGTTCTTCATCATTCCCTTCACGTTCAATGTCTCGGCGCAGACCGCTTGGTTTTCGTCGGCTAGTTGCCTCGACAGTTTATGTTGCCAGTCATCGCGGAAAAAGTGCACGCGTTCGTGGGCTCTTGCAAGCTGAAGCCTGGCTTTGGCGATCTTGCCGCTGAAGCAATCATGAAGTTTCTTGTGTTCCGTTCTTGATCTGACTTTTGCGGCTTCGATTTTACGGGACATGGTCTGTTGCTTGCGGCGGAGATTGCGTTGCGCGCGGTCGAGAAAGCGGCGGTTTGGAATTCTTGAAACCGTCGCTCGAGGCGACGGCAGTGGCGATCCCGAGATCGATGCCGGTAACGCAGACGAAGTTCTCGATCGGCTTTGGTTCCGGCTTGCCGTCATCGGTCAGGATCGAGGCGTAGTATTTGCCGGTCGATTCGCATGAGACCGCGACGGTCTTGATCCTGCCTTCGAGCTCGCGGTGGACCTTGACTTTGACCCAGCCTGTCTTCGGCAAATAGATCAGGCTGGCTTCGAGCCGGACGCGCTGCGGATACTGGATCGATTGGCGGGAACCGTGCTTCTTCTTGAAGCGCGGATAGCGTGCGCGCTTCTCGAAGAAGTTGCGGAAGGCGGTATCGAGGTTGAGGATCGATTGCTGCAGCGCCTGGCTGTCGGCTTGCTTAAGCCAGGGGTATTTTCCGGCCTTCCAGACCGGCAGCATGGCTTTGATCTTGTAGCAGGAGAGGTTCTCCTGGCGCTGTTCCCAGGCTTCCTTCTTCGATCTCAAAGCCTGGTTCCAGACGAAGCGCGCATAGCCGAATTGGGCCAGGATTTGTTCCTGGCTGGAATCCGGATAGACACGGATCTCGGTGGCGCGGTTCACGGGAACAATACTAGAACAGATTGCAAGTGCTTGCAATAGTTGGAATTTATCCGGTATTTACCGTGAAATACGACCGATTGACCGCATGGGGGGACAGAAGCCGAAAACAACCAGGGGTGCCTTAGTTCACCGCCCTGAATGGCGATGCTTTCCGGCGCGTTCGCTAACTCTTTGTAATTTGCTGGAAATAATTGGGTTATCAAAATATATAGTCAACCAATCATCTCGGCTGCGCCACCGGCCAGCCGTTTTTGTGCCATCTTTGGATGGCAGAATTTCTACCGGCGGTCGCCGCAGGATTCGGCAAAGTTAGCCGTGATGTTAGGTTGATTTGACTCCATAGATTTGAGGCTTGAAACCATGAAAATGAAGTTTATTGCTTCGATTGTGATGATCGGGATGATCGCCGCAGGTTGCACGCCCGGGCATCAAAACGAAGAGGCGGGGACATTGGTCGGCGCCGGCGCGGGAGCCGCTATCGGGTCGACCATCGGCAAGGGCGGCGGCAACATCGCGGCCATGGTGATCGGCGGTCTGCTCGGGGCTTATGCAGGCAACGCGATCGGCAAAGGGCTCGACGACCGCGACCGCTTGTTGGCCCAGCAAGCGGCCACTCAGGCGAACGCGGCGCCGGTCGGACAAACCATCACCTGGAACAATCCGAATACCGGCCATTCCGGCACTGTCACGCCGACGCGCGACGGCATCGCCAGCAACGGCGCCTATTGCCGCGAATATCAAACGACGGTCGTCATTAACGGCCAATCGCAACAGGCCTATGGCACCGCCTGCCGTCAGCCTGACGGCTCGTGGCAAGTCGTGAAATAGCGCAATCGAGTTCGCCCAATATGAATTGAACGGCGATCCCAAATCGCCGCCGTTTTTGTATTGATTCGAAGCCGATGGCACCGGTATTCGGGCTGCCGCCGGTTTAATCAACCGGCGGTTTCGTGTACGATGCGGCGGCATCTTTCGCGATCTCTTTGCCGGCCTCTGATTTGGATGACTTTCCGAGGGTAAGCATGACCGACCAGACCCCGCTGATGACGGGTAAACGGGGCCTGATCATGGGCGTCGCCAATGAACGCTCGATCGCCTGGGGAATCGCCAAGACCGCGGCCGCATACGGCGCCGAATTGGCCTTCACCTTTCAGGGCGAGGCGCTCGAAAAGCGGGTGCGGCCGCTGGCTAGCTCCCTCGGCTCCGATTTCGTTCTTCCTTGCGACGTCGTCGATGAGCCGAGTGTCGATTCGGTCTTCGCGGCGGTCCGGGAGCGCTGGGGGTCCCTCGATTTTCTCGTCCATGCCATCGCCTATTCCGACAAGGAAGAATTGAAGGGGCGCTATCTCGAAACCACCCGCGCCAATTTCCTGAAGACGCTCGACATCTCCTGCTATTCCTTCACCGCGCTGTGTCAGCGTGCCGTTCCCTTGATGCCGAAAGGCGGAAGCCTTCTTACATTGAGCTATTCCGGCGCCGAGCGCGTCATGCCTCATTACAATGTGATGGGTGTGGCGAAGGCCGCTCTCGAATCGAGCGTGCGCTATTTGGCCGCCGATCTCGGCCGCGACAATATCCGCGTCAACGCCATTTCAGCCGGACCGATCAAGACGCTCGCCGCGTCGGGAATCGGCGATTTCCGCTATATCTTGAAATGGAATGAATACAACGCGCCGCTGAAACGCAACGTCACCATCGAGGATGTCGGCAAGGCGGCGCTTTATCTCCTCAGCGATCTGGGCAGCGGCGTCACCGGCGAAGTTCATCATGTCGATTGCGGCTACCATGTCGTCGGCATGAAGGCGGCGGACGCACCCGACATTTCCACGGTCTAGGGCACGGCGCGGCGACCCATGCCCGGCAACAGCTTCGGCCATCTGTTCCGCTACACCACCTGGGGCGAAAGCCACGGACCCGCCATCGGTTGCGTCGTCGACGGCGTACCGCCGCGTCTTCCTTTGGCCGAGCCCGATATCCAGGTTTGGCTCGACAAGCGCCGGCCCGGCCAATCGCGCTTCACCACCCAGCGAAAAGAGCCGGATACGGTGAAGATTCTCTCCGGCGTTTTCGAGGGACAGACTACCGGCACGCCGATTTCCCTGGTCATCGAGAATGTCGACGTGCGGTCCAAGGATTACACCGAGATCGCCAACAAATTTCGACCGGGCCATGCCGATTTCACCTACATGGCAAAATACGGCATCCGCGACCCGCGCGGCGGCGGGCGGGCCTCGGCCCGGGAAACCGCGATGCGGGTTGCCGCAGGTGCCATTGCCCGCAAGGTGCTTGGTCCCGGCATCATCATCCGCGGCGCGTTGATTCAAATCGGCACACTGCCCATCGATCGTGACCGTTTCGATTGGGACGTGGTCGATTCGAATTCTTTTTGGTGCCCGGACGAATCGATGGTGGCCAGATGGGAACGCTGTCTCGACGATATCCGTAAACAGGGATCGTCCGTCGGTGCGGTGATCGAAGTCCATGCCTCGGGCGTTGCCGCCGGCTTGGGCGAGCCGGTTTACGACAAGCTCGACGCCGATCTCGCCAAGGCGATGATGAGCATCAATGCGGTCAAGGCGGTGGAGATCGGCGCCGGTTTCAAGGCGGCCTCGCTTCGCGGCGAGGACAATGCCGATGAAATCCGCATGAAGAACGGCAAGCCGGAATTTCTCTCGAACAATGCCGGCGGGATACTCGGCGGCATTTCGACCGGCCAGGATATCGTTGTTCGCTTTGCGGTAAAGCCGACCAGCTCGATCCTCACCCCGCGCAAAACCGTCACCGCGCAAGGCGAAGAGACCGAGATCTCGGTCAAAGGCCGGCATGATCCTTGCGTCGGGATTCGCGCCGTGCCGGTGGGCGAAGCGATGCTCGCCGTCGTCCTCGCCGATCACTTGCTGCGCCACAAGGCGCAAAACGGCTAAGCGCTATTTCCCGAAAACGGCGATCACTTCGACATGGGGCGACCAGAGGAACTGGTCGAGCGGCGTCACGCTCTCGATTCGGTAGCCGCCATCGGCCAGAATCCGCGCGTCCCGCGCAAAACTCCCCGGATTGCAAGAAACCGCGACAACCATTGGAGTCTTCGAGCGCGCGATTTCTTCCGATTGGCGCTTGGCCCCCGGCCGCGGCGGATCGAAGATCACCGCATCGAAATTGTCGAGGTCGCTCGCCGGCAGCGGCCGGCGATCGAGATCGCGGGTTTCCGCCGTCACTTTCTGGGCGAGATTGGCACGTTTCGCAGCATTGTTGAGCGCGGCCACCATCGCCGCATCGGACTCAAAGGCGTGAACCCGCGTCGACCTTGCAAGCGGGAATGAAAAAGTGCCGCAGCCCGAATAAAGATCGGCGACCCGCTTCTTCCCGGCGCAAGCGGCAGTGACGTGCTCGATCAGAGCCGCCTCGCCGGTGAGACTCGGCTGTAGGAAGGCCTGGGGCGGGAGATCCACGGCGACCCCGCCAAGCGCAAGAGCCACCGGCCGCCGGATGACGATCGGCTCCGGCGTGTCGTTGTCGCGGGAGAGCCAATTGACCCGCGCCAAATCCTGGTCCTCGCCAAATTCGGCCAAGATCGTTCGGGTTTTCATATGCGCGTCGAATCCGGCGGCAATCGTCACATCGAGCCCGCTCGCAACGGCGGTCACGTCGATCTCGGCCTGCTCTCCCGGCCGCAGCAATTTCTGGAGAAGCGCGCGCAAAGGCGGGATGAAATTCTCAATTTCGGGAAGAAGCACGGGACATTCGCCGACATCGACCACGCGGTGGCTGGTGCGCTCATAGAATCCAAGCAAGACTTCGCCGCCACGGCACATCGCCTTCAAATTCGCGCGGCGGCGGCTTCCGGCCGGCGTCCGAATGAGCGCGCCCACCTCGACATTTTCGAATCCGCGATGGGAAAGCGCGGCTCGGACAAGATTGACCTTCCACGCCGCATAGGAGTCGTCCGTCAGATGCTGAAGTGCGCAGCCGCCGCAAAGTCCGAAATGCCGGCAGGCCGGAACGCCGCGCGCCGGACTCGATCCAATAATCTCCACGATCTCGGCCGCACGGCCTTTCTCGCGAGTGGCCCCGAGGCGCACTTTGAGCCGGTCGCCGGGAACGGTGAAAGGCACAAAGACCGGCGCGTCCTTCCATTGGCCAATACCGTCGCCCCGCGAGCCGATTTCATCGATCGCAATTTCGACAATTGCCCCAACATCGGCGAGCGGCTTCGATTTCGGGTTCATCGATGTTCCGCCGCGATCAGGAATTCTTTGTTCCCCTCGGGCCCGAGGATGGGACTTTCGGCGATGCCGAGTACTTTCCAACGCGGTTGCGCGTTGAGCCACGCTTCGATTCGCCCGCAGACTTCGGCATGCAATTCCGGATCGCGCACGACGCCCTTTTTGCCGACCCTGCCCTTGCCGACTTCGAATTGCGGCTTGATCAGCGCAACGAGCCATGCCTTCGGGGCCGCCAGGGCGAGGCAGGCCGGTAGCAGTGTTTCGAGGGAAATGAAACTGGCGTCGCAGACGAGGAGATCGACCGGTTCGGGCACCTGATCGCGAGTCAAACACCGGGCATTGGTTTCTTCCATCACCACGACGCGCGCATCGTTGCGCAATCCCCAATCGAGTTGGCCCTTGCCGACATCGACGGCATAGACCTTGGCTGCGCCGCGTTTTAGCAGCACATCCGTGAAACCGCCGGTCGAGGCGCCGATATCGAGGCAAATGCGGCCCTTGGGATCGATCCCGAAATGATCGAGACCATGGGCGAGCTTGACGCCCCCGCGTGAGACGTAAGGGTGCGCCGGACCGGTTATTTGGATTTCAGCGTCATCGGAAACCAGCGCACCGGCTTTGTCCAACCGCTTGGTCCCGGAAACAACCCGGCCCGCCATGATGAGCGCCTGGGCTTTGGTGCGCGACTCCGCGAGGCCACGTTTGACGAGAAGCTGGTCGAGGCGAAATTTGCCCTGGGAAGAACGTTTATCCGAAGCGCCCGGCAATTATTTCTGCCGCTCAACGACGAAGCGGGCGACGTCGCGCAGAAGCTCCGCCTTGTCCTCGAACGCCTCAAGATGAGCGACCGCCTGGTCGGCGAGCATCTGCGCCTGGGCCCGCGCGCGTTCGACGCCGAGAATGGAAACGAATGTCGCCTTGCCGGCATGGGCGTCCTTGCCGACCTTCTTGCCGAGATCCTTCTCGCTGCCGAGCGTGTCGAGAAGATCGTCGGTGATCTGAAAAGCGAGACCGAGGTCGTGGGCATAGGCTTTGAGCGCATGGCGCAGGGGCTCGCGCGCCTTGCCGAGGATGGCTCCGGCCTCGCAGGAAACGGCGATGAGCTCGCCGGTTTTGAGGCGCTGCAGCCGCGTGATCGCACCGATGTCGAGAATTTGATTCTCCGCCTCCAGATCCATCATCTGGCCGCCGACCATGCCCTTGGCGCCGGCCGCGGCAGCAAGCGCGGTGACCAGTTCGCAGCGCACTTCGGGATCGGAATGGGTGGCGGGATCGGTCAAAATTCCGAACGCTAGGGTCAATAGCGCGTCGCCGACCAGAATGGCGGTCGCCTCGCCGAATTTAACGTGGCAGGTCGGCTTGCCGCGCCGGAGCAAATCGTCGTCCATGGCGGGAAGATCGTCGTGGACGAGGGAATAGGTGTGCACCATTTCGATGGCGGCGGCGGCGCGGAGCGCGCTTTTTCGCGCAACCCCGAACAGCTGCGCCGAGGTCATCAGCAGGAATGGGCGAAGCCGCTTTCCGCCCGCCATAATGGCGTACTGCATGCCTTCGAAGACTTTGGCCTCGAGGCCCTCGCCCGCCGGGAGCAGCCGCTCCATCTCTTCGCTAACGGCATCCGCCGCCTCCGCCAAGGCGCTTTTCAGTCGGCTCAAGTCCTGCCTCAATCGATTTTGACGGGTTCGCTGCGCACGGTGCCGTCCGGTCCCGGAACGATTTTTTCGACCTTGGCCTGGGCTTCGCGCAATTTGGTCTCACAGTGATTTTTCAGGGCGGCGCCGCGTTCGTAAGACGCGATCGCTTCGTCGAGGCAAATCTTCCCCTCTTCAAGCCTTTTGACGATTTGTTCGAGCTCCGAGAGAGCATCCTCGAAACTCATCGCCGCGATGTCTTTGGGGATGCCCGCCATGGGAGCTCCATTTTTCGCGGAGTTTAGGCGGGGGTCGGGCAGACGGCAAGAAAAAGGCTCAAGGAGTCATCAGCACCGAAACATGCGCTGCGGCGCTTTCCGCCAAGGCGTGAAGATCGTAGCCGCCTTCGAGGGTCGAAACCAAACGCCCGCCGCAGCACTCGGCCGCGATCTTTTTGATCTCGCGAGTGACCCAAGCAAAATCGTCCTCGTGCAATTCCAGCGAGGCCAACGGATCGCTCGCATGGGCATCGAACCCTGCCGATATGAGGACGAAATCGGGGGCGAAGGCGGCAAGGGCGGGAAGTACGATCCGGGTCATGGCGGCGCGAAATTCGGCTGAACCCGAAAATGGGGCAAGCGGTGCGTTGACGATGTTGTTGGCGACTCCGTGCTCGTCCGCGGCACCGGTTCCCGGATAGGCCGGCCATTGATGGGTGGATGCATAAAATAGATCGGCGTCGGCGGCGAAAAATCTTGCGTTCCATTGCCGTGGTGAACGTCGAAGTCCACGACGGCCACCCGCTGCCAACGATGCTTCAGCCGCGCATGAAGCGCGCCGACCGCAACGTTGTTGAACACGCAAAATCCCATGGCACGGTTCCGCTCGGCGTGGTGTCCGGGCGGGCGGACGGCGCAGAAGGCGTTCGCCGCTTCGCCTTTCGCGACTGCATCGACGGCGGCGCAGACCGCACCCGCCGCGCGCAGCGCCGCTTCGCCCGAATCGGGAGAAAGGGCGGTATCGAGATCGAGATGGGCACGGCCCACCAGCGGGACCGCCTGCATTACTTGCGCGATATAGTCGCGATCATGAACGTGCTCGAGTTCCGCATCGGTGGCCCGCCGCGCTTCCCGCCAGCCGAGATCGGCGAATTCCGGGCGGCACAGCGCATCGAGGACGGCGCGCAGCCGCTTCGGATTTTCCGGATGGCCGGGACCCGGATCGTGGTCGATGCAAGCGGGATGCGTGAAGACCAGTGTCGTCATCGGCATTCTTGGCGCGAGGCAGTGACGTTCATTGCCCTAGGAACGTTGTCTCGGCATAAAAATACGTCGGCGCGCGGCTTGTTCCCCAAAGTGATGACCGCATAGCGCCGCCGATAAATCAATTCTATCCGATGGAGGGGAACCATGCGCGGCACGCACCAATCTGTCATGCCATCGCAGGCTTTCGAATCTCGAACGTGAAAACGCCGTTCTCCTCGCGCCAAGTCACGAGCTGGCAACCGGTGGTCTCGCAAAAGGCCTGGAAATCCTTGACCGCACCCGGATCGGTCGTGAGGACGGTCAACATATCTCCGCCAGCCACCTCTTTTAAAGCACGATGTGTTTTTAAAACCGGCAACGGACAGCGCAGGCCTTTGGTATCGAGAATCATCGTTCGCCACGCTGAAAAGCATTCGTGACAAGAGCGAGCCAACCCGTGATGAAGCTGAGGCCGCCGATCGGCACGATCGCATCCAGCGGCGTATGGCCAAATCCGGCGCGAACATAAAGCCCGCCGGAAAAGAATACGATGCCGGCAGCAAAGAGCCACGCGGCGGCGGTCAGCCATTTTCCGGCCCGCACCCCAGCCGTCGCACTTTGCGTAGCCAGTGCCGCGAGCCCGAGCAGAGCGAGCGCGTGATACATGTGGTACCGGACCGCCGTTTCCAGCAGCGAAGCGTCTTCCACAGCGTGGTGCAAATGCGCCGCCAGCGATCCGGCGACGATGCCGGATGCGCCGGCCAGCCCCGCCAAGAGAAGAATTATTTTCGCCCGCATCGTCCCTTTTTCTCGAACTCTCGGCTTCTCGGCTCTAGGCAAAAATTGCCATGTTTCCCGATCGAATTTTCCGGTCCCGGCAAATTTTGCCCAGCTCGTCACCGGTTGTTCCGAAGTACACCCTTCGTCGAGGCTCGCCATCCGACCGGTAAGCCCTTGGTTCGGAATACCTTTTCCTTGCCGAATTTGGCGTGAAAAACCATAGGATTTCCTAGGCTTATGGCACGGATGCTGCATCAATCGAAGCGGTGAATTAGGGGATAACCCCGTCACCGCTGACAGTAATGCCAGTTAGGCAAACCGAACGCCAGTTTAGGCAAGGAGAGTTCAGCGATGGCCAGCCCAGCAAAGGCGAAGCCGAGCCGCAAGTTCACACGCAACCACCAGCTCGCAATCCTGTTGATCCGGCATCTTGGCACGGACGGCGCGATCAAGGCTTGTTACAACAATCAGTGGTATGCGGTGTTACACGCGATCGAAGAACAAAAGACAGAGCCCCAACTCGCTCTCAATTAGGGCCGTCCTTCGGGCCGTCCTCGACGAGGTTATGCCGGATGTAAAAATCCGGCAGCGCGTCTATTCAGAGGCGGCGTAGGATTTTTCTTCGACGATTGTCGAGCCCAGCGCCAAATTGATGCGGCGTTTCACGCCGGCGCGCCGGTCATTGTTGCGATAGACGGCACGAGCGAGCGCCACGAAGGTTGCGCCGAAGTCCCCTGCCCGCTCGCAGTCTCGGATTTTGTCTTCGATATCCCACAATTCGGCGTTGATCCCGCGAAGCTCGGCCGTGAGCTTGGCAATCTCCGCCGTATCGGGAATCTCCCGCGATACAATCGCGCGCAAAAGCGCCATTTCGGTCCGGACATTGCGAAGCTTCTGCAGATCGCGGATGCGTTCCATCTTGAGCTCGAGAATTGTGATCTTGTCGAGGAGCTCTCCCGGCGCCACCGGAACCGAAATTTCCGCGGTCATCGGATCGCAACCCCGGCGCGCGCTGCGAGTTCGCCGCCGATGCGCGCAAAAACTTGCGCCCAATCGCCGACGGCCATCTGGCGGAAAAGACGCATCGTCGGATACCAAGGACAAGTTTGGCCGTTCCGTCCCCACCGCCAATCCGGGGCTTGAGCCAGGGCGAGCCACGTCTCGACCCCGAGCGCGCCGGCAAGGTGTGCAATGGCGGTATCCGACGTTATCACCAAATCGAGATTTTGCATTAGCGCCGCCGAATCCATGAACCCGCCGGATTTTTCATCGAGCTCGAGCCCCAGATCCTCGATGCCCGAATCGTTCGGGAGCACCGCGCCTTTTTGAAGACTGATGAGCCGGACATTCGAAACGAGCGCGAGCGGCGGAAAAAATTGGAGCGGGATCGAGCGCAGGCTGTCGGCGCGATAAGCCGGATTGCCTTGCCAGCAGATTCCGACGCGAAAACCGGGTTTTGGCCGCAGGCGCTGGCCCCAATATTCGACCAATTTCGGATCGGCCTTAAGATACGGGATGAGGGCGGCGGCGCGTTCCAGCTTTGGATCAACGAGATGCGGCAGGCTCATCAACGGCACCTGGACATCGAAACCGGAAGGCGCCTCAGCACCCACCGCATCGCAAAGGCTACTTTGTGAAAAAAGATGGAGGAGCGTAGGCGGGCACAGGAATTTGACGGTTCCGCCCAACGTACTCGCGACCCGCAGATAGCGGGCGAATTGAATCGCATCGCCTAATCCCTGTTCCGCATGAACCAGCAGCATGCGCCCGCGAAGCGGCGCGCCGTCCCAGGCCTTGCCGGGGATTTGGCGCATCGCAAATCCGGAAATCTTCCGGCGCCATTCGTATTCCCGCCAGCCCTCTTCGAAACGGCCTTGCATCAACAGGGCGAGCCCGAGATTCCAATGCGCGTCCGCCCATTCGGGGGCAAGTCCCAGCGCCTTGCGCAGCGCGGCCGCCGCATCGTCGCCGCGGCCCAGCTCGCGCAGGGCCACACCCCGGTTGCACCAAGCCCGGGCATGCTGAGGATTGAGAGTCAGCGCTTCGGCATAGGCCGCCTCGGCCTCATCGAAACGCGCCCCGGCAAGCAAAACGTTGCCGAAATTGAATTGGATTTCCGGATGGTGGGGCGCCAGCTCGACGGCGCGCCGCAGACAAGATAAGGCTTCTTCGATTTTCCCCGCTTCCTTCAGCGCCAGACCCAAATTCGATTGCGCTTCCGCCGAATGCGGCGCGAACTCGACGACGCGGCGGTAACAGGCGATTGCTTCATCGAACTGCCGAAGGGATTTTAGCGCATTGCCGAGCGAGGCCAGCGCCGCAACGGATTGCGGCTCGATCTCAAGCGCCGTGCGAAACGCCTCCGCGGCTTTTTCGAATTCACTGGCGCCGGCCAAAGCATCTCCTAGATGCATGCGGGTGAGCGCATTGCCGGGCGCCAGCGCCACGGCCTTGTCAAAAAGCTGCGCCGCGCGTGCGGCATGGCCAAGACGAAGCGTGGCCAGCCCGAATAGATCGAGCGCTTCGACGTTACGTGGATCGCGTTTTAGAATTTTGCGGTAGATCGCAGCAGCTTTTTCGAGGTCGCCGCTGCGATGGCGCTCGATCGCAATTTCGAGTTCGCGGGCGATCGCCGGCGACGCGAGACCGGGCGTTTCGGGAATTTCGGATGGGGCTCGGGATGATTTCCCTTGCACGAGCGGAAGCATTGCACCGGACCGGGAAACGGGCTTAAAACCTGGGCACAGCCGCGTCTCTTCAGGACAATTTCAGGACAAGGTTGCGATTTATTTAACGGGGGGCGGGGCGGCCGCCCGGCGCCGACGATCCCGGATACGGATACTCTTGTAATCAATTGATTCAGCTTATGAATAATGAATTATTCGATGGTCACCCAGTCGGTGCCGGAGTTCGGCCCTCCGCCATTCATCCTGCGATCATCTTGCCCCGCTATGGTGCGAAATGGCCGAAATGCGAAGGCGTGTCACGGAGGAGTTGAACGGTGAATGAATTGTCGATGCCGCCGCCGCGGCACAGGAATTTTCGATTCACGTTGATCGCCGCGCTTGTCGTTGCGGTCGGGCTCGGCGTCATCCTCGCGCGTCAAGGAAATATCACTGCCGTTAAGCCGACCGAGGTTCCGACCGTCCGCGTCGGCACCTTGCAATACGGCACCGTCAATTGGGAACTCGACGTGATCAAGCACGCCGGGCTCGACGTGAAGAACGGCATCAAGATCGAGGCGGTGCCGCTGGCGAGCAAGAACGCGACGGCGGTCGCTCTTCAAGGCGGCGCCGTCGATGTGATCGTCACCGACTGGATCTGGGTCTCGCGCCAGCGGGCGAGCGGAATCGATTACACCTTTTTCCCCCATTCAGTGGCGGCCGGCGGAATCGTGGTCCGTCCCGATTCCGGAATCGTCTCGCTCTCCGATTTGAAAGGCAAAAAGATCGGAATTGCCGGCGGCCCGGTGGATAAGAGTTGGCTTCTGCTTCGCGCCTATGCGCGCAAAAAGCTCGGTACCGATCTGGCGAATATCGTCGAGCCGGTCTATGGCGCGCCGCCCCTGCTGAACGACTTGATGCTCAAGGGCGACATTCCGGCAGCGCTGACATTCTGGAATTTCGAAGCCCGATTGAAGGCCAAGGGCATGCAACAACTGGTGACGATTCCCGAGGTGTTGAAGGCTCTGGGCGCCGTCAAGGAAGTACCCGTCGTCGGCTGGGTGTTCAGCGACGCCTGGGCGGCCAAGAATCCCGAAGCGATCAAGGGCTTCTTGCGCGCGTCGCAGGAGGCCAAGGCGATTCTCGCCAAATCCGACGAAGAATGGGGGCGCCTGAAGCCGTTGCTCGAAGCCGATGACGACGCGACGCTCATCGCCTTGCGCGACGCTTATCGTGCCGGGATTCCGAGTGCATCGCCGCAAGACGACGCCGATTCCTCGCGCGCCGTCTATGCGGTTCTCGCCGAATTGGGTGGACCGGATCTGGTGGGCGACAGCACCGAGCTGCAGCCCGGAACCTTTTGGACCGGCTCGCTCAATTGATGCCAGCGGACGGCCGCCCGATGCGCCGCGCTTTATCATCGCTGAACACGGCGTCCGATTTGACGCTTCGGCTCATTTCCCTGGGCTTTTTCCTGCTGGTTTGGGCGATCGCCGCTTATTTCGCTCATAGTTCCAAATTGCCGGGACCGTGGTCGGTCGCCAACAGCATGGTCGAGCACATTGAGGCCGGCGACCTTCCCTATCATATCGGCATCACGCTTGCGCGTGTGGCCGCCGCCTTCGTCATCGCCATGGCCATCGGCACCGCCATCGGGCTCGCCATGGGCCGTAGCCGCAGCACCGATATTCTGTTCGATGGCTGGCTCGTTTTGGGACTCAACGTGCCGGCCCTCGTCGTCATCGTCCTTTGCTATATCTGGCTCGGCTTGACCGACGTTGCCGCGGTCATTGCCGTGGCGCTCAATAAAATTCCGCTGGTCGTCGTGAATGTCCGCGAAGGCGCGCGTACCCTCGATCGCGAACTCCAGCAGGTGGCGGAGGTTTATCGCTTTTCGTGGGGAAAGCGGTTCCTCAAGGTCACGTTGCCGCAACTGACGCCGTACATCATGGCGGCCGCGCGCAACGGCCTGGCGATCATTTGGAAGATTGTCTTGGTCGTCGAGCTTCTGGGCCGCAGCAACGGCGTCGGATTTCAGATCAGCATCTATTTCCAATATTTCGATATCAGCTCGATCCTCGCTTACACCCTGGCCTTCATCGCCGTCGTCTTGTTCATCGAATTGGCGCTGCTTCGTCCGCTCGAAGTGCGGCTGACCCGGTGGCGGCTATGACGACGCTGTCGGTCAATATCCGAGCCAAGACCTATTCGTCACGGACACCGGGGGCCGATCACACGGCGTTGAAGGATATCTCCTTCACGGTGCCGGAAGGACAATTCACCTGCATCCTCGGCCCGTCCGGCAGCGGCAAAACGACCTTGCTCAACATCGTGAGCGGTTTGGATCGCGCGATGGACGGGAGCGTTCGGCTGACCGGCGACGGCGCGCAAGAACCCGCTTCGCTGCCAATCGGTTACATGTTCCAGACACCGCGACTGTTTCCGTGGCTGAGTGTCCTCGAGAACGTGCGAATTGTCATGGCTGAAGACGTGATCGCGGCCGGCGACGCCGAGAGGCTGCTCAAGGCGATGGGTCTCGAAGACGTTCTCCACGCCTATCCGAACCGGCTTTCCGGCGGCATGCAGCGCCGGGTGGCGCTTGCCCGCGCCTTTGCCGTGCGGCCGAAACTGCTGCTGATGGACGAACCCTTCGTTTCCTTGGAAGCCCCGGTCGCCGACCGGCTTCGCCGGCTTCTGATCGATACCTGGAACGGCCGCCCGACGACCGTTCTCTTCGTCACCCACGACTTGAGCGAGGCGCTGACCTTGGCCGACCGGATCCTGTTCCTGTCGAAAAGTCCGGGCCATATCGTTCTCGATCTTGACGTCGATCTCCCCCGGCCGCGCAGCCCCCAAGATCCGGAAACCGAGCGATTCCAGAAGCGCCTCTTGGCCGATTACCCGCAGCTTCTGGCCGGCCTTTTATCGGTGGCCCGAGAAGGCGCCTAAATCGGGAACTTTTCCCGACTTTTTCGGGAAAATGAGCAGATGCCCCCTCGTGTTAAATTCTTGAAATTGCACCCGCACGACGCGGGCGGAACCTGATGGGCGGTGAGGCTAAAATCATTGATCGGGAGCCAGCGCTCGCCCCTCCAGGGCCGGCGCCCGGCAGGCCGGCGCCCGGCAGGCCTGCGCCCGGCAGGCCTGCGCTTTGCCCGCCGCTGCCGATCCGGTTGGTGCAAGGACAGAACCGACAGGGTCGTTTGACGACCGAGCCGCCGCCGGCCGATGAGTTGGGTGAAGGCAATTTCTCGGACCCGCCGAAATCCCGCCTCTCCGCCTATCGTTCGCCGCGCTTTCTCGCGGCCCTCGCCTTTTCGGCCGCGGTCCATATCGCGTTCTTCGCGATCCTTCTTTTGGCACCTCATCCCAAGCCGGTCGTTCAACCGCCGCAGCAGGTGATCGTTCTCGAATTCGCGGCCCTCGGCAAACCGGAAGCGCCCGAAGCAAAACCCGCGCCGCCGCCCCCGCCAGCGGAAGTCAAGGCCCCAGAGCCGGCACCGCCGCCCCCGCCGCCCGAGCCTCTGCCGGAAATAAAAGCTCAACCGATTCCCGAAACGCCGCCGGCCAAGGCGCCGGAGCCGGTTTTGCCTGCGCCCGCTCAAGCAAAGCCGCGGCCGCGCAAACCGAAGCCGCCCGAACCGCCCAAGGTCGAAGCGCCCCCAACGCCTGCGGCGCCGCCCGCCGCAACGCCCGAGCCGCAAGCGCCGCCGGTCGCGGCGACGCCGGCGCCCGCTCCCGCGTCGCCGTCCGCCGCGGAATTGCCGCGCAAGGGCATCGAGACCGGGGTGGCCAGCGGAACCTCGCAAGCCGAGATGAACCGCTACGTGACCACGCTGTTCACGATGATCGACGCCAAGAAGCTATACCCGCCGCAATCGATGCAGCGGCATGAAGAGGGCACGGTCGTCGTGCGCCTCAAGATCGCCGCGGACGGAAATCTCCTAGACGTCACGTCGCCCACGACTGACCCGCACCGGCTGGTCGAAGCGTCCCTCGACGCCGTTCGGAAGGCTGCGCCCTTCCCGGCCCTTCCGGCCTCGCTCGGCAAGAGCGAAGCGGAGTTCGAGGTACCGGTCAATTACAAGCTTCAATAGGACGCAGGCTCGATCGTTCAGAACTTGACCCGCAGCCCCACCCAAGCGCCGATCGGCGCGCCGGGCGAAAGGAATTGCGGATCGGTGAAGCTAGCGTCGGCGGCGACCTGAGCCGGGTCGCCGAGCGTTCCGAATGTGTCGTAATTGGCGTCGAAAATATTGTCGACCTTCACGAAGGCCTCGAGATAGTCGGTGATCTTGTAAGAGCTCCGCAAATTGACGATACCGTAACCGGGAACGGGGCTCAGCCGGTTGATTTCGTCGCCGCGCAGAAATGAACTCGAATTGATGATCGATTCGAGCGCCACGTTCCAATTCTTCGTGACGTTGTACCCGATCCCCGCCTTGATCGAATGCAGCGGGATGCCCGGAATGCGATCGCCGGGCGTCACCGAGATATTGCCGTTGGCGTCGGCGAAGGGATTGGACGGGCTGGGCAGCAGCAAATTCGAGCGAAAGGTGGCTTGGGTATATGAGTAGTTGAGATACCAAGAAAAATCGCTGACCGTCCCATCGAGGTTGATTTCGCCGCCGACGCGCTGGGTGATCCCCGCATTCTGGAAGAACCCGCTGCCTGTCGTTGTCGTCGCCACAAAGATGATGTCGTTATAATTGCGGCTGCCAAACAGCGCTGCCGACCAGTTGACCGGCGCGTTCCCGTCGAACGCCTTTAAATGCCCGCGAAGACCGGCTTCGACCGACCGATCGACCACTTGATTCAAATTCGGATCGGCCAGAAACGCGTTCGGGACATGGCACGGCAGATTGGGATCGGAACAAGAGAGCTCGACCGCGGTGGGGGCGCGGTTGGCTTCGCTGTAATTGGCGTAAGCCGTGACGTTGTCCGCCAGCTTGTACGTGCCACCCAGCGCCGGATTGAAGCGGATGAATTCGTGATCGCCGTTCAGATCGGGGGATATGCCCGATTGGTCGTTGATCCGCAACGTCGCGATGTTGTAGCGCCCGGCCGCGGTGACGGCGAGATCGTCGGTCACCGACAGCGTGTCGGAGAAATACGCGCCGTAATACATATTCTCAGTCTTCAGCGCCGTCGTATTGCCGGGACCGGCGACGAAGATGCCGCTGGGATCGACAAAGTTTTGCGGATCGAGCGAGCCGATATTGGTCTCGTTGCGGAAATACACATTCCCGAAGTCGAGGCTGGTGCCGGCGATGAACTGGTTGGTCAATCCGAACACGTCTCCATTCGCCGTGCCCTGCAGCGACCCGCCTACCATCATCGAATTGGTCGTGCTTGTCACGTCGGTCGCATCGCCGCCGACGCTGGTGGAAATCGGATTGCCTCGGGTGTCGCTAATCTGGTTGCCATTGGAATCGCAGAGCACGCCCGCGGTGCCGCCAAAGCCGGCGCAATCGGTAAAATCGGCGGTGTTGCTGTTGAGGCCGTTGCTGATAAGGTGGCGCATGTGGAGATTGCCTTGCACGGACAGCGTGTCGGTGGCGAAGTAATTGCCGTCGCCGGTCAGGGCGATCAGCTCGTTCTTGGTGAAATCCGGAGCGGTGAAAATGGCGGTGCGGCTTTGCTCCAGCGCCTGGATCGGCGTCGTCTGGACGCCGCCAAGATTGGAGGCGCTATAGCCGAAACTGATGCCCGCCTCGCCGTCAGTGCCGCGCCAGCGCATATCGCTGAAAAACTGGCCGAGCTTGGATGACGAAAACGGCCGCCAGCCGTCTTCATCGAATCCGGTGCCGCCGGCGTAAAAGCCGAGATCGCCGATCTGCGCGCCATATTCCATCGTTCCCTGTTTGCGGTTCCACGACCCGCCATAGCCTTCGCCTTCGACGCCCTTGAAGTTGAACCCGTTCTTCATCTGCAGGGCGATGGCGCCGCCCAGCGCGTTCAGGCCGAAAACCGGATTGGCGCCGGGAATGACCTGCATCGAATTCGACGGCGAATTCCGGAACCACGTCCCATTGCACCGTATCGCCGAAGGGTTCGTTGATCCGCACGCCGTTCTGATAGATCGCGATGCCTTGGGGTGTGCCGAGGATCGGCGACGCGGTAAAGCCGCGAAAATTGATATCCGGCTGAAACGGATTGACCGAGGTTTCATTGATAGAGACGCTGCCGACATTGGTGTTCAGCGCATCGGCGACGGAGGGAACCGCCGAATTTTCCAATTCCGCCGGGCGAACGGTTTGAACGTTCGCTGGAACCTTGTCGCGATCGATCCCGACTCCCTGAACCGGGGTCGTCTCAATGACCTCGACCGTCGGCACGGTGAAAACCGGCGCAGGGCCGGCAGGGGGCGGGCTGCTCCCCGCATCCTGGGCGAGTGCGCTCCCGGCGGCCAGGGCCACGCCTGCGGCGACCAGGTACGGCCACCAGCAAGTCAATGATTTAAAACCGTATTTTCGATTATTTTGGGCGCCCTGGATGAGCATCCCCTTCCCCCTTATCTTTCTTCTTATGGCGTCGCATTCAAATCGAACCGGCAACGGAACGCCATGTCCCAGTATCCCGATTTTACCGGGAAATTTGCCCGATCTTTTTCGACGGCGGCCGACCGGTCCCAAGATCGGCTATGATGGCGTTCGGCCAATCGGTTTCGGCCTGAACACCCCATTTGGACCTTCGATGTCGCTGCGACTTTTCTTGATCAGCCTGATCGCCGCCCTGCTCGCGGCCAGCCTGGTCTTGGGCGGGATTATCGCCTCCTTCAACGCGCCGCGCTCGGTGAAGACCGAAATGCGTTCGGCGCTTGCGGTCGGACAGCAAATGATCGAAGCCAATCTCGCCGGATTGAACCGCTCGCTGGACCCGAAGCAAGACCTCGAAGAATTGATCGCCTCATTCAAAGGCAACCGGCATCTGCGGGTCAGCCTGGTCGGCGACGGCGCCGCCGTCGCCACGCCGACCGTCGAAGAGCCGCCCCTCGGCCAAGTCCCGTCCTGGTTTGTCCAATTATTGCACGTTCCCACCGTAACCATTCGGATTCCGGTGGTCGTCAACGGCCGGAATTTTGGCACCGTGCTGATGGAAAGCGACCCCCATAACGAAATTCTCGAAATCTGGAATGAGTTCGGCGACGGCCTTTTGGTGCTTGTCCTGTTTTTCGTGCCGACCGTCTTGCTCGTCTATTTCTTCGTCGGGCGCGCGCTGCGGCCGCTCGATCGCCTCGCTATCGGGCTCAGCCAAATTGGGCGCGGCGATTATAGCGCACGACTGGACGGCAAATTGCCGCCGGAATTGTCTGGGCTGCGCGATAGCTTCAACCGCATGGCGGGCCAGCTCGCCGAAATGGCGGGTGAAAATCAGCGATTGAACGAGCAACTCCTGACCTTGCAGGAGGAAGAGCGAAATGAAATCGCGCAGGATCTCCACGATGAGATCGGGCCGTTCCTGTTCGCGATTAATGTCGATGCCGCGAATATATCCCGCAATATCGACGAAGGGCGCATGGGGCCGGTCAAGGAACTCGTGCAGTCCATCGTCGAAGCGGTCGGCCATATGCAACGGCAGGTACGGAGCATGCTCCGCCTGTTGCGCCCGATCGGTCTTGCCGAATTCGGATTGGACGAGGCGATCGGCAATCTCGTCGAATTCTGGCGGCGTCGTTATCCGGACATTGCTTATGAAATCGAAATTTCGCCCGATTCCGAGGACCTTGGCGACCTCCTCGATCCGATCATCTATCGCGTGATTCAGGAGTCCCTGAGCAATGCCGTGCGCCATAGCCGACCGACGGGAATACGCGTCGCTATCGAACGCCAGCAGGCGAACAATGGCGGCGACACCGTCGTCGTAACCGTTGCCGATAACGGTCAAGGAATAGTTGAGCCGACGGGGACAGGGCCGGCGGGGACGGGATACGGCTTGCTCGGGATGAGCGAACGCGTGAAGGCGATGGGCGGAACATTGACGATTTCGAGCCGGCTAGGCAAAGGAACCGCGGTGATCGCCCAACTTCCCTATTCTGCAGCCCGTTCCGGCGAACATTCGGCAAGCCTCAAACGGGCCGTCGGCTGATGAAGATTTTGATCGTCGAAGATCACCCGATCGTGCGCGCCGGACTGCGCCGCATGCTGGCCGATCGCAGCGACGTCGAGCTGCGCGAAACCGAATCCGGCCGCGATGCGCTCGGCATTTTCCGTGAATACCGGCCGGATCTCGTGATCCTCGATCTCAATCTGCCGGAGATGGGCGGGCTCGAATTGATCAAGCGGCTGAAGCTTGACGAACCGGCAGCGCGGATTTTGGTCTTCAGCATGCATGACGACGCCCTTTACGCGATGCGCTCGTTGCAGGCCGGCGCCCTGGGCTACGTCAGCAAAAACACCGCCCCCGCCCACATTCAGGAAGCGATTAATCGGGTCGGCGAAGGACAATCCTATGTCGCGCCGGCGCTCGCCCAGGAACTTGCCCTGTTTAGCGTTCGCGCCCCCGCCCATCCCCTCGAGCACCTCTCGCGCCGCGACCTTGAGGTGCTGCGCCTTCTCGGCGAAGGCCGGAGCCTTCAGCAGATCGCCGATTCCCTTGGCCTCAGCTACAAGACTGTCGCCAATAATTGCGGTCAGATCCGAGCCAAGCTTGGGGTGCGCCGCACCGCGGATTTGATCCGGATCGCCATCCAGAACCGGATCGTTGCCGGCGGGTAGCCCCTCATTCGGCGCGGCCGGCGGTAACATTTCCGTCTTTTCTCGGACAACCTTGACCAGCGCCTTACCGCACGCCACCGTCGGGCTATGAAGTCCGTATCGGAGGGTCCCTCGTGAACCGCAAGGAACGCCGCCGAGCCAACGCCCGGAGCGGGCGTTCGTCCGCCCCGAATATGCTCGCGGCAAACACGCCGCGAGGATCGGCGGAATTACGCGCCGCCTTCGCCGAAGCCATGGCCGCATTGGGGATGCGTCAGGTCGATAAAGCCGAGATGCTGTTCCGGCGAGTTCTTTTACTCGATCCCAATGAAGCGCAAGCCCATAACTGGCTCGGCGTGCTGTGCCAGAATAAGGGCGAAAGCGCCAAGGCTTTGCGGCATCTTAAGCAGGCGGCGGCATTGGGTCCGATGTCCGCCGAACTCGCGAACAACTTCGGAATTGTCTATCTCGCGATCGGCAATTTTGACGCGGCGCAGAACCATTTCAAAAAGGCGATTTCCTTGAATCCGCGCCTTCCCGCTGCGCGTTACAGTCTCGGACTCGTGCACAAAAACCGTCACCAGCCGGAGCCGGCGATCGCACAATTCAAAAAGGCGGTTGCGCTCGCGCCCGACTACACCGCGGCGCGCGTGGCGCTCGCCGATGTGCTCAGCGAATATGGCCGCAAGAAGGAAGCCGAAGCGCAGTATGAAAAGATCGTCGCCTATTACCCGTCTCCATCCGAAGCCCATCGCGATTTGGCGATCGCCCTTTATGAGTTGGGAAGGCTCGAGGAAGCGGCATTCCATCTCCGCGAAGTTTTTACGCACGTTCCGTGGAGCGCCGAGGGCTTCAACAAGATGGGGGTGATGTGCGCGAATCTGGGGCGGTTCGATGAAGCCGTGACTTATTTCAAATCCGCGCTGGCTGTGAAGCCGGATTTCGCCGATGCGCTTTACCGGATGGCAACCTATTCGAAGGAATTGTCGAACCAGAATGGCGTCGCCAGGATCAAGTCGCTGCTGGCAATCGAAAGACCGGCCGAGGAGCGAGCCCTGCTCCATTTCGCGCTCGGCAAGATTTTCGACGATCTCGGAGACTACGCTCACGCTTTCGACAGCTATCGCGCCGGCAACGAAATTTTGGACGCGGCCGCCGGCTTCGATGAGGTCGCCTGGGAATCGAAGATCGACCGCCTGATTGCGGCCTTCACGGCCGACTTTTTTGCGGCCCGGTCGTCGTTCGGAAATCCGTCACCTCAGCCGATCTTTATTTTCGGCATGCCGCGATCCGGAACGACGCTGGTCGAGCAGATCATTGCGGCGCACCCGGAAGTCGCGGCAGGCGGAGAGCTTCCAACCGTCCCCGCCATCGTTGAAAGTCTGCCGAAGCGTTTCGGCCTCCATAATTCCTTTCCCGAATGCGTCGCATTCTTAGGCAAAGATGACATCGGCTATCTTTCGAATTCCTACCTGGCCTACGAAGACGTGCAGGTGGGGAACGCCGCGCGTGTGACCGACAAATTGCCGAATAATTTTCTTCACCTCGGTCTTTTGGCGCTGATGTTTCCGAAGGCGCACTACATCCACTGCCGGCGCGACCCGATGGATACGTGCCTCTCGTGCTACTTTACGAAGCTCGAGAGCGATCATCCCTATGCCTCCAACTTGCAGAAATTGGGCCGGTATTATCGAGGTTATGAACGCCTGATGGCCCATTGGCGAACAGCGCTGCCGGTTTCCATGCTGGAAATCGATTACGAAAGCGTGGTCGCGGATCAAACGGAGGCCAGCCACCGCATCGTCGCCCATTGCGGCCTCGATTGGGACGACCGGTGCCTGTCCTTCCATCGGGGAACGCGGGCCGTGCGCACGGCCAGCATTTGGCAAGCCCGCCAGCCGCTCTATAAAACTGCCGTTGGGCGCTGGCGCCGGTATGAATCGTTTCTAGGCTCGCTCCGAGCCGCTCTTGGAGATCCAGGCGGTTAGAGCATGATCTTGTCAGTTCGAACCGGCTGCGTTGTGCCCTTGGTGCGGCGATCCGCCAGACGCGCCAGCCCCGCCGAGGGCGCCCGCCAACGCGCAACCCAAAGGGCCGGGGTCTTTTGACGCCGCAGCGTCGTCGAAGCGCTCGCCCGTAGTCCTGCTACGCGCTTCGCGCTTCTCCCGCGCGCGGCGCAAAAATACCTCCGGCGCAGCCGGTTCCAACCGACAAGATCATGGTCTAACAGCGCGTTGCGCGGCTGCTATTGTGGCGAACGCGAATCTTCCGATTCGGCACCGCTGCAACGGTTTTTGATCTTCTGTTGCCCTAGAGCAACAGGAACGAAACAGGTTCAATTGCGCCATTGGAGGTTGCCGGCATGCTTGCCAAGGCCAAGGAAATATTATTTCTGAGACCCATTGAATCCCGCAAGAATCCTCGTGTTTTGGACCGAAGAGTCACGTCGCAATTTCTCCGGAACATGGCTCCAAACTGGCTAAATTCCCAGCCGTCAATGATTTGGCAACCATAAGAATCGCTAAGCCACTGCGGGCAAATTGTCTTTGACAGAAAAACAACTCCGGGGTTAATTGGTTAACACAGATCGCTTGAATTAAATGTCACGTGCCGAAGGGGAGTGTGACACTTTCGCAACCGCGAAGCGGCATAGTCCATAACGGCATCCCAAGCGAGCCAATCCGCAGACCTCCAAGGGGGAATAAAAAATGACAAATCGGTTTATTAAGTTTGCGGCAGCAGTCGCTCCTGCGGCGCTCTTGCTCGCGGTCGGGGCTACGCCCGCGAACGCGAAGGTGCTCCTTATGGGCGACGGCGGCTGGGAAGTCAGCTTCGACGGCTCCGTCAACGGCTTTGCCGTGTGGACGGGCAACCAGCCGCCTGTGACGAATACGATCGTCAACGGCGTCACGGAAACCCATTCCGGCGGCGCCATCGACACCGGTGCGGATACCCGGGACAGCTTCCGCGTCCGTACCGGCCTGTTGCCGGCGGTGTGGGGCATGAACGTCAAGGCGCCGACCACCGGTGGCCTCGACATGGCGGCCCGTATCGGCATCTACCCGAACATTTCGAACAACACCAAGAACTCGTTCGGGTCCAGCTCGGAAAGCCAGCTCGACCTTCGTGAAATCTTCTTCACGGTGGATGGCAGCTTTGGCCAGGCTCTCGTCGGTAAGACTCTTTCCCAATTCCTGGGCAAGAACATCCTGACCGATCAAACCCTGTTCGGTATCGGCGCCACTGGCGGGAACCATGGCGCGGGAACCACTCTCGGCCGTATCGGCTTCGGTTATCCGTATCCGCAGTTCAACGCCCGTATCCAGTACACCACGCCCGACATGAGCGGGTTCAAGGTCAGCGTCGGCGCTTACGATCCGTCGGTAATCAATTCCAATCAGGCATTGGGGCTGACGGCGGATCGGACCACCACGCCGCGGTTCGAAGGCGAAGCTTCTTGGGCTGGCAGCCTTGCCGGTACCACGGACTTGGCCTGGATCAGCGGGATGGACCAGTCCTCCACATTCAGCAGCGCCAGTCCTGGCACTCTGGGCGGCTCCTCTGTCAACGTTTGGGGCTTTGCCGGCGGCTTGCAAGTCGGCATCCCGGTCGGACCCGGCACCCTGGAGTTGATGGGTTCGGGGTACGTCGGCTCGGGCATTGGCACAACTCTGCAGCTCGATACCGATTCGCTTGATGGCTGGGGCACGCCCCGGGATAACGATGGCTTCATCGGTCAAGTGGGCTATGCGTTCGGACAAGGCACCAAGCTCCAGGCCAGCTACGGCGAAAGCACGGCGGACGAAACCAGTTCGGAGAGCATTTGCCGCACGGCTCCTACTACCGCGGGCGCCATAGATAACGGCATCTCGTGCGCCGCGGCTGAAGGTACAGCCCGCGCTAACCTCGAGCGTCAGGATCTGTGGGATGTCATGCTTAGCCACGACATCAACCCGAACCTCAAGCTGGTTGCCGAATACGGCCGCCAGTCAGAAGAGTGGTTTGACGGTAAGAGCTTGGACGGCAACGTCTTCGGCGTCGGCGCGTTCTTCTTCTGGTAAATCGAAAAATCATTCCAACGACTTCGAGGGGCGCTTCGGCGCCCCTCTTTTTTTGCCTATTTTGGCCGCTGAGGGCCGCTCTCGGAAGCCGCCCGGCCTTCCCTCGACCTCCCGGTTCGGGCTACAGTGCGCCGCCTTGGACCTCGCCCTCACCTTAAGGCGAGATAATCTCAACCTTCTCAGGCGAGGCCGATGATTCGAAAAAACGCGATAAATATGAATAAGAACAAAATGCAACATCTGTGGCGTGCGCCGCTTGCCGCGGCCGGTCTGTTCGTTTTAGGAGCGACCTCCGCCTGCTCCCTCTTCGGTTCCGGCAACTCGACGGCCGCCGGCACAAGCACCGGCGGAAAGGTCGAGCAAAAGGTCGAGAAAGAAATTTGGACCCTGCGCGATATGTATGTGCGTCTGGAGCCTCAGGATTCCGCCAAGGCCGGAGGAACCCCGCCCAATCAGCAGCCGGTGAACGTCGCCGACAGCCAGCTTTACAACGCGTTCTCCCAGATCACGATCAAGACCAATGAAAAGACCGGCTATATCCCGCTTTTCACCGATTTCGAGCTCGATCTGCTGAGCCGGCACGTCAGCGAGGCTCTAGCTCAAGCCGGCCCCAACCAGGATGTGACCTTTGCCGTCGTCGGCTGGCACAAGGGGGGCGGCGGAATGTTCGCCATGGCCACCCAACAAGTCACCACCGGCCGGGTTTTCTATCAGGACGGACGAATCAACCTCATCATCGGCCAGGCCCATCGCGACGTCGAGGAAGGCGAGAATTATGCGACCCGGGAAGCCAAAACCGGCGACCGGCGGCTCGATCCCTTCGTACCGGGCATGCGCGGCTTTACTCAAGCGCACCAATGGGTGTTGGCCGCCGCTCCCAATTCGGGCGTTTACGGCGCTCCCGGCGGAAAGCGGAGCGATTGGCTGGTATTCTCCGCCCAGGCCCTCGCTGCGGCGCCGCCGTCGGCGCCGGGAACCCGCTCAACCGGCGCAAGTGCCGCCGAACAAGCGCGTTACGATCAATTGCAGCAGCAGGTGAACCAGCTGCAGCAGCAGCTCCAGAGCATGCATCAGGGCCAGGGTGCCGCTCCCGCGGTGGCCGCACCGGCGCAACCCGCATATCCGGGATATGCGGCACAGCCGGGATATGCGGCACAGCCGGGATACGCGGCGCCGCCTGCTTACCCCGGATATCAAACGCCGGCCTATCCGAATCAGGGCTATCCGAATCAGGCCTATCCAAATCAGGGCAATTACAATTATGGCTATCCGGCGCCGGCGGCACCGGCGCAGGCGGCGCCGCAAGGACAGAGCCCTGACGGAGGCGAATCCGTGCAGCAACGCCTAATGGTGCTCGACGATTTGAAGAGCAAGGGCCTGATCTCCGACACCGAATATCAGCAGCGCCGCAATCAGATTTTGTCCGGCACGCCGGCCCCGGCCAATCCGACCAATTAAACTCGGTCACCGCTTCGTCCTAATTCGGGATCGGCTTTCGCGTCCGTCTCGAACTTACCGGTTCCGTCTAGGGCGAATAATAAGGTTGCCCCAGCGGCTTGCGATCCGGGGGCCGCGGCCTGGATTTGGAGCTCTCGAAAGCCGGCGCTTCCTTGTAATTCTCGTCATAACCGTAGAGCCATGACGAGGGGCCAAAATAGTATTGAGTGTCGGCCATGATCGGTTCCGACACCGCCTTCGTATAACGATCCGACATCGCCGCAACGGTCTGCGCCGCATCATGCACGTCGCCACCGGTGTCGTTCGTGAATTCGATCGTCAACGCCGCCTCGCCCCGGAAATAAGTCGCCGACCAATAGTCGGGCTGCCAAATCGTAACGTTCTGGAATTCGGAAACCGGCACGTTTTCATAGTCGCGGCCGATGATGTAATGGCGGACGATCCCTTTCGCGTTGGCAACCTTGAATCCCTTATAGCCCTTTGCCGCGGCAAGCTGCGCCGCCCGCCAAAGTGCCAGATTGTAGCTCGTCTCTTGAGCGGTATGCTCGATGGTGTCGAGGTAGCTGCGGACCGTCAACTCCGTATAGATCTCGGGCCCATAATAAATGATCTCGTAACTCGTGTCGGAAAGCGTCTTTTCGATATAGCCGAAATTCGCGTCTTCGGCCTTCGGCGTCAGCAAGTCGGGCGCCTGATTTGCGATGCACGCGGCAAGCCCGCAAAATGTCACGGCCGAAAGCACCACGGCCCGGAAAGATCGCCTGACCCAAATCATGACAGCCCTACGCATCGCGATTGAACCTGACACAGGCTAACACGGCTCCACCCCCGGCGAAAATGGGCGACCCTCCCGGCGAAAATGGGCGGCGCCGAAACATCGCGTCAAATTCATTCAAAATGTCGTCACCGCGAATCGGCTGAAAAGGCCCGATTTTCCGCATCAAAATTGACGGAAGTTTGTGCAAAATCCGTTGCTTGCTTTACGAACGGTTAGGCTTTCGGCGCGATACTTCACCCACAAAAATAAAAAGAATTTTGGCGAAGTTTTTTGAGGGCGCGAACTGTCGCTGATGATCATGACGGGCGTTACAACCAAACTGCGTATTTTTTGGCACCGGCTCGCGGCTTTGCCGCGCGACGCCAGCGGTGCGTTCGCGATCGAATTCGGCGTGGTGGTACCCGTATTCCTGCTCTTGCTTCTCGGCATTATCGAACTCGGGATGATGGTCTTCGTCCAGTCGGTGCTCGATGGGGCCGCGCGCGATGCGGCGCGGCTCGTTCGCACCGGCCAAGTTCAAGCGAATGGCAATCCGCAACAGACCTTTCAGACGCTTCTTTGCAATCAGATGGCAGCCCTCGTCGGCTGTGCCAATTTGCTCTTCAACGTCCAGACATTTGCCAGTTTCACCGCCGCGCAAACCGGGCTAAGCCAGCCGATCCAGGTCGATAAGAACGGCAATCCCATCAATCTGAGCTTCACGCCGGGCGGCGCGAGTTCGATCGTCACGGTTCGAGTGATGTACAATCGTCCGTTTTATACGACGCTGGTCGGCCAATGGCTCGGCGGCGCCACCAACTCGGCACTTCTCATGTCCACGGTTGTTTTCGTCAATGAACCGTTTGGCGCGTCATGACGATGCGGTGGCTGAAAGCTTTTCTTCGGGATACGAAGGGGGTGGCGGCAATCGAATTCGCCTTTGTCGTGCCCGCGATGATTACTCTTTTTGCCGGCGCGTGGGAGCTGTCGCAAGGCATGATCTGCTATCTAAAACTGCTGGATGCGGCGGACACCGTGGTCGATATCACCTGCCAGCAGACGACTCTGACCACCGCCAATATCGACGACATCTACACGGCGGCACAGTTGGTCATGACGCCGAATGCCGGGAGTGCTTTGGGCGTCGCGGTCGCCAGCGTCACATTCAATGCGACCACTGGCGCTCCCGCCGTCGCCTGGCAAGCGACACGCGGCACCGCCACGGCGTTGTCCAACACCGCCCTGACCACTCTAGCGAACGGTCTCGGCAATGCGGGCGAGAGCGTCATCATTACGCAGGTGACGTATAACTACACCTCACTGTTGAAACTCGTCTTGCCGGGCGGGATCAATCTGGCAGCAAACGCGATGCAGCGGCCGCGGATTGTTTCCTCGATTCCGCTGAGCTGATGTTTTGGAACGGAGTGAACCCATGCGCCGTGCTCTAGCCTCGTTGTCCGGGCATATCCGATCGTTTCTGGCCTGCGAGCGCGGCAACATCATCGCTATGTTTGCGGCGGCGGCCATTCCGCTGACGCTCGCCGCGGGATTCGGCATCGACGCGGCAAAAGCCTATGCGGTCAAGGTCCGGCTTGGCGCGGCGCTCGACGCCGCGGCACTCGCCGTCGGTTCGTCCAATCCGGCGCAGTATACCACCGCGCAATTGCAGCAGCGGATGAGCAATTTCTTCTACGCGAATTTTCCGGCGAACTCGCCGATCGGGACGCCGCAGCCGCCGACGATGACCGTCGATCCCAACAACAGCAATCTTCTCGATTTCACGGCAACGGCGACGGTCAATACCGTGTTCATGCGCATGGTGGGGCTCAATACTTTGACGGTCAACGTCGCTAATCAAATCACCCGCGGCATCACGAGCGTCGAACTTGCCTTGGTGCTCGACAATACCGGATCCATGATGTGTGGAGACGGAGAGACCTCAAACTGCTCGCAGGGAACGGCGCATATCGATTCGTTAAGAACGGATGCCCAGCAAATTATCGACACTTTGTTCGCAAGCAGCGTCGATACCTCGAAGCTCAAGATTGCCGTCGTACCCTATGTGACCGCGGTGAATATCGGCCCGGCGGCAAGCTCAACCGGTCTTCTCAACACGCTCGTGCCCAACGCCAGCGGCGTTTACAAGGATTACAATGGTAATAAGATCGTGGACCCCACCGGTGCCAACATCGTATACGACCCAACCCAAACCTCGCTCGCGACAAATGCCTGGAAAGGCTGCGTCATCGAACCGACCGCAACCAATGAAGACAACACCGGCAGCGGTCCCGATATCAACGATCCCGCTCTTTGGCAAAACTTGACCTTCACCGCCTACAATTGGAAAAACGGCGGTTCCTCGTCATTTACTGGCTCGAACAACACTTGGTATGTCAGCAGCAAAAATCCAAAAGCCAAAATCCAATATGTGGAGATCGATGGAGACTATATTACGGCAACGAATAATTCCTACGGACCAAATCTTTCCTGCCCGACCCCGATCGTGCGCCTGACCAACAATCAAGCGAACTCTCGATGCGGCGGTAACAAATATGACGTCCTGGGCCAATAGCGGCACGGCGATCCCGGTCGGGATGATTTGGGGCTGGCGGGTTCTTTCGAATAGCGGACCCTTTGCCGACGGCCAGCCAGCAACGACGCCCGGTCTGACCAAGGTGGTGGTGCTAGAAACCGACGGCGATGACGACGTTGGCAACAGCCCGGATTATACGGGGTACGGCTACATCTCCGACGGCAAGCTTGGATCATCGAATCTCAACGTCGCCGAATCTCATATGGAGACGCGTTTGACGACGCTCTGCACCAATATGAAAAATGCCGGTATTATTATCTTCACCATTGGTTTGGGTGACGGGGCAACCAATTCGACGCTCTCTGGCTGTGCCGGCCCGGCCGGCAAAGGCCAGTTCTACGCCGCTCCGACGGCGGCCAGCCTGGCCACCGCATTCCAGGCGATCGCGAACTCGCTCGCAACTCTCTACCTCAGCAAATAGCCAACGCAGGCGCAGCAAAGGCCGATCGCTCGGCCCAGAGCCGGCCTCGGCCGCGGCAAACCGCCGCAAGACCTAAAAACTCAAGGGTTTCTGCGGCTTTCAGAAGGTCATCTTGCGGCCTTGGGCATCCCGACTAAAGTTTGATTTGCCGGGGTTATGCCATTATTCTCCCCCAAACAAAAATCCAACCAGGGGGGTATCCTGTGGCAGGCCGTCATTTCCTTTTCGTTCCCGGACCGACCAATGTTCCGCATGAGGTGCTGAGCGCCATCCATACGCCGATGGAGGACCACCGGAATCCGGATGTTCCGAAGCTCACGCTTCCCTTGTTTGCGGATCTCAAAAAAGTTTTCAAGACAAAGACCGGCCAAGTCTTCATCTTCCCCGCTTCGGGAACGGGCGGTTGGGAATCCGCATTGCAAAACACTCTGGCGCCCGGCGACAAGGTTCTCGCTTCGCGCTTCGGTCAGTTCAGCCATTTGTGGATCGACATGTGCAAGCGATTGGGTCTCGAGGTTATCGAACTCGATTGCGAATGGGGCACGGGGGCGCCGCCGGAGCGTTATCAAGAGGCGCTCGCCAAGGACAAGGCGCATGGAATCAAGGCCGTCTTGGTTTGCCAAAATGAGACCGCGACCGGCGTTACCTCGCCGATCGAACCGATTCGCAAGGCGATGGATGCGGAAAAGCATCCGGCCCTTCTTTATGTCGACGGCGTCAGCTCCATCGCCAGCGTCGATTTCCGGATGGACGATTGGGGCGTCGATCTCGCGGTGAGCGGCTCGCAAAAAGGATTCATGCTTCCCGCCGGTCTGGCCATCGTCGGCGTCGGCCAGAAAGCGCTGGAACAGCGGCGCAATGCGAAGCTGCCGCGCTGCTTCTTCGATTTCGAAGACATGATCAAGGCGAATGCGACCGGCTACTTCCCCTACACGCCCTCGCTGCCGATGCTCCGCGGCTTGCGCGTCGCTCTCGATCGCCTCTTCGCCGAAGGATTGGAGAACGTGTTCGCGCGCCATCATCACCTCGCCGAGGGCACGCGCCGCGCGGTGAGGGAGGGCTGGAAGCTCAACGTCTGCGCCAAAGAGAAAAAGTGGGAGTCCGACACCGTGAGCGCCATCGTCGTCCCCGAAGGATTCGACGCGGCCAAGGTGATCAGCATCGCCTATCACAAATACAATTTGGCGCTGGGTGCCGGATTGTCGAAAGTCGCGGGCAAGGTGTTCCGCATCGGCCATTTGGGCGATCTGAACGAGCTGATGCTCGCGGGTGCCATCACCGGCGCGGAAATGGCGATGCGCGATATCGGCATCAAGGTCGAGCCCGGCAGCGGTGTCGGCGCCGCCAGCGAATATTGGCGCCTCTCCGCAAAACCCGTCGCAGCCAAGGCCTAACATGGCCAAGCCCAAGGTGGTATTGACACGGCGCTGGCCGAAGGCGTGCGAGGACAGGGCATCCGAACTTTTCGACGCGAAGATCAATCGCGACGACAAGCCGATGTCGGTCGCCGAGCTCCAGGACGCTTTGCGCTCGATTGATGCCCTGTTTCCGACGGTGACCGACAAGATCACCGCCGAAGTTCTGGGCGTTTCGCCCCGGCAAACCAAGCTCATCGGCAATTTCGGCGTCGGCTTCAACAACATCGATGTCGAGGCGGCGAAGAAGCACGGTCTCGTCGTCACCAACACGCCGGACGTGCTCACCGATTGCACGGCGGATATCGCGATGACGCTTCTGCTGATGACGGCGCGGCGTGCGGGGGAAGGCGAGCGCCACCTCCGCAACAAGCAATGGACCGGCTGGCGCCCGACCCACATGCTCGGCCACAAGGTGACGGGGAAAACCCTCGGCGTGCTCGGCTTTGGCCGAATCGGCCGGGCGGTTGCGCACCGCGCCCATCACGGCTTCGGGATGAAGATCATTTTCAACGATCCCTTCCCGCCCAGCGACGCCGATATCAAGGCCGTGGGCGGCGAGAAGCGCGAATCGGTCGAAGCAGTTCTCCGCGAAGCCGATTTCGTCACTCTGCATTGTCCGGCCATGCCCGAGACGCGCCACCTCATGAACGCCAAGACCTTCGGCCAGATGAAGCCCGGCGCCATTCTCATCAATACGGCACGCGGCGACGTGGTGGACGAAGCGGCACTCGTCGCCGCCCTTCAGGCCGGAACGATCGCGGGCGCCGGGCTCGACGTCTTCGAGCGTGAGCCGCAAGTCACCGAAGCTCTGCTCGGCATGGAGAACGTGGTGCTGTTGCCGCATCTCGGCAGCGCCACCATGGAAACCCGGGTCGCCATGGGCATGAAGGTGATCGACAACGCCCAAGCCTTCTTCGCCGGCAAGGCGCCGCCCAACCGCGTGGCCTAACCCGTAATTTGAGCACCGGACTGCGGCAGGAGGGCGAGAATGAGCGAAGATCCCGCCCGCCCCGATTGGGTTGTCCGGCTGCGCCGGGACGCCACGAGATTTTTCAACGCGGGCGTTGCGGCGGCTGAACCGGGCGGCGCAGTGCTGCGCCATCTCCGCGCCCAAGACGGTAAACTTTTCATCCGCCGCGCCGATAAAAGGTCCGAGCGCAGCGCCGATTGGACCGCAGTCCGGGTTCTTGCTTTCGGCAAGGCGGCACTGGCCATGGCGCGGGCAGCCGCCTCGATCATTCCGGAACCGCTGTTCCGCGGCCCTGGAATCGCCGTCACCAATTACGAAAACGTGGCCGCCCTTCCCGGTTTCGCGGTGATGGGCGCAGGCCACCCCTTGCCCGACGCCAATGGCGTTGCCGCCGCCAAGGCCGTCGCCGAAACGGCAGAATTGGCGGGACAAGGCGAGCTTGTTCTCGTCCTCATCAGCGGCGGCGGTTCCGCCCTCCTGCCCTACCCCGCCGACGGTTTGACGCTTGAGGACAAAATCGCGACCACCAATCTCTTGCTCGCGTCCGGTGCGGATATCGGCGAAATCAACGCGGTGCGCAAGCATCTGTCGCGGCTCAAGGGCGGCGGACTCGTGCGGCTGGCCGGTCCCGCCGATGTGCACGCCCTGATTCTTTCGGATGTGCTCGGCGATGATCTCAGCACGATCGCCAGCGGAACGACGGTTCCCGATCCCACCAGTTTCGGCGACGCGCGCGACGTGCTGATGCGCCGCGGCGCCTGGGACAAGGTTTCGGCATCGGTGCGCGCCCGCATCGAAAGTGGAATTGTCGGAGACGTGCCGGAAACGCCGAAGCCCGGCGATCCGGTTTTCGACCACACCGAAGCAACCCTCGTCGGCTCCAACGCGGTCAGTCTCACCAGCGTCAAGGCGGCGGCGGAAGCTTCCGGCTATCGCGTCGTTGTTTTCAGCAATTGCCTAACCGGCGAGGCGCGGGAGGCGGCGCGAAGCATGGCGGCTCTGGCCGCGCGCGAAAAGGGCCCGGTTGCCATCATTGCCGGCGGCGAGACCACGGTGACGCTCAAGGGCAAAGGCCGCGGCGGGCGCAATCAGGAAATGGCTTTGGCGTTCGCGGTTGCCGCGGAAGAAATGAAGCTCGCGGCGCATTGTGTATTCTTGTCGGGAGGAACCGACGGCCGCGACGGTCCCACCGATGCCGCCGGCGGCCTCACCGATCCCGATACCGCGGCGCGCGTCCGCGCCAAAGGCGCAGATCCGAAATCGCTGCTCGATGACAACGATTCATACCGGGCGCTGGACCTTGCCGGCGATTTGCTTCGCACCGGCGCCACCGGCACCAATGTCGCGGATCTGCAGATTCTGTTGATTGGCGGCTAAGGCAACCGCCGATTACGGAATTAAAATCGCCGAACCCGTCGTCTTGCGGCCTTCAAGGTCCCGGTGCGCCTTGGCCGCGTTTTTCAGCGGATAGCGGTGATTGATTTCGATTCGCACCGCTCCTTTGCGCACGACATCGAGCAAATCCTCGGCGGTTTTCTCGAGAGCGCGGCGCTGCGCGACATAGTGAAATAATGTGGGCCGGGTAATCGTGTTCGATTTCGCCGAGAGACGTGCCAGATCGAACGGCGGGATCGGGCCGGACGCTTGGCCGTAAACCACCAAATGGCCCAGAACACCGAGCGATTCCAGGGAACGGTCGAAGGTGTCGCGCCCAACCCCGTCATAGACCACGTTGACGCCGCGGTTCCGGGTGATCTTTCGAACCGCGGCGACGAAATCTTCCTGATTGTAAACAATCGGGTACTCACAGCCATGGGCCTTGGCGATCTCGGCTTTCTCCGGGCTTCCCACCGTGCCGATCACCACGGCACCCAGATGCTTCGCCCATTGGCAGAGCACGAGCCCCATCCCGCCCGCCGCTGCGTGAATCAGCACCGGTTCTCGCGCCACCACGCGGTGGGTGCGCCGCAGGAGATATTGCGCGGTCATGCCCTTCATCATCATGCCGGCGGCGGTTTCTTCCGGAATATCGTCGGGCAGCACGATCAGGCGATCGGCCCGCAGCACGCGGAGTTGCGCGTAGGCGCCGGGCGGCGGCGCTGCATAGGCGACCCGGTCGCCCACCTTGACCAGCGTCACATCCTTGCCGACCGCTTCGACGACACCGGCACCTTCCATGCCGATGATCGCCGGAAGTTGTTCCAGCTTGTAGAGGCCGCTGCGGTGATAGACATCGATAAAATTGATGCCGATCGCCTTGTGGCGAATGAGGGCCTCGTCCGGGCCGGGTTCGGGAGCCGGAATTTCCTCGTATTTCAGGACTTCCGGCCCGCCGGTCTGATGGATGCGCACGGCCATCGGCATGAACGACCTCCCCGATCGATTAAAATGGCGGCGGGATTTTGACGAAGCCGGCGGTTTGCCGCAATGGGTCAATCGCCGCGCATCACGTCCTACTGATCGTGTGAAGAGCGTGTCATCAAACCCGCGCGAGATCGCGCAAAGGTGCCGCCGAGGCGCTGTCGGGGAAGACGGTGGAATCGATTTCGCGAGGCGAGAGATTCAAATGCTCGGCGAGCACGCCCTTCAGGACCGAGCGGAGATCGAGGGTTGGGGCAAGATCGCGGCCTTCGTAGAGAGCCGACGCGGAAAGGCCCGGCCAGCGGGTGACAACCTTCCCGCCCTGGACGGCGCCGCCCAGCAGGAACGCTGCGCCCGCCGTTCCATGATCGGTGCCGCCGGTCCCGTTTTCCGCCACCGTGCGCCCGAATTCGGTGATGACGGCGACCACCGTCTTGTTCCAGGCCAGACCCATCAATTCTTTCAGCGCCGCCAGCGATTCGCCCAAGCCCTTGAGCGCTCCGGCGAGCCTTCCGGTCAAGACGCCCTGGCCGGCATGGGTGTCCCAACCGCCGGCATCCATCGCGGCAATGCGCGGACCGTTCGGGTCGGCCAGCAGCTTGCCGACATCGGCGACAACGCCCTTCAGCGCGCCGGCACCATATTGCATGCCCATACCGGGGCCTTTCTTGTCGGAACCCGCCAGCACTTCGTCATTGCGATCTTGGGCCGCCATGCCTTCGCTCAGGGCCGCGGCAAACAGCTTGTCGCCTTTATAGAGAGCGGCGAGACGATCGAGGAACCCGGCATCGAGCTCAGGCATTTGGCGCGGCGCCCAGGCGCCGACCGGCGTTTTGCCGCGAAGGATCAGCGGCACGCCTTGGCCGACGGCAAGCCCGATTCGCTCGCTGTCGGACCCGATCAATCCGAGCGCCCGGTTGAGCCAGCCGCTGTCCGGCCCGCGCGGCGAGGTCGTGCCGTTTTCGAGCAAATCCTGGCCGTCGAAATGCGAGCGTGCCCGATAGGGTGTGGCGACCGCATGGAAGACCAGAAGCTCCCGCGCCTTGAACATATCTTGCAGCGGCTGCAGGGCGGGATTGAGGGCGAAGAATCCATCGAGATCGAGCGCCCCATCGGAATTTCCCGCACTCGCAAAGGCCAATCCGCCGCGCATGCCCTGATAATCGCGATCGCCGAGCGGCGGTATCGCGGCAAGCCCATCCAAGGCCCCGCGCAAGATGACGACGACCAAGCGGTGATCGGTCGGCGCCGCGGCGAAGGCGATGCGAGCACCCGGTCCGACCCAGGCGGTCACAAAACCAGCGCCAAAAAGCGATAGAGCGTCGCGTCGCGTCAGCATCGCCTATCTCCTTTGAAACTCGGCGCTGGCGAAAATAAGGGCTGCTGCGTCGGCAGCCGACGGCGCGCGCGCCACCGCGGTTTTGGTATCGGGCTTCGCCAAGGGTGCGATCGTTTCTTCGAGCAGCGTATTGGGGTCATGGCTTGGCCCCGTCCGCAGCGCCAGTGCCATGGCCCATTCGGCGCGCCTCAGCACCGATTCCGGGCCGATCCACTGGTCCGCAATATCGGGCCAGCCGGCCGGCGACGGCGCTGCGAACGGGGCCTGGCCGAGCACCCGGAGCGACCCGACCAGAACCTCTGGCTTCCCATCGAAGCCGGTGGCGCGCAACGCGGAGACCACGAATTCATTGGGCGTCTTGACCTTCGGCAAAGGCTCCGCCCAAGTCTCTGGGGAGGAGACGAGTGCCAGCGCCAGGGCCTTCAGATTGCCGTCGGTTTTCCGGAAAATATCGGTAAGCCGGGCGACCGCCGCCGGCGCCGGCTCATCGGCCATGAAGTGGCGGGCAAGCTTGGTGGCGACATGCTTGGCGGTCGCGGGATGGCGAGCAATAACCGCCAGCGCGCGCGTCCCTTCCTCTTCTCCCACTTCCCGATATTCGACGCCTAGAAGTGTCTTGTCGCCCGGTTCGTGAATCCGGTCATAGAACTGGAAACTCCGATTGTCGGCTTGTTCGCCGTCTTTCAGCCTCACCACCGACCAGCCGGTCAGAATCTTGGCGAATTCACGCACGTCGGTTTGGCTATAGCCGCCATCGACGCCGACCGTGTGCAGTTCGAGAATTCTCGCGCGCCAGATTTTCATTGAGCCCTTTGTTTTGGCGCCTCCCCGCAATCGAATCGGGACCGATCGACTGGGCGTTGTCGAGATAGAGCAGCATCGCCGGATGGCGGGTCGAAGCCGCGAGCATGTCGAGGAAACGGCCGGTCACATGGGGCCGAATCGCCTCGCGTTCGAAGGCGCCGGAAAGTCCCAGGATCTTCGGGCGCTGCACGGAAACGGTGAAGTGATTCGACCAGAAGGCAACGAACCGTTCGAGGACCGGCTGCTTGGTCTCGATTTGATTCTGGGTTCGCGCCGCGGCCTCGGCCATATAAGCATCGCGCAAATTGCCGCGGATCATTTTTTGAAAATCGGGATTTTTCTTGTCTTGGGAAAAACGCTCGATTTCGGCCAGGCGCTGGCGGCCCGGCGCCAGATCGGCGAGGCGCGGCGGCAAGCCTGCTGGAAGTTCTAGCTGCTGGATGATCCAGCCGCGCGGAATCCGAAGCGGCCGCGGCCAACTCGCCGGGCTTGGCACCAAGCCCGAATCGGTTGACTGCAATGGCGGCTTCCGGCGCGATCACCGGTTGGGCGCTCCCCTATCCTTGTCCCATTCGGCGAGAGTTTTGCGCGCATCCGGCGAGAGATGGGAAATGGCGTCGGCCAGGGCGCTATGCATTACTTTCTGCATGTCCTGCATCCGGCCGCGAACCTCCCCGAACGCCGCTTCCAGCGCGGTGCGATCGAAAGGATCGGCGGCGACGGCATCGCGTACCTTTTGCCGCGCATCGCGGACTTGCTTTTCCGCTGTCGCCATTTCCGCCCGGTATTCCACAATCACCGACAGGAATTGATCGCGGTCGGCGGCCGGCAGGCTGCTCGCCATGCGGTCGATGAAGGCGTGCATCCCGGGCCGTTCATTGGGCGAGCGCTGATCGGCGAATTCATGGGGCGGACGATGAAACCGGTGCGCGACCACGAATCCGCCGATGAACAAATTGAGGCCGAGCGAAAGGAAGAGCGCCAGGAGCACCCATTTCGCGGCACGGGGATCGAGCGTCACCATGGCGCGACGTCCGTGACCGTGAAGCCTGAAACTTGATCGGCGGCTTCGGCCTGAGTGCCCAAACTATAATCCGCGGCCAAGCCCATCCAGCCGACGATGCATCCGGCGGCAGCGGCAGCGGCAAGACCGGCGAAGCCCGGCCAAGCTCCGGTCAATGGAAATTTCCGGCGCGACGATTGGGGCAAGCGGTGAACGTTGCCCGTCGCGTCCCTGATCGCGGCAACAACGCCCTTCGCGTCCAGGCGCAGCTCGATCGCCTGGCCCGCTTCGTTCAGCAGCGAATCGAGCCGGCGCGCTTCGTCACGAAGGCGCTGCGCCTCCCGCGAATTGGCCAATAGCGCCAGTGCTCCATCCCGTTCGGTTTCCGGCCACCGCGCCGGATCCGCGCCAAAGGCGTCAAGAATTTGCCGCAAGCGTTCAATTGTCATCGTCGTTCCTCCTGCTCCCCTTCCCCTACTTGTCCACTGGCGCCTATTTGTCCATCGGTGCCATGAGATCGGCCAAATTTTCCCGCAACGTTCGCCGGGCCCGGACCAGCAGCGATTTCGATCGCCCCCACGCTGATCTCGAGAATCTCCGCCGCCTCGATATTGCTCACGCCTTCGAAATGGCAGAGCGTCAAGGCTGTGCGTTGACGGTCCGGCAATTGGGCAATCGCCGTTTGAACCCGGCGCGAGGTTTCGTTCGCCGCCAATATCTCGAGACCGTCCGGCTTCGAGTCCGCGATTTCGCCCGCCGCTTCGATCGGCGCCGGCGTCGGCTTCCGGGTGCGGTCGATGCAGAGATTCATGAGCACCCGGTAAAACCAGGTCGAAAACCGGGCACCGCCCTCGGCTTCGGGCTGCCACTCGGGAGCCTTGAGCCAAACCCGCAAAAACGCCTCCTGCACCACATCTTCCCCTTCGGCCTTGTTGCCAACGACCCGGGCGGCGAGCTTGCCCGCGTTAACCAGATGCCGTTCGACCAGTTTGGCAAAAGCCGCGTGATCGCCGGTACCCGAAAGCCGCATGAGCTCGTCGTCGGAACGTTCGTCCATGGGCGATTCGGACCTAATGATTTATTCACGGAAGCGTGAGCGATTCCCTGCGCCGGCAATTACGCCGGGCGGGCGCCCCAGACTAAGGTTAATCGGGGATTAAGAAAATCCCGGGTTTGGAGGGGGCTAATTAGGCTGGGCGTCGGGCAATTTGCCGCCACCGGGCTGGCTGGGGGCAGGCTTGGCAGCGGGCGCCACAGGTGCCGTGGTGCTGACTGGCCGAACGCCAGGGGCGGCCACCGGGACGGCCGCCGGGGGTGCTACCCTGGGCGCTGTCTCGGCCTCAGTTTCGATCTTGGCCCAATTGGCGTCGGCAGTTTCGATAAATCCCTCGATTTCGGCCAACCACTGCTTTCTTACCGCCTCGGACGTATTGAGATAGAGCTTGCCGTCGAGGATCGTCCAAATCGTGGGATCGGCTACGGCCGGGGCGCCTTCGGCGACCGCATAGGCCGAATAGCCGCCGTATTGCGGCGCGTATTTCTCGGGCTTGGCCTTAAAGGAATCGCGGTGAGTGGGATCCGAGAACAGCCACGTTGCCCCCGCCCATTGATAAGCAAATTCTTTCGATCCCGCCTCGGCGTGGCCGTCGGCGAAATAGGCGACCGGGTCGTAGCCCTTTATCGCGACATTGTCGGCTCCCGACACGCTGATGTTGGATATGCCGTTCGGGGAGCCAGCAGCGGCTTGGCCAACCGCCATCAGCACTACGATCGCAGCGATGGCCGCGAGCTCGTGATCCCGCCGCAAATTAATCATGATCGGAAACTCCACTTATTGCACCGGCCTATGACCGCCGCTTTCACCTTGTATAGGAATGGGCCTCCGCCCGAAGACAATCAACACCTCCGGGTCTTTGCGGAATAGCCGATCCATCAATAGGCGGCCTGGAAATATAACACGGGCCTGAAAAACCGGCCGCGACGGTCCACGCTTATCGCCGCGTCGAGCGGAATTATTCGGCTTCGAGACGAAGCTGGCCGCGGCGCGGACCGCACGGGCGGCAATAGCAATCATGAATTTTCCGCCGAGGCGGGCGGACGAAATAATAGCGCTCGCCGCAATTGCCGCAGGCCCAGGTGACGACCGCATGAGCCCTGGCGGAAATATAGTCGATTTGATGCCGGACCACCGGATCTTCGCCGAGCAGTTCCATCGTCTGTTCCCAGCGCCAATCATGCCCGCAATTCCGGCCCCAGTTGAGGTCGGCCAAGATATGGGCGCACTCGTGGAGAAAGGTGGTGTTGCGATCGCGCTCACGCCCGGCGCGCATCAGCGCGCCGTTCAAAACGATCCGCCGCTCCCGGGTATAGGCGGCGCCCGCTTGGATTTTGGCCCGCCGGCTCGCTTCGACGATCGTCCGCAAGCACTCGGTATAGGCGTAGCCGAGCAACGCCGCCTTGAGCAGCCGCCCTTTAACTCTCCAGGCTGTGGCGAGTTCCGCCACCGTGCCCAAAACGTCCGTCGTCGATCCGTTTTTCATGATCCGCAAATCTTAGCCGAGCCGAGGCCCTCGCGAAAAGAGACCGCCGCAGGATTCGTCCCTTGACTTTTGTCCTCGATTCGCTCCCCGGCCGGACCGCGGATTTTGGCCGAAAATCCAGTTCCGATTGCGCCCTTTCCAGCCGCACTTTAGTGTAATCCTTAAAGCCGAGCCAAGGGAGCTGCGCCTTTCCGGCCGGCGCGCAGCGCCCTTGGTTGGGGATTAACGGTCAAATCGGGGAGACCGGACATCCGTCCTATTTTCACGCAACTCAATTCCGACGCGGGGTAGAGCCATGGATTTGTGGCGCACCAAAGCGCTGAACGCCGACGTTGTTCACGAGGGGCAGCTTCGGCGGGTGTTGGGCCCGGTCGATCTCACCGTGCTCGGCATCGGGTGCATCATCGGCGCCGGCATTTTCGTTCTCACCGGACACGCGGCGGCGACGTCCGCCGGCCCGGGCATCGTTCTGTCCTATGTGATGTCGGGCTTGGCCTGCGCCTTCAGCGCGCTGGCCTATGCCGAGCTTGCCTCGGCGATCGGCGGCTGCGGCAGCGCCTATGGCTATGCCTATGCCGGCCTCGGCGAAATCATGGCCTGGATCATCGGCTGGGATTTGCTTTTGGAATACGGCGTATCGGTGCCCACCGTGGCCTTGGGTTGGGCGAGCTATATGAACGACGCACTGACCACGATGGGGCTGCCGATTCCCGACTCTCTCCTCCACAGCCCTTACGACCACGCCCAGGCCGGCATGGTGAATTTGCCCGCGGCGCTCATCATTCTGGCGCTGAGCGTCTTGCTCTGCATCGGAGTCAAGGTAAGCGCGCATTTCAACGCGCTGATGGTGACGGTGAAGCTCTGCGTGCTCGCCCTGTTCATCGCGATTGCGGTATTCGACGTCAATCCGGCGAATTGGCACCCTTTCATGCCCTTCGGCTGGGGCGGGGTGATGCAGGGTGCGGCCCTGATTTTCTTCGCCTATATCGGATTCGACGCGGTGTCGACCGCCGCCGAAGAAGCGCGCAATCCCCAGCGCGATCTGCCGATCGGAATTCTGGCCTCGCTCGCGATATGCACGGTGCTTTACATCGTCGTCTCGGGATTGCTGACCGGCATCGTTCCCTATTCGACGCTCAATGTGGCAAGCCCGGTGGCTGATGCGCTGATCCGCGCCGGGCACCGGATCGCGGGGGCTGCGATCGCGGTCGGAGCGATCGCGGGGCTCACGACCGTCATGCTCGTTCTCTATTACGGATTGACGCGAATCTTTTTGGCGATCGCCCGCGACGGATTGCTGCCGCCGGTTTTTTCCGCGGTCAACAAAACAACGAAAACACCGATCCGCGTCATTCTGGTGAGCGGCGTGATCATGGCGTTGATCGCCGGCTTCACCCCCATCGAGGGCGTGGCGCAGCTGGTGAATATCGGAACGCTCGCCGCCTTTGCATTGGTTTGCGCCGGCGTCATCGTGCTGCGCGCGACCGAGCCCGACCTGCCTCGGCCGTTCAAGACCCCGTGGTCGCCGCTGATCCCGGTTCTCGGGATCGTCTTTTGTCTCTATCTGATCTACAGCCTGCCGGTCGTAACCTGGCTGCGCTTCGTGATCTGGATGGCGGTCGGCTTTGTCGTCTATTTCGGCTATTCGCATCGGAACAGCCTGCTCGCTCGGCAGTCCTAGAGCATGATCTTGTCAGTTTGAATTGGCTGCGTTGCGCTTTTGGTGCGGCGATCCGCCAGGCGCGCCAAGCCCGCCAAGGCACAACCCCAAGGGCCCGGGTCTTTTGCCGCCGCGGGTTCGTCGAAGCGCTCGCCCGTAGTCCCTGCTACGCGCTTCGCGCTTCTCCTGCCCGGGGCGCAAAATACCTCCGGTGCAGCCGGTTCCAACTGACAAGATCATGCTCTAAGCCGCTATACGACGTCCGTCGGTCGCTTCATTGTCCGACCGTTAGATTTATCGAATACCGCCGTTCCGCCGCCTGCGGGAGAACACGAGCCAGACGCCGCCAACTCCCAAAAAGAGCAGCCCCAACAGCGCGACCGGCCCAAGATTTCGTCTCCGGCGCGATGCGTTCGGCCACCGCGCTCGCAACGGCGCCGGAAAACAGGATCGTGGGGGCCCAGAGGAAGGCCCACGCAACATTCGCCAGCCAAAAGCGCCCGCTGCATCCGCCTGATGCCGGCAGCCAGCGGGATCACCGCCCGCACCGGTCCGAAGAACCGTCCGATGAAGACGCTTTTCTGGCCATGCCGTTTGAAAAATGCGATCCCGCGCGGGATCAGCTCCGAATATTTTGTGAACGGCCAAACGCGGTGCACCTCGTGACCGAATTGCCAGCCAATCCAGTAAGAAATGCCGTCGCCGAGGATGGCCCCGACGACGACGGCGATCAGAACTGGCCACACGGGCAGTATGCCCCGCGGCAACAGCGCTCCCGCCGCCAGCAGGATCACCGTGCCGGGGATCTGCAGACTGAGGAAGGCAAGCGATTTGCCAAACGCCGCCGCCAAGATGATCAGCGCCGCCCAAGCCGAGTACGTCGCGATGAAATCGGCCACGACATGAGTGGTGTGCTCCACGATTTGCCAGAATAAACCAAGCGAATGGCGGCGACACCATCGCATTTCGAGATTGCGTGTCGAATTTACAGGCGGCTTTGTCGTCTATTTAGGCTATTCGCATCGGAACAGCCTGCTCGCTCGGGCGGGCCAGCGCGGCCGATTTTCGAGTTGACGCGCGGCCCGCCCGGATAGCACCGCGGAACTTAGACAGCCTCGCGCAGCGGGCTTTCCAGCCATGACGCCGGAATATTCGGCAGAATGAATTTGTGCCCGTTGAGATCGACCGCGACGTCGACTTGCGGCGTCCGTTCGATCGTCTTGCCGACAACTCTTCCGGTCAGTTGTATGTCCAATCGTACCGTATCATTGATGTCCATTGTCCACGCTCCATCCCCCACTTCTGTTTCGTTGACGATCCGCCCTTTATCCGCCGCGTCAACCGCGCGGCGTGTTGTTAGACGTCTTATTGTGAGGCTTCTTTCGCCGCGTCATCCGCGCAGCGCTGACCTTCAATGTGGCCGATGAAAGGATTAATTACACGCGCTTTTAAATAAAATTTTACCGATTAGTAACCTTAACGGCGCGCGCGTTATGGTTAATGGAGCCGGTGCTTAAAGACGGCGTAATCGGCATCGCCGCGCCGCCGTGATGGCGGTGCGGTATTTTGACGGAACTTTGTCTTCCTAAACCTCCCCACGGATAAATCCGGGGGGTTCTGAAGAGCTGGCGGGCGATTTTCTCCCGCCTTTATCGGTTCTCCGCGGCCCTCCCGGATGAGCAATGCCCACCGGTACGCCGTCCGCAGCCTCGCCGATAACTATACCCTTCTTCGACGGGCGACCCGCTCCGACGGTCTTGCGGCCGTGGGGTGCCGGAAAACCGGACCCGCTTGCAGGTTGGTGTTCGCTTGACGCCGCCCGTCGCAGCAGCGGTTTCGCAGCCGGAAAGGCCAGTGTGGCCTGCCGGGCGTCAAGCGTGTTCAAGCTCACATGGCGAGCCAGAAAAGCGGAATAGAGATCGCGCTGTATTGCGCCGGAACCGTCGCCCAGGACATGCAGGCGCTGGCTCAACGGCTTTTTCGCGAAATCGCCGGTGGTGTGGTCGAACTGGCTAAGACAGGTCGTGCTGGTTTTGAACTCGATCAGCTGTCCGCCCGCGCGTTTGGTCTTGTATCGAAGAATGGCGAGAAAAGAACCGCAGCCGCGGACCTTAGTGCTGCGCCCGAAAGATTTCTGGAAGCCTGAATAAGACAGCTTCTCGGTCTTGATGGTCTTGCCTTGAGCTAGAATGCGGTTGGCAAGCTCGCCATGCGCCCTTTTGCGCTCAGCCGCCAGCCGGCGTTCGCGCTCGCGTCTTTTTGCGGCAAGGCGCTGATAGCGCTTCGAGCGGTTCCAGAGTTTACGTCCCTTCTTTGCTGTGCCGTTATCATTGAAGTTGTCTGGATTGGTCGCCCGCCTGGATCGGTCCATCGCGCGCTCGATGCGCCGCATTTGCTTCCAAGGCTGCTCGACGGTCGGGCAGAAAGATTCCAGCGTCGCATCGCGTCCGGATACCGCGGCAATCGTGCTGGGCCCGATATCCAGACCGACCACGCCATCACTTGCCGGATATTTGACGGTGCATCGCCTTCCTGGATCAGCTGCACCGACCAGCGGAGACTCCCGCGTATCTCGCGCCGGATCAGGCGGCAATACTTGGTATTGGTTTGCAACGCCTCGCCCTGCCATCGATCGCCGGGTGCCAGCATTGCCGTTAGACGCAGTCCTGACCACTCCACAGCGCCGTCCCTGAACCGTATACCGGCCTTATTGGTCTTGCCTTCGACCGAATGAAGTTCACCAAAGTGCTTGAATCGCGGCCGCCCGCGTTTGCCAAAGGCGTAGTGCCGAACCGCCCGGAAGGCCCGTAGCGCCGCCTTCTGGGTTTCGTTGGACGACAGATGGCAGCCGACCCAGCAGTTGTTCTTGCAGGCGATCGCATAGCGGTCCGCCATCGAGGATTTGAAATCGAAGCGTTGGATAACCGATTTGAACAGATCGGATCTGTCCTGGCCTTTGGGCATTGCCCGCGCCCGCCGCCAGTCGCGGCTTTCCCGCATCAAGGCTAGAACTCGCAAACATTCGCCCAGCACCGCGTTGTAAATCTGACGGGCGGCGTCCAGGCGCACCGAGAGGTCGCGACCATCCCCCGCCGTCGTGTTTAACGGCAATTCCAGGACAAAGCTGGAAACGGAGGTGCTGGCCATTCAGACCTTCTTCTGGTTGGCGACATACTGCTTGATGATTTCCAGCGGCGCGCCACCTACCGTGGCTACGAAATAACTGTTGGTCCACAATGTGGGCAGCCTGGTCCGCAGACTTCTGAAATTCCTGACGCAAAAGCCTGGACGACCATCCCTTCATCGCCTTCACCAAGCGATGAATGCCAAACTGCGGATCGGCGTCGACCAGCACATGCACATGATCCGGCATGATCTCCATCTCGATCAGCTGGCATTTATGGGCTGCCACGACATCGATGAGGATCTGCTTCAAGCGGATCTCCACATCGCCGACAAGCACATTGCGGCGGTACTTCGGGCACCACACCACATGATATTTGCAGGAAAACACCACATTGTGGTTCGAGCGGTAATCCATGCGGCATTATATATCATGCCGCAGCATATGGTACAATACAGGAACGCTATATCACGCGCTTTCCTCCCCATGGCTGAAGCGAGGGGCTTCTCGCGCAGATTCGGTGATTCATTGCCTGGGCCCGGTTTACGGCCGCGACAATCCTTCGGCCGAATTGCTCGCGTCCTGCTATCGCAATGCGCTAAAGCTCGCGGAGGAACACGGCATCGCTTCCATCGCCTTCCCCGCGATCTCGACCGGCGTGTTCGGTTATCCGAAGGACGAGGCCGCCGCGGTCGCGCTTAAAACCGTGATCGCCGAATTGCCGCGGCTCGCATCGGTCAAGCAGATCCGATTCGTGCTGTACGGGGCGGATGATCTGGAAATCTACGAGCGGGCGATGGAGGAATGGGCGCAGCAGTAGCAACCGCTACGCCGCGCTCTTCTTCGCTTCTCGGCGCCGCAACCCTTTCTCGAGCAGGCGCTTGCGGAGCCGCACCGATTTCGGCGTGACTTCGACCAGCTCGTCGTCGGCGATATAGGCGATCGATTTTTCCAAAGTCATTTGAATCGGCGGAGTCAGGATCACCGCGTCGTCCTTGCCGGAGGCGCGGACATTGGTGAGCTGCTTGCCCTTGGTCGGGTTGACGTCGAGATCGCCGCCCCGCGCATGCTCGCCGATGATCATGCCGGGATAGACCTTCGTCCCCGGCTCGATAAACAGCGCGCCGCGCTCCTGGATGTACCAAAGCGCGTAAGCGACCGCCGAACCGGTTTCGGTCGAAACCAAAGTCCCCGTGCGGCGCGCCGGGATCTGGCCTTTCAACGGCGCGTAACCGTGGAATAGCCGGTTCATGACGCCGGTGCCCCGCGTATCGCCGAGGAATTCGCCGTGATAGCCGATCAGGCCGCGCGAGGGCGCGAGGAAAACCAAGCGCAGCTTGCCGCCGCCGGTCGGGCGCATGTCGCGAAGCTCCGCCTTGCGCTGGGACAGCTTGTCCACCACCGTGCCGGAGAATTCCTCGTCCACGTCGATGGTGGCTTCCTCGATCGGCTCCATCTGCTGGCCGGTTTCGGGATCGTTGCGGTAAAGAACGCGCGGGCGCGAGATCGCCAGCTCGAAGCCTTCGCGGCGCATGGTCTCGATCAAAACTGCAAGCTGAAGTTCGCCGCGGCCGGAAACCTCGAACGCGCCGCGCTCGTCGCTCGGCGTCACCTTGATCGCCACATTGCCTTCGGCTTCCTGCATCAACCGGTCGCCCAGTAGGCGCGAGGTGACCTTATCGCCCTCTTGTCCCGCCAGCGGCGAATCGTTGATCGAAAACGTCATGGCGAGAGTCGAGGGATCGATCGGCTGGGCAGGAAGCGCTGTTTCAACGGACGGCTCGCAAATCGTATCGGCCACCGTCGCTTTGGAAAGCCCGGCGATGGCGACGATATCGCCCGCCTCGGCTTCTTCCACCGGCACGCGCTCCAATCCGCGGAAAGCCAGCAATTTGGTGATGCGGTTCTGTTCGAGAACGGTACCATCGCGCGACAGCGCCTTGATCGTCATGTTGGGCCGAGCAATTCCGGTTTCGATGCGGCCGGTGAGCACGCGGCCGAGATAAGGATCGGCTTCGAGCGTGGTCGCCAGCATGGTGAAGGCGCCTTCGGCTTTCACTTTGGGGGCGGGAACGTGGGCAACGATGAGATCGAACAGCGCCGCCATATCCTTGCGCTCGCCATCGAGGGTGCGTGAAGCCCAGCCCTGCTTGGCCGAAGCGAACATGGTCGGGAAATCGAGTTGTGCTTCGTTGGCGTCAAGGGCGGCGAAAAGATCGAACATCGCGCTTTCGACGTCGCTCGCGCGCTGATCGGGGCGATCGACCTTGTTGACGACGACGATGGGTGCCAAGCCCATGCGCAGCGCCTTGCCGAGCACGAATTTGGTTTGCGGCATCGGTCCTTCGGCGGCGTCCACCAGGATCAGCGCGCCATCAACCATGCCGAGAATGCGCTCCACCTCGCCACCGAAATCGGCGTGGCCCGGGGTGTCGACGATATTGATCCGCGTACCGTGCCAAACCACCGAGGTGCATTTGGCGAGAATGGTGATCCCGCGCTCGCGCTCGATGTCGTTCGAATCCATGGCGCGCTCGGCCACCTTCTCGTTTTCGCGGAAGGTGCCGCTTTGGCGCAGCAGGCAATCGACCAAGGTCGTCTTGCCATGGTCGACGTGGGCGATGATCGCGATATTACGAAGCTTCATGTCGGTCCTCTTTGGGACGCCGGCTTTGGGATCCCCAATTCAAGCAAATCGCGGCCGGGAGGCCGGCCGCGTGCGTCGTTCTTATATAGGGTCGAACCGGGCGGGGGCAAGGCCGTAAGCCTTCGAAAAACCGCCATTTTCGGGCGGTATCGCCGGAATGGTTTCAGTCCGGCTTTGGATGATGTAAAAGTTATGTTTGGGCGGCCCCTTTGACTGGCCGGCCTTTAGGGGGATGAATGGGGAAAATCCGCCTCAATGCGCGCGCCGCGGTCGGCTTGGCCGCCCTGCTCTCGATGCTGTCGGCCCAAGCCCGGGCGGCGAATAGTTGCGCCTTGCCGGACGAGCAGGCCGCGCTCGATACCCGGGTTCTTCAAACCGAATTGATCGTCGCCGCTCTGTCCTGCGGCACGAGCAGCCAATACAACGGCTTCGTGCAGAAATTCGAATCGGAGCTAGTCGCTCTCGGCGGCGTCTTCCGCAATTATTTTACCCGGATCTACGGACTGAACGGCGAGGATCGGATGGATCGGACCGTCACGCGACTGGCCAATATTGCGGAAGTCCGGAGCATGGGGCTGGGGCCGCAATATTGCGATTACGAAGCCCAGGTGTTCGCAACGCTCCAGGGAGTCGAGCCGGCGCAATTGGCGGCATTCGCCGCCGAGAATCCTTATGTAGGCGATCACGATATCCGGCCGTGCCCGGTAGCGGTTCGGGCGCAGAGCCCGAACGCGCCGGTCGCCGCAGCGCCCGACGCCGCGTCAGCCGATAAACCGTAGCGCCCGATCGTTCTTGAACGGAGTCTAGAGCCCCGTATTGGGATGGGATTCGAAGAGGCGAAAGGTCAGACGCTTCTTGCGCGGGCCATCGCCCTTTTGCCGGCGAACGAAGCGCCAAACGGCTGCCGGCGGAACATTCGAGCCAAATTCGTTCCGCGAGCTTTGCCGAAAGCCCGAGACGTGCGAGCAGGCGCTCCGGCACCGGCGAAACCGGGCCATAGGTGAACTGAATGAAAATTCCGTCGGCGTCCATAAGGTCGAAACATTGACGCAACAAAACGGTCTGCATGCGAGGCTTCATATTCAGCAACGGCAGGCCGGAAACGACCGCCGCGACTTTCTTGATCCCCGCCGCGCGAATCAAATGCTTTGCCCGCGTCGCGTCGCCGTGAATGATGTGGGACCCGGGAAAACGCTGGGCCAGCAAGCGGTAAAGGCCTTCGTCCCGCTCGACGACCACGAGATCGCGCGGGGCTATTCCTGAATTCAAAAGCGCCCGGGTAATGGATTCCGTCCCGCCGCCCAATTCGACGACAACGCCTTGCGGTTTGAATCGCAGGATTTCGGGGCGCAGGATTTCGGGACCAAGCGCCGTCGCCATGGCCTTTGCCAGCGCCGCCCCGCTCGGAACGACGGCGCCGATACGCAACGGATTGCGCAACCACTTTCCGAACAGCATTTTTTCGTCTTCGACGTCCATCGCTTTCCTCGGCACCGCCAATGCAGTGTTCGCGAATTCAGGAGTGCTTTTTACCACCGCCGAGGCTTGGTGCGCCACCTCAATGCATTAGAGCATGATCTTGTCAGTTGGAACCGGCTGCACCGGCGGTATTTTGCGCCGCGGGCAGGAGAAGCGCGAAGCGCGTAGCAGGGACTACGGGCGAGCGCTTCGACGAACCCGCGGCGGCAAAAGACCCGGGCCCTTGGGGTTGCGCCTTGGCGGGCGCCCGCGGCGTTGCGCCGTTCGGCCGATGCCCCACATCGCCCCCCGCGCTTTGCGCGCAAACGTTTGCCGGCAAGGCCGGCGGGCTTGGCGCGTCTGGCGGATCGCCGCACCAAAGGCGCAACGCAGCCGATTTCGAACCGACAAGATCGTGCTCTAGGTAACGGATTGGGGCGCCAAGCTGAGAACGGGTCTGATCGCCGCCAAACCCACACCCCCTCGACGCCGATAAGTTGACCGCAAAATTGCCGCGGAATTGCGGGCAAGGTCCGCAAAGGTGTACTGTTCCGGCCAGCCCGATATGCCATCATTCGACATCGTATCCAAGACCGACGTCCACGAAGTGGACAACGCCCTCGCCGGGGTTACCCGCGAGATCGGCCAGCGCTTCGATTTCAAAGGTTCGAAATGCACGCTGACCCGTGCCGATAACACGATCACGATCCTGGCCGATGACGATATGAAGCTCCGCCAGATCCAGGAGCTTGTGAAAGGCTATATGACGCGGCGCAAGCTTTCGGCGGGAGCGCTCGATTTCCAGGAGCCGGAGCGAGCCGCCGGGAACGCTTTGCGCCAGACGGTGGTTATCAAGCAAGGCGTTGCCGCTGACCTGGCGAAAAGCATCGTCAAAGAAATCAAGGACAGCAAGCTGAAGGTCCAAGCCGCCATTCAAGGCGACGAGCTTCGGATTTCCGGCAAGAAAATCGACGATTTGCAGGCGGCGATCGCCCTCGTGCGCGGGCTCAAGATCGAGCAGCCGTTGCAATTCGTGAATATGCGGAGCTAAGGCATCGGGGCATGCTATATTGCTACTGAAGTACCGGCGCGCTCGTGACGTCCCGAAAAAACCAGGTCAGAAAATGGCTCAAAAATACACCGTAGGAATGAGCGTCAACGGAAAATCGGATCACGTGGCGATCGATGCCGAGGATGCGCTTATTGCAGCGCTCCGCGTCAAAAGTGAAAACCCGACAGCCACGATCACCTATGTGCGCAAGCGTAACGCCCGGGGCGATCGGCGGCACCCGCATCAGCGGGTCGGATCCGCGGCCCCTTGAGCGCAATGCGCCGGCTTCCGCGACACTTATTGGCCGTGCTGTTTTGCGTGGGGCTGCTCGGCGCACACGGCGCCCTCGCCGCCGATGCGGCACCCGATCCCAATACCAAGCCGGCGACGCCGGCAGCGCAGGCTTTCGAGCAATTCTTGATCGCCAGTTCGCCGGTTTGTCTGAACGAGCCGTCGGCCCATTGCATCGATATCGGCTGGCGGTTTGCCGATACCGATCATGACGGCACGCTGTCGTTTGCCGAAATCCAGGCGGTGCGGACGGCCTTGCAGGATTGGCTGTCGTGGAAATGGCCGGAGCTTTCGGCCAAAGACCGGACCAATATCACGCTCGGGCTGATGGTCGTCGATATCATCGGCCTGGATAAGCTGTTTGCCGGGCTGAATACCGCGGGCAACGGCAAGCTGTCGCGGGCCGAATTGCTGACCGACGTCACGCTTGACGACCGGCCGTTGGGGCCGGTTTTGCAGGATCCCGATGCGGTCGATCGAAAAGCCCTGGCACAAAGATTGGGCCGCGTCGCGCCGATCGTGCAGAGCATGCTGGGCCAGCCGCGGGACCATGAGAGCAAGCGGGCCGCGCCCGCATCCTCGCAGTAATCCCGCCTACACGTTCCGGCAAATTTCAACGAGAAGCGAGCGGATCCATTCGTGAGCGGGATGACGGCTCAATTCCTTGTGCCAGAGCAAAGTCAAATCGATCGGATCCGGTTCGAGGGGAACCGGAACGATATGCAGATTGTTGACCTCGGCAAATCGCTCGGCGGTGCGCAAGGCGAGTGTCATGATCATGTCGGAATTCTGGATGATGAGCGGGGCGACGAGAAATTGATTGGCGGTCATCGCGATCCGTCGCGTCAATCCGCGCTTGCGCAGCAGCCGGTCCACGAATCCCGTCGCCTCGCCGGTCAAGGTGATAAGCAGATGGCGCGCCGACGCGAATTCTTCGAGCGTGATTCGCTCGCGCGCCAGCGGATGGCCGCTGCGCATCACGCAGACATAAGTCTCCCGGAACAGCACTAGGCCGTCGAAGCGCTCCGGCCATTCGGAGTGATAGCCGATGGCAAAGTCGATCTCGTTGCGGTCGAGGAGCCCTAAGGCACTCACATTGTCGTTGATTCGCACCCGGATATCGACGGCGGGTGCTTCACGCTCCAGCCGGTGGGCCAAGGGCGGAAGGATCAGCGACGCCGCATAATCGGCCATCGCCAGCCGAAAGCTGTTGGTGGCGGCAGCGGGAGTAAAAGCGACCGGCTCCAGCGCCCGTTCCACCTGGGCCAGGGCTTCCCGTACCGGCCCCGCCAATTCCAGCGCCCGGGGCGTAGGCCGCATCCCCTTCGGACCCCGGAGGAAGAGGTCGTCCTTCACCAGTTGCCGAAGACGGCTGAGTGCCTGGCCGACGGCCGGCTGGGTGAGCCCTACGCGGCGCCCCGCACGGGTCACGCTGCGCTCCTGCATCAGGGCATCGAACACGACGAGAAGATTGAGATCGATGCTTGCTAGGTTGAGCATATGCCCATGACTTATTAAGACGATAATAACTATCAATTTGAATTATTTTATATGGAATGTAAATACCAAAGCCAAGACGCCACTCCTATGGGCGGCAGAATTCAACCCCGGGCCAAGGCCTGGGCAGCACGAATGGAGGTTAAAGCGATGACAAAATTGAAGACTTTGCTGGCAGCCGCCGCAACCGTGCTCGTTTCTTTCGCGGCTTCGGCCGAGGAATTGGCGGCACGGACCGATCGGCCGGTCACGCCTGTTTCGAAAATCCTGAGATCAATCGAGGCGCGCCCGGATTACGAGAGCCAGGCATCGCTTCACTACAACCCGCAGGATCACGTTTATCTGGTCCTCTACAACACCAAGGACGGCGATTCGAAACTCTTGATCATCGACGCCTACACCGGCCGGGAGACCGAGTAACTCCCGCCGAACCGAATTAATTTTTTCTCCCCTTCCTCCCAACTTGGACGCCCCGCAGGTCAAACCTGCGGGGCTTCTTCTTCGTTCAATGGCGCCCTTCTGACGGGTCCGGCGGATGCAGCGTTTTGACGCACTTTCGCGTAGGGCACCCTATGCTAAATATCCATTGAAAAATTAAGGATATTTGGCGCAGCCTGAATTGTCCCGAAAACTGGGGAGCAAGCCGATGAACAAGCCGGTTTCCGCGGTCGGCGCGGCGATCTTTGCTGCCGTCGCCGCCAGCGCGGCGCCCGCCTATGCCCTCGACGGAGGCGACTGGCTAGTCCGCCTGCGCGGCATCGTCGTCGATCCGCAGGACAGCAGCAGCGGCATCAGCCCGGACCTGCCGACCGCCAAGATCGGCGTCGATAGCGCGCCCACCGCCGAAGTCGACTTCAGCTACATGTTCACCCAAAACATCGGCGCTGAGCTCATTCTCGCCAGCCCCATCCACGATTTGAACGGCCGCGGTGCTATCGCTGCACTCGGCCATATCGGCGACGCCGAATTGCTGCCGCCGGTCTTGACTCTGCAATACCACTTCATGCCGAAGAGCTGGATCCGCCCCTATCTCGGGGTCGGGGTCAACTACACGATCTTCTTCAATGAAGACGCCAGCAACAGCCTCAATACCGCGTTGGGCGGTCCGACCAAGATTCGCATCGACAACAGCGTCGGACCCGCAGGCCAAGCCGGTGTCGATATCGACGTCACGGAAAATGTGTTCCTCAACTTCGATATCAAATTCGTTGACATGCAACCCGGTGTGCGCCTCATCACCGGCAACACCGTGCGTCACGCCAGTGTCGACATCAATCCGCTTATTATCGGCATCGGCGTCGGAACGCATTTCTAAGAATTGCCGAAGACGCCGGTCTTCCGGACCGGCGAGGCTAACACCCATTTTGCGGCCCGCAGATTTTGCGGGCCGCTTTTTTGCGCTAATCGGCGCAGGGTTGCCGTTGCCGCGGCGTGTAAAGAGATAGCAGACCTCATGACCGGCGCGGATTCCTCGAATGAAATCGAAAGACCTTCGAAGGCTAGCTGTGACTCATCGTTTTGCATTCATCGCCGCATCCCCGATCGGTCTTGCTTGCGCGCTACCGTCGATGGCGCTTGCGGAAGGCTGCGGCGATCCCTGGCGGGATGGCCACGACGTTTACGCGGACCGGCGGGACATCGTCCAGGATGAAGCGCGGCTGCGTTATGACGAGTGGACCGGCAACTGGATTGCCGTCCGCCGCGATATTGAAGATCTCCGCGCCGATCACCGCGACGTCGCCCATGACGCCCGCGATTTGCATCGGGATTTCGCCGACCGCCGGGATTTTAGCCGCGGCGGATACGACGAACGCTGAACCCTTTGCGGTCAACCCTCCCTGACCGCACCTTCGGCCGGCTTCGATCCGCCCCCCAATTCGAAGCCGGCCGAATTTATTTTCACTCGGTTTCGGCGCCCTCTAGAGCCTGATCTTGTCAGTTGGAACCGGCCGCGCCGGCGATATTTTGCGCCGCGGGCAGGAGAAGCCCGTAGCAGGGACTACGGGCGAGCGCTTCGACGAATCCCCGGCCGGCAAAAGACCGCCGCCCCTTGGGTTGCGCCTTAATGGGCACCCGCGGCGTTGCGCCAAGCCCGCCAGCAAAGCCGGCGGGCTTGGCGCACTTGGCGCGCTTGGCGGATCGCCGCGCCAAAAGCGCAACGCAGCCGATTCGAACTGACAAAATCAGGCTCTAATGGGACAAGGGTGACTCGCTCAAACTCTGGCTCGTACTCGAACCGCCGCCAAACCCCGATCCGCTGCCGCTTCCCGAAAGCGGCGCGGCGCTTAGACTTTGGCTAGTGCTCGAATTCCCACTGAATCCCGCCGACGGAGTCGAGCCGGGCTCGCCGGCGCCGCGCAGCGAATCGCTCGTGCCGCCGTTGTCGAGTTCGCTGGGCGGACCGCTATCAAGGCTGGGATTGGACAAGGGTGCATCGCCGGGATTCGTCGGCGCAAAAGTGTCGCCGGTGTTCGATGTGCCGTCTTGCGCCAGAACCATCGGCGAAGCCGTGTCCGCTATCGCAGGCATTTGCGACAATAGCCCGGCGAGCACCAGGGGCAGCGCCGCCGCTGTGAATATCGATTTCATGAAAGCCTCCCTGTCGCGTTAGGCGCGACTCTAGATCACGATTAAGCGTTAGATAGACGCCTTTTGGCCGCCTGCAATTCCAGGGGCCGGCGGCAAATTGGCGGGGCTTTTTTTGGTCGAACGGCCATCAGCTTTTTGCGGCCAAGAGCCGTGGCGGCTGGTAGTCTGGAACCGCGACCCCTTCAGGTGCCATCATGATTCCAGCGCGTTTCTTTGGATTGGCCGTTCTGCCGCCGGCGGCTGCCGTGCTTATGGCGCGGCCGGCATCCGCCGCGCCTTTCATCCGTCCTGCCAGCATTACCGTTTCCGAATCGGCGCCGGCCGTGCCGGGCTTCGTTGTTTCATCCCCCCCTCTTGTCCATCACTTCAAGGGCATTGCCGTCGTCAATTCAGAGACCGGCAATGAGGAAGCAGCGCTTCATCCGGACGAGGAACATCAGAAAGGAAGGCACCTCACCCAGTTCTGGCGGCTCTCCGATTACCGGGACCGGCCGCTCCATATCCTTTGCCAATACCTTCATACCAATGTGACGTTGTCCGCGGATTTGCCGGCCGAGCTTACGACTTGCGAAGCCACTTATGTCTTCGACGAGAAAATCGGCACGATCGACGATCCGGACGATCCGGCCCGAATGATCTGCAACTAGGGGCAAACGAAGGTGGCGAAAGACCGCGTTCTTTATCGCCGGGAAGGCGGAACCCATCTCATCGAGATGCGGCTCAATAGCGTCAATCAGCTCTTCGATTCGCTCGATCCGGCGCCGTTTCCGGAACGCAGTCTCGACAACGAGGCCGAGGCCTACATCATCGGCTCGGCCCAGGATTTACCGCTCTCGGACCCGATCAAGCTGATTTTCTATTTGCCGCGCGAGGAAATGGCGGCGACGCGGGCGATCAGCCTCGGCGACGCGATCCACAACTATTTCGACTACCGGCTGATGATGGCCCAGCGGCAGATCCGGCATTATCGGCGCGATGCGCGGATCACGCTGGCGATCGGGCTCGCATTCCTCTTTGCTTGCACCGCACTTCGCCAGCTCGTCTTCGCGTTCGGCCGGGAAACGCTCCAGCAAATTGTCGCGGAAGGCCTGTTGATCGCGGGCTGGGTTGCGATGTGGCGGCCGCTCCAGGCGCTTTTATACGACTGGTGGCCGCTCCATCGCACCCGCGCGGTATTCGAGAAACTCAAGGAAGTGCCGGTCGAAGTGCGCCCGATCGAAGAAGCGCCGGCTGGACTGATGCGCTAGGCAGCGCTCAGATGTGGCAAACCGCGAGCCCGCGTTTTTCGAGATAGCGCTGATGATATTCTTCCGCCGGCCAGAACTGCGCCGCGGGAACGATCTGGGTCACGATCGGACGCTTGAAGCGGCCTGACGCGTCGAGCCGCGCCTTCGATTCGCGTGCGGCGCGCTCCTGTTCCGGGCTGTGAAAGAAGATCGCGGACCGGTACTGCTCGCCGACATCGGGTCCTTGGCGGTTGGGCGTCGTCGGATCGTGAATGCCCCAAAAAATATCCAGCAACTCTTCGTAGCGCACGCGCATCGGATCGAAGGTGACTTGCACTGCCTCGGCATGACCGGTCGTTCCCGAACAGACGTCCTGATAAGTGGGACTGTCCAGCTTTCCGGCGGTATAGCCGACGGATGTTTCGACGACTCCCTCGACCTCGCGAAAGCGAGCCTCGATACCCCAGAAGCAGCCGGCGGCGAATGTGGCTTTGTCCATGAAACGCCTCACCACCGATCATTGAGAAGACAGGAAAGAAATGGGCCCTGCGTTGTGCCGCGCCAAGCCGCGCCGTGCACACGGGCCTTCACATTTGGGTGAACAAAGCGGGCGAGTGAAAGACGCCTAATGTCCCGCGTTCATCTTGCCGACTTCCGGCTCCGGTGCGAGCGGTTCGTCGGGCGGAAGGCCAAGCGCCTGGCGATAGACTTTCTCCTGGAGATAACCTTGGCGCACCGCGCAACCGCCCTTGAACAGCACCAGCCAGGCATTGTGCGGATCCTCCGTGTGATGGAAAACCAACGCCTGATCCGCGTCGACGAGATGGGCGCCGGGGTAAGCGGCGGTGAAGGCCTTGTTCAAGTCCTTGACCTGGCTCTCGGTGAGCTTGTCCATGCTGCTGGCATCGGTCTGAAGTTGTTCGATCGCTTGGTTAAAGCTTACGCATTGCCCCTTTGCCGGCGCCCCTTCTGGTGCTGCGCTATCCGCCCGCGCTGCGCCTGCGGCGGCAACAAGGCCGAGCAATAGAACACTCGCTTTAACGATCGCGTTACGCATGGAACCCCACCCTTCTGACACCCTGAATCTAATACGAATACTCGGCCGTCAATGCGCCGGACGCGCGATGTTGTGGCAGGACCCGCGAGCGCTGACAAGCCCCCTCCCCGGGAAATCGATGACGATGATACGGCAAAAAAAGGGCGTGCATCGCGGCACGCCCCTCTCCTTGGTCACGGCAGCCAATGCTGGATGCAATAGCCGACCGATATTAATGCGGCCGTTCGGCCTCCTGCATCATCATGACCGACGGCGGCGCCGTTGCGCCAGCCGGGGTCACGCCGATGACGGCAAGCGCCCGTTTCAGATCCATTTGAGCCGTGGTTTCGTCGCCGGCGAGACACAGCTTTCGACCCTCGCCGGCAATCGCCTGGGCCTCGCCCACCCGCGCATCGCCAGCATGAAAGGGAAGCTCGCCTTCGAATTGAGCAAGATAGGTGAGACAGCTTATCGGCTTCGTGGACTGCTGATCCGCCCGTGCGACAGTCGTCGCGCCCAGGATCAACATAGCCGTTGCCGTCACTATTGCGGTTCTCATGATACCTCCAGTCGCCTGATCCAAACGACCAAGCGGTTAATCAATCCCCCAATTTGCGTATGCGAGTCATGTGGGATTGGGAAACGCGCAATACGACCCCAAAGTTCCGACTAAGGCGAAACTGGGGCAACGCAATGTTGTGAAGGACCGCCACGAACGCGGCCCATATTGTGAATTAGCGTCCGAGGTGAAGGGCTAAGGAAAGAATCACCAGCACGAAGAGAAGACCTGATGCGGCGAATGCAATCTTCACGGTCTTGCCGGGCGGCAAGGAATCATCGTTGGCGAGCGAGATCCGGGCGGATCGTTCGGCGCACAAAGGCGTCAAATTGCTGGCTTCGTGAGTCATCGTTTTCGTTGCGGCCAAGGAGCGCATGATTTCTTGCCTTCAAAATGCCTTGATTCCGGCAGGGCGAGCGGCGCGTCGATGCGCGTTATAGCGTGGAATTCCTTAACCGTCGGTGAACGGAACTACACTTTCGTTGCGTCGGTGTCGCTGTCTTGAGAAACACCCGTGATGACCGTGGCCGCCGCGAAATACGCACCGCCGGCAAAGCAGAAAAGGCTGGCGAATGCCGAAGCGATGGCGGCGATGCGCAACAAACGGCCCAGCCCGAGGCGGGGATGTCCACCGTCCTTAAATCGACCGGGGACAATTGCGGGTTCGCCGCCGACGGGTTCGGCAATGTCGATTTCCCCGTCGTGAACTTCCGCGGCAAGCGCTCGCAATTTCAACAGAGCCATCCGGCTGCGCTGAATTTCGGCGAAATATCCGGAAGCCGTCGCGACTGCGGCGAGCAAGATGCCCGCGACGAACAAGGAGCCTGAATAGACGAATGACCCGAATGCGGCATCGAGATCGACATCGAGAAGGACGAGATAGATCGGGAAAATGAGAAGCGCCCCGCCGTTCAAGATAAACAGCGCGCGCAAGCCCAGTTGGCCGAGTGCCAGCGCGTTGCGATTGGACTCGGTGAACTTTTGTTCATAGCGATGGGCGGCGGCACGGGCCACGGTGACCCGGTCGGTGCGGACCGGGTCGGGTTGGCCGGGTACCTCAAAGCGAAGAGGATTGGTCATTCGCCGCATAGTCGCGCAAATAGACCATCAAGTCGAGCACCGGACTTTCCCGTCCGAACCCGGTCAAAATCCCGTGGATTTGGCTGCGGTCATGGGTCTGGTGGTCGAAGACATGGGAAAGGATAATGAGAAGGCCGTGCAATCCGTGGCGCCGAGGCGCGGCGGATCGCATCGCCGATCAATCACCGCTCACCACCGGCCGCAATGCCAGCAATCGTCGCGGTCTTGGAATTGATCGTCGTGAGGGTACGGGCGATAGGGATACGGCTCGTCGTAAACGACGCATCCCGCCAACGATCCCGCCACCACCAGGGATAAGACCATTGTTCGCAAGGCTTGCATGGCACGACTCCGTGTTTTGTCTTTAACAACAACACGGGGGAGACGCTTGTTCCCAGCGGATTGCAACGCACCGTTTTTTCATATCGCCGTGACAAGATTACAATTTCGTCATTAAGGAAGCCAACCCTGTCGCTGTGGGCGTATCGCACCCGTCGCCTCACGATGGAGAGAATTCGATAGGAAATATACGGACGAAGTTCGGCGGCGCCGGATGCCCGCCTACATCATGCTCTAATGCATCGGCGGCATCGGCATCGCGACGTCGACGCTATTCTTTCCGAACGCGACGACGCGGCTTGCCGGAAACGTCACCGTGACCACGGTCCCCTGGCCGACGGTGCTTTGCAACGCGATGGTCCCGCCATGAAGCGTGACAAGGCCGCGGGTAATGGAAAGCCCAAGTCCCACGCCCTCGAACTGGCCCGAGGTTTCGCGGCGGGCGCGCTCGAAGGGCTTGAAGACATGCTCGATCGAATCGGCCGGAATGCCGACGCCGGTATCGGAAACGCGGATCACCAAATCGCCGTTGTCGCCCCAGAGCGCGGTCATGTCGACCGCGCCGCCCTCGGGCGTGAATTTGATGGCGTTGGCCAGGAGATTGAGGAGAATTTGCCGCAAGGCTTTCGGGTCGGCCTCGATCGTGACGTTGCCGCAGGCGACGTCGGCGCGAAGCGCGATCGATTTCGCGCGGGCCTGAAGGCCGACGAATTTGATCGCCTGCTCGACCGCTTCGGCGAGCACCACATGCTCAATATTCAATGTGACGCGTCCCGCTTCGATCTTGGACATTTCCAAGAGATCGTTGATGAGCGCCAGCAGATGCTCGCCGCTCGAATGGATGAGCGCCGCATATTCCGTATATTCCTTGCTCGCGATCGGGCCGACGATTTCGCTTTTGATCATCGACGAGAAACCGATGATCGCGTTCAAGGGTGTTCGCAATTCGTGGCTCATATTGGCGAGAAACATCGATTTGGCGTTGCTGGCGCTCTGCGCTTCCTGCCGCTCGCTGACCAGGGCGACGATGGTCAGCACATTGGTGGCCAGCACCACCACGAGCGTGCCGACCAACAGCAGGGGATTGGCCAAGGTTTGGTGCTGAAAGGGTCCAAATCCGGCGACCGTGCCGGCGGTGGCAAGCACGGCGACCAGCGAGACCAGGGTGTAGGCGGAACGGAGCGACATCCGCAACGCGATCCACGACAGCGGCACCACCAGCAGGAAGGGAAATGCCGGCCTGATGTCGTAGCCGCGCAGCGACGGCGTCAGGAACAGCATGAGGCTGATCAAAGCGACAAAGCCCCAAACCGCCATGTTCCGGCGATTGATCGCCCGGTCGGCCATGCGGACAGGCGTTTCAGGCTCCCGTTCGAGTCCCAGCCAAAGGATCACGGCCGGCGCCAGATAGAGCGTGCCGCCGCTGTCGGTGAGCCACCACGTCACCCAGGTCGCGTAGAACTTGCCGGGATCGAACGGATGCCCGATCGCCAAAGCCGTGGCGCCGCCGGCGGCGCTGATCGCCGGGGCCAAAAAGGTGGTGCAGATGACGAAGGCCATCAGCCCGGCGATCGAGGTGAACAATCCGTTTTGCGGCCGCAAGCGCTTGAGGACCAGGATGCTGAGCACGGGACCGAGCGCGTTGGTCGCCGAAATGAGGGTGGTGATGTGCAAGGGCGGCGCGAACAAGATCGCATTGGCCAGAAACGAGCCCAGAAATATTCCCGGCAGCATCCGCAAATCGCCGACCATCGCAGCCACGATGGCAACGCTCGCCGGCAGCCAGATCGGCGCCGGGAACAGGCCATAGGAAGCGAAGAACGAATTGACCACCGAGCCGAGGGCGAAATAGAACGCCACGACCGCGGCATTGGCGCCGATCCAGGGCAAGGCACCGGCATCGGCAAGGAAGGGGGGCGTCCACGGCCGCGAGGGGCGTGGGATTGCGCCCGCGACCACTAATTCAACCGGCACTGCAGATCCCCTGGCCCGGACACGGCGATGCCCCCCGACACGCGATACCCCCGTATTCTTAACACGGGTATTCCGGATCAAAGGTTTTAAAGATTCCTGAAACCGGAAGATATTGGAATCGCGGGCCCGGGCGCCGGACAAAAATCCCAGGAAAATCCGAAGATTTAGCCTGAGCCGCAACCGCAACTTGCCGACCGGCGGGTCAGGTTTGGGTATGCGCCTCGAGGAACCACAGCGCCTTGTCGAGGGCGCGGGAATAGGTTGTCAAAATATCCGCCGTGTCGGCGTCCCCGGCCGCGCTGGTCTCGTCGATACCGGCACGGACGGACTTGGCGACCTTGGCATAACGGTCGATCAGTGCCGCCAAATGATCTTTTTCCTTAAAGATGTCGGTCGGGTAGGGCGACAGGGCCGTGGATTTTGCAACTACTTGCGTGGTCCCGAGGGCGGTTCCGCCCAATTGCACGACGCGCTCGGCGATCGTGTCGACATGGGTGTCGAGTTCGGTTCGAAAGCCGTCGATCATTTCATGGAGGGCGATGAATTGCGGCCCCTTGATGTTCCAATGCGCCTGCTTGGTCAGCAGCGCCAGGTCGATCGAATCGGCCAGCCGCGCGTTGAGAATTTCGACGACGACTTTCTTTGTATTTGATTTCAGATCGTTATGGGCTTCGTACGATTTCATGCCTGCCCCCGTGATGGTTTAGAACTATGCCCGATACCGGATTTAATTAGGCGCGGAACCAGCCGGAAACAAGCCGGCACGCTGATTTGAATGGTGATCTGCCGTCACGCATGCCGGAATGCCTCGGCTGCTATCAACTCCTGATAGGCCTGCGCCAGCAAGCGCGCGAGCAGCGGAGCCCACGCTCGCTGCCCCTCGTCGCCGGCGATCAGGTCCTGGCGAATTTCGATTGCAACGTGATGGAGGCCTCGTCGCTCGCCGTGTACTGGGATGGTGTAATCCGTCGCGTCGGTCACGCTGTAGGGCTCGTTGTCGCCGACGATGAGCCCCTCTTCGCGTTTCAGCGCCGCCATGAGGAAATGGGCGAAACGCGGATCGCGATTGTAGAGCACGCCAACGTGCCAGGGCCGCGCCGCGCCCTTGAAGACAGGCGCAAAGCTATGCATCGCCACCAGCACCGCCGGTCGGCCGGCTTGCCGCCGCCGGTCAAGTTCGGCTTCGATCCGATCATGGTAGGGCCGGAAAATCTCGCCGACGCGCGCGGCCTTCCGGCCTTCGCTCAAGCCCGTATTTCCCGGAATAGGGGTCAGCTCGCTGATTTCCGGGATCGATGTCTCCGAGCCCGGCATGCGGTTGCAGTCGATGACCAGGCGCGAATAGCTCTGCTGCACCAGGGTGGCGTCGAGAGCGTCCGCGATGAGGCGGGAGACCGCGGCGACGCCGACGTCCCAGGCGATGTGGCGATCGCATTCGGCTTCCGGAACGCCCAGCCGGCCGAGCGCGCGCGGAATGGCATTGCCCGCGTGATCGGCGACGATCAGGAATGGCGACGAGCCGTTTTCGTTGCGCACCGTGACCGGCGCCGGCTCGTCGGCCGCCAACAGGCTATCGGACATCTCGGTCATTGGCGCTCACGCTCGTGGCTGAAACGCCGGTATGGTAGCGACATGCGCTGTTCTTGGCCCGAAAAATGCCTGTCTAGTAAAAATGCGTGTTTAGTAATGCATGTTAGTGGGGCTTGTCCCATTGGGGAACTGCAATGCCGATAATCGCCATCAGGCACGTCACGACCTATCGCTATAAGCAACCGGTCTCGTTCGGCGAACACCGGATGATGTTGCGGCCGCGCGACGACGACGACCAGGAGCTGCTCGAATCCGAGCTCGAAATCACGCCCGAGCCGAGCCAACTTACCTGGATACAGGATATCTTCGGCAATCATGTCGCGATCGCCCGTTTCGCGGAGCCGGCCGCAGAGCTTCGCTTCGTCAGCACCACTTGTGTCAACCACGCGCCGTCGGGGCTTCCACGCAGCCGATAGCGATAATTTTGCCCGAAGATATCCGTTTGGCTACGCCGCGGAAGATAGACCGGGGCTCGCGAGTTTTATCGCGCCGCTGGCATCGCAGCCCGCGCTCGATCGCTGGGTCGCCAGGTTTCTCCGCGAGGACGGATCGGCCGACACCCACGAACTTCTCGTCGACATGACGCAGACCATCAAGCGGACCTTCAAGCACACGGCGCGGCACGAGAAGGGCACCCAGGATCCGATCAGGACGCTGAAGCTCGCGAGCGGGAGTTGTCGCGACCTTGCGGTGCTCATGATCGCGGCGCTGCGCTCGCTTGGAATCGCCGCACGGTTCGTGTCCGGATATCTGCATCTTGCCGATGACGGCGACCGTGTCGCCGGCGGTAACACCCATGCCTGGGTCCAGGTCCACGTTCCCGGCCCGGGCTGGGTCGACTTCGATCCGTCGAGCGGCATGGTCGGGAATCAGAACCTGGTGCGCGTCGCGGTCGTGCTCGAGCCGCGCGAGGCGATTCCGTTGCAAGGCACGTGGATCGGGACCGCGTCGGACCATCTCGCCATGAAGGTCGCGGTCAAGGTCACCGCGGCAGCGGATGCCGGCGCGACGTGGTCCCGCGCGGGATGATGACCCGGCCTCGACGTGCGGCCATTCGTCGCGCGCGCGAAGACCGGAATTTTCGGTCTCTCTTGGCACGCCGGCGCCGGCGCCGAGAGGTTTTCGATGAAAATTCGTGCAGGCTACGAGATTTCCTATGACTGCCCGCAGCCGACGCCCATGATCCTGACGCTGAGCGTCCATCCGTCACGCGTTCCCGATCTGCTGACCCGGGATCGCATGCCGTCTCGATCCGCCCATCCCCGCCAACACCTATCACGACAGTTTCGGCAATTTCTGCCACGTGATCCGCGCCCCCGCGGGCCGGCTGACCATGTCCACGGACTTCCTGGTGCAGGACAAGGGCGAGCCGGACGCGATCGCCCCGCAGGCGGAGCAGCATGCGCTCGAAGACCTTCCGGTGGAGGTCCTGATCTATCTGCTCGGCAGCCGCTACTGCGAGACCGATCGTCTATCGAATACGGCGTGGTCCCTGTTCGGGCAGGTTCCGAAGGGTTGGCCGCTGGTGAAGGCGATCTGCGACTACGTCCACGATCGCATCACCTTCGGTTACGAGCACGCGAGCCCGACCAAGACGGCATGGGATGCCCATACCGAGCGACGCGGCGTGTGCCGGGACTTCGCCCACCTCGCGGTCACGCTGTGCCGCTGCATGAACATTCCGGCGCGCTACTGCACCGGCTATCTCGGCGACATCGGCGTGCCGCTCGACGATCCGCCGATGGATTTCAGCGCCTGGTTCGAAGCCTATCTCGGCGGCCGCTGGTACACCTTCGATGCCCGCCACAACAAGCCGCGCATCGGCCGCATCCTGATGGCACGCGGGCGCGACGCCACCGACGTCGCGATCGTGACCTCATTCGGCCCGTGTACGCTCGCGAGCTTCAAGGTGATCACCGACGAGGTCACGTCGACCGCTCCCGCGAGTCCGTGACGGTTTCAAGCCCCGCGGCGCCGAAATTGTCGCTTCACTTGCCCTCGCGGCTGGCGATGGCGTCCCCTATGTCACCGTCTCGGCTGTCCTGGTGGATTTCTAAACGGTGCCGCCTTCACCATCGGCAGCGTGAACAAAACCTCACCATCACCACCCAACAACTCACCAGCCCGAACCGGCAAGCGCGAGCGCGAACCCAGGAGGATAACTGGCGGAGGAAGGGAGGTGTTTGGTGGGGTTATTTTTGCTGACGCGCGCAGGTTACCCTATTCCGGGAAAATCCTTTCCTTGCCGTCGTCGGTTCTCAACAGACCACCATAATATGGAGGCCCCGATGCAGCGTAATCCCGTATTTCCTGCGGTCTTAAAAGTCGTTCATGTACCATCAGAGCTTGCTTTGAGATTTCCCCGACATCGTCGAAGGCAGTTATGTTCAGTTCCGCTCCTACGACGAACCCCAGCGGAATCTCCTTGGGTGCTCCTGCACCGTCTTTCGTGATCGTTCGGGCCGAAGCAACTGACGCACCAAGTCCTCAAACCGGTGCGGGTCTAAATCTTCAAAGTGAAGAGGATTTATGGTTTTCGTCGCCGACGACATACGTTAGCAAAGAGTTTGATCAAGAGTGTCTAATTCCCTCTATTGGCCGGAATGGCTGCCGTATGAAGCATTTCGTTTATTGCTCGCCCAATCCTTTTCCACACCACCGCGCCGTCCAGAACGCCAGCCGCCAGAAAATTGGCCGCCCTCATCGCCGCGTAAATACGGGCGTGTGTGCGCCGTGCTGCTTGATGCGGATGCGTGCGGAGCGGAACGCCAGAAGTCTTAGTCACCTGCATCCCTTCCGTTGTTTTTCGCACCTCTCTGCAGCATTATAGCTCGGCGCAAAGGACGGGGGATGGCATGAAACCGACATTTTTCCTCATAACTGCGCTTTTCATCTTGACGGTGGCACCAACTATTGCTGCAGCCTTTGGCTGCGGCTTGCCACCGCTGCCACCGTTGGGTTGCGAGGCCTCAAGCGGACAATGCATTTGCGACGCGAACGGAAATTGCCAATGGATATTTACCCACTGCCACTAATCAATCGCGGGCTTTTCGAACCGACTGCCGACCCAGTGCTCATTATTTTGCGGCAGGGACGAAAGGTTATTCCGCTAGCCGCTCTTATCTTAGTAGCGGTTGTTTGGCTGCGTTCGCAGATCGACGGATTTCTACACGGTCCAGATGGATGCGGGCCAGTAAGTGGGCGACTGACGCTACGCCAACTCCACCTTGCATTCAGAGCTCCATTTTCGAACAGGAATACTCGACGCGCCCCGCAATGCAATCGGGCGGCATCGGGGCTGCTCCCGACCGCAGGTAATGTGGCATTACATCCGGAGACGGCGACTGGGTTCCGTTCCGCGTGAACCGCGGCGTCGTCGCCGTACTGCTTGATGAGAATGTGCACGGAGCGCCAGATGCCGACGTCGCCTGTTGCCATTCGATGACGCGCTTTACGATTTCCCGACAAACAGTCGTGTTTTTTTACACTCAAGAATTGATGACAACGCTTAACCGCATGAATTCCCAGAAATCTCGGATATTGGCCCAAATCTTGCGTTAACTATTTTGGACTACCGGAGATCTGGCTGGGTGGCACTTAATCTCCGGAGCAACTGGTGGAGTCACGAATGCGGAAGCTTGGTTTATGGATGGCGTCGGCTGCCTTCATTGCTTTCCAGGTGCCGTACGCGAACGCAGATACTTTCGATTGGAGCTATACCGACGTACCGTTTGGAGGCTCCGACGTGGGGGGCGGCACGCTCACAGCAACCGATGATGGTTTAGGTCAATACACCCTTGATACAATTTCGGGCACGGCCGATGGGCAGACCGTTTTAGGGCCCAGCTCTTATGATGGTCCCGATCAGTTTTTGTATTATTTCCCTCCTCCTGATGTTCAATGCAGTGGCGCGAGTGCGCCTTGTCCGCCGGGAGGTACTTATGTCGCCCTTGATACGGGGGGGTTCTCATTCAGTGTGGGGGCGGGGACGGATTCGTACAATCTCTACGAAGATGATGGTGTCTTTAGTCCCGGCCCTCCCTATGGCTGCGGAGGAGTCTATTGCCTGTTGGGGCCGGGAACAGTTGGCGCTGGTGATCCATTTACTACCGTAGAGTTTTCGCTAACGCCCGTTCCCGAGCCAGCATCTCTCGGCATCTTCGGCATCGGTCTAGCGGGCCTCGGCTGGATGCGCCGCCGTCGCTTGGCCTCACGGGCTCTCAAGGCCGCGTAAACCGGATCATCAAAGAGTTTTCCAGCGGCGGTTCCCTCGTGGAGCCGCCGTTTTTGTTTGCGCGTGAACCGCCACGCTTGCGCCGTCCTTGACGCAAGCGTGGCGGTCAAACGTATGCCCTACGAACCGGCGCGATCTTCCTGCATGGCGGCGAGATATTCATAAATCGTCGCCTTCCCAAGAACCAATCGGTGGGCGACGGCTGCTGCTTTCGGTGAAAGCGGCCGTTGTGCCCGTTCGATTATGTCCCGGAGAATTGGCGGAATCGGCATTTCTGACATCACTTAAATCACCGCCTTTCGTGGGCGGGGAACTCAAGCGATCGGGTCGCGAATTCTACCCGCCCGACACATAACGCTGCCGGCCGCGTGGGTGCAAGGTCCAGCTTCGGCTGGGGCTTTCGGGTGGCCTGGCTAATGGCGTATATTTTACAAATGCTTTACAGACGCCGGAGGCTGTTGCTTAAGCTATTGAAATGATTGGCGTCCCCTAGGGGAGTCGAACCCCTGTTCCCGCCGTGAGAGGGCGGTGTCCTGGGCCACTAGACGAAGGGGACTTGGCGGCCAATTGGAAGGATGGCCAGTCTTAGCGGATGGCCCGGGCCGGTTCAAGGCTAGCGCCTAAGTCCCTGTGCGCATTGATCCCAGAGTGAAGATCCCTGAGAGAATTGATCCTGGGGCCTTGGCTCCCTGGGTGAATTGACCTTCGCACCTTGATTAGGGACCGAAATCGAATTCGCCCAAGGCGGCGCCGGAATCGAGATCGACCACGATGAGGCGCGGGCTGCCATCGGCCAGGCGCAGTCTCAGGATCATGCGATTGCCGGATGTGATTACATCGTCAAGATGCGCGCCTTCGGGGAGAGCGATGTGCTGGGTTCCGAAGCCGCGCTTTTCGGCCCCCGCGGTTTTCCCCACCTCGGTAGTTTTCTCGGCGGCCGGCGTTTCGTCTTTCGCCTCGAGATGCGCGGTCGTGCGCTTGTAGAGCGTCACCGCCACCAGACCGGCGCCGGCCGCGATCAATATCGCCATCAGGATGACGAGGGCCTTGAGCGCTCGCATGGTTCCGGTCCACCCTCTCCGCCGATAGAGTCCCGCCAATGCACTACGCCCCAACGAACGGGGCCGATAAGCAATTCGCCGATGGCCGATTTGAACGAGCAGCGCCCCAACGAACAGCGCCATTATGTTGCGGCAACCGCCAAGCATAAGGGCGAGCGCCTGGACAAATTGCTCGCCGCGGCCTTGCCCGCGCTGTCGCGCACGCGCCTCAAGAATTTGATCGAAGCGGGCCGCGTTGCCTGCGCGGGTGCGACGATAACCGACGCCTCGCGCCGGGTCAAACCGGGGGAAATCTTCGAGATCGTGGTGCCGCCGCCGGTTCCCGCGGAACCGCGCGCGCAAAATATTCCGCTCGCGATCGTCTATGAGGACGAGGATTTGATCGTGATCGACAAGCCGGCGGGGCTCGTCGTTCACCCGGCCCCCGGCAACCGCGACAACACGCTGGTCAACGCTCTCCTCGCCCATTGCGGAAAGAGTTTTTCGGGAATCGGCGGGGTGATGCGCCCCGGCATCGTTCATCGTCTCGACAAGGATACGAGCGGGCTGATGGTGGTGGCGAAAAACGACGCGGCCCATGCGTCGCTGGCCCGGCAATTTGCCGAGCGGACGATGAGCCGCGCCTATTATGCGGTGGTCTGGGGCGTCCCGCGAAAAGCGGAGGGCGAGATTTCCGGGAATATCGGGCGCAATCCGCACTTTCGGAAAAAAATGGCGGTGGTGAAGAGCGGCGGCAAACCGGCGCTGACCCGCTACAAGGTTTTGCGCAGCTTCGGCAAGATGGCCAGTCTGATCGAATGCCGGCTGATGAGCGGCCGCACCCATCAGATCCGCGTCCACATGGCGGCCATCGGCCATCCGGTCATCGGCGATACGGTTTACGGCGGCAAATCGCCACCGGGAATCAAATTGGACCCCGCTCTCGCAACTGCAGCAAAGCACCTCGGCCGGCAGGCGCTTCACGCCTATTTGATTGGCTTCGATCACCCGAGAACCGGCGAGAGGCTCGAATTTCAATCAAATATAACTTCTGATATCAATATGTTGATAGAACTCTTGGAAAAATCATGATCTAGCTTATATACCTGAGTAGGTTACTCAGATATTGTTGACGCACCGCCCGCAAAAGAGCTAAGTTAACGACAACGGGCGAGCGACCCCCAAAACCTTCGGGCCGGGGGGCTCGCCCGTTTCGCCCTAAGGGCCAGGGTACCAAACAGAAAAAATGGCCTAGGAGATTGGAATGGCAACGAGCACCTCATACCGCCTGCCCAGCCTTGGATCGGAACGCGGCCTCTCGCGCTATCTCGGGGAGATTCGCAAGTTTCCGATGCTGACGCCGGAAGAGGAATTCATGCTCGCCAAGCGTTGGCGCGAGCATAGCGATTCCGAAGCCGCGCATCGTTTGGTCACGAGCCATCTCCGGCTCGTCGCCAAGATTGCGATGGGGTATCGCGGTTACGGACTGCCGCTCAACGAACTTATTTCGGAAGGCAATGTCGGCATGATGCAAGCGGTCAAGCGCTTCGATCCCGACCGTGGCTTCCGGCTCGCGACCTATGCGATGTGGTGGATCCGCGCGGCAATCCAGGAATACATCCTGCATTCCTGGTCGCTGGTGAAACTCGGCACGACTGCGGCGCAGAAGAAGCTGTTCTTCAATCTGCGCAAGCTCAAGGGCCAGATCAAAGCGGTCGAAGAAGGCGATTTGACCCCCGAACACGTCAAGAAGATCGCCGAAGAGCTGAACGTGACCGAAGAAGACGTGATCTCGATAAATCGCCGGTTGATCGGCGCCGATCATTCGCTGAATGCGCCCTTGCGCGCCGACAGCGAGGGCGAGTGGCAGGATTGGCTGGTCGACGAAACGGCGAATCAAGAAGAGACGCTCGCCGAGAAAGAAGAAATGACCAATCGCCACGATCTGCTCGGACAGGCGCTGAAAACGCTGAGCGAACGCGAGCGGCATATCTTGAACGAACGGCGCTTGCGCGACGAGCCGTTGACGCTCGAGGATTTGTCGCAGGAATACGGCATTTCCCGCGAACGGGTGCGGCAGATCGAGGTTCGCGCCTTCGAGAAGCTGCAAAAGGCGATGAAAAATCTGGTGATCGAGCAGCGCCTGGCAAAATAATCTGGCGAAGTAATCAAGTCCCTTGGATCCCAAAAGCGAACGGGCTCTTAACAGAGCCCGTTTTCGTTTGTCCGTTTTCGGTCTCGCCTGTTTTCGGATTCGGAGGCGCTTTATTGCGGCTTGGCCGGTGCTTTCGGCTCGGCGGCGATGCCCCATTCGTCGCGGAGCTTTGCTTGTTGCGCGCGCAGCGCCCCGATCTGCTGGGCCGCGTGGATCCTGAGAAAGCTGGCGACCAAGGGCGGGAGCCCCATGGACAAAAGCCAGCCCAGCGCCGCGGCACCATACATGACGAACCAGACATAGACGTCGCCCAGCATCGAGAGACTTTGGGTCAGCGTATTCGAGCCCTTCCACAGAATCGCGATGAAGGGTGCGACGCCGGCAAAATTGAGACCGAGCACGCAAATCGCGGCACTCTTGCCGGGGCTGCGATCCACGAAAAACGCGACGGCGGTCGGAATCAAGCCGACGATCAGCAGCGGAACCGTCGGCAGAGCCAATACGAAGCCGAGCATCAGCAGGAATAAGCCGGCGACCCATGCGGCGGTGGCACTCGATTGCACCGGCCGCATGCTCGTTTTCACGGTGGCGGCCGGCTTGCCGGCCGGTTTTTTCGCCGATCGAGCCGATTGAACCGGCTTGGCCGGCGGCGTTGCCGGGGCCGGAGGCGCCGGCGGACGCTTGGCCGCTACTGGCAATTTGCGCCTAGGCGGCGGGGTTCTTAAGGTTGCCATGGCGCTAACCGTGTTGACGCATCAGCATGAGGATGCCGATGGTTGCGGTGATAACGACGGCGGAAATGATCCCGGCAACGCGCCCCGCCAGCGCCTGCGCCCGCCGGTTCATCCCTTGATCTTGGGAAAGAAAGACGATCGATTTCGGCTTCGGCGGCGGCGAAATTCGCAAGCGCGCCGCGGTAGCCGATTTCGTCGCGGGCACGGGCGCTGTCGTCGTCCACGAAATTCAAAAGCTCGATCAGACTTCCCTTCTTGATGACCCGTTCCAACTGCGCCTTCATCTCGATGCGAAGCGCGGTCTGGTGGTAGCCGTCGACAATCGATTCCGCGAGCTTGCCCATCCAGGCGGTAAGCCGCGGCACTTGCGACGGGCCGAGCCGCCACTGCATGATGGAAAGCGCGCGCAATACCGCCAGAACGGCCGTTCGCGGATCGCTGCGGTCCGCGGTTTTTTCGACGTGATCTTCCGCTTCCGAACCAAATCGCGCGGCGATAAAGGCGGCAACATGGCGATCGATTGGAAACGAGGGCCGTGCGTTCGACGCGGCAACAACTTCAAGGACGGGAAGCAGGGATTCGGCATCCACGACGTAATAAGGTTCGAGCATCGGGCTGAGGCACGGCAAGGCGGGATTGAGTTCGTAAAGGCAACGCTCGACGCCATAGCCCGGTAAGGGACGCTTCATGAAATAGCGCAGCCGGTCGATGATCTTGACCAGCGTGCGCGCTTCAGGGCCGTCGCCATATCGCTTGTCGATCCACGCGAGCGGCAGATCGGAAGATATGAGTTGGGCGAAAGGTTGAACGCCGTTGGGCTCGCGGGCCAAGCCGCACAACAGCGGTCCGATGCCATCGAGGGTCGCGGAAATATTCTTGAAACGAAGCGGGCCTTTGGGATCGAGGGCAATGCACAGCCGGGCAGCCACTTGACCTTCTGCGGCACGGGCGGGATCGCCGCCGCTGGCCAGAACCTGACCGACCAAGTCGCCGGCCTTGTTGTCGCCCACCGAGCGTCTGACCCAGGCTTCGAGATCGATTTCGCGCACCGCTTGGTTGGCTGCCGCCCAATTGCGGGCGATGGCATGAGCGAGCCCACGGCAGGAATAATATTCGCCGCCGCAAAACGGGTAAGCGCGCCCGGCATGGGGCGGAACGGCCGGTTGAATCGGACTGAGCCGGCGGCCGTCGAGCCAGAACGACAACTCCTTCAGGCTCCATCGTTCCTTGGGATCGTCGGCGAGCAGGCCGCGAATTGCCTCGCGCAAAACCGAAGATATGCGATGGGAACCGGCGAGCGCGGTGTAAGAGCCCTTGGCGATTTTGGCACCGATCAAATCGTCAGGAGCGACGCCGGCAACCGGATTGAAGCCGAGGCTTAACAACAACAGCGTGGCGCCCAAGGAATAAAGATCGTCCCCGATCGAACCCGGGCCGCGCCCCAGCGGATCGGCCATGCCGTTCTCGATCGTCTCGAACAGCGGCGAGTTCGTCGAACCGGCGGGTGCGATGGCGCCGTCGCCCAGAACGACCTGCCGGTGAGCGGCATCCTTGAAATAGATGTTGTCCGGGCGGATCGCGCGATGCGCAATGCCCCGCGACGAAAGCTCCGTGAGCGCGGTGGCGAGAGGCCGGGCGACATGTTCGATGAGCGCATCGTCGGTCATTGGTGTCACCGAGGCGAGAGACGGCATGACCGCCGTGCCGCCAGGCTGGCTGTAAAGGATCGCAAACCGCCGGCCGGCACCGTCCGGCCATTCGATCGCCGCCCAGCGATAGGCTTTGATGACAAACGGACAGTCCGTCGAGCGTAGCGACGGCAACACATCCATCCGCGGTGGATTCCGGTTGCGCGCCACCAGAGCCATCAGGTTTTCCCGAGCACCCTTGGTGTCGGTGACGGCGTAACAGGTCGCGGCGGGCGTATCGTAAGCAGGGAGCGGACGGCCGGGATGAATTTCGTAGCGGTCGAGCGTCACCGCCGCCGCTGACGCGTCGTTATCCGCCGCGCGCCGGTTTCGGGCGGGCGGCGCCTCGTCTGCGGTCAAAGGTTCGACTTGCGCCATACGCACCTTGGGCCATGGGCACCTTTCCCCGGCACTCTCGATCTTTAACCGCAAATGGTTGTTAAATGATTGATTTTGCCTGACCTGGCGCTGCTATTTTTTAAGCACTTATAATGGCTTACGCAGCAATCATCGGTTGCGAAACCACATCCCTTGGGGTCAATCGGCGAAGGGATCGCGGACCAGGATGGTGTCTTCGCGTTTGGGGCTGGTGGAGAGAAGAGCCAGGGGCGCTTCAATCAGCTCTTCAATACGCCGGACATATTTGATGGCCGGGGCCGGCAGATCGGCAAAGCTGCGCGCCCCCTTGGTGCTTTCGAACCAGCCAGGAAGCGTCTCGTAAACTGGTTCGACCGCCGCCTGAGCGCCAATACCCGCCGGAAGAAAGTCGAGTTTCGTGCCCTTATGGTTGTAGGCGATGCAGATTTTGAGCTCGTCCATGCCGTCGAGCACGTCGAGCTTGGTCAGGGCGATGCCATCGATGCCGCCCTGTTTCACCGCCTGACGGACCAGCACCGCATCGAACCAGCCGCAGCGGCGCTTTCTTCCCGTCACCGTCCCGAATTCATGTCCGCGTTCGCCAAGCCCTTGTCCCACGGCGTCCAAGAGCTCCGTCGGGAAAGGCCCGCGGCCGACCCGGGTCGTATAGGCCTTGGTGATGCCGAGAACGTAATCGAGCGCGCGGGGACCAAGCCCCGATCCCGCGGCCGCCTGTCCGGCCACGGTGTTGGATGACGTGACGTAAGGGTAAGTGCCATGGTCGACGTCGAGCATGGCGCCTTGCGCACCTTCGAACAGAATTCTTTTCCCGCGCTTTCGCGCCTCATCGAGACGTTCCCAAACCCGATCGGCGTAGGGAAGAATTTTTCCCGCGATGTCCATCAGCAATTTGATGAGTTCATTGCGATCGACGGGGGCCGCATTGAGGCCGCGCAGCAGCGCATTGTGATGCACCAAAAGCTGATCCACCCGATCGGCCAAGGTTTCCGGCTCGCGGAGATCGCACAGGCGCACCGCCCGGCGCCCGACCTTATCCTCGTAAGCGGGACCGATGCCGCGGCCGGTCGTTCCGATCTTTAAGGCTCCGCTGGCCTCTTCCCGCGCCCGGTCGATCTGGCCGTGGAGCGGCAAAATCAGCGCCGCGGTTTCCGAAACCTTCAGCGTGTCGGGCGAGACCGCGACACCGCGCGCTTTGATGGCGTCGATTTCCTTGATCAACGCCCACGGATCGACCACGACGCCGCTGCCGACAATCGACAGCTTTCCCGGCCGCAACACGCCGGAAGGCAATAAACTTAATGCGTAAGTCTGGCCGTCGACGACAAGAGTGTGCCCCGCATTGTGGCCGCCCTGAAAGCGCACCACCACATCGGCGCGCTCCGACAGCCAATCGACAATCTTTCCCTTGCCTTCGTCGCCCCATTGGGAGCCGACGACCACCACATTCGCCATGATTAGCCTCTGTTCGTTCGGGTTATGATAGCGCGGCGATTTTTCCGGCGAGAAAAACGTGGGTGCAACGAAGGCGCTTCGCTTCGGCCGTCGGCTCAATTTCTTCCAATCCGCAAACCGTTATCCAGCCTTCGCGACGAAGACGCTCCGCTTCATCGAGCGAAATTCCCACCGGCACAAAGACTCGCGCCCGCGCTTCGCCGCGCGGCAACGAATCGAGCACCGCATCGACAAAGAGGGTCGCCCCCGTCGCCGGTTCTCCTCCTGCGCGATAGCGCCCGCCCCGTCCCATTTCGCCACGCGCACCATTGGCGAAAAGCGTGAAGCTCATGCCGCTGTGGTATTCGAAGCCGCGATGCTCGACCGGATCGATGGTGAGCGAGAGCGCCGGCATCGCCTTGGCAATTCGCGCCGCACCCTCGGTCAGCCGCCGGCACTCGGCAGCGGCAGACTCGGGCAAACTTAGTCGCGACAATGTTGCCAGCGCCAACTCGGCGGGGCCCGATGCGCCGAGCAATTTCAGAAGTATCGGCGCCGCCGAGCCCCCTGCGGCGGCAACGCCGGCGGCGTCGCGGCGGTTGAGCGCAGCCTTGATTCGCGTTTCGGCATCGCTGGACAGCCCGGAGGCAGCGCAGACCGCGGGAACGAGCGTCGGCATGGTGAGATCGGCGGAAAGACCGTTCACGCCAACCGATTCGAGGGCAGACACCGCAAGGGTCACGATTTCCACATCGGCCGCCGCCGAATCGGAACCCATCAGCTCGATCCCGGCTTCGGTGAATTGGCGCTCGGGGCGAAGCTGGGTTCCCTTCACCCGCAAAACCTGGCCGGCATAGCAAAGCCGGAGCGGACGCGGCGCATTGGCCAGCCTCGTCACGGCGATGCGGGCCACCTGCACCGTCATGTCGGCGCGCACCCCCATCATGTGCTGGGACACCGGATCCATCAGGCGGAAGGTCTGGCTTGAGGTCGCAGCACCCGCGCCTGAAAGCAGGCTGTCCTCGAATTCGACCAAGGGCGGATCGACCTGCTCGTAGCCGTGGCTCTCGAAACAGGCCAAGAGCTTGGTCAGCGCCAGGGACGCGAACGCCGCATCGGGCGGCAGCACGTCGCGCAGGCCGGCCGGCAAAAGCGCCTTGTTCGAGACCTCGTTCATCTCATGTCCATGTAATTGGTTATGGCTAAAAAGGTTACGGCGCTGCCCGGGAAGGACAGCGCCTTGTTGCCCCCGTTGGTAGCGATTTTAGCCGCAAACGGCAACCGATACGATGGCACTTAAAGTCCTGGTTCAGTGGTCTCAAACGCCCAATCCAGCCAGGCCGGAAGGGCTGAGATATCCGCCAATTCCACGGTTCCGCCGGTCCAAACCCGAAGCCCCGGCGGGGCCGTCCGGTAGGCATTGATGTCGAAGGCAACACCTTCGGTCTCCAAGAGGCTCGAAATCGCTTTGGCCCGGGCGCGCTTTTGGTCTTCGCCCAACCCCTTCAGCCTTGAGCCTTCAAGACACATGGAGACAGGTGTTGTGGGCCGGATTTCCGGACGTTGCGGCAGCTGGGCGACCCAATCGCATTGGCTGATCCATTGGTCCAGGACCGCGCGATTGGCCTTGGCCCTTTCGATCATCCCGCGCAAACCGCCGATCGATTCGATCCAGGCGAGCGAGAACAGTGCGTCCTCGACGCAAAGCATCGACGGCGTGTTGATGACGCCGCCTTCCCACAACATCGGATCGAGCTGGTTGTGTTTTTTCAGCCGGAACAGCTTCGGCACCGGCCAGGCCGGCGTGTAACCCAGTAATCGTTCGATGGCACGCGGACCCAAGACCAGCATCCCGTGCTGAGCTTCGCCGCCCATCGCCTTCTGCCAGGAAAATGTCGCGGCATCGAGAAGGTCCCAGGGAATATCCGCCGCGAACACCGCCGCCGTCGCATCGCAGATCGTCAGGCCCTGCCGGGTGTCCGGAATCCAATCGCCGCCGGGAACGCAAACACCGGCGGTCGTGCCGGTCCAGGGAAAAACCAGATCCCGCGCCGGATCCCAGCGCGACAGATCGGGCATTTCGCCATAGCAGGATTTGAGCACCCGCACATCGGGAAGCCGGAGCTCGTCGATGGCGTCCCGCGCCCATTCCTGGCCGAAATAGTCGAAAGCGAGAACGTCCAGCCCGCGCGGCCCCAGCAGATTCCACATCGCGGCTTCGATGGCGCCGGTGTCGGAGCCGGGCAGAATCGCGATCCGGTGGCTTTCCGGAATCCCGAGCAGCGCGCGGGCTTTCGTCAGCAGCTCCTGCAGCCGCGCCCGTCCCGCTTCCGAGCGGTGATAGCGCCCGGTCAGCGCCGCGGAAAGCTTGGATGCCTCCCAGCCCGGCGGCTTGGCACAAGGCCCGGAAGCGAAATGCGGATTTGCCGGCCGGACGGCGGGTTTCGGAGGGTGCGTCATGGGGGGAATAACTTCGATGCGGGCGGTCAGAATATCAATGCCCATTCGAGCGCGGTAGGCGTGAGAATCCGGATCGTGGGCCGTGGATCAGTTTCGGCGCGATTGTGCGGCAACCGGCACGGTTTCAGAGTAAAATTTACAAGACTTCTCAATTGTATCGTATTTCCAACGATGAGCGGGTTGCCATGGCGCGTCTCCCGAAATCACGCAGGCCGGTCGCAATGAAAGATCTGCCCTTGTCCAAGGTCTACCAGCTGCTCGAACCGGGCCCGGTGGTTCTGCTGACCACCGCCCGTAAGGGCCGCGCCAATGTCATGACGATGTCCTGGCATATGATGGTCGACTTCGAGCCGCCGCTGGTCGCCTGCGTGGTCAGCGGCGCCAATCACAGCTTTGCCGCGTTGCAGGCGACCGGGGAGTGTGTGATCGCGATTCCGGCGCGGAAGCTGGCGCCGATTGTGGTCAACGTCGGCAACTCATCGGGTCGCGACATCGATAAGTTCGACGCGTTCGGTCTGACCCCGGCGCCGGCCGAGCGCGTGGCGCCGCCTCTGGTGGCAGAGTGTTTCGCCAATCTCGAATGCAAGGTGACGGACCCGCGCTTCGTCAACAAATACAATCTCTTCATCCTTGAGGTGCTTAAGGCCTGGATCGATCCGGCGCAGAAGAATCCCAAAACCATCCACCATCACGGCTACGGCACGTTCGTCGTGGATGGCGAGACGATCAAGCTGAAATCCAAGATGCCGTGATGCGCGCCGTCAAAGACTTCGGGCCTCGCAAGGCGGATGAGCCTGCGCTTCGAACAAGGCCCGGAGGCGAAATGCGGATTAGCCGGCCGGACGGCGGGTTTTGGTGGAGTGGTCATGCAGCGAAGATATCTGAGTGATAGTCAGATTATCACCGCGTTTATGATAGCTGTAGGTGTCAGAGAGATGACGGATTTGACCAAAGGTGGACCTAGCCAACTCAACGTCTTAACGCAATTGAAACGCAACCTAACAACGAAACATGACCGACCAGAGTCTAGTCGATCGAGCAAGTGAGATTCTTGAGAGCGCTAAGCTTCTCGACGCCGCCGTCGTAAATGCCCACGCTTTTTGGATGTTGTTAGGCAACCTAGTCGGACGTCCGCTGATTGCAGGGAAGACCCACACGCGAAAGCGTTGGATATGGCGCGGGCCGCAATCTTGCGAGCAGAAATTAGTGTACTGATGGCAATCCTCGATCCTGCAGATTGGCGAGGTAATCGAGCGAGTATTGGGCATATCGTAAAGGAGCTAAGAGACGAGCGGCTCTGGGCCCTCCTGCTATCGCGCCGCGAGGGTCAAACAGTGACCCGAAACGCGGCAAAACTCGCAGAGTTACAGAAGGGCTACAAATGCGTATGTGAAAACGAGTTACTTCAGCGCGTTAAACGATCACGAAACGATTCAATCGCGCATCTTCTCAGACCCGACATACCAACGCCATCCGTGGAACTCGCCGACGTTTTTTCTCTTCAAAATGAAGCAGAACGGCTCGTGATAACTTTGTTTGAAGGATTAGGAGGCGGCGAGCCTCAATTTATTGCTGCTCGGGAATCGATTCTTACAAGGGCTGAATTGTTTTGGGACACGTATTTTACTGGGATGCGACGATCGACATAGATTACGCCAAATCTCAAACCGCCCCACCGCCAGACCTCGATCCCGCTTGACCCACCCTTCCTCCCGTTCCACCATGCCGGTTGTTCCTGGGGGTGCCTCGAATCGAGGCTGAGATGCCAGGTGCCGCGAGCGAGATTCCCTGCCGGCGGCCCGGCGACCCTTAGAACCTGATCCGGGCAATGCCGGCGAAGGGAACGGAACCGGGCAGCGCACTTCAGTTCCCGCCTTCCACCTTCCGCCGGCCCCCGAATACGAGGGAGGTCCGTCATGCCCGAAGGCACATCGTCCCAAGCAGCACCCCAAGCCGCCCCCCAAATTGGGACAACCCCGATCGCCGGAGCCCTGCCCGGCTCGCGCAAGGTCTATGTCCCAAGTCAAAAGGTGTCTGGAGAAAACGGGATTCAGGTCGCGATGCGGGAGATCGCACTTTCTTCGGGCGAACAAGCGCTCACGGTTTACGACACCTCGGGGCCCTATACCGATCCCGCGATTGCCACCGACATCGAGAAAGGTCTGGCGCCTCTTCGCGCGCGCTGGATCGAGCAGCGCGGGGATACGGAAGATTATGTTGGCACGCCTATTCCGGCGGCCGACGGACCGCTGCCGGCTTTTCCGGGTGCCGGGCATAAGATTCGCCGCGCCAAGGGTGGCCGCGCCGTGACCCAGCTCGCCTATGCCCGGGCCGGGATCGTCACGCCCGAAATGGACTATGTAGCGATTCGCGAGAACGAGGGGCGCAAATCCAACGGGCAAACATCGGGCAAGTCGCGCGACGGCAATTCCTTCGGCGCCTCGCTTCCCGATTTCGTGACGCCGGAATTCGTGCGCGACGAAATCGCCCGGGGGCGCGCCATTCTGCCCGCCAACATCAACCATCCGGAATCCGAGCCGATGATCATCGGCCGCAATTTCCTGACCAAGATCAACGCCAATATCGGCAATTCCGCGGTCGCCTCGTCGATCGCCGAAGAGGTGGACAAGCTGGTCTGGGCGATCCGCTGGGGCGCCGACACGGTCATGGACCTCTCGACCGGCAAGAACATCCACACCACGCGGGAATGGATTCTCCGCAATTCCCCCGTTCCGATCGGCACCGTGCCGATCTACCAGGCGCTGGAAAAAGCCGATGGCGTCGCCGAAGACCTGACCTGGGAAATTTTCCGCGACACCCTGATCGAACAGGCCGAGCAGGGCGTGGATTATTTCACCATCCATGCCGGAGTCCGTCTTGCTTACATCCCGCTGACCGCCAATCGCGTGACCGGCATCGTTTCCCGGGGCGGATCGATCCTGGCCAAATGGTGCCTCGCCCATCACCAAGAGAATTTCCTGTACACGCGCTTTGCCGAGATTTGCGAAATCATGCGGGCTTATGACGTGGCGTTTTCGCTCGGCGACGGCTTGCGCCCCGGATCGATCGCCGATGCCAATGACGAGGCGCAATTCGCCGAGCTCGAAACCCTCGGCGAATTGACCAAGATCGCCTGGGATCACGGCGTTCAGGTGATGATCGAAGGCCCGGGCCATGTCCCCATGCACAAGATCAAGGAGAACGTCGAGCGCCAGATCGAGATCTGCCACGAAGCGCCGTTCTATACCCTGGGGCCGCTGGTGACCGATATCGCACCCGGCTACGACCACATCACCAGCGCCATCGGGGCGGCGATGATCGGCTGGTTCGGAACCGCGATGCTTTGCTATGTGACGCCGAAGGAGCATTTGGGCCTTCCCGACCGGGACGACGTCAAGGACGGCGTCATCGCCTATAAGATCGCCGCCCATGCCGCCGATCTCGCCAAGGGCCATCCGGGGGCAAGATTCCGCGACGACGCGCTCTCCAAGGCGCGATTCGATTTCCGCTGGCGCGATCAGTTCAATCTGTCGCTCGATCCTGAGACCGCGCTGGCGTTCCACGACGAAACCTTGCCCGCGGAAGGCGCGAAGGTCGCGCATTTCTGCTCGATGTGCGGGCCGAAATTCTGCTCGATGAAGATCACACAAGAGGTACGCGACTACGCCGCCAAGGGGCTGGCCGAGATGTCGGCGAAATTCCGCGAAACCGGCAGCGAGATCTACGTCGCGAAATAGGATGGGGCCAAGTAACGGCGGAGCGGAATAGCGCCGCGCTTATTTTTTCGCGGAAGTCTTTAGGGTGTGGCCGTGATTGATCGGCCCGAAGCCGCTGCCGAATTGCGGCGCCGAGCGAATAGCCTCAAGGACGTAATTTCTCGCCCGCACCACCGAATCGCGGATGCTCATGCCTTGGGCCAGGCTGACCGCGATCGCCGAAGCCAGCGTGCAGCCCGTTCCATGGGTATGACGGGTGTCGAGACGCGGGCTTTCGAAGACTTCGAACCCGTTTTCATCGTGCAAGATGTCGTGGACGACATTGCTGCGCTCGCTCCGCAGATCCCCGCCCTTGAGCAGAACCGCCTTCGGTCCCAGGGTGTGGATCATCTCCGCCGCGTGTTTCATGTCGTCGAGGTCGCGAATCGTCATGCCGGTCAGGGCCTCGGCTTCGGGCACATTGGGCGTTGCCACCGTGGCGTCGAGAAGCAAGACGCGCTTGAGGGTTTCGAGGGCCGAGTGCTTGAGAAGCTGCCGGCCGCCCTTGGCGATCATCAACGGATCGACGACGATGGGAATCCGCGACACCAAGGGGGCGATAATCTGGCCCACCGCTTCGATGATGGCGGCGGAGTAGAGCATGCCGGTTTTGATGCAATCCGCGCCAATATCCGAAAGCACCACCTCCATCTGCTTCGTCACGATGTCGACGGGAATGCAATGGATGGCGTGAATGTCATGGGTGTCCTGCGCGGTGACCGCGGTGATCGCGGTCGCGGCATAGCCGCCCAGCGCCGTCACGGTCTTGATATCGGCTTGGATTCCGGCGCCGCCGCTCGAGTCGCTGCCGGCGACGATAAGAACGCGACCTTTCATCGAGATTTCCTCAGCTGGCCGCGCGCTCGATCGCGCGCTCGATCGCGCGCAAGACCTCATCGATGACCGTGCCGACCATGTCTTCGTCGTCGCCTTCCGCCATGACGCGAATGACCGGTTCGGTGCCCGATTTGCGGATCAAAAGCCGGCCCCGGGTGCCCAAGCGTGCTTCGCAATTCCGGATCGCCGTCCGCACCGCATCCGATTCGAGCGGCTGGCCGCCATTGACCCGGACGCTGCGGAGCATTTGCGGCAAGGGCGTGAAAATCCGGCAGACTTCGCTGGCCCGGCGGTTGGACCGCACGATGGCGCTCAGCACCTGAAGGGCCGCGATCAAGCCGTCGCCGGTCGTCGAATGATCGGCGAGAATGATGTGTCCCGATTGCTCGCCGCCGATGTTGAGGCCGTGGCGGCGCATATGTTCCACCACATAGCGGTCGCCGACCTGGGTGCGCGCCAGACCGATGCCAATCGATTCGAGATAGCGCTCGAGCCCGAGATTGGACATCACGGTCGCCGCCACCGCGCCGCCCTTCAAGCGGTCGGATTGCTGCCAGGTTTGCGCGACCAGCGCCATGATCTGATCGCCGTCGAGAGTCGCGCCGTTCTCGTCGGCGAGGATGACGCGGTCGGCATCGCCGTCCAGCGACAGGCCGAGATCGGCGCCGTGCATCACGACTTGCTGCCGCATTAACTCGGTATCGGTGGCGCCGCACCCTTGATTGATGTTGAAGCCATCGGGATCGACGCCGACCGGAATGACTTCGGCCCCGAGCTCCCACAACACGGTGGGCGCCACGCGGTAAGCCGCACCGTTGGCGCAGTCGATGACGATCTTCAGGCCGTCGAGACGCAGGCCCTTCGGGAAACTGTTTTTGACATATTCGATATAGCGCCCTTGGGAATCGTCGAGGCGCCGGGCGCGGCCCAATCGGCCGGGGGTGGCGAGTTTTTCGGTGACGCCGGTGGCGACCCGCTTTTCGATTTCATTTTCGACCGCATCCGACAGCTTAAATCCATCGGGACCGAATAGCTTGATGCCGTTGTCTTGATACGGATTGTGGGATGCGGAAATGACGACGCCGAGATCGGCGCGGAGCGAACGCGTCAGCATGGCAACCGCCGGTGTCGGCAGCGGCCCGACCAGGACCACGTCCATGCCCATCGAAATGAACCCGGCGGTCAGCGCCGGCTCCAGCATATAGCCGGAGAGCCGGGTGTCCTTGCCGATGACGGCGAGATGGCGGTGGTCGCCGCGAATGAAATGATGGCCCGCGGCCTTGGCAACGCGGAGCGCCGTCTCGGCCGTCATGGGCTCGACATTGGCGGTGCCGCGGATGCCGTCGGTGCCGAAGAGTTTTGAGCGCATTCCCCTGCAATCCCCCACGAATCATCGCCGATAGGCCGCTAATAAATTGTTACTCGCCGCTTTTATCGGCCGCTTTTACCGGAATTTCCCGGGCATCGATAGTATTCCACAGGAAGAGGATTCAGCCCAGCGGGCCATGGACGGCGTCCCAGACCGCCAGCGCCTGCCGGGTCTCGGCGACGTCGTGTACCCGCAAGATTTGGCAGCCCTCGGATACCGCGGCCAGGGCCGCCGCCAGGGATCCGGGGAGTCTTTTGCCGGCCGGTTCGCCGCCGCTAGATCCCGAGACGAATCCCTTGCGCGAAACCCCGATCATGAGACCGCAGCCCAAGCCGTGATAGAGGCCAAGGCGGTTCAGGATCTCGGTATTGTGCTGCCTGGTCTTGCCGAAGCCGATGCCGGGATCGACGACGATCTTGCTGCGCGGAATTCCGGCTCCCTCGCATGCCTTAATCCGCGTATCGAGTGCGTCGAAAACGTCGAGTGCGGCATCCTCATAATGAGGATTGTTCTGCATCGTCGCCGGGATGCCTTGCATGTGCATGAGCACGACAAAGGCGCCGGTCTTGGCCGCCACCGAAACACTTCGCGGATCGCCGCCGAGCGCGCTGACGTCATTGATGATTTGCGCGCCCATGCCCATGGCCGCGTTCATCACGTCCGCGTTGCGGGTGTCGACGGAGACGACGGCACCTTGAGCGGCCAATTGGCGAATGACGGGCAGGACGCGGCGTAGCTCCTCATCGGGGGAAACGGGCGTTGCGCCGGGTCTCGTCGATTCGCCGCCGATATCGAGAATGGCCGCACCTTCCTGGCGCAGGGCATTCGCCTTGCCAAGCGCGTCCTCCGCCGCAAAAAATTCGCCGCCATCCGAAAAGCTATCCGGCGTAACGTTGATGATCCCCATGAGGACGGTTTGGCCGGCACTTCCGGCGACGAGCGACAGACCCGCAAAATCGGGCCGCGGGCGGGTAAGCCGTGAAAATCTTTCCCCCGCGTCGGCGGCAACGATGCCCCCGGCCCCGTCGCACCAATCGAGAAGATCTTCGACCGAAACCAGAATCGAGTGGCTGTTGCGCAAGATGATCTCGCACAGGGTGAAAGCAAGATCGCCGCCAGCGAGAGCTTTTCCGCGCCCCGCTGCAATCGCTACTCTGCCTTCCATGCCTGAGAGCAGGCCCGCGGGACGTAGATAGAGGCCTTCGCTGGCCGCCCGCGGATTGTCGAGATAGGCCGCAACCTCAGCCGGGGTCGCAGCGAATTCGATCATACGGGTGTAGGAGGGCTCGGTCAGGTTCCCGGCTGCGGCTCGGGCTCGAGGCCGCCAGGCTTTTCCTGCTTGTCCTTGGCGCCGCCGCTGGTCGGCACGGAAGACCGCCGGCCTTTGCGCTTGACCGGGGGCTCATCGTCCGGGTTCGGGCGGACGATGGGCTCGCCGCGCAGTAAGGCTCTGACCTCGTCGCCGGAAAGGGTCTCGTATTCGAGCAGCGCTTTGGCGACCTTATGGAGATCGTCCAAATGATCGGTCAGGATCTTGCGCGCGCGCTTTTCCGAGGCCTCGACGAATTTGCGGATTTCCTCATCGATGATTTGGGCGGTGTGGTCCGAGATGTTCTTGCGCTGAGTGACCGAATGGCCGAGGAACAACTCCTGCTCGTTCTCGGAATAGCGCAGCGGGCCCAATTTATCGCTGAAGCCGAATTCGGTAACCATGCGGCGGGCAATCTCGGTCGCCCGGCGAATATCGTCTTGGGCGCCGGTCGTGATATTGGCTTCGCCGAACACCAGCTCTTCCGCCAAGCGGCCACCGAATAAGCTCGTCATCAGCGCTTCCAGCTCTTTTTTCGATTGGCTGAAGCGATCGCGCTCGGGAAGGAACATGGTCATGCCCAGCGCCCGGCCGCGCGGGATGATTGTCACCTTGTGCAACGGCTCGTGGCCTTCGATGAACAGCATGACCAGCGCATGCCCGCCTTCGTGATAGGCGGTCAGCTTCTTTTCTTCGTCGGTCATCACCATGGAACGCCGCTCGGCGCCCATCATCACCTTGTCCTTGGCGTCTTCGAGCTCGGCCATGGTGACGTAGCGCTTATTGCGCCGCGCGGCCAACAACGCCGCCTCGTTCACCAGATTGGCAAGATCGGCGCCCGAAAACCCGGGGGTGCCGCGAGCAATCACCTTGGCGTCCACATCCGGGGCCAGCGGCACGCTGCGCATATGGACCTTCAAAATCTTTTCGCGGCCGACGATATCCGGATTCGGCACCACGACCTGGCGGTCGAAGCGTCCGGGGCGCAGAAGCGCTGGATCCAGCACGTCCGGCCTATTGGTCGCGGCGATGAGGATCACCCCTTCATTGGCCTCGAAGCCGTCCATCTCGACGAGCAATTGATTGAGCGTTTGTTCCCGCTCGTCATTGCCGCCGCCTAGCCCTGCGCCGCGATGGCGGCCCACCGCGTCGATTTCATCGATGAAGATAATGCAGGGTGCGTTCTTCTTTCCCTGCTCGAACATGTCGCGCACCCGGCTCGCGCCGACGCCGACGAACATTTCGACGAAATCGGAGCCGGAAATGGTGAAGAACGGCACATTCGCTTCGCCGGCGATCGCCCGGGCGAGCAAGGTCTTGCCGGTCCCCGGGGGACCAACCAACAACACGCCCTTCGGGATCTTTCCGCCGAGGCGCTGGAATTTCTGCGGGTCGCGGAGGAACTCGACGATTTCTTCGACCTCCTGCTTGGCCTCTTCGACGCCCGCCACGTCCTCGAAAGTGACGCGGCCGAGCTTTTCGGTCAGCAGCCTCGCCCGCGATTTGCCGAAGCCCATCGCCTTGCCCCCGCCGGCCTGCATCTGGCGCATGAAGAAAATCCACACGCCGATAAGCAACAGCATCGGGAACCAAGACACCAAAACGCCGAAGAGCGACGGCACGCCCTCGTCGGCCTGGGTGGCGCTGAATTTCACGCCCTTGTCCTTGAGGCGATCAACCAATTTGGGATCTTCCGGCGCGGTGGTGGAAAAAGTCCGGCCGTCGGTGAAGTGACCGGTGACCTGATTCCCGGCGATGTTGACGTCGGCGACTTGCGAATTTTCCACCTGGGTCAAGAAGTCCGAATAGCCAATATTCGACTGCTGCCGGTTCGCCGATCCGTTGAACAACTGAAAGAGCGCCACCAGCAGCAAGCCGATGATCACCCACAGCGCCAGATTTTTGCTGAAATTGCTCACAATCCCAAGCCCTTACAGGGATTAGCCCCTGCCGTTGCGGCAGCCGCTTCGGGGACAGGTTCCCTTACGCCCCTATGAAATAGTGTGCGCCACCATTTAAGCAACTGAAAATCCTGCGCGGGTCAGGGAATTTGCGGGTTGCCATACGACCCGGCAAAGTCCGTCACCGCGGCGCAATTTAGCACGACGATAGCCCAGATGGGGCACCGCAACGACCCCCTTGGAGTCCCAGAGAGCGGGAAGCGAAAAACGCGCCGGCAGCGGAATGGCGCTTTCGCGGAGCGTGGGCGCCGCTTGAACGATTTCCCGCCAACCCTCGTAACCAAGTGGTCCCAACCACGTTGCTCCGCCCCGATCGGAGCGCACGATCTTAAATCGCCCATCCCAAAGGAAGGAATTCCCGGGCGGCGCTATGGCAGCGGTCGCCGCCCTGGCCTCTTCCCGGCAAATGAGAATCGACCCACCATCCTCCACGGAGGGCTGACGGACGATCCGGCAGCCGGCAAGCGTACGGGCAAATGTTTCGGCAGCGGGGGAGGCGCGAAGATCCGCGCATAAACTCTCAAGCTTCTCCCCTCGCGGTGGGTAGCCGGCGCCCGACACACAAAGCAGGCAGCGCTGCACCGAATCCGCGGCAATGTCGGCGGGCGCCGCGTTGACCATCGCCCCGTCGAGTTCGACAAAGCCGGACGGGTCGACGGCTGCCGCCCGCGCAAGAAACTTGGCGACAATTCTCTCGCGCGCTCGCCGCGCCAATCCGAGTTCGCCCGCGCTGCGGGCGATCCGGGACGCCAGAACGGCGATTCCGCCGAATTCCGACAAGAACTGCCTCACCTCGACCCGGGCGAAGCCGAGATTCTTATTGCTCGGATCCTCGATCCATCCTTGCTTGCCGGCCTGTAACGTTGCGATGAGCCGCGCCTTGGGCAGGATCAGCAAGGGCCGCAGGATCCGGAGATCGGGCTCCTCCGAAATCCCGGACATCGCCGCCAGCCCGCCGACCCCGCTTCCCCGATCCAGGCGCAAAAGAAAGGTCTCTGCTTGATCGTCGCGAGTATGGGCCACCAGCAAGTGCAAGATGCCCTTACGGCGGCACCATTCGCTCAGCAGCCGATAGCGCGCCGTCCGAGCAGCGGCTTGAATCCCCGTGCGGGGCTTCGGCCCTGTCCAGGTCAGAATGTGATGAGCGACCCCGGCATCGCGCAGCCAGCGGCCAACGGCCCTCGCCTCTCCCGCCGAATCCTTGCGCAGGCCGTGATCGACGGTTAGTGCCACGATCCGGCCACGTCTCTTGGCGGCCCACGCCGCCGCAAGAAATGCCAGCGCCAAGCTATCCGGTCCGCCTGAGACGGCAACGGCAAGGCTAGGTCTTGGTTCGAAGGGCGCGAAAGGCGCCATCAGCGCCGCGAATTCCCGGGAGCGAATTGGGGTGCGAACCGGGTCCGCGGGAGAGCAGGCTGAGCCAGTTCGGGTCCTAGGCAGGCGGGATCACCTGCAGTTGCGCTGCTTGCGTTCGGCAGCGGCGCGGTCCCGGATATCGGCCCGGGCAGTGGGGAATTTCTTGTCGATCTCGGCGAAGGCTTTGCAAGCCGGGTCGTTCTGACCGAGATTGCCGAGCGACAAACCGAGTTTCAACAAATTGTCCGGAGCTTTCGAGCCGTTTGAAAATCGCTTATAGCCGTCGGCATAGGTGACCGCGGCATTGGTGTAGTCGGACCGGACGTAATAGGTCTCGGCCAGCCAGTATTCGGCGTTTTCCGTCAGTTCGTTGTTGGGATAGGCCTTGAGAAAGGCTCTCAAGCTTTTCTCCGCGCCGGGGTAATCGGCCTTGGCGAGCTGGGCGCGCGCAAATTGATATTGTTCCATCGGGCTGCCTTGGGGCAGCGACTCCTCGGTGGAAGCGGTTGCCGGCTGCTCGGCCCCGGCTGTCGCCGCGCCGGGAGCGACCTGCGCCGTCTCGGTCTTCTCGCCGGGCTTGGCCGCCCCGGCCACGCCAGCCGCATTAAATCCGGGCGGCTTGGTCGCCGCCGCAGACGTTGGTTCGGTTGCCGCCGCGACCGCCGGATTCGACTCAGCCCCCTTGGCCTTCTGCTCGATTGCCGTCAGGCGCATATCCACGTCGGCAACGAGCTTGTCGAGGCGGGTTCGCAATTCGTCGATCGAATGCCTCTCTTCCTCCACGCCGCCGGTCACGCTGCGCATTTGCGATTCAAGGGTGCTCATGCGCACTTCCATGTCGGCGGCGGCATTCCCGGAGATGCCCGACGGTCCACCGGGCGGCGCCCCAGGCGAAGGAGCCGGCGTATCGCCATCTTCCAACTTGCCCCGATAAACCTGCCGTTGCAGAAGATTGAGATCGCGCTCCAACCGGTCGAGGCGGTCGAGGATTGGCCGATAGTCATCGCCGCCTTGGTCTTGCTGGGCTTGCGCCTGAACGGTAGCGAAACTAAGGGCGGCAAGCAGACCGAGCGCGACGATACCGCTCTGCCATAACGCGTCGATTCTGCTGCTTCGGCTCATCGCCATGGTTGGGTATCTCAAACCCCAGGATTGCGCTTTCTCGCGGATGGAGCGCCTCACGCAAGAGTTGAGACATTCCGCGGAAACCGGCGACTATGCCCTCAAAATTAGGAAAAAATAAGGCGCTTTCCCCACCCCTGGCGCATAACGCCCGAAGCCGGAAAAGCGCCTATCTCAGGCCGAAACCGCCCTATTGAACGACCAGCACCGCACGACGGTTCTGGGACCAGGCGGCTTCGTTCGAACCAACGACCGCCGGCCGTTCCTTGCCGTAGGAAATCGTCTGGAGGCGCTTGGCGTCGATGCCCTTGGCGACCAGATAGCTTTTCGCCGCATTGGCGCGGCGTTCGCCGAGCGCCAAGTTGTATTCACGCGTACCCCGTTCGTCACAATGGCCTTCGATGACGGCCGTTGCCTGCGGATATTTCTTCAGCCAGTCGGACCACCCATCGAGGCGGGTACGGGCGTCGACGCGAATATCCGATTTATCGAAATCGAAGAAGATGCGATCGCCGACATTGGCAACAAGGTCTTGCTCCGTGCCGGGCGTAACACCCGGCATGCCGCCTTGTTCGGTGGTCGGCGCCGGCGCGGTCGTGGTTGCGGCGCCGCCCGTTCCGGCCGCCTTCTTCGTCGTCTCTGGAGCCGTTTGGCAGGCAGCAAGAAGTAATGCAGCCGCGAGCACGCTAATGAACCTAAAGCTCATGTATATCATCCCCTTAATACGGCATGCGCCGAGTGATGAAGGATAAAGTCCCGGCATAATGACGCCGCGAGTTTATCCATGAAACCCCCGAAAAACAACCTTAGTCCGGTGAATATCATGCAAGATTACCGTGTGGCAAGGCTTTCTCCTTACGGCAGTAACGGCGACCACGCCGGATCGGACCCATCGAGCGGGGTGATAATCTCGCGCTCGTTATACCCCGTGATGTCGATGGAATAGAGGCGGACATTGCCGCCATGGCCGGTCTCGTCGGTCGGCTGTTGCCGGAAATAGGCGAGAACGCGCCCATTTGGCGCCCAAGTCGGGCCTTCCACCAGGAAACCCTGGGCCAAACTGCGCTCCCCGGAGCCGTCCGGATGCATCACCCCGATATAGAATTCGCCGCCCGCTTGTTTGGTGAAAGCGATCAGATCGCCGCGCGGCGACCACACCGGCGTCGTGTACTTGCCGCTGCCGAAACTGATGCGGTGCTGATTGGCGCCGTTCGCATCCATCACATAGAGCTGCGGCGATCCGCCGCGGTCCGAATTGAAAGCGATCTGCTTGCCGTCGGGCGAGGCGCTGGGGGAGGTGTCAATCGCCGCCGTATCGGTCAAGCGCACGACGGACCGCGTGCGCAAATCCATCGTGTAGATATTCGAATTGCCCTCGGTGGACATGCTCATCAGCACGCTGTTGCCATCGGGAGAGAACCGGGGCGCGAAGGTCATGCCCGGAAAATCTCCGAGAACTTCCTGCTGCCCGGTGTCGATATTGAAGATGTAGACCCGCGGCTTGTTGTTCACATAGGAAAGATAGGTGATTTCCTGGGCGGTCGGCGAAAAACGCGGGGTGAGGACGAGCTCCCGGCCATCGGTCAAAAAGGTGTGATCGGCACCGTCCTGATCCATGATCGCGAGACGCTTGATGCGCCGTTTCTGGGAGCCGGTCTCGGACACGTAGACGATCCGCGTGTCGAAGTAACCGTCCTCGCCGGTGACTCGCTTGTACACGGCGTCGGATATCTTGTGGGCGAGGCGGCGCCAATTCTGCGGTACGGTAAAGAAAGCGAAACCGATCATCTGCTGCTCGGCGAAAACATCCCACAGCCGGAATTCAACCTTGAGCCGGCCGTCTTCTTGAAATTCCGCTTTGCCGGTCAACAGCGCCTGCGCGTTGATGACGCGCCAATCGGCGAAGCGCGGCTGAACCTGAAGCGAGGACGGGGTTTGAATGAACGCGGCGGGATCGATCGGCTTGAACAGTCCCGACCGCTCCAAATCGCCCGAAACAACCTCGGAGATTTGCTGGCCGATCTGCTTCTCCTTGTCGATATTGCCGTCGAAGGCGGTGACCGCGATCGGCAGCGGTTCGACATGGCCGCGCGTGACGTCGATGTGCAACTCGGCGCGCGCCGGCGGCGCCCCGAACAAGATCGCGGCGATCAAGAGGGCCGATACCGCAATCGCGCGCCGCCAATTTCTATCGATCGATAAATCCATCGTCACGATTCACGCTCCGGTCATTTGCTTCGGGTTGAAGGTGATAACCATGTCTTTCCATTCGTCGTACTGATCCGACCGGAGCCCGACGTCCTGCAGCGAGCTGCACAGCGGATTGAGAACCGCCCTCAACGCGCTTTCCGCGGCTGCACGATAGAACGGATCGGTCGCGATGCGCCCGGTATTCACGATCTCGGCGCGCTGCACCGAGGCGTCGGGCGACAGGCTGACGCGAATGTCCACCGCAAGATCCTCGGCATCCCGCGCCCCCGCCGGAATATTCCAGCATTTTTCGAAATGCCGGCGGATCGCATCGATCTGGCTGATCGTGACCGGCGATGCCGGATTATATTCGCGCGGCGCGGGTTTTTGATTCGTCAGCGCCTCCGCCGCTTCGACCGGCGTCTGCTCGTGCTGTTGCGGTTTCAGCTTTTCGACCGATTTCAAGACCGATTCCATGTCGTCGGGCGGCGGCGGCTTGCGTTCCGGCTTGATATCCTTGACCGGCGGTTCCGGCTTTACCTTGGGTTTCGGCGGCGGCGGCGGCGCTTCGGCCACCGCTTCGGGTTTTTGTTCCGGCTTGGGCGGTTCCGGCGGTGGCGTCTGGGCTTGCGGCGGCGGCGGCGGCGCTTTTTGCTCCTCGGGCTTGGGCGGTTCCGGCTTCGGCGGCTCCGGCTTTTCCACCTTGGGCGCCGGAGGCGGCGGCGCGTTCGTGGTCTCGGCGATGGTCACCACGTCGATCGGAACCGGAAGACTCTCCATAGGAAGATCGCGGGCAAAATGCGGCAAGCCGAAGATGGCTAGCAGCAGGATGGCCAGGTGAAACAGGCCGGAACAGATGGCGCCGCGATACATGTCGGGCATGTCGGGGCGGTGGCTCCTTTTTAATGGGCCGCGGGTTTCGCTTGGGGCAGCGGGCGCGCGATGGGGGCCGGCGCGCCATGCGGCATCTCGGCGATCAGCGCCACCTTGGAAAACCCGGCGGAACTGATGGTTCCCATCACTTCCATGATTCTGCCGTAGGGAACCGATTTGTCGCCGCGCACGAAAATTCGCGTATCGGGCTTCGACTGGGTGATCGCCGTCAAGCGCGGCACCAGCGCGTCCATATCGGTCTCGGTTTCCTGAAGGAAAATTTTTCCTTCGGCATTGATGGTGACGACCAGGGGCTCGATCGCCTCATTGATTTGTGCCGCCTGGGTCTTCGGCAGATCCACCGGCACGCCGACGGTGAGCAACGGCGCCGTGATCATGAAAATCACCAACAGCACGAGCATCACGTCCACCATCGGCGTGACGTTGATCTCCGACATCGGACGGTAGCGACCGCGACCGCGGGTGGCTTGTGATGCGACGCTGACGGCCATCAGCGGCCCTCTTCGAGCTGGCGCGACAGGATCGCGCTGAATTCGCCGGAAAAAGATTCGAGTTTGTTCGCGTAGCGCGAGAGATCGCTGCTGAGCTTGTTGTAGGCGATCACCGCGGGGATGGCGGCGACCAATCCGAGGGCCGTCGCGAACAAGGCTTCGGCAATGCCGGGGGCCACCACCGAGAGGCTCGTATTGTGCGTGGCGCCGATGGATTGAAAGCTGTTCATGATGCCCCACACGGTGCCGAACAACCCGACGAAGGGCGCCGTCGATCCGACCGATGCCAGAAAGATCATATAGCGTTCGAGCCGCTCCATCTCGCGCCCGACGGCCACCTGCATCACCCGCTCGATGCGCTGTTGCAGGCTTTCTTGAACGCCGCCCCCCGCGATAACCCGCCCCTTGGAAACCGAGCGCCGCCACTCGCGCATCGCCGCCGCGAACACCGCCGACATCGGATGCTGAGGCCTGGTACCGACCCGGTCATAAAGATCGTCGAGCGATCCGCCGGACCAGAAGTTATCTTCGAACTCGGTGGTTTGTTTTTCCAGACGGCGCATCCGGATCACTTTGTCGAAGATGATCGCCCAACTCCAAAACGACGCCAGCATGAGCAGCAGAATGACCGTTTTCACGATCAAATCGGCCCGCATGAAGAGACCCCACATCGACAAATTGTAGGCCTCCGCCGCACTTGCGACGGCGTTGGGATCCATAACCGTTGTTTCCATTTTTCGCTCGCTACCTCACTTCCGGTTTATTTTTCGTTTATTCCCGAATCACGTTTTCCAAAGCCGTCCGCAGCATCGGCGGCAACCGCAGCAACCTTCCGTCCGGACCGAGACAAGCCAGCCGCACCCGAAGCCGCGTAATTTCGTCGCCGCTGCGGTGAATGACTTGGTCCGCGGTCACCGACGCACCCGCAGCTTCGGTGACCGAAGTCCGCACTTCCAAGACGTCATCCAATTTGGCGGGGGCCAGAAAATCCACTTCGACGCGCCGGACGGCAAAGGCAATGGTGTGCTGCGCTACCAAGTCCCGGTAGCCGACGTCAAGCAGATGCATCATTTCAGTGCGCGCCCGCTCGGCGAATTTAAGATAGTTGGCGTAATAAACAATACCGGCGGCATCCGTATCCTCGTAATAGACCCGCAGGGGATAAACATGGATGCCGTCCTGAAAGCTCCCCGGACAGGGCGAATTGTCTTCAGCCATCGCCGGTGGCCTGCTCTTCGTTCAAGAAATCGAGCTGCGGCGCTTGGGATTGCGGACGCGGCGTCAAGCCGAGATGCCGGTACCCGGATTCGGCAACCATGCGGCCGCGGGGCGTGCGAAGCACCAAGCCCTGCTGAATGAGATAGGGCTCGATCACGTCTTCGATCACGTCGCGCTGCTCGGAAAGAGCGGCGGCCACGGCGTCAACGCCCACCGGACCGCCGGAATAGGTTTCGACGATGCAATTCAAATACCGCCGATCCATCGAATCCAAGCCGCGGACGTCCACCTCGAGCCTATTCAAAGCCGCATCGGCCGCTTTCGCGTCGACGCGCTTGGCGCCGGAAACGGCGGCGAAATCGCGGACCCGGCGGAGCAGACGCCCTGCCACCCGCGGCGTGCCGCGGGAGCGCCGGGCGATCTCGGCGGCCCCGTCGGGGGCGAGGTCGAAGCCGAGAATCCGCGCGCCGCGATTGACGATCTCTTCGAGTTCGGCTGGCTCGTAGAACGAGAGCCGCACCGGAATGCCGAAGCGCTCGCGCAACGGTGTCGCGATCAATCCTGAACGAGTCGTGGCGCCGACCAGAGTGAAGGGCGGAAGATCGATCCGCACGGAACGCGCGGCCGGACCCTCGCCGATGATGAGATCGAGTTGGTAATCCTCCATCGCGGGGTAAAGAATTTCCTCGACCACCGGGTTGAGCCGATGAATTTCATCGATGAAAAGCACGTCGCGCGGCTGGAGATTGGTCAGAATGGCGGCGAGATCGCCGGCCCGCGACAGCATGGGGCCCAAACAAGTGCGGAAACCCACGCCCAATTCACGGGCGACGATCTGCGCCAGCGTGGTTTTGCCCAAGCCCGGCGGGCCGCTGAACAGCACGTGATCGAGGGCTTCGCCCCGCACCTTGGCCGCCGAAATGAAGACGCGAAGATTCGCGCGCAGCTGGGCCTGGCCGATGAACTCGTCGAGGGTTTGCGGGCGAAGCGCGTTTTCCGGCGCGTCGCGCTCGGCATCGAAATTCGGAGCCGCCACGGTCCTGCTCTCGGCCGCCGTCATCGCCCGAGCTCCTGCAATCCAGCGCGGATCAGATCGGCGACCGGCGCATTGCCGCCGAGACGTTGCGCCGCCTGGGCGACCGCGCCGAAGGCTTCGGTCCGGCGATAGCCGAGATTGACCAGGGCGGACACCGCGGCGGTTGCGTCATCGCCCGCACCCGGCGGCCGCGCGGCCGGCGGTTGCGCCGCGGCAAGCTCGACGGTTCCGATGCGGTCCTTCAACTCGCTGACGATGCGTGTCGCCAATTTCTGTCCGACGCCATCGGCCCGGGTCAGCATTTCCTTGTCGCCTGCCGCGATCGCCCGCAGCAAATCGTCCGGGCGCAGCGTCGACAAAAGCGCCAGCGCCAGCTTCGCCCCCACGCCTTGCACCGTCGTCAGCCGGCGGAACCATTCCCGCTCGGCCTGATCGGCAAAGCCGAAGAGTTGAATCCGGTCTTCCCGGACATGGGTATCGATGAGCAGGCTCACCGGTTCGCCCACCGCCGGCAAGCGGCTCTGGGTCGCGGACGAACAAGAGACGAGATAGCCGACACCCGCGACATCGAGAATAACGCCGTCGGCAGTCGCCGAATCCAGAATGCCCGTCAACTTTGCGATCATTATTCGCCTCCCGCCGCTTTGGCCCAGACGCGCAGAGTCGACGCATGATGGGCGTGGCAAACCGCAACTGCGAGCGCATCGGCCGCATCGCCGCTGGCGAGTTCGCAGCCCGGAAACAGCACGCGGATCATCATCGCCACCTGTTCTTTTTGCGCGTGCCCATTGCCCACCACCGACTGCTTGACGAGATTGGCAGAATATTCGGCAACCGGGATGCCGGCTTGGGCGGGGGCCAGCATGACTACCCCCCGGGCGTGGCCGAGTTTCAATGTGGACACCGGATTTTTGTTCACGAAGGTCTTTTCGACCGCGGCCTCTTCCGGTTTGTATTCGGCGATGATGCGGGCAACGCCCTCGCAGAGCTGCAAGAGCCTTTCGGCCAAGGAATCATTTTCGTCGGAGTGAATGACGCCGTTAGCAATATGGCGGAGCCGATTGCCGTCGGCTTCGATGACGCCCCATCCGGTGTGGCGCAGCCCGGGATCGAGTTCCCAACACCCTCACGCCCTATTTGCCTTTTGCATTCCGTCTCACGCCGTCAGCTTGGCGAAGGTCTCTTCGGAAACGTCGTAATTGGCGAACACCGCCTGAATGTCGTCATTGTCTTCCAGCGCATCGATCAGCTTGAACAGCAACGCGGCGCCGTCGCCCTCGATCGGCACCCGCGTCTTCGCCCGCCATTCGAGCTTGGCGGCCGCAGGCTCGCCGAATTTCTTGGTCAGCGTATCGCGCACCGCATTGAGATCGTCGGGGGCGCAGGAAATCTCATGGCCGGCGCCGCTCGAATCGACGTCCGCCGCACCGGCCTCCAACGCGGCTTCGAAGATCGCGTCGGCGCTCGCCTTCTCCGCCGCATAGCGGATGATGCCGAGCTTGTCGAACATGAAGCCGACGCTGCCGGTTTCGCCCAGGCTGCCGCCGAATTTGGTGAAGGCGGAGCGGACGTCGCCCGCCGTGCGGTTGCGATTGTCGGTCAAGGCCTCGGCGATGATGGCGATGCCGCCCGGGCCATAGCCCTCATAGCGGATCTCTTCGAAATTGGTGCCTTCTTCCTGCCCCGCACCCCGCCGGATCGCGCGCTCCATCGTGTCTTTCGGCATGTTGGCGTCGCGGGCGGCGATGATCGCGGCCCGCAGCCGTGGATTCAGGTTCGGATCGGCGATGCCGCTCCGCGCGGCAGTCGTCAGTTCCCGGATGATTTTGGTGAAAACCTTGGCGCGCTTGGCGTCCTGCGCGCCCTTCCGGTACATGATGTTCTTGAATTGGGAATGACCAGCCATCGTAACTCGACACCGCGATCAGGCGCTCGGAATCGCAAAATTCTGAGTCATATCCGCCGCCTTATACCATATGTGGTAGCGAAAAAGTAATGCGCTTAGAGCGGCCTAGCGGCCGGAAATCCGCCTTTGCCTTGCTGAAGACCGGCAGCTATCAAACCAATATGGCAATTATTGGGCCGTAAGCCGCGCCGTGCATATCTCACACACCCACGAATCTCTTCGCACTTTGCTCCGTCACCACCCAATCAAGCCGCTCATCGGTCTCGTCGCAGGGGACGCGATCAACTTCCTGGGCGGCATAAGCGATGCCGACCGCGAGCGGCCGGCGACGAGCGCGCGAACGCAGCTTCGAGATCGTCCGGTCATAGAACCCCGCGCCATAGCCGAGCCGGTTGCCCTGGGCATCGAAGGCCAGAAGCGGGACAAGCAGCAGTTCCGGGATCATTTCGGCGGAGTCATCGGGCGGGACCGGGATGCCCCACCGTCCTTCGATCAACGGCCTTTCCGGGTCCCAGTGTTTGAACAGAAGCGGGGTGTGTTTCGCAACGATGACCGGCAAACCGCAAAGATGCCCGCGTTTGTGCAAGACGTGGAGGAGCGGCTTGACGTCGATCTCTTCCTTCACCGGCCAATAACCCGACACCAATTCGCTGGTGCGCAATTCGACGGCTTCGAGAAAATTGCGCATCAGGGCCTGGCCGGCATGCTCGCGCCCGGACGGACCCATTTGCTCATGGGCCTTGGCCCGACGCGCCATCGCTTCGGCGCGTGCCGCTTTCTTGGCTTCGTCGAGCGTGTTAGTAGCGGATTGAGGGGAAGTCATGCCACGGCCTTCATGAATGGAGCGGCCGTTGTAGCATGAACGTCAGAAGCAGGTGGAGCCGCGGGGCCGTTGGCCATTGTAACCCTTGGAGCCTGCCTCAGCAGGTGGGCGCCATATGTCCAGAACCAAGGTTCCAGCAGGGACGGCTCCCTTTGTAGAAGTGTTGGCCCCGGGGAAAACTGAGGCCTGACGCACCGCGCAGCCCCACCCGTATTTGACTCTAGACGCGCTCCAGCCGAGCGGCAATATCCTCGATCGTCCGCGCCGCCACTTCGAGCCGGTCGGCCATTTCCGATTCCGGAATCATATCGAGCATGATGGGCAATGGACTTTGTAGGGGCGCCGTGCTTGGCATCGGCGCTGCGCTTTGCATGGGCGCTGCTTCGGGCGCGGATTTTTCCTCGCGAACCGCGTCGAGTTCATCGTAAAGCTCCGAGAGTTCATCGGCAATCAACAGCGCCACCATCACCAGCAGCCGGGTATCGCCGACCTGGCCCACTTGCGCGACCAAATCCTTGACCCGCTTGTCCAAATAGGCGCCGAGTTCGCCAAGGTGCTTTTCCTGGCCCTCTTCACAAGCGATCTGATAGCTGCGCCCGTTCACGGTGATCGAAAGTTGGCTCATCATTACGCCTCCAAAACCGTACGCAGCCGGTGGATCGTATCGTCGAGACGATGCGACACCGTCCGTGTGACTTCGCGGAGTGCCGCGTATTCGCTTTGGGTTGCCTGAAGCGCCTCGGTCAGGCCTTCGGTGAGCTTCTCATGCAGCCGGGCGTCGCCGGACTGCGCCGCGAACGCCCGCGCCGCCGCATCGAGCCGCGCCAGAGCTTTTTCGAAGCGTTCGGTGGCCTTTTCTATTTTTGTCATCGCGTGCCGCTGGCGCCAATGCTTGAATGCCAGGATAGGCCCCGCCGCTTCGAAGCGTCAACCGCTGCATCTTGTATTTACGACGTCATGATTCGGCATGAAATTTGATTTTACCGTCTGAAGCGATGCAAAATTTGTCGCCCCCATGGCCCGCGCAATTGTCATTCATTCCTTGGAACACGCCCGCGCTGCGCTCGCCGCTGCCGTGCACCTCCGCGTCGCGGTCACGCTATGGAGCGCGGAGGGAGCGGCCGGCAATGCCGGGCCGTTGTGGTTCGTCGAGTTGATCAAAGCGGCGGAAGAAGAATTTCCGTCAGCGACGTTCGCGGCGGTTCTCGATTGCGGCGATGCGCCGGGATACGCGCTCGCGGCTTTGCGCGCCGGGTGCCGTGCGATTCGTTTTAACGGCAAGCCTGCCGTCGCCGCCAAGATCAAGGCGATCGCCCGTCAATATGGCGCTGTGCTGCATACGGGAAAGCCGGCGAATTCCGGCAAGGCCCTCGATCTGGCCGGCAAATCCGATCCCCTCACCGCTTGCCGCCAATGGCTGAGCAAGCGCTAGAGCATGATCTTGTCACTTCGAATCGACTGCGTTGCGCCTTTGGTGCGGCGATCCGCTAGGCGCGCCAAGCCCGCCACGGCGCAACCCAAAGGGCCCGGGTCTTTTGCCGCCGCGGGTTCGTCGGAGCGCTCGCCCGTAGTCCCTGCTACGCGCTTCGCGCTTCTCCTGCCCGCGGCGCAAAATACCGCCGGTGCAGCCGGTTCCAACTGACAAGATCATGCTCTAATGGAGGCCCTCGTTTTGCCATCGCCCTGGTCGCAATCGCCTCGGAATTGATTTTGTCCCGTCTTTATCTCATCACTCCCGAAAGACTCGATCTGGCGGATTTTGCCGATCCGCTTTCCGCGGCCCTCGATGCCGGCGAGGTGGCCGCCGTGCAGCTTCGCCTCAAGAACTACGATGACAAGTTTATCCGCCATGCCGTCTCGATTCTCCGTCCCATCGTCCAGAAACAAAATGCCGCGTTCATCTTGAACGACCGCGCCGATCTTGCCGCCGAGACCGGATGCGACGGCGTTCATATCGGCCAGCAGGATGGCTCCTATGCCGAGGCGCGCGACGCGGTCGGGCCGGATTCGATCGTCGGCGTCACTTGTCACGACTCGCGCCATCTGGCGATCGAGGCCGCCGAACAGGGAGCCGATTACGTCGCTTTCGGCGCCTTTTTCCCGACCCAGACCAAGATCGCCAGCGGCCATCCGACACCGGATATCCTGGAATGGTGGACAGACGTGATGGTGGTGCCTTGCGTGGCCATCGGCGGCATCACGCCGGAAAATGTGGCGCAGGTGATCGCCGCCGATTTCATCGCCGTCTGCTCGGGCATCTGGAATCATCCCCAAGGTCCCGCTGCGGCGGTGAAAGCTTACCTTTCGGCCATCGAGCGCGCCGTCCACGATCAAGGCATCACCGGCTAGGACCGGCCACCGGCGCCCACAGCACGTCTTCGATCGAATTCGCACCGGTTGCCAGCATCACCAAGCGATCGAAGCCCAGTGCCACACCGGCACAGTCCGCCAATCCGCGATCCAGCGCCGCCAGGAAATCCGCATCCGCGGGATATTGGACGCCGTAAAGGCGCTGCTTGATCTCCATGTCACGCGCAAAGCGCCGGCGATGCTCGGCGGCATCGGTCAGTTCGGCGCAGCCATTGGCCAGCTCGACGCCGCAAACATAAATCTCGAACCGGTCGGCCAGGCGCGGATCGCGTGCCTTCGCTTTCGCCAGCGCGGAAAGGCAGAGCGGATAGCCGTAAAGCACGGTCGGGCGGGCTTTTCCCAAATTGGGTTCGATGCGCGCGAGCAAAACTCTAAAGAATACGTCTTCGAACCGGTCGCGATCCTCGCATTTGATCCCGATGCGCCGCGCCTCGGCCCTGATCGGCGCCGGATCGGGATCGTCGCCCCCATCGCCCGGGGGGCCGAGCGTGGAGAGGAGATTGATCCCGGCATCCCGCGTAAACGCGTCGACGACGCTGAGGCGCTCCCATTCGGCAAAGGGATCGCAAGTCGCGCCTTTGCGCTGAAACAATTTCGCGCCGGCTGCGGTTGCCGCGGCGCGGACGACACCCGCGCAATCTTCGACGATCCCCGCAATGCCGGCGCCCGCGCGATACCATTCAAGCATGGTGAATTCGGGATGATGGAGATCGGAGCGCTCGCCGTCCCGGAATGCGTGGGCGAGTTGAAACAGGCGGGGCATTCCGGCAACGATGAGTTTTTTCATCGCGAATTCCGGCGAGGTATGAAGATAGAGCGCGCTTTGCCCGTTTAGGGGCCCGCCGAAGGGTTCGTGAAGCGCCGTCGCAAGCGCCTTCAAATGCGGCTCCAGGCCCGGCGAAACCTGAAGCGCCGGGGTTTCAACTTCGACGAAGGCTTGGCTGTCGAAATAGCTCCGCGCCGCGCGCGCAATCCGGGCGCGGGCCTCCAATCGAAGGCGCTTTTCGGCAAAGCGCTGAGGTTCCCACCAAGCTGGCATGATCCCCTTACCCAGTCTCTTGACTCAATGCGGGCGAGCGACCGTTATGCCCTCAACCACGCGGGGCGCGAAAGGGAGTTTTGCCATGACCGCTGTTTCTCAACCGCTCGAATTCCGGGCCGCTCAACTCGGGGCCGCTCGATTCCGGATCCTCTCGACCCGAGGCTTTTCCGAAAAGGCGGACGCTCCGGCGCGGCGCGGATCTGGTTGCCGCAGGCCTCGCGGACGATGCCGCCTTGGTCGATCAAGCGGGCGACATCTTCCCGGTGGCGATCACCGCTCATTTAGCCAAATCGATGTCGCCCGGCGATGCCCTCGCCCGCCAATTCATTCCGTCCGAAGACGAACTTGCCCCGGATTCCAAGGACCGCAGCGATCCGATCGGCGATCATGTTCATGCGCCCTTGCGCGGCATCATCCATCGGTACCCGGACCGGCTGCTGCTGACGCCGATCCTGCTTTGCCCCGCCTATTGCCGCTTCTGCTTCCGGCGGGAAGATGTCGGCCAGGAGAATGCCGTCCTCAGCGATGACGAGCTTGATGCCGCTTTTGGTTACATCGAATCCCGGCCGGAGATTTGGGAAGTGATCTTGAGCGGCGGCGATCCGCTGATGCTCCCCGCCATGCGCTTGGCCGCGATCGTCGCGCGCTTGTCCGCGATTTCCCATGTCGCCGTCATTCGTATCCACACTCGGGTGCCGGTGCTGGACCCTCCGCGGATAACGCCCGCTTTGATCGAAGCATTGAATACCGAGAAGGCGATGTTTGTGGTGATTCACTGCAATCATCCCCAGGAATTGAGCGAGCCGGTGCGCGCCGCCTGCCATGCTCTCGTCAAAGCCGGCTTGCCGCTGTTGAGTCAGACCGTGTTGCTGAAAAGCGTCAACGACGATGCCAAGACCATGGCCGATCTCATGCGCGCCCTCGTCGCCAACCGCATCAAGCCCTATTACCTCCATCATCCGGACCTCGCACCCGGCACCGCGCATTTCCGCTTGCCGATCGAGCGCGGCCAGGAATTGATGCGGCAACTTCGCGGGCGCTTGTCCGGCCTCTGCCAGCCGACTTACGTGCTCGACATCCCCGGCGGCTTCGGCAAGGTGCCGGTCGGGCCGAGTTATCTTGAGCCGGATGGCGATGGCGGACAGCGGGTCATCGATTGGCAGGGCGGAAGTCATAGCTACCCGACAAGCCCCGACGCGACCGCCGATATTGCGGGCAAGAGCCCAGTCTGATAGCTTCCGCGCCGCAGTTTTCCCCCGCATCCAATTAACCAAAACCGATCGGAACCCATGAAGATCCAGGCCAATCAAACTCGCCCGGGCATGGTCCTGGAGCACGAAGGCCGCCAATACGCGGTGCTGAAGATCCAGATCATTCAGCCCGGCAAGGGCGGCGCCTTCATCGCGGTGGAGATGCGCGACATCAAGACCGGCACCAAGACCAACGCGCGCTGGCGCACCCAGGATACCGTCGAGAAACTGAACGTCGAAGAGCGCGAATGCAGCTTCCTGTTCGGCGATGCCGACACGCTCACCTTCATGGATACCGAAAGCTACGAGCAACTGACCATCCCGCGGGACATGCTGGGCGATCAGGCCGGGTTCCTGCAGGACGGCATGCATGTCACCGTTGATTTCGTCGAAGGCAAGCCGGTATCGGTGACGCTGCCGCAAACCGTGGTGCTGGAAGTCACCCAAGCCGATCCGGTGGTCCGGGGACAAACCGCGTCGTCTTCTTACAAGCCGGCAACTCTTTCGAACGGCATGCGGGTTTTGGTGCCGCCGCATATCGGTGCGGGAACGCGCATTGTCGTGAATACCACTGACTCTTCATACGTCGAACGCGCCAAGGATTAGGACGCATAAATCAACATTGTGCTTCGCGATTCGCCCCTCTTGAACGTGATGTCGGCGGCGGCCCGAAAGGCCGCGCGCGGCTTGGTGCGCGATTTCGGCGAAGTCGAGCAATTGCAGGTTTCGCGAAAAGGCCCCGCCGATTTCGTCTCCGTGGCCGATACCAAGGCCGAGCGAATCTTGCGCACCGAGCTCGCCAAAGCGCGCCCCGATTTCGGATTCCTGATGGAGGAAAGCGGAGCGATCGCCGGCAAGGACCCTCAGCACCGCTGGCTGATCGATCCGCTGGACGGCACACTCAATTTCCTCCACGGGATTCCGCATTTCTCGATCTCAATCGGATTGGAGCGCGCCGGCGAAATCGTTGCCGGTCTGATTTACGATCCGCTGCGCGATGAAATGTTCGTCGCCGAAAAAGGTATGGGCGCGTTCATGAACGATCGCCGCCTTCGCGTTTCCGCACGCAGCAACATGGTCGATGCGGTCTTTGCGACGGGGATTCCGTTCCACGGCCGGGCGCATCATCCCGCCTATTTGGGCATGCTCGCCACCGTGGTGGAGGGAAGCGCCGGGATCAGGCGATTTGGATCGGCGGCGCTCGATCTTGCCTATGTCGCCGCCGGCCGCTATGACGGATTTTGGGAGACCGGCCTTAGCCCGTGGGATATCGCGGCGGGAATCGTCATCGTCCGCGAAGCCGGCGGCTTCGTGAGCGAAATTGAAGGCGGGCACAAGATGCTTGAAAGCGGCAGCGTGCTGGCCGCCAATGATCATCTCCACCTCGCCTTGGGCAAATTGCTTCGTAACGCCATTGCCGAGCATCGCGGCACGGTGTGATTCATTTTGTTCCTAAGCCATCGGTTGTTCCTAAGCCATTGGTGGCGCATAAGAGTTGCGGGTTGTCGCCGGACGTGAGCATGGGCTATTGTTGCCGGACGGGAGGCTTGGTGTGACGATGGCAGCAAGCATCTTGCGCACCGGTGAAGCGGTGAATTTGATGATTGATAAAGACCAACACCGGGGGCTGAGAGGCTTGCGGCGCTTCGCGAGCGTCATGGCGGCGGTGGCGGCGACGATCGTTTCCGGCGCAGGCCTTGCCACGGGCGCCTTCGCCCAGGACGGAACGGTTGTCATCGGCGGCAGCGGCGCGCCGGACGTTCAAGTCGATCTCAACGCCATCTATGGCGGTGGCCCCGCCACGCCTTACAGCCCGACCGGCCGGCGGCTCCTGATGCCCAACGCCGGAAAGTTTCATGCCATCAAATTGAGGCCGCCGGGCTCATCGAGCGGCGTGAAACACGCTGTCAAGACGGCTCCCGAGAAAACCGCGAAAGCCGAAGCGGCGGCAACCCAGGCCACCGGAGAGCCCACCGGCGATGAACCTCTGATCCCGCCGCCTTCGGCCGAACCCGCGCCGCCGGCACCGCCTCCCTCCGCATCGACCCCGACCCCATTATCGAAATCCGCGGAAGAGCCGCCGCCGCCGGCTCAGAAGACTCTGCCGGTCGAGTCGGCGCCGCTCGCGCCGCCTGCCGCCAAATCCACGGTCCCGGCAAAGGCCGCGGGAAAGATGGCAGAAGCGGCACCCGAGACGCCGCCGCCCGCTCCCGGCAAGACGGAAGCGCCGCCCCCGCCACCACCGGCTCCAGCCCCGGCAGCGAGCAAGACCAAGTCGGCCGCTCCGCCGCCGCCGCCCGCCCCGGTCACACCCGGTCCGGCAACCAGCGCCGAAACGGCGCCGCCGCCACCGCCGACAGCCAATCCGCAAGTTGCGGCTCTGCCGCCCGCGCCATCGTTTTCGATGGAGAAGCCGACCGCCATTCCGTTCACGGTCGGAGCCTCGACGCTTGCCGATCCCGCCAAGCAGACGCTGGGTAGCGTTGCCCAGACTTTGAACGGCAATGCCGACCTTCGCCTGCAGATCGTCGCGTACGCGACCGGCAGCGACGACAATGCGAGCCAAGCGCGCCGGTTGTCGCTGTCTCGCGCTTTGGCGGTCCGATCTTTCCTGATCGATGCCGGAATCCGCAGCACGCGCATGGATGTGCGGGCGCTGGGCAACAAATTCGATTCGGGTCCCGGCGATCGCGTGGATCTTATCGTTGTCAAACCTTAGATCACGCTCTTGGCCGGGCCGTTTGCGCCGGCGCCTCCGGAGTAACGCATGACGAGTCCCAAACGGTTTCTCACCCGAATGATCATATTCGTGGTAGCGGTATTGGCCGTCGCTGGCGTGCTGCTGGGACGTCTCTACGACATCTTTCTCTACAACCCGCCGCTCAACGCCGTGATCCTTCTGGTCATCGCGTTCGGCATCGGCTTTGCGTTCCACCAAGTCTTGATGCTGCGGCCCGAAGTGACTTGGATCGAAACCTTCCGGCGCGACCGCGGATTTGCTTCGACCGACAAACCGCCGAAACTCTTGGGGCCGATGGCGAACATGCTCGGCGACCGCTCCAACAAACTTCGCCTTTCCGCCCCGTCGCAGCGGTCCTTGCTCGATTCCATCAGTGCCCGGCTCGACGAATCCCGCGAGATCTCACGCTACATCATCAGCCTGCTCATTTTCCTCGGCCTGCTCGGCACGTTCTGGGGCTTGCTCGAAACCGTTCGCTCGGTCGGCAGCGTCATTCAGACCATGGACATATCATCAAGTGACCTGACGGCCGTGTTCGACAATTTGAAGGCGGGATTGAACAAGCCCTTGACCGGCATGGGCACGTCCTTCGGCTCGTCGCTGTTCGGCCTGAGCGGGTCGCTCGTCGTCGGATTTCTCGAGCTGCAAGCCGGCCAGGCGCAAAATCATTTCTATAACGAACTCGAGGAATGGCTGTCCGGCATGACCCGGCTTTCGAGCGGTGCCGGGGCCGGCGAAAGCGATCAACCGGTCCCCGCCTATATCCAGGCTCTGCTCGAGCAGACCGCCGACAATCTCGAAAATCTGCAGCGCACTCTTTCGCGCAGCGACGAAGGTCAGCACAACGCCAATAACGCGCTTATTGCATTGTCCGACCGGCTATCGACGTTGAACGACCAGATGCGGACCGAACAGGATCTGATGCTCAAGCTCGCCGAAACCCAGCTCGAGATGAAACCGATTCTCGCGAAACTCGCCAACGCGGCCAGCGACGGCGGCATCGGCATGGATGGGGCGACCCGGACCCATATCCGCAATATCGACGTTTATCTGGCGCGCCTTCTTGAAGACATCGGCAGCGGCCGCAACCAAATGACCCAAGAAATCCGCAGCGAGATCAAATTGCTCGCCCGCACCATCGCGGCAATGGCGGAAGACAGCTAGCGATGCGCGGCAGGGCCTCTACCCGCCGCCGGTCCGTCGATATCTGGCCGGGATTCGTCGACGCGCTCACCTCGCTTCTCCTCGTCATCACCTTCGTGCTCGTCGTGTTCGTGCTCGCGCAATTCTATTTGCGCGCCACGCTGTCGGGCCAAAACGAAGAGCTGAAACGCCTCACCCGGCAGGTGAGCCAACTCGCCGATCTGCTTTCGCTTGAAAAGCAGTCCAACGAAAAACTTCAGACCAATGTTTCGCAACTATCGACGGAGTTGCAGAGCACGCTGGCCGAACGGGAGCAGCTCACGACCCAGCTCAACGACCTCAAGACCCAAGCCGCCGCAAGCGAAGAGCAGTTGAACCAGGCCCGCGCCGAGCTTGAAAGCTTGCATCGCGATATCGAAGCGCTGCGCCAGGTGAAAGATCAGCTGGAATCGCAGGTCGCGCAGCTCGGCGGCAATCTCAAGGAAAGCCAGGCCAAGGCCAGCGATCTCGAAACCCAGCTGGGCGCCGAGCGCGACCGCTCGAAAGAACTCGAAGCCAAGCTGGCGGATCAGACCGAACGCACCCAGCTTGCGCAAAAGGCCATCGACGAAAAAGACGTTTTGCTGCGCGATAAATTGTCGGCCCTCGAGAGCGAGCAGAAGGTGACGGCGGAACAGCGCGCGCAGATCGAAGTTCTGAACCAGCAGATCAAGGCGCTGCGCGATCAATTGTCGGCGATCCAGAAGGCGCTCGACATTTCGGAAGCCTCCGCCAAAGAACAGAAGGTTCAAATCGCCGATCTCGGCAAGAAGCTCAACCTTGCCTTGGCCGGCAAGGTTCAGGAGCTCGCCCGCTACCGTTCGGAATTTTTCGGCAAGCTGCGGGAAATCTTAGGCGACCGGCCGGATATCCGGGTGGTCGGCGACCGCTTCGTGTTCCAGTCCGAGGTGTTGTTCGATAGCGGGTCGGCGGATTTGGGCGACGACGGCAAAACGCAATTGGCGGCGCTCGCCAAGACCCTGATCGACATCGGCAAGCAAATTCCGCCCGATATCGATTGGGTATTGCGGGTCGACGGCCACACCGACAAGCGGCCGATCAACAACCCAAAGTTTCCCTCGAATTGGGAGCTGTCGACCCAACGGGCGTTGTCGGTGGTGCGGTTTCTGATTTCCCAGGGTGTCGCACCCCAGCATTTGGCCGCCACCGGTTTCGGCGAATTTCAGCCGCTCGATTCCGGCGACGACGAAGTCGCCTATCGGCGCAACCGCCGGATCGAACTCAAGCTCACCGAGCGGTAACGGAAACCGGTTGCGGCGGTTCGTCCGCTTGCGCCGACAATCCGGCAAGAGCCGGCGCGTTGAATTGCAGTTCCGCCAAGCGCGCGTAAAGGCCGCAGCGGGCGATCAACTGCTCATGGCTGCCGATATCGACAATGCGGCCGCGATCCATCACCACGATCCGCCCGGCCTTCAGGACCGTTGCCAAACGATGGGCGATGACAAGGGTGGTGCGGCCGTTCATCAGACGCCCGAGAGCCACTTGGACCATACGTTCGCTTTCGGCATCGAGCGCGCTCGTCGCTTCGTCGAGAAGCAAAACGGACGGGTTGCGCAAGATCGCCCGGGCAATCGCGACGCGTTGCCGCTGCCCACCCGAGAGCGTGACCCCGCGAGCTCCAAGATGCGTATCGAATCCCTCGGGAAGCCGGTCGAGGAATTCGCTGGCCGCCGCGGCATCGGCGGCCGCCCGCACATCGGCGTCGCTCGCTTCCGGCCGCCCGTAGCGGATGTTGTCCCAGGCATTGCCCGAGAAAATCACCGGGTCCTGGGGAACCAACCCGATCCGCGCGCGGATCGCCCGTGGATCTGCGTCCTTTAGAACAACGTCGTCGAGAGTAATCGCGCCCGATTGCGGATCGTAGAATCGCAGGAGAAGCTGGAACACCGTGGTCTTGCCGGCACCCGATGGACCGACCATCGCAACCGTTTCGCCCGGCGCCACCAGCAAGGAAAAATTTTCCAACGCCGCATCGTCGGGGCGCGTTGGATAACGAAAGGTCACGCCGCGGAAGGCGACGGCCCCTCGGGCCCGCTCAGGGAACGGCAGCGGCCGGGCCGGCGCCTCGACGTCGCTCTTTGTGGCCAGCAGCTCCATCAAGCGCTCGATCGCCCCCGCCGCTTGCTGCAAATCGCCCATGAATTCGGAGAGCGAGCCGACCGCACCCGCAACCAGGGCGGCGTAGAACACGAAAGCAGAAAGTTGTCCCGCCGTCAGCTTGCCGGCGAAAACATCCTGGCCGCCGATCCACAACACGACTCCGGTAGCGCCGAACGCCATCAGCGTCGCAAAGCCGGTGAGAAAGGCGCGTGAATTGATCCGCTTGGTCGCGATCGCGAAGGCCTGCTCAACCCGCGCCGCAAAGGAGGCGCGGTCGAGATCTTCGTGGCCGAAGGCCTGAACAATGCGAATGGCATTCAGGCTCTCTTCGATGTAATCGCTGACATCGGCGACCCGGTCCTGGGTTGCGCGAGACAGTTTCCGTACTTTGCGGCCGAAGAACAGGATCGAGAGTACGACCGCGGGAACGATCAGTGAAATGAGCAACGTCAATTTCGGGCTGGTGACGATCAGCATGGCAATGCCGCCGATCAGCATCAGCGCGTTGCGCGCTGCAACGGAAGCCTGGGAGCCGATCACGGTCTGCACCAGGGTCGTGTCGTTGGTCAGGCGGGAGAGGACTTCTCCGGTGCGCGTCGATTCGAAAAAAGCGGGGCTCAGGCTCAGGACATGGCTGTAAACCGCGCGGCGGATATCCGCCACCACCCGCTCGCCGATCCAAGCGACGAGATAAAACCGCGACGCGGTGGCCGCCGCCAGAACGACGACGAAAACCAGCATGACAATAAGTGCTTGATCGAGAAGGGCCGGATCGTGGCTGTTGAATCCTTTATCGACCAACTGGCGCAAACCTTGACCGAACGCCAATACGGTTCCAGCCGCGACGAAGACGGCAATGACCGCGCCGAAAATCCGGAGCTTGTACGGCGCCAGGAACGGAAAGACCCGGCGTAGCGGCGCCAGAGTGCGCGTTCCCGGCCGGCGCGACGTTTTGCCGCTGACGGCCCCTGAATTTCCCGATGCGTCGGTCACGCCCAGTCCTCCAAAGTTCACCCTAAATCCTTCAGCGCAATCGCCCTATCGGCCGCCACACTCAACTCGGCGGATAACAAGCGGTGCAATGTCATCGGCTGAGCTTGCCCTCGCGAACGTGTGTCACGCCATTCCCGTTGTCCTTCGTCGAAGGCGAAGTGCCAAGCGCCCGATGCCGGCGACGACACCCAGATTTCCCGATTCGGCGCATGCTTGTTGACGACATAATGGCCGCCGGATTCGAGATCGATGGTGAGAATTCCATCGCGCAGGTCGGTTTCGAGCGAATCCGCCCCGGCTTCATCGATCGCTTCAAGCAAGCGGCGCAGCGTCGCATCGGCAAGGGTTGCGAAGCGGGTTTCGTCCAGCGTCATCACAAATCCAACGAACTGCTTTGGGGCTGCAGAACTGGCCGGGGGTTGAAAAAGAGGGCCTATCCCTACCCCAAGGTTAACGAACCCTGCAACCAGCCTAGCATGGCCCCCGAAATTACCGGCCGGATCGCCGACCGGCCTTGCCTGTCCCAAGCCCAGTCGGCTATAAACCGCCCCTCAATTGGGGGCCAACGCCGGTTAAAGCCGCTCCCCGGAAGCTGCTATGAAAAAAGATATTCATCCCGACTACCACGAGATCACCGTGGTGCTGACCAACGGCACGTCCTTTAAGACGCGCTCCACCTATGGCAAGGCGGGCGATCAGCTGAAGCTCGATATCGATCCCAATACCCATCCGGCATGGACCGGCACCCAGCACCTCCTCGATACGGGCGGGCAAGTCGCGCGGTTCAAGAAGCGCTTCAAAGACTTCGGTATCAAATAGGGCCAAAACCCCTAATCTCGAACCGAGAGCTCATCGAGCCTGGCGACCCGCAGGTAGAGCCGCCGACTGCGATCGAGAAGGGTCAAAAGCCGGGGAGGAAGAACCCTCTCGATTTCCGCACTGTCGTCCAAACAAACCCGGTGGCCACTGAGTCGGCAGCGCGTCCGTTCGGAAAAGCTGCGGCCGATCTCGCCGACATAAACCGCCTTTTGGAACAGCAGCCAGGACATGATGTGGGTCAACCGCGCAGTCAGCCGCGTGGTTTCGCACGTCATGACCAGGCGCTGAAACAGGTCGAGATTCTCCCGATCGAACGCCTCTTCATAGGCAACGTAATTCCGCGCATCGACCAGGAGCGCGAAGGCTTCGTCGTATGTCCTGCCGAAAAATGCGGTCGGGGCGGTTGCCTCGTTCACGGTGCCATTCCCGCCTTTACTTTTATTGGGGGTGCCGATGGCTGCCCCACCATCCATTCGCGCCATGATCCAGAACAAATCTTAACATTCGATATCGCGGACCCCAACGATAGCCGAATTAACCATGTTATATCAATGGCTTAGATTGCAAATCAGCCCGGGTGCGTCGATCTGCTCAGGATCCGGGCGAAAAAAATGGCCGCCGGCAAGCCGGCGGCCCGAGTTCCACAGGGAGGCGTGAACGAGGACCGGATGATGTCCTCTGGCGGCTAGACAAGCTAAACCGTTAACCGTAACGCTACGGGGCATTCCTTACCATTTAGTTAAAATTGTAGTGAATTCTCGAGTATGCTGCAGCGGACTGAGAATTTTTCGTAACACATTGCAATAATTCTATTTTTTAAAAAACTGGTCGGCGCCGCTGCGATGGGATTGCTTGGCGCCTATGGCCGCCTTAACCCGTCGGATCTCGGTCTCGAGATCGGCGATGTATTGTTCGAGCTCCTCGATCGAAAGCGAATCGAGGATTTTTGGCGCCGGCTTCTGCCGTTTCGGCTGAAGATCTTCTTCATCCATGGCTAGCTCAGAAATGAGGACTCGCGAACGCGACGCCCGAAATTTACGGGCCCACGCCCTTGCCACCAATGGCGGATGATAATAGACGTGTTAGCCGCGTTTCTACCCATTCCTCCTGGCCGCCCCACCTGGAATTCCAGCATGACAAGTTTTCTTCCCGAATCGATGACCGTCATCGAGATCACCAAGCCGGGTGGTCCGGAAGTCCTGGTGCCGGCCACGCGGCGGCTTGTGCCGCCGGAGCCGGGCCAGGTTCTGATCCGGGTGCAAGCGGCCGGCATCAACCGTCCCGATGTGTTGCAGCGTCAGGGCGGTTATCCCCCGCCCAAGGGCGTCACCGACATTCCAGGAATGGAGGTGGCGGGACCGATCGTCGCCTTGGGCTCGAAAGTATCGGGGTGGCGGGTCGGCGATGAGGTGTGCGCCCTCGTTTCCGGCGGCGGCTATGCCGAATATTGCTCGGCACCGGCCGGCCAATGCCTGCCGGTGCCGATCGGCCTCTCGATGATCGAAGCGGCCGCCCTGCCCGAAGCGTTTTTTACGGTATGGGCGAATGTAGTGGACCGCGCCGAATTGAAGCCGCGGGAAATTCTGCTTGTTCACGGCGGGGCGAGCGGCATTGGTACCACCGCCATTCAGATCGCACGCGTTCTTGGCGCCCGGGTTTTCGTGACCGCCGGCACCGATGAAAAATGCCAGGCCTGCAGGGATCTCGGCGCCGAGGTGGCGATCAATTACCGGACAGAGGATTTCCAGGCGGTGGTCAAAGAGCGCAGCGAAGGCCGCGGCGTCGATGTGATCCTCGACATGGTCGGTGGCGACTATATTCAGCGCAATATCGACTCGCTGGCGACCAACGGACGAATGGTCTTCATCGCCTTTCTCAAAGGCATAAAGGCGGAGGTGAATTTCCTGCCGGTCATGTTGAGGCGATTGACCATCACCGGCGCCACCCTCCGCGTGCGGTCGATCGAGGAAAAGGCCGGTATCGCCAAATCGCTCCGCCGCTTCATCTGGCCGCAAATCGAAGCGGGCCGGATCAAACCGGTGATTTACACCACTTTCCCGCTTGCCCAGGCCTCGGAAGCCCACCGCCTGATGGAAAGCGGGGCCCATACCGGAAAAATCGTGCTGGAGGTGGCCTGACCGGAGGGTTACAGGCCGGTCACCGCGCCAATCGCCGCGCCAATCACCGCAATGGTCCAGGATATCTTTGACCCGCCGCGGTCCAAACCTATATTCTAGGGGCCAATTCCAAGGCTGCCTGACACGCCGCGCCCGCCGGCCGGAAAGGCCGCGGCGGCAGGTTGTTGGGCTAGATGCCCCGAAGAGTCGGATGCCCCGAAGATTGGGACGCCCCAAAGACTGGTTCCAAAAAAACCAGACCGAAAAAACGTAAACAGGAACCGCGAAAAAAGCAGAAAATCCGGGAGGCTTCGTTGCCAGTACCACTTATGCCCAAGGCCACCGCCGTGTGGCTGGTCGAACACACTGCGCTCACCTTTGAACAGATCGCCGATTTCTGCGGTCTGCACCCGCTCGAGGTTCAAGCGATTGCCGATGGCGAAGTGGCGCCTGGCATGACCGGGCTCGATCCGGTGGCCAACGGCCAGCTCGCCCAGGAAGAAATCGACAAAGCGGTTGCCGATCCGAAATACCGGATGCCTCTCGCCGAGCCGAAAACGCCGATGCCGCCATTGCGCACGAAGGGGCCGCGCTACACCCCGATCGCCAAGCGCAATGACCGGCCCGACGCCATTGCCTGGCTGTTGAAGCATCACCCGGAACTGACCGACTCCCAGGTCTCCAAGCTGGTGGGCACGACCAAGGCGACGATCAATGCGGTGCGCGATCGCACCCATTGGAACGCGGCGAACATCCGGCCGCGCAGCCCGGTCGAGCTCGGCATCTGCTCGCATAAGGAATTAAATGCGGCACTGGAGCGTGCGCGGCGCAAAGCGGCCAAAGTGGCGGCGCCGGCGCCAACGACGCCGGCCGCATAATCCCGACAACACCGGCTATATATTAGCGAGATGTAGGACCGCGGCGGCGCCCCGGGAGGGGCGGGTTAATCTGCCGGATCCATGGATCGACCGCCGGGCTAGCGGCCCGACATGCGAATGATTTCCTCTTTGATGCGGAGTTTTTGCCGCTTCAGCTCCTGGATATGCATTTCGTCGGGGAGCGGGCGGTTGTTTTCGTCTTGGATGGCAACTTCGAGTTCGTGGTGTTTGTCCTTTAGGGATGCGATATGGTTTTCAGACGCCATGAAGCCTCCTCTCGAGCGGACAGAGATCGTTACGAATTGTCCATCGGTGATCTTAAGCTTCGGAAAGAATTCTTGCCAAGAGCGATCGTGCAAGGTTTTGATTTCCCAGGAATAATGCCGGAGCGGAACGGTATCGGCGTGGGGATTTTTCGATAAGTCAACGTCTTGTCGTCGGAATCAGCGGCGCATCCGGGGTCATTTACGGCGTGCGGCTGCTCGAGTGCTTGCGCGTCCTCGGGGTTGAAAGCCATCTCGTCGTCACACCCGCGGCCGAAGTGACTTTGGCTTGCGAAACCCATTGCAAAGTGGCCGCTCTTCGCGCTCTCGCATCCCACGCTTATGCTGCCGACAACATGGCCGCACCGATTGCCAGCGGCTCATTCCAAACCATGGGCATGGTCATCGCGCCCTGTTCGATGAAGAGCCTGGCGGAGATTGCCAACGGCGCGACAACCACGCTGCTGACGCGCGCGGCCGATGTCATGCTGAAAGAACGGCGGCGGCTGGTGCTTCTTGTTCGCGAAACGCCGCTTCATTCGGGCCATTTGCGCAACATGCTGACGGTCAGCGAGCTGGGTGGCATCATCGCGCCACCGGTCCCCGCTTTTTATGCCCAGCCGCAATCCCTCGACGAGGTGATCGATCATACGGTGGGAAAAGTCCTCGATCTGTTCGGGCTCGACAGCGGCAAAGTCCATCGTTGGCGCGACGACCCGCGCAAACCGGCAGCCCCCCGCTTGGTCGGCGGCGACAGCGACTGATCCCCCTTCCCGCCCCGCTGTGTTAAACTGACCGCCAACGGTGCCGAGGTGCCATGGCTGATCCGGATTTGGATAAAGTGCTGCAACAGATCGAAACGCTGAAAAGCGAACATCGGGACCTCGACGACATCATTCAGCACATCATCGAGCGCGGACCGTTCGACACGCTGCAGATTCAGCGGTTAAAGAAGCGGAAATTGGTGTTGAAAGATCTAATCGCGCGGCTCGAAAGCAAAATGCTCCCAGATATCATCGCATAAGTCATCATCGCGTAAATCTGAAACCCGCTGAGAGCCGGGCGCTAGCGCTTTTTGTCGCGGTTTTGTTTGCGCTCGTACATGGCGCGATCGGCGGCATCCAAGGCGTCGCCGGCTTTCTCGCCGCCGCGGAACGTATACGACCCGACCGAAACCGCGAGCTTGATTTCCTTGCTCTGCCAAACGAACGGGCTTCGTTCGATCGCATCGACCAGCAGCATCGCTTTTTCGTTGGCGGTGGGCTGATCGGCGTTGGCGAGAATGATCGCGAATTCGTCGCCGCCGAGCCTGCCCACCACGTCCGAACTGCGGGTATTCTTGATCAAGATATCGGCAACATGGGCGAGAGCCGCGTCACCGCCGCCATGGCCATAGGTGTCGTTGATTTCCTTCATCTGGTTGATGTCGAAATAGAGCACGCTCCCCGGTGCGCCATAGCGTTCGGAGAACGCCATCATGCGGGTGAGCTCGCGGACAAAAGCCCGCCGGTTCGAAACCGGGACCAGCGTATCCTGATCCGCTAGATTTTCGAGGTAGCTGATGCGCTTCTGATTTTGTTGCAGCTCGCGGCGCAGCTTATCCACCTCTTCCATGAGGCGCATGATCGCATTGCGAACATGGGGGGTGAGCTCGTGCTCGGGAATGCCGAGGATCGTCGCGGTATCGGCCGCCGGGCCAACGCCGCCCGCACCGTCGGCGCGCGCGGTCCGATCCGTCGCGCGGGCCAGGGCGCCCGCGCTCTTTAGCGGATTGGCGTCTCCGATCTTCATGTTGCGGAGCCTATCCTCGAAGTCACGGATAAATGGTTAATAAGATCTGCTGCCCGCTTTTTGTTACGGGAACATAGCAAATCCGCAATTTCAATGTGACCGGAAGGGCGGGTTGGGGCGGAAAACCGATCGTGGGGTCAATCGGTTACAGTGCTCGCGTCGCTTGCCTAACGAACCGGTCTCCCTATAATGCCGCGCTTCGCAGAGCCGGGGGGCCTATGGCACCAATCCGCAAGCCGCGCAAACCAGCAATCGTCAGCATCATCATGGGCAGTAAATCGGACTGGGAGGTCATGCGCCGGGCGCGCCACCTTCTGGACGAGCTCGGCATCGGCAGCGAATCCAAGGTTCTCTCCGCCCACCGCACGCCCCATCGGCTCGCCGCTTATGTCGAAAGCCTGCGCGGCCGCGGATTCAAGGTGGTGATTGCCGGTGCTGGAATGGCCGCCGCCCTTCCCGGCACGGTTGCGGCCCTGACCACCTTGCCGGTGCTGGGTGTCCCACTCGAAGGCGGCAAGGCGCTCGGCGGATTGGACGCCTTGCTGGCGATGGCGCAAATGCCCCATGGCATTCCGGTCGGCACGCTCGCCGTCGGCAAATCGGGTGCCGGCAACGCCGCATTGCTTGCCGCCGCAATCCTCGCTTTGTCGGACAAGCGCGTGGCCAAGGCGCTGGACGATTTCCGCACCCGGCAGACCCAGGCCGTGGTCGAAGATCCGGAAGGTTAGCGGTTAAGCCTGTCTGAATTAAGCGGACGGCCGGTTGAACCAGGAGCCGACGCGGCTCATCACGTCGTCGAGGCCGCGGGAAAAGCGTTCCCGTAGTTTGTGGAATTCCATGACATCGCCGATCCGCCGATCCAAAAAGGCGAAGCTATCGGCGAATCCTTCCGAATCGTCGTCGAGCCAATAGAGCAGGGTCGAGCCGTAGACCCCCGCCAAGCTTATGCGCTTGGTGTAATAGCTGAAATCCGTCGCCTGATCGCCCACCGCCCGCCAGATCGCGTCCATGGTCCGCGCCAAGGATTTGAGGCCAAGCGCCGCGTTTTGCGGCATGGCGAAATAGGTCGCGGTCCGGCGCACCGCCTCGCGGTGCCGCGCCAACAATTCCAGCCGCACGCGAACCGCCGTGGTGATGCGGTCGCGGAATTTCATCGCTTCGAGATTTTCCGCCGCCAGCACCGCCGTCATCTTTTCGTCGGCATAAGTGCTGAAATATTCGACGAGCTCGGGAACGCCCTCGGGAAAAGCGCGCCGCGCCGCGTCGTCGTCCAGCCCGGCATCCTTGCAGCCCTTGGTCAGCGCCGCCTGAGACCAGCCGTCGAAAGGGACATGGGCAAGTGCGGCAAGAAGCACGCGCTCGCGGATATGCGGCGATTGGGGATCGTGATCCGTCATGGGATGCTGCCCGCAGTGTCGCGCCGGGCCTGGACCAGATCCGGCAAGCCATGGCGCAATTCATCGACGAAGCACAGCAGGGACAGATCGGTCATGCGCATGGGATAGAGCATGCCGTCCAAATGGTCGCATTCGTGCTGGATCACGCGGGCATGAAAACCCGAAACTTCGCGCTCGATTTTTTCGCCATCGAGGGTCACACCCGAATAGCGCACCTGGGTAAAGCGCGGCACCGCGCCGCGAAGTCCCGGCACCGAAAGACAGCCTTCCCAGCCGAGCTCGGAATCGCGGGTCAGCGGGGTGACGACGGGATTGACGAGAATGGTGAGCGGCACGGTCTCCGCGTCCTTTTCTTCGGTGATCCGCTCCGGCGGCACGCTGAAGATGACGACACGCAAGGGGACATGAACCTGCGGGGCGGCCAGACCGGCGCCGCCGATATCTTCCAGGGTCTCGATCATGTCGGCGACCAGCCGGCGGATTTCCGGGGATTTGGGGTCATTGACCTCCGCCGCGCGCTGGCGCAGAACCGGATGACCCATTTTCGCAATTTTAAGGATCGCCATGGCTCTAATATGAGGATTGTGGCCGCGGAGGTCAAAGTCACCGGCTATTCGAGGTGCACCAAGCCCTTGGCGGACCCTCAGAGGCTCTTCACAGCGCAATTAAGTTGTGTTATTCAGGCCCGCCTTTTGGGAGGGAGCTCCCAAGGAAATGCCCTGAAAACCGCGCAAATGCGCGGGAATTCAAAGGAGTACGGACCATCGTTCAAGTGATCGTTCGCGACAACAACGTCGATCAGGCATTGCGCGTCCTGAAGAAAAAGTTGCAGCGCGAAGGCGTATTCCGGGAAATGAAGCTGCGCCGGTCCTATGAGAAGCCCTCCGAACGCAGGGCCCGCGAGCGCGCCGAAGCGGTCCGCCGCTATCGCAAATTGATGCGCAAGCGCATGGAGCGCGAAGGCTTCTGAACCTAAACTCAATCGTCGCAAGAATTAAAAAGCCGCGTGTCACAACGCGGCTTTTGCATGTCCGGGTTTTGGAAACTGGCGGCCGGTCAGGCCAGCGCCTTGATGATGCCTTCGGTCATTTTCTTGGCGTCGCCGAACAGCATCATGGTGTTGTCCCGGTAGAACAGCTCGTTGTCCACGCCGGCGTAACCGGACGCCATCGAGCGCTTCACGAATAAAACCGTACGCGCCCGCTCGACGTCCAAAATCGGCATGCCGTAGATCGGGCTCTTGGGATCGGTCTTGGCCGCCGGATTGGTGATGTCGTTGGCGCCGATCACGTAGACGACGTCGGTGTTCGCGAAATCGTTGTTGATGTCGTCGAGCTCGAACACCTCGTCATAGGGAACATTGGCCTCGGCCAGCAGCACGTTCATGTGGCCGGGCATGCGTCCCGCCACCGGATGAATGGCGTAACGCACCTTCACCCCTTCCTTCTTCAGCGTGTCGGCCATTTCGCGCACCGCATGCTGGGCCTGGGCGACCGCCATGCCGTAGCCGGGGACGACGATCACCGACCCGGCGTTTTTCATGATGAAGGCCGCGTCCTCGGCGCTGCCCGCTTTGACCGGTCGGTCGGGCTTTGCCCCTGCCGCCGCCGTTCCGCTTTCGGTCCCGAAGCCGCCCAGGATCACGTTGAAGAACGAGCGGTTCATCCCCTTGCACATGATGTAGCTGAGGATGGCGCCCGACGACCCGACCAGCGACCCGGTGATGATGAGCAGGTTGTTCTCCAGGGTGAAGCCGATGCCGGCCGCCGCCCATCCGGAATAGGAATTCAGCATCGAAACCACCACCGGCATGTCGGCGCCGCCGATAGGCACGATGATGAGCACGCCGAGCAGGAAGGAAATTCCGGAAATCGACCAGAAGATGAGCGGGTCCGAGGTCGCGACAAAGCAAGCAATGAGCCCGACCAGCGTAATCCCCAGCAAAAGATTGAGAATGTGCTGGCCCTTGAAAACCAGGGGCGCGCCGGAAACCAGCCCTTGCAGCTTCGAGAACGCGATGATCGAACCGGTGAAGGTGATGGCGCCGATGGCCGTCCCAATACTCATTTCAATGAGGCTTTGGGTCCTGATATGGCCGTCGACCATGATGCCGTAAGCGTCCGGCGAATAGAACGCAGCCGCCGCCACGAACACCGCCGCCAAGCCGACCAGGCTATGGAAGGCTGCGACCAGCTGCGGGAGCGCAGTCATCTGGATGCGCAGCGCAATGAACGCGCCGATCGAGCCGCCGATCAGAACCGCAATTGCGATCGCGCCATAGCTCACGACACTCGGCAGCAGCAAGGTGGTTACGACCGCGATCACCATGCCGGCAACGCCGAGGAAATTACCCCGGCGCGCGGATTCCGGGTTCGAGAGGCCCCGCAGCGCCAGGATGAAGCAGACGGAAGCGAGCAGATAAGCGAGAGCGGTCAGATTGGCGGACAAATGATTCTCCCTCGCCTACTTTTTGCCTTTGCGGAACATCTGGAGCATGCGCTGGGTCACGATGAAGCCGCCGAAGATATTGACGCTGGCCAGCGCCACCGCGATCAGGCCCATCATCTTCGAGGGGCCGAAAATCGCCGGGCCCGCCGCAATCAACGCGCCGACCACGATCACCGACGAGATCGCATTGGTCACCGACATCAGCGGCGAGTGCAACGCGGGCGTCACCCCCCAGATCACGTAGAAGCCGACAACGACCGCCAGCACGAAGACGGTAAGCCCGATCACCACCGGGTCGAGAGCCGCATGTTCCATCAATTTCCTCCCGTCATTATGGGCTTCCCGTGAGGCCCGGGTTCACCACCGCGCCGTCGCGGGTGAGCACCGTCGCCTTGATGATTTCGTCGTCCCAATTGATCTTGAGCTGCTTTGTGTCCTTGTCGATCAGAAGCGTCACCAATTGCAGAAGATTGCGGGCGTAAAGCGCGCTGGCGTCGACCGCAACCCGGGCCGGCACGTTGGCATAGCCCATGATCTTCACGCCGTGCTTGACCACGATCTTGCCGTACTCGGCACCTTCGCAATTTCCCCCGGCTTCGACCGCGAGATCGACGATCACCGAACCCGGTTTCATGTCGCGGACCATGGCATCGGTGATGAGGATGGGCGCGCGCTTACCCGGTATCAAAGCCGTGCAAATCGCGATGTCCTGCTTCTTCAAGGTCTCGTGGATTTTATCCGCCTGCTTGCGCTTGTAATCCTCGCTCATTTCCTTGGCGTAGCCGCCCTTGGTTTCGGCGCTCGCCACTTCCGCGGATTTCGACCATGACGAAAGTGGCGCCCAGGCTCTCCACCTGTTCTTTCGCCACCGGGCGGACATCGAAAGCGGAAACAATCGCGCCCAATCGCCTCGCGGTCGCAATCGCCTGCAAGCCCGCGACACCGGCCCCCAGAACCAGGACGCGCGCAGGAGGCACGGTGCCCGCCGCGGTCATCATCATCGGGAACACCCGGCCGAATTCCGAGGCCGCATCCACCACCGCTTTGTAGCCGGCGAGATTGCTCTGCGACGACAGCACGTCCATCGCCTGGGCGCGGGTGATCCGGGGCATCAGCTCCATGGAAAAAGCGGTGAGCTTGCGCCGCGCGTAATCGGCGACTTGGTCCTTGTTGGAAAAAGCGGCCAGCACCCCGATCAGGAGCGCGCCCGGCTTGGCCTGGGCCAGCTCGTCGGCACCCTCCGCGGCACTCATCGGCCGCTGCACCTTGAGGATCACGTCCGCCGAAGACAGCAACGCCCCCGGATCGGCAACGATGGCGGCCCCCGCCGCCGCGAAAGCCGCATCGGTGATCGCGGCGCCCATTCCGGCACCGGCCTCGACCGCCACTTCGGCGCCGAGGGCGATCAATTTTTTAACGGTTTCCGGCGTCGCCGCGACCCGAGCCTCTCCCGCCCGGCGCTCTTTGGGTATGGCGATCTTCATTTCCGTCCCCTGTATTCCGGCGGCTCCTCTTGTGACCTCTAAGTGGCTTTAGGGAGCTCGCCCTATCGACCCCGGGACAATGCCTTGGCCGGGCTCGTTGTTCAAGCACTCACGGGTATGCCGGTAAAGATGTCGCAGACCCGGGAACCATCGCCTGTCACAGACCGTTGCTATATTGTGGGCGCTCAATTCCTATCCCGGCTGTCCGGGCTGCGCCCGCGGCCATTCTTGGTTCCATGCTTTCAGGTCATGCTTTCCGGCCGAAAGGCCCAGATGGGCCATGCCGTATGCGGCCATGCCGTATGCACTATGCCGTTCAAACCGCTCCATCACCCACAAAGAGAGGGTATCGATGACCAAGTTTCTCACCGGCGTAATTTCCGCGGCCGCATTAATGGCGGCAGTTTCCGTTGTCGGCGTTACCGCCGGCTCCGGCTCCGCGCATGCGGACACTTTGCCGCCCTGCTCGAAAACCTTGAACGACCATTGCATTCAGATGGGCGGCGAGACCATGAAGCCTTCGCCCGAGGTGAAGGCGAAGCAGCAGGAGAACGTGAAGGCGGTCGAAAAGAAAGCCGGCGAAGTCGGCGACGCGACCATGAAGGCGGCCAAGAAGGTCGGCGCCGCGGGCAAAAAGAAATGGCACGAGTTGACGGGCGAAAAGAAAGCCTCGTCGAGCGTGATCCCCCATGGCTGCAGCCCGGCCACCACGCCCTGCGAATAAATTTTTTTGCACGTCGGGATCTCCGCGCCCAACTCGCGCGGAGATTTGGCGGACAGATCGATGGCGCGAACCGGCGCTGAAATTTAATCGTTATCGTTACAGAAATGCCGTTACAGAGAGCCCCGCCAATGGCGGGGTTCGTCTTTATGATGACGGGTTCGGAATCATCCGGTGGAGAATTTAGAACCGAAACCGGCGCGCCCGCATTTTGCGCGGCGATTCGCGCGTCACAATTTTCTTTCTTGAGTTTCACAAATGGTTCTTTTGATTCGGCGGCGGCGCGCGGATACATTCCACTTCCCGTTTTGGGGGGAACAATTCGGTTTAAGGGGGATAATTCGTGCGCAATTCACCTGTCTTTTCCGCCGACGGTTTGTCGGCGATCGCCGCCGGCCCCGAGGCACTTCTGCGGGAGTCCTATGCAATGGCGGAACGGCCGGAACCGAACGACTCATTGACCGGCGATGCCGACTTCGATCAGGAGCTGATCCGCTTGAATGCGCAGCTTCGGATCGAGCTGGAAGCGGCGCTGGACGCTGTCGATTACCGGCGGCTGCGCAACCTCGCGCGCACGATCCGGGCCGGCCACCGTGCGCCGGACATCCGCAATTGGGATGTCCCGTCGTCGCATTTGCAGCAGGTGATCGGCGCGGTCAGCGCCAGCCGCCAATTGCTGGACGAGCTCGCGGAAGCGCAGATTCTCCAGGTCTTGACCAAGAATTCCGAGGCCATCCGGAGCGTTCTCTGCCGGGCCGTTCTGGCCGCGCTCGACGGCCGCGCGATCGAAGCGGAATGGCTTTCCGTCCTGCTCTGGATCGGCATGCGCGAAAACCACCTCGGCCCCATGACGGTCGAGGGCGGCGAATTGTACCGGATTTCGGAAATTCATTTGGCCGAGGCCCTGGTGGTGGCGTTCGGGGAATCGGTTCCCTGGCAGGAGCGGCCGCGGATCGATTACAAGATCGCGGCGCGCCGAGTCAAGCTGCTGGCGATTGCCGGGCAGATCACCGCCGGCGGTTTGCTCACGATCGCGAATTTGGGTCTCGGCATCGCCGGCACGCTTGCCGGCGTCATCCCCGCCCTGCTCGGCGGCGTCGTTCCGGTCTATGCCGGCATGGCGGCCTCGGCCTATACCGGCGCCAACGGCACTTTTGGCGGCCTCAAGGACCTTTCTAAAGCCCTCGAACCTCACGAGTGAGTCGCCACCCTGCGAATAAATTCGGTGTGCGAATAAATCTCCGCGCCTAACCCGCGCAGAGATTTAAGCCGTGCAGAGCTGTTGGTACAGAGAACCCCGCCATTGGCGGGGTTTTTTGTTGAATGACTTGCATATCCACGTGTGTAACGACCTCCCATGATGGGGTCTTACCGGCAACTCAAAAGTCATGCCTCCTCGTGCCCAACTATTCAGCCGGCGAAGATTGTCTACCGAGATTGATAAGGTTGCGGACGCAAAGCCGAGTGGCTAGACGACGCCCTAGCCAGCATTTATGCCGCTCCGCAGAGTTGCCTCAAATAAATAACCCGCCCCCATCAAGCGACCCTGCTTTTTTCGTGCGTGCAACCGGTTGATCTGGCCTGCTGCCAACGCAAAACCTGGACGACTAATTCACTACTTACATCTTTTGTAACCATTGCCTTCAATCTAAATTCTCTACCCCAACCCCTCCAGCTCCTCGATAAATCTTCCGATCGTCGATAGCCCGCGGCCCCAGAAGGCGGGGTCGGAGGCGTCCAAGCCGAAGGGGGCGAGCAGTTTTTCGTGCCGCCCACGTCCGCATGCGCGCGATCGAAAATCCGGCGCCGTCTGACATCCAATTCCCATCAACCAAATGCGCCGCGCGCAATTGCCGCCGCTGCAACCGCAAGCATAGCCACGGCATTGGGGTTTCACTAGACTGCCAAGCGCGGGATGGGTGGTGCGGCGGCGTTGCGCCTTGATCGCGAACAAGGACGCGCGAAAATGGGGACGCGAACTGGCGCGCCCAGATGAGGCTAAGACGGAGCCAAAACGGGTGAATGACATGACGGCCGATCAGTGGGTGAATGTGGCGCCCGTGCCGCCGCCCGGCGAATTGCAAATCGCGGGGTTCTGGCGCCGCACGGTGGCTTTCATCGTCGACGGATTGGTTCTGGCGATCCCGGCGGCCATTCTCGGCAATATCTTTTTCGACCAGGCCGCGGCACTCGGTCTCTGGGGCCGGGCGATCGGCTTCGCCGTCTTCATCGCGTATTTCGCATTCATGGACAGCCGGATTTGCAGCGGGCAAAGCCTCGGCAAGCGGCTCATGGAAATTCGCGTGGTGGATCGCTATGGCAACAACATCGATGTCGAGAAATCCGCCGCGCGGTGCCTGATCGTGGCTATTCCCTATTTTCTGAACGGGACGATACCGGCCGATTTATTGATGAGAAACGATTTGGCCACGAAATATCTCGTGATGCCCTTGGTCTCTCTGGTGGTTTTCGGGGTCGGCGGCGCCATTGTCTACTTGTACATATTCAACAAGAAGACCCGGCAATCGCTTCAGGATCTCGCGGTCGGCAGTTTCGTCGTCCGGGAATCGCCCGCGGGCGCGGTTACCAAATCAATCCGGCGCTATCATCTGGCGATCGCCGCGTGCTTGTGCCTGATATCGCTGGCCGCGCCGCCGATCGTGGCGACCGTTGCAACAAAAGCCCTTCCGTCCGGGGTTTGGTCCGGCCTTACCGATATCCGGTCGGCGCTGCTGGCGTCACCGGATATCCGGGAGGCCCAAGTCACGATCGGCGCTTCGACGGTCAGCATGACCGGGAGCGGAACCAAGACCACCACCTTCCTGCAGGTGGCGGCTCAGCTTCGCTCTCGCCCCGCCAATCCGGAGGATGCCGAATTGTCGGTTGCCGAAACCGTGCTGAAGCTCCACCCGGATCTGATGGGCCGGGAGTTGCTCACCATCTCCGTCGGTTACGGCTTCGATCTTGGGATCGCGACATGGCGGCATAGTGTCCAGGACACGGCGATGCCCACGGAATGGATGCGGAGAATCAATGCCCGGCACACCCAGGCGCCGGCGCAAGCGACTTGAAGGGGTGCATACGCGTTGGATTCGCGGGAGCCGGCTTAAGACAACCCCTCCAGCTCCTCGATAAATCTTCAGACAATGTAAAGGCCGCGGCCCTAGAATGCAGGAACGGTCGAATCGGGACCGATCGCGATTAGCGGTGCCGCTTGGCGCCTTTCGTGGCGGCAATCCAAGCGGACATCTCCCGACCGATCGAGGACGAGCCCATGAGCGACGATTTCCTCAAAGTTCCTTTCTCCCAGCAATCTCTTGGCGGGGTGATGGGCACGGCATTTTCGATGACGGCCGGCTTGGCCATCTGCATCGGGATCGGCGCGGCAGTCGGTACGGCGATTTTCTTGCCGCCGGGTTGGCTCGGCCAAAGCAAAAGCGGGAAATAGCAAGGCGCCGCCGTTCTCGAACCAATACCGGTACGACGCGCCGGAGCCTCGGCCGAACGCCGTCGCGAAGCTGGCAAGAAACGCGGTTCGTTGATCCAAGGCGCGTGATCCAAGGCGCGCAAGACTTACGTACCATCGACGTTTCGATGAACCCGAGTACGGGCGGCAGAGTCCGCCCTACCCCAACCCCTCCAACTCCTCGATAAATCTTCCGATCATCGATAAGCCGCGGCTCCAGAAGGCGGGGTCGGAGGCGTCCAAGCCGAAGGGGGCGAGAAGCTCGCGATGCCGCTTGGTGCCGCCGGCGCGGAGCATGTCGAGATATTTGGCGGCGAAGCCTTCCGAGGCTTCCTCGAACAAGGCGTAGAGCGAATTCACCAGGCAGTCGCCGAACGCATAGGCATAAACGTAAAACGGCGAATGGATGAAATGGGGGATGTAGGCCCAGAAATGCCGGTAGTCGCCCTCGGCTTTCACCGCCGGGCCTAAGGCTTCGCGCTGGGTCTCCAGCCAGATCTCGCCGATCCGCTCGGAGGTCAGCTCGGCCTGCCGCCGCTCGTCATGGACGCGGCGCTCGAATTCGAACATGGCGATCTGGCGCACCACCGTGTTCAGCATGTCCTCGATCTTGCCAGCCAGCATGACGCGCCGCCGCGCCTTGTCTTTTTCGGCGGCGAGCATGGCGCGGAAGGTCAGCATTTCGCCGAACACGCTCGCGGTTTCGGCGAGCGTCAACGGCGTATCCGCCAGCAGATGCCCCTGGGGGGCGGCCAGAACCTGATGCACGCCATGGCCGAGCTCATGGGCCAGCGTCATCACGTCCCGCGTCTTGCCCTGGAAATTGAGCAAGATATAGGGATGGGCCGAAGGCACGGTCGGGTGCGAAAACGCGCCGGAGGCTTTCCCCGGCTTTGCCTTGGCGTCGATCCAGGACGAATCAAAAAATTTGCGCCCCACCTCCGCCATCTCCGGCGAGAATCGCGCATAGGCCCCGAGCACGGTATTGCGCGCCTCGTCCCAATCGACGACGCGGTCCTTGTCTTCGGGGAGCGGCGCGTTGCGGTCCCAGTAATCGAGCTGGGCTTTCCCCATCCAGCGGGCTTTCAGCGCGTAATAGCCGTGGGACAATCGCGGATAGGCGGATTTGACTGCGCTGACGAGTGCGTCCACCACTTCGTCTTCGACCCGGTTGCTCAAATTCCGCGACGACACCGGCCGGGGGAAATGCCGCCAGCGGTCTTCGATCTCCTTGTCCTTGGCCAGCGTGTTGGTGATCAGCGCGAAAATCCGCGCATTATCACCGAGAACCTTGCCCAGCGAGAGGGCGGCTTTCTTGCGCGTCTCGCCGTCGCGGTCGGAAAGCAAATGGAGGAGTTCGGCTTCGATCAGCTCCTTGCCGTCGAAGGGAAAGCGAAGGCCGGTCATCGTCTCGTCAAAAAGCCGCACCCAGGCGGAGCGGCCGGCCACGGATTTTTCGTGGAGGAGCTTTTCCGCTTCGTCCGAGAGCTGATGCGCCCGCATGAGGCGCACGTCGCGAACCCAAGCGGCATAACGCGCGGCTTCGGGGGATTGCAGCAGCATCCCGATCCGCTCCTCGTCCAGCCGGTTGATCTCCAGGGTGAAGAACAGCGTATGGGTCGAGATATCGGTGACCCGTTCCTGCACGGTCTGGTAGAAGCGCGCGGTTTCCGGTGTATCCATGTCGGTCGCAAACAGCAGCTGCGAATAGCTGGCGAGCCTGGCCAGCACCTCGTCGATCCGCTCGAAGCCGGCGATCGCCCGGCCGAATTCCGGGCCGGAAAGACTGGCGAGCTGGCCGCGGAAAGCGGTCTCGAAGCTTTCGGCCTGTTTCGCGGCCATCGCGAAATCGGCCTCGATTTCCGGCGACTGGGGCCCGGGATACAGATCCGCCAGGTTCCAATCGGGTAGTTGTCCTAAATTTTTGGCGGGACCCGAACTCTTGGCCGCAGCGTTATCGTTCATCGCTCACTCCCTTCTCGACGAGTTTCATATTAGTCTGAAACCGGTCGGAGCCAAGGTGCGGGTCGGAATAAGACGCCGCTTATTACGGGACGCGGCGGTGCGACGCCGCTTATTACAGGACGCGGCGGTGCGACGCCGCTTATTACAGGACGCGGCGGTGCGACGCCGCTTGTGGGTGGGGGGAACCGCCTGTGACTTACGACGACATGATCAGGCTTTACCGGGAATGGCGGAGCCTGCCCGGCATGTTTTTCGACCAGGCCCACCGGTTGGGCATGAGGCCCTTGCTCTACGCCAAGCGCGACGGCTTCTACCATTCGATGTCCTGGCTGGATGCAGCCGCCCAAGTGCGGTCGCTGGCCCGGGCCTTGCGGGCGCTCGGCATCGACCGGGGCGAGCGGGTGATCGTGCTGTCCGAGAACCGGCCGGAATTCCCCATCGCCGAGCTCGCCATTATGGCGGCGGGCGGCATCGTCGTTCCCGCCTATGCGACCAACACGGTTCAGGACCATCTCTATGTCTTGGAGAATAGCGGGGCCCGCGCCGCCATCGTTTCCAGTCGCGCCTTGACCGAACGCCTGCTGCCGGCGGCCCAGGCTTCCAGCGGATGCCGGGCCATCATCGCCATGGAGCCTTGGCCGCGGAACCAGACCGGCGAAGTGAAGATGCTGTCCTGGGGGCATCTTTTGGCCGAAGGCGAGCATAGCCATCTCGGCGTCGAGGCCTGGACCGCAGCGCTTCAGCGCAGCGACACCGCCTGCATCATCTACACCTCGGGTACCGGGGGCGCGCCGAAGGGCGTGATGCTCACCCATGGCGCGATCCTCACCAATTGCATGGGCGCCTATGACCTTCTCTACGAGCTCGGCCTCGACGACGAAGTGTTTCTCTCCTTCCTGCCGCTGTCCCACGCCTATGAGCACACCGCCGGGCAGTTCTTCCCGCTCTCGATCGGCGCGCGGATCTTTTACGCGGAAAGTGTGGAGGCTTTGGCGCGGAATCTGGTCGAGGTCCAGCCTACGATCATGACCGCGGTGCCGCGGCTTTACGAAAGCTTCCGGCGGCGGATTTTGACCGCGATGGAGCGGGAAAGCGCGTTCACCCAATATCTGTTCGCCAAGACCGTCGAGCTCGGCAGCCGGGCCTATGAAGGCAAGAAGCCGCTGTCCCTGACCGAGCGCGCGCTCAATCTGCTGCTCGAATTCCTGGTGCGGCGGAAAGTGCGGAGTCGATTTGGTGGGAGGCTCAAAGCGTTCGTTTCCGGCGGCGCCCCCCTGCCCTATGAGATCGGGCTGTTCTTCATCGCCTTGGGTGTCCGTCTGCTTCAAGGCTACGGCCAGACCGAGGCTGCCCCTGTCATTTCCTGTAACCGGCCGACTCCGAATCGCATTTCGACCGTCGGCCCGCCGGTGCTGGACGTTGAAGCGAAGATCGCGCCCGACGGCGAAATCCTGGTGCGCGGGGAAATGGTGATGCAGGGCTATTGGCGCGATGCGGCCTCGACCGCCGCCGTGCTCAAGGAAGGCTGGCTCCATACCGGCGACGTCGGCTTCATCGGCGAGGACCGCACCATCACCATCACCGACCGGAAGAAGGACATCATCGTGAATTCCGGCGGCGACAATATCTCGCCGATGAAGGTCGAAGGGCGGCTGGCGCTCGAGCCCGAAATCGCGCAAGCGGTGGTCTTCGGCGACCGGCGGCCTTATCTGGTGGCCCTCATCGTCCCCGATCCGGAATTCACCGACGCCTGGGCCAAGCGCCACGAATGCAAGAACGACCTAACGTCCCTGGCGATGAACGCGGATTTCCAGAAGGCGCTGGGGGTGGCGATCGAGCGCGCCAATGCGACGCTGTCCCAGATCGAGCATGTGCGCCGATTCACCGTCGCCGACGCCGGCTTCACCGTGGAGAACGGCTTGATGACGCCAACCCTCAAGGTCCGGCGGCACAAGATCCGCGAGATGTACGGAATGCGACTCGAAGCCCTATACGCCGGCCCGTAATCAGGGGCGCTGCGCTTAAATCTTGTGGTAGTCGCGGTACCAGGCGATGAAGCGCGGGACGCCTTCGTCGATCATGGTCTTCGGCTTGAAGCCGAAATCGCGGCTGGTCGCTTCGATATCGGCATAGGTTTCCTTGACGTCGCCGGGCTGCATCGGTTCTAGCGATAATTTCGCCTTCTTCCCGATCGCCCGTTCCAAGACCTCGATGAACCGCAGCAGCGGCTCGGATTTGTGATTGCCGAGATTGTAGACCTTGTGGCGCGCGCCCGGCCCTTCCGGAGCCTTGTCGAGACAGGCGAGTACGCCGGCCACGACGTCGTCGATATAGGTGAAATCCCGCTTCATATCGCCGCGATTGAAAACCGGTACCGATTCGCCGGCGAGAATTTTCCGGGTGAAGATGAAGGCCGACATGTCCGGCCGTCCCCACGGACCGTAGACGGTGAAGAACCGCAAGCCCGTCGCCGGAATTCCGAACAGATGGCTATAACATTGGGTGATCAACTCGTCGGCTTTCTTGGTCGCGGCATAGAGCGACACCGGATTGTCCACCCGGTCTTCGACCGCATAGGGAAGCTTGGCATTGCCGCCATAGACCGAGGACGAGCTCGCGTAGACGAAATGGCGAAGGCCCGGGAGATGCCGGGCACCCTCCAGCATCACCAAATGACCTTCGATATTGCTCCGCGTATACGCATAGGGATTTTCCAGCGAATAGCGCACACCCGCTTGGGCGGCGAGATGCACGATGCGGTCGATATCCGGATTGGCGGCGAAGAACTTCATCATCGGTTCGCGGTCGGCGATGTCGAGGCGATGAAAGGCGAAGGCTTTGTTGCCTTGCAGTTGCGCGAGCCGCGCCCGTTTCAGGCCGACATCGTAATAGTCGTTGAGATTGTCGATGCCGATGACCTTCTCGCCGCGGGCAAGCAAGGCTTGCGCAGTATGAAAGCCGATGAACCCGGCAGCACCGGAAACGAGAACCGTCATGGCTATTTGATTCCGATGACCATCGAATCCGGGCCGAGCAGCGGCTCGACCCGGGTTTGTTTGAATCCGGCATCGACCATCCAGCCGGCGCAATCGGCGCCGGTGTAATCGAAGCCGCCGGGCGTTTCGATCAGCATATTGAGGCTCATCAGCAGACCGAAGGCATTTTGACGGCGATCGTCGTCGATGACCGCATCATAGACGATCAGCGCGCCGCCGGAAGGCAGCGCCGCGTAGGCCTTTTCGAGCAGCATACGCTTTTCCGCTAAGTTCCAATCGTGAAGGATGTGGCCCATGATCAGCACATCGGCCTTCGGCAGCGGATCGGTGAAGAAGCTTCCGGGATAAAAGCGCAGGCGCCCGGAAAGCCCGCGCGAAGCGACATAATCCTCGAAAATCGGCCGCCCATTGGGAAGATCGAAACCGCCGCCGGTCAGATGCTTGTGAGCCTCCGCAATTTCGACCGGCACGGCGCCTTGGGCGCAGCCGATATCGATGAACGCCTTATAGTCGCGCCAGGGAAATTTCGCGGCAATTGCCTTGGCGGCCGGGCGGCTCACCCCGGTCATGGCTTCCATGAACAAGCGCAGTGCCTTCGGGTCCTTGCCGAGTGCCGCGAACATATCGCCGCCGGATTTGGCCTCGTTCTGCGGCTTGCCGGTGCGAAGGCCCTCCGTCAACGAGCCCCAGAACGCATAGAGCCGCGCATTGCCCATCTCCAGAATGCCGCCGATGTAGCTCGGATTGGCGCGATCAAGAAAGAGATCGGTTTCCGGCGTGTTGGAATAGCGACCGCCGTCGCGCTTCAGCATGCCGAGGGCCACCAAAGCGTCGAAGAAATCCCGGGCGGCGCGCTTATGAATCTTCAACCGCGCCGTCAACTGATCGGCATCGAGCGGGCCCTTCGCAAGCTCCGTGAAAAGGCCGAGTTCGACCGCCGACAGCAAGGTCTTCGAGGCCCAAAAACCGAGGCCAAGTCGCATGATTGCATCGGGCGTCACGGTCATTCTCCCCTTCCCCGCCGATTCGCAAGTTGCGGCCTCGATAAGGTGCGGCAAGGTTCGGCGCATTCGGAAAATCACGTATTCAGAGCCGCCACTTGTGGCGGAGGCGTTGCTGCGGGTCAAGACTTCGCTTGCTGGCTTTTGGTAAATGCAGCGAGTTTTTCGGGGCTGGCCTCGGTCTGGTGCTTCGCCTTCCATTCCTCATAGGGCATGCCGTAAACGATCTCGCGCGCCTGTTCATAGGTCAGCTCGAGCCCGCGGTCTTCGGCGGCGGCCCGGTACCATTTGGCGAGGCAGTTGCGGCAGAAATCGGCCAAGTTCATCAAGTCGATATTCTGCACTTCCGGATGATCTCTTAGATGCTGAACCAGCCTGCGGAAGGCCGCGGCTTCGAGTTCGGTTTGAATTTTCTTATCCATGTGGCTTCCCCGTGCTTGCGGTCGCGCTTCATATACGATTTATGTGGGATTGCGAATTTGGCGGCGCCAGATCAAATCGAATCTCGTCATCGCGGCATCACAGCGTAAAGCTCGGAATCGGCTAAGATCGGCGCCAAAGCGTCGCCAAGGATCGCCGCCCAGCGCGCGGCTCCCTCTATGCTTTCGATCAAATCCTGGCGGATCTCGATGCCGACATGGGGAAATCCATGCCGCCGTGCGTGGTGATCGACAGTGAAGGCGTAGCGGGCGCGCCCGGAATAGGGCTCATTGTCGCCGACGCAAAGATCGGCCTGCGTCCGCAGGTTCTTCAAGAGCGGCTTCGCGACGCGTCCATCCCTGCCGTCCCACAGCACGCCGAAATGCCACCGGCGCTGTTCGTCTTTGAATAAGGGTGTGAAGCTGTGCACGGCGATCAAGGCAGGCGCCGGTGTTCGACGCCGAAGTTCCCCCATCGCCTCGCCGAGAACCTGGTGATAGGGCCGGAACAGTGCATCGATCCGGCGCTGAATGTCCCTTGGGGCAAGATCGCGATTGCCGGGAACGACGGTGCGGTCGCTGATCGCCGGGATCAAAGTCGGATCATGGGGAGCACGGTTGAGATCGATGGCAAGGCGCGAATAGCGCGCCAGCACGCAAGGGGCGTCGAATCTCGCGGCCAATAGGCGTGCAACTTCGGCGGCGCCGATGTCCCAAGCGATATGCCGGGCGCGATCCCGTTCCTCGAGGCCCAGTGTTCCGAGTGCCCGCGGAATGCGCGCGCTGGCATGGTCGCAGGCAAATAGCACCGACGGGCTCCCGCCCTCGATCCGCTCGAACGGGTCCGGCTCATCGGGAAAAAGCAAAGGCGGAACGTTGCCTGGCGATGCGGCTGCGGCGTTGAACATGGGCCTTCTTTAACCTCATCCGGGCCCCGGCCAAAGCCGAAAACCCTGATCCCGCCATGCGTAATACTTCTGGCACTGCGGGAACCTATTGATTATCCTTGGCGTTTATGCGCCGCGATCGAAACTCAAAGATTATCGCCACTTTGGGCCCAGCGAGCTCCAGCCCGGACGCCATCCGGACGCTGTTTGAGGCTGGGGCCGATGTATTCCGCCTCAATTTCAGCCACGGCCTCCAGGAAGAGCATCGCAAAAGGCTCTATTACATCCGTGAGCTGGAGCGCACGACGGGCCGCCCCATCGGCGTGCTGATGGATCTCCAGGGACCGAAGCTTCGTATCGGCCAATTCGAGCACGACCGGATCACCTTGGAGCCCGGCGATTTGTTCCGCCTCGATCTTTCCGGCGAGCCCGGGACCAAGCGGCGGGTGCCGCTGCCGCATCCGGAAGTTTTCGAATCGCTCTCGCCGGGAACGAGCGTGCTGCTCGACGACGGACGTGTCCGTTTACGGGTGCGGAAATGCGGCCGGAATTTCGCCGAAACCGAGGTCGTGACCGGCGGCGAGTTGTCGGACCGCAAAGGCGTCAATTTGCCGGAAGCGATGCTCAATCTCTCGGCCCTGACCGACAAGGATCGCCGCGATATCGAGTTCGGTCTCGATATGGGCGTCGATTGGATGGCGTTGTCTTTTGTGCAGCGCCCGGAAGATATCATCGAAGTGAAGAATATGGTCGAAGGCGACGCGGCGATTCTGACCAAGATCGAAAAGCCTCACGCGATCGATCGGCTGGACGAGATCGTCGAACTCTCGGACGCGCTGATGGTGGCGCGCGGCGATCTCGGCGTCGAGATGCCGGCGGAAGTGGTGCCGATTCTGCAGAAGCAGATCATCCGCGCCGGCCGCAAATCGGGAAAGCCGGTGGTGGTGGCGACCCAGATGCTCGATTCCATGGTGCATTCGCCGACCCCGACGCGCGCGGAAGCCTCCGACGTCGCCACCGCCGTTTACGACGGCGCGGATGCCCTGATGCTCTCGGCCGAAACCGCGGTCGGCGCCTATCCGGTGGCATCGGTCAGGATGATGGACCGCATCATCGGCCGGGTCGAACGCGACCCCGCTTACCGCAAGATCATCGATGCGAACCACCCGGACCCCGAGGCTACCACCGCCGACGCGATCAGCGCTGCGGCGGCCCAGGTCGCCCAAACGATCTCGGCGGCGGCCATCGTCACTTATTCGCGATCGGGGGCGACGGCGCGGCGCGCGGCCCGGGAACGGCCGGTGGTTCCCATTCTGGGGCTCACGGCCGAACGCACGACGGCGCGGCAGCTTGCCGTCGTCTGGGGCGTGCATTGCGTGCACACCACCGATATCCAAAACCTGACCGGCATGGTGGAAAAAGCCTGCCAGATCGCGCTGGCCGAGGACTTTGCCAAAGTGGGTGACCGCATGGTGATCACGGCCGGCATTCCCTTCGGCCGCGCCGGAACCACCAATCTTTTGCGTATCGCCAAGATCGGATCGGAAATTTCCGCCGAACCGGGCGCCGTCGACTAACCCTCGTTCAAACCGGCCCCACCTTTAAACCGATGAGCGCCTGTGGGCCCATTGCGCGTAGCGCTACGGGGATGGGCCCGCCGGTCGCCCAATCCAAGAGCTCCACGGTATGAACGATGGGCGGGCGTGCATGGCGCCCGATTTGAACCATACAGCCGATATTTCCCGTCGCGATGACGTTCGGCGAGACGCTCTCGGTCGCCGCCGCCTTGCGCTTGCCGAGCTCGTCCGCCAGTTCCGGCTGAAGCAAATTGTAGGTTCCCGCCGAGCCGCAGCAGAGATGGGAATCCGGAACCGTCACGGTTTCGAATCCGGCGGCGGTCAGGAGATCGATTCCGAGATCGTGGATTTTCTGGCCGTGCTGCAAGGAGCAAGCGGAGTGATAAGCGACCCTTAACCGCCGTGCGGGCATTCCCGCGTTAAGGCCGATTCTTTCGACGAGTTCCGCGATATCGCAAGCGAGTTCCGATATGCGCGCGGCTTTGCGGGCGAAGATCGGATCGCCGCGGAGCAGGAAGCCGTAATCCTTCACCATCGTTCCGCAGCCCGCGGCATTGATGACGATGGCGTCGAGCCCACCCTCGTCCAAGAGCCTGGTCCAAGCCGCGATGTTCGCCCGGGCGCCCGCCAGCGCATCATCGATGCGGCCCAGATGATGAACCAGCGCGCCGCAGCACGGCGAACCTTTGGGCACCACGACCTCGATCCCATGGCGGTTCAGCAGCCGCACCGTCGCCGCGTTGATTTGTGGCGCCAGAACCGTCTGCACGCAGCCGGGCAGCAACGCGACCGCATCACGCGATTGCCTTCGGCTTTAAAAATCCGCGGTGAATTGCCGGGGGCCGACCCATGAACCTTCGGCGCGAATTCGATCAGCTTGCGCAGCCGCTTTGGGAGGAGCGGCGCCAACGGTTTTGCGATGCGCGCCAAATGAAGGGCTGCGCGAAAGACCGCCGGTCGCGGCAGAACGAAGGCGAGAAGCCCGCGGAAGGCACGGTCGAAGAGGGAGCGGCTATGAGTCTCTTCGATTCGCACCCGGGCGTAATCGACAAGATGCATATAGTTGACGCCCGAGGGACAGGTCGTCATGCACCCCAAGCAGGACAGGCAGCGATCCACATGCCCGGCCACTTGCGGCGAGGCCGGCTTGTCGTTTTCGAGCATGTCCTTGATGAGATAGATGCGCCCGCGCGGCGAATCGAGCTCGTCGCCCAACAGCGTATAAGTCGGACAGGTGGCGAGGCAAAAGCCGCAATGCACGCAGGCGCGCAAAATCTTTTCGGCTTCCCGGAGATCGGGATTTTGGAGCTGCTCGGCGGAGAAGCGGGTTTGCATCCTCAGATCCCTTCGTACATCCGACCGGGATTGAGGATGTGCTGCGGATCGAAACTCTCCTTCAGCCGCAAGGAAAGTGCCGCCGCTCCTTCGCTTTGCGGCTGAAACACCGGCAGACGGGCGCGAAGGTCTGGCGCTGCCCGGAACAACAAAGCATGGCCGCCGGCATGGGCCACGGCCCGGCGAATGATGCCCGCGGCGGACGTGGCCCGATCCATCCCCTGCCCTGCCACCGCCAGCCAGATCAATCCGCCGCCCCAATCATAAAGCGCTTCGGCGTCCAATTGTTTTTCGATCTCGTTTACGATCGAGGCGCCTTTCGACGGCGTCACCGAAAACCGCCAGATCATGCGATCCCGCAACGCTACGAACGGCGCCACGTCGCGGAGCTCTCGCCAGAAAATTTGCGATTGCGGTTCATCGAGACCGGCGAGCACGCCGCGCCCGCCGAACATCTCCCTGAGATTGCCGCCGCGATAACGAATCGACGGATTCGGCCCCTCAATCCGCACCGCGGTTATGGATGTCCCTGCCGCCCGGATCAATTCGATGCTCGACCTTGCGGCGGCCGCCTTCGGCATATGGGTGGCCCCGTAGACCTCGTAGGGACTTTGCAGCGCCTCGGTCATCGCGAGCACCGCCTGCTCGTCCGCAAGCCCGAGGATCATCACGGTATGAATTTCGGAGGGAAGCGGTAAAACCTTGAATGTCACGTCCGTCATCGCCGCCAGCGTGCCGAAGGATCCGGCCAGCAGTTTGCAAACATCGTAACCGGTGACGTTCTTCATCACCCGGCTGCCGCATTTGAAATTCGCCGCGGCCATTGACCGCCTTGGCGCCGAGCAAGTAGTCCCGCGCCGCGCCGGACTTGACCCGCCGCGGCCCCGAAATATTGCAGGCGAAAACGCCGCCGATCGTGCCCAATCCCGCCGGCCGCCCCAAGAGCGGGCCGTAATCCGCGGGCTCGAAGCACATTTCCTGGCCGCTCGCCTTCAAGGTCTCTTCGACGACGCTGAGCGGCGTCCCGACCAGAGCGGTCATCACCAGCTCTTCCGGCTCATAGAACGGCACGCCGGAAAGGGCGGAAAGATCGAGAACCTCATTACACGGCGCATAACGCCCGAGCGCCGATTTGCTGGCAGCGCCCTGGACCGCGAGGGGCACGCGATTTCCGGCGGCCCAGGCAATCGTTTCCTGCACTTGCTGCGGATCGGCGGGTCTGAGCGGCATTCAAAATCGCGGAACGTCGGGAAACGGCAACTTGCCGCCATGGACATGCATGCGTCCCAGTTCGGCGCAGCGATGAAGTTCAGGGAACATCTTGCCGGGATTGAGCAGCAATTCCGGATCGAAGGCGCATTTGATGCGCTGCTGGACCCGAAGATCGGTTTCGCTGAACATGACACCCATGAGATCGCGCTTCTCGACGCCGACCCCGTGCTCGCCGGTCAACACGCCGCCCACCGCAACGCAGAGCTTCAATATATCGGCGCCGAAGGATCGACGCGTTCGAGATCACCGGGCTTGTTCGCGTCGTAAAGAATAAGCGGGTGCAAATTTCCGTCGCCGGCGTGGAAGACATTGACGACACCGAGACCGTAGCGCCGCGATAGCTCGCCGATACCGCGCAAAACTTCGGA
>CAWJEX010000004.1:0-206531 GCA_963841995.1 uncultured Alphaproteobacteria bacterium
GAGTCATCCCGCTCTAAATAACGCGCCCCATCGGCGTCGCTTCTTTTTTTGAATCTTTCGGCCCATTCGGAATTGCTCTGATCGCGCTGCGGCGTACCCCGGCATGGCGAAAACTCGCCGGACCAGCGGTAGTCGATTCTATTCGAAATTGGAGGAGTTTTAAGCGCTCATGTGTGGACGGCCCCCGCATGGCAAGATGTTTTTGCGGTGAGACGAACTTGGTCGGTGGCGGTCATGTGTACGGCCTTTCGTTGCGGTCTTTCTAACCGCTGGCCCTGATGAAGTCCGCAGGATCGGATCCCATTCAGGTCATCGCGTTCTGTGACGCCGAGCCCCTTAAAGCGGGTTTTTCCAATCCCCGGTACCAACCGTTTCGTCATCACGCCTTCAGCACCTCACCAATCTCTTTGTCTCTTCATTGGCCTCGTCGCGATGGCTCAAGAGGCCGGTTGAACCCTAAATTCCTCGTTCCGCGTCAGCAGCGCCCAGACGATCCGCGCCATCTTGTTGGCGAGCGCGACGGCCGCCAGCTTGTACGGCTTGCGCGCCAGCAGGCCGGTTGCCCATGTAGTTGTTCTCGCCTTTCCGTTTCGGGCAAAGCGCAGCACGGCGTGCGCGCCGATCACGAGCAGGCGGCGGAGATAGGGGTCGCCTTTCTTGCTGATTCGCCCGAGGCGTTCCTTCCCACCGCTCGAGTTTTGTCGCGGCACCAGGCCGATCCAGGCCGCCAGCTGCCGTCCGGACGAGAACAAGCTCGGATCGGTGATCGTGGCAACAAGTGCACTGGCCGTGATCGGCCCGATCCCCGGAATCGTCTCGAGTCGCCGGCTTGCCACGTTGGCGCGATGCCACGCCAGGATCCGGTGTTCGATGGCGCTGATCCGCTCGTAGGCATCCCGCAACTGGGCAATCAAAGCCAGCAGCGCGTCCCGCGCGATCTCGGGGATCAGATCGTGCTCGTCGTCTTCGACGAGCGTGATCAGGGTCGACACGCCGGCGGTCCCCTGGCGCATCACGATCCCGAACTCGGCCAGATGCGCGCGCAGGGCATTGATCAGCATGGTTCGCTGACGGATCAGAAGCTCCCGTGTCCGGTGCAACATCAGGACTCCCTGCTGCTCTTTGCCTTTCACCGGCACGAACCGCATCGTCGGCCGGGTCACCGCCTCGCAGATCGCCGCCGCATCCGCGGCGTCGTTCTTCTGCCGCTTCACGTAGGGCTTCACATAGGTCGGGGGCATGAGCTTCACCTCGTGGCCCAAAGCGATGAGTGACCGCGCCCAGTAATGGGCCGTCGCACATGCCTCCATGCCGACAAGGCAGGGCTCGAGTTCCTCAAAAAAGCCCAGCACTTCCGAACGGCGAAGCCTCCGGCGGATCACAACCGATCCCGCGCTGTTAACTGCATGAACCTGAAAGACGTGCTTCGCGATATCCAGCCCGATCGCGATAACTTCCCTCATGGACGGCTCCCCTCATGGTGGTCGTTTTGACAACAACCACACTATGGCACCTCGATGCCGGGAGCGGGGGTCGTCCACCTCATCAGGTCAGTGGTACTCGCTCGTACTCTCTCGTCTTCGCTTGTATGAGTTGATAACTTAGCGTCTGGCGCCAATCGGGTGCCAATGTGGCGCCAGAAGATAGGAGGTCTTGGATGGCGCGCGATGGGCCAAAAATACCGCCTGGTGAATCACAAGCGGATAAACTGGAAAAACGCATCAGGGCTGTTCGGTATGAGGTTGAACGACTCGAAAAGAAATTCAGCCAATGCGAAGCCCATTATGCCAAAGCCCAGGCGGAGGCAGATAGTATTACGAGAGACGCTAACTTGACACCCAACCCCGCAACATCGCTTATTGAAATGGTCAAGTCCGCTAATCAGGCCGCCCTGAGAGCAGTCCACGCGAAAAACCGTGTGGAGAGAAACTTATCGAACAAGAGAACAGAGCTTACCGATCTAGAGTTAGCAAAAAAACGCCGTTGGCCTTCCGACCCGCCGCAAAGAGTGAGGTGAAGACAGCGACAGGAGACACAGCGCAAGACTGACTTATAAGACTGGCTTAATCGCGACCGAATGCCAAAGCCGTTGCTTAAACTCGAAACAATGATGCGTCGGAGCCACCGCTCCTGAACCAGCTCACCGGTCTCAAATCTTCTGACCGCAGACATCCCGATTCCATTGAAACAAAATCAAATCTTATGCCGCAACAGCGACAGGAGAAGCGCCAACGCGAGCAGCGCAGCCAAACCCTGCCAGAATTGGAGCGGCGCGCGTTCGTAGAGTGTTCGCGGCCGGCCGACGGGGGCCGGCGCGCGCGCGGGTCCCGCCTCCATCTCTACCGCGAATTCAATCATGTCGCTAAAACGTTCGGTGGGATCGATGGCGATCGCTCTCCCAAGTGCAGCCTGGAGCCAGGCAGGGAGATCCGGGCGCAGAGCGGAGAGCTCCTTCGGCCGGTCTCGGCGTGGCAGGCTGGTGGCGTCGGGATTGCCGTAAGGGAACTCGCCGGTGAATGCACGAAACATGGTAACACCCAGTGCGTAAATGTCGGTGGCCTCGTTCCCGGGTTCGCCGGCGAACATTTCGGGCGCCATGTAGCCCAGGGTGCCGGGAATGTCCTCGGGCGGGAGGTCCTCCAGTCCGGGTATGCGCACCACCCCGAGATCGATCAGCTTAACCGATCCGTCGCCCTCAAGAATCACGTTGTCCGGCTTGATGTCGCGATGGATGATCCCGGCGCGGTGCAGCGCCGCCGCCGCCCGGGACAGTTTGATCGCGATATTCCGTCCTTCCTCCAGACCCAGAGCCGGGCGGCGCGTAAGCCGTGTCTCCAGAAGCTCGCCTTGATAAAGCGGCATGACCGTATAGAGGCAGGTCTGTCTCCCCGGCGGCAGTTCGATGATGTGGCCGACCCAGGGGCTATTCACGCGCGCACCGACCCATGCCTCGCGGACGAATGCCGCGCGGTAGGTGGCAACGGCGGCTACCTGGGGTTTGGGGAACTTTAACGCGACGTCGCCGCCTTCGACCTCGTCCACCGCACCGAAAAGGCGGCTGTATCGGCCGTCGGACAGCAGCACTTTGAGCACAAAACCATCGATCGTCTCGCCTACAATCGGAACTGGGATCAACGGCAGCTGCATGATGGCGCCGCCGATGTCCGCCGATTCAGCTGTCGGCAGCCCAACCACGTCCAGCACCAAGGCAGTACAATTGTCGGCGCTGCCGGATTGAATGGCGGCCGTAACCAACGCGCGAGCCGTATCCCCGGGAGCAGAGCGCTCGCGCAGGATCTCGGCGATGCTTGGGTCCGTCAGGAAGCCGTGGACACCGTCGCTGCATAGAAGGAAGCGGTCGTGCAGCGCCACCGGCTGGGTGCCGTAGTCCATGCGCACCTCCGGCTCGACGCCCAGCGCACGGTAAAGGATACGCGAGCGGCCGGTGCGGTCCTCCCGCACATGGTCGGTGGTCAGGCAGCTCAGGCGGTCGCTGCTCAGTCGGTAGGCACGCGTATCCCCGACATGCAACAAGTGGGCGATGCGGCCGCGCAGCACGAGCGCGGTGAAGGTGCAGCCCATCCCTCGCAGCTTGGGATCCTGCTGGCCTTGGGAATGGATCCAGTCATTGAGTGCATTCACAATCTTGGCCGCTGCGCGTCCCACCTCCATGGTCTCTGGCAGGTCGCAATATCCATCGAGAAAGCCGCGCACGGCGGTTTCCGCGGCCACGCAACCGCCCTTTGCGCCGCCAATTCCATCGGCGATGGCTGCCACGACGTCCCGGCGCGGCTCGGGCAGCTCCGCACCGAGAACCGCGCCGGCGAAATCCTCGTTGCGTTCACGCGGCCCGGTCGCCGAGCTGAATCCGATACTTGCCTTAACGCCAGCCGCACGCTCAACCAATGCCGCCGCTCCGATTCCGCCAGGCAACGGGCTGCTTGGATGGTGACACGGTCTTGATGCCGCCGCGATTCTGGGATTGCGGCTTCAATTCGTCAGCCTGAATTCTCCAGCCTGCAACGATCGTAGAGGAAATAGCCGCCGGTACTCGACGCGACGATTACCGTAAGATTCCCGGATTTGCGGTCGAGCGTGTAGTTGCCGCCGTCCGTAGCGTCGTGCCAGGAAATCTCCGCGTCGCTGATACGGGCCGGATTGGAATCCACGGTGCCCCTATCGTAGTTGATCCTAATCTGCCAGGTCGCGCCGCTCGCCGGATTGGTGCAGCTGATCGCGGTCTCGCTCGGCTGCGCCTCACAATTGAGGGGGGGAAGGGCCATGCCGGCTGCCAGCGCGGCGATCCCCGCCACTAGGGGCCGGGTCAAGAACATGATCGCATGAGCCTGGCCATGAGCAGAGTCTTAGTCAATTCCCGCGAGTTTGCAAAGATCGCCGCGCAAATGGGGGCGTCGGATCCTCTCCTGACATCGATCGACCGTCGTTGGACGACAATCCTTAACCGGACCGATTCTGTCTAATTTATATTCAGAATGCCTTTTTTATTATCGTTCGGCTCATAAACGCAGCTTCGACCGCAATCGGGAAAGTGTTCCCGGCCAGTGATTTCGCTGTGCTGCGCAAATGGTACAAATTTTGCTTATCTCCGACCGGAGTCGCTCCATTGGGTTACTCGCCCGCGTCTCATGACTTCGTGGAGGTAGTGATTTTCTAGGAAAGCCAGCAACGGCAAATTAGGGGGATATCCATGCTCGTACCATCGCCTAAATGGCTAGATACAGGGGACAACGCTTGGCAATTGGCGGCCGCGACTTTTGTCGGGCTGCAAAGCATTCCTGGCCTGGCGGTTCTTTATGGCGGCATCGTCAAGAAGAAATGGGCAATCAACTCCGCCTTTATGTGCTTTTACGCGTTCGCCTCAGTCCTGATCGTCTGGGTCCTTTTCGACTACAATTTGGCGTTCGGGCCTCAATGGTTCCCATTTCTAGGCACGCCGAGCTTAGCGACGTCGGCCGCGTTCACCACCGGCCAGGCGATAGTTCCGGCGGCGGCCTCTGGGATGCCGGAAATGGCTTTCCCAATGGCGACCCTGGTTTTCTTCCAATTCGTGTTCGCGGCAATCACCGTGATTATTCTCGGCGGCTCGGTCCTTGGCCGCATGAGCTTCAAGGCGTGGGTGATCTTCTGCCCCGTATGGATGACAGTGGTCTATACCGTGGGGGCATTTAGCCTATGGGGTGGTGGCTGGCTCGCCGGCATGGGCGTGGCAGACTTCTCGGGCGGCTATGTCATCCATCTCGCTGCCGGCACCTCCGGATTCGTCGCCGCGGCGATGGTCGGTCCACGCCTGGAAGCCGATCGAACGCATTTCCCACCCAATAGCCTGCTGGTCACGCTGATCGGTGCCGGCATCCTATGGCTGGGTTGGAACGGCTTCAACGGCGGCGACCCCTATTTCGCCAACGCCGATGCGGGCGCGGCGGTGCTTAACACCAACACGGCAACTGCGGTGGCCCTTTTGGTCTGGACGCTGATGGACAAGATGGCCTATGGCAAGCCATCGATCATCGGCGCGGTCAACGGCATGATCGCGGGCCTGGTCGCGATCACCCCCGCCGCGGGTTACGTGGATGGCTTCGGCGCTATTATCATCGGCGTGTGCGCCGGGATCATTCCGTGGCTCGCCATGAACAAGCTCCAAAAGACCAAGCTGATGATGAGGGTGGACGACACGTTGAGCGTATTATCCACCCATGGTGTTGCCGGTCTGATGGGCGGTCTGCTGACGGGCATCCTCGCCAACCCTGACATGCTACAATATATCGGCACGGATAAAGATGCGCCCGGCGTCAGCGTCACGGGCTGGCTCTACGGCAACCCCCACCAGTTCCTCCTTCAGGTATACGGGGCGGCGTTCATCATCGTGTTCAATGCGATAGCCACCTTTATCATCCTCAAGGTCATCTCGTTCATTACGCCACTGCGTATGGATGATGCGATCCTGAAGGTTGGAGACGATGCGGTTCACGGCGAGACCGCTTACGCGATTGGCACAGAAGGCGAGTAATCCGCTGGACTGCTGCCGGTTCCAATGACACCGAGTTTGGATGTGTCTGAGAGAACCGGCAGCAGATCAGAAGCAGTGAACGCGCTCAGGCTCCTTTGGTTTTCAATTAATCGGTGGGGTGCTCCCATACGGAGCGATGGGTCTTGACGGGTTGCACCGGAGCGGACCCGATTCCCGGGTATCCGCTGCCTGGCACCGCGGAAATCCTTGGTTTACGGGGCCCATGTTGGGTTCCTGGCACCCCAGCGATCTTTCCGATTTCTTCGACCGGAAGCTTCAAGTGAAGGAGCGCAGTTAATCGCTGCAGCTAAGTTACTTCGGGCCCTCGCGCCGTAAGTTCGACAGATACGCCTTGATCCCGCTGTCGCCGCGAACGACATCGTCGATCAAGAAGCCGACGACCTTGTCGTAGCAGGCTTTCACGTGTGGCAGGGAGATGCCGTCATTGCAAACACGCATGAGTTCCGTGGCGTGATTCAATAGCGATGCGTGATAGACCGTGTGTTCATTGACTTCTGGAAAGCCGATACGGCGGAGCAGCGCCTCCTCTTTCCCGAAATAATCTTTTGACGCTTCAATGAAAGCCTGAACGTCGGCCCGGCACAGATTCAGATCTGGCTTTTCAAGGTTTTTTCGACGTCCTTTAGAGCCACGATGAGACGCCGGTGTTCCTCGTCGATTTCCTTTTCTCCGACTTCCAAGGAGGGCGACCACTCGAACGTTCTCATAGGCGCACATTGCCTTTCGGCAGTTCGCTGGACGGGTAGCGACCAGTGTCCCAATGCCTCTTAAACGTGCCAGTCAAAGACCATAAGCCCCAAGCCTAGGACAATAAATTTACGGATGTTATTCCGTGTCCGGGCGGAAAGGCGAAAGTATGCCGGCGTTAGGGACTTTTCGGCGCAGTGATGATCACGGCGGCGACTTCGCGGTCGCGTCTCGACTGCGGGTCGGCGAATTTGCCGGTCTGGATTTTCTCGCTCGGAACGCCCGCCCGAATCAAGGCATCGCGGACGGCGGCAATGCGCCGGTCCATCAGGCTCTGGTTGCGCAGGCCGTTGCCGTTCGGGTCGCTGTGGCCGTCGAGCCCGATTTCGCTCGATGGATTCGCCGCAACATAAGCAGCGGCCCGCGCCACCTTGTCCTTGTCCGAAGGCTGAATCCTGGCTTCGTCGAAATCGAAAGTGAAGGCGACGAAAGTGGTCCCGCTCGCCTTGCCGTCGTCATCTCTGATGTTACTTTGGTCATCCTCGGCTGACTGGAGTGCGATTTTCTCGGCCGCCGGTCCTGTTGCCTGTGTCCCATGCGGCGCGGAACGATCACCACCGCTAAGGGCGGGGCTGATCTGCCATGCAAAAACCGCCGCCAAAAGCGCGAACCCAGCGGAAATAGGAAGAACAATCCGGGCTTTCATTCGAGGTACGCTTCAAGCGTGACGGATGATTCTTCGGCGGTTCCATCGGCATCGGAGCTTGCCAAATGCCGCGCCGTAGCAACCTGCTCCGGCGCCATTTGCGCCGATACGCGCTCGAATCCCGACAACGCCTTTTGACGGTGGGCGCCTTTGGCGCGTGGTATGGCCCTGAGGAACCAGGCACAGGAGGCTATGCAATGTTTGGGCGAATCCGCGCTCTCGGCATAGATCTCCCCCAATTTGATCTGGGCGCAGGCCAGGTCCTGCCCGGCCGCCCGCGACAACCATTCGATGGCGGCCGTCCGGTCGCCAATTGCGGCGTGGCCGTTGTCATCCACGCGGTTATCGAGGAATACGCCGAGATTGAATTGCGCGATGGCGTCGCCTTTTTCGGCAGCGCCAACCAGGTGTTTCGTGGCCGTATTCCGGATTGTGCGCGCTCCGTGGGCACTGGCCGACGCGACCTGCGCCATGTCCTACACCAGCCCCGATTCGAGTTTCGTGGCACCGTCTTCATATTCCCGGGCGATGGATTGCAACTCGTCCGCGGTGCCGTTCGACCGCGCGTCGAGGGCCAGCTTCCGGCAGTGCGCCGCTTTGTCGCGAAGCCGCGAAGCCTCGAACGCCGATTGTTCTTCCATTTTTTTCTCCTGACGATGCGCGGGACGGTGGCAAAAGCCCTTATTTAATTTATTTGGCTACGAAATAATTAAATAACAAGGCGCAGACCGATTTATTAAGTATGACCATGAAAAGACTAAATAACAAGGCAATAACCGAGAATAATTCTTACCCTTCCGGAAAAATATTCTCTGCCTTAATTATTACATTTTTACACGATGGTGGCGAGACGTCGATAGCGATGGCCTCGCCCGTCTTGACGCAGGCGGAAGTATTTTTGAAATAACCGCGCCAAAAATTATTTTGCGCCTTGTATAATTTATTAAAATCACCATTTAAGAATTACTCTAAATATGGGGTCTCTATCAGATCATCCAACGGACAGTAAAATCCGGCTCATTATTTGCACTCGCGAAATTATTTGCACTCGCGAAATTCGCGCCGCTTGCCGGGGCGGTGCCGCGCCGGGAATGCCGCGATGACACCCTATCGTCCGAACATGATCGAGGGCAGCAAGGACAGCGCCGCCCTCGCCAAGGGTGCAAACGGCGGCAGCTTCAAGGGCGAAAATGAAGCCATCAGCAGGAGTACAAACGGCGGCAACCACAGGCCGGCATAATTCGCGACTCGTTCAGCGGCACCAAAAAGCAATGCGCATCTCCGATCTGCGCATTTGCTTGCGTATCGGCGGCAAATCATTGCCGCCGCATAGGAGGATCCTCGAATGACAGAACATCAATTCAAATCGGCAAATCCGGCGGCACAGGGTGCAAAAACTCACTCCGGCTCGGATAAGCAAGCGCCCCAAAACGGGGGCCAGACCTGGGGTTTCTTTGCCATCGACAATCTGCCCGAATCCATGCAGGCGCAATCGGCAGCATGGCTCAATGGACAGGCCGATCTTTTCGCCGGAATGCAGGGCATGATGGCGGAAAGAATGAAGCGTTGCCAGGATGGAGCCTCATTCGCCCTCCAGTCGTTTCAGCGCCTTTGCGGCAGCACGAACGGCGCAGACGCGCTTTCCGCCTATCAGGACTGGCTGACCGGCGCCATGTCGTTCTTCATGGCCGATCTGACCGCCCTGCAGGATCAGTCTGCCCGCATGACGCAGATGAACCAGAGCACGCTCCGCGCCGCATCACCGCCGAAATCGGCCGCGGCCGCTTAAATCCGGCGGAGTACTCGGGAAGACGGGGCGAGCCCGCCGGTTCGATCGACCCTGCTTCATTTAATTGCGCACGGACCGCCGCTCCCATGGGGGCGGCGGTCCGTGTCGTATTGCGGCCGAATTGTTGCGCGGTCAATGGCTTACGGCAATTGGTCCAATCAATCGCCGCAAGCTCCTTGCGGCAAGAATTACGTCACGGCACCGCTATTGCTGTTATTGCTGTCGAGAAACTCCTTGATGCCGATGTCGCCGCGAATGACGTCGTCGATCAGGAACTCTGCAACTTGGTCGTAACAGATCCGCGCATCGGGTTCGTTTACCCCGGTGGTGCATGTTCTCTGAGCTCGTTCGCCCCAGTCAAAAGCGATAAGTGATAGAATTTGTGCTCGTCGATGGTCGGGAACCCGATGCGGGCAAGGAAGGTTTCCTCCTTGGCAAAATGATCCGCCGCCGCGTCGATGAAAATTTGAATTTTTGCGCGGCACAACTTCTGATCTTGCTGTTCGATTGCGCTTCCGACCTCTTGCATGAGGGCGACGAGGCGCCGGTGATCGTCGTCGATTTCTCCGGCGCCGATTTCGAGCGACGACGACCATTCAATCCGTCTCATAGCTGCGCATCTCCTGGGCAACCGACACGGCCCCGCCCCTCCGACAGGGCGGGCCCATCGCATCCTATAGGATGTTGTTTGAAATCTCGGAATAAGCAGCATATCCCGGCGTATACGTTCTTCGTCTGGTATGGGGATGCCGCCAGCTTGCGCGGCCGGCGGTCGCACTTCTTAAAGACGATCGAGGCCCACAATCAATTCCACAAACTGCTGCGCCGATTGCCGCTGCATTCCCCCGGCGTTTCATGTAAGACCATCTCACATGACGTGGTCGCGACAGGGACGGGGGCGCCGGGGCTATCACCACGGCAATTTGCGCGAGGCGCTGATTCAAGCCGCGCTCGATCTGATCGCGCAAAAAGGTCCGGGGGGGTTCACCTTCGCCGAAGCCGCGCGCTCGGCGGGAGTCAGCTCAGCCGCGCCCTACCGGCATTTCCGGGATCGCGATGCGCTGCTGGCCGATGTCGCCCGCCGCGGCTTCGAGGAATTCGCGGCGGCGCTGGAGAGGGCGTGGAATGACGGCCGGCCCGATCCGTTCACCGCCTTCCAAAATGTCGGCCGCGCTTATCTCGCTTTCGCCCGCGAAGAGCCGGCGTACTACTCCGCCATGTTCGAAGCCGGCGTGCCGATGGATGCCGATCCGGAATTGCGCGAGGCGGGCGAGCGGGCCTTTGGGGTTTTGCGCAAGGCGGCGGAAACCTTGTCCGCGCGGCTGCCCAAGGAAAAGCGGCCGCCGCCGATGATGATGAGCTTGCATATCTGGGCGCTTTCCCACGGCATCGCGTCGCTCTTCGCCCGCGGGGATGCTGGCGGACGGAAGCTCCCGATGGAGGCAGAAGAGCTGCTCGAAGCCGCGGTCCTCATTTATCTGCGCGGCCTTGGCCTGGTCGGCGATAAGCTGTGATGCACCGATAAAACTGGACCTTCGAGACGCCACTTGACGGGTTTCCGGGCGCTGGCTATGTTAATGTTACTTACATTTACATAGATGCATGAGGGCAGCATGGATATCGCAGCGAAATTGGAGGAGATCGGAAAGCCGGCGTGGATCGGCCTCATGATTCTCAGCTTCTTCGCCTTCTGGCCGCTGGGCCTCGCCGTTTTGGCTTTCCTGATATGGAGCGGAAGAATGGGATGTTGGAAATATGCCGGCCAGCCCGGCAACGGCCATTGGGGTTATCGTCATTGGGGCATGGGATTTTGCGGACCTGGTGCCTGGTGGCGAGCCGCGCGCGGCGATGAAAGCACGAATGGTGGCCCGGGCGGCGGCCGCTACGATGGCCCGTCGAGCGGCAATCGCGTCTTCGATGAATATCGTGAGGAGATCTTGCGCCGGCTCGAGGAAGAGCAGCGCGAGTTCAAGGATTTTCTCGAACGGTTGCGCCATGCCAAAGACAAGGCAGAGTTCGACCAATTCATGGCCGAGCGCCGGCGCGGCAGCGAAAGCCCTCAATCTCCGTCCGATACGATCTAGTGGATCAAATCTAACATTGCGATTCCGTTGTGGATTCCCAACGGGGCTCGACCGTGCGAGTCTTTGGGATGCACAAAAGAAGCAACATTCAACTGAGTGTCAAAGATCGTCGCCGTCTCGAAGCGGTTGTGGCCAACCGGAACAGCCCGCAGAAGCATGTTTGGCGGGCACGGATTGTTCTTTTGACCGCGGCTGGTCGCGGCACAGCCGAAATCATGCGGCGGACCGGCAAGGCCAAGACCGTCATCTGGCGCTGGCAAGAGCGATTCGGATCCGAAGGCGCCGCCGGGCTTTGGCGGGACAAGACGCGACCGTCTCGCATTCCGCCGCTGAGCGCGGATGTCGCTGAGCGCGTGCTTGCCTTGACGTTGGGTGACCCGCCCGGTGCGGCAACCCATTGGACTGGGGCGGCGATGGCTGAAGCGGTTGGAATCAGCGTCAGCTCGGTCCAACGGATATGGCGCGCCCATGGTTTGCAGCCCCATCGGGTCCGTCAATTTAAGCTCTCCAACGATCCCCGGTTCGCCGCCAAGCTGCGCGACATTGTCGGGCTTTATGTCAACCCGCCGGATCATGCCATCGTCTTGTCGGTCGACGAAAAGAGCCAGATCCAGGCGCTCGATCGCACCCAACCGGGGTTGCCGATGAAGCGGGGCCGCGCCGGTACCATGACCCACGACTACAAGCGCCACGGCACGACGACGCTGTTTGCCGCGCTCGACGTCCTGGAGGGCAAGGTCATTGGCCGATGCATGAAACGCCATCGCCATCAGGAGTTCATCCGCTTCCTAAGCACTATCGACGCCAACGTTCCTGCGAAAAAGGCGATCCATGTCATCATCGACAACTACGCCGCCCATAAGCATCCCAAGGTCGCGGACTGGCTCACGCGCCATCCCCGCTTCGTCTTTCACTTCACGCCGACCTCGGCTTCCTGGCTCAACGCCGTCGAGGGCTTCTTCGCCAAGCTCAGCAAGCAACGACTTAAACGCGGCGTGTTTCGATCGGTCGAAGAACTCAAGGCCGCCATCCACTGCTTCCTCGCCGAGACCAACGCACGCCCAAAGCCCTTTACCTGGACCAAAGACCCGAACAAAATCATCGCCGCCGTCAAACGAGGGCACCAAGTGTTAGATTCGATCCACTAGGTCGAGCTCATCAAGGGCGCCTCGGCCCGCCACATCGCACCCGGCCCGCGACGCGGAAGAACGCTTGCGCGCCGGCTTGATGTCTTCTCCATCTTTTGGATACGCGGCGTTCCCCGAATACCGATTGTGGCGGCTCATCGCGGTTGCTTATACCGGTTGTTTAATATATTGAAGAATCGCACCTAGGTTGAGCCGCGGGAGTAGCGGCGGCATTTGGTGCGGCGATTGCAAGATACGACCGCCAAAAGCGGTTGCAAATAGCGATCGCAGGCAACGATATCAAACGGCGGCAATTCCGTGCCCATCGAAACCAGGAAAATATCCTTCTCCGAATCCGAGCTCATCGACGCGATCGAAGGCTTTGCCAAGCACACGAAGCGCGCCATGCCGCCGGGCAAGACGGTCGCGTGCGGAATTAACGGCGTCGGCAATCTGTCGGTCAGCCTCACGGTGCAGAATTTGGCCGACGGCGTTAGCGTCACCACCCGATTCGATCACGCCGCGGTCGCCGCGGCCCTGATCCGCTATTGCATCGGGAAAAAGATTCCGTTGGCCAAGGCGGCGGAAAAATCGGTGCAGGCCGATGGCGCCGGCGTCGCGCTCAACCTGCGGATACCGGAAAACTAGACGCCGCGCCCTCTCCTAAGAATGCCAGCCGGGAAACCGGTCCCGAGGCCGGAAGAAGGCCATGTCGTGATTGGGCCAGAGCTCGGCACCGGTCTCGATGGCCAGCACCTTTAGCATTCGGATGCTTTTCGACGCCATTTCTTCGTTGTCGCGCCAGCACAATCCGGGGGCAATTTCCTGCTCGAGATTTTCGGTGAGGTCAGCGGCATCGCCGCAGAGCAGGATGGGAGCACCCTTTGCCGACTCGATCAGCATCGACATATGGCCGGCGGTGTGGCCCGGGCTCTCGATGGCGCGCACCCCCGGCATGAGATCGTAGCCGATGTGCTGCAGCCGCCAGCGATAGCGGCTGGAAAAATCGTCGGCGAAATAGGCGGGATCCGCCGGCTCCCGCGCCGCTGCCAATTCCCGCGCGTGAACATGGACGTCGGCATGGGCGAATTCGTGCAAGCCGCCGGCATGATCGAAGTGCAAATGCCCGAGAAACACCACGTCGACGTCCTTCGGCGATAAACCAAGGGCGGCCAAACGCGCGGGCAGGCACTGTTCTTCGGTCATCACCGGCGCGCCGAAGATGAAGCCCTCGTAGAAACGTTGGCACGCTGCAGGATCGGCGATTTTCCGGTAGTCGCAGCCGACGTCATAGAGAATCCGGCCCTGGGCGGTTTCGATCAAATAGGCCAGAATCGGCGCCTCGAGCATGACGCCGTGGCCTTTGTTGCGGGTCGACAGCGTCTTCTCGTAGCGATAGGTCGCAGTGAGGATCGGCCAGAATTTTTTGATCTGAGTCATGAGCTAGGCTTTCAGATTAATCAGATGGTGACCAAGAAATTGACGCCAATCGCCCCAATATATCCGGCCGCGCGATCGCCCTCGGGAGCCACCGTTCCGTAATCGGCGGCAAAGACGCGGGCAACCCGGTGCTTGTGATAACTCGCCAGAGGTGTCCGGCAGGGCATCACCTGGCGGTCGCCGTCGCCGTAGAGCGAGCGATGCAATTCAGGCAATTGATACCAGGGCAAAGCGGGGCGCGTGTGATGGGCATTGTGGTAGGGAAAATTCATGACCAGGAGATTGAGCCACGGCATACGGAGCGAAACCAAATTTGAATAAGTGTTCTCGTATTCATATTTCCGCTGGCGCGCCAATTCGTCGGGGGCCTTGTCCAGCGACCGGGTCGCGAAGACGTTATAAGTGTGCTGGACGCATCCATGAAACGCATCACATTGACGAAGAGCAAATACGCCAGAGCGTAAAGTAGAACTGCTTTGATCGAAATAAAGGCGAGGCCGACAAAAAACGCGGCGCGCACGAGGACGATGGCACCCGTGCGGACACGATCTTGCGGGGTGCCGTATTGGAAACGGTGTAGCGATGACGAGCCCGCGCAGCAGGATTTCCACCGCCAGCAAATAGATCCATTCCAAAGCCAGCACCAAGCGCTGCGCCCAGGGAGGCGCCGCATTCAGCACGGCGCGATAGTCGAAGGTCACCACGTCCAGCCAGTCCGCATGGTGGCGAAGATATTTTTCCGTCAGCCCCTTATAGGTCGCAAGGCAAGCGCCGTTGAACCAAGTCAGCGCCTCGCCCAGCCGCTCATTGGCCTTGGGCGACGCGAAGATCGTGTTGTGGGCGCATTCGTGAATCAAATAGGCGGAATAGACGAGCGTGTGAGCGGTCAATACGACGCCGAGCCCGTTTAGCGCCCATTCCGGGCGCGTCAGCAGCCAGACGCCTGCACCCCAGCCGAAAAATGCATGGGCGATCGCCAGCAGATTTGGCGTGGCACCATCGGGATATCGAAACAACGCGCTCAAATCAATTTTCCAGCGTTTACGGTTAATGTGCCCATCCAAGAATCAGGTTCGGGGCTCGCTGCCGTCCAAATGGGCAGAAAAAACGTTGCAGCGGCCTCATAGCCCCGGATCACCGGGAATCTGGCAAGCGACGTGCCAATCGCGATCGGGATTTTGCGCGTTAACGATGAAATTGAGATGGGCCGCTCGGAGCTAGAGATGCTCGCGCTCGACGTCTTCGCAGGAGAGATCGAGTTCGTTCAATCCTTCTTCGAGGAAATCGGCCAGCAAAGGAATTCCAAGCAGATAGTCGGCGGCTTTTTTGTCGACGACGGTCAGGGCTTCGCGCTGGGCTTCGTCCCATTCTTCGCCGGTGTAATCGCCGCGGCCGAGCCAGGACAGGGCGATCAAATCCCCGATCTCATCTTGATTGAGACTCTTGGAGAAAACTCTTCAGTTCCTGATAGGTGGCGTCGTCCGGATAGTTGGCGAGCACTTCGCGCATGTCGTCGTCGGCGGGATTGGAGCCGTCTTCCTCGGTTTCCGTGTCCTCCTTTACGTCGAATTCGCGGGCCTTGATGATGATGAAACAAACTTTGTCGAGGGCGATGTTCATCATGCCGGGTGCTCCAAAGGCTAATAGTCGAACCCGCCGATATTAGCATTTGCGGCCGCCCGGGCCAAACCGAGCGGCCTCGTTGCGGCTTCCGCGCGGCAAGCTTGGCCGATAAGCTGGACCGACGTTAAGGATTTGGGATCGGGACGCCATGGCGCACGTTTTGCGCATCGCCACTTTCAACCTGGAAAATCTCGACGACAAGCCGGGGCTTCTACCGGGAATCGAAGAGCGCAGCGTCATTCTTCGCCCGCAATTGCTGCGCCTTAACGCGGACGTTTTATGCCTGCAGGAAGTGAATGCCCAGCAAGCGGCGCGGCACGGTCCCCGCGAGCTTCGCGCTCTCGACAAGCTTCTGGGCGATACGCCCTATGCCGAGTTTCACCGGGTCGTTTCCGAAGCGCGCGCCCACAAGGGCCCATCGGATGTCCACAATCTGGTGGTCCTCAGCCACTTTCCAGTCATCGAGCATCGCCAGTATTGGCATGACCTGGTGCCGCCGCTGCAATGGCGCTCGCTGACGAGCCAGCCGCCCGCGCAAGCCCGCGAGGACGTGACCTGGGACCGGCCGGTTCTGCACGCAGTACTCGATATCGGCAATACGCGCCCGCTTCACGTTTTCAATCTGCATTTGCGCGCGGCACTCGCGGCCTTCATTCCCGGCCAGAAGGCGAGCCGCGAGAGCTGGAATAGCGTCCGGGGCTGGGCGGAAGGATTTTTCCTCACCGGTCTCAAGCGTGCGGGCCAGTCGCTGGAAGCCCGGATCGCCGTCGACCAACTGTTCGACGCGGATTCATCGGCGCTGATCGCGGTCTGCGGGGATTTCAATGCGGGCGGCCGGGAAACGCCGGTCCGTGCCATTCGCGCCGACGTGGAAGACACCGGCAATGCCGCGCTCGCCAACCGCGCCTTGACGGCATTGGAACGCTCGCTGCCCGAAGCAAAGCGCTTTTCGGTCAAGCATGGTGGCGTACCGGTATTGCTCGATCACTTGCTGGTGTCGAAGACGCTCGCAAGCTGGTGCAGCCGCGCCGAAATCCACAATGAGGGGCTGCACGACGAATTGATCGAAGCCGGCAGGGCACTGCCGGAATCCTTCCACGCTCCGGTGGCTGCGGAATTCGCGATTCCGTAGAGCGGAGGTAAAGAGTTCTAAAGCTCTTTACCAATTTTGGCGTCGATGGAAAGCGGCCCGCCGCCGCGCAAGAAAATCGCGAAGCAAACGACGGCCCACAACATGGCGTATTCGTAGCCGCCGCTCCCGGCGAAGAATCCGTTTTTCAAGTGAACGCAGAGAAACGCGATGGTGAGCGAAATCGTCGCCGCACCCGCGCCCAGCCTTGTCAGGAATCCGAAGGCGATCATCAACCCGCCGAAAAATTCGGTGCCGGCGAGCAAATAGGCCCAAAGCGTCGGCGGCGTGAAACCCATTCCGGCGACCATTTCGGTCACCTTGTCCATGCCCGGGCCGTTGAACATGCCGAACAGTTTTTGTGCGCCATGGGGAACCAGATCGATGCCGGCGAAAAATCGAATCAGCGGCCAATAGGCGCATTTGCCGAAGCGGTAGACCGGCGCCATGAATGGAAAGATGAGTTCCGGCGGTTTGGTGTGGCAGGCAGCAGGTTCGTTCATGGTCGCTCCCCCTTATTGGCCCCCTTGTTAGCGGTCGCGTTGCGGTTTGCGACGGCTTTCCTGCGACTCTACATCCCTTCGCGCCGCCAGGCGAGGGCCAGCAGCCCCAGTGCCGCCAGCATCACGAAGGTGGCCGGCAGCAGCGGGACTTCGTGAACGCCAGTCACGACATAATCGCGATTGGCCAGGAAGCCGAGCCACGAGGTGTTACCCGATTGACCGAACGCCGAGCGGCCGCGCTTCACCCGTTTGGCATCGAGCTCATGGCCGTCGGCCAGCCAGAAAATTCCGCCGCCGGTCGCAGCCGCGACATCTTTCAATTTCTGATCGGTGGCGCGCACATCCGAGAGTTCGATCGGCCGCAAGGCGCCGACCGCGGCCACCGCCGAGCGCTCGCCGTCGAAAAACCGGTAGAGCCCCGGCGCGTCCACCGCAATCGTGGCACTGGCTTGTCCATGATCCTCGGGGCCGAGGGAAATTGCTTCGGTGGCGCCGGATGGTCTCGTCATTGTCACCGGCGATGTCGTGGGTTCGAGGCTGCGGCGGGTGATTTCGATGCGGTTGCCCTGGACGCGAGCGGAGAGTGCATTCTCCTCGAGCTCCGGCTCCTTCATCAGCCAATGGGCCAAGCGCCGGATCAGCTCGGCATGGGGTCCGCCGTTCTCGAAGCCGCGCGACCACAGCCAGATCTGATCGCTCAGAAGCTGGGCCACCCGGCCTTTGCCGAAGCGGTCCAAAATCAGAATGGGACGGTCGCCGATGCCGCCCATCAGCACCTCGCCCTCCTTGGCGTCGGCGTCGATTTGGCGGAACCAGCGGCCCCATTGCGGATCGGTGCCGTCGGCACCCGTGAGCTCGGCAGTGACCGGATGGCGGCGCCCGGCGTCGGTGACCTTGGGCTTGAAGCCGCGCTCGGTGACGTCGCCGGTGGGAGCACCAGGAAGAATCTGCGACAGCGAAGACCGGTAGAGACTGGACTCGGTCGCAAAATCCGGTCCTGCAACTTCCAAGAGCGCGCCGCCTTCCTTCACGTAATTCACGATGTTGTCATAGTAATCCGGCGGCAGCAGCCCGCGACGCTGATAATGATCGAAGATCACCAGATCGAATTCGTGCAGCTTGACCTCGAACAATTCCTGAATCGGAAAGGCGATCAGAGAAAGCTCGCGGACCGGCGTCAAATCGAGTTTGTCGGGCGGACGCAAAATGGTGAAATGGATGAGATCCACGGCGGGATCGGATTTGAGCAAATTGCGCCACACCCGCTCGCCCGGATAAGGCTCGCCCGATACCAGCAGCACGCGAAGCCGGTCGCGGACACCGTTGACCACGACGACCGCGCGGTTGTTTTCCAGGGTGAGCTCGTGGGGACCCGGCTCGGCCTCGATCTCGAACACGTTTTCGCCGGGATGATCGATGGGAAGCTCGATGGTCTCGGCCTTCCCGGTTTCGATGTCATCGGTGATAGCATCGCCTTGATCGCGGCGGATGGTGAGGCGCGCGGGTTCGATGACGTTCTCGCCGTCATCGACCTTGAGCGTGATCTTGAGTTGCTGGCCGACCAATCCGAAGCGCGGCGTTTGTTCGACGACGAGACGGCGGTCTTTCTCATTGCGGTCGCCGGTGATGAGCACATGGAGCGGCGCCTCGAGGGGAAGATGTTTCAGATCCTCTGGCACGTCGTGAACCTGTCCATCGGTGATGAAGACGGCGCCGCCGACCCGCCGCCGCGGCACATCGGCCAAGGCTTGATCGAGGGATTCGAATAAATAGGTGCCGTCGCGCTGAAGGCCGGTGCCCGTGCCATTCGCCACCGCGCCGTTCTCGGGGGAGCGCACCACGCGGACTTCGAGATCGTCGAATCCGGCAAGCAGCTTGTCGAGTTCGGCCAGCGCCGATTCGGTGCGCGTTTGCCGTTTCCCGATCGCCTGGCTCGGCGATTGATCGACGACGACGACCGCCACGTCCTTGCGGGGATTGCGCTCTTCTTCCACGAAAGACGGATTCAGCAACACGCCCGAAAGCAAGGCGAGGATGAGTACGCGCCACAAACCGCCGCGCGGGCGCAAAAATCCGATCACGGCGACGCCCAGCGCCGCGAGCGCCAGCAAACCGCCGGTGACGGGCCAAGAGAAAAGCGGCGCGAGAGCGATGCTGGTGCCGGTCATTGTCCGAGCCGCTCCAGAATTGCCGGCACATGCACTTGGTCGGCTTTGTAATTGCCGGTGAGCGCGTACATCACGAGATTGATGCCGAATCGGAACGCCTGTTCCCGCTGCATGGCGCCGCCGGGGACGACCGGATACAGCGTCCGCAGCTCGTCATTGAGCGCCCAGGCGCCCGCCCAATCATTGCCGCCGACGATCACCGGCGAGACGCCATCATTGGTCTGGGCGTCTTCGGCCGCGACCCAAAGCGATCCGCCGGCAAAGCGGCCGGGGAATTCCTGCATCAGGTAATAGGATTTTGTCAGCACGTGATCGGCGGGCAGCGGCACCAGCGGCGGAATCCGCAAATTCTGTGCGATGCGGCGCAACATAGCTGCCCCCGGCGCGTCCCAGGAGAAATCGCCGCTGGAATCGTCGCCGAGTCCCAATTTTGAATCGTGGGTGTCGAACAAGATAATGCCGCCGGTCGCCAGATATTGATTGAGCTTCTGGACCGCGTAAGCCGAAGGCGGCGGCTGATCGACCGAAACCGGCCAATAGAGCAGCGGATAAAACAGAATCTCGTCGTTCTCGATATCGACGGCGACGGGATCCGCGATTTCGGCGGCGGTTCGCCGGTCGACGATCTTGGTGAGGCCGCGCAATCCCGCTTCGCTTTCCTGATCGGTGGCGGTATCGCCGGTGCGCACATAGGCAAGCCTTGTGACGGAGGTCTCGGCGACGATCGCATCGTCGCCCGAAAGCGTTTTGTTCTGGGCCATCCCGTTCTGGGCCATCGCATTGCCAGGCAAAAACAGCGACGCCGCCAGCGCAGCGCCGGCAATCGCCGCCGTCCCTCCGGAGACGCCGCGCCAGATCCGCCGGACCTGAATCTGCCGGGGGAGCAATCCGCGCAAGCTTAAGCTGACGATCACGTCGATCAAGGCGAGAAGGAATGCGGCGAGCCACAGCCACGGCTTCAGATCGAAAGCGGGGGCGGGGGCAAGCGCGCTGCGAATGGAATTCGTCGGAAGTTTTTGGATCGGCAGAAGGGTGCTTGCCGGATTGCCGACATTGACCGCGAGGCGGGCGGCTTCGCTGCCATAGAATCCCGGCGGATGTTTGGGGCCGATGGCGGGCGGATTGGCGGTATCGAAGGCGATCGCGGCGGAAAGCGGGGCGCCAAGTTTCCCAAATCCGTCGAGCGAACGGAAAGGCGGCAGGGGCGGTCCACCCGGCTTGCCGACGCCGCCATGGGACAGCGCGACGATCCGGCGCAGCATGTCCACGAACAATCCGGAGAGCGGCAGATTCGACCAATCGGCATTGGCGGTGATGTGGAAGAGAATGAGGGTGCCTTGATCGCGGCGCTCGGCGGTAACCAACGGAGTCCCGTCGGCCAGCTGCGCCCAGGTCTTGCTGCCGAGATCCAGCGACGGCTCGGCCAAGACCTGCCGCTCGACCGTGACGTCCGAGGGAATCGCCAATCCGGCAAAGGGACTCGATGGATCGAAGGGAGCCAGCGCCATCGGCGCGGTCCACGACATGACGCCGCCCAAGGCTCGGCCGCCCCGGCGAAGCGACACGGGAATCAATTCATCGGCCGGGGTGCCGACGGCGAGATCCGCACTTTCCGCCATGTGCGCGCCGGCAAAGCGCAACAGCACGCCGCCCTTGGAAATCCACGCTTCGAGCGCGTTGCGGTCGTCCGGGGTCAGCGCGATCGAATCGGAGAGGGTTAGAACCGAGGGGCCGCTCTTGAGCAAATCGCCGAGCGTGCCGATATGCACATCGCTGAAAGGTTCGAGCGCGCGCTTGAGATAATAGAGATCGCCGAGCAGCGGCCGATCAGACTCCTGGGGCGTCGCGGAAACGAGGCCGACGGTGCGCCGCTTCCAGCGCTCGTCGATGAGGAACACGGCGCCGGCACTGGGCTCGTCTTCGATATCGAGCCTCGCGATTTGATTGGCGACGTCGGCGGGAAGATCGAGGGCGGTTTCGGCATGCGCGCTGCTTGCTGGGAATACCAAGGGCTGAGCGGCCAGCACATGGCCTTCGTCGTCGAGGGCGTGAAGTTGCACCGATTCCAGGGGCGAGCCTTTCGCATCCGGGCGCAGCGCCTTGGCAACGAATCGCCCGGTTTCGGTTTCCGGCGGCAGCAGCAAATGAGGAATCGACACGAGATCGCCGGTCACGAAGCGCAAGGCTCCGAGCTTCGACAATTGTTGGGCAAGCGCAGACCCTGAGCCGCTTCGATCATCGAGGCCGTCGGCAAGCCAGATTACGGCCGCAGGCCGACGCAACGCTTCTCCCGCCGGCCCGTTGAGCGCCGCCTCCAGCGCTTTCGCCGCCGCGGCACGATCGTCGGGCCAGGGCTTGGGCGTGACGGCCTGAACGATTTTTCGCGCTTCCGCCGCGCGCAACGGAGCGGGCGAGGCGATCGCCTCCCCGGATACCGGCGGCGCGGTGGTGAGGACGGCGACGGTGCGCGTCTCGCGCTCCGCTTCCGTCAATATCTCCTGCAGCACCGCTTGACGCTTCGCCCAATCGGGAGCGACCGTCCAGCCGTCATCGACGACGACAAGCACAGGCCCGTTGCCCTCAAATCTTGCGCCGCCACCGAAAATCGGATGGGCAAGCGCGAAAATAATGAAGGCGCCGAGAACAAGCCGAAGGATGGCGAGCCAAAGCGGCGTGCGGGCCGGCGTTTCCTCGGCGGCTTCGAGGCCGATCAGCAGACGCAAAGCCGGAAAGCGCGTTCGCCTTGCGGCGGGCGGCGTGATTTTCAGCAGCCACCACAGCGCCGGCAGCACGGCCAGCGCCAAAAGCAGCCAGGGCGATGCAAAGCTGAGCGGGCCGAAGGGCATGAATTTAGCCCTGGCGGTAGCCGGGCGGCGACGTCGCGAGCGCTTCGTAAAGCGCCAGCAGCGCCGTCTGCGGCGGATGGTCGGTGCGATGGAGCGCGTACGTCCCGCCGGTCTTGAGCGCCAACTCCTTCAGCGCGTCCTTACGCGCCGCCAGCCTTGCCAAATAGGCCTCCCGCAAACTTTCGACGCGGCTGACCAGCAGCGAGTCTTCGCCTTCGAGTCCTTCGAAACAGACGCGGCCGGAAAACGGCAAGGTTTCCTCGGCGGGATCGAGAATCTGCAGGATGTGACAGATTGCGCCAGCCGCCCAAAAACCGCGCACCGCCGCTTCGATCTCGGGAAGCGGCGAGAGAAAATCGCCGATGATGACGAGGCGGGCGAATTGCGGCAGCTCGGTGCGGGGGGCAGACTGGCGTCTTGAGAGGCCGCAACCGAAAACATCAACGATTGCGCCAAAAGTTCGAGCGCCGATTGGCCGCCTTGGGGCCATCCGCCGGAACCCAAAAGTGCGACCCGCTCGCCGCCCCGCACCAGCAAGGCGGCGATGGCCAAAAGCACGAGAATGGCGCGTTCCTGTTTTTCCGGGAAATCGGGTGCGGACCGGTAATGCATCGACGGCGAGCCGTCGCGCCATAGCCAGACGCTTTCCGCCGCTTCCCACTCCTTCTCACGAACGTAGACGGCATCCGATTTCGCCGACTGCCGCCAATCGATGCCGTGGAGGGAGTCGCCGGGGGAATAGCGGCGGAATTGCCAGAACGCTTCGCCGCGTCCAACCCGCCTTCGCCCATGCACGCCCTGTTCGACCGTCGCCGCCACCCGGGTGGCTTCAATCAGGAGAGGCGGAAGGGCGGCGGCGAGTTCTTCGGCCCGTTGGCGAATCGCTTGTGCCGCGAAAGGCGACGACGAAGGCGTGTTGCCGCTCAGGACAGCCTCGCGCATAACGTCCGGATCAAATCGGCAATGGATATGCCGTCGGCCCGGGCCGCGAAATTGAGCGCCATGCGGTGACGCAGCACGGGGGCGGCGAGCGCAATCACGTCGTCCACCGAAGGCGATAGACGACCCTGAAGTATGGCGCGCGCCCGCGACGCCAGCATCAAGGCCTGAGCCGCACGCGGACCCGGGCCCCAGGCGACATGCCGGGCGACATCGGGCAATCCGCTATCATCGGGCCGCGACCAGCGCACGAGATCGAGAATCGCGTTCACGACGCTTTCGCCGACGGGAATCTGGCGCACCAAATTTTGGGCTGCCAGCAATTCCTCGGCGGTCATGATTTGCGCCGGCCGTTCTTCGTCCGGTCCGGTAGTGGCGAGCAGAATCGTGCGCTCCGCCTCGCGGTCGGGATAGACGACGTCGATCTCGAGAAGAAATCGGTCGAGCTGGGCCTCAGGCAGCGGATAGGTTCCTTCCTGCTCGAGCGGATTTTGTGTCGCCAGCACATGGAAGGGCTTGGGCAAGGCTTGATAGTGGCCTGCTACCGAAACCCGGCGCTCCTGCATCGCCTGTAACAACGCGGATTGGGTGCGCGGGCTCGCCCGGTTGATTTCATCGGCCATCAGCAATTGGCAGAACACCGGACCTTCGATGAAGCGGAACGACCGTCGGCCGCTGGCGGATTCTTCCAGGACTTCGGAGCCCAGGATATCGGCGGGCATCAGATCGGGGGTGCACTGGATGCGCTTTTCGGCAAGGCCGAGCACTTGGCCCAAGGTTTCGACCAGCCGGGTCTTGCCCAAACCGGGCACGCCGATCAAAAGCGCGTGACCGCCGGAAAGAAGAGTGATCAGGGATTCGTCCACCACCTCCCGCTGGCCGAAGATGACGCGGCCCACCGCCGCGCGGACCTCGCCCATCCGTGCCGATAGCCGCTCAACCGCCGCTACCAGTTGCGGCGGCGGCTCGCCCTGGTCGAATTCCCGCTGATCCGTCACGCCCTGAGCCATATCAGGGGATTCGCTTAGGTTCACCATCGCCTCGATCGCCATGTCGCCTTATCGTCCGTTACGATGTCCAGATTATCAGGTCTTAGGCCCGATGAATAATGTTTGGTCCCGGTGAGGTCCGTTCGGCCGGCCCGCCCGGGATGCCCTTTCCCTATTCCGTGACGGTTAGATGGCGGATGCCGGGGCACCGCGTTTCTTATAGGGTGAGGGCCGCAATGGACGGGGAGGCAAAAAAGGGCGCGAACGGCTTGTCTGAGGGCGGTGCGGCGACGTGGAAACTGCGCCAGGGGCTGTCCCGGCTGACAAAACCGCAATCGCGCGGCGACCATGATCTCAACCCCGGGATGGGGCGGTCGGCCGCTCTCATACCGGCGGCGGTCCTCGTTCCAGTTTTCGACAATGGCGCGGACATCGACGTGCTGTTCACCAAGCGCGGCATCGATCTGAGCGACCATGCCGGCGAGATCAGTTTTCCCGGCGGCCGGATCGAACCGACCGACGACGACGCGGCGGCGGCGGCGCTGCGCGAGACCGAGGAAGAGCTCGGCTTGCCGAGCCGTCAAATCGAAATCATCGGCGCCCTCGATCTCTACGAGAACTCGCACCGGATTTCTGGTGACGCCGCTGGTGGGGCTGGTCGCATCACCCCTCATTCTTCGACCCGATCCGCGCGAAGTCGCCGAAGTCATTCGCGTGCCGCTCGGGCATCTGCTGAATCGCAGCAACTACCGGAGCGAGGAGCGGGACGCCGGCGGCAAAATAAGGCGGTTCTATTCTCTTGCCTTTGGCGATTATGTGATCTGGGGGGCCACCGCCGGGATGCTGGTGAATTTGTGCGAAAGAGTAAATCACCAAGGAACGGATAGATTGTGATGCGAATTCTTCTCGAATACATTTTGCCGCTGCTTGCGCCGACTATTCTCTATTTTCTCTGGATGCGGTTTGCCGCCAATCCGCAACAACAACGCGAGACGCCGTGGCTGTGGCTGGCCGCGGCAGGGCTGCTGTTCGCCATCGTCATTCTGGCGGCGTTCGAGCTTGGCGGCGGCAATAAAGACGATCTCTATGTGCCGCCGCATATGGAAAACGGCGCGCTCGTCCCCGGCCATTTCATTCCCCGGAATTCCCAGCACTGACCATGGATCCGGCCGGCAAAATCGCGTCTCAAGACTGGATGACCGCGGCCGAAACCAAGGCGGTGATTGCGGCTTTGACGCGAAAAGGCGCCATCGTCCGGTTTGTGGGCGGCTGCGTCCGCGATGCGATCCTGGGCCGTAAGGTGAAGGACATCGACATTGCGACTCACGATCCGCCGGAAACCGTGATCAAGCTTCTCGAAGCCGCGCGCATCAAAGCGGTGCCGACCGGAATCGAACACGGCACGGTGACCGCGGTCATCAATCGCGCGCATTTCGAGATCACCACGCTCCGCGAAGACGTGGAGACTTACGGCCGCCACGCCAAGGTTGCCTTCACCGACGATTGGAAGGCGGATGCGGCGCGCCGGGATTTCACCTTCAACGCGATTTTCTGCGGGCCGGACGGAACGCTTTTCGATCCCTTCGGCGGCATCGAGGATCTGCATGCCGGCCGCGTGCGCTTCGTTGGCGATCCAGAAACCCGAATCAAGGAGGACGTGCTGCGTCTGTTGCGCTTCTTCCGCTTCCATGCCCATTACGGCAAGGGCGCGCCCGACCCTGCGGCGCTGGCCGCCTGCCGCAAGCTCGCCGAATTCCTCCCGACACTATCGGGCGAAAGAGTGGCCGGCGAAATCTTACGCTTGTTGAGCGCCGTCGATCCGGCACCGGTTGTCGATCTGATGCAGAAAGACGGCGTGCTCGCCCATGTGCTGCCGGAAGCCGAGCATATCCGCAAGCTCGTTACCCTGGCGGCGATCGAAAACGAGCTCGGCGAAAACGATCCCTTGCTCCGGCTGGCCTCCATGCTTCGCCGCGATATCGAAGTCGCCCAAGCGATCGCCGAGCGGCTGCAACTCTCAAGGGCGGAACGCGAAAGACTGGCGGCGCTGGTGGCGCCGGAAATCCCGGTCACGGTGACCGGCGACGAAAAAATTCACCGCCGCGAACTCTATCGCCTGGGGGCGGCGCACTATCGCGATCTCGCCTTACTGGCCTGGGCGGACAGTCCGGCCGCTAATGATTCGCGGTTCCAAGCCATGCTCGCTTCGAATTCAGGAATGGAAGCCGAAGGAATTTCCGATTAAGGGCCGCGACGTGCTGGCGCTCGGAATCGAAAACGGGCCGAAGGTCGGCGATTTCCTGCGCCGGGTTGAAGACTGGTGGATCGGCAGCGATTTCCGCCCCGATCGCGAAGCGTGTCTGGAAAAACTCCGGAAGCTCGCGGCGCATTGATCCCTACGGCCACTTCACCTCAGGGGGCAGCGACATCAGAATCGCTTCGGTGTTGCCCCCGGTCATGAGACCGAATTTGGTGCCGCGGTCGTAAAGCAGATTGAATTCCACGTAGCGCCCGCGACGGACGAGCTGGGCTTGGCGCTGTTCCTCGGTCCAGGGCGCGTCCAAATGCCGGCGTACCAGTTCCGGATAGATGTCGAGGAACGCCAAGCCGACATCGCGGGTGAAGGCAAAATCCTTGTCCCAGTTTTCCGAATTCAGATCGTCGTAAAAAATCCCGCCGATCCCCCGCGGCTCGCCGCGATGGGGGAGATAGAAATAGTCGTCGCACCATTTTTTGAAGCGCGAGTAATAGTCGGCGCCATGGGCGTCGCAGGCCTTTTTCAGCCGGGCGTGGAAATCCGCGGCGTCACGGGCATCGGGAATCATCGGCGTCAAATCCGCGCCGCCGCCGAACCAGGATTTGGTGGTCACGATATGCCGGGTGTTCATATGCACGGCGGGCACCGCCGGCGAATAAGGATGAATGACCAGGGAAATGCCGCTCGCCCAAAACCGCGGGTCGTCGGCCGCCCCGGGCATCTGTTTGCGGAATTCGGGGCCGAATTCGCCGGAAACGGTCGAAATATTGACGCCGGCCTTTTCGAACACCCGGCCGTGCAGGAGCGACATCACCCCGCCGCCTCCTTCTTCGCGATCCCAGGATTTGCGCGCGAATTTGCCGGGCGGAAGATGGGCGCGGGGGCCCTTATGGGCGGCTTCGAGCGCTTCGAGGGCGCCGCAGATTTTGTCGCGCAACTCGGAAAACCAGGCGCTGGTTTTTTGTTTTTGCCCGGCTTGTAATTGCGTGTCGAGGGTGGAGGGACTCATCGCGGGAATCCGTTCGTTTGTCGCAAGGCTTCGCCCAATACCATGGCCGCCGCCTGGGCGACATTGATCGAGCGCAAACCCTTGGCCATCGGGATCCGGAGCTTGGCGTCCGCCGCCGACGACACGGAATCGGGTACGCCGGCCGATTCGCGGCCGACCATCAGCGTATCATTGGGACGAAAGGAAAAGTCGGCGTAATTCTTGTCGCCCTTGCTGGTCAGTAGAACGAGACGCCCCTGGTCGTTCGATCGGTGCCATTCCCGGTAGGCTTTCCACGAGGAATGGCGGGTCAAATCGACGTGGGCGAGATAATCAAGTGCGGCCCGCCGCATCCGGCGTTCGCTGAGGACGAATCCGCAGGGCTCGATCAAATCCACCGGAATATCCAGGCAGGCTCCGAGCCGGAACAAAGTACCCGCGTTCTGCGGGATATCGGGTTCGAACAGGGCGAGCCGCATGCGACGAAATTTTCCTCTTTCGGGCGCGGCGTTTGGCCGCAGAAGTATCCGGCTGTTCACTAGGCAAACGCGGTATTTTGGATTATACCGCTGCGGGATACGCTCTTCATGCCCGTAGCATTCTTACCCCGCAATGGGGGCCCACGCTGGGGGCAGCGGCTTCATCGGGGATGGCGTAGGGGATATAGTGCGGCGGTCCCGCCCGCGATATCGCTAAATCTTCAAGGGGGTCAGGGAATGGCCGATACGGTTGGAAAGACCGAGACCGCGGGGGAAACCCGCCGCGATTTCCTTTTCCTTGCCACCGCGGCCGTCGGGGCCGTCGGGGTGGCCGCCACCTTGTGGCCCTTCATCGACACCATGAATCCGGCGGCGGATATCCGTGCCCTCTCTTCGGTTGACGTCGATCTGGCGCCGGTCGCCGCTGGCCAGCGGATCACCATCAAATGGCGGGGCAAGCCGGTATTCATCGATCACCGGACCGCCGAAGAAATCTCCAAGGCGCAGCAGGACGACAACGCCGATCTCCGCGATCCGGCGACCGATGCCTCCCGCGTCAAGAAACCGGAATGGCTGGTTCTGGTCGGCATCTGCACCCATCTCGGCTGCGTGCCGCTTGGCCAGAAGCCAACCGACCCCCGCGGCGATTGGGGCGGCTGGTTCTGCCCATGCCACGGCTCGGTCTACGACACTTCGGGGCGAATCCGCAAAGGCCCGGCTCCGCGGAATCTCGAGGTGCCGGCCTACGTCTTTACCTCCGATACGACGATCAAGATCGGTTAGGAAACAGTCATGGCCCCACCGACGCTACCGCCCGAAAACGCCATCGTCCGTTGGATCGAGGCGCGCCTGCCGATTTTCAGCTTCGTCAAACATCACCTCAAGGATTATCCGACCCCGCGCAATCTGAACTACCTCTGGAACTTCGGTTCCATCGCCGGGATCATGCTGGTGGTCATGATTGTGACCGGCGTTCTGCTGGCGATGCAGTATACGGCGCATGTGGATATGGCGTTCAACTCGGTCGAACGCATCATGCGCGACGTGAATTACGGCTGGCTCCTGCGCTATCTGCACATGAATGGCGGGTCGTTTTTCTTCCTCGCGATCTATATCCATCTTTTCCGCGGCATGTATTACGGCTCCTTCAAGGCGCCCCGCGAAATCCTGTGGTGGCTCGGGATCATTATCTTGCTGCTGATGATGGCGACCGCCTTCATGGGCTATGTCCTCCCCTGGGGCCAAATGAGCTATTGGGCCGCCACCGTCATCACCAATTTATTGTCCGCCATTCCCTGGGTCGGCAACGACATCGTCACTTGGCTGTGGGGCGGATTTTCGGTCGACAACCCGACGCTCAACCGGTTTTACGCGCTCCATTATCTGCTGCCGTTCCTGATCTTCGCCGTGGTGTTCGTGCATTTGTGGGCGCTGCATACGGTTAAATCGAACAATCCGCTCGGCATCGAGCCGAAGAAGCAGCAGGACACGATCCCTTTCCATCCCTATTACACGGTGAAGGATCTATTCGGCTTCGGCATGTTCTTTCTGATTTATCTTGCGGTCGTGTTCTTTGCGCCCAATTGGCTCGGTGAAACGGATAATTACATTCCGGCCAATTCCCTGGTGACGCCGGCGCATATCGTGCCGGAATGGTATTTCCTGCCTTATTACGCAATCTTGCGTTCAGTCACGATCAATATCTCCATTCCGTTTACCGGCATCGTCATAATTCCCGCCAAGCTTGGCGGCGTGATCGCGATGTTCGGTTCGATCCTGATTCTTTTCGTCTTGCCGTGGCTCGACAGCTCGCCGATTAAGAGCGGCCGCTTCCGCCCGATCTTCAAGCAGCTGTTCGTGCTTTTCATCGTGGATTGCGCGGTGCTGACTTGGGTCGGGGCCAATCGGCCCGACGAGATGCTCATGATGGGGCCCGACATGGCCATCCCGTATCTGATGATCGGCCAAGTCGCCACCTTGTATTATTTCGGCCATTTCCTCGTGCTGCTGCCGCTCCTTGCCCGATTCGAAAAACCGAGGCCGCTGCCGGACAGCATCAGCGCCGCCTCAAGCGGCCAGGGCTGAGCCATGGGCCGGATTCGAAGCGCCGTCGTTCTCGTCATTACCGCCTTGATCGCGGTCCCTGCGCTCGCTGAAGAAGCCGCCCCGGCGGCCCAGGATTGGTCCTTTTCCGGCATCTTCGGCACCTATGACCGCGCCGCACTTCGCCGCGGCTTTCAGGTCTATCACGATGTTTGCTCAGCCTGTCATTCGCTCAACCGTGTCCGCTATCGCGATCTTCAGGAGATCGGCTTCAGCGAGGACGAAGCGAAAGCGCTTGCCGCCGAGAAGAAAGTGACCGACGGCCCCAACGATCAAGGCCAGATGTTCGAGCGGCCGGCGCGTCTTGCCGATGCGATCGTGCCGCCTTTCGCCAACGAGCCATTGGCGAGGCTTGCCAATAACGGCGCGCTGCCGCCCGATCTGTCGTTGATCGTCAAGGCGCGAAAAGGCGGAGCCGATTACGTCGATGCGATCCTAATCGGCTTTGTCGATGCGCCGCCGGACGCCAAAATTCCCGACGGCATGTTCTACAACGCCGCCTTCCCCGGTCATGCGATCGCCATGCCGCCGCCGCTTGTCGACGGCGCCGTCACCTACGCCGACAAGACACCGGCCACGGTTCCCCAATTGGCCCATGACGTCGTGACCTTTCTGAATTGGGCGGCCGAGCCGGAACTCGAAGCGCGCAAGAAGATGGGCCTGCGTGTGATGATCTATCTCGTTCTCCTCACCGCCATGCTTTACGCCGTAAAGCGGAAGGTGTGGAGCAAGCTCCACTAGGACTTAGACGATGCACGGGGAAGACTCGAGCCCGCTGCTGGCGGTCATCGGGGGCAGCGGGGTCTACGACATTCCTGGGCTCGCCAACACCCATTGGGAGCGAATCGCCAGCCCGTTCGGCGAAACCTCCGACGAGCTTTTCTTTGGCGAACTCAACGATCAGTGTATCGTCTTTCTGCCGCGCCATGGCCGGGGCCATAAAATCCCGCCAAGCGACCTCAATTTCCGCGCCAATATCGACGCCCTGAAGCGGGTCGGCGTCACCGAGATCCTGTCGGTGAGCGCCGTGGGCAGTCTCAGAGCCGAACTGTCGCCCGGCACTTTCGTTATCGTCGATCAATTCATCGACCGCACTTTCGCGCGGAAGAAAAGCTTTTTCGGCCCCGGTCTGGTCGCCCATGTGTCGGTGGCCGATCCGGTGTGCCGGCGCATCGGCGATCATATTCAAGAAGCAGCGCGAAGCACCGGCGTCGATCACATACGCGGCGGCACTTATCTGGCGATGGAAGGCCCACAATTCTCGACCCGCGCCGAATCGGAGCTTTACCGTGCCTGGGGCTGTGACGTCATCGGCATGACCAACATGCCTGAGGCCAAACTCGCCCGCGAGGCGGAGATGTGCTACGCCACGGTGGCGATGGTGACCGATTACGATTGCTGGCATCCCCATCATGACGACGTTTCGGTTGAGTCGGTAATCAAGGTCCTGCTGGAAAACGCCACCAAAGCGAAAAATCTGGTGGCGGCTCTTGCCCCGAGGTTGCGCGGCCGAAAGAGCCCTTGCGAAGCCGGTTGCCACCGGGCCTTGGACAACGCCATCATCACGGGGCCCCAGGCCCGCGATCCGGAAATGGTCCGCAAATTGGACGCCGTCGCCGGCCGGGTGTTGCGGGCGTAACCGGTACGTTTGAACCAAAGATTGGGGCCGCGGAATCGGCGCCGCGGATTGACGCATGAAGGTTCAAGGCAAAGCGACGCGCACCATCTGGGTTGCGGCGGATCAAAAAAGCGTCGAGATCATCGATCAGACGCAGCTTCCCCATTTCTTTGTGATCAAGACTTTGCGCAGCGCCAAGGATGCGGCGGATGCGATTTCGCGGATGTTGGTCCGTGGCGCGCCGCTCATCGGGGCCACGGCGGCCTATGGACTCTGGCTGGCGACGGGCGCGGACGCTTCGAATGCCGCGCTCGACTTCGCGTGCACAATGCTGATGGCGACGCGGCCGACGGCGGTCAATCTGCGCTGGGCGATCGACAGCATGCGGATAGCATTGGCGCCGCTGGCGCCAGCAGCGCGCGAAGCGGCGGCGCGAAAGCGGGCCGATGAAATCGCCGATGAGGATGTCGCGATCAACCGCGCCATCGGCGAGCACGGCTTGTCCCTGATCCGGGATGTTGCGGTGTCCAGGCGCGGCCCGGTCAATGTGCTTACCCATTGCAATGCCGGCTGGCTGGCGACCGTCGATTGGGGAACCGCGATAGCGCCCATTTACGCGGCCCATGATTCAGGGATCGCGGTTCACATCTGGGTCGATGAAACCCGGCCGCGCAATCAGGGCGCCTCGCTTACCGCCTGGGAGCTCAATCAGCACGGCGTGCCGCATACCGTGATCGTCGACAATGCCGGCGGCCATTTGATGCAGCGCGGGCTCGTCGACATGGCGATCGTCGGCACCGACCGCACCACCGCGGAGGGCGATGTCGCCAACAAGATCGGCACTTATCTAAAGGCCCTGGCGGCGAAGGATTGCGGCGTGCCGTTCTATGTGGCGCTGCCGGGCCCGACCATCGATTGGACGCTGTCGGACGGATTGCGCGACATTCCCATCGAAGAACGAAGCGGCACCGAGGTTTCGCATATTGCCGGTCTCACCGAGGAGAGAAAAATCGCTAGCGTGCGGTTGATCCCGGAAGGCAGCAAAACCTTCAATCCCGGGTTCGACGTGACTCCGGCCCGCCTTGTCACCGCGCTCGTCACCGAACGCGGAATTGCGCCAGCCAGCCGGGAAGGTCTGTTCCGGCTCTATCCGGAATTTGCCCGCGGCCGCACCGTCTCCCGGGGTTAGGAGCTCCATCGTGACGACCGCAAAATTGCGCCGCGACATCGTCGCCACGTTGCGCTGGCTCGAAAAACGGCGGCTTTACAGCGGCAGCTCCGGCAATGTTTCGGTCCGCGGCGGTTCGGGTTTCCTGATCACGCCGACCGGCATTCCCTGCGACGACACCAAGGCTTCCGATATCGTGGACATGTCTCTTGGCGGCGCGCCGCGCGGCAAGTTGTTGCCGTCCAGCGAGTGGCGGATCCATCGCGATATTTATCGCCGCCGGAAAGAGATCAGCGCCATCGTCCACACGCACTCGCCGTTCGCGACGGCGCTATCATGCCTCCGCCGCGATATCCCGCCCTTCCACTACATGGTGGCCAAGGCCGGCGGCGAAACAATTCGATGCGGGCGATATGCCACTTTTGGAACCGAAGCGCTGTCGCGGAACGCCCTCAAGGCCCTCAACGGGCGGCGGGCCTGCCTGCTCGCCAATCACGGGATGATCGCGGCGGGAACGGATTTGGCGGCGGCGCGGCGCTTGGCCGAAGAAGTGGAGGCGATTTGCGAGCAGTTTTGGCGGGCGCTTCAGATGGGCAAGCCGGTGCTGCTGTCGAAGGCGGAGATGGCCCGGGTGATCGAGAAGTTCAAAACCTATGGGGTTCAACCCACCCGGCAATCGGCCCGGAAAACCGGTAAATCCAAACGCCGCTGATCCGTGGTATTGCCCGTATTTTGCCCGTATTTTGCGCGGCAAATCGGCTCAACTGATTAAGCTCCTCTAAACGATTTGCACCTACCTTTCCGATTAGGCTGCGCTCGCAGCGTCCCTTGCCTATCGGTGCGGGCGGCGGCGAATAAACTAGAAAAGCCGGGGATTTCACCGTGATTCTGACGGATAAGGTCGTCAACGTGCACGAGACCGCCGAAGCCGCGTTTTCGTTGATTAACGCGAAAGGCTTTGCGCCGACGCCGAAATGCTACGCGCTCTGGTATGCATTTTTCTCCGGCGCCGATCCCGAGCTCGAAGCGATTCTCGATAGAGTGGTGAAGGGAATCGACGACCTCAGCGATCGCAGGGTCCACGACCTTTACGCTCAATTCTTCGAAACCGACATGGAAGCCGAAGCAATCCGCCAAACCGGCGCCATGATCGAGGCTTCGGTGACCAAGGTCATCGAGAAATTAAACGACGTCAATGCCGAAATCGGCGCGCTATGGCGAACGCTTGGAAAATTATTCGGGCCGGTTGTCGCGCGGACCGAAGCCGGGCGAGATTCAGACAATCATCGAAACGGTTCTCGGCGAGACCAAGAAGATGCGCGAGCGCAGCGAACAGATCGCCGGCGACATCAAGGAATCGTCGCTGGAAATCGTCGAACTTCGCCGGAACTTGGAAAACGTCCGGCGCGAGGCGCACACCGATGCCCTGACCGGAATCGCCAATCGCCGCTCCTTCGACGAGCGCCTCAGGCTCTCCCTGCGCGAAGCCAAGGAGACGAGCGATACCGTCAGCCTGCTGATGATCGACATCGACTTCTTCAAGAAATTCAACGACAGCTACGGCCATCAGCTCGGCGACAGGGTTCTGCAGCTGGTCGCCCGCATCCTCAAGACCTCGATCAAGGGCCGTGACATGGTCGCCCGCTATGGCGGCGAGGAGTTCGCAGTCATTCTCCCCGCCACGCGTTTGGCGGGAGCCGCCACTCTCGGCGATCAGATCCGCGAAGCGGTCGCCACGCGCCATATCATCCAAAAGCGCACCGGAGAAGATTTGGGGACGATCAGCCTATCGCTCGGCGTCGCCAATCTGCGGAGCGGCGATTCGGCGGAAAGCCTGATCAAGCGGGCCGACGAAGCGCTCTATGCGGCAAAACGCAACGGCCGCAACCGGGTCGTTACCGAAGAACAAGTCGGCCGCCCGATGGCGGTCTAGTTACCCACTCGAATGCCGGCCCGCGCCCAGCGATTCAACCGATATATTTCCGGAAATGCTCGACGGTTCGCTGAAAAGCGAGCGACGATGCTGGCGCATCGAAATCGCCGCGCTGATCGCAATTGAAGCCGTGGCCGGCGGCATAGGTAAAAACCGGAACCGCGGGATGCGCCTTGCGAATCATCGCCACGGCCTCGCTTGGGATAAGCGAATCTTTTTCGCCAAAGTGAAGGATGATCGGGCAGCGGGGTTTCTCGGCCACGAAATCCTTGATCTGCGCACCGTAGTATCCAACCACGCAGTCCGGATTTAGCCGTGCGGCGGAAACCCAGGCCAGCGATCCGCCCCAGCAATAGCCGACGACGCCGACGCGGCCCAAGGGGCGGAGCGCCTCGATCGCGGCCGCGATATCAACCATCGGCAAATCGAATCCGAGTTTTCCCCGGATGGCGCGGCCCTTGACGGTGTCCTCCTCGTTGTAGCCGAATTCGATATTCTTCTCGATCCGGTCAAATAAGGCGGGTGCTATCGCGGCATAGCCTTCGTCCGCGAATTTGTCGGCGACGGCGCGGATGTGGTCGTTGACGCCGAAAATTTCCTGCAGAACGACGACCCCACCGCGCGGCTTACCGGACGGCTCAGCACGGTAAGCGTCGAATTCATGGCCGTCGGATGCTTTGAAATGCTTGAACCCGCTCATGGCGACCGCCATGGCTACACGTTGAATCGGAAATGGACGACGTCGCCGTCGGCCATCACGTATTCCTTGCCTTCGAGCCGCATTTTGCCGGCGTCTTTGGCGCCCTGCTCGCCGCCCGCAGCGACGTAGTCGTTATAGGCGATCACTTCGGCGCAGATGAAACCGCGCTCGAAATCCGTATGGATGACGCCCGCCGCCTGGGGTGCCGTGGCCCCGCGCACGACGTTCCAGGCGCGGGCTTCTTTGGGGCCGATGGTAAAGAAAGTGAGGAGATCGAGCAGATGCGAGCCGGCGCGGATGACCCGCGCCAATCCGGTTTCATCGAGGCCGAGCGAGGCCAAAAATTCCCGCCGCTCCGTCTCATCGGAAAGCTGTGACACCTCGGCTTCGATGGCAGCGGAAATGACCACGCATTCGGCGCCGGTTTCCGCCGCGCGCTTGGCGACCGCCGCCGAATGGACATTGCCGGTCGCGGCCGATTTTTCATCGACATTGCAAACGTAAAGAACTGGCTTGGCGGTGATGAGTTGAAGCTGGCGGAACAGGGGCAAATCGTCCGGCGAAACCTTGACGGTTCTGGCTGGTTTGCCTGCACGAAGAGCCGCCAGCGCCGGTTCGGCAACGGCCAATAAAGCCTTCGGTTCCTTGTCGCCGCCTTTGGCTTTTTTGGCGAAGCCATCGGTGCGGCGCTCGAGGAATTCGAGATCGGCGAGCATCAATTCGGTTTCGACGGTATCGGCATCGCGCAGCGGATCGACCGAGCCTTCGACATGGACGATGCCGCCGTCCTCGAAACAGCGGAGCACATGGACGATGGCGTCGACTTCGCGGATATGGGCGAGAAATTTATTGCCCAAGCCTTCGCCCTTGCTCGCACCCCGCACCAAACCGGCGATATCGACGAATTCGAGCTGGGTCGCGATGATCTTTGCGGATTTGGCGAGGTTGGCCAGAACATCGAGCCGTGGATCGGGCACCGCGACGCGGCCGACATTGGGCTCGATGGTGCAGAATGGATAGTTCTGCGCCTCCGCCGCCTGGGTGGCGGTCAAGGCATTGAACAAGGTCGACTTGCCGACATTGGGCAGGCCGACGATCCCGCAGTTAAACCCCATCGTCGGTATCGGCGGGTTTCGGCGGCGGGGCGAGGCTGGCTACCTTGGTCATGAAGCCATTGGCGTCACCGGCGAGCAGCAAGGGCAACGCCTCGGCGACGGCAGGAAGGGTCGCCGACGGCCAGGTTTCGTCGTCGCGGGAAAAATTCTGCAGCACGTAGTTGACCACATCGCCGCCCACTTCTGGCCGGCCGACGCCGATCCGGATCCGCCAATAATCGGCGCCGACATAGTCGTCGATGCTGCGCAACCCGTTATGGCCGGCGCTGCTGCCGCCGATTTTGGCGCGGATCTTGCCCGGACGAAGATCGATTTCGTCATGGATGACGAAAATCTCGGAGGGCGGAACCTTATAGAAATTCGCCGCCTCGGCGACGGATTGGCCGGAATCGTTCATATAGATTTGCGGTTTCAGGATGGAAAGCTTGACGGTTCCGACCGAGCCTTCGCAATAAAGGCCCTGAAATTTCTTTTTGAAGGGCGGGAAAGAATAGGCGGCCGCGATCTTATCCGCGGCCATGAAGCCGACATTGTGGCGGTTGCGCGCGTAATTCCGCCCGGGATTGCCGAGCCCGACCAGAAGCGGCATCGCGCAACTCCCGCATTCCGGATTATTTCTTCTCTTTCTTTTCCTTCTTTTCTTTTCCGGCAGGCTCTTCGGCCTTGGCTTCGGCGCCTTCCGCCTGTGCGCCTTCGGCGGCAACGGCTCCGGCTTCGCCTTCCGCGGCAACCGCGGCGGCCGCCGGCTTTTCTTCTTCGACCGAGGTGACGGTCGGCGCCGCGATACTGGCGATGGTGAAATCGCGCCCCGTGATGGTGGGCCGGACACCCGCCGGCATCGTGACCTTGCTGATGTGAATCGAATCGCCGATATCGAGGCCGGTTAGATCGAGAGTGAAGGCCTCGGGGATTGCCGAGACCGTGCACACCACTTCGATTTCGTGGCGGACGATGTTGAGCACGCCGCCGCGCTTGATGCCTGGCGAGGCGCCTTCGTTTTCGAAATGCACCGGCACTTGAATCCGGATCCGGCTGTCCGGCTGAACCCGCATGAAATCCACATGCACCGGCGCTTCGGTGACGGGATGAAACTGCACCTCGCGGGGCAGCACCTGAATTTTTTTGCCGTCGAGCTTCAGATGCAGCGGCTTCGAGAAGAAGTTCGGCTGGTGAATCGCCAGGCGGATCTCGCGATCGTTGACGCTGATGAGCAGCGGTTGTTCGGTGCCGCCGTACAGGATTCCGGGCACGAGCCCCGTTCGCCTTGCGGCGCGGGCGGGGCCTCTCCCGGCACACTCGCGGGCCCGGATCTCCAAAACTCCTGCTTCAGCCATCGTAACTCTCCTTAAAATCAGCCGAGGGCTCGAAAGCCGCGCAGCTCAAAATCTTAAATCTCAAAAATCCCTAATCGAACAAACTCGAAACTGATCGTTCCTCATTGATCCGCCGGATCGCCTCGCCCAATAACGGGGCAATCGGCACGATTCGGATATTCGGCGCGTTCCGTTCCGCCTCGGTCGGCTGGATACTGTCGGTGATCACCAGCTTCTTAAGCGGCGAATTGACGACCCGCGCGACCGCGCCGCCCGAAAGAACCCCGTGTGTCACATAGGCGGACGCGCTTTCGGCCCCGGCGTCCACCAGGGCCTCGGCGGCGTTGCAAAGCGTCCCGGCCGAATCGACGATATCGTCGAAGAGGATGCAGGTCCGCCCTTTGACGTCGCCGATGAGGTTCATGACTTCGGAGACGCCCGCGCGTTCGCGCCGCTTATCGATGATCGCAAGGTCGGCGTCAAGCCGCTTGGCGATGGCCCGGGCCCGTACCACGCCCCCCACATCGGGGGAAACGATGACCAAATCGCTACCGTTATAGTTCTCCTGGATATCCTTAAAAAACACCGGGGCGGCGAACAGATTGTCGGTCGGGATGTCGAAAAACCCTTGGATTTGACCGGCATGGAGGTCGACGGTTAACACCCGGTTGGCCCCGGCGGCGGTGATCAGATTGGCCACCAGCTTGGCCGAAATGGGAGTCCGGGGGCCGGATTTCCGGTCCTGCCGGGCGTAGCCATAATAGGGGATGACGGCGGTCGCGCGCTGGGCCGATCCACGCTTCAAAGCGTCCAGAGTCACCAGCAATTCCATGAGATTGTCGTTGGCCGGGAAAGACGTCGACTGAATGACGAAAACGTCTTCGCCCCGGACGTTTTCGAGAATTTCGACGAACACTTCCATGTCGGAGAATCGCCGCACCGCGGCGTTGGTCTCCGGCAAACCGAGATAGCTGCAAATGGCCTCCACCAGAGGCCGATTGCTGTTGCAGGCGATGATTTTCATGCCAACCGTTCCTGATTCCGGCGCACGATTCGATCATAGGTGAGGCCGTGGCCGGGGCGCCCGCAGCTGACCGATCCCCCGTTAACCCCTGCGGCGCGCGCGGAATGTATCAGGCGCATGGCAGGGTGTAAACGCCGATGCGCCGCTATTGCGCCCCGGAATTGCCGTAGAAATGCTTGGAATTGTATATGGTTAACTGACGCCGCCGGGATTTGCCGGTCACGAATTCGAGGGTGATTACGGAGAGACAGCGGCCGTAATCCGGCTCGCCCCTGATGACCGACCGGCGGTAGCTGAAAAACCGCTTCTCCTCGCCGAAGGTGTCGTAGGGGATGCGCCCGGCCTTGGTGATTCCGGCGTCCTGACAGCGGCGCAGCACATAGCCGACAAGGTCGAAAAGAAAGTGCCCGGGCCGCCGCGCCGGGGCGAAGAGGTCGTCATCGCCCACCCGGTCGGCATGGAACCGTTCATCGTCGAGCTTTCGGTCAAGAAGGAGCGGTCTTCCGAGAATAAGGGCGGGAAATTCCGGGCCGACTTCGTAAGATCGTTGGGCGATGGCCGGGCCGATTCCGGCAATGATCGATTCGGGCTTCGCGCCGAGTTCGCGCATTTTGCCGACCACGGCGGCGACGATCCCGGCTTTCGCCCCGCGCCATCCGGCGTGGGCGGCGGCGATCACGCCCGCTTCGGGATCGGCAAGCAAGACCGGCGCGCAATCCGCGGTCAGAATGCCAAGGGCGATGCCCGGACGCTTCGTTACCAATCCGTCGACCTTCGGCGAATCTTCATACCGCCAGGGCTTGTCCACGATCGCCACATTCGGGCTGTGAACCTGATAGCCGGTGACGAGGGTTTCGGGTGGCAGGTCGAAATGGGAAAGCGCGATCACCCGGTTTTTTGCGACATCGGCCGGATCGTCATGGGAGCCGAAGCTGCAATTGAGCGATGCGTAAAGCCCCTTGCTGACGCCGCCTTCGCGGCTGAAGAAGGCATGACGCACACGGGCGGCGTCGTTCAATGTTCCCAAGCTAATCACGATTAGAGGGCCATCACCCGTCGAGATCGGAATCGAAGCCGGCAGGAATGAGCGACGGATCGGCGACCGCCAGCACTTTGAACAGGGTGCCCATCTTATCGCCGTTGATCAAGCGGGCGAGGGCGGTCGAAATTTCTTCTGCCCGATCGGGGCGCGCCTGGCTCAATCTTTCGGCGCGTTGCGCGATGCCAAGCCGGCTCAGGAATTCGCCCTGAGTCGCGGGACCCCGGCATCGAACACCCTTGGCTTCCGCAGCGCGGATCAGCGCCGCGAAATCCACATGGGCGGTGACGTCGGCCAGCCCCGGATCCGCCAGGGGGTCGTGATAGCGATGGCCGCGCACGGCTTGCAGCGTGTCGCCGATCGCGCTGGTCCCGTGCCCATAATCGATAACGAGGGCAGCGCCCCGCGATGCGGCAATATCGGCGGCAATCCGTTCCATCAGGGCACACGCTTCGAGGCCGATTTCGAAGATCGATCCCGGCGGCGCGTCATGCAATGCCGGCGGGACTTCCACGCCGATCGGCGTCGGCTCGGCCGCGGCGACGAAGAAGAACGCTTGTGCTGCGGAATCGAAGCCGACCATCCGTTCCCGCCAGCCGGAACCGGTTTTCACCAGCTGATGAACCGGCAGCGCGTCGAAAAATTCATTGGCGATGACGATGAGAGGTGCCGCCCCGTCTTGTGCCGCCCCGTCTTGTGCCGACCTGTCCGATGCCGCCGCCGCGGCGAAAGTCGTGTGCCATTCCGCCGCAACCCCTTGCAGTGCGGTTTTTTGCAACATGCGGAGCGTTGGATTCATCTCGACCAAGCGAAGACGCGCCGCGTTCTGGAATTCGGGACGAATCGCCGCCACGCGCCATAGATCGGCCACGAGCGTCCCGCGCCCGGGGCCGAGCTCGACCACGCGCAGAATTTCCGGCGAACCCAATTGCTCGAAAAGATCGACGCACCAGAGGCCGATCAGTTCGCCGAACATCTGGCTGATATCGGGAGCGGTGACGAAATCGCCTTCCGCGCCGAGCGGCATGCGCCGCGCGTAATAGCCGAATTCCGGATCGGAAAGGGCGGCCGCCATGTAGGCCGCGACCGAAATCGGCCGCGATTGCGCGATGCGTTGCGCAATCCGGGCCCCAAGCGGCGTCATGACTGCGGCGTCATGACTTGAGCCTGACCGCGCGCGTGAAGAGCCATATCCCGCCGATCACCAGCGGCACCGAGAGTATCTGTCCCATGGTGACGCCGCCGGCGAGAAATCCAATCTGGGCGTCCGGCTGGCGGAACAACTCGGCCACCGTCCGCGCGATTCCGTAGCCGGCGAGAAAGGCGCCGGTGATCAAGCCCGGCTTTTCCAGCCCTTTCATCGGGAACGCCAAGAACCAGAGAATGAGGAACAGCACGACGCCTTCGAGCCCGGCTTCGTACAATTGGCTAGGATGGCGCGGCTCGGGCCCCCCATTGGGAAAGACCATGGCCCACGGAACGTCGGCGGCGCGGCCGAAGAGTTCGCCGTTGATGAAATTGGCGACGCGGCCGAAGAAAAGCCCGATCGGCGCCGCTGGACAGATCACGTCGGCGAGGGAGAGAAAAGGAATCCTGTGATGGCGCGCGAACAACGCAATTGCCGTGACCATGCCCATGAACCCGCCGTGGAACGACATGCCGCCGCGCCAGACCGCGAAAATTTCCAGCGGGTGCTCGAAATAGAAATCCGCGTTGTAGAACAGCACATAGCCGGCCCGGCCGCCGACGATGACGCCGATAATCGCCCAAAACAGAAAATCGTCGATCTGGGTCCGGGTGAACGGAAAGGGGGACCGCGCCGAAAGCAGCAGGCAATAGCGCCAGCCAATCAACAGTCCCGCCACATAGGCGAGGGCGTACCAGCGGATCGCGAACCATCCTAATTGCAGGGCAACCGGATTGATCGCCGGAAAGGCGATGGCGGCAATCACCGGCGCCGTCATCGCCCCCATCATCGCCCCCATCATCGGCCCCATCATCGGTAAGGATCCGGGCCGGCGAGATAGTCGCGCACATAACGCGCGACCCCTTCTTCGAGAGAGGCGAAGGGATCGGTGAATCCGGCGGCCCGGAGCCGCGTCATCGTGGCTTCGGTGAAATACTGGTATTTGGCGCGGATCTCGGACGGCGTGTCGACGAAGCGGATATTGGGTTCCTTGCCGAGGGCGCGGAAAACGGCGCGGGCCAGATCGAGGAAGCTCCGCGCCTTGCCGGTGCCGAGATTGAACAAGCCGCTGACCTCGCGATTGTCGAGCAGCCACAGCATCGCGGCGGCGCAATCGCCGACCCAGATGAAATCGCGTATCTGCCCGCCATCGGAATATTCAGCGCGGTGCGAGCGGAACAGCGTGGCCGGCAATCCGGCGGCGACATCGGAATAGATCTGATGCACGACGCTTTTCATGGCGCCCTTGTGATACTCGTTCGGGCCGTAGACGTTAAAAAATTTCAGGCCGGCCCATTGCGGCGGCTGCGCGCCGCCGGCGGCAACCAGCCGCGCCACCCGCCGGTCGAAGGCGTGCTTGGTCCAGCCGTAGAGATTGAGCGGGTGCAGCTTCGCCAATCCCTGCGGCGAGCCGTCGTCATCGAATCCGTGGGCACCGTCGCCATAGGTAGCGGCCGACGACGCGTAAATGAATCGCACGCGCTGCTCGCTGCACCATCGCCAGAGCGACAGCGAGAGTTCGAAGTTGCTGCGGATCGTAAGATCGCCGTCGGTTTCGGTGGTCGAGGTCACCGCGCCGAGATGGACGATTGCCTGAATCCGGCTTTCGTTGAGATCGAGAAATGTAAAGAGGCCTTCAGGAGAGACGAAATCGGCAATCTCATGTTTGGCGAGATTGCGCCATTTGTCGCCGTGGCCGAGCCAGTCGCAAACCACGATGTCGACGGCGCCCCGCTCGGTCAGCGCCGCCGCAAGATTGGATCCGATAAACCCGGCCCCGCCGGTAATAACGATCATCCGTTGCGTGCCCCCGGCGGACCAATCCCTAGCAGCAATGTCTGGCAGTTATAGGTCGCGGTATAGGGGGCCGCAAGCTTGGTTGCCGGGACCCTTGTGCGATCGCACAAAATCTGCCGCGATCGCCTATAATCAAGAAGCCGGAAAATCCGCTGTCAATGGATCGATCTCCGGAACGGCCAAATTCAAGAAAGGATTCGCCATGCAAATCGACAACCGGCTGCTCGACGATTTTGCCCGTGTCACCAGCGGCGCGCTCGGCATGATGGCGCGCCTCAAAGACGAGGTCGCGGTGCTCGTGCGCCAGCAGATGGATAATATCCTTGGGCGGATGGAATTGGTCACTCGCGAGGAATTCGAAGCGGTGAAGGAAATGGCGGCGAAGGCGCGCGCCGAGCAGGAGAAATTGACCGAGCGCTTGGCCAAATTGGAATCGCGCCTCGGCCCCGGCGGCAAGTAGCGCGCCAAGGAACACGCCAAGAAACCGCAAAAGGGCGAGCCCGCGCCGTAAAACCGCGAGCCGTGTCCGAACTTCCATTCCCCTATTGCACGGGTGCCGTCAATCTGGCACCGTACTGCTAATGGTGTCTGGCTCGTAGCTGCTCCACAATATCTCGCAGCCTATGAGCCGATAGGGGGGTTCGGCCGGCGGCACCCAACGCCCGGCCTACAAGAGGAGGACAACATGTCCACTCTGTCTGCAGAAATCTCCGAATCCGGATCCAATCCCATCGATCTCATCGAGGAAATCATCGGCGCCAATGAGTGGCCGTTCCAGCGCGCCGGCGAAAACGACTTGATGGCCGAGGTGGCGGGTCGTTGGTGCGATTACCGGCTCCATTTCGGATGGATTCCGGAGATCGGTGCCATGCAGTTTTCCTGCGCCTACGACATGAAGGTAACCGACCGCAAGCGCGAGGCGGTTTATCCGCTGCTGGCCCTGGTCAATGAGCGAATCTGGCTTGGGCATTTCGACCTGTCGGGCGAGGGCGGTTTACCCTGCTACCGGCACGCCATGCTGCTGCGGGGGGCGAGGGGCGCCAGCGTCGAACAGCTCGAAGACCTCGTCGACATCGCCTTCAACGAGTGCGAGCGGTTTTATCCCGCCTTTCAGTTTCTGTTGTGGGGCGGCAAGAATGCCGCCGAGGCGATCGAGGCGGCGGTGGTCGAGACAGTCGGCGAGGCATGACCCCGAAATCCGGCCCGGTGCTCCTCGTTGGGTGCGGGCGGATGGGCGGCGCGCTCCTCAGGGGCTGGATCGGCCGCGGAATCCCGAAAATTCAAATCACGGTCATCGAGCCGGAAACGGCCTTCCGGGCAATGGTCGAAGCCGAGCACGGCGTCACCGCAATCCGCGACGCGTCGGAGATCCCGCCTGCGCTCAAACCCGCAGTGATCGTGCTGGCCGTCAAACCGCAGATCATGGATCAGGTGCTCCCGCCTTACGCCCGCTATTCCGAAGCGGTGTTCTTGTCGATTGCGGCTGGCAAGAAAATCGCCGCCCTTAAGGCGCTTCTCGGCACCGGCGCGATTGTCCGGGCGATGCCGAATTTGCCGGCCGCCATCGGCCAAGGGGTGACCGTCGCCTGCGCCGATCCGAGCGTCGGGGCGGAGGCGCGATCGCGGTGCCGGGAGTTGCTGGCCGCGGTCGGTGAGGTTGCCTTCATTGAGAACGAGGATTTGATGGACGCGGTGACGGCGGTTTCGGGAAGCGGTCCGGCCTATGTCTTCCTGCTCGCCGAATGCCTGGCCGAGGCGGGCGCTGCCGCGGGCCTCGATCCGGAACTCGCCCTCAAACTGGCTTGCGCGACGATCGCCGGGAGCGGCGCGTTGCTGAGCCAGGTCCGGCGAGGCGCCGGCGCGCCTCCGCGAAAACGTGACGAGCCCAGGCGGCACCACCGCCGCGGCGTTGGCGGTGCTTATGGCGAATGAGGGCATGCCCGATTTGTTGAAGCGCGCGGTCGCCGCCGCGGCGAAGCGCTCGCGTGAATTGTCGTCTTAACAGCGCCAACTGGAAACCGAGCCGGCGCCGGATTCTTGCGCCGCCAATTTTGCGCCAAATTTTTCCGGATGAATCCCGCCATACTAGCGTTGCGGGGCGTTGCCTTGTGCGACGCAGAATGGCCGCCCAAAAAGCCCGAAAAGGCTTTGGATAAGGCTCTGATATTCGTACTAAAATTTTGAAAACACTAAATTATTTCCTCCATCAATGAAATTCATGCTGCAGTGCAAAAAGAAATTGACATTGATGCGTATGGGGTTTATCTATTGTGCACCGCAACAATTTCCCACTCGGAGCGAGTCAAATGGCCAAGGGCAACAACACCCCGTTCGATGTCGACATGACGAAGTTCATGTCCGGCATGAAAATTCCCAGCGTCAACTTCCAAGCTTTCGCTGCCAGCCAGCGCAAGAATTTCGAGGCGCTTGCCGCCGCGAACAAAATGGCCTTCGAAGGCCTGCAGGAAATCGCCCGCCGCCAGAGCGAGATCGTGACCTCGGGCGTCGAGGACATTTCCGGCGCCGTCACCAATCTCCTTGCCGCCACGACCTTCGAAGATCGTGCCGTGAAGCAGGCGGAGTTCGCCAAGTCGGTTTACCAGAAGGCGCTGGCCAATTTCTGGGACCTCGGCGAGATGTTCACCAAATCGAACAGCCGCACTTTCGGCGTTCTCAATAAGCGCGTCGCTGACAGCCTTGACGAAGTTAAGGGCATTGTCGGCTCCCAGAGCGCCGCAGCCTAACTAATCGGAACAGCATCGCCGGGCGCGTAAACAGCCGGGCGATTACCAGATATGGCCGCCCTTAGGGGCGGCCGTTCTTTTTTTGGGCGTGCAATGCTCAGAGCGGCAGGCGCCCAGTGCCGTTTAAAAGCACCGGCGCCTTCGAGCTTGCCCTAAAGCGGCAAACGTAGAGTCACGTTGAGACCGCCGTGCGGAGAATCGCCGAGCAGGATGTCTCCGCCATGGCGGTGAATGACATCGCGGGCGATGGTAAGACCCAGCCCCGTTCCCCCGGTTTCCAGATTGCGCGACGGATCGAGCCGGAAGAACGGCTTGAACACCGCTTCCCGCTGATCGGCCGGGATGCCGGGTCCGTCGTCATCGACCAGGATCTCGACGCTGTGGTCGTTGACCCTCGCGCCGATCCAGACATTGCGGGCATGGCGCGTCGCGTTTGACAGCACGTTCATCAGACATCGTTTGAAGGCGGCGGGACGCAGCGGAACCACGATGCCGCGATCGATATCGATCGACAGATTCTTGCCATTGCGCCGGAATCCCTTGGCGACCTCTTCGACCACCGCCGAGAGATCGACATCCTCGGGCATCTCTGCGCTCTCGCCCCGGGCGAAAGCCAAATAGCCTTCGACCATCTTTTCCATGTCCACGACATCGGATTTCAGAGCCGACAATTCGGGGCTGTCGCCCAGCATCGCCAATTCGAGCTTCATCCGGGTCAGAACCGTACCGAGATCGTGGGAGACGCCGGCCAGCATTTCGGTGCGCTGGGTCATCTGCCGCTCAATTCGTGCCCGCATCAGCTTGAAGGCGGCTGCCGCCAGCCGGACCTCGGTGGCGCCTTCGAGCTTGAAATCGGGGACGTCCTGGCCCTTGCCGAAACTGTCGGCGGCTTGCGCGAGACGCCGGATCGGCCGGACCTGATTGCGCAGGAACAGGGTCGCGACCGCGAACAGCACCAGCGACGTGCCGACCATCCACAGCAAGAAAAGATGGGTGGTGGCGCTATAGAGCCGCTTGCTCGGAACCGCGACATCGAGAATCCCGTTGGGGAGCTCGACGTCGACGCGGACTTTTTTGGCGAAGGCGTGGGCTTCGAGAATATAGGGCCGTTGAACCCGCTCTTCCAAGGCGCGGGCGAGAGTCTGCTCGATCTGTCTGTCGCCTGGCTCGGGCAGCGGCCGGACCAGGGCGATGCCCGGCCGCCAAGATACGGTCAGGTCCATGTCGCGATGGGCCATATCGGTGACGAAGGCGAGGATCGTGGGATCCAATTTCGGATTGGAGCTGCGTTCGATGATTTCGACCAGAACGCCGATGTCGCCGGCCAGCGCGGTCGAAAGCCGCCACGAAATCGTCTCCCAGTGCCGGTCGTAAAATACATAGGCGGTGACCAGCTGGAGCAGCACCAGCGGCGTGACCACGATCAGCAACGAGCGGGCAAACAGGGTTCGCGGTAGAAACCGCTTGAGGATGGATTCGCTGCGTTTGATGGGGCGAAATCGCATGTCTCTAATCCGGCCGCAAAACATAGCCGCGGCCGCGCACGGTCTGCAAATAGCGCGGCAGCTTTGGATCGGGTTCGATCTTGCGGCGCAGCCTGGTCACCTGAACATCGATGGCACGCAAGCCGCCGGCAATGGAGCAGCGCTCCCCCAGTTCTTCCCGGGATACGGGCGATCCGGCACTTTCCGCCAGCACCTTGAGCAGCCCCGCTTCGGCGGTGGTCAAGCGCACGACGTTCGAGCCGCGCAACAGTTCTTCCCGGACCAGATCGAAGCGGCAATCGCCCAGACGGATTTCCGGTGCGGGGGCGGCTTCGAGGGGAATGCGGCGGAGAATGCTTTGAATCCGCAATACCAGTTCGCGCGGTTCGAACGGTTTGTGCAGGTAATCGTCGGCGCCGGTCTCAAAACCACGCACTCTGTCTTCGGCTGCGCCCATCGCGGTCAATAGCAAAATTGGAACGCGATTGGCCGGACGAATCGATTTGACGAAAGTGAGCCCCGATTCATTCGGCATCATCACATCGAGCACGATGAGATCGAAGGCGAAGCTGGCGAGATGGGTGCGCGCTTCGGCGGCACCGGCGGCCGTCGTCACCCGGAAGCCGCTGTCGGAAAGATACTTGCGGAGCAGGCCACGCAGCCGGGTGTCGTCATCGACCACCAGGATATGCGGAGAATCGGTACTCATGGCGGGATTATACCCGGGGTCTCCGGGGTAGCTACCCCTCCCGGCGTCGCCCCGGCCAGCCGAACGGCCGGGCGCCCCGCCCAAGCGGCCGCCTAACGGCCGCGCGCCTCGCCCAGGCGGCCGCCTAACGGCCGCGCGCCTCGCCCAGGCGGCCGCCTAACGGCCGCGCGCCTCGCCCAGGCGGCCGCCTAACGGCCGCGCGCCTCGCGAAGCGGGATTGGCCGGCCGACTTTGGGCCGGTCGATTTCGTTGATGATTCCGGTAACGACCTTGCGGAAGCCTTCCACCGCTTCAGCGCCGGCTTGGCGGTAGGCCCGGGCCAGGCGCTCGCGTTGATTCTGGGAAAGCTGGCGTTCCAGTTCGACGCCTCTATTGGTGAGCTCCAACAAACGTTGACGCCGATCACGGCTTCCCGGCCGCTGGGTGATGAAACCTTCGCGGACCAACTGACTAAGAACCCGCGACAGGCTTTGCTTGGTGATGCGCAAAATTCCGAGCAAATCCGAAACCGTGATGCCGGGATTGCGCCCGACGAAATAAATCACCCGGTGATGCGCCCGGCCGAAGCCATATTTCGCCAGCATCGCATCGGGTTCGGCGGTGAAATCCCGATAGGCGTAGAACAGGAGCTCCATGCCTTGGCGAAGCTCCTCATCCCGCAAAAACAAGGGATTTACGACGGATTTTAAGTCAGCCATGTTGACATATATGCCGCATAACGTTAGGCTATGCAATATACTTGCAATATCGGCTTTGGGACGCGAACTGGAGTGCGGAATTGAAGAAATTCCGCGCCCGAGAATTCGCCAATTTGAACGCCCATTTGAATGCCGAATGGAAGCCGATTTGAATCCGTGGGGGGACAAGAAAAACAATCATGAGCAATCCGAGCATCATTCCCTTCGACGACCGCGACGGCGTTATCTGGTTCAACGGCGAGATGGTGCCTTGGCGCGATGCCAAGGTTCACGTGCTCAATCATGGGCTCCATTACGCGAGCTGCGTGTTTGAAGGCTTGCGGGTCTATGGTGGACGGATCTTCAAGCTGCGGGAACACACCGAGCGCCTGTTCGCCTCGGCCCGCGGACTCGGCTTCGAAATCCCCTATTCCCGCGACGATATCGAAGCAGCGATCCGCGCCGTGGTGGCGGAACAAAAAATCGTCGACGGCTATATCCGCCCGGTCGCCTGGCGCGGCAGCGAAATGATGGCGGTCTCGGCGCGCAAGAACCGCGTCCATGTGGCGATCGCGAGCTGGACTTGGCCCGCCTATTTCAGCGCCGAAGCGCGGCTGCGCGGCCTCCGGCTGGCGATCGCGAAATGGAAGCGCCCAGCGCCCGATACCGCCCCCACCCAGAGCAAGGCGGCAGGGCTTTATATGATCTGCACGCTCTCCAAGCACGCGGCGGAAGACGCCGGCTTCGACGATGCGCTGATGCTCGATTATCGCGGGCTCGTTGCCGAATTGACCGGTTCCAATATTTTTCTGGTCCAGAATGGCGAGCTGCATACGCCGATTCCCGATTGCTTCCTCGATGGTATCACAAGGCAGACCGTCATCGGTCTTGCCAAGACGCGGGGCATCAAGGTGATCGAACGGCAGATCGCTCCCGAAGAATTCGCCAAGACCCAGGAAGTGTTTTTGACCGGTACGGCCATCGAAGTGACGGCGGTCGGCGAGATCGGCCCCTATAAATTCACGGTCGGGCCGGTGACGCGGCAATTGGTCGAGGATTACGGACGCCTGGTGCGCGCGCCCGAAGCCGCCGCTTCGGCTGCTTGAGACAGTTTTTGACGGATGCTTGAGCTCAGGCCGACCTGCGAGAATTGCTACAGGGCGCTGCCACCCGAATTGACCGAGGCGATGATCTGCACCTTCGAATGCACGTTTTGCCGTTCATGCGTCGACGGCGTATTGGCCAATGTTTGCCCGAACTGCGGCGGCGGCTTCGCGCCGCGCCCGATCAGGCCATCACGCAATTTGAAGGGTAACTACTATCTCGGCGCCTATCCTGCGCGCACCGCGGTGAAGCACCGGCCCGTCGATCCGCAATCACACGCGAAGTTTGCGGCAACCATCAAGGGCATTCCGCCCGAGAAGCGGTAAAGCGCACCGCAAAGTTTTGGATTTGAGATCAGCCGCGCTTTTGATTCCAGCGCGCCGCCGCCAGATCGTCGCTGTCCCGGGATTCGACCCATTCTTGGGTCCCGGCCTTGTCTTCCATTTTCCAGAACGGCGCCTTCGTCTTCAGCCAATCGATCAGGAACCGGCAGGCGTCGAAAGCCGCGTCGCGGTGGGGTGATGCGGCGGCGACCAGCACGATGCGGTCGGCCGGCTTCAATTCGCCGATTCGGTGGATGATCAAGATCGCCTCCAGGGGCCAGCGCTTTTGCGCTTCCGCTTCGATCTCGGCGAGCTTCTTTTCGGTCATGCCGGGATAGTGTTCGACGCTGATGGCCCGGATTTTTTGCCCGGCGGGTTGATCGCCCGCCACATCCCGCACCAGCCCGACGAAAACCGCCACGCCGCCGATCTTCGGGTTGTCTTTGGTGAGCGCCGCCAGCTCGGCGCCGACATCGAAATCCTCGCGCTGAACCCGAATCACGGCTTTTAGCCTCCGGTCACCGGCGGGAACAAGGCAATCTCGTCGCCCGCCCCCAGCGGATGATCGGTTTTCACGTATTCCTGATTGACCGCGACCCGCACCACCCGCGGGTCCTTCAACGCGTCGGCGAATCCGCCGCCCCTTGTCTTCAGCCAGGCGATGAGCGAGGCGACGTCGGTCACATTCGCCGGCGGGTCGATATCCTCATCGGCGATCCCAATCTTGGTCTTGATCCACGCGAAGTAGAGAATTTTCATCCCATCACCTCGCTGAAGGGAAGAAAATCGACGAGGTCGCCGGGCTTCACCTCGCGCACGGATTCGACGAGTTCCACCAACCCGTCGGATTCGGCGATCGCGGTCAAAATTCCGGAGCCATCCTTCGGGTGCTTGCGCGCGACCAGGCGCCCGCCGGCATCGGGCACCAATTGCGCCCGAATCCACTCCACCCGGTCGCGGTTCTTCTTGAAGGTAAAATCGGCGGGAACACGGAAAATGAGCGGCGCCGCCGGGCTCGCCCCGGCTAGGCGCAAAATGCCCGGACGCACGATCCGCAGGAAGGTCACCATGACCGCCACCGGATTTCCCGGCAGGCCGAAAAAGGCCGCGTCATGATTTTCGGCATGGACGCGACCGAAGGCGATGGGGTGCCCCGGCTTGATCGCGAGCTTCCAGAAACCGATCGCGCCCTGAGATTCGACGGCATCCCGCACGTGATCCTCTTCGCCCATGGAAACTCCGCCCGATGTTAGGAAGAGATCATGATCGCGCGCAGCCTTGCCCAGCGCCGTGCAGATCGTTTCTTTTTCATCGGGAAGAATCCCGAGATCGGTAACGTCGCAAGGCAGAGTCTGTAACAGCGCGGCGATCCCAAAGCGGTTGGAGTCGAAGAGCGTGCCGCTGCCGGCGGGTTGCCCCGGCTCGTGCAGCTCGTCACCGGTGGAAAACAGCGCGACGCGAAGTTTTCGATAGACCGGAAGCGAAGCCAGACCCAGCGAGGCGGCAACGCCGATATCGGGCGGCAGTAAGCGCCGGCCGCGGGCCAAGATGCGCGATCCCTCGGCGATGTCTTCGCCGCGAAGCCGGACATTGGCGCCGCGCACCAGGCCCGCCGGAAATTTCACGAGGTTGCCCGCGACCACGCAATCTTCCTGCATTGCCACCGTATCCGGCCCCGCGCCAACGTCTCCTTGAGGCAGGGCGGCGCCGGTGAAAATGCGAAAGGCAGCGCCGCGCTTGGCCGGTTCCCCGAGCGCATGACCCGCGGTAATGCGTCCGGCAATCGGCAGCGCGGTTTCGCCATCGCGCTTCAGCTCCTCGAAGCAAACGGCATAGCCGTCGACTGCGGAATTGTCGCTGACCGGCACGTCGCGCGCGGCAACGATGTCTTCGGCGAGAATTCGTCGCGTTGCCTGGCGCAAGGGCACGCGCTCGGTTTCGGCAACCGCCTGCAATTCATGGTCGAGAAGACGCAGCGCGTCGTCGAGGCGCATCGATCCTCCGCCCGAATTGCTGCCGGGGGCGAAGCAATTGTCGTGGAGGGCTTTCATGGGGCGCCCGATTCGGGCCGTGTCATGTATTTCATGCCGGCGCGCAGATAATCGTAACCGGTCACCAGGGTCAGCACCGCGGCGACCCACAATCCAGTGGTGCCGATAACGATGGCCTGGAAAATCGGCGGCGCGGCATCGCCGACGATCAGGAATCCGATGGCAACCATCTGAATGCCGGTTTTCCATTTGGCGAGCCGGCTGACCGGCACCGGCACGCGAAGCTCGGCCAGAAATTCGCGCAAACCCGAAACCAAGATCTCGCGGCAGAGAATGACGAGGGCGGGGAGCACGCTCCACCCCGCGATCCGTCCGACGGCGACCAAAAGTAGAATCACCGAAGCAACCAGGAGCTTGTCGGCGACGGGATCCAGGAAGCGTCCAAGGGCCGAAATCTGGCGGCGGGTGCGGGCGAAATAGCCGTCGAAATAATCGGTGATGCCGGCCAGCGTGAACAGAGCGAGGACTCCCCATTTCGCGCCATTGCCCGGAACGAAGAACAGGGCGACGAGCACGGGAATAACGAGAATCCGCGATAACGTCAGCAGATTGGGAAGGCTTGTGATCATGTCAGGAACCTGGGGCGGTCGGCAGCCGCCACCGCCATTCTATCCGGCCTATCCGCCGCCGTGGAAGTGATCATAAATCTTTTTGGCGACGGTCCGGCTGATGCCATCGACCGCTTCGAGATCGGCAAGCCCAGCGCCGGCCACATTACGGGCCGAGCCGAAATGGTGAAGCAAGGCACGTTTGCGATTGGCGCCGATGCCCTGGATCTCATCGAGGACCGAACGGCCGATCGCCTTGGACCGCTTGGCGCGGTGGGCACCGATGGCGAAGCGATGGGCTTCGTCCCGCAGCCGTTGCAGGAAATAAAGCGCAGGGTCTTGGGGATCGAGGCTGAAGGGTTCGCGATGGGGCAGGAAAAACCGCTCATGCCCGGCATTGCGGTCCGGCCCTTTGGCGATGGCAGCGGCGGCCATATTGGCGACGCCAAGATCGGCCAGGACTTCGCACGCGACCGAAAGCTGCCCGGCACCTCCATCAATGAGGAGCAAATCCGGCCAACGGCCGGCGGTCCGTTCCGGGTCTTCTTTCAGCGCCCGGGAGAAGCGGCGGGTTAGAACCTCGCGCAGCATGGCGTAATCGTCACCGCCTCTGGGCGCGGGGGGGTTCGCGGGCTTGCCGGGAATAGGGGGGCCGGGAACAGCCAGAATGAAAGGCTCGCCCAAGGCGTCGGTGAAACCGCTTCGCGGCGGAGCCGCGTTGCCCTTTTTGTCGCCGCCCGGCGTTTCGCCTTCCTTCTTTTGATCCAGGCCCCGGATCGTGAATTTCCGATAGGCGTTTTTGATCAGGCCTTCGGGGCCGGCGACGATCATCGCACCGACCGCATGGGTGCCGGAGACGTGGCTATTGTCATAAACCTCGATCCGCTCGGGCGGGGCCTCGAGGCCGAAGACTTCCGCCACCCGTTCCAAGAGACGGCGCTGGGTGGCGCTTTCCGCCATCCGCCGGCCGAGGGCTTCCCGGGCATTGTCGAGCGCATTGGCGACCAGTTTCTTTTTGGCGCCCCGGGTCGGACACAGGAGTTTCACGCGCCGCCCGGCCAGGGACGACAGGGCTTCTTCGAGCACCTTGGGCTCGCCCGGCCGGTGGCTGAGCAAGACGAGGGGCGGGGGAGTGGTCCCGGCGTAGAACTGCCCGAGAAAGGCGGTCAACACCTCGGGCGCCGGAACCTGCGGATCGTGTTTCGGGAAATACGAACGGTTGCCGTAATTGCGGCCGCCGCGAAAAAAGAAAACCTGAATCGCGGTTTCACCGCCCGCTTGATAAGCGGCAATGACGTCCACATCGCCGAGCTTCGGCAAGTTGATGTCTTGCCGCGATTGGATTTGAGTCAGCGCGCGGATGCGGTCGCGAAAGAACGCGGCCCGTTCGTAATCGAGGGCCGCGCTTGCTTCGTCCATGCTTTTGGCGAGGCGCTGCTGAATATCGACGCTCTTGCCGGAAAGAAAATCCGTCGCCTCGCGTACCAGCGCCGCGTAATCCTCGCGCGTGACTCGGCCGACGCATGGTGCCGCGCAGCGCTTGATCTGAAACAGCAGACAGGGCCGGGTGCGCGAATTGAAAACCGTGTCCGAGCAGGAACGCAGTAGGAAAGCGCGCTCCAAGGCGGCCATCGTGTCGTTGACCGCGCCGGCCGAGGCAAAAGGCCCGAAATACCGGCCTTTCCGGCCCTGGGCGCCGCGATGCTTGGCGAGCTGCGGCCATTCGTGATCGGTGATGAGAATCTGAAGGAAACGACTTGTCGTCGCGGAGCAGCACGTTGTAGCGCGGCTTCAATCGCTTGATGAGATTGCTTTCGAGAAGCAGCGCTTCGACTTCGGTATGCGTCGTCACTACTTCGAGCGTCACGGTCGCCGCGACCATGCGCTTCAGCCGGTGCGGAAGTTTGGCGATCTGGGTGTAGCTTAAAATTCGGCGTTTGAGATTCTTCGCCTTGCCGACATAGAGCGCCGCGCCCGAAACGTCTTGCATGCGATAGACGCCGGGCAGAGAAGGGAGCGTCGCCAGCGCCGCGGCGATCACGGCCCGTCCGCGCTCCAACGGTCCTGGGATTTGTTTGGTCCCCCGAATTTGTTTGGTCATGGTCAGGATCTAAAAAATCTTCGTTATCGCGTGGGATCTCTCTTCGTTTTTGGTCGCCCGGCGCTCGCACGAGATCTTCGTGCAAGTAGCTAACTCGTTGATCTGCAGCGGGAACACCGTTACAAAATTGTTAATATCCACGGAATCGGTTGATGACTCTGTTGATAACCGGGTTCTGTGATGGCTTGACCCCAGCGGAATCTTCATTCCTATGATTTGCCCATTTTCTAGGCAATTAAGCCAAATCATTGATTCCTAAAAGAGAAGGCAAATTCTATGTGAAATTTTGATGAAATTCTGCAGTTCAGGCCGAAAAGGTAAACGATTCTCGCCGGAATTCTGCGGGTTGTGTAAAACTTCCCGCTTTCAGGCTTCTTTCGAGCGTCGCCGTTCGGCCGCCCAATCGCCGCAGGGAACCCGCGTTTTCCACCTCTCTTATTCTTCGGCGATGACGCCGCGGGCCTGCGCCCAGCCGAGATGCTGGCCGCCATCGAGGGTGATCAATTGGCCGGTCATCGAGGGGCAGGCGAGGATGAACCGCACTGCAGCACAGATCTCAAAGAGTTCGGCACCGCGCTGCAGCGGCATCGCCCGGCACTGTTTGTCGAATTGCTCCTGAGTCTGCCGCGGGCTCGGCAAAACCGGACCCGGACCGATGGCATTGACCCGGATGCGCGGCGCCAGCGCCAGTGCCGAAGTTTGCGTTAACGCCCACAGCCCCACCTTGCTCACGGTATAGGAGGTGAAATAGGGCGTCAGATTCCATACCCTTTGGTCGACGATATTGATGACGGCCCCTTGCGCATTTTGCGGTAGCAAGGCGGCAAAAGATTGCGTGAGCATGAAGGGGGCGCGCAGATTGGTTTCGAGATTGAGGTCCCAGCTTTCCCGCGTCGCCGTCGCGAACTCGTCGACGATAAAACGCGAGGCGTTGTTGATCAGGCAGCCGATCGGCCCCAACTCCTTCACCGCCCGGGCAACCAGATTTTCCGCGTCGCGCGTGAGATCGGCCTCCAGGGCGATGGCGCGGCCGCCGACGGCTTCGATCTCTGCGACCAGATCCGCGGCCTCGTTTCGCGATTCATGGTGATGGACAGCGACCGCAAAGCCGGCCTTGGCCATGTCGAGTGCAATCGCCCGGCCAATACGCTTCGCAGCACCCGTAACGAGAACGGTCTGGGGTCGAGGGCTCGCATCGGTCATAGTCGGAGAATGGAAGAGCTGGGCCAGGTATTTCAAGGGGTCGATATCGGCGCCCTATTTCCGGCGATTTTTCTGAGCCCATGACGCCCACCCCGATTGCTGACGTCATCGACACCTGCGTTATCGGCCATGTCACCCGCGACATCGTGCTCGGGCCCGATGGCCAGATTCGGAGCCAAACCGGGGGCGCTGCATATTACGCCGCAACCGCGTTGGCGAGACTCGGGCTTGGCGTTCATTTGATCACGAGGCTTGCGCCGGCAGATCAGGATTTGCTGACCGAATTGCGCGATCTCGGTATCCGCGTCACGGTCAAAGCAAGTGCCAAGACCACGGTTTTCGAAATCGGCGCGGATGGCAGCGCAAAACCGGTTTCCATCGCCAGCGCTTTCGAGCCCGGCGATCTCGACGGCGTGTCGGCGCGCGCCGTGGTCATGGACCCGCTGACCAGCCATGACAGATTCGCCGCATTTCTCGAAGCGGCGGCAAAGACAGCGCCGGTCGTGGCGCTCGATCTTCAAGGATTCGTGCGGAAGTTTCTCATTCCCGGCGTGCCCCAGGAAAAAGTCGCGGCGGCGTTGCCGGGATTGCGCCATATCACCATCGCCAAGGCGACACTGGTTGAGGCCTCGGCGATCACCGGACAATCGACACCGGTTGCCGCGGCGCGGGCCCTCGCCGAAATGGGCCCGCGGGAAGTCATCGTTTCGTTCGGAATCGAAGGCTCGCTGCTGCTGAGGGATGGCAAGATCCACGCGATTCCCGCCGTTCAACCGTCGCAGCGGATGAGCATCACGGGTGCGGGCGACAGCTATCTCGCCGGCTATGTGGCGGCCAGACTCGAGGGTACGGAACCGAAAGAAGCGGCGCAATTTGGCGCGGCCTTGGCGAGTTCTCAAGATTGCGAGATCGGGGGCATTCGACGGGTCAAAGGCCGATGTCGCGGCTCTTCTTGCGCGGCAGGGCGGTTGAGCGGCATCAAATATTGCGCGGCCGCGTCGTCGATTTGTTCTTCGGGGTGCGGGTTCCCGGCTTTCCCGCCGTCGAGCGGGGGGCTTCGGGATTGAGCCCGAGTTCGCGCGCTTCCAGCCGCTTGATTTCATCGCGAAGCCGGGCGGCCTCCTCGAATTCGAGATCGGCGGCCGCGGTTTTCATCCGGGTTTCGAGCTCGGCGATATACGACGCCAATTCGCGGCCGACCAGCTGCTGCACGTCGGCGTCTCCCGTGCCGACGGTGAAGTGATCGGCTTCGTACACCGTCTTCAAGACGTCATTGATGGATTTCCGCACCGATTCCGGGGTGATGCCGTGGGCGGTGTTGTAGGCGACCTGTTTTTCGCGGCGGCGGTTAGTTTCCGAAATCGCGTAGTCGAGGGAGTTGGTCATGTTGTCGGCATAGAGAATCACCCGGCCGTCGAGATTGCGCGCGGCGCGGCCGATGGTTTGCACAAGCGACGTTTTCGAGCGCAGGAATCCTTCCTTGTCGGCGTCCAAAATCGCCACCAGCGCGCATTCGGGAATATCGAGACCCTCGCGGAGCAGATTGATCCCGACCAGCACATCGAAGGCGCCAAGCCGCAAATCGCGGATGATCTCGATCCGCTCCAGGGTGTCGATATCGGAATGGAGGTAGCGGACTTTGACGCCCGCCTCGTGGAGATATTCGGTCAAATCCTCCGCCATGCGTTTGGTCAGGGTCGTCACCAGGGCGCGCTGGCCGTTCGCGGCGACGGATTTGCATTCGGCGATCAGATCGTCGACCTGGCTTTCGATCGGCCGGATGAAACATGGCGGATCGATGAGCCCGGTCGGGCGCACGACCTGCTCGATGAAGACGCCGCCGGTGCGTTCCATCTCCCAGGGGCCGGGCGTCGCCGAGACATAGACGGTTTGCGGCCGCATCGTCTCCCATTCCTCGAATTTGAGCGGCCGGTTGTCGATGGCGGCGGGCAGACGGAACCCGTATTCGGACAAGGTTTCCTTGCGCTTGCGGTCGCCCTTGTACATCCCGCCCAGCTGCGGCACGGTTACGTGAGAACTCGTCGACAAAAAGCAGCGCGTCGTCGGGCAGATATTCGAACAGCGTCGGCGGCGGTTCGCCGGGTTTTCGCCCGGTCAGATAGCGCGAATAGTTTTCGATGCCGGGGCAACTCCCCGTCGCCTCGATCATTTCGATGTCGAAGGTCGTGCGCTGTTCCAGCCGTTGCGCTTCCAACAGCTTGCCCGCCGCATTGAATTCGGCGAGCCGCAATCGGAGGTCGATCTTCATCTGTTTGATCGCTTGATCGAGCGTCGGCTTCGGTGTCACATAATGGGTGTTGGGGAAAACCTTCACCTGGGGCAGGGCGGCTCTTTTTTCGCCGGTCAGGGGATCGAATTCGACGATGGATTCGAGCTCGTCGCCGAACAGGGAAAACCGCCAAGCACGATCCTCGAGATGGGCGGGGAACAATTCGACGACGTCGCCGCGGACCCGGAACGTGCCGCGATGAAAATCCATGTCGTTGCGGCGGTATTGGAGATCGACCAAGCGGTGCAGGAGTTCCGAGCGGCGCACACTTTGCCCGACCGCCAGCGGAAAGGTCATGCTCGAATAGACTTCGGCCTCGCCCATGCCGTAGATGCAGGAAACCGAGGCGACGATGATGACGTCGCGGCGCTCCAGCAGCGAACGGGTCGCGGCGTGGCGCATCCGGTCGATCTGCTCGTTGATTGAGGATTCTTTTTCGATATAGGTGTCGGTGCGCGGCACATAGGCTTCCGGCGTGTAGTAGTCGTAATAGGAAACGAAATACTCGACGGCGTTTTCCGGAAAAAACGATGTCATCTCGCCGTAAAGCTGAGCGGCCAGAGTTTTATTCGGGGCGAGGATGAGGGCGGGACGTTTCAGCGCCGCGATGGCGTGAGCAACCGTGAAGGTCTTGCCGGAGCCGGTGACGCCCAGCAGCACCTGATCGCGCTCTCCGGCACGCAGGCCTTCGATGAGGGCCGCGATCGCCTGCGGCTGGTCGCCGGCGGGGGAAAATTCCGAAACGAGATTGAATTCCGCCGGGCCGGTCGGCCGCAACAGGGCCGAACCGGGGGTTTCCATCACGACTGATGTTGAAGTCATGGCCCCTTATATGCCCCCAGGCCCCGGCAGGGAAAAGGGCCCTGGCGGGGAAAAGGCCTTGTGGCCGGGAAAAGGTCCGAGGGCGAGTGTAAGGAGCCGCCGGAACCGTCGGCGATCCGCGGATTTATGTTGGGCGGGTGTTGGGCGGTCTAGCGGTTCTGGCTCCAGATCGGGGTGGTGCCGCCGGATATGTGGGATTCGGCGGAACTCCACGGCAGCAGGCTGAGCCCCACCAGATAGAGCATCAGCAGACCGATGATCTTGAGTGCAATCGATGGATTTATGCGAATGTGCGGAGACATGACCCCTCTCTGTCGCAAATGAATACCGCAATCGTGTTGGGGCGCACTTTAGCCGGCGCATTGCGGCACCAATCCGATGCAAGTGAGGCAATACCGTGAAATTTCGTGGCAAAGCTGGGGCGCCGGACGAAATTTCCGGTCATGGCGGCTAAGCCAGCGTGATTCCTTGCGAATTGGAGTTGATCGCGCTGCACAATCCGCTTGCTTAAAGACCCAGTCGGGAGGTAAGCCTTAGAGCCGTAAAACAATAGGCGCCGGGGTGCCCAGACAGCGGTAACCGAGCGAGAATCATAGACAATCGATGCTTTTTATCGCTTCACGAATCGCCCTCGTGATCGCCTGCTCCGCCAGCATGGCCGCGATCCTCTATGTTCTCTGGGCATTGTGGGCCGTGCATGCCTTTCGCCGGAAACCGGCGGCTGACGCCGCATTCCGTCAATCGGTCACGATTTTGAAGCCGATATGCGGGCTCGATCCGGGCCTCTATGGTAATCTCCGCTCTTTCTGCGAGCAGGACTATCCCGACTGCCAGGTGATCTTCGGCGTTCGCGATCCCAACGATCCGGCGATCGCGGTGGTCGAAAGAGTCATTGCGGATTTTCCCGGCCGCGACCTCCGCTTGGTGATCGACGACCGGGTGATCGGCGCCAATCTCAAAGTGAGCAACCTCGCCAATATGATGGCGCAGGCGAAGCACGACATCCTCGTCATCGCCGACAGCGACATGCGGGTGGGCCGCAATTATCTGAAGGCGGTCACGGCGCCCTTCGGCGATTCCCGGACCGGCGCCGTCACCTGCCTGTACAAAGGTTCGCCGGTCGGCGGCCTGCCCTCGATTCTGGGCAGCCTCTTCATCAACGATTGGTTCGTGCCCTCGGTTCTGGTGGCGCTTACATTCCAGCCGCTTCGATTCTGTTTCGGAGCGACCATGGTGGTGCGGCGCACCGCTCTCGACGAGATCGGCGGATTTGCCGCACTCGCCTCTCATATCGCCGACGACTATATGCTCGGCAAGTTGGTGAGCGACCGCGGATACAAGGTCGACTTGGCGCCCTACATGGTGGAAAATTTGGTGCTCGAGCCGGATATGAAGACGCTGATCCGCCACGAATTGCGCTGGGCGCGGACGGTGCGGTCGGTTCAGCCTGCAGGCTACGCCTTATCGATCCTGACTCAGGCCATCCCGCTCGGGCTGCTCGCCGCGCTCATTTCCGAATTGTCTAGCCTCGGTTTGGCCCTGCTGGTGCTGGCGATTGTGGTACGAATCGTGCTTCATTATGCGGTCCGTTCGGCCTTCGGCATCAGGGGCAATGGCGCGCCCTGGCTGGTGCCGGTGCGCGATCTGCTCGGCTTTGCGGTTTGGATCGGCAGTTTCTTCGGACGCGATGTTCACTGGCGCGAGCAGGCTTTCCTCCTCGAGGCCGACGGCCAGCTGGCGATGAAAGGATAATTTCTCGATGCTCAAAACCCTTTTCCTCAATGCCCCGTCCTATGAGGGATTCGATGGCGGCGCCGGCTCGCGCTATCAGGCACGCCGCGAGATCAAATCCTTCTGGTATCCGACCTGGCTCGCCCAGCCCGCCGCGCTGATTCCCGGCAGCAAGCTAATCGATGCGCCGGCCCGGGGCTTGAGCATGGATGGCGTATTGCCGATGGCCCGCGACTTCGAGCTCATCGTCCTTCACACCAGCACGCCGTCCTTCGCCTCGGACGTCAAAGTGGCGGAAGCGTTCAAGGCCGAGAATCCGAAACTCATCATCGGCATGGTCGGGGCGCATACCGCGGTTTCGCCGGAGCCTTCGGTCCTGGCGTCGCCCGCCATCGATTTCGTCTGTCACAACGAATTCGATTACACCTGCCGCGAAGTCGCCGAAGGTAAACCCTTATCTGAAGTGAACGGGCTGACCTACAAGGTGGACGGCAAGGCCGTCAATACGCCGGCGCGGGCGATGATCGAGAACATGGACGATCTCCCTTTCGTGGTCGACGTCTATAAGCGCGATCTGGTGATCGAAGATTATTTCATCGGCTATCTGATGCACCCCTATGTGTCGCTGTACACCGGCCGCGGCTGCAAATCGCGCTGCACGTTCTGCCTGTGGCCGCAAACCATCGGCGGGCATCGTTACCGCACGCGCAGCCCCGAAAGCGTCGCGCAGGAAATCGCCCAGGCGAAAAGCTATTTCCCGCAGGTGAAGGAATTCTTCTTCGACGACGACACCTTCACCGACGATCTGCCGCGGGCGGAAGAAATCGCCCGCCATCTCGGCAAGCTCGGCGTGACCTGGTCGTGCAATGCCAAGGCCAATGTGCCTTACGAAACATTGAGAATCATGCGCGACAACGGCTTGCGGCTTCTCCTGGTCGGTTACGAAACGGGGAGCCAAAAAATCCTCAACAACATCAAGAAGGGCATGCGCACCGAATTCGCGCGGCGCTTTACATCGGATTGCCACAAGCTCGGCGTCACGATTCACGGCACTTTCATCATGGGTCTCCCCGGCGAAACCCAGGACACGATCGAAGAGACGATCCGGTTCGCCAAGGAGATCAACCCGCACACGATTCAGGTTTCGCTGGCTGCCGCTTACCCGGGGACGACGCTCTACAAGCAAGGCGTGGAAAACGGCTGGCTGATGGATAACGGCGGAAGATTGATCGACGATCACGGCATTCAGATCAGCTCACTCAGCTATCCGCATCTGTCGCATCAAGAAATTTTCGAAATCGCTGGCGACGTTCTATAAGCGCTTCTATTTCCGTCCCAAGAAAGTGGCCGAGATCACCTTGGAGATGGTCAAGAGCCCGGAAATGATGCGGCGCCGGCTGCGGGAAGGCGTGGAGTTCTTCCGCTTCCTCGCGGAACGCGAGAATCACATCTAAGTCAATTCTGCGCGCAGCGCGCAAACGAAGTTGGTCGGGAAAAAGACGGCCGATCAACCATCCGGCCGGCACTGCTTCTTTTGAATACTACCACCCCCAGATAGTTGCCGCGGTGATTGGGGGGCGGTATCCATGGGAGCGGGCAGGGCGTGAACGAAGGGCGGTTCCCGGTGAAAACTTTGAAGACCACCAAGCTCGGGCTTGGTCTTGCGGCGCTGGGCGGGCTCCTGCTGCTCGCCGGGCTCATCGCCTATAACGGTTTTGTCGACGTCGCCCGCGCCTTTCTCGCTGTCGGCTGGGTCGGCATCCTGGCGGTCAGCCTCTATCACGTCGTCCCGGTTATTTTCACCGCACTCGGCTGGCGATCGCTTTCCACCCGATATTTCGGCGGTTCGCCGCTGCTGTTCATTTGGATGCGGCTGGTGCGCGAGGCAGTGAGCAATCTTCTCCCGGTGGCGCAGATCGGCGGCGAAGTCGTAGGCGCGCGGATGCTGACCCTCCGCGGCCTTCGCAACGGCATGGCCGGCGCCAGCGTCGTGGTGGATCTGACGATCGAAGCGATGACCTTGTTCTTCTTCACCTTGCTCGGCCTCGGGCTCTTGGCGCTGGGCCGGCACGATTTCGATGCGGTTTCCGGCGTCGTCGTCGGGCTTGGATTCGCCGCCCCGATCATTGCTGCGTTCTTTGCCGCTCAGCATTGGGGCCTGTTCAAGCTTCTCGAGGATTGGCTGGAGCGGCGGGCGGAGAAATGGGGTTGGGTGCGCGAGATGTGCATTGCCGGCCTCCACAATTCGATCAAAGCGATTTATCGCGACCGCCGCGCGCTGATCAACGGTAGCTGTTTCCATTTTCTGTCCTGGGTGTTCGGGTCCGGCGAGATCTGGATCGCGCTGCATTTCATGGGCCATGGAATCAGTCTCGGCCAAGCGCTGATCATCGAAAGCTTGTCCCAGGCGGTGCGCGGCGTCGGCTTCGCCATTCCCGGCGCCTTGGGCGTTCAGGAAGGCGGCTTCCTGCTGGTCGGCGGTCTTATGGGCCTCGGCCCGGATGTGTCCCTAGCGCTGTCCCTGGTCCGGCGCATGCGCGATCTTGTGCTCGGCGTGCCGTCGCTCGCTGTCTGGCATTTTATCGAAGGGCGCAGGCTCTGGCTGCGGGTTCAACACCAAGCGCGGCAGGCCGACCGGAATTAAGATTCGTCGCGCCGGACTCGGCTTGCGAAAATCGCATCGCTCCCTTAGGGTTGCGCGGGTTCTTCTCCCGCCCCATTTCATCCGATTAACCCGATTATCTCGCTAATCAAGAACGAGTCAGATTCCCATGTCTCTCATCGCCGCGCGGCTTGCCCGCATCAAGCCTTCGCCCACCCTCGCCGTCACCGCCAAAGCCGCCGAACTCAAGGCCCAAGGCCGCAACATCATCGGGCTTGGCGCCGGGGAGCCGGATTTCGACACGCCGGACAACGTCAAGCAGGCGGCGATCCGCGCTATTCAGCGCGGCGAAACCAAATACACCGCCGTCGCCGGAACCCTCGCACTGCGCAAGGCGATCTCGGAGAAATTCAAGTGCGAGAACGGGCTCGATTATCCGCCAGAGCGGATCACCGTCGGCTGCGGCGGCAAGCAGGTGATCTACAACACGCTGATGGCGACGCTCAACCCCGGCGATGAAGTGGTCATCCCGGCGCCCTATTGGGTGTCGTACCCGGACATGGTGCTGCTGGCCGAGGGAACGCCGGTTTTCGTGCCCTGCCGGGAAGAAGACGGATTTAAATTAACGCCCACCGGATTGGCAAAAGCGATCACCGCGAAAACCAAATGGCTGATCCTCAATTCGCCGAGCAATCCGAGCGGGGCGGCTTACACCCGCGAGGAATTGAAGGAGTTGGGCGAAGTTCTGCTGAAACACCCGCAGGTGCATATCCTCACCGACGATATCTACGAGCATCTGATCTATGACGGGTTCGTGTTCACGACGCTGGCCCAGGTCGAACCAAGGCTCTACGACCGCACGCTGACAGTGAACGGGGTTGCCAAGGCTTATGCGATGACCGGCTGGCGGGTCGGCTATGCCGGCGGACCGAAGCCGATCATCGATGCGATGAACAGTATTCAGTCGCAAAGTACCACTCACACCTCGTCGATTTCCCAAGCGGCTGCCGCCGAAGCCCTGAGCGGACCGCAGGATTTCATCGCCGAACGCAACGCGATCTTCCAGTCGCGCCGCGACATGGTGGTGGAATTGCTGAACGGCATCGACGGCATGTCCTGCCGGACCCCCGAAGGCGCGTTCTATGTCTATCCGTGCTGTGCGGGCGCGATCGGCAAGAAGACGCCAAGCGGTGCCAAGATCGGCGGAGACGGCGACTATGTCGCTTATCTGCTCGAAGCGGCGGATGTCGCGGCGGTGCAAGGCGAGGCTTTTGGCCTGTCGCCCTATTTCCGCATTTCTTATGCGACCTCGATCGAGGCACTGCGCGAAGCCTGCGCCCGGATCAAACGCGCGACCGAAGCGCTGAAATAGCGCCAAGCGCCGGAGGCGACCCTATGCGTATCGCGGTGATGGGCACGGGCGGAATTGGCGGCTATTTCGGCGCCAGGCTCGCCGCCGCCGGCGAGGACGTCACCTTCATCGCCCGCGGCGCTCAGCTTCAGGCCTTGTGCGAAAAAGGCATCGCCATCGAAAGCAGGCTTGGCTCCCTTCTTCTCCCCGACGTTGTCGCCACCGACGATCCGTCGCACGTTCCGCCGCCCGATATCGTTTTGTTCTGCGTCAAGCTGTGGGACGTGGAGACGGCCGCGCGGCAAATCAAATCGATGGTCGGACCGAAGACGGCGGTGATCGCGCTCCAGAACGGCGTCGATGCGGAAGCCGAACTTGCGGAAATTCTCGGCAAGGATCGGGTCATCGGCGGGGTCGCGCATATTTCGGCGCTGGTCCAAGAGCCCGGCATCATCCGCCATACCGGCAAATTGCAGCGGCTCACCTTTGGCGAGTTGGATAGGCGCCCCAGCGACCGCACCGAGAATTTTCTCGAAGCTTGCCAGCATGCCAAGATCGACGCGCGCCTCACCGACCGGATCGACGAAGCGATCTGGGACAAATTCATTTTCCTGATCGCCTTCAGCGGGTTGACGTCAGTGATGCGGGTCGGGATCGGCCCCATCCGCGACGACCCGGAATGCTACGGCATGTTCCGCGCGGCGATGGCCGAGGCTTTCGCGGTGGCGAAGGCCAAGGGAATCGAATTTAGCTACGACCCGCTCGCCCAATGGGACAAGGCGATCGCCGCCATGCCCTATGACTACCGGTCCTCGATGCTGGAGGATTTGGAGCGCGGGCGAAGATTGGAGCTTCCCTGGCTGTCGGGAACGGTGGCGCGGCTTGGCCAGCAGTTCGGCGTCGATACGCCGGTCAACCGCTTCATCGCGACCGCCCTCAAGCTACATGCGAATCCGGCACCGAATCCGAGGGCGAATCCGGGGGCCCATCCGGCTAAGAATCCCTAGTCGCCCGGTCTTGCCGCTTATTTTTTCGTTGCAAGCCGGGCTGCGGCTTGAAACCATGAGGCGATGAGCCGGCGATGACCGGGAACAACCCAGTGTCGGTGGTTCGGCGGTTACACCTCAACAGGGAGGGGGCGGTGACCAGCAGCCTCGGAAAAGCGCCGCGATGCGTGGCCCTGGTCGGGCCATATCTCAGCGGCAAGACCACGCTTCTCGAAAGCATGTTGCACGTCACCGGGGCGATTCCGCGCAAAGGGACCGTCAAAGACAGAACCTCGGTCGGCGATAGTTCGCCCGAAGCGCGCGCCCGGCAGATGAGCGTCGAGGTCTCGGTGGCGACCACCGAATTCCTCGGCGACAAATGGTCGATTTTGGACTGCCCGGGCTCGATCGAATTCGCCCAGGAAATGCGCAACGCGTTGATGGCTGTGGACGCTGCCGTGGTGGTATGCGAACCCGCGATCGACAAGGCGCTGACCGTGGCACCGATCTTGCGCTTCCTCGACGCCCATAAGATCCCGCACATGCTGTTCATCAACAAGATGGACAGTGCGACCCATCGCGCGGCGGAAATTCTCGAGGCGCTGCAGGAGGTCTCGGAGCGGCCGCTGGTACTGCGCCAGGTCCCCATCCGTGACGGCGACACGATCACCGGTTACGTCGATCTGGTGAGCGAGCGCGCTTACAACTATAAGTCCGACCAACCTTCCGACCTGGTGGCAATTCCGCCCTCGGTGCAGGAGCGCGAGAAACAGGCACGCTCCCAATTGCTCGAATCGCTGGCCGATTTCGACGACACGCTGCTCGAAAAATTGCTCGAGGATCAAATTCCGCCGAAGGATGAAATTTACAGCAACCTGACCAAGACCCTGACCCGCGACATGATCGTGCCCGTGTTCCTCGGCACCGCGGAAAAGAATCACGGCGTGCACCGGCTGATGAAGGCGTTGCGCCATGAGGTTCCGCCGCCGGAAATCTCCCGCGACCGCCTCGGCTTGCCGAAGACCGACGGGCCGCTGGCGGCGGTGTTCAAGACCTTCCACGTCCCTCATGCGGGGAAATTGTCGCTGGCGCGGATTTGGCGCGGCGAGATCACCGACGGCACGATGTTCGACGGCGAGCGGGTAAGCGGGGTCTATCGCATGATGGGCCAGGCCCAGACCAAGCTGCCGAAGGCCGGTCTCGGCGAAGTGGTGGCGCTGGGACGGATGGAGCACGTCAAGACCGGGGATTTGCTCGGCTTGCCGGGGAAGGATTCGGCGTTGTCCGCCAAGCTGTTCCCCAAATTGACGCCGGTTTTCAGCGGTGCGATTTCGGTCGAGAATCGCAATGACGAAGTGAAATTGAGCGCAGCCCTCGCCAAGCTCATCGAGGAAGATCCCTCGCTCGGAGTCGAGCAGAATGCGGATACCCATGAATATCTGCTGTGGGGCCAAGGCGAGATGCATCTGCGCATCGCCATCGAGAGGCTGCGCAACAAATATCATCTCTCGGCCAATATGAAGCGGCCCCATGTGCCCTATCAGGAATCGATCCGCAAGAGCACGTCCCAACACGGCCGCTACAAACGCCAGACCGGAGGCCACGGCCAGTTCGGCGACGTGCATATCGATATCAAGCCGTTGCCGCGGGGCTCCGGGTTCAATTTCGGCGACGAGATCGTCGGCGGCTCGGTGCCGAAGCAATTCATTCCCGCAGTCGAAGCCGGGGTGCGCGACTATCTGAAACGCGGGCCGCTCGGATTCCCCGTCGTCGATATTTCGGTGACGCTGACCGACGGCCAGTATCACAGCGTCGATAGTTCCGAACAGGCCTTCAAACAGGCGGCGCGCATCGCCATGACCGACGGCATGGCCCATTGCGATCCGGTGCTGCTGGAGCCGATCTTTCTGGTGACGCTGCAAATCCCCGCCGAATTCACGCCGAAGGCGCAACGCCTGATCAGCGGCCGGCGTGGGCAGATCCTCGGCTTCGGCGCGATCGTCGATTGGAAAGGCTGGGACGAGGTTTCGGCCTACATGCCGCAATCGGAAATCCACGACCTCATCATCGAATTGCGGTCGTTGACGCTGGGGGTGGGAACATTCACGTGGAAATTCGATCACCTCCAGGAACTGATCGGCAGACTTGCCGATCAGGTGATCGCCCAGCGCGCCGAAATGGCTCACGCCATATCCTAAGTTCTCGATATATCCGTTTGTATAACAAGGCATTACAACATAATTTTGATTTATTCTTACCTTATGTCATGATGCCGGAAAGGCATTGCGGACGTCCGCCCGCCGGTGAGCATTGCAATTGAGGAAAGCCAATAATGAAAATCGACATCGGAATCGCCGAGAAGGATCGTAAGGCGATCGCCAAGGGATTGATGGCGCTGCTCGCCGATACCTATACGCTCTATCTCAAGACCCATAATTTTCATTGGAACGTGACCGGGCCGATGTTCAACACGCTCCACCTCATGTTCGAGCAGCAATACACCGAACTGGCGACCGCGGTGGATTCGATCGCCAAGCGCATCCGTTCGCTCGGCGAACGGGCACCCGGCAGCTATGCGGAATTCGCCAAGCTCGCCTCGATCAAGGAAGCCTCCGGCACGCCCGATTCCGGAACGATGATTCGCCAGCTCGTCGAGGGCAACGAGGCGGCGGTCAAGACCGCGCGCAGCATCTTCGACACCGCGGATGACGCGGGCGACGAATCGACCGCCGATCTTCTGACCCAGCGCCTGCAGATCCACGAGAAAACCGCGTGGATGCTGCGCAGTCTCCTCGATTAAGAATGAACGTGGCGGGGATTAGCGCTCCGCCACCTTGCCGATCAGGAAATCGCGGAACGCGGTGAGCCGCCGCGCATTGCGGATTTCCCGTGGATAGACGAAATAGGCTTCGGTCTTGTGGCCCTCGAGATCGGGAAGCACGCGCACGAGTTCCGGATCGGATTGGCCGAGATAATCGGGAATCGCGGCAAGCCCGATCCCGCATTGCACCGCGCGGAACACGCCGTAAACGGAATTGGTGGTCAGCACCGGGCGCCGCGGCTTGGCCGCCGCCAATTCCAGCAGCCATCGCGCATTCGGCAATGACGGGCGCGCCAGCGAATCGCTGAAGGTGATGAGATGGTGCCGGTCGAGATCTTCGGGCCGCTCGGGCTTCCCGTATTTCTTCAAATAGGATTCCGCCGCGTAAACATAGAAGCGCACGGTGAGCAGCCGGCGCTGAATCAAATGCGGCTGGACCGGCGGCGCCATGCGAATCGCAATATCGGCTTCGCCCATGGCGAGATCGAGTTGCCGGTCGTCGAGCACCAGCGTCAATTCGATGTCGGGATAAAGGTCGAGAAATTCGCGAATCCGTGGGCTCAGCCACACCGAGCCGAAGCCGACGGTGGTGGTAACCCGCATCGGTCCCGAGGGGTGGGTACGGCTTTCGAGAATCGGGATTCCGCCGCACCCAGCCGCGCATTGATGTCGCGGGTGGTCTCCAACAGCATCCGTCCCTGCTCCGTCAGCTTGAGGCCGCGGGCGTGGCGGTGGAACAGCGTGACCTTGAGATCGGATTCAAGCGCCGCGATTTGACGCGAAATGGCGGACTGGCTGAGATTGAGGGCGCCCATCGCCCGGGTGAAGCTTCCGGCTTCGGCGACGATGTGAAAAATCCGGAGCTTGTCCCAATCCATCAAAAGGCTCTGGCCATCAAAGAGATTTGGCCATCAAGAGGCTTCGGCGATCAACGATAAAGCGGGCTCCGCACGGCAATCAGCCGCCGACCCGGACCATCAAGGCGTCGTCGGCGCCGCCCAAGCCGGTCGCGGTCTCGGCGATGAACCGCTCGGCATCGAGGGCTGCCATGCAGCCCATGCCAGCGGCAGTCACCGCTTGGCGATAGACGTGATCGCGCACATCGCCGGCGGCGAACACGCCGGGGATGCTGGTGCGGGTGCTGCTGGGATCGGCGACGATGTAGCCGTTGGCGTCCATTTCCAATTGGCCCTTGAACAAGTCGGTCGCCGGCGTATGGCCGATGGCGACGAAGACTCCGTCGATGGGGATTTCGCGGCTGTCGCCGGTCTTGAGGTTGTTGATCTTGAGACCGGTGACGCCTTGCTCCTGGCTGCCCAGGACTTCGTCGATCACGCTGTCCCACAGAACCGAAATTTTTTCGTTCCGGAACAAGCGGTCCTGAAGAATTTTTTCGGCGCGGAAACTGTCGCGGCGGTGAATGACCGTCACTTTGGTCGCGTGATTGGTCAGATACAGCGCCTCTTCGACCGCGGTGTTGCCGCCGCCGACCACCGCCACCTCGCGGCCGCGGAAGAAAAATCCGTCGCAGGTGGCGCAAGCCGAAACGCCGAAACCGCGGAATTGATGTTCGCTGGGAATGCCGAGCCAGCGCGCCTGGGCGCCGGTGGCGATGATCAGCGTGTCGCCGGTGTAAATGTCGCCGGAATTGCCGACGCATTCGAACGGCCGTCGGCTCAAATTCACGTTGACCACGATGTCGCCGATGGTGCGGGCGCCGACATGCTCGGCCTGCTGGCGCATCTGCTCCATCAGCCAGGGTCCCTGGACGACGTCGGCAAAGCCCGGATAGTTTTCGACGTCGTTGGTGACGGTGAGCTGGCCCCCCGGCTGGATGCCCGCCATCACCAGCGGCTGCAGATTGGCGCGCGCCGCGTAAATCGCCGCCGTATAGCCGGCCGGGCCGGAGCCGAGGATCAGGACCTTGCTGTGAATTCGCTTTGACATGAAGGGCTTAGGCCTGTGCGGTGGGTGAGGGGACGGGCGCTAAAGATAGGTAGGCGCGCGCCATTGGGCAAGGGCGGTAAGCGCTGGTTAGGTCAGTTTGAAGTGCGTCTGCCGGATACTCACGCAAATAACGAGGATCATCCATAGCAGTCCGATGATTCGAATCACTCGGAGCTTTGGGAACTCAATTTTCCGATTAGACCCCTTATAAAACCAACTGTAGAAACGAACGACACTTTGCGGTGCGATTAACCACCACGCGCCCAAAGAAGTGAACGCTATGATGCCGACCACGTCATCTATTTTCATTAAAGCTCGGAGCCTAGAACCCGAACATATGGTCGACGCTGAAGGCGCGGTCGCCGTCGATCAAGCCGTGGAAGCCGAAGAGACGGCACGTGGAATTGACGACCAGAACATAGGAATCCGCGCCGGCGGCTTTGCGCTCCAACTCGGCGAACATTTCGCTGACCCACCAGAACAAGCTGCCGCTGCAGGGAATGGCGATGTCGCGCTTGGCAATTTCGTTGCCGCCGCGATCGCAGAGGCTCAACACTGTTTTCGATTTCGGGTGCCAGGGCAGCGACGCCGGATAAATCAGATGGCACAAGGTATCGAGCGGCTGCGGCCCGATGCGCAGGAAGAGGCGCGTCGAAAGTCCGGGCGGCTTGCCGGCATAGGATTGCGGCTCGTCCTTGTAGACGATCGGCGTGTTGTAGATATGCGCGCCGAAAATGGTCTCGGCGACGTGATGGCTGGCGATCTGCCGATAGCGGCCGAAAGCGTGAAGCCAGCCATCGGCCTCGCCGCCCTCGCGGAAATCGTAGAGAAACTCGACATGGCCGAAGCCCGCCGGCAGCGTCTGCCCGGAGTCCTCGAGCCAATCGGTTATGTCCACCGGCACGCTGTCGCGCCTAGCTAACCGACCCATGAACCGGCGCGAGACTTCCTGGCCCGACGCATCGTAAAGCGCGACTGCAACCGGCAACTCGTGCTGGCAGGTGGACATCGGCGTCGGCAACATTTCGCTGCGGAAGTCTTTCAACGGCAGCACCGGCAGCGGCATCACATAGCCCTTGCCCATAACGCTGGCTAGGCCCAGAATTTTCGGATCGGGAACGAGATCGGTGCGCTCCACATTGGCGTGGGCGATGCGCCGCCGCCCGTCCTTCATGACGATTTCATAGCGCGGACGGACGAAATAACGTCCGGCCTGGATTTCGATCTGATTGGGCCAGCGCGCCTCGGGCAGCAACTTGTTGACGTCAAGCGCGTAGGTGCCGAAGGCGGGAATCTCGGCGTCGAGCCAGTTGGTGTCTTGGGAGCCCATGATGTTGAGCCCGATGCCGCCGGGCGGAATCGGAACCGGATGGCTGTTCTGAATCCACAAGATCAGTTGCTCGCCGGTTTTGGGCGCCGGCAGCCCGGCATAGAGATCGGCGGGCCAGGCATTGGCGTCGTGGGTGCAGGAGAGCGAAAGCCCGTCCTCGCTGTTGATGTCCAGCGCGTATTTGACCACGTCATGACCCGCCACGCGCAGGGCGTGAATGAACAGCGAGCCGGTGAAATCGCCGAGGCCGAAGCGCCGGCGCACCTCGCCGCTGTCGATCCGGAACAGCGAATTGACGCCGTCCAAGGGCTCCCGCCACTCGGCGAGAACCTTGCCGTCGTCGCCGAAGAGACAAAGCCAGAGCTCGGGGTTCTTCGCGCCATAGCCCGACCAGTAATTGGCCGAAGACAGCGTCGTGCGCTGCCCCTTCCCGTCGCGCAAGAATCCGAAATTGGTCGCGAAATTGAGCGGGTCGAGATAATGGCGTTTGTTGCTGAGCATATCCTCCGGCAGCCGGAGCTCGTCGAAGGTGAGAACCCTGGCGCCGGCCGGAATCAAATCCCGGATCTGATCGGCGAGCTTGTTCGAAATCGAAGGCGGCGATGAGAATTGTCCGCGCACGGGATTGCGCCAGCGCAGTAATCGGCTTGGCGGTGCGGCCCAACCGCTTGCCGCCGATGTCCTCGATCTTCTGCACGAAGACGTCGGTAACATCGAGATCGGTCAGACCGTAAAACGCATCGAAACAGCCGGCTTGATCGAAAGGATCGTAGACAGCGATCGGCCCCGCGGCGAGCTTGGCGCGGAGTGCGCGGGCCCTGGCGGCGATCAGCGGGTGGCCGAGCGCCTTAAACAGCGTCGACCCGCCGACATTGTTGCCGGGCCGCCAGCCTTTGGCGCCGGGATTGGTGAAGGTTTCGATGGCGAGGGTCATGCCGAAGACTAACCTTCTGTACCTTATGCCGCCAGTCCTGGGGCAGCCGCCAGCCAAGAAGAACCGCTTGCGCGGTAGGGATTTTGCGGCCGGTCAGGCATAAGCGTCGCTGCCCTTGAGCCAAGCCGAGATCCGGTGGCGCACCCGTTCGCGCCAGGCAGTCCCGGCATCGGTCACCCAATTGAATTGGATGACCCGGCGCTCGCCGACGAAGGGCTTATGGCCGTGAAAGGAATTGTCGCTGCGGCGGAAGGCGAGCAGCGTGCCTTCATTGGGCGGAACCTCGGCGAAATAATTCTCCAGATCGTCCGGGCCGCGCAGCAGGCGCAATTGCCCGCCTTGGTTTTCCCATTTGGAATTGAGGTAGATCAGAACCGTGATGATCTTGCTCTTCGAATCGGTGTGGATGCGGCCGTCTTTTTGCTGGCAGCGGCCGCGCACGGTTGCCGTCAACGGCCGGCCCGCGAGATCGATGCCGAATTTGCGCTCGAAGGCGGCGCGCATTTCGGGAGAGCCGAATTCATCGAGCATTGCCTGAAAACCCGGCCCGAATTCGAGCTCGCTCACCGGGAAACTTCCCGGCTTGGCGATGCGGGGATAGTCGCGGTGAAGCGCGGCCAAGGCCTCGCCGCGCACGAAATTCGGCACGATCATGTAATCGAATGGATCGTGGCTAAGCGGGGTGGTCTCGAAAGCCTTGAGGTCGAAGATAGCCATGTCTCTATTTCGGCAGGAGAGACTCATTAAAGGAAGCAGGGGCGGAAAGATCAATCGCTTCGGCAGCGGCATCTCGTCTCACTCTATGGGGTGCTTGCCGATTGCCGCCAATTCGCAAGCCTTTCCTTGATGATCGCGACGACCCTGGCGGTATCGTCCAACGGCCTGTAAGACCACTCGGAAAGCGTTCCTTCAAAAGGGCGGGTCAAGCCGTCGCTGCGCAGCTTCTCATGAAAGCGGCTGAATTTCGCGGAGCCGCCTTCCAGATCGAAAACATAAACTGGTTTTCCGGTGGCGCAAGCCTCCGAGACCATGTTGACCGAATCGCCGGTGACGACGATCGCATCGGCCAAGCCGAGATAGCCGAGATAGGGATTCTCGCCTTTGCCGTCCCAAATTTCGGCCCCGAGCGGGCCCAGCATGTCCCGCAGGACCGTTTCATTGACCGCACCGGTACGCCGCGAGGGCGTGACCGCGAGCCCTGCGCCATGGCGTTTGACCAGGGAAGCAAGGCCTTCGGCGAGGCGTCTGGTGTGCTGGGCCGACAAGCGAAACACTTTGTTGGTCCCGCCGACCAGGACCGCAACCAGCGGGCGCTTCAAATGCGCCAAGGCGGGACCGAGGCGCCGTGCTGCTTCCGCCAATTTCGCCGGGGTGATGCTGTGAAGCGACCCCGTCGTGGCGATGACATTCGGCCCAGTTAGTTGGTCATGGAGCGGCGCCACCACGAGATCGAAGCGGCTGCAGGAAATTCCGGGATTCTGGATCTGAATCGTGAAGGTCCGGCCGCCATTCCGCGCCTTGATCGCCAGTGCGGGCGCAACGCTCTGCCGGCCGGTCGCGATCAGCACATCCGGCCATGGGGGCTCAAGACGGTCGCCGCCGCGAGTTTGAGCGGCAAGGGGACAGGGCCATAGGGACGGCGGCAGCCAGCGCCAAGGCGGCCGGGTTTTCAGCCGCTTCACCCGGGTCGGAAAGCCAAGGATCTGGGCGAGGCCGAGGGCTTGGTTCTCCATCCCGGCCGTGCCGTCGCTCACCACCCAGCAATTCAAGATTCTGATCCCCCCAGCCGAGGTTCCCCCGGCCCGTTTGGCGCCCATCTAGCAGCCTATTTGGCGCAAGACTATGGCCTTGCACAGCCTCGATAGGGAAGCGGGCCGATCACCGCAATCGCCCGGCCTTTCGCAATACTACTCGTTGAAATATTATTTCCCTAACGCGCGCAGGGAGGAATATAATTTCGCCCATCCAAATCGGGGTCCGGTAAGAGATTCAAGGCGGAAGGGAAGGGTGGCCATGGAACGGGTCAAGCTCGATAGGGTCGATCTTTCGATCCTCAAGGATCTTCAAGACAACGGCCGGATGACCAATGTCGAGGTCGCCAAGCGGGCGGGAATTACCCCGCCGCCTTGTTTGCGCCGGGTGCGGGCCTTGGAACAGGCCGGGTTCATCCGGGGCTTTCATGCCGAACTCAATCCCGAGGCCCTTGGTTTCGGGGTCACGGTATTCGCCCAGGTCGGGCTGCAGAGCCAAGCCGAAGCCGATCTGGTGGCGTTCGAGGAAATGGTCCAGCGCTGGCCGGAAGTGCGCGAATGCCACATGCTGGCCGGCGAAACCGATTTCCTGCTCAAGATCGTCGCCAGCGATTGGGACGCCTATCAGCGCTTCGTCACCGCCAGGCTCACCGCCGCGCCCAATGTCGCCCATGTCAAATCGGCCTTGGCGATCCGGGCGTCGAAACATCTGACCGGGGTGCCCATCGATTCCGAGGCCGGAGAGCGGCCTAGCCGCGCTCCCCGCAACGAACAGCGAATCGCCCGGTAAGACGCGTTACCGGCGCCGATTCACGCGGACGCTGCCAAGCACGAGTTCCTCGCGCAAGGGCTTTAAGGCGCGTCAGACGTATTTTACCGAGATGATTTCATAGGACTTGCCGCCGCGGGGGGTATTCACCACCACGGTGTCGCCCTTTTCCTTGCCGATCAAAGCCTGGGCGAGCGGCGACGTGATCGAAAGCAGCCCTTCGCTGATATCGGCTTCGTCGGCGCCGACGATCCGGTAGGTCGAGGTTTCGTCGGTGTCTTCGTCGGACAGCTTCACGGTGGCGCCGAATTTGACCGCTTTGCCGGAGAGCTTGGAGACGTCGATCACCTCCGCATGGCGGATCTTCGACTCGAGTTCGGCGACCCGGCCTTCGATGAAACTCTGGCGCTCGCGGGCGGCGTGGTACTCGGCGTTTTCCGCCAGGTCCCCATGCTCGCGGGCTTCGGATAAAGCCCTGATGACACTCGGCCGCTCGATCATCTTGAGACGATCGAGTTCGGCTTTGAGCCGGCTCAGGCCTTCTTCCGTCATTGGGAATTTGTTCATGTCGTAATCAAGCTTTCTCAGAAAAAGTAAGGGTTTAGTTAAGATTTTGGGCGGTTTTACCCGCCCCGTCAAACCTGGCCTCGATTTCAGAACGAACCAGAAAAATAGGACTGGATGGGGGCTACGTCCAGACTGCCGCTGCGGAGAGTGGCGATGGCCTCGACCGCGGCCCCCGCCCCGGCCACCGTGGTGTAGTAAGGAATATTCTGCATCAAGGCGCTGCGGCGAAGCGAAAAACTGTCGGCGATCGCGGGCGCGCCTTCGGTCGTGTTGAAGACGAGCTGGATCTCGCCGCTCTTGAGAGCGTCCACCACATGGGGCCGGCCGTCCAGCACCTTGTTCACCACCGCGACCTCCAAGCCCTGGGATTGGAGATAGCGGGCGGTGCCGCGGGTCGCGATCAGCTTGAACCCCATTTCGAGCAAGGCGCGGCAGGGCTTCACGATCGCCGGCTTGTCCTTGTCCTTGACCGAAATGAACACCATGCCGGAAAGCGGCAGCTTGGTTCCGCTCCCCAATTGCGATTTGGCGAAGGCGTGGCCGAAATCGGCGTCGATGCCCATCACCTCGCCGGTCGATTTCATTTCCGGGCCAAGGATGATATCGACACCGGGGAACCGCGCGAAAGGAAACACCGCTTCTTTGACCGCCACATGGCCCGGCTTGCCGCGGGCCTTTACGGCGCGATCGTCAAGGCCAAGGGATTTGAGGGTTTCGCCGGCCATCACCCGGGCCGCGAATTTGGCGATGGGCACGCCGGTCGCTTTCGCAACGAAGGGCACGGTGCGGCTTGCCCGCGGGTTCACTTCGAGGACATAGACGTCGCCGTCCTTGACCGCGAACTGGATGTTCATCAACCCGACGACGCCGAGCTCCCGCGCCAACGCCCGGGTCTGGGTTTCGATATCCGCGATCACCGCCGGCGACAAGGATCGCGGGGGAAGCGAACAGGCCGAATCGCCGGAATGAATGCCGGCTTCTTCGATGTGTTCCATGATCCCGGCGACATAAACATCTTTGCCGTCGCACAGCGCATCGACATCGACTTCGATGGCGTCCTGAAGGTAACGATCGATCAGGATCGGGGTATCGCCGGAAACCTTCACCGCTTCGGTCACATAATTGATGACCGACGGGCGGTCATAGACGATCCGCATGGCGCGCCCGCCGAGAACGTAGGACGGCCGCAACAAAACCGGAAAGCTATAATTGGCGCTCACCTCGGCGCTGACTTCGATCGCCTCTTGGACCGAAGTTGCGGTCCCGCTTTCCGGTTGGCGAAGCTTGAGCCGCGCGATGAGCTCGTTGAACCGCTCCCGGTCCTCGGCGAGATCGATGGCGTCGGGCGACGTGCCGAGGATGGGGATGCCGGCCACTTCCAGCGCCTGAACTCAGTTTGAGCGGAGTCTGGCCGCCGAATTGGACGATGACGCCCAATAATTTTCCCCGCGATTCCTCGACCCGCACGATTTCGATCACGTCTTCGGCGGTCAGCGGCTCGAAATAAAGCCGGTCGGAGGTGTCGTAATCGGTCGAAACCGTTTCCGGATTGCAATTGACCATGATGGTTTCGATGCCGGCCTCGCGCAGCGCATAGGCGGCGTGGACGCAGCAATAATCGAATTCGATGCCCTGGCCGATGCGATTGGGCCCGCCGCCGAGGATGATGATTTTACGGCGTTCACTGGGATCCGCTTCGCATTCCGCTTCCGCCGCATAAGACGCGGCGCCGCTTTCATAGGCCGAATACATATAAGGGGTCCCCGACGGGAATTCGGCGGCGCAGGTATCGATGCGCTTATAGATAGGATGGACACCGAGCTCCCGGCGGCGTTCGGCGGCTTCCGATTCCGCAACCCCCGCAAGTTCGGCGATGCGCGCGTCGGAAAATCCCTGCTGCTTCAAGCGCAGCATGTGCACCCCATCCTTGGGCACGCCGAAGGCGCGAACCTGCGCCTCCATATCGACGATTTCCTGGATCTCGCGGAGGAACCAGGGATCGTATTTGCAGCTCTGGTGAATCTCTTCGACCGAAAGCCCGAAACGGAACGCCTGGGCGATGACCAGCAGGCGGTCGGGCGTGGGTTTGGCCAGCGCGGCGCGTATGGCGTCCCGATCCTTGCCGGCGGCGGCGTTGGGAATCTCGACTTCGTTCAGCCCGGTCAACCCGGTTTCCATGGAGCGCAGGGCCTTCTGCAGCGACTCGCCAAAGGTGCGGCCGATCGCCATGGCTTCGCCCACCGATTTCATCGAGGTCGTAAGCAGCGGCTCGGTCCCCGGAAATTTCTCGAAGGTGAAGCGCGGCATCTTGGTGACGACGTAATCGATGGTCGGCTCGAACGACGCGGGCGTCACCCCGGTGATGTCGTTCTGCAATTCATCCAGGGTGTAGCCGACGGCCAGCTTCGCCGCGACCTTGGCGATAGGAAATCCGGTCGCCTTCGAGGCCAGCGCGGACGACCGCGAAACGCGGGGATTCATTTCGATGATGACCATGCGGCCGGTCTCGGGATCGACGGCGAATTGAACATTGGATCCGCCGGTATCCACGCCGATTTCCCGCAACACCGCGATCGAGGCGTTGCGCATCAACTGATATTCCTTGTCGGTCAGGGTGAGGGCGGGCGCCACCGTGATCGAATCGCCGGTGTGAATCCCCATCGGGTCCACGTTCTCGATGGAACAGACGATGATGCAGTTGTCGTTTTTGTCCCGCACCACTTCCATCTCGTATTCCTTCCAGCCCAGCACCGATTCTTCGATCAGCACTTCGCGGACCGGCGAGGCATCGAGGCCGCCGGCGACGATCTCTTCGAACTCGACGAGATTGTAGGCGACCCCACCGCCGGTTCCGCCCAAGGTGAAGGACGGCCGGATGATGGCGGGCAAGCCAATTCGCTCCAAGGCGGCGCGGGCTTCGGGAAGATTGTGGGCGATGCCGGAATTGGGGCTATCGAGGCCGATTTTCTTCATCGCGTCCCTGAAACGGAGGCGATCCTCGGCCTTGTCGATGGCGTCGATGCTGGCGCCGATCAATTGCAGGTTGAATTTCTCCAGCGTGCCGTTCTTGGCGAGCGCCATGGCGGTGTTGAGCGCGGTCTGGCCGCCCATGGTCGGCAGCAAGGCATCGGGCCGTTCTTTTTCCACGATCCGCGCGACCATCTCCGGGGTGATCGGCTCGATATAGGTTGCATCGGCCAAATCCGGATCGGTCATGATCGTCGCCGGGTTCGAATTGACCAGGATGACGCGATAGCCTTCCTCGCGCAGCGCCTTGCAGGCTTGCGCGCCCGAATAATCGAATTCGCAGGCCTGGCCGATCACGATCGGACCGGCGCCAATGATGAGAATCGATTTGAGATCGGTGCGCTTAGGCATTGAGTGCCGCCCCCCACCGGTCGGAGTGACCCCCCCACCCTGGCCCTCCCCCGCAAGGGGGGAGGGGAAGATGCAATGCCATATGCATGCGCTTAGGCATTCTTATCCATCAGCGCGACGAAGCGGTCGAAGAGATAGCGGCTGTCTTGGGGGCCGGGCGAGGCTTCGGGATGGTATTGCACCGAGAATACCGGCTTGCCCTCGACCCGCAGCCCTTCAAGCGTCTGATCGAAGAGCGAGATGTGGGTGGGTTTCACGCCGGAAGGCAGGCTGTTCACCGGCACCATGAAGCCGTGATTCTGGCTGGTGATCTCGACCTTACCGGTTTCCAGATCCTTGACCGGATGATTGGCGCCGCGGTGGCCGTGATGCATTTTCTCGGTGCGCGCACCCAGCGCCAGCGCCAGCATCTGATGGCCGAGACAAATTCCGAAAACCGGAACGCCGGAGTCGATTAGGCCGCGAATAGTCGGCACCGCATATTCGCCGGTTGCCGCCGGATCGCCCGGGCCGTTGGACAGAAACACGCCGCTGGGCTTGCGCGCCAAAATTTCTTCGGCGGTCGCGGTGGCGGGAACGACGGTGACCCGGCAGCCGGTCGCCGCCAAATTGCGGAGGATATTGCGCTTGGCACCGTAATCGACGGCAACCACGTGGTGCTTCGGTCCTTCGAGCCGGCCATAGCCGCGGCCCAGAGTCCACAGCGCCTCGGTCCATTCATAGGTCTGCAGGCAGCTCACACTTCGCGCCAGATCGAGGCCTTCCATGCTGGGAACCGATTTGGCCTGCGCCTTGAGTTTTTCCAAATCCAACTTGCCGGCGGGGTCGTGAACGATCACGCCGTTGGCGGCACCCAGATCGCGCAGCCGGCGGGTGAGCCGCCTTGTATCGACGCCGGAGATCCCGATCAAGCCGAAGGATTTCAACCAATCGTCGAGATGGCGGGTGGCGCGGAAATTCGAAGGCTGGGAAATATCGGCGCGAAGAACGAGGCCGCGGGCGGCGGGTATTGCGGTTTCAATGTCCTCCGGATTGGCGCCGACATTGCCGATATGGGGGAAGGTGAAGGTGATGATCTGCCCGGCATAGGAGGGATCGGTGAGAATTTCCTGGTAGCCGGTCATCGAGGTGTTGAAGCAGATCTCGCCTTCCGCAATGCCGGCGGCGCCGAGGCCGCGGCCCGAAAACACCGTGCCGTCGGCAAGCACCAATGCCGCGGTCGCGGTCATCGATTGCGCCTCAATCACGGTGCGGGCGGCGGTCAATGGCATTCCTGTCTCCTGCAAACTGCGGCTTCAGCAAGAAAGCCGCCCGGGAGCGATCCTGGCATGCGCGTCATCGCGATCCGCGCAAAATTACGGCCCAGCCTTTATTGAGCTGGGCACGCTGGCCCCGATCACGATGCCCCATGATGGGAAGGGCCTTGACGGGTTGGCCATTTGGCCCAAGATGACGAAATTCGACGGTCGGGTCGCTGAGCGATTGATAAGCAAACGAGCCTTCGCCGTCAAGCCGGACAATCTTTAAAAAATAGTGATTCGTCAATAACTTAGCCAAAAACTTCGTTTGCCCGGATGGCTGTTTTGCGCTAAGTTTAGCGCTTTCCGGGGGCACCACACCACAGTCTGAAATCGCCACCCTTTGGCACTGGAATCGATAACGCCATGCTGCGAACACGGCTCCGTGACGCGTTGAAAACTGCGACGAAAGCCCGCGAAGAACGCCGGACAGGGACTTTGCGGCTGATCCTGGCTGCGCTCAAAGACCGGGATATCGCCGGCCGCGGCACCGCCGGCGGCAAGGACGAGATCTCCGACGACGAGATTCTCCAAATGCTCCAGACCATGATCCGCCAGCGCCGGGAGAGCATCGAAATGTACGCCAAAGGCAACCGCCAGGATCTGGTCGATCAGGAAACCCAGGAAATCAAAATCATCGAAGAATTCATGCCCCAGCAACTTTCGGAAAAGGAAGTCGCCGAGGCGGTCAAATCGGTGATCGCAACCCTTGGCGCCACCACCCTGAAAGACATGGGCCGCACCATGGCGGCGCTGAAAGAGCGATATGCCGGCCAGATGGATTTCTCCAAGGCGAGCGGCATCGTCAAACAACAGTTGAGTTAAACTGCGCGTTGAGCTGCGGGTCCGGGTTGGCCCGCACGGAGTCGAAAATTCGATGCGCTTTGGTCCTGAATTCCTGGACGAGCTTCGCGCCCGCGTTTCCCTTGCCGAAGTCGTCGGAAAGCGCGTCGCCCTCAAGAAGCGTGGCCGGAATTTCCTCGGGCTTTGTCCCTTCCACCGGGAAAAGACCCCTTCCTTCAACGTCCACGACGACAAGGGCTATTATCACTGCTTCGGCTGCCAGACCCATGGCGACGTCATCGACTTCGTCATGCGCACTGAAAACGTGACCTTCCCGGAAGCGGTCGAAAAGATAGCCGGGCTCGCCGGCATGAAGCTGCCGGCGCCGAGCCCGCGGGAAGCCGAGCGAGATCGCGAGACGCGCAGCCTCAATCGAGTCCTGGAAGCGGCGGCCCATTGGTTCGCCGAGCAATTGAAGACTCCAGCCGGGTCGGCCGCCCGCAAGTATCTTGAAGATCGCGGCCTGAGCGAAGTGCAGATTTCGCGATTCCGTCTGGGCTTTGCACCCGAGAAACGCGGCGCGCTCAAAACCGCCCTCGTCGCCCAAGGATTTCCGGAAAAGATGCTGATCGATTCCGGGCTGGTGATCGTGCCCGATGAAGGCGGCGACAGCTTCGATCGGTTCCGCGGGCGCGTCATGTTTCCCATCACCGATCGGCGGGGGCGGGTCATCGCCTTTGGCGGCCGTGCCATGGGCGACATCAAGCCGAAATATCTCAACTCGCCGGAGACCGCGCTCTTTCACAAAGGCTGGGTGCTCTACAACCTCGCCAACGCCTTGCCGGCCGCCCGCGCCGGCGGCGAGGTCATCGTCGCCGAGGGCTATATGGACGTGATCGCGCTCGATCAGGCGGGATTCCAGAACGCGGTCGCACCCTTGGGCACTGCCCTTACCGAAGATCAGATGATGGAGCTGTGGCGGGTTGCCGACGAGCCGGTGCTGTGCTTCGACGGCGACGATGCAGGCGTACGGGCGGCGGGATCGGCGGCCCAGCGCGCCGTCCCGCTCCTCAAGCCCGGCCACTCCTTGCGCTTTGCGCTTTTGCCAGCGGGGGAAGACCCGGACAGCCTGCTTCGGAAAGAAGGGGCGGAGGCGATCACCCAGGTTCTCGAAGCGGCCTCGCCTTTGGCGTGGATGCTGTGGACCCTGGAGACGGCGGGGAAGGCCATCGATACTCCGGAACGGCGGGCTCAGCTCCGCCAGACCCTAGAAAGGCTCGCCGGCGGCATCAAAGATCCAGGCGTTCGCAATGAATACCGCCGCCATTTCGAGCGCCGCTGCGATGAGCTATTCGGGCCGCTGCCGGTGGCGGGATCCCGGCCGTTCGATCGGGGCCGCCAGCAATCCGGGCGGCAAATGCCCGGGCGTCCCGGGTCCGGCCCGCCCCGTGGGCCCAGCACCGTCCAGGGCCAAGGCACCAAGGTTCGCATCGATGCCGACGAGATTTTGCAAAAAACGCTGCTCGCCGCCGTGATCAATCACCCGGCCCTCTTGGACGAAGTGGGGGAGGACATTGGGATCATTGAACTTTCTGCCCCGGAGCTGGACCGGTTGCGGCAGGCTGTCCTTGGTATTTCAGGACAATCGGGGCTTGACAGTGAGACCCTCAAAAACCACTTGAGGGAACAGGGTTTTTCGGGTGAGCTGCGGGCCGTTTTGCGGGCCGATGTTTATCAGCACAGCGGGTTCGCGCGCCCGGGTACAGCCTTGGAAATCGTGCGAAAGGGCTGGGATGGGGCCTTCGGCAGGTATCAATTGCCAGTCCTTCTCACTCAGGTTGAGGAGGCCCGAAAAGTAGTGGCACAAGACACGACGCCTGCGAACGAGCAACGGTTCAACGACCTGAAGAAACGCCTTTACGAGCTGCAGCAGAAAGTTCGGGAGTGGACCGGCTGATCGCGCGTTGGAGAAATTAGAGCTGCCAGAAAGCTGCAAAGAATAGATAGGGGGATTTCGGGCGGCAATCGTCCGGTGCGAACACAGCACCGGATGCCGCCATTTGGAGAGAGCCCCCCGGCGAACAGAGCCGAATAGAGCCTGATGGGGAAAATAGAGGAACATGGCGACGAAAACCAATACAGCGGCGCAAGCCCCGGAAACTCAAGGCGAACCCACCGACGGCCCGTTGATGGACGGTCTTGGCGCGAGCGTCAAGAAAATGGTCCAGCGCGGCCGCGAGCGGGGTTATGTCACCTATGACGAAATCAACGCGGCTCTGCCTTCGGAAAAAGTGAGCTCCGAACAAATCGAAGACACCCTTTCGATGCTCTCGGAAATGGGCATCAATGTCGTCGAGACCGATGAAGGCGAAGAGACCGCCGAAGCCGCCCCCGCCGAAGCCGAGGCCGCTCCCGAAGAACCGGAACCCCGCGCCGTCACCACCATCGACGAAGCCGATCTCGGCCGCACCGACGATCCCGTGCGCATGTATCTCCGCGAGATGGGAAGCGTCGAGTTGCTTTCCCGCGAGGGCGAAATCGCCATCGCCAAGCGGATCGAAGCCGGTCGCGAGAAGATGATCGGCGCCATCTGCGAAAGCCCGCTGACCATCCGCGCCCTCATCGAATGGCGCGATGCGTTGATGGAAGGGCGGATGCTGCTCCGCGACATCATCGATCTGGACGCCACCTATGGCGGCGGCCCGGAAGGCCAAACCGGCTCCGACGGGGGCGAGGGCGTGGCGCCGACCGCCGAGCCCGGTGCCGATGGCGAGGCCGAACCGGTGCGCGCCGATTCCGAAGACGAAGAAGGCGCCCCGCCGCCCGGCGTTCCCGGCCAAACCATGGGCGAAGGCGAAGACGACGAGGAAGCCGGCATTTCGCTGGCGGTGATGGAGGCAACCTTGCTTCCCTCCGTCCTCGAAACCTTCGAGGAGATCGCCAAAAAGTATAAAAGCCTGCACAAGGTGCAGGAGACGCGCCTCACCGCCGAGCGTAGCGGCGAGGAAGTCGAGCGCCGCCAGGAGCGCCGCTACGAAAAATTGAAGCGCGAGCTGATCGATCTCATGGAGATGGTCCATCTCAACAATTCGCGGATCGAATTGCTGGTGGACCAGCTTTACGAGCGTAATCGGAAATTGATGCAGCTCGAAGGCAAGCTGATGCGCTGCGCCACCGGTGCGGGGGTCAAGCGCGAGGATTTCCTGAAGGCCTATCTCGGCTCCGAGGTCGATCCCAATTGGTTCGAGACGGTGCATGCGCTTCCCGGCAAGGGCTGGAAGAAATTCTGCACCAAGCACAGCAAGGACATCACCGAGCTTCGCGAGCAGATCGCGCTCATCGGCCACGACGCCGGGCTCGAAATGTCCGAGTTCCGCCGCATCGTCAATACGGTTCAGGAAGGCGAGCGGGAATCCAACCAGGCGAAAAAGGAAATGGTGGAGGCCAATCTCCGCCTCGTCATTTCGATCGCCAAGAAATACACCAATCGCGGCCTGCAATTCCTCGATCTCATCCAGGAAGGCAATATCGGCCTGATGAAGGCGGTCGATAAATTCGAATACCGCCGCGGCTATAAGTTCTCGACCTATGCCACCTGGTGGATCCGGCAGGCCATCACCCGCTCGATCGCCGATCAGGCCCGCACCATCCGCATCCCCGTCCACATGATCGAGACCATCAGCAAGCTGGTGCGGACCTCCCGCCAGATGCTCCACGAGATCGGCCGCGAGCCGACCCCGGAAGAATTGGCGGAAAAGCTCGGCATGCCGCTGGAGAAAGTCCGGAAGGTTCTCAAGATCGCCAAGGAGCCGATCAGCCTCGAGACGCCGATTGGCGACGAGGAAGACAGCCATCTCGGCGATTTCATCGAAGACAAGAACGCCGTGCAGCCCCTCGATGCCGCGATCCACGGCAATTTGCGCGAAACCACGACCCGGGTTTTGGCGACACTCACCGCCCGCGAGGAACGGGTGCTGCGGATGCGCTTTGGCATCGGCATGAACACCGACCACACCCTCGAAGAAGTCGGCCAGCAATTCTCGGTCACCCGCGAGCGCATACGCCAGATCGAGGCGAAGGCGCTGCGCAAGCTCAAGCATCCCAGCCGCTCGCGGAAACTGCGGAGTTTCCTCGACACGTAAAGGTCCAAAATCGGATTGGGGCTTGTTCCCCTTTGACGGGCGCGCCGGTATGCTGCTGGCGCGCCCGTTCCATTTTGCGGGCGATGTTCGCGTGGTTTGGGGGCGCCCTTTTCGGGCCCGTAGCTCAATTGGTCAGAGCCGGCCGCTCATAACGGTCTGGTTGGAGGTTCGAGTCCTCCCGGGCCCACCAGCCTTCGCTCTTCGAGCTTCGGCTCGGCGAGCTATTCTTTTTACCCGTGACACCGACGCAATCCGCTTCACAAAGCCCTTGGGCGGAAGCAAGTAGAAACGCCGAGCCTTCAAACAAAGGAGATCATCGTGGCAGAGAAAACGACAGATCAAAGCGTCCTCAACCACATCCAGAGCCTCGTGGCGGAGGAGGAGCGGCTGTACAAGAAAGGAGTGCCCTCAGATGCCGATCACGAGCGGCTGAAAAAACTGAATATCGAATTGGATCAGTGCTGGGACCTGTTGCGCCAGCGCCGCGCCCTTCGCGAGTTTGGCGAGGATCCGGGCGAAGCGAAACTCCGCCCGGCTAGCGTTGTCGAGAAATATGAGAGGTGACAGGTTTGAGCCACGCCGCCCATAACGGTCTGGTTGGAGATCCAAGTCCTCCCGGGACAACCAAATCCGTACAATTCGGACCTATCAGATGGCTTGTGTCACCGAAAACTGTCCGGTCTCGGAAAATCTTCGTAACCGGCGTACATAACAGTCCCAATCTGATCGATGTATGGAATTTTACCGATACGTGATGTGTGCGGTGAAAAGCTGCCGATACGTCGGCTTTTCGCGGAAATTTGCGTGATCAACTTTCCGTTCCTTGTCTCGCCGAGATATCGACCATCGGGGTTATAAACTTTGTCTCCGTTAAACCGACCAACGTGTTTTCCATCATGGGTCCACAGATCGTTGCCGTCCCTGTAACCGAAGTAAATTCCGCCCCAAGTCCAAAGATTGTTCGTCATGTCTGCTCCGCAATATCTAGAGCGGAATCCGATCATGCTGAAGCGTAGCCTGAGTTTTTGAAGTAGTTGCGGCATTCGGCTTTTGTGAAGAGGTTGAGAGCATTTCCGATTCGATCGTAGAGGGCAGGAACGCTGCGTTCTTTGGCCTTGCGCAGATGCGCCTTGAACTTTGCGAAGGACTGCTCGATCGGATTGAGATCGGGGCTGTAAGGCGGCAGGTAGCGCAGCTCGGCACTGGCCGCGATGATTTTGCGCACGCCTCCCACCTTGTGAGCGGGAAGATTATCCATAATGACGATATCGCCTGGCGTGAGCGTCGGCGCGAGGCATTGCCGCAGATACTCGATGAAGATCGCTCCGGTCATCGGGCGATCGATGACAAACGGCGGGGTCACGGCGTCCTGTCGCAGCCCGGCGACGCAGGTCACTGTTTTCCAATGACCCCAAGGAACGCGGCCGATGACCCTGCTGCCGCGTTTCGAGCGCCCATAAAGGCGCGCCATCTTGGTCGATGTCCCCGTTTCATCGATAAAAACCAGCTTTGCCGGATCGAGCGATTTCTGATCTCTCTTCCAGACGGCGCGCGCTTGCGCCACATCAGGCCGCTCTTGCTCGGCGGCGTGCACCGTTTTTTTTGAAGCTGATCGCCGCGCGCTCGAAGAAGCGCCACACCGTCCCATAGCCGACGATGACCCCGCGTTCTTTCAACGCGTCCCGGAGCTCCTCCAAGGTCAGATCGGGTACCGCCTCGATCCGTTCCAAGATCCAGCGCCGTTCATTCGTCAGGCGAGAACGGTGGTCGCCACCCATCGGTTTGGCGGCCATGCTTCCGCTGCTGCGCCAACGCTTGACCCAGTTCACGACCGTGCTGATGCCCACCCCGAACAGCGCTGCCGCCTGCCGGCGTGACATCCCCCGATCAACCGCCGCAACAGCGCGCTCGCGAAGATCCGATGAATAAGGTTTTGCCATCCATGCTGGCCTCCACTCCAGCCAGCATGTTGAATCAGATTCCAACCGCCCTGGGAATCCCCCAAACCGATTCAGTCAGTTCGGATTATGCTCTAGTAAGACACATCACCATATAGATCAGTCATCTTTCCCGTTGCAAGTAAGGACAAGGAGCCTCCCGGGTGACTATCGATTTTGAGGTCAGAATCCAGCACACATGAAATTTTGCTACGCTGATGAGAGCGCCGACCAAAATAATCGCCATGTACAGGTCATGGTCGGCATTGTCGCAGATGCACAGCGTCTCAGCCGCTCACGTCGAGAATTCGCAGAAATTCTGGCGGCCATTCGGAATGTCTATCCAGAGGCCCTCAGGGAGTTGAAAGGTTCTCGTATCTTTTATGGTCACGGAGCTTGGCAGCGAACAGATCCCGAATTACGCAAGGATGTATTCCGTTTATTGTGTGGTTGGATATCCGAACGTAGGCACAGGCTCGCACTTTCCGCGATCGACATCCAAGGATTCGGGAGGGATCTTCCACCCGACTATCCTGCGGAACTTGGGGATCCCTGAGTTGCCGGAGCTGTTCACTTGGCGCTTCAACTTCAAAAAGCGCGCCAACCGCTCAAAAGAAACAAGGGTCACACCATTCTTGTCTTCGACGAGAACAAGATAATGGCGGACCGGCTCAACGAAGTTTTGTTCAACCCGCCAACTTGGACCGATTCATACTACCAACGCGAAAGGAAGCAGGACTCCTTAGATCAGATCGTTGACAGCGCTTTTTTTACAAAATCGCACCATGCCGGCATGGTGCAAGTGGCAGATTTGTTTGCGTTTGTTTTCCGTCGTTACGCGGAACTGACCGACTACCGGGCCGAGCCCGTCTGCGAGGGTGAATTGGAAAATATTGAGGACCTGATTCACCGTCTCGCGCCATCACTTCTTCCGAAATCTCAATGCTGGATTGCCCGTGCACGAAGTGTATGCGGAGCGACATTCGCAGATCTCTCGCCCCCAGTCTGCGCATTTTGTCGTCGAGCTGCCACATCAGCCAGATACGTTCCTCAAGGCACCGTGTAAATCATCCAGGTAACGCCGAAGCGGTCGGCGACCGTGCCGAAGCGCGGGGAAAAGAAGGTTTTGGTCATCGGCAACCGCACCTGGCCCACCACTACCCCTTCGCGAAATCCCGGAGAGCCAATTGGAAAGGCTCCGGCGAAACGCTGGCCGGGTCGGTGAACGGGTAGTTAATTGAAACGATGACCAGAAGCGCCGCGAACGCGGCGGCGGAATTCAGCTCTGCTCCAGCGGGTAGCCGCCTTCGCGCCACGCCTTCATGCCGCCGTCGAGCGCCGAAGCACGGGTGAAGCCGAGTTGGCGCAGCGTCGCCGCGGCCAAGGTCGAGATCTTGCCGAATTCGCAACAGGCCACGATACGCAGCGTGGGATCCGGCAATTCCTCGTTGACGCGCAGTTCCAGCTGGCCGCGCGGCAAATGCCTGGCGCCGGGAATATGGCCGGAATCGTAGGCGCCCTTTTCGCGCACATCGAGCACGACGATATCGTTGGCGCGTGCATCGAGCCGCGCCTTAAGTTCTTCGAACGACATGAAGGTCACCATCACGCTCGCTTCGGCCAGCAGCTGCGTCACCGATTTGCCGCCGCTCATATTGGTGCGGAGCGCTTCGGTGAGGTGGTCCGGCGCGGTCAGGTTCAAATGCCGCATCAGGTCGGTGAATTCGGCGCGATCCCGCCTTTGCAGGCGTGGATTGTTCGCCAGCTCGTCGGCGATCGTGGAGTGCGAGCGGCCTTTATAGTCGTGCGCTGGAAAAACCTTGAGCGCCGGATCGAGCTTCAGCAGCTTGCCGAACAGGCTGTCATAGAGCTGATCAGGATTGCCGCCCGGAAGATCGGTGCGGCCGGTGGCGCCAATCAGAAGCGTATCGCCAGTAAAGACGCGATCGTCGACCACGAGGCACATCGAATCCCGCGTATGGCCCGGCGTATGGATGGCGTGGATCCGCAATTTGCCCAGGGCAAGCATCCCGCCGTCGTCGAGCCGGAAGCTCGCGAACGGCGCCGGGCTTTCATAATGCATCACCACGGGAACGCATAACTTCTCGCCCAATTGCTTTGCCGCCGAGAAGTGATCGGCATGGGTGTGGGTGTCGATGACGTAATTGATGCGCACACCCGCCTGCGTGGCGAGCGCCCGATAATGGTCGACCTGCCGGATTTCAGGATCGATCAGTGTGGCGATGCGAGTGTCGGCGCAGCCGACGAGATAAGACTGGCATCCTCCGGTCGCGATTTGCTCGAAAATCATCGGTTCCAACCCTCCTCTTCGCGCGCGCCGCCCACCCTCACCCCTTTGCGAAATCCTGAAGAGCGAGGCTGAAAGGCTCCGGCGAAACGCTGACCGGGCCGGTGAACGGGTAGTTGATCGAGACGATGACGAGCAGCGCCATGAACACGACGACGGAAAGCATGGTCGTCATGAGCAGCTGGGCGCGCATTCTCCGAACCGAAGAAGAAGGCCGAGCCGACGGTGATCACCCCGCCGACGACCAGGACCGACCAGATAATGCCGGGGACGGCACCGGCGGCGACCACGATCCGCTCGCGGCGCGCCTGGGTGATTTGGCCGAGCTGGTGGAAAATCTCGGCCATGACGACGGAGCCGCGACTGCCGGCCGGCTCGGTTTTCAGCGCCGCGGCGTAAACGTCGTTCAGCGCGCGGGTGGTATCGTGGCTGGTGTGGCCGCGCGCCATCGCCGCCCAATCGTCGTCGAGCACGCTGTTCACGTAAGCGGTCAGCCGGTCGCGCAGCTCGATAGTGGCGTCGCCGCCGATCCGGCCGCTCAGCCAATAGACGGCGACGACCGCCGCGGCTTCCTGGGAAACCGCATTTTCCGCGTCGTGAAATTTTTGCCACACGACGATCACCGCAAAGCCCAACCAACCGCGTAGATCACGCTGACGGTGGCGAAGATGAAGGTCGCGACTTCATTGTTGATCTTCAGCCGTTCGGCGGTCAGACGGCGGCGGAGAAGAACGAGTCCAAGGGTGGTCAGGCTCGTCGGTAGAACGACCACGAGGAAAAAGCACAACCACAGGGGTATGCCGGCAAGAAACAAATCGATGTTCACGCCTTTGCCCGAATGGCGCCGATGATTGGCTTGCGGTTTATCAGTTTGCGGCTCAAAGGATCCTCCGCCCAATTCTAGCGTTCGGCGCGACCTAATGTAACGATCATATATAAGCGAATGCCGCCCGGGACATCGCCCCAGGAATTCCCGCCTTTCCCCAGATCGTCTGCGGCTCAGCCCGAAGGCGCGACGTAGATCATCCACGATACCCCGAAGCGGTCGGCGACGATGCCGAAGCGCCGCGAGAAAAAGGTTTTGGTCATCGGCATTTGCGCTTGGCCGCCGTCGGCGAGATGTAGCCTCGTCTCGCCACGTGACTTGGCACCTGACACGTTATAGGTTACATTAGAGGCGCGATCCGGAGTTTCAGGCACAAGGGACTGAAACGGCTGTTCGAGGATGGCGAGCGCAAGGGCGTCCGGCCCGACCAGTTGGAGAAAGTCGAAAACATCCTTTTCATCCTGAATCGCGCGAAGACGCCGGACGACATAAATCTTCCCGGTTTCCGCTCGCATCCGCTCAAAGGTGCTCTGAAAGGCTTCTGGGCGGTTACGGTGCGGGCAAACTGGCGGATCGTTTTCCGGTTTGAGGACGGCGACGCCGCAGATATCGATTTGGTCGATTATCATTATTCGGTTGCCATTGGAGAACGCACCATGCCGATGAAAATGCCGCCGCACCCGGGCCGGATTGTCCGGCAGGAGTGCATTGAACCTCTGGGCTTGACGGTGACCGCCGCGGCGGAAGGGCTCGGCGTCACGCGCAAGGCCCTGTCTGAGCTTCTCAACGGCAAATCCGGAATATCCCCAGAGATGGCGATACGCCTGTCCAAGGCGTTCGGCAGCCGCCCGGAAATGTGGCTGGGGCTCCAGATGGATTACGACTTGGCCCGGATCGGCAAGAAAGCCGCCCAAATCAAAGTCCGGTGCTACCGCGCAGCTTGACCGGCATTTCCTTAATGTTTGCTTCGTCCATAGATGCGACAGCGGCCGGCGCTGGCGTCGTTGCGCCCGCCCCGGCAAGCCGTTAAAAGGTGCTGCGCCGCGTGCGGCGCAAAGATAAATCCCCCAAATCGGAGTTTCCATGGCCGCCTACCAATATATCTATGTGATGAAAGGTCTGAACAAGACCTATCCCGGCGGGCGGCAAGTCCTGAAGGACATATGGCTGTCGTTTCTGCCGGGCGCCAAGATCGGTGTGCTTGGTGCCAATGGCTCGGGCAAATCGACGCTGCTCAAGATCATGGCCGGGCTGGAAAAGGAATTTAACGGCGAGGCCTGGTCGGCCGAAGGCGCCAAGGTCGGCTTTCTGCCGCAAGAACCGGCGCTCGATCCGAAGAAAGACGTGGCCGGCAACGTGCTCGAAGGCCTGGGCGAGTTGAAGAAATTGGTCGATCGGTTCGAGGAAATCAGCGCGAAATTCGCCGAGCCGCTCGACGACGATGAAATGAACAAGCTGATGGCCGAGCAGGCGGAGCTTCAGGAAAAAATCGATGCCGCCAATGCCTGGGATCTGTCGCGCACGATCGAGATCGCCATGGACGCGCTGCGCTGCCCGCCCGGCGATTCCGAGGTGACGAATTTATCCGGCGGCGAGAAGCGCCGGGTGGCGCTGTGCCGCTTGCTGCTGCAAAAGCCCGATCTGCTGCTTTTGGACGAACCGACGAACCATCTCGATGCGGAATCGGTGGCGTGGCTCGAGCAACATCTGGCGGAATATCCGGGCAGCGTCGTCGCCGTCACCCATGACCGCTATTTTCTCGATAACGTGGCCGGCTGGATTTTGGAGCTCGACCGCGGCCAAGGGATTCCGTTCGAGGGCAATTATTCGAGTTGGCTCGAACAAAAGGAAAAGCGCCTCCAACAGGAGGAAAAGCAGGAATCGGCGCGCCAGCGCACCCTGAGACATGAATTGGAATGGATCCGGCAGGGGGCGAAGGCCCGCCACGCCAAATCGAAGGCGCGCATTTCGGCTTATGAAACCCTGCTGGCCGAAGCCGCCGACGCGACCCTGGACAAAGCGCAGATCACCATTCCGCCGGGGCCGCGGCTCGGCGATCTGGTGGTCGAAGCCGCCCATTTGCGCAAAGGCTTCGGCAACCGGCTGCTGATCGAGGATTTGACGTTCAAGCTCCCGCCCGGCGCCATCGCCGGCGTGATCGGCGCCAACGGCACCGGCAAGACCACGCTGTTCCGCATGATCACCGGCCAGGAAAAGCCCGATGCCGGGGAATTGCGGGTCGGCAATTCGGTGAGGCTCGGCTATATCGATCAATCCCGCGACAGCCTGCGCGGCGAAAAAACGGTTTGGGAGGAAATCTCCGACGGCAAGGAGATGATCGAGCTCGGCAAGAAACAGGTGCCGAGCCGAAGCTACTGTGCGGGGTTCAATTTCAAGGGCGCCGACCAGCAAAAGAAAGTCGGCCAGCTTTCGGGCGGCGAGCGCAACCGGGTGCATCTGGCGAAGATGCTGAAGTCAGGCGCCAACCTTCTGCTCCTCGACGAACCGACCAACGATCTCGACGTCGAAACCCTGCGCGCGCTCGAAGACGCGCTATTGAGCTTCGCCGGCTCGGTCGTCGTGATCAGCCACGATCGCTGGTTCCTCGACCGCATCGCAACTCATATTCTCGCCTTCGAAGGCGACAGCCAGACCGAATGGTTCGAAGGGAATTACCAGGACTTCGAAGCGGACCGCAAAAGGCGCCTTGGCGAAGACGCGGTCCAGCCCCACCGCATCAAATATAAGCCGCTGGTCCGGGCGTAAGCGGTTCCTGAGAACCGTCGAAGCGGGGCTCAAAAACGAAGCGGCGGGCCATAAGCCCGCCGCCACCGTTTCCCCCGACCGATCAGGCCCCGACCAACTTACGCAGATTTATCCGTTGTTCGCGTGCAGCGATGCGGTCTTTTCGCGCAGGGCGTCGATGAGCCCGCCGATCTTGCCGTCGTGTTGCAGAATCTCGTTGGCGAATTGATCGCGATAGGTGGTGATCATGCTCACCCCTTCGATCTTGATGTCGCGAAATCTTCGGCTTGCCGTCCACATCGCCGATGATCCATTCGAGCTTGGTGGGCGGTCCGTCGGACGACACGATGTCGGAGAACACGATGGTAACACCGTCGGCGCCGACCTGCGCCGATTTGGTCGTGAAGCCCTGGCCCGTGTAGTCCCGGAACTGGCCGGCGTAAATCGTCACGACGTAATCCTCGAACAGCGGGACGTATTGCGCTTTTTCATCGTCGGTGGCGCGGGGCCAGAAGCGGCCGAGCGCGCTGCGGGCGATGTAAGAGATGTCGAATCCTTCCTCGAACAGCGTTTTGAAGCGCCAAATCAGCTCGGCGTCGGAAAAATTCTTCTCGGTCAACAATTCGATCGCGCGATGGCTGAAATCATTGATGAAAGTCTGGGCATCTTGCGCCGGATCGGCGGCAGCCGGCCGGCCGGCCAGCCCGACAACGACGCAGACGAACGGAATTAGAAGACGGCGTGTAATCATGACCGCACCAAATCGCGCACTAGAGCGACGACGATTTCTCCGATACCAGACTCTGACGCCGGCGACATCGCGGGTTTCACGCCTTTGTCTTTTTCGCTCATATAGCTCGGAGCGACCGTGCCCGGCGTCGGCTCGCCGTTATTGATTTCGTCAATCCGGCGCTGGCGATACAGACTACGAATAGTAGCATAGAAATCGAGCGACGTGCGCTTGATGTCGTCCAAGACGTCGATCACTTGCGCGCGCTTGTCGATACCGTCGATCGCTGCCCGCACATAGGCCAAATAACTGCGGTTGGTATTCTCGAGGTACATGTTCATCGGATCGATGAACCCGTCGGCGACAATACCGACGGTGTCCCGCGGATTGGATGGGCCCAAGACCGGCAGCACGAGATACGGGCCTTCGCCCACACCCCAAACCGCAAGCGTCTGGCCGAAATCTTCATCGTGATACGGTAACCCGATATCGCCTCCGACATCGAACAAGCCGCCGACGCCAATCGTGGAGTTGACGAGCATGCGGCCGAGAGTCGTTCCGGCGCGCTTGAATTCGGCTTGCAGCAGGTCGTTGGCGAAAATAACCGGCGAATGAAGGTTGTTCAGGAAATTGCGCAAGCTGTGTCTGGCGGGTGTGGGCACCACCGCGACATAGCCTTCGGCCAGGGGCCGGATCAGGTAAGCATCCGCGAACTCGTTGAACGCAAATATCTGGCAATTCATCGGCTCCAGCGGATCGTTCGCCTCGTTAAAGGCGGCGAGCGCATCAGGATCGGTGGGCGGAGTGGCGCAGCCCTGAAACGTTAACATCAGCCCGGCAATGAGGGTGATGCGCCCTGAATTGAGGGCAACGCGCAGGGCAGGGAATCGCAGACGGTTCATTTGCGTCTCTTTACGATTGATATCGGCTATTGGCCAAGTGTGGATGTGCGGCAACGAATTAAGGACGCCCCCGCCGCGTGTTAATATCTAGCGCCGATTTCCGTAAAACTTCCCTTAACTGTCGCGATTGCATGTGCTCCCCCAGTTTCCCCCGGGCGTTCGACCCGTTGCTGCCATCCGCCGTAACCCCTTGTGCCTCCCCCAATTTCGGGCACCGAGCGATACCCGGCCGGCCAACTCTTGTTCCTCGCGCAGCATCAACCGCACGAGATTAACTACTCCATGAAGTATCACAACATGGACGCGAACACTAGCGGCGACAAATCGGCACTGTGTGATTCACGCCGTTTCGGTTGCATAAATGACACAAAAATAAATTAGATCAACCGCAACGAAATTTGGGCGGGTCCTAACCGCTTATTTACGATTTGTTTGATAAACATATATTTATATTGTAATGGTATCCTGAAATTTGGATGGCGGGATTTGACGGTAATGACCTTCAATTCAACACTCGATGGATTGCGCGCAGCGGCGGAGCCGACCCGGCTGCGCATTCTGGCGCTGTGCGCCGAAGCCGAATTGAGCGTGCGCGAGCTCACTCAGATTCTCGGCCAAAGCCAGCCCGGGTATCGCGGCATCTGAAGGTTTTGTGCGAGGCCGGTGTGCTTGACCGGTCGCAAGAGGGGACGTCGGTTTACTTCCGTCTGGCGCAAAAGGGCGACGGCGCGGAGCTGGCACGGCAATTAACGGGGCTGCTCGCCCGTGGCGAACGCGGCAAACGCGACGAACCGGTTTCCCTCGACCGCAGCCGGCTCGAACAGGTGAAACGGGCGCGGGCCGAGGCCGCCGCCGCTTATTTCAAGACCAATGCCGCCCAATGGGATCAAATCCGTTCGCTCCATGTGGACGAAACCGAAGTCGAGCGGGCGCTGATTTCCCATCTCACCGCCGAGCCGATCGGCGATTTGCTCGATATCGGCACCGGCACAGGGCGAATCCTCGAAATCCTAGGCTCCCATATCGGAAACGGCATCGGCATCGATTTCTCGCGGGAGATGCTGGCTTTGGCGCGTGCCCGCCTCGAACGGGCGGGCTTGCGCAATTGCACGCTGCGCCAGGGCGATATGTATCAGCTCCCTTGGCCGGACGGATCCTTCGACGCCGCGGTCATACATCAAGTGCTGCATTACGCCGAAGATCCGGCTGCGGCGATTGCCGAGGCGGCGCGCATTTTGCGTCCCCGCGGGCGGCTCGCCATCGTCGATTTTGCACCCCATGAGCTGGCCGAACTCCGCGACGGTCATGCGCACCGGCATCTCGGCTTTGCCGACCCCGACCTCGCGCGCTGGTGCCGGAGTGCGGGCCTGACGCCGATGAAGGCCGTGCATCTTGCCGGCAAACCGCTGACCGTGACGCTGTGGGTTTCGCGCCGGCCGGCCGATGCGGCCGGGACGAGAAATGCCCGCGACAAAACTAGTCCTGCGGAACAGAGGGCGGAACAGAGGGCGGAACAGAATTCGGAACGGAGGGTCGAGGCATGAGCGATTTCAATATCCGCCAAGCGCCGGCCCCGCCCTTTATGCCCAAGTCGCAGGATCTGAAAGTTTCATTCGAGTTCTTTCCGCCGAAGACCGAGGCCATGGAGCAGACGCTGTGGCAGGCGATCAAGCGGCTGGAGCCGCTCGCTCCGCGTTTCGTCTCGGTGACCTATGGCGCAGGCGGCAGCACGCGGGAACGCACCCATGCAACGGTGCTGCAGAATCTTGAGCGAAACTTGTCTGACGCCCGCGGCGCATCTGACTTGCGTCGGCGCACCGCGTTCCGAGATCGACGCCATCGCCACGCTCTATTGGCAAGAAGGGGTGCGCCACATCGTGGCGCTGCGCGGCGATCCGCCGGAAAAAGGAAAGCGCTATCAGCCCTATCCGGGCGGCTATGCCTATGCCTCCGATCTGGTGGCGGGATTGAAGAAGATCGCGGATTTCGAGATTTCGGTCGCTTGCTATCCGGAATGCCATCCGGAAGCGAAATCGGCCGATGCCGATCTCGACAATCTCAAGCGCAAGATCGATTGCGGCGCCAACCGGGCCATCACCCAATTCTTTTTCGACGTGGACAGCTACCACCGCTTCGTGGATCGTTCGCGCGCCGCCGGCATCGATGTGCCGATCGTGCCGGGGATTCTCCCCGTCACCAATTTCGCGCGGGTCATCGAATTTGCCGGCAATACCGGCGCCAAGATCCCGGCGTGGATGGCCAAGCTTTTCGAGGGACTCGACGAAGACATCGAAACCCGCAAACTGGTGGCGGCGACCGCGGCCGCCGAGCAATGCCGCATGCTTCAGGCAAGCGGGATCTGCGAGTTCCACTTCTATACGCTGAACCGGGCCGATTTGACCTTCGCCATCTGCCATATCCTTGGCCTGCGCCCGCATCCGGTCGCCGCCGAAAGCGGCCCAACGGCCGGCGCGGCCAATCGGGTAAATTCCGCGCGGAAGCCCGGTAATGAGCAAAATCCTCGATTTCTTGCGCGAGCGCGTGCTGCTCGCCGACGGCGCCATGGGAACGCGGGTCCAGGCCCTCGATCTCACGGTGGACACGGATTTCCTCGGCGCCGAGAACTGCACCGACATTCTGACTAAGAGCCGGCCCGATTTGGTGCGCGACATCCACAAGAGCTATTTCGCCGCCGGTTCCGACGCGGTCGAGACCAACAGCTTCGGCACCTCGCCCATTACGCTGGGTGAGTTCGGGCTGTCCGCCGAGGCCTTCGACCTCAGCAAGCGTTCGGCGGAAATCGCCCACGAAGCCGCAGAGGAATTCAACGGCGACGGCCGTGAGCGCTTCGTCTTGGGTTCGATCGGACCGGGAACGAAGCTCCCGACGCTTGGCCATATCGATTACCAAACGTTGGAAGATGCGATCGCCGTCCAATGCGCAGGTCTCGTTGCTGGCGGCATCGATGCGTTTCTGATCGAAACCTGCCAGGACCCGCTGCAGATGAAGGCGGCGGTCAACGCCACCAAGCGGGCCAGGCTCGAGGCCAATCAAGATATTCCGCTCATTGTTCAGGTGACGGTGGAAACCACCGGCACGCTTCTGGTCGGCACCGATATCGCGGCGGCGGCCACCATCGTCAAAGCCCTCGACGTGCCGATCATCGGCCTCAATTGCGCCACCGGACCGCAGGAAATGTCCGAGCACGTCAAATGGCTGGCGGAAAACTGGCCGGGGATGATTTCGATCCTGCCCAATGCCGGCTTGCCCGAGCTGGTGGAAGGCGCGCCCCATTATCCGCTGGGTGCTGCGGAATTGGCAAATTGGCACGAGCGTTTCGTCGAAGAAGACGGCGTCAACATCATCGGCGGCTGCTGCGGCACCGACGAACGGCATATCGCCGCCCTCGATGCGATGCTGCGGAGGCGCGCCGGCAACAAACTCCGCCCAAAGCCGGTTGAACGCAAAGTGTTCTGGGTGCCGGCGGTTGCTTCGCTCTATTCGCAAGTGCCGCTCCGCCAGGAAGCCGCTTATTTCTCCATCGGCGAACGCTGCAACGCCAATGGCAGCAAGAAATTCCGCGAATATCAGGACGCCGGCAATTGGGACGGCTGCGTCGAGATGGGACGCGAGCAGATCCGCGAAGGCTCCCACGCTCTCGATATCTGCACCGCCTTCGTCGGCCGCGACGAATCGGCGGACATCCGCGAGGTCGTAACCCGGATGCGGGGATCGGTGAACGCACCGCTGGTGTTCGATTCAACCGAATATCCGGTGCTCGAATTCGCGCTGAAGCTCTATGGCGGCAAGGGAATCATCAATTCGATCAATTTCGAGGACGGTGAAGCGCCGGCGGCGAAGAAATTGGCCCTGGCAAAAAGATTTGGCGCGGCGGTGATCGCCCTTACCATCGACGAAGGCGGGATGGCCAAGGAAGCCGACCACAAGCTCGAGATCGCCAAAAGGCTATACGATTTCGCCTGCAACAGATACGGGCTGCCGCCGTCGGATCTCTTATTCGATCCGCTGACCTTCACGATCTGCACCGGCAACGAGGACGACCGCAAGCTCGGCCTCAACAGTCTCGATGCGATCGAGCAAATCGCCAAGGAAATGCCGGAGTGCCAGATCATTCTCGGTCTCTCCAATATTTCCTTCGGCCTCAACCCGGCCGCCCGCCACGTTCTGAATTCGGTGTTCCTCGATCAGGCGCTAAAGCGCGGACTGACCGGCGCCATTGTCCATATTAGCAAGATCATGCCGCTGCATAAGAATCCCCAAAGAAGAAGCCCGGGTCGCCGAGGATCTGATCTATGACCGGCGCCGCGACGGCTACGATCCGCTCCACGTCTTCCTCGGCCTCTTTGAAGGCCGCAAGGGGGAGGAAAAGAAAGTTCAGGAATGTTACGCCGCGGTCGAAGACCGGCTGAAGCAACGCATCATCGACGGCGACCGGCAAGGGCTCGAACCCGATCTCGAGGAGGCGATGAAGACGCATCGGCCTCTCGACATCATTAATAAAATTCTGCTCGACGGGATGAAGGTGGTGGGCGAGCTGTTCGGTTCGGGCCAGATGCAGCTTCCCTTCGTGCTGCAGTCCGCCGAGACCATGAAAAAGGCGGTCTCGTATCTGGAACCCTATATGGAGCGGATCGAAGGCCAGCAGAAAGGCACCATGGTTCTGGCCACCGTGAAGGGCGACGTCCACGATATCGGCAAGAATCTGGTGGACATCATCCTCACCAATAACGGCTATCGCGTCGTCAATCTCGGCATCAAACAGCCGATCGAACACATCCTGGCGGCGGCCAAAGAACACCAGGCCGACGCCGTGGGGATGTCGGGCCTGCTGGTCAAATCGACGGTCATCATGCGCGAGAATTTGATCGAGATGACAAGGGAAGGCCTGAGCCTTCCGGTCATTCTCGGCGGTGCAGCGCTGACCCGCGGCTATGTCGAAGCGGACTGCGTGAAGGCCTATGGCGCCGGCAAAGTCGCCTATGCCCGCGATGCCTTCGACGGTCTCGAGTTGATGGACAAGGTGATGACCGGCCGCTTCGACGAGCATTTGAGCGAACGGGCAAAGCTCCAGGAGGGCAAGCCGGAACGGCGCAAGGACCGGAGATTGGAAGCGCTTGAGCGCCCGGTTGAAAAAGCCCGGCCCGTCGAGCTCGAGGAAATCCGGCTTCGCCGCGCCGAACTCGGCAAAGGGCTCGCGGTGCCGACACCGCCGTTCTTCGGGCCGCGGATGATCGACAAGGTGCCGATTCGAAATCTCCTGCCTTTCCTGAATGAGGCGATGCTGTTCCAATTCCATTGGGGCTTTAAGAAGGCCGGCAAGAGCCGCGAGGAATTCGCCGAATGGGCGAAACGCGAGGTCCGGCCGATCATGGTCAAGCTCGCCAAGCAATGCGCCGATGAGAACATCATCGTGCCCAAGGCGGCCTATGGCTATTGGAAGGCGGCGGGCGAGGGCAACGATCTGGTGCTCTTTGACGAAAACGGGACGGCGGAAGTCGCGCGATTCACCCTGCCGCGGCAGAACCGCGAGGACGGACTCTGCATCGCCGATTTCGTGCGGGATATTTCCGACCCGGAGCGCGACGTGATCGGCCTGCAGGTCGTCACGGCCGGCGCTCGCGCCTCCGAAGTCGCGGCGGAATGGTTCAAGGAAAACCGGTATCAGGATTATCTCTATCTTCACGGCTTCAGCGTCGAAATCGCCGAGGCCATGGCGGAATACGTCCATAAGCGGATCCGCAACGAGCTCGGCTTCGGAAACGAGGACGAACGCGATATCAACAAGCTGCTGAAGCAGGGCTACCGGGGCTCCCGGTACTCATTCGGCTATCCGGCCTGCCCCAATCTGGGCGACCAGCGCCGACTTTTGGAGCTATTGGGGGCCGAACGGGTCGGGGTGGTCATGGGCGAAGAGGACCAGCTTGAACCCGAACAATCGACGTCGGCGATCGTCATCCTCCATCCCCAAGCCAAATATTTCACCGTCTGACGCGCGGCCACAGGGGCTGGCACATCCTTCGGGAACGGGTCAAGCGCCGCAGCAATGGGTCAGCACCCAACCTGCCTATTGAATGGGACCGCCGAGAAGTGCATCCTCGGCCTCGTTTGGCCCCCGGCCTCAAACGCCGAATAACTTGGGCTGTCATGGGAGAGGAAATCAATGACCATAAAAGGGGTAATCGAAACGGGGAGGCGGGGCTGGCTCACCACCTTCGCGGTTATTATGGCGCTTGGCGCCGTCTCGCTTGGGACACCGGTTGGCGCCAATGCGGCGGGCAAGAACAGCGTCGTGTTGAGTGTTGAAGTCAAGGCTTCGGCCAGCGACGTGTGGAAGCTCGTCGGCGCTTTCGACAAGCTTCAGGATTGGCATCCGGCGGTCGAGAGCAGCACGGTGACCGGCTCGCCGACGGCGGTCGGAACTCAGCGTACTCTTCATTTGAAGGGCGGCGGGGACATCCAGGAAGAGCTGACCTCGTATAGCGACGAGAATATGCGTCTGACCTACGCCATTCTGTCCGGCCCGCTGCCGGTCGCCAATTACGAATCGTATATCGGCGTGGTGGACGAGGGGAGCGGCAAAAGTTTGGTGATTTGGGGTTCGACCTTCGATGCTGGCGGTGGCGCCACCGACAAGAAAGCCAAGGAAGTCATCACCAGCGTTTACAAGGCTGGTCTCGACACCCTGAAGAAGAAGTTTGGCGCGGCGCCGATGATGAAGCCGCATAAGGCGAAGAAAGCCCACAAGAAAAAATAGCCGGTCTTCTTCGAATCAAAAAAACCACCCGGGCCCTCAGGTCCCGGGTGGTTTCGTTTTGTCGCCGCGCGAAGTCTTAGTTTCAGAAATCAGCGATCCTGAGAATCCGGCCCAGAGACCTTCCAAAAATCAGAAATGGTAATCGAACTCCGCCAGCCATTTGATGGACTGGCCGGCGCAGCGCCTCCCAAGCACTCGTCACGATCGGCGGCGGAATCCCCCGCCGAAACCAGATCGCCCGCCGCCTAGGAGGCGATGCCGGCTGCCAGAAATGCGAGCAACCGGTTTCATGAAATTCCCTTTATTGTCGCAGGTTTATCCCGCTCGGCGCCTGCGCTCCGAATCCATATAGAGCGACTGCGAGTTATTCGTAACATCTTTTCGCTATTATCAATGATTTAGGTATCCAGGTAGGGGATCCGGGGCTGGCGGCCGCGGCGAAGAGCAGGGCCGCTGGTAATGAGGACTTTGGCGCCGGCGCACCGGCGCGAAGCCCATTGCTGGCGCCACTTGCGCCTGTGACCTGGATCGCGCGCCCCTAGGGGCGCCTGGGGATCGGATCGAACCGGTTTGGTGCGACGTCGATGTGCTGCGGTCTTCGACAACGCGGCTCGTTACGCGCATCGGGAATTTTCAAGCGTCACGATTTTGCGGACGACATGACATGTTCTATCGCCGCTGCATGCTATATAAAACGTGAGAATGCAGCCCCCCACTCCGATGCAATTACCGTTGCCAGGGCCAACCGGCGGCAATTCGCCGTCCGCCGCGAACGCGCCTTATCTAGCCGGCCTCAACCCGAAACAGCGGGAAGCGATCGAGGCGCTGGAGGGGCCGGTCCTCGTGTTGGCTGGGGCTGGAACCGGCAAGACCCGGGTGCTGACCACAAGGCTCGCCCATATTCTTTTCACCGGCCGCGCCTGGCCGTCGCAGATTCTGGCCGTCACTTTTACCAACAAGGCGGCGCGGGAAATGAAGGAGCGGGTCGAGAAGCTGCTCGGCCGCCCGACCGAATCGATGTGGATCGGCACTTTCCATGCGATCGGTGCCCGGATGCTGCGGAACCACGCCGAATTGGCCGGGCTCAAATCCAATTTCACGGTGCTCGACACCGACGATCAGATCCGCTTGGCCAAGCAGGTCTTGCAGGCCGCGAATATCGACGAAAAGCGCTGGCCGGCCCGAGCGCTCATGGCGATCATCGAACGCTGGAAGGATCGCGGCCTGACGCCCGACAAGGTCACCGCCGCCGAAGCGCGGGATTTCGCGGGCGGGCGGGCGCTGGAGCTCTACCGGGTCTATCAGCAGCGCCTGATCACGCTGAACGCGGTCGATTTCGGCGATCTGCTGCTCCACTGTCTGACGATTTTCACCAAACAACCAGATGTGCTCGCCGACTATCAGCGGCGGTTCCGCTATGTCCTGGTCGATGAATATCAAGACACCAACATCGCCCAATATCTCTGGCTGCGACTCTTGGCCCAGGGCTCGCACAATATTTGCTGTGTCGGCGACGACGATCAATCGATCTACGGTTGGCGGGGGGCGGAGGTCGGCAACATTCTCCGCTTCGAAAAGGATTTCCCCGGCGCCAAGGTCATCCGTCTCGAACAGAATTACCGGTCGACCGGGCACATTCTGGGGGCTGCCTCGGGCCTCATCGCCTGCAATGCAGGGCGGCTCGGCAAGACGCTCTGGACCGAAGCCGATGGCGGCGAAAAGATCCGGGTACGCGGAGTTTGGGACGGCGAAGAAGAGGCGCGTTTCGTCGCCGACGAAATCGAATCCTTGCAGCGCCGTGGCGATAAGCTTTCGAACATGGCGATTCTGGTGCGCGCCGGATTCCAGACCCGCGAATTCGAAGAGCGGTTCCTGGCGCTGGGAATTCCCTATCGCGTCGTCGGCGGCTTGCGGTTTTACGAGCGGCAGGAAATCCGCGACGCCATCGCCTATTTGCGGGTCATCGCCCAGCCCGATGACGATCTCGCCTTCGAGCGCATCGTCAATGTGCCGCGGCGCGGCATCGGCGACGCCACCCTGCAGGCCCTGCATCGGGTGGCCCGGGCGCAAGACATTCCGCTTACCAGAGCCGCCCGCGCCTTGGCCGAAACCGATGAATTGAAGGCCCAGGCGCGCAAAGCCTTGACCGAGCTGTTGGACAATTTCGACCGCTGGCGGGGTGCGCTTGACGGCATGCCCCATGGCGAACTGGTCGCCCTCGTCCTGGACGAATCCGGTTACACCGCCATGTGGCAGAACGACAAGGCGCCGGATGCGCCGGGCCGTCTCGAAAACCTGAAAGAATTGGTCGCGGCCATCGCCGAATTCGAGAATCTCCAAGGCTTTCTCGAGCATGTGAGCTTGGTGATGGAAAACACCGAGGCCGCGGGCGGCGACATGGTCAATATCATGACCCTTCATTCGGCCAAGGGGCTCGAATTCGAAACCGTGTTCCTTCCCGGCTGGGAAGAACAGCTATTCCCTCATCAAAGAGCTTTGGATGAAGGCGGCGTCAAATCCCTGGAAGAGGAAAGGCGCCTCGCTTATGTGGGTCTCACCCGCGCCCGCAAGCGCGCCACTATTTCCTTCGCCGCCAACCGGCGCGTCTATGACAGCTGGCAGAGCGCGATCCCGTCCCGTTTCGTCGATGAATTGCCGGAAGCCCATATCGAGCGGTTGAGCGATTCCGGTCTTTACCGCGGACGCACATCCGGATTTTCCGAACAGACCTCGCCGTTTAGCGTCCCGGCGGCTCGAGGCGGATTCGGTTCGGCGGGCTCGCGCCGGGCCGCCTCCCTGATCGAAGGCCAGAGCTATCGCGTTCCTGAGCGCAAGCGGAAATCGGCGGCCGGATTCAAGATCGGCGACGAAGTGTTCCATCAGAAATTCGGCTACGGCAAAGTCCGCGCGGTGGAAGGAGAAAAACTGGAAGTCGCGTTTTCCACCGGCGTCAAGAAGGTCCTCGATAGTTTCGTCGAACCGGCATAACGCGATGACGCCGCCGCCCGGAGAAGAAGCGTGGCGGTTGATGGTGCGGGTGCCGGCCTTGTCGCGGGAACGATTTGCCGCGGCGCTTGAATCCTTTGCCGAAGCGGTCACCTTCACCAAGTCCGACAAAAGCGGGCTGGCGCTCATCGAAGCGATCGCCAAGGCGCCGCCCAATCCCGGAATGGTTCGCGCCTCCCTGGCGCTGATCGCGGCGAGTGCGGGCATCGCCGAACCGGAATTGGCGGTCGAAAAGCTGCCGAAACGCGACTGGCTCGCCGATTCGAATAGAGCCTTCGCGCCTTTCAGGGTCGGGCGGTTTCTTGTCCATGGCTCCGATTTTCGCGGGCGGCCGCCCGCCGGATGTATCGGGCTCGCCATCGATGCCGGCATGGCCTTCGGCACCGGACGGCATGAATCCACCCAAGGCTGTCTCATCGCGCTCCAGCGTCTCGCCCGGTCGCGGTCTTTTGCCCAAGTCCTCGACCTCGGCTGCGGCTGCGGGATCTTGAGCATCGCCGCGGCCAAGCTATGGCGGGCAAACGTGCTCGCCTGCGAAATCGATCCTCAGGCAATCCCCATCGCCCGCGAGGCCATTCATCAAAACGGTTTGAGCAACCGGGTTCGAGTAGCCTGGGCCGACGGGCCGCGGCGTCGGGAACCCATGCGCCGCGGGCATTTCGATCTCATCGCCGCCAATATTCTAGCCAAGCCTCTCATGGATTTATCGCGCGACCTCAAGCGGGCGCTGGCGCCGGGCGGCATCATCGTGCTTTCCGGGTTTCTGCGGCCGGAAGCCGTAAGGGTGGAGCGGCGCTACCGGGCCTTGGGCATAGGTTTCGTGAACCGGATCGATCTGGGTGGCTGGCGGACGCTGGTTCTCGGCCGTTAATCCTAGGGCGTCGGTCCTCAGGCGCGCGTCAAGGCTTGTGCCGAGGCGGCGGCAATCATAGCTTTAAACAATCATGGCGCGCGCAACAGCGGATGTGAAACTCAAGCAAGAGACCTCGGGGGAGCGGCTTTTCGCCCTTCGCGCCGAACTGGCCAAGCACGGGCTTGCCGGATTCGTCGTGCCCCGGGCGGACGAACATCAGGGCGAATACGTGGCGCCGCGCTCGGAGCGGCTGGCTTGGCTGACCGGCTTCACCGGCTCGGCGGGGGCGGCGGTGGTCCTCCTGGACAAGGCCGCCGTCTTCGTCGACGGGCGTTACACCCTTCAAGCCTGCGATGAAGTCGATATCGGGCTATTTGAAATCCGGCATCTGATCGAATCGCCGCCGGCGGAATGGATCGCCGCCAATTTGCCGCGAGGCACGCGGCTTGGCTTCGATCCCTGGCTTCACGCCGAGAACGCCGCCAAATCCCTGGCCGCAGCCTGCGAAAAAGCGGGAGCCGAGCTGGTTCCTTGCGCGGTCAATCCGCTCGATGCCGTATGGCGCGATCAGCCAGAAGCGCCTCATGGGCCGGCGGTGGTTCAAGAACTGCGCTTTGCCGGGCGCAGCAGTGCCGAAAAGCGCGCCGACATCGCCGACGCAGTCACCAAGGCGGGGGCCGAAATCGCAGTTCTGACCGCTCCCGATTCGATCAATTGGCTGCTCAACATTCGCGGCAGCGATCTCGCCTTCACGCCGGTGGCGCTTGCTTTCGCGTTGATTGATGCCCGTGGCAAGGTCGCTTTGTTCGTCGACAAACGCAAAATCACCGACGCGGTTCGCGCGCATCTGGGGGCCGATGTGACCATCGACTCGCCCGAGATACTGCCGGCGACACTCGGCCGGTTGGGAAAGAAAGCGGTGCTGATCGATCCGCAATCCGCGGCGGCATTCGTGTTCAATCGGCTGCGGGAAGCCGGAGCGCGGATCGTGACCGGGGCCGACCCTTGCGCCCTGCCCAAAGCCTGCAAGAACGAGATCGAGCTTCGCGGCACGACTGCGGCGCATATCCGCGACGGCGCGGCGTTGACGCGATTCCTGGCTTGGATTGCGCGCGAAGCGCCGAAGGGAAATCTCGATGAAATCTCCGCGGCGGCGAAACTCGAATCCTTCCGCCGCGAGAATGAATATTTCCGAGGCTTGAGCTTTCCCACTATCTCCGGAACCGGGTCCAACGGTGCGGTCGTTCATTACCGGGCGAGCGAAAGAACCAAGCGCAAGATCGCAGCCGGCGAAATCTATCTCGTCGATTCCGGCGCGCAGTATCTCGATGGCACCACCGACGTCACCCGCGCGGTGTTTATTTCCGGCAAAGGCGAGCCCAGCGCCGAGCAGCGCGACCGCTTCACCCGGGTACTCAAAGGCCATATCGCGATCGCGACTGCGAAATACCCGCGCGGCACGTCGGGCGGCCAGCTCGATGCCTTGGCACGGCGTGCGCTATGGGAGGCCGGAATCGATTACGATCACGGTACGGGCCATGGGGTGGGGAGTTATCTCGGCGTCCATGAAGGCCCCCAGCGCATCGCCAAGATCGGTAGCGACGCCGCGCTTCGGACCGGCATGATCGTTTCCAATGAGCCCGGCTATTACAAAGCGGGTGCCTATGGAATCCGCCTCGAAAACCTGGTGACGGTGGTGGCGGTCGAAGACGTGAGCGGGGCCGAGCGCGAATTGCTCGGTTTCGAGACGATCACGCTCGCACCCTTCGACCGCGCGCTGATCGATCGTGCCTTGCTGACGGAAGACGAAATCGCCTGGGTCGATTCCTATCACGCCCGGGTGCGCGAGACGCTTTCGCCGCTTGTCGATGCGGAGACGGCGGATTGGCTTAAAGAAGCGACAAATCCGCTTTAGCCGCCGATCAGCCTCGCCCATTCCTGCTCGGTCAGCATGGTGACACCGAGCTCGGCGGCCTTCTTGGCTTTTGAACCGGCATCGGAGCCGATCACCACGTAATCGGTGTTCCTCGACACGGAGCCGGCGACCTTGGCGCCGAGTTTCTCGGCCTTCGCCTTGGCTTCGTCCCGGGTCATGGTTTCCAAAGCACCGGTGAAGACCACGGTCTTGCCGGTGACGGCGGATTTGACCGTCGCCGCCTTGAAATCGGTAACCGTGATTTCGTTGTCGAGATCCTCGAGGATTTTCCGGTTATGGGGTTCCGCGAAAAAGCCGGCGATGTCATCGGCCATGCTGGCGCCGATGCCTTCGATGGCGTCGAGCTCCAGATAGGTTTCGCTGTCCGGGCGCTTGGCCTTCTGCATCGCTTGGCGCCATGCTTTGAGGCTTCCGTAATGGCGGGCGAGAAGCTTGGCGGTGGCCTGGCCGACTTGGTGGATGCCGAGCGCATAGATGAACCGGTCGAGGGAAATTTCCCGGCGGGCGTCGATGGCGGCGAAGAGTTTCCGCGCCGATTGCTCGCCCCAGCCTTCGCGCTCGAGGATGTCGCGCTCATGGCGATGCAGCCGGAAGATATCCACTGGATTCTTGATCAGGCCGTCCTCCCAGAATTCCTCCACATGCTTTTCGCCCAGGCCTTCGATGTCGAAGGCATCGCGGGACACGAAATGTTTAAGTCTCTGGACGGCCTGTGCTGGGCAAATGAGCCCGCCCGTGCAGCGCCGAGCCACTTCGCCTTCTTCGCGCACGGCGAGGCTGTGGCAAACCGGGCATTTGTGGGGGAACGGGTAGGGCTCGGCGCCGCGCGGCCGCTTTTCCTTGACCACGCCGACGATTTGCGGGATGACGTCGCCGGCGCGCTGGACGATCACCGTGTCGCCAATACGCACATCCTTGCGCTCGATCTCGTCTTCATTGTGGAGGGTGGCGCGGGAAACCACGACGCCGCCCACCGTGATCGGCTCCAATACTGCAACGGGGGTCAGCGCGCCGGTGCGGCCGACCTGAACAATGATGTCGTTGAGCTTGGTTCGCGCCTGCTGCGCCGGGAATTTGTGCGCAATTGCCCAGCGCGGCGAGCGGCTGACGAAACCGAGCCTTTCCTGCCAGTCGAGGCGGTTGACCTTATAGACCACGCCATCGATGTCGTAAGGCAGATCGGCCCGGTCTTCGCCGATCTTGTGATGGAAAACGAGGGCTTGTTCGGGGGAATGACACAGCTTGGCCAGCGGATTGACGTTGAAGCCCCACTGCTTCAAGCGGTCGAGAAATTCCCAATGGGTCTTCGCCGGCATGGCGCTGGCTTCGCCCCAGGCATAGGCGAAGAAATGCAGCTTCCGTTCGGCGGTGATCCGGGGATCGAGCTGGCGGAGCGAGCCCGCAGCGGCGTTGCGCGGATTGGCGAAGACCGGCTCATCCTGCTTTTCGCGGGCGGCGTTGAGCTTGAAGAACTCGTCGCGGCGCATATAGACCTCGCCGCGCACATCGATGATCTCCGGCACCTGGCTGCCGGCAAGTTTTTTCGGGATGTCGGCGATGGTTTTCAAATTCACGGTGACGTTTTCGCCGACGATGCCGTCGCCCCGCGTCGCGCCCACCGTGAAGTGCCCCGATTCGTAGCGCAGCGAAATCGACAACCCGTCGATCTTCGGCTCGCCGACGATATCGATCCGCTCCTCGTCGCCGAGTTTGAGAAATCGCCGGACCCGGGCGAAGAATTTTTCGATGTCCTCGTCCTCGAAGCCGTTGTCGAGGGAGAGCATCGGCACCGCATGGGTGACTTTGGAGAATCCTTCGGCAACGGGTGCGCCGACCCGCAAACTCGGGCTGTCCTTTCGCACCAGCTTCGGAAAGCGCTTTTCGATCGCGGTGTTGCGCTGGCGGAGATCGTCGTATTCGGCATCGGAGATCGCCGGCGCCGATTCCAGGTAATAGAGCCTATCGTGATTGGCGATTTCCTTCGCCAGCCGCTCCAGCTCATGTTTTGCCTGAGCCTCGGTTAGTTTGGCGACGGGAACTTTGTTGTCGTTCATGCCGGTTCGCGGGCGGTCTGCTTCTTCTTGCTGGGGATGGCGGCGGGTTTCTTGGGCGCGGAGCCTTCGAGGAGCCGGTCGGCCGCGGCTCGGGCCTCGTCGGTGATCGCAGCACCCGAGAGCATGCGGGCGATCTCCTCGCGCCGGGCAGGACCAGCGAGGGTTTCGACGGTGACGGCGGTGACGACCGCGCCGTTGCTGTGCTTGTCTTGCTTGGCCACCCGGAAATGATGTTCGCCTTCCGCCGCCACTTGCGGCGAATGGGTGACGACCAGGACCTGCAGAGTCTCGCCAAGACGCGCCAAGCGTTCGCCGACGGCAGCTGCTACAGCGCCGCCGATGCCGCGATCGACTTCATCGAAGACGAGGGTCGAAGGCGAGGCTTCGCCGGCCGCCGCCACCTTCAATGCCAGCAGGAACCGCGCCAGCTCGCCGCCCGAAGCGATGCGTTCGATCGGCCCCAGTGGGCTGCCGGGATTGGTCGCAACCTCAAAGGAAATCCGCTCGGCGCCGGTCTCGCCCCAGTCGCTTTCGGCCAACGGCGTCAGCCGCGTCTCGAACCGCGTGCGTTCGAGTTTCAGCGGCTTCAATTCCCCGGCGACCGCTTTGTCGAGCGCCGCCGCCGCTTTGCCGCGCGATTGAGAAAGGGCGCGCGCTCCGGCGACGAATCTTTCCCGCGCCACGGCGGCCGCCTGTTTCAGCTTGGCGTTGCCGGCGCCCCGGCCTTCCAGGGCCGCAAGTTTCTCCGCAAGTCTGTCGCGTATTTCGGCGAGCGCATCGACGGCGACCCCGTGCTTGCGGGCAAGGGCGCGCAAGGCGAACAGCCGTTCTTCGGTGGATTCCAATTTGTTGGAATCATGATCCAGGGCTGCCGCCAGGGCGAGAATTTGCGATTCCGCCTCGGCGACTTCGATCGATGCGCGATCGAGGGCGGCCAAAGTTTCATCCAGCTTGCCCGGCGCTTTCGACGCCAGCGCGCCCAAGGTCCGCATGGCTGTGCGGAGCGCCTCGGAGACCGAACGCCCGGAGCTTCCGTTTTGGGCCAGCGCGGTTTGGGCGGCGTTCATGGCGCTCAAAAGCTGTTCGCGGTGCATGAGGGTCGCGCGCAGATTCGCGAGCCCCGCTTCTTCGCCCGGCTTCGGCTCCAGCGCCGCAATCTCATCGAGCTCGGCGCGGATCCGTTTTTCTTGGCCGCGCGCCTCGGCCAATTCGCGCTCGGAATCTTGGAACGCAGTCTCGGCCTCGCGCCAGGCCCGGAAGGCATCGCGCAAACTCGAGGCCTGCTTCTCAATCCTGCCGAATGAATCGAGAATTCCGCGGTGGTTCTTCGGATCGAGCAGGCCCTGTTCGGCGAACTGACCTTCGATTTCGACCAACAGGCTTCCGAGCTGGCGCAACAAGGTGACGCTCGCCGCCTGATCGTTGACGAAAGCGCGGCTGCGGCCGTCGCGACTGAGCACCCGGCGCAAAATCAGCGAACCGTCTTCGCAAGCGATGCCTTGATCGGCCAGCAGGCGCGCCGCCGGATGATCGTTTTCGATTTCGAATCCGGCGGTCACCGCCGCCGCATCGGCGCCGGGCCGGATGAGGGCGGCGTCGCCCCGCCCGCCTAAGGCAAGACCCAGCGCATCGAGCAGGATGGATTTTCCGGCGCCGGTTTCGCCGGTAAGCACACTAAGCCCGGAAGCGAAGGCGAGTTCGAGGCGGTCGACGACGGCAAGATCGCGGATCGCAAGCGAACGCAGCATGGGGATCTAATAACCGGGATAAGGAATCCCGGTGATCCCCTCGGAGCTATAGGGCGGTATGGCCGAGGCCGCGCCGGGAGAATGGGCCGGCGCATTGGCTTGCGTTGCATCCGGAGCCGGTCCGGCAGGCGGAATGGGGGTTGCCGCGGGCGTCGTGGCCGCGGCAGCCGAAGCATTGGGGGGAAGGATGGGGGAGGCCGCTTTGCCGGCGGCGGTCGATGCCGCGGGAGCGGGCTGGTTCTTGTCCGCACTCTTGTCCGCGCCGTTGTCGGCGACTGCTTTCGGATTGGAAATCGCCGGCGGAACTTTGCGGCCGTCGTCAGTGACAAGATCGTAGCTGTCCTTGTACCAGTCGCTGCCCGGGAAATTGTAGCCGAGCACGGCGGCGTATTCCTGGGCTGCGTCGTGAACGCCCATCGCCGTGTAAAGCTCGCTCAGGCGCATGAGCGCCTCCGGCACATGGGATGTCGTCTGAAATTTGGTGACGACGGTGTTGAAGCGGTTGATGGCGGCGAGGTAATGACCGGTGTCCTGGTAATAGCGGCCGATCACCATTTCCTTGCCGGCGAGCTGATCGCGGACGAGAACGAGCTTCGGCTTGGCATCCGCCGCATATTTGCTGTTCGGGAAACGGTTGACCAGCTCTTCCAAGGCGTCGTTCGCGCGCTCGGTCATCTGCTGATCGCGGGCGACATCGGTGATGCGTTCGTAATAGCAGAGTGCGCGCAGATAATAGGCGTAATCGATGTTTTCGTGCGCCGGATGCAGCTCGATGAAATGATCCAGCGTCACCACCGCTTCCGCATATTCCGACGCGCGGTAATGGGCGAAGGCGGACATCAGCTGGCCCTTGGTCGCCCACACCGAATAGGGATGCTGGCGCTCGACTTCGTCGAAGTTCTTGGCCGCCTTTTCGTAGTCATCGGCCATCAGCTTATTCATAGCGTCGTTGTAGAGCTGCTCCACCGGCTGCTCAGGGATGATCTCTTCGTCTTTGTTACCGGAGCAGGCCGCCAAAGCGAGGAGAAGAAGAGCCAGAATCGACGGCGGCGCCCAGCGGCGCAGGCCGCGACACAAGGCCGCGTGGCGGATGCCGGCCATCGGGGCCCAAAAAGGGCACGTTTTTCGGAACAGGGGGATCATCGGCCGCGACTATATCATGCTAAGAAAACCGGTCCACGAGGCTTTGCTGGCACGCCCAAATCGAGGGCGGGCCAAAAATTCGCCCCGGACCGCCCAAGGGTCCGGGGCTTAATTTTATAAGGGGAGGTAAGGCTTAAGCGATTTGCCGCTTGCGCGCTGTCCTATGCGTTCGCCGCCGGCGCCGCTTCCTAAGCGTTTGCCGCCTGTGCTGTGGGCTGGACGGGCCAAGCCTCGTCGTCGTTCAGTTCCACATAGGACCATGCCGATTTATCGGCGAACAAGGCGCGCAGCAATTTGTTGTTGAGCGAATGGCCGGATTGATCGCCGTGGAAATGTCCGATGATCGGCGCGCCAGCGAGATAAAGATCGCCGATCGAATCGAGCACCTTGTGGCGCACAAATTCGTCGGTGTAGCGCAGACCGCCTTCGTTGAGGATCTTGTCGCCGCTCACCACGATGGCGTTATCGAGCGAGCCGCCGCGGGCCAGGCCGGCCGCGAGCAATTCGTCGATTTCATCGAGGAAGCCGAAGGTGCGGGCGCGGCAGATTTCGGATTTGAAGGTGCCATTGACGAGTTCGAACGCACATTCCTGGCGGGCCACGGCGGCGTTATCGAAATCGATGGCGAAACTGACGGAAAAAACATCGGCGGGCGCCAGCGACGCCGTCCGCTCGCCCTCGCGAACGGTGACTGGTTTCAAAACGCGGATGGCGCGACGCGGCGCCTCTTGCTCCACGATGCCGGCGCATTCAATCAGGAACACGAAGGGCTCGGCGCTGCCGTCCATGACGGGAATTTCGCCGCCATTCACCTCGACCAGCAAATTATCAATTTCGCAGCCGGCAAGCGCCGCCATCAGATGTTCGATGGTCGCGACCGCAGCACCATTGCTCCCCAACGTGGTGCACATCCGCGTTTCGGTGACATGCCGCCATTCGGCGGGGATCGGCGCGCTGCCGGCGATATCGGTGCGGCGGAACAGAATGCCGCTTCCGACTTCCGCCGGACGCAACATCATCGTCACCTTGGCGCCTGAATGCAGCGCGGTGCCTGTACATTGAATTGAACCTTTGAGGGTTCGTTGCCGGGATGAAATGCGGGAATGGGAAGACGTATGCGCGGTAGTGGTAGGCGAGACCCCCGCTGCGAACGAGGACACCTTGCGCTTCTTATTAACCAAACTGGAAACCCCCATTTCCTCGCCTTTCTCGTCTTTTCTAAAGAACTGCGCCCCTGAGTAGGGTTTAACAACCTCCTCAGGAGCGCTCAAATCACTATTTGTTTCAATTTGTTGCGCCGTTTTCTAGGCGGCGAGGATTATGGTTACCCCAATCCTGGGGCTCCTCCCTAATTGGCCTGACGGCGCAAGAAGGCCGGAATATCGAGGATATCGTCCTCCCGGGGCGATGGGGCCGCTGCGGCCCGCTCTAACCCAGTCAGTTTCGGCTCGATATGGGTTTCGGGCGCGGCACGGGTCTCGGCCGGACGCCGGCTCCACGCTCCTCCAGCCATCCGTTCGATCAGACTCGGGCTGGCCGAAGGCGGACGGACCGGCTCCGGGGTGCCATTCGCCATCGCCGCGGCGGCGAAAGGCTCGGGCGCCCGCATTGATTCTCGGGCGGGTTCCCGCGACAGCGTCGGTTCGCTGGCGCGGGGGGGGATGAACGGTTCCGGCCTTCTGATGGGTTCGTGACGGCCAACTTCCTGGCGGACGGCCTCCTGGACCGGTATTTCGATGGGTTTTTGCGCCGGTTGGGAAGCGACGGCGTTGCGGGTGAGCACCAATTCGGATTGGGATTCCATCTTGACCGCCAGCGCCTCGCCCCGGCCGATGATCGGCGCGTTGCGGACGATGGCCGCCGCCGGCGATTCCGCCTTGAGCTGGGGCCGCTGTGCCGGTTGAATCCGGCGGTGCTCCGCGAAGAGCGCCACCGGCTGGGGTTTTGGTTGATTGGCGGCATTGGCGTCGATCCCGGTTGCCACCACCGAAACGCGGATGCGGCCTTCGAGAGCGGCATCGCAAGTTGAGCCGAAGATGATATTGGCTTCCGGATCAACTTCCTCGCGGATCCGATTTGCCGCCTCATCCACTTCGAAGAGGGTCATGTCCGGTCCGCCGGTAATGTTGATGAGCACGCCGCGGGCCCCCTTCATCGAAACGTCGTCGAGCAGCGGATTGGAGATCGCGGCTTCGGCGGCGCGGATCGAACGCTTTTCGCCGTCGGCTTCGCCGGTTCCCATCTGGGCCTTGCCCATCTCGGTCATGATCACGCGGATGTCCGCGAAATCGAGATTGATCAGGCCGGGCATGACCATCAGGTCGGTGACGCCGCGCACGCCGGAATGAAGGACGTCGTCCGCCATCTTGAAGGCGTCGGCGAAGGTCGTCTTTTCATTGGCGATGCGGAACAGATTTTGATTCGGGGATGATGATCAGCGTATCGACATATTGCTGAAGCTCGTCGATCCCCGATTCCGCCACCCGCATGCGCTTGATCCCTTCGAAGTGGAAAGGCTTGGTCACCACGCCGACGGTCAGAATCCCCTGTTCGCGGGCGGCTCGGGCGATGACGGGTGCGGCCCCCGTTCCGGTGCCGCCGCCCATGCCGGCGGTGATGAACACCATGTGGGCGCCATTGAGGTGCTCGAGGATGTGATCCATCGTCTCTTCGGCGGCGGCGCGTCCCACATCCGGGCGCGAACCGGCGCCCAATCCTTGGGTCACACCGACTCCGAGCTGAATTTTCCGTTCGGCCATGGATTGCGCCAACGCCTGAGCGTCGGTATTGGCGACGAGGAATTCCACGCCTTCGAGTTCGGACTTAATCATGTTGTTGACGGCATTGCCTCCGGCGCCGCCGACGCCGACCACGGCGATTCGTGGCTTTAGTTCGGTTGCCACTTCTGGCATCGACAGTTTGATCGTCATATTACTCTCCTATATTCAGGCTTCCCTGCCTGGGTTCCGGCGGTCCCGTCGCCGGTATTCTGGTTGCACTTGGTTACGAAATTCCGACCGTGGGCCGCGGCCGGGGGATGTTCAAAATTCTTAAAGGTTGTCACGGATCCAATGACCGATTCGGCCGATGAAGCCGTTCGGCTCCTCAAAGCTTGCGAAATCGGCGAAGGCCGAGCCGCTATTCGCCTGGGCGACGTGCAGGAGAATTCCCGCCGCCGTCGAGAAAGCTGGGCCGTAGGTGGACTCCGCCAGTCCGGGCATGGCGCCCGGCCGGCCCAGCCGGACCTGTTTGTCCAGGACCTGGCCCGCCATTTCGCGGACTCCCTGGAGTTGGCTGGCGCCGCCGGTCAGAACGACGCGCCGGCCGGCCAGCTTGTTGAAGCCGCTCGATTCCAGGCGCTCGCGCACCAGTTCGAAGGTTTCTTCGATGCGGGGCTGAATGACGCCGGTCAGCAGCGATTTCGGCACATGATTGGGCTGCGACGGGCTGTCTTCGCCGATGAGCGGAACATCGATGACCTCGTCGTGATCCTGGGGCGAGACGATGGCGCTGCCATAGAGGGTCTTCATGCGCTCGGCATGGGCCAGCGAGCAGGAAAGCCCGCGGGCGATATCGCTGGTCACATGGACGCCGCCGACCGGAACGCTGTCGGTGAAGACGACATTGCCGTCGAAGAAGACGGCGATGGTGGTGGTGCCGCCGCCCATATCGACGCAGGTGACGCCGAGATCAATTTCATCGGGCACCAGGCTGGCGAGACCGGAAGCATAGGGCGAGACCACGAAGCCGTCGAGATCGAGATGGCAGCGGGCGATGCATCCGGCCAAGTTCCGGATCGGCCCGGCGGCGGCGCTCACGAAATGCATGGCCACCCCCAGCTTCTCGCCGTACATGCCACGGGGATCGCGGATACCGCGGCTGCCGTCGATGGAATAGCCGACCGGGATTGAATGGATGAGTTCCCGGTCCGCCATCTGGTAGCCAGCACGGCCTTGGACGAGGGCGCGCTTCAGATCGCCGTCATTCACTTCATGGCCGGCGATGGCGACTTCAACTTGCAGGGTATCGGAGCCGAGAAGACCGCCGGAGACATTGGCGAAGATGGCTTTGACGATTTCTCCGGCCATCTGTTCGGCGGCCTGAACCGCGCTGGCGATCGAGCTCTCGGCGCTTTCCATGTCGACGATGGTGCTGCCGCGGATGCCCTTGGCGGCATGATGACCGATGCCGATCACCCGCAATTCGCGCTCGAGCGTCGCGACGAAACAGCAGACCTTCGTCGTCCCGACGTCGAGGGCTGCGATGATGTTATGCCGCGATTTCACGGGCGGTTCTCCTTTCGTATCTGGATAACGTGCCACATCATGTATCGGCTCCGGGTTGGCGCAGCCGGTGCACTGCGTCGTGCGGCAATTGCACGAACAGCCGGTCGCTCATGCGCAAATCGATGGCGATGATGTCGCGCTGCAGAAGCCCGTAATTGCGATCGAGCTCGGCAAGGCGCTTCCAGGCAAATTCGGGATGTTCTTCGGGAAGGCGGATGTCGATGGCGTTGTTGAGGCGCAAATTCCAGCGGCGTCCCGACACGCGGACTGCCGCGGTGACTTTGCTCTTCAATTGCGGCTCGGTCGCCAGCATGGCGATTAAGGCTGGGGCGAATTGCGGCGCATCGTCGCCGACCACGATCGGGAGGTCTGCGAAGCGGTCCAAATTGTCCCGCGTGATCACAGTTCCGGTATCGTCAATCAACGCCAGCTTGCCATCGCGCTGCCACAGCACCAGCGGCCGCCTTTCGGTCAGATGCACGACAATGCTGCCGGGAAAGCGCCGTTCGACGGCTGCCTCGCGCACCCAGCCTAGACTTTCGAGACGCGATTTCGCTGCGGCCGGAGCGAATTCTAGCAACGGCTGTCCGCGCTGCACATCCAATGCCGCCAGGACGTCCGAAGCCGGCGTTTGCTTGCGGCCATCGACCAGGACATCGGCGAGGGTGAGACCGAAATCGGCGCTGCGGGCGATGAAAGCGGTCTCGGCTCGCGCCATCGCATCGGCAACGAGACCCGAGCGCCACAAATATCCGGCACCCGCCACCGCGGCGAACACCACAAGGGCAGCAGCGCCGGCCGCTCCAAGAATGAGGATGCGCCGCAACTGGGCAAGCCGCGGGCCCCGGCCATTGGCGGCCCGGTTGTTGGCGGTGCGCGCGCGGCGCGGGGCCGGCTTGGCAGGATTCACGAATCGCATCGTGCATTCTCCACCAGCCAGACCACCAGATCGCGGAACGAGATCTTGGCGTGGGCGGCAATTTCCGGAACCAGGGAACGGGGCGTCATGCCGGGTTGGGTGTTAATTTCGAGCAGGTATAACTTTCCGCTCTTCTTCGATTTCGGTGTCGCGCCGGTATCGTCGTAGCGAAAATCGGCGCGGCTCACCCCGCGGCAGCCCAAGGTTAGATGGGCGAGCAAGGCCAGGCGCAGCGCTTCCTTGTAGGCCTTGGCCGGGAGCGGCGCCGGCATCACATGCTCGGCGGCGCGCTTGATGTCGGAGGAATATTTCGCGTCGTAATCGTAGAAGCCGCCTTGGGGGCGAAGCTCCAGCGCGCCCAGCGGCTCGTCGTCGCGCACCGCCACCGTGATCTCCCGGCCCGGGATGTAGCGCTCGACCAGGACCTCATCGCCATAAGGCCACGAGGCGTGGTCGAAGGGCCGCTTTTCGTCCTTCTTGGTGACGATGCGGACACCGAGACTCGATCCCTCGTTCAGCGGCTTCACCACATAGGGGCGGCGCATGATGTCGCCTTTCAGGACTTCGTCGCGATGGGCAATCCTGCCCGGGGCGCAAGGAATGCCGGCATCTTCGAAGAGCCGTTTGGCCATCGGCTTGTTCATCGCAATCGCCGAGGCCATGACGCCGGAATGGGTGTAAGGGATGTTGAGAATCTCGAGCAGGCCCTGGGCGCAGCCGTCTTCGCCGTAGCGCCCGTGCAGGGCGTTGAACACGACGTCGGGCCGGGGATTCAGTTTCGGCAGCAGTGCGCCAATGTCCCGGCCCATGTCGATGGTGGTGACTTTGTAGCCGGCGGCTTTCAACGCATCGTTCACCGCAGCACCACTGACCAGCGACACTTCGCGCTCGCCCGACCAGCCACCCATCAGAACCGCGACATGCTTTTTCATCGCGACGTTCCCCCATTGGCGGCATTGGCAACGGCGACGCCCACGCGCTTGATTTCCCATTCGAGAGCAACGCCGGTCGTCTCCAAAACGCGGCGCCGGATTTCTTCGCCGAGCGCTTCGATATCGGCGGCGGTGGCGGTTCCGGTATTGATCAGGAAATTGCAGTGCATTTCGGAGACCATCGCACCGCCGACGTGCAAGCCGCGGCAGCCGGCCTTGTCGATGAGCCGCCATGCCGATCGATTAGGGGGATTCTTGAACGTGCTGCCGCCGGTGCGGGTCCGCAGCGGCTGGCTTTCCTCGCGGGCGCGGGCGATTTCCGCCATTGCGCGTTCGATGGCGAGTCGGTCGCCCTTTTTTCCCGAAAGCGTCGCCGCGGTGAAAATCCAATTTTCTGGGATGGTGGCCTGCCGATACGCGAAGCCGAGTTCGGCATTGGTCAGGCGGTGAAGCTTGCCTTCGCCATCCAGCGCTTCGGCGGCCATCGTCACGTCTTTCATCTCGCCGCCATAAGCACCGGCATTCATGCGGAGCGCGCCGCCGATGGTTCCGGGAATGCCGGACAGGAATTCGAGGCCGGTGATTTCGGCCTCTGAGGCCGCCCACGCCACATTGAGATCGAGGGCCGCAGCGCCGGCGGTGACCGTGGTCTCGGAGGCGTGGATCTGGGCGAAGTCGCGGCCCAAGCGGATGACGACGCCGGGGATTCCGCCGTCGCGCACCAGAAGATTCGATCCGACGCCGAGCACGGTCACTGGAATGTCGGACGGCTTGCCAGCTAGGAATTCGGCGAGATCGTTGCGGTCGGCGGGGCGGAACATCACTTCCGCCGGGCCGCCGACGCGAAACCAAGTGATCTGGGAGAGTGGCGCATTCTCCGTCAGCCTGCCGCGCACGTGCGGCAGGCGTTCGATGAGACGAGGCTCGTGAACGCGCGACGGCATCATGATGCGCTCCGCGTGCGCCGAGGGCCGGTGCCGCGGGGGGCTTTGCCGGCGCTGCCCTTGTTGCTGCCCTTGCTGCCGGGGGCCTTGCCGCCATTGCGGTGGGCCAATTCCTCCGGCAGCGCGTGGGCCCAGGTCGTGATGCTGCCGGCGCCAAGGCAAATCACCATGTCGCCGGGCCGCGCCAGTTCGGCGATGACGTCGGCAAGGGCGTCGGGGCTGGCGAGCGGCAGCACATTGCGATGGCCGTGGGCGCGCAATCCCGCCACGAGTGCGTCGCGGTCAACGCCTTCGATCGGCACTTCGCCGGCGGGATAGACATCGGCGACCACCACCAAATCCGCGTCGTTGAAGCAGCTGCAGAAGCCTTCGAACAAATTCTTGAGGCGGGAATAGCGATGGGGCTGAACCACGGCGATGATCCGGCCCTTGGAAATCGCGCGCGCACCCTTGAGCACGGCGGCGATTTCGACCGGGTGATGGCCGTAATCATCGATGACGGCGATGCCGTTCCATTCGCCGGTCTTGGTGAAGCGGCGCCCCACCCCGCCGAACGACGCCAGGGCGCGCCGCATGACGTCTTCCGGGATTCCCATTTCACGCGCCACCGCAATCGCGGCGAGGGAATTCTGGACGTTGTGCTCGCCCACCATGGGTAGGCGGAAATCGGTGATCGCGTGCTCGTCGCCCCGCGCGCGGTCGGTACAAACGACGTCAAAGCGCGCGCCGCCAGGGGCCAGCGCCACATTGATGGCGCGCACATCGGCTTGGGGGCTGAGGCCGTAAGTAATCACTTTGCGGTCGGAGACCCGCGGGATCATCGCCTGGACTTCGGGATGATCGAGGCAGAGCGCGCAGAATCCATAAAAAGGGATATTTTCAACGAAATCGACGAAGGCGCGCTTCAGCAATTCATAGTCGCCGAAATAATCGAGATGCTCGGGATCGATATTGGTGACGACGGCGATGGTCGCCGGCAATTTCACGAAGGTGCCGTCGGATTCGTCGGCTTCGACCACCATCCACTCGCCGGCCCCCAGCCGCGCGTTGGTTCCATAGGAATTGATGATGCCGCCATTGATCACGGTCGGATCGAGGCCAGCGGCATCAAACACCGCGGCGATCATCGACGTGGTCGTGGTCTTGCCATGGGTTCCGCCCACCGCGACCGACCATTTGAGTCGCATCAGCTCGGCGAGCATCTCGGCGCGGCGTACCACGGGGATCAAGCGCGCCCGTGCCGCCGAAATTTCCGGATTATCGGCTTTGACCGCCGACGACATGACGACAACCTGGGCCTCGCCGATGTTCTCGGCCTTGTGCTCGATCGCGATGGCAATCCCCTTCGCGCGCAGGCGGCGCACATTGGCGTTCTCGGACATGTCGCTGCCCTGCACGTGATAGCCGAGATTGTGCAGGATCTCGGCGATGCCGCTCATGCCGATGCCGCCGATACCGACGAAATGAATGGTGCCGATGGACAGGGGAAGGGCGGTCATTCCGCGGCCTCCATCGGGGCCTGATCGCGGCCGAGGCGGCGGGCGCCGCCGCTGGAAACCAGTCCGGCCACCATATCGGCGAGCCTGGTTGCGGCTTCCGGGATTCCCATCTCACGCGCAGCCTTGGCAACTTCGGCCAAACGCGCCGGCTCGTTCATGAGCGTGCCCAGGACGTCTTTCAATGTATGGGGCGTGAATTTCGCCTGCGCAATGATCCAGGCCGCTTTCTTGCGCTGCAGAGACAGGCCATTGGCGGTTTGGTGGTCATCCATGGCGGCAGGGTAGGGAACCAAAAGCGCTGGCCTTCCCGCGGCAAGAACCTCGGCCACCGTCGACGCTCCGGCGCGGCAGACCATGAGATGAGTCTTGGCAAGACGCTCCGGCATGTCGTTGAAGAAGGGGCGGAGATCCACGTTCATGCCGAGCTGGCCGTACATCTGGGTTGCCATTTCAAGATGTTCCGGACGGCATTGCTGGGCAATGCGAAGACGGGCGCGATATTCGGGCGGCAGGAGTGCTATCGCCTTCGGCACGATCTCGCCGAACACCGCCGCACCCTGACTTCCGCCGGTGATCAAGAGATTGAACGGCCCGCCGGCTGCGGGCGGCTCATCGGGAATCCGTGATAGTGCTGCGATCTCGGGACGGACGGGATTGCCGGTGCGCCGCAATTGCGCCGAGCCTTTGGCCGGCATGCCGGCCACGTGTTCGAAAGATGTCGCAATCGCGGTGACGCGGGGGGCGAGCATCCGATTGGCGCGGCCGAGCACAGCGTTCTGTTCGTGAATTAAGGTTGGGATGTGTGCATAGACGGCGGCGAGCATGGTCGGGACCGAGGCATAGCCGCCAAATCCGACGGCCGCCGCCGGTTCGAGTTGGCGCAGCACCCGGCGCGCCTCGAACAATCCGCGGGCCATCTGCACCGCACCGGCCATCTTGCGAATAGTTCCGCCGACCATCTGGCCGGCGTGAATCCGGTGAACGTCCACATCCTCATTTTCCCCGAAAGCGGCGCCGCGCCTGTCGGTAACCAGAGCCAGAGCGAAATGCCGCGCCGCCAGTTCGCGGGCCAAAGCTTCCGCCGGGAACATATGGCCGCCGGTTCCGCCGGCCGCGAGCACGATGACGGTGCGAAGGCGCGTCATCGCAATCCTCCGACCGCGGTGCGGCAGCGGCTCAGCGACAACAGCATGCCCATGCCGATTGCAAGGGCGATCACCGACGATCCGCCATAGGAGATAAAGGGCAAGGTCATGCCCTTGGTCGGCAGCAAATCGAGGGTCGATCCCATATTGATGAGCGCTTGCAGACCGAATTCGGCAAGCAAACCGGAAGCGGCGAGCAAGATAAAGAAATCGTTTTCCTGCAGCATTCGCATGAAGCCGCGGAGAACGATAAAGCCGTAAAGAGCGACGATGGCGAGGCACGCCAGCAGACCCATTTCTTCGCCCGCCACCGCGAGAACGAAATCCGCTTGGGCGTCGGGAAGAACTTGTTTCACCGTGCCCTCGCCGGGGCCGCGCCCGAACAACCCGCCGTTCTCGAAGGCTTCGAGCGAAGTGGTGACTTGATAGTGGTCGCCGGTGTCGGGATCGAGGAAGCGATCGACGCGGCTTGCCACATGGGGAAAGAGAAAATAGGCCGCGACCATCCCGGCGGCGGCAAGGCCGGCAAGGATCGCCATGAAGCGCAGCGGCAACCCGGCCATGAACATCTGGCCGAGCCAAACCGTGCTCACCACCGCGACCATGCCCATATCGGGCTGCATCACCAATAGCAGGATGACGAGGGCAAAGAGGCCGAGCGAGGTGACGCTGAGCGGCGATTGGCCGGCCATCTTGCGCCGGGACAACAGCCAAGCCGAAACCACGATGAAGCAAGGCTTCACGAATTCTGACGGCTGAACCGAAAAGCCGCCGGCGCTGATCCAGCGTCGGGCACCCTTGATTTGCGTGCCGCCGAAATGGGTTGCGACAACGCCGACCAGCGCCACCGCCAGCAACACCACGGCAAGCCGCCGGACCCATTCGGGCGGCATCAGCGAAATCGCCACCGTCACCGCGGCGGCGGCCGGAAGGATGATGAATTGGCGGTGCGCGAAATAGAACGGATTGAGGCCGAGATGATCGGCGACGGCGGGACTCGCCGCCAGCGTCATTACCGCCCCAAATCCGATCAAGGCTGCGACCGCCCACAGCGTCCAATGGTCGACGGTCCACCACCAGCGGCCGAGGGTGCTCGAATCGGTGCGGGCGAAGGCTCTCATGCCCGGCCTCCCGCCGCCCGGTTGTTGGTGCGCGGCGGATTTCCGGATTCGGAATTGCGGGCACCGGGCAGGGCGGCTACCAATTTGCGGAATCCATCGCCGCGCGCTTCGAAATTGTCCCATTGATCGAACGAGGCGCAGGCCGGCGACAGCAATACGACCGGGGCTTTGCGGTTCTCCGCTCGGGCCATCTCGGTTGCCTTGGCGACGGCAACGCCGAGATTGCCGCAGCGGGTGAACGGCACCCGGCCCTGCAGGGTCGCGGCGAATTCTTCCTCGGCTTCGCCGATTAAAAACGCGCGGGCGACGTTTTTGAACAGGGGGTCGAGCGATTGGATGCCGCCTTCCTTGGGCCGGCCGCCGGCAATCCAGTAAATGTCCTGGTAGCAAACCAGCGCCCGTGCCGCGGCATCGGCATTGGTCGCCTTGCTGTCATTGATGAAGCGAATGCCGTCGATGACCGCGACCAGCTCTTGGCGATGGGCTAGACCCGGGAACGTCTTGATCCCGCCGATCGTGTTATCGCGCGAAACGCCGAGGGACCGCGCCGCCGCATAGGCCGCCGCTGCATTTTGCCAGTTGTGGCTGCCGGGAAGCCGTGGCGCATCGCCAAGATTGAGAATCCGCGTCTGCGCGCCGTCCATATCGTCGTAGAGCCAGCCGTCCAGCGCATAAACGCCGCCGGGTGTGCGGCCTATGCCGGAGATCGGGATCGCCCGCGGCCCACCGGCGCTTTTCATGTCTTCGTAGACGCGCCGCGAATCGTCGTCGTCGATGCCGATGACGGCGATCTGGCTGGCCGTTTGATTGCGGAAGATCCGCCGCTTCGCTGCGATATAACCTTCCATTCCGCCATGCCGGTAGAGATGATCCGGGCTGATGTTCAGCAACACGGCGACATCGAAGGCAATGGAAACGGTGAGGTCGAGCTGGAACGACGAAACTTCGAGAACGTAAGTGCCGCTGGCACTCAAGGGCTCGAGAGCCAGCGCCGGCGTTCCGAGATTGCCGCCGACTTCCGTAGGCATGCCGGCGGATTTGAGCAAATGCCCGATCAGCGAGGTCGTCGTCGATTTGCCGTTGGTGCCGGTGATGGCGCAAAGCCGCGCACTACCCTTGGCCCGGCCGAGAAGTTCGATATCCCCGATCACGTCGCATCCGGCGGAGCGCGCCAAGGCCGCCACCGGATGGGGAGCCGGGTAATGGAACGGAATACCGGGGCTCAGGACCAAAGTCTTGGGCCGCCGCCAGTCGCAGCTCATCAGATCGACGATGGCAACGCCTTGGGCGGCGGCGCGCTTTCGTCCCGCCGCGTCGTCGTCCCAAGCCCAAACTTCGGCGCCGCCGGCAGCCATTGCCTGGGCGGCAGCGACGCCTGACTTGCCGAGTCCCATGACGGCGACGGTGCGGCCCTTGAATTGCGGAAGCGGGATCATCGCGTCACCGGAGTTTCAAGGTCGAAAGGCCGATCAAGGCGAGAATCGACGCGATGATCCAAAAGCGGATCACGATGGTCGGCTCTTTCCAGCCCTTCTGCTCGAAATGATGGTGCAGCGGTGCCATGCGGAAGACGCGTTTGCCGGTGAGCTTGAAGGACGCGACCTGGACCATGACCGATGCGGTCTCCAAAACGAACAATCCGCCGATGATGGCGAGAACAAGTTCGTGCTTGGTGGCGACGCTAACGGCACCCAGGGCGCCGCCCATGGACAGCGAGCCGGTGTCGCCCATGAACACCATGGCCGGCGGCGCGTTGAACCAGAGGAAGCCGAGGGCCGCACCTACCAGCGATCCGCAAAACACCGCGAGTTCGCCGGTGCCCGCGACGTAACGGATTTCCAGGTAATTGGCGAAAACCGAATTTCCGACGAGATAGGCGATGAGGGCAAAACACCCGGCGGCGATCATCACCGGGCCGATGGCAAGGCCGTCCAAGCCGTCGGTCAGATTAACCGCGTTCGAGGCGCCGACCATCACGAAGACGGCGACCGGAACGAAGAACCAGCCCAGATGAATGAGCACGGTCTTGAAGAACGGGACGGCAAAGGTATTCGCGATCGGCTCGGCGGTGAGATTTGAAATCACGACCGCGGCAATGGTGGCGATCGCGGCTTCGGCGACAAGCTTCAATTTCCCGCGCAAGCCGCGGCTCGACCGGCGCTTCAGCTTGAGATAATCGTCGATGGCGCCGACGATCCCGAAGCCCAGGGTCACCAGCAACGCCGCCCAGACGAAGCCGTTGCCGAGATCGGCCCACAACAGCGTCGACAAAATCGAGGCGAGCAGGATCAGCACGCCGCCCATGGTGGGCGTACCGGCCTTGGCGACAATATGGCTTTGCGGCCCGTCGGTGCGAATTGGCTGGCCGTTGGCTTGAATCCGGCGTAGCCACTGGATGACGCGAGGACCGAGCACGAAACTCAGGATCAGCGCCGTCAGCACGGCGCCGCCGGTGCGAAACGTCAGATAGCGGAACAGATTGAAAATGCCGATCTGATCCGTCAGGGGATGGAGCAAGTCGTAGAGCACGCTCGGAATCCCCCGTCTAGTAGTGGTTAGCCGCGCGCGACGGCACAGCATTGAGCGCAAGCAAAGCGTCGATCACCACACCCATGCCGGTTCCATAGGAGCCCTTGACGGTCAAAACATCGCCGGCCCGGACTTCCCGAATGACCAGCGGCGAAAGTTCCTTCGCGTTCGCCGCGTAGCCGCCCCGCATCGCTTCGGGCAGCGCGTCATAGAGGTGTTTCATGTTGGGTGCTGCGGCAAAAACCAAATTGATGCCGGCATTGACGAGGTCCTGCGCCAGGCTGGCGTGAAGCCGCGCCGAATCGTTGCCGAGCTCGAGCATGTCGCCGAGAACGGCAATGCGCCGCCCGCCCGGCCCCGGTCTTGTACCGGCGAGCACCGCGATCGCAGCGCGCATCGAAGCCGGGCTGGCATTGTAGCTTTCATCCACCACTTCGAAGCTGCCGCCGGCAAGGGCAACGCGATGGCGCTGGCCGCGTCCTTTGATCGGCATCACCTTTGCAAGTTCCGCGGCGGCGGCCGAAACATCGGCGCCCACCGCATCGACGGCGGCGAGGACGGCCAAGCTATTCATGACCCAATGCCGCCCCGGTGCATTGAGGCGGTAGGTGAGGGTGCAGCCGCCCACGACGGCGGTCACCCGGGAATAGGAGGCGTAGAGCTCACAATCGATGAGCCGCGCGGTCGCTTCCGGGTGCGCGCCGAAGCCCATAACGCGCGATACCCCGGCGCGATGCGCCGCATCGGCCAGCCAGGGAAAATAGGCGTTGTCGCGGTGAAGCACCGCAACGCCTCCAGACATTCCCAAGAAAATCTCGGCCTTGGCGTCGGCAATGTCGGCGACAGAATCAAAAAATTCCGTGTGCACCGGCTCGATGGTGGTGATGATCGCCACATCCGGCGCGACCAGCTTCGACAACAGGCCGATCTCGCCGGGCCGGTTCATGCCCAGCTCGAATACGCCAAACGCGGTTTCTTCCGGCATCCGGGCCAGCGACAGCGGCACGCCGATTTGATTGTTAAGATTGCCGACAGAAGCGGAGGTCGGACCTTGGGCGGACAAGGCGACGCGAAGCGCCTCCTTGGTTCCGGTTTTTCCAACACTTCCGGTGACGGCGATAATCTTCGCCCTGCTCCGCTTGCGCGCGGCGATCCCGAGTGCCGTTAAGGCCACCAGCGTGTCGGGAACGACATGCAGCGGGAGATTCTTGTCGAGCCCCGGCGGAACCCGGCTGACCATGGCGGCAGCGGCACCCCGTAGAATCGCGTCGGCAATGAAATCATGGCCGTCGACTCGGGTGCCGGAGATCGCAACGAAGAGATCACCGCGCTCGACCTGACGGCTGTCGATCGAAACGCCGGTCGCCGACCAGGCCTGAGTATTGCGGCCGCCGGTCGCCTTGGCGGCGGCGGAAGACGTCCACAACGCGGTCATGGACGTTCCCTGCCGATCAACGCAACACCGTCCCGCGCCACTTCGGCATCGTCGAAGGGCAATACTTTGTCGCCGACGATCTGGCCGCGTTCATGGCCTTTGCCGGCAAGAAGAAGCACGTCGCCAGCGCCAAGTTCGCGCAATGCCGCTTCGACTGCCTCTCTGCGATCGCCGATTTCGCGCACGGCTGCTGCGTTTTTGGCGCAACCCGCCAGAATCGCGCGGCGGATTTTAGCCGGATCTTCGCTCCGCGGATTGTCGTCGGTGACGAATACCAGATCGGCGAGCCTCGAGGCGATTTTGCCCATGATCGGACGCTTGCCCGGATCGCGATCGCCGCCGCAGCCGAAGACCGCGATCAAGCGCCGCGCCGCATGAGGTCGCAGGGCCTTGAGCACATTCTCGAGCGCGTCGGGGGTATGGGCGTAATCGACATAGACCGGTGCGCTATTGAATTCGGTGACTCGCTCCATGCGGCCCTTCGCCCCTTGCAGGCTGGCTAAAGCCTCAAGGGCCGAAATCTTCCGGTGCACCGCCGGCAATCGCCAAACCGAGCGCGCAAAGAACATTCACCGCCTGAAAGGCGCCGGCCAATGGAATTTCCACGTCCCGCGGCCTTCCCATCACGCGCAACCGAAGCGCCTGGCCGCGGGCGGTGGGCGAGAGCTTTTCGAGCTTTAGATCCGCGCCCTTGATTCCGTAAGCGATCGCCCGGTGACGGCGGTTGGCGCAAACCCGTTCGATCGTGGCGAATTCCGGCACGTCGGCATTGAGGACCGCAACGCCGCCTTCTGGCATCACCGCGTCGAACAAGCGAAGTTTGGATTGGAGATAGGCCTCCATGGTGCCGTGGTAATCCAGATGATCGCGGGAAAGATTGGTGAAGCCGGCGGCCGTGACGCGGACACCATCAAGACGGAATTGATCGAGGCCGTGGCTGGAAGCTTCCATCGCCAGGTGATCGACGCCGTCGGCGGCGAGATCGGCGAGAATTTGATGCAGGCTCACCGGATCGGGCGTGGTCAGCGAGCCGGATTTCTCGAAATCCGGGGGCGACGATGCCGAGCGTGCCAATACTGGCCGCGCGCAAACCCTGATGCGCCCAGATCTGCCGGGTGAAGCCGGCCACCGACGTTTTGCCGTTGGTTCCGGTGACCGCGGCGATCTCGCGCGGCTGGGCGCGGAAGAACCGCGCCGCCATGAGCGAAAAGCGCCGCCGCGGATTGGCGTCCTCGACGAAGGCGACGTTCTTGGCTTCGACGCTCCCACTACCAAAGGATTTGGCAATATCGAAGGATTTGGGAACGAGCACGGCGGCGACACCGCGGGCCAACGCGTCGGCGATGAAATCGCGGCCGTCGGCGCGGCTGCCGGGGAGAGCGGCGAAAAGGTATCCCGGCTTGGCCTGGCGCGAATCGAGAGTGAGCCCCGTGATTTCGACGTTCTTGGCTGCCGGGCCTCGGCCCACTTGCCCCTCTTGCATGGCCATGGTGTCGCCGTTCATCAAATCAATAAGACGCAAGCCTGCGCCCCCGGGCACCGACATCGATCGCCATCTGGGCCTGAATTTCCGGCGCGTCCTCATCGATCGGCGAAACGCCGACGACAGGCGCCATGCGTGCAATGACGCGTCCGGCGACCGGTGCTGCGGTCCATCCGCCGGTCGCAAAGCCGCTGGTTTCCGCCGATGCTTTCGGCTCGTCGAACATCACGAGCACGACATAGCGCGGCTCATCCATCGGGAAGGCCGCGACGAAGGACGACAGCAAAGCTTTGCGGTTGTAGCCGCCCCCTTCGGATTTCTCGGCGGTGCCGGTCTTGCCGCCGACGAGATAGCCGGCTTCCTCGGCTTTCTTGCCGGTGCCGTCGACGACATTGAGCCGCATCAGACGGCGGAGCGCATCCGAGGTGCTGTCGGAAAGAACGCGCCGCCCTTGGGGACGCGCATCCGACGAAACCCGGAGCAAGGTCGGATCGTGGGCAATACCGCTATCCATCACGGTCGCCACCGCCGAGGCCACTTGCAGCGGGCTGACCGAAAGGCCGTGGCCGTAACCGACGGTCATGGTGCTGAGTTCGCGCCAGGGCGACGGCAGTTGCGGTGCGCCGACTTCCGGAAGCTGGATATGCGCCGGCTCGAGCAAGCCGAGACGGCGAAGATACGCCTGCTGCCGCTCGGCGCCGACATCGAGCGCCATTTTCGCAGCACCGATATTCGACGAGTAGATGAAGATTTCCGGCACCGAGAGCCAGCGCGATTGGGGGTGATAATCGTTGATGGTGAAGCGCGCCACATGGATCGGATTGCTGGCGTCATAGGTATCGTCCAGCGTCGCAACTTTTGATTCGAGCGCCATCGCCGTGGTGAATATCTTGAAAGTCGAGCCCATCTCGTAAACGCCGAGCGTGGCGCGGTTGAAGCGGGCGTCCTCCGGGTCGCTGCTGGAATCGTTGGGGTCGAAATCGGGAAGCGAGACCATCGCCGTCACTTCGCCCGTGCGGATATCCGAAACCACACCGACAGCACCCGTTGCTGCGTAGTCGTGCATGGCCTGGGACAATTCCTCGTGGAGAATGTGCTGAACGCGGACGTCGAGGGAAAGGCGGAGCGGCGCCGAATCCTCGCGGAGCCGCTTGTCGAACGATTCCTCGACTCCGGCGAGACCCTTATTGTCGATGTCGGAGAAGCCGACGACATGGGACACCAGGGCGCCTTGGGGATAGATGCGGCGCTCCTCGCGCTGGAAATAAAGTCCCGGAATGCCCAGGCGATTGACTTCGTATTCCTGCTTTGGCGTCAGATTGCGCTTGATCCAAACAAAACCGCGGTGCGCCGACAAATGCGCCGTTAGCTCGTCCGTGCTGAGATCGGGCAGCACGCCGGCGATCTGACGGGCGGCCTCGACCGGTTTTGCAATCTGCCGCGGATTGGCATAAAGCGAGGCTGTTTCGAGATCGGTGGCGAGCAGCACGCCATTGCGGTCGGTGATGTCGGCGCGATCCATGCGCAACGGTCCCGATTGTTCGCTGGTGGCGATCCGCGGCTCCGTACCTTGGCGCAGCATCGTCACGTCGACGAGCCGCATGCCGATGGCGAGGAAAGCGAGAATGAAGAGACCGGCGGAGAACATCAGGCGCGTGCGCGCCGTGTCCAGGGCTTGCTTGACGATGCCCTCAAGATGCAGATGGGCAAGCCGCAGCTGCGGACGTTCCCGCACGGAAATTTCGGGCGCGCGCGGGGCGAAGGGCTTGAAGCGGGCGGCGATGCGTTTCATCGGACGACTCCCGTCGAAGCTTGGTTCGCCCCGCCGGCGGCGGCTGGGTTGTGGGCGTCGGACATCACCGGATCGAGCCGAGCTGGGAGGTCGTCGACGGTGATGACGTGCGCCGCCGCCAACGGGGCGAGCTCGAGATACTTATGAGTCAGCGCCTCCAGGCGCCGAGGCTCGTTCAAATAGGTCCATTCGGCTTGGAGCACGTGAATCGCTTCTTGATCTTCGAGAGTTCGCGCGATTGACGTGATTCAATTGCTGTTCCAGCAGCATCACCTCGTGCTTCAGGTGAAAAACCCCAGCACCCGCGGCAAGCGCCAATCCAATGGACAGGACCATGGTGCGCCGGATCATGGCGAAACCGTTGGCCCGTGGGCCGGAGCAGCGGTCCGCTCGGCGCTGCGGAGGCGCGCGGATTCTTGCGCGGGGGTTGGCGGCGGTTTCCTCTTCGGCGGGACGAAGAGCGCGGCGCGACAAAAGGCGGAAGGTGGGTGCGGGTCCGGAACTCATTGCGACGTGAGCCGGACTGTGCCGGGAGGGCTTGGCTGCCGCACCCGACCGGGCAGCAAGGAATTGCTTGACCGGTCTATCTTCCAAGGAATGAAAAGAAACGACGGCAAGATGGCCGCCCGTGCTGAGAATCCGTTCCGCGGCTTCGAGACCCCGCGAAATTTCTTCGATTTCGCCGTTCACATAGATACGGAGCGCCTGAAACGTCCGGGTCGCGGGATCGATCCCGTCGTGCTCGGAGCGAACCACGCTGCGCACGATTTCGGCGAGCTGCAACGTACGCTCGATGGGGTGCTGGCTTCGCGCGGCAACGATGGCGCGGGCGATGCGGCGGGCGAATCGCTCCTCGCCGAAGTCTCGGATGATCGAAGCGAGCTCTTCCTCGCTCAACGAATTCACCGCATCGGCCGCGGTCATGCCTTCGCTTCCCATCCGCATATCGAGGGGGCCGTCGAGGCGGAAGGAAAAGCCGCGCTTCGGCTCGTCGAGCTGGCGTGACGACACGCCGAGATCGAGGGCTACGCCCTGCACCTTCTTCACGCCACGGGCGGAAAGCAGGCTGTCCATTTCGCCAAAGCGACCTTCGATCAGATTGAGGCGCGAGGGGAAGGCGGCGCGCAATTCCTGGCCGGCTTCGATCGCGGCGGGATCGCGGTCGATGCCATAAACCGTGCATTCCGCCGATTCCAGCAACGCGCGGGAATAGCCGCCGCCGCCGAACGTGCCGTCGACATAAGTGGCGCCGTCTTTCGGTTCCAAGGCCGCGATCACTTCGCGCAGCATCACCGGCACATGGCGCGGAGAATGGGCGTTTGTAGCCGGGCCGGTCGAGCCTTGAACGCGGCGGATCACGATTCGCCTCCGTTGTCGCGCGGACGCAGGCGCAAGGTGGCGCCTTCGCGCTTTACCCGGCTCCGGGCTTCGTCCTGGAAACGGGCGAAGGCGTCGGGATTCCAGATCTGGAACATCGGGCCGCGGCCGACAAAGGCCGCTTGCTCATTGATATTGGCGTGCTGGACCAAGGCTTCCGGGAGAACGATCCGGCCATCGCCATCGAAGGGGAGCTGATGGGCGTCGGCGAAGATGGTGGCGGCGAGATCGTCCTGCGCTTGCGAGAACAAATCGAGATCGTCCATGGAGCGGGAAAGGCGCTCCATGCGATCGGCGCCGCAGGCCTCTAGGGCGGGGAACTTATAGGAACGGAAGGCGACGATGCCCGCGAAGGTCTGGCCAGTGAGGGCAGCCCGGAACGGAGCCGGAACGGATACCCGACCCTTCTTGTCGACTTTGTTCACAAAAGTGGAAAGGAACAGCGCCATCCCGCCCCCAACGGTCCGCAGCTCTTGCCGCGATCTCTTCCCCGGCGTGTCCCCTATCGAACGCCCAGCGCGATACGGGACTGTATGGGATAACATGGGTCTATACGGGCGTCAACGGGAATGGATAGTATTATTCTGGTTAAAGAAAGGTTTACACCGTGTTTTTTTTGAACTCCCATGTCTAGTCCTTGGGGCCGCCTAGTCTTCGCAGCACTGGTAGCAAGTCATCTTCGCCCTCAATTGGGGCGAAAGTTTGTTCTCTCTATGTTCTTTTCATGGGAAGTGAAATAGCCGCTCAAGACTCGCTGGGCGACGCCGAAGGGCTCCGAAGGATTCGGCAAATCGGCGGAATAGAAATGCCAGACGGCCTGTAAGCCGGGTTCTGTCCCCGCGTGAGCGGGCGATGACCATTCATCTGGGACGCTCGTCGCCGAGCGCCTCGCGCGACCGACCCGGGCGGCTACCCGGAAACAGGCTTGCCGGCTGTCTCGCGACAGACGACGTGCCGCCCCTACTTGGTCTTGCTCCCGGTGGGGTTTGCCGTGCCGCTTCCGTTACCGGAAACGCGGTGCGCTCTTACCGCACCTTTTCACCCTTGCCAGCCGGCCCGAGAGCCGGCTGGCGGTTTGTTTTCTGTGGCACTGTCCCTGGGGTCGCCCCCGCCGGGCGTTACCCGGCACCGTATTTCCGTGGAGCCCGGACTTTCCTCCCCCCGCGCCAAAAGCGCGAAAGGCGGCCATCCGGCCGTCTGGCATACCGAATAGTTAGGCTTCTATCCCCTGCAGCTCAAGTCCACCCCCATTTAGGCGGCTGAATGTTCGAGCAACCAGGAAAGCCGGGCGAAAGTCTCGCTATCGATCGCGCCGTCAATGCGTTCCGGGCGGAAATGGCGCTGAAAAGCGATCAGCGCATTTTTGGTTTCGCTGTCGAGAACCCCGTTCCGCGGAACCGAATAGCCGTAGGCCCACAGCATCGATTGAACTTCGCTCACCGGCGGCAGCGGCTCTTTTTTCATCGAATGTTTCTTGGCGGATTCCGGCCACAGCCCGATTCCTGATTCCGCTAACCGTGCCCAGTCAAAAAGCTCACCGGGATCGCTTTTGCGGCCGGGTGCGACGTCGGAATGGCCGAGCACGCGGGGCGGCGGAATTGAATGCCGCGCCAGGATTTCCCGAAGCAGCGGGATCAGCGCCGCCATTTGCTTTTCCGGAAACGGCCGGTAGCCGAATTCATGGCCGGGATTGACCAGCTCGATGCCGATCGACCGGTCATTGATGTTGGTCTCTCGGCGCCAGGACGAAACCCCGGCATGCCAGGCGCGCTTTTCTTCCGGCACCAGCAGAAACACCATGCCGTCTTCGTCGACCAGATAGTGCGCGCTCACTTTCGTTTCGGGATTGCAAAAGCGCGCGAGCGCGGCTTTGGCGCTATTCATGCCGGTGTAGTGGAGGATCAACGAATCGATCGCCACGCCTGGCGGCCGCGGCTCTTGGTTGGGCGAGAGCATGGAGATCGGCTTCATGCCGTCTCTCTTGGCGCGATTTCGCCGGCCGCTTCGACCGAGCGCGGCGGGCGCAACACGATGATGGCGACACCTCCCAGCGTCATCAAACTGCCCGCCGCCAGCTGAACCGTCATCGGCTCGCCCAGCCAAACCACGCCCGCGGCAACGCCGAAGACGGGACCGAGCAGGGTGAAAGGCATGACTAGGCTCATCGGATATTTGTGAACCAGACGATACCACAGCCCATAAGCGATGATGGTCGAGAACACCGACATGAAAACGATCGAAACCGCGCCCCACCAATCGGCGTTCCGAATCACGGATATTTGGCCGTGCTCGATGACCAGCGACGCAATCAAAAGCTGCGGCGTCGCGAACAGCGCCATCCAGCCGTTCAACGCCATGCCGTCCACATTGCCCATGGCTTTGAGCTGAAAATTGGCGGCCGACCACACGCAGGCGGCGGAGATCATCAGGATCAGCGGCAACAGATGCCCCGACATTGGCTTGCCGGCGAAGATGGTCCAAACCCCGGCAAAGGCGAGCATGATGCCGATGATGCTTCGCCAGCCCGGGCGTTCGCCGAGAAGAACGACCGAGAGCAAAACCGAAATCGGCACCTGAAGCTGAATCACGATCGCGGCGGCCGAGGCATCGAGGCCGTTGAGCCCGCTGAAGAACAGCGCGAAGTGAAGGGCGCCCAGCGTGCAGGAAAGGCCGATCACCTGAGCCCAGGAAACGCCCGGCCGACGGACGAAGGGAACCAGGATCAGCGCCACCAAACCGAAGCGCAACGCCATCAGGAGAATCGGCGGAAATTCGGCCAGGCCGATCTTGGCGAAGCCGAAATTGACGCCCCACAGGAACATGATCAAACCGGCGATGGCGATATCGCGGAGCGTCACGAATCGCGTCCCCTTAGTTGAGCCGATTCGGGGTGCGATTTTCGGTGCGATTCTCGGTGCGATTCTCGGCCCGATTCTTGTTGCGCGGCGGGGACGGCGATGAAACATTGGCGGGAGGCCGCAGACATCGGCATTCGGGGCCGCATATCGATTGCGGGGCCGAAAGCGGCATTCGGGGCGAAATTCCAAGGCGCGGAAATCAGAGACGCGGAAATCATGGCGGTATTCGTCCATACCATCACGGCACTGTCACGATTTTTCGGCGGCATTGCGGCGGCCATGGTCGTCACCAGCTTGGTTCTCGTCGGCGACATGGCGGTGATGGAATTTGCGTACGGCATTCCCGCACCCTGGCCGACGGAAATCGTGACCTATCTCATGATCAGCGTGATCTTCCTTGGCACGCCTTACGTTTTTGCCACCGGCCGCCACGTTTCCTTCGCGTTGCCGGCGCGCCGTGCCAATTCGGCGCTGGGCCGTATCCAGCATGCGCTGGCCTCGATTCTGTCCTTGGGTTTTGCGGCCCTGCTGTTCATTCTCGGATTGGCGCTTATCGCCGAAGCGGCCCATGAGGGCTGGCATTCCGACGACGTCGCCTGGATGGCGCTGTGGATCCCATATCTGTCGCTTCCCGTAGGCGCGACGCTTCTGGCACTTCAATGCCTGGCGGAAGTGATCGTCGCGGTTTCGGGCACCGAGGGCGATTCGAGTTCCGGATGCCGTCGGCGCCATCGACGCCGAAGGCTTTCCGGATTAGGAGACCATCGCCGTGACGCCGCTCATTCTCGGACTCGCCATCGCTGCGGCGCTCGTCATTCTCATCATCATCGGCGTGCCCGTCGGCTTTGCGCTCGGCGGCTTGGCTCTCGGGCTGTTGCTGTGGCGCGAAGGAATTGCGGTTCTCATTCCAGCCGGCGACGCGCTTCTGTCCTCGCTGCAGAATTTCACTCTGGTCGCGGTGCCGCTGTTCATCTTGATGGGGGTGGCCGCGTCGCTGTCCCGCGCCGGCGCGGATATGCGCGAATTGCTCAAGCGCTGGCTGCATCAGCTCCCGGGCGGATTGCTGGTCGCCAATATCGCGGCGAGCGCGCTGTTCTCGGCGCTGAGCTCGACCGGCGCCGCAGTGAGTTTGGCCATCGGCCGCGAAGGCCTGCCGGAGCTTCTTGAGCGGCGTTATGCGCCGTCGGTTGCAACCGGCGCGCTGGCCGCCGCCGGAACGCTCGGAATTCTGATTCCGCCGAGTCTGACGCTCATCGTGTATGGAGTTGCCGGAAACTTCTCGATCGGGCGGCTGTTTCTGGCGGGTCTGGTGCCGGGATTGCTGTTGACCGTCATGTTCATGCTGTGGGGACTTCATCGCCGCGAAGCGATGGGAAGGACGGTTCGGCGGATTTGCTCGCGGCTATACCTCCGGCGAAATGATGGCGCTGGTGCCGCGCGCCCTTCCGTTCCTTGTTTTGGTCGTCGCCATCATTTACGGCTTTTGGAACGAGATCGTCTCGCCGCCGGAAGTCGCCGCTATGGCTGCGATCGTCTGCATTCTTCTCGTCGCGGCGCTCTACGGAATGTGGCGACGGCGCGATCTCGTCACGATCTTGCGCGAAAGCACCCACGAAGCGGTGGCGGTTCTGATCGTCATTGCCGCCGCCGCCCTGTTCGACTTCATGCTCTCGCAATTCGCCATTCCCGATGCGATTGCCGTCGCTATCGCCGATCTGCAATTGCCGCCCTTTGAAATGATTGCGCTGGCCAGCGCCGTGCTCCTCATCGCGGCTTTGTTTCTGCCGCCGGTCGCGATCATTCTCGTCCTGCTTCCTTTCATTCTACCTCTGATGCTGGCCGCCGGATTCGATCCGTATTGGTTTGCGATCGTGATGACGCTGAATTTCCAGATCGCCTTGTTGTTGCCGCCGACCGGCGCCAATTTCCACGTCATCCGCCATCTGGCACCGGAGATCGGCACCGCCACGATCTTCAAAGGCACTGTGCCTTATATTCTCCTCATCGTCTTGGAGATCGGGCTGCTCAGCGTGTTCCCCGAAATCGCAACCTGGCTCCCCGACCGGTTGATGGGGCCGGCGCCTTAGGCCCCGATTAAACAAGGCCTTAACACCGGAACTATTCGAATGACACACGCCGCGACGAGCCGCACTTACAAGACCGGCTGGCGCGTGTTCATCGACCGCGGCGGCACCTTCACCGATATCATCGCTATCGGCCCCCGTGGCGAACAGGTGGTGCGGAAACTGCTCTCCGAAAATCCCGCTCACTATCGCGACGCCGTGCTGGCGGGAATCCGCGATGCGATCGGCCTCGACGCGATGACGCCGCTGAGCAAAGCCGATTTGAATGAAGTGCGAATCGGCACCACGGTCGCGACCAACGCGCTTTTGGAGCGCAAGGGCGCGCGCACCGCGCTGCTGGTCACTCGCGGATTTCGCGACGCGCTCCGCATCGGCTATCAAAACCGGCCGCAGCTTTTTGCCCGCCGCATCGTGCTTCCGGAGCCGCTTTACGAGCGGGTGATCGAAATCGACGAGCGGATCGGCGCCGATGGAGCGGTCGTTCGAGCTCTCGATCTCGATTCGGTGCGCGGCGCGCTCGAATCCGCCAAGGCCGACGGGATCGAATCGATCGCCGTCGTGCTGATGCACGGCTATCGCTTCCCCGCCCATGAACGAGACGTGGCCAAGCTCGCGCGTTCGCTGGGGTTCGCGCACGTCACCGCAAGCCACGAAGCCGGGCCAATCATCCGCTTCGTTGCCCGCGGCGATACCACCGTGGCCGATGCCTATCTGACGCCGGTACTCAGCCGCTACACCGGTCATCTGGCTGCTGAGCTTTTGCAAACGAGGCTGTATTTCATGCAGTCCAATGGCGGATTGGCGGATCCCCGGCGTTTTCGCGGCCGCGACGCGATTTTATCGGGGCCCGCCGCCGGCATCATCGGAGCGGCGCGGGTCAGCGAAGCGGCGGGATTTTCGCGGATCATCGCCTTCGATATGGGCGGTACCTCCACGGATGTCTCTCACTATGACGGCGCGTTCGAGCGCAGCGCCATGACGGAGGTCGCGGGCGTCAAATTCCAGGCGCTGATGCTGCGCATCCACACGGTCGCGGCCGGCGGCGGATCGAAGCTTCTGTTCGACGGCGCGCGGTTTCGCGTCGGCCCGGCTTCCGCAGGCGCCGATCCCGGCCCCGCTTGCTACCGCAAAGACGGGCCGCTCACCGTCACCGATGCCAACGTGATGGTGGGCAAGATCTTGCCCGAATTTTTTCCGAAGATTTTCGGCCTCGCGCAGAATCGATTCATCGATGCCGAAATCGTGCGGCGCAAATTCGAAATCCTCGCCGGAGAAATTCATGCCGCGACAGGCATCGCGCGCAAGCTCCCGGAAATTGCCGAAGGATTCTTGAAGATCGCGGTCCAGAACATGGCTAATGCGATCAAGAAAATCTCGGTCCAGCGCGGGCGGGACGTTACCCGCTACACGCTCTGCTGTTTCGGCGGCGCCGGCGGCCAGCATGCGTGTCTCGTTGCCGACGCGTTGGGCATGACCCAAGTCCTGGTGCCAGCACTGGCCGGCGTGCTTTCGGCGCTTGGCCTTTCGCTGGCGAGGATCGGCGCGCTCAAGCAGCAAAGCGTCGAACGTACGATCGAATCCCTTGACGATGCCACATTCGATAGCTTGTTTGTGCCGTTGGAATCGGCCTCTGCCTCGGAATTGCGGGCCCAGGGTGCCGAAGAAGTTTCCGTGGAGCGGCGGGTTCATGTCCGCTACCGGGGCAGCGATACGGCGCTCCTGCTTGCTTACCGAAATATAAAAACTCTGGCGGATGACTTTGCTGTCGCGCATCGCACGCGTTTCGGCTTCACCGATCCCGATACGCCGTTGATCGCCGCCACCATCGAAATCGAAGTCACGGAAAGCGGCGGCGCAGAGGAACTGTCTTTTAAAGTTGGGGCCGCGAATCGCCGCGGCGGCATTCGGCCGCTCGCAACGGCAACGATGTTTTCAGAAGGCGCCGAACATAAGGCCGCAATCTATGCCCGGGACGATTTGGCGCCGGGAGACCGGATCGACGGCCCGGCGATCGTCACCGAAAGCGATTCCACCATCATTGTCGAGCCCGGTTGGCGCGCGGAAATGTTGCCGCAAGGGCATCTTTTGCTGACAAGAATCCAAAAGCGCGCGAGCGTGACAGCGGCTGGCACACAGGCCGATCCGGTCTTGCTCGAGATGTTCAATAATTTCTTCATGGCGATCGCCGAACAGATGGGTGCGGCGCTGGCCGAAACCGCCCATTCGGTCAATATCAAGGAGCGCTTGGATTTTTCCTGCGCGATATTCGATCGCGACGGGGCGCTGATTGCCAATGCGCCCCATGTGCCGGTTCATTTGGGCTCGATGGGCGAGAGCGTGCGCGCCGTGGTCCGTAAACATAGCGGCCGGATTCGGGCCGGCGATTCTTTTGCGTTGAATGCGCCTTATAACGGTGGCACCCATTTACCGGATATTACGGTCGTGACGCCGGTGTTCGACGAAAATAATCGCGACATTCTTTTTTTCGTGGCGTCGCGCGGGCATCACGCCGATGTGGGCGGCATCACCCCTGGCTCAATGCCGCCGGAATCGCGGACCATCGCCGAAGAAGGCGTCCTACTGGACGGTCTCAAAATCGCAGAAGCCGGGCAATTCCTCGAATCGGAATTTCGCGCGGCGCTTGGGGCAGGAGAATGGCCCGCCCGCAATCCCGATCAGAACGTTCTCGATCTCAAGGCGCAATTGGCGGCGAATGCCGCGGGCGCCCGCGAACTCCTGGCGCTGGCAAAGATTTATACTCTCGAGGTCGTGCGCGCCTATATGGGCTACGTTCAAGCCAATGCCGAAGAATTTGTGCGGCGGGTCATTGATCGGATCGGCGACGGATCGTTTACGGCGCCGATGGATGACGGTTCGGAAATCCACGTCCATATCAGCACCAATCGCGAACGCCGCGAAGCGACCATCGATTTCACCGGAACCTCGGCCCAGCGAAACAATAATCTCAACGCGCCGCTGGCGGTGACGCAAGCCGCAGTGCTTTATGTCTTCCGCACTCTGGTCGACGACGATATTCCCCTCAACGAAGGATGCATGAAGCCGCTACGGCTGATCGTGCCGGAAGGCTCGATGCTAAATCCGAAATTTCCGGCGGCGGTGGCGGCGGGCAATGTGGAAACCTCGCAATGCGTGACCGATGCGCTGTTCGCGGCGGTCGGCGCGCTCGCGGCAAGCCAGGGGACGATGAACAATTTCACCTTCGGCGATGCGCGGCTCCAATATTACGAAACGATTTGCGGCGGGGCAGGGGCGGGGCCGGGTTTTGCCGGTGCCACGGCAGTCCACACCCATATGACGAATTCCAGATTGACCGATCCGGAAGTTCTGGAATCCCGGTTCCCCGTTCTTGTCGAGGAGTTTTCGATCCGCGCGGGTTCTGGCGGAAAAGGCAAATGGCCGGGCGGCGACGGAGTGCTCAGGAAAATACGGTTTCTCGCCCCGCTGGAAGCGTCGATCCTGTCGACAAGGCGCAAGACCGTGCCGTTCGGTCTCGACGGCGGCGCCGCCGGGGCGTCCGGCCGCAATTGCGTGCTGCGTGCCGGAGGGATTATCGAAGAACTTCCCGGCACCGCGAGCTGCCGGATGAATCCCGGCGATGTCTTCGTGATCGAGACTCCGGGCGGCGGCGGTTTCGGCAAAATTATTTCCTGCCGGTGAATTTCCGCACCGCCTCGACATTGCTCCTTGCCTGATCGCGCAGCATGCCGATGTCGACGGCGTCGATGACCAGGCGATAGCCGCGCTTGAACAATGCTGACGCTGGGCGCTTGGGTGTGGCCAGCCCGCCGAGCATGATATTCGCGGCTTTGGCCGCCGCTTCGACCTCGGCGATCAATTTATAGACTTCCGGATGATCGGGCTCGTTGAAATGGCCGGCGGAGGCGGAGAGGTCCATGGGACCGAGAAAAATCATGTCGATGCCCTCGGTGGCGCAGATCGCGCGGGCGTTCGCCACCCCGTGGCGGGTTTCGATCTGGAGGATCACCAGAATGTTTTCTTCGCCTTCGGCCATGTAGCGCTCAAGATCCGTTCCGTAGCCCGAGGCGCGGGCGATCGGATGGGCAACGCCGCGAATTCCCCGGGGCGGATAGCGGCACGCCGAAACTGCGCGCGCCGCGTCGAGCGCGGTCGAAATGGCCGGCACCATGACGCCTTCGGGACCGGCATCGAGCACGCGTTTCAATTGTGCCGGTGCGTTCTCCGTGACCCGAACCAGGGAGGCGGCCGGGGTTCCGGCCAGCGCCCGCAACTGGCCCACGGTATTCAGGATATCGCCCGGACCGTGCTCCATATCGATCATGACCGCGCCGTAACCGGAAAGGCCGAGGATTTCGGCCGCGACCGCGCTGCCCATATTGGCCAGGCAGCACAGCACAGGTTTGCCGCCGCGCAGCCGTTTTTTGAGGCCCTTACTCCTCGTAAATTCTTGTTTGACCACGAAAACCCCCGCTTTGCCGTCTTCCCAAGCCGGGTTGGCTGAACCCGTTGCCTCGGCCGGTTGGCGACGTTATCGTCATCCCCCGTTCAGGGTCACTAGCCGAAAATCGTTTTGACGGCGCCATAATTCCGGCGCAAGACCATATTCTAATCAGCAATCATCTAACCGGGCCGCTTCGCGCGGCTCCAAAAAGCGAGAAGCGCCGATGGCGAAAGAACGGACGATTCGGAATTTGTGGATGCCATTGGCGGCGCTGGCGGCCGGAATTGCCCTGGCCTGGGCCGCACCCGGCCATGCCGCCGATCCCCAAGCAAACGATTCCGGCAAAATTCCGCTGAAAGTCGGTCAGCCGCAAAACCCGGAGCCGGAGGACGAGACCCTCAGCGACGATGAAGTGAAAGCCGGCAAGGCTGCCTTCAAGAATTTTCACGCGACCGTCGATGCGATCAACGAAAATATCGCCGACGCCTATGGCGGGCCCCCGTTCCACAAAGTGGAATATCCGGCGTTGCGCACCGCCAAGATCACGCCCAACAAGGCGTGGATGGACAATAAGCGCAGCCATTACAAAAACGCCATGATGCTCTACAGCATGTGGCGCAATGCGAATCAGTTCCGCTCGGTCACGCTGATGATCCTCGACGACAAAGGCGGCGATTACATTACGATCAAGGACACGCCGCAGGGCATCGATTACAAGGCCCGCCAGATCATGGACACGGATATGAAGGCGGCGCCCCAAAAACCGCAAAACGAATAAGCCGCAAAACGAATAGACGGAATCCCGCTCGAGCCGACGGCCGCCGGTTCTCTTAATTCTTAGGGGCTCTATTCGAGTTTTTTGCTGTCGAGATCGGCTTGGTGGCGCTCGGCTTCGGATTTGTCGCGCGCCCGTTCGTCTTTGCTGCGGCCGTAACGAGTACGATTCTCGGTGGCCTGGGCTTCGAGAATTTTGCGCTCCCGGTTCTTGCGATAGCGATCGAGATTGATAATCTCGCCCATGGCCGTCACATCGATATGATCAAAGGGCCTTCGTTCAAGTTGCCCCCTCAAATTCCTCGGAGGCAAATTCTTCTGGATCAAATTCTTCAGCGCCCGTAATTCATTCGTGACCGATGCTTCATAAGCATGACTGATTTGGGCCGAATTGTTTGATCGGAAGCCGTCTCGGCCTTAGCTTAGCCGAATCGGGGCGGTGTGCAAGCGCCCTCAAAGACCGGGGAACGGCACCAGCCGCCTCCCGGCGCCAATCGGAGTCATTGCGTGCGTAAAATCCTTATCGGCCTTGCCGCTATCATCGTCTTGCTGCTTGCCGCGGCGCTCGTCGGCCCAAGTTTCGTTGATTGGAATAAATTTAAGCCGGAGATCGCGGAACGGGTCAAAGCGGCGACCGGCCGCGACCTTGCCATCGGCGGCGACATTAGCCTGTCGATTCTGCCCGCCCCAACTCTGTCGGCGCATAATGTGACGCTGGCCAACATGCCCGGCGCCCGGGAGCCCATCATGGCGAGCCTGAAATCGCTGGGTGTCCGGGTCGAATTGGTTCCGTTGCTCCAGGGCAAGATCAAGGTCGAAAGCCTCACCCTCGTCGAGCCGGTCATCGCCCTCGAAGTTTTGGCCGACGGCCGCCACAATTGGGACTTGGCGCCTTCCGGTGCAGTGCCTGCTGGCGGCGCTGCATCGAAAGCCGTACCCCAACCGGCGCCCCCGGTGATACCCCAACCGGCAACAGAGTTGAAAACTGGCGGTGGGGAAGCGATCGAGATCGGAAGTTTCAGCATCGAAAACGGAACCGTGACTTATCGCGATGACGCCAGCGGAACCACCGAGCGTATCGAAAAGCTGAACACCGAAATTACCGCCGAATCGCTGGCCGGACCGATCTCGGTCGATGGCGATTTGGTGAGCCACGGCATCAAGCTGGCGATTAAGGCCGAGACCGGCGAATTCACCGCCTCGCCGATTCCTCTGCACTTCGATATCTCTTTGCCCGATGCCGATGCGAAACTTTCATTCGGTGGATCGCTCGCGGCGCTCAATGCGGACGGTCAGGTCACGGGGAAAATTTCGGCGGAAGGTTCGGATCTTTCACGCGTCGCGGCGCTTGTTGGATGGGGGGCCCAACAAAGGGCCAGACCGGCTTTTCCGGCACCGCTCGCCCAGAAATTCTCGGCCGCCGGCGATGTCAGCGGTTCCGCCAAGGCCATCGCGATCAAGGATCTCAAACTCGCTTTGGGCGATACCCTGGCATCGGGCGCCATCACCGTTGGCATGGGTCCGCCGCTCCGGATCGACGTTACGGCGGCGATGACCAGCCTTGAGCTCGATCCTTGGATCGCTTCGGCTACCGCCGCGAAATCCGAAACCAAGAACGACGCCGGTGCCGGCGATATACAAAAGCCGGGAGCAGCACCGCCCCCAGCACCATCTGGCGCACCGGCCGCCGCCGGTTTTGCCCTGCCAAAAACCATCACCACCACTCTCGATTTGTCGATTGGCGCTGCGGTTTATCAGCGCGATCTCATCCGCGACGTGAAATTGCGCGCCGTACTCGACGGCGGAAAGCTTTCAATTCAGCAGGCATCGGCCTCTTTTCCCGGCGGAACGAGCCTGTCGGCGACGGGAACGCTTGCCGGCGACGGGGGCAAGCCGGCTTTCGACGGATCGGCGGCGGTTCTATCGGACAATCTCCGCGGCATGTTCGATTGGCTCAAAATCGATACGTCTTCGGTTCCGGCCGAGCGGCTGCATAAATTCGCGCTGAGCGGCAAGATCAAGGGAACGCCGGAGCAATTCGAGCTTTCGGGTCTCGATCTCGCGCTCGATACGTCGCATATGACCGGCGGGGTCGTGGTAGCCCTGCGGGACAAGCCGGCTTTGGGCGCGCGCTTCGCTCTCGATCGGCTCGATCTCGACGCTTACATGCCGCCGCCCGCAACCGCCGCCCAGCCGGGAACTCCGGCGAAATCCAATCCGGCGCCGGCAGCGCCTTCCGGGAACGGCGCGGGCGGCGGTCTCTCGGTTCTCAAATCGTTCGACGCGAATGTGGTGGGGAAAATCGGCAGCCTGACCGCCCGCGGCATGCAAATTCAGAACGTCGCATTCGACGGCACGTTGCAGAATGGCGTTCTTACGGCTCGGGATTTGAGCGCCGGCGATTTCGGCGGCGGCTCGGCGAAACTTTCGGGCGTGCTGAGCGGCCTCGGCGACAAGGCGGCAGTCGACGGCGCCTTCGCGGTCACGGTCAAGGATCCGGCGCGGCTCATGACTCTTGCCAATCGGCAGCCGCCACCGATTCTCACGCGCCTCGGACCGCTCGGGTTTTCGGGCAACGCCAAGGGTGCCCTCGATGCGTTTTCCTTCGATACCGCGCTCGAAATCGCTGGTGGCAAATTGACGGCGCAGGGAACTGCCGGCTTGCCCGATTCGGGCGCGCGTTTCGACATTGCGCTCGATGCCGAGCACGCCGATTTCGCCAGCCTGATCCGGGTCTACAATCCCGATTACCGTCCGGCTGCTCAAAATCTCGGCGCGCTCTCGCTCTCGCTTCATTTGCGCGGCGACACCACCGCGGCGGAGCTTTCGGATCTCAAGGGCAATATCGGCCCGGTGGCCGTCCAGGGCGGCGCCCATGCGCGTTTTGACGGACCGCGGCCCGCTATCGATGCCACTCTGCAAGCGAGCGAAATCATCGCCGATTTGTTTCTGCCGCCGAATCCGGGCGCCGGCACCGTGCCGCCATCCGGCGGCAAGCCTGCGGCTGGCGGCGGGGGGTCGCCAGCCCTTCCGCCCGGTCAGCATTGGTCGAAAGAACCGTTCGATTGCACCCCGCTGAAACTTGCCGATGCCGAAGTGAAACTGACCGGCGCCGCGATCAGTTACGGAAAATATCGCGTCGACAAACCGGAGTTCGTTTTCTCGCTTAAGAACGGCGTGCTCGATATTCACGATCTCAAAGGCGCGATGTTCCAGGGGGCCTTCGATCTCAAGGGGCAGCTTGACGCCGGTGCCACGCCGAAGCTTTCGGGCGATGTGACAATCAGCAAGGCCGATATTCACGAGGCGCTGTTTTCCGCCGGCAATATCGACATCGCCAGCGGCAAGCTCGACTTCGGGATGAAGACGGCCGGGACGGGAGCAAGCCCGTTCGATCTCGTGTCGTCGCTGGCCGGAAACGGCACGATGCAAGTCACCGATGGCGTGGTTCAGGGCTTCGACCTCAACGCGATCAGCGACCGGCTCAAGAATTTGAACAGTGCGATGGATTTCTTGGCGGCCTTCGGCACCTCGATGTCAGGCGGGCAGACGAAGTTCAGCAAACTTGCGGGGACCTTCACGATCGACAAAGGGGTCGTCCGCACCAACGACGTCGCTCTGCAGGCCGAAGCCGAAGCCGGAAAAATCACCGGCACCATCGACCTGCCGGCGTGGACGATCGATATGCGCGGCGATTTCACGTTGACCGATCATCCGAAAGTGCCGGGCTTCGGCATGCACGTCAGCGGCCCGCTCGATTCGCCCGAGCGCAAACTCGAAACCAAGGATCTCGAAGCCTATCTCGTGCAGCGCGGCGTCGGCAGCCTGTTGAAAAAGGTGCTACCCGGCGAACAAACTCAGCCCGGCGCCGCTCCTGGTACGGCACCCGCGAAGCCGCTTGATCAATTGCTGAACGAGATTCTGCCCGGACAACAACCGGTTCAACCGCAGCCTGCGCCTGTTGCGCCGGCGGCTCCCGCTGCACCCGCTCAGCAACCCGCGGCTCAGCCTCCGGCGCAAACGGCTCCCGCACAACAAGCGCCGGCGCAACCGGATCAGTCGCAGCAAAGTCAGCCCGATCCGACTCAATCGCCTCAGTCTCAGCCGGAGAAAAAGCAGAAGGGCCTCAACAAGCTGCTGCAACAGCTTCTACAAGCGCCGCCAAGTCAATCGCAACCCAATCAAACGGCGCCGAACCAAACGCCGGGCGGACAATAGAATCGCCGCCCAGCACGCGTGACGCGGCCGGCGTGACGAAGGTTTCGCAATTATTGTTTGTTGCCGATGTCGTTGATGCCGCGCGGCGTCACACTGCCGACAGCCAGCGTGCGATAGTGACGAAGCACGAAGATGCGGATGGCACTCGATAGATTCCCTTCGTGGTTGGTGTCGACGTCGCGCACAATCTGGTTCACGGAGATTCCGCGATTTGACGCGATCTCCTTTAGGGCATCCCAGAATTCGGGTTCAAGCGAGACACTAGTCTTGTGGCCCGCAATCACCACGGAGCGTTTCCGGCTCTCGCCCGCCATGCACCACCTCGATTCCGGTTGCGGCGGTCACGGGCGCGGTCCGATCATTTTCTCGGGCCGTACCCGCTCGTCGAACTCTTCAGCGGTCATGAGGCCAAGGCCGACCGCGGCTTCTTTCAACGTGGTGCCTTCTTTATAGGCCTTCTTTGCCACGTTGGCGGCGTTATCGTAGCCGATCACCGGATTGAGCGCGGTCACGAGCATCAAAGATGCGTTGACCATGGCCGCAATGCGCTCGCGATTCGCGACGATGCCGACGACGCAATTATCGGCAAAACTTTGCGCCGCGTCGGCGAGCAACCGGATCGATTGCAGTAGATTATAGATCATGACGGGCTTAAAGACATTTAGTTCGAAATGCCCGGAGGCTCCGGCGATCGAAATGGTCACATGATTGCCCATCACCTGGGCGCAAACCATCGTCAGGGCCTCGGATTGGGTAGGATTGACCTTGCCCGGCATGATCGAGGAGCCCGGTTCGTTCTGCGGCAAGCTGAGCTCGCCAAAGCCACAGCGAGGGCCCGAAGCGAGAAAGCGAATATCATTCGCAATTTTCATCAAGGAAACCGCGACCGTATTGAGCGCGCCGGACATTTCGACGATGGCATCGTGCGCCGCCAATGCCTCAAATTTGTTTTTTGCGGATGCGAAGGGGTGGCCGGTAATCTCGGAGACTTTCTTGGCGAACAGTTCGGCGAATCCGGCCTTGGCATTGAGACCGGTTCCGACCGCTGTGCCCCCCTGTGCTAAAGGATAGGTACGGGCGAGCGACTCGCGAACCCGCGCCACTCCGAACTCGACCTGCGCCGCGTAGCCCGAAAATTCCTGACCCAGAGTCAGCGGCGTTGCATCCTGGGTATGGGTCCGGCCGATTTTGATGATGTCGGAAAATTCCCGGACCTTGGCGTCGAGCGCGGTGTGGAGATTCTTTAGCGCCGGAATCAGGCGATCGGCGGTTTCGCATACCGCGGCGATGTGCATCGCCGCCGGAAAGGAATCGTTCGAAGACTGACCGCGGTTCACGTGGTCATTCGGATGCACCAAGGCTTTCGATCCGATCGCGCCGCCGAGGATTTCGGTCGCCCGGTTGGCGATGACCTCGTTCAGATTCATATTGGTCTGCGTGCCGGAACCGGTCTGCCAGACCACGAGCGGAAAATGGTCCGCCAACTTGCCGGCGATCACTTCATCGGCGGCGACGACGATGGCACGGCCCAATTTCGGATCGAGCTCGCCCAGATCGATATTGGCGAGCGCGGACGCTTTCTTTTGGATGGCCAGCGCGCGGATCAACGCTTCCGGCATGCGCTCGCCGCCGATCTTGAAATTCTCCAGGCTGCGCTGGGTCTGGGCGCCCCAATATCGGTCGGCGGGGACTTCGATCGCCCCCATGCTGTCGGTTTCGGCGCGTGTCTTTGCTTTGTCGGCCATGGCTCCGCCTTCCGTTGCGGCTTTTACCATAGCACCGAGCGATTCGGCCATGAGTGGTTGAAAAGACGCAGCGGCGGGCGCGCTGGGACTTCCCGCCATGCGCGCTTAGGCGCGCTAGGACTTCCCGCCATGCGCGCTTAGGCGCGCTAGGACTTCCTAAAAGAATCGAGGGTAACGACCTTGGCCGAGGGTTCCTCGTTTTCGGATGGCGCCGCCGCTCCCGGTGGGGACTTCGATTCGCCGGATCTGGCCGGTTTGGGCGTTCCGCCCGCATCGCCACCCGCAGCGGACGAATTGCTGGCGCCGTCTGCCGGCACAGCGACCGGACCCACCGGGAGGCTGGCCGCCAATTGCAATCCGAAATCGACGGACGGGTCGGCAAAGCGGACGAGTGACGCAAACGGCACGGTGAGGGTGCACGGCATCTTATTGAAGCTGAGCGACACCGAAAACGACTCCGCGCCAACTTCGAGCCCCGAATACTGGTATTGAATGACGATGGTCATTTCGTGGGGATATTGGGCGCGGAGGAAATCCGGAATCTCAACCCCGGGGTAATCGCTGCGGAACGTAATATAGAAGTGATGACCGGGCGGAAATCCCGAGGCCGCGACCTTAGAGAGCGCTTCGCGGACGACGCCCCGCAAGGCTTCCTGAAGCATGCGCTCGTAGCCGAGAAGGTCTTTTGCCATGATCCAAGAAGCCGCGTGGAGCCAATTAAGGTGGGCAAGGTGGGGGGCTTCTGTTGCCCGGCGCCCCCCGGGCCGCGCTTGCTTAGAGACTAAGCAGCGAGTGCGAGTTGATTATCGTTCGCACCTAGAATTGGCCCGATAACGGCGGAACCATGCCGAGCGAAGTTCTTGCCGTTCGCACGCGCGTCGATCCTGTGTCGCCCCCAAAAAGTCGGCTGTTTAGGCCGATACGTAAAATGGTGGAGGCGCCGGGCACTGCCCCCGGGTCCGCAACGGGTAGTAAACAAGACATTTATCGCCATAGCTGGTTGCCCAGCACCTTTAAATATGGGGGCTGGGAGGCCGGCTTCAAAGAGATTCCGGCGGGAAAGCCGGTTTGGCGGCTTCAATCGGCGCTCGAAGACATGCCGAAACCGGCGCTCAAACCGGCGCTGGCCGGGCTCATACCGGCCTTGTAGATTGACCCGAAAACAGGAGACTACGCAGGATGACGGTGACGCCGGAACAGGCCGAAGAAATCGCGGAATTGCGCACCAGCGCCCATCAGACGAGGCGGGCCACCGTTCCGGAACTCGAAGAAATCCTGTATCAGGCGATGCCGGTTCTCGACCACGGCTTTCTGCGGGTGATCGATTATATGGGCGATGACGCGGCGGTTGTGCAGGCCGCCCGGGTGTCCTATGGCAAGGGCACAAAGAAGGTGCGCGAGGATCGCGGGCTGATCCGCTACCTCATTCGTCACCACCACACCACACCCTTTGAAATGTGCGAGATCAAGTTCCACATCAAGTTGCCGATCTTCGTAGCAAGACAATGGATTCGCCACCGCACCGCCAATGTGAACGAATATTCGGCGCGCTATTCAATTCTCGACCGCGAATTTTACGTTCCCGATGCGTCGGTTTTGGCCGCGCAGTCGAGTGCCAACCGCCAAGGCCGCGGCGAAGTTCTGGAAGGAAAGGAAGCTTCGTCGGTGTTGCGATTGCTGCGGGACGATGCCGAGCAATGCTACGCCCATTACCGGGAAATGCTGAACGCCGACGAAGCCGGCAATATTCTCGATCCTTCCCGCAAGGGGTTGGCGAGAGAGCTTGCCCGGATGAATCTGACGCTCAATACTTATACGCAATGGTATTGGAAAATCGACCTCCACAATTTCATGCATTTTCTGAGTCTGCGCGCCGACGCTCACGCCCAGTTCGAAATTCGCGCCTATTCGGAAATCATGATCGACGTGCTGAAGCGCTGGGTGCCGCTGACCTTTGAGGCCTTCATCGAATACCGGAAGGAAGGCGCGTTTCTATCGAAGGGCGCTTTGGACGTTCTGAACCGGCTGCTCGACGGCGAAAAGGTGACGGAAGAATCGAGCAAACTTTCGGCACGGGAATGGCGGGAGCTGATGGTCGTCCTCGGCCGTGCGGAAACGGCGGATGATTAAAATAACCAAGATCGTGAGTTCGACATCCGGCGCCAATAGCGTGACGGTGGGAGCAAGTGCGGGGAGTATCGCGCATGTCTTCGACCTGAATGCGCCGGGGCAAGAGGTTTGGGATCTGATCGGTCCCTTCGATTCCCTGCCGCGCTGGCATTCCTTGGTCGCCGAATGCACTTTGGAAAAAGAAGCGGGCTCGAAAGAATCGAGCGGCGCCGTCGTGCGGCGGATCCGGCTTCACGACGGCACGATCATTCTCAACCGATTGGTCGAGCACAGCGATTCGGAACGATTCTATACCTATGAATTCATGGAAGGGCCGCTGAAGGTCGATTGGTATCGCTCGACGTTGCGCGTCCTCGACAATGGAAAAGCGCGCTGCCGCATCGAGTGGTTGAGCCAGTTCGAAACCCGTTCCGCGAGTCTTGAAGAGGTCAAGCGGCGCATCGAATCGCTGATCGGGCCGGGGGCGGAAAATCTCAAGCGCTTGTTCAACCGGTAATCGCGCTTGACGTCATACGTCCCTAACAAGCGTTGGTCGAACACTCGACAATTTTATAAGGCTGGCCGGGATCGTCCCGGGTGACGTCGAAACTGCGCTTGTCCGAGCAATGGGCCCGCGCCGAAACGCTCTGCTTTCCGTTGATCAGGCGAAGCTCCACGCTCGAGAGGCCGATGACGTCGCAGCTCTGTTCCTTTTTGAGTTGGGACTCCAATTGCTGCTGCCATTCCGGCAGGATGACGGCCGCGGTCAAAAATGGCATGGCGAGGAGGGCCAGGATGGGGCCAGCGAGGCGTTTCATCGGGTTCCTCCCTTAGGATTTGTGGCCGGGGGATATGTGATGGCAATGAACACTTTATCGCCCGGCGATCAGGGTCACAAGACCGCCCGATTCATGGTGTCATAAGCTCATGAAATTGCCCAGCTGGATCACCGCGCGCCCCATCGCCCACCGCGGCTTGTTCGATGCCGCGCGCGGCATTCCGGAAAATTCCCTCGCCGCGATTCGTGCCGCCATCGATGCCGGCTATGCGATGGAATTGGATTTGCAGCGGATCGCCGGCGGCATTGCGGTATTTCACGATTTCGATTTGGCGCGGATGACCGGGCGCAACGGCGATCTCCGGCAAATGACGCCGGCTGCCCTCAAGCGATTCCGGCTGTCGGGAACGGGCGAGACGATTCCCTTATTGGAGGAAGTCCTGGCGCTGGTGGGGGGACGCGTGCCGGTTATGCTCGAAATCAAAAATAAGGCGCGCGCGGGTGCGTTCGAGAATTTGATTCTGGCGAAACTCGCCGGCTATCGCGGGGATGTAGCGCTGGTCTCCTTCAATCCATTCTCGCTGGCTTGGTTTCGCCGTTATGCGCCGCATTTCGTGCGCGGCCAGACGTCGTGCAGTTTTACCGAATCCGATTTGCCCGGCTGGCGGCGAATGCTTCAGCGCAATTTCCTGCTCAATTTCATCAGCCGCCCGGATTTTCTTTTGTACGATCTCGCCGCACTTCCCTATGCGGCGGTATCGCTGCGGCGGGCACTGGGGGCCAAGCTCGTCGCTTATACGGTGCGCAGCGAAGGCGAGGCCGAGAAGGCGCGCAGCCTTGCCGACAATTTCATCTTCGAAACGGTCAGGCCTTGATCGTCCGGCCGCCCGCGTCACTGCATGACGATGCGGGGCACCTTCTTTTCCTGAAGGCCGAGAATGGCCTGCGCCCGGTCCCAAACCTTGTCGGCGATGGCGCGATAGGCGGCGGAATGGGGCGAGTCCGGCTGCGATACCACGATCGGCCGGCCTTCGTCCGAGGTTTCCCGGATCGCCATGTCGAGCGGGATTTCGCCGAGGAAATCGGTCTCGAATTTAGCGGCCTCGCGCTGGGCCCCGCCGTGGCTGAAAATTTCGGTCACTTCCTGGCAATGGGGGCATACGAAATAACTCATGTTCTCGATGATGCCGAGCACCGGCACGTCCACCTTGCGGAACATGTTGATGCCTTTGCGCACATCCAGCAGCGCAATGTCTTGCGGCGTCGAAACGATCACCGCACCGGTCAGGGGGACACGCTGGGCCATGGTGAGCTGGGCATCGCCGGTGCCGGGCGGCAGGTCGACGATCATGACGTCGAGCTCGCCCCATTCGACATCGCGCAGCATTTGTTCGATGGCGCTCATCACCATCGGCCCGCGCCAGATCATCGGCGTATCTTCGGGGACGAGGAATCCCATCGACATGCATTTGATGCCGTAATTTTCCATCGGCACCAGCTTCTTGCCGTCATTCGTATGGGGTTTCCCGGTGACGCCGATCATGCGCGGAATCGACGGGCCGTAAATGTCGGAATCGAGCAAGCCGACTTTGAGACCCTTCTGGGAAAGCGCCAGGGCCAGATTGACCGCGGTCGTCGATTTGCCGACGCCGCCCTTGGCCGACGCCACCGCGACGATGGAACGGATGCCCGAGATCGCGAGCCCCGCCGGACGTCCTTGCGCCGGGGCTCCCGCTGTCGGTGCACCCTGGGCCGGGCCAGGATGCGCATGCCCGTGATGGGCGTGATCGTGTCCCACTGCAACAGGCTGTGCGCGGCCGGCGGGACCGCGTTGCCACGATTCGCCCGTAGCCCCGCGGGGGCGTGTTTCACCCGTAGCCCCGCGGGGGCGTGTTTCACCCGTAGCCCCGCGGGGGCGTGTTTCAGACGTCATCACGGCCGTTGCCGACAGGACATGGGGCAGGGATTCGACGGCTTTTTCCGCAGCCTTGCGCAGCGGCTCGAGCTTTGCGCCCCGCTGCGGATCAACTTCGAGGGTAAAGCCCACATTGCCGTCCTTGACGATGAGGCCGCTGACCATGCCGAGCGAAACGATGTCGCCGCCGCGATCGGGGTCGCGCACGGCGCGGAGTGCCTCGAGAATCTGCTGTTCGGTCACTTGGTCGGCGGCTTTGGCCATCGCGCGTATCCCCGCTTCGACCGCCTCGGAGAGGACGGCTTGATTGCGTTCCCCGTTTCGCTGTCATATAAGGCGGTCGCGGCCCGAATGCAAAGGCCGGCCGACGGAAACCCTTCTCAATCAATCAATTCGGCCCAAAGCATCCGGTCCGAAGAAGGAGATTAGGCCAAATGCCTTGGACCAGTGGAGGCGGGCAGGGGCCTTGGGGCGGTCCGCCGCGCGGGCCGAAGGCCCCGAATCTCGAAGATTTTCTCAAAGGTGGCCAGGATCGCTTCCGTCAGATTTTCCCGGCGGGCTGGGGCGGCGGCCGCGGCGTGCTTTTCGCCATCCTTCTCATTGCCGCCGGCTGGCTCGCCACCGGCTTCTACCGCGTTCAACCCGACGAGCAAGGCGTGGTGCTGCGCTTCGGTGCCTATGACCGCACCACCGCAAACGGACTTCATTATCATTGGCCGGCGCCGATCGAGGCGGTCTTCACGCCGAAGGTCACCGTCGTCAACCGGATCGAAATTGGCTACCAATCCGCGGGTCTTGCCGCGCATGGGCCGGGCCAGCGGCAAGTTCCCGAAGAAAGCCTGATGCTGACCGGCGACGAGAATATCGTCGATATCAATTTCACGGTGTTTTGGCTGATCAAGGATGCGAAGGCTTTCCTGTTCAACATTCGGGCGCCCGAAACGACGGTGAAGGCCGCGGCGGAAAGCGCCATGCGGGAAGTCATCGGCAGGACGCCGATTGCGCAGGCGCTGGCCGAAGGCCGCGGCAAGATCGAACAGGATACGAGGGATCTTCTGCAGCAAATCCTCGATCGCTACAATGCCGGAATCCAGATCACCCAGGTGCAGTTGCAAAAGGTCGATCCGCCCGGACCCGTCATCGACGCCTTCCGCGACGTTCAGCGGGCCCTTGCCGATCAGGAACGTCTGCGCAACGAAGCCGATGGTTACACCAACGACATCATTCCCCGCGCCCGCGGCGAAGCGGCGCAAATGGTCCAGCAGGCCGAAGCGTACAAAAACGAAATCGTGGCGCGCGCCGATGGCGACACCAAGCGGTTTCTGTCGGTCGAAGAAGCCTATGAGCGCGCCAAGGACGTCACGATGCGGCGTATGTATATCGAAACGCTCGAAGTGGTCCTCAAGAATACGAACAAGGTCATCATCGACCGCAGCGCGTCGTCCGCCGGCGTCCTGCCCTATCTCCCGCTTCCAGAACTGAGGAGCGGGCATGCGAGTTCGACGGACGGCAACTCATCGCCGCCGGTCCCGATCATCTCTCCACCGGTCTCCGATACGACGTCACCGGACAGCCAAGGGAGCGCACCATGATGCGTCAATCATGGCTAGTCTCGGGACTGCTCATCGCGCTGGCGATCTTCATCGGCTACGGATCGTTCTTCAACGTCAACCAGAACGAACAGGCCTTGGTGCTTCAATTCGGCAAGGTGCAGCCGCCGGTCCGCGAGGCCGGTCTGAATTTCAAGATCCCGGTCATTCAGGATGTCGAATATTTCGACCGGCGCGTGCTCGACTACGATCCTCCGGCCGAAGAAGTCATTGCGTCGGATCAAAAACGCCTGGTCGTCGATGCCTATACGCGATTCCGGATCGTCGATCCGCTGAAATATTATCAGACCGTGACCAACGAGCTTGGCGTGCGCGCCCGTCTCGGCGCTTTGGTGAACGGCGCCTTGCGGCGCGTTATCGGCAACGTGACCTTAAGCGCCATCCTGTCGGCGCAACGCGCGCAGATCATGGAAGAAATCCGCCGGCAGGTGAACGCCGAAGCCATGGGATTCGGAATCGACGTGGTGGATGTGCGGGTCCGCCGGGCCGATCTGCCGGAAGCCAATAGCCAGGCGATCTTCGCCCGCATGCAAAGCGAGCGTCAGCGGCAGGCCAAGCAGTACCGGGCGGAAGGTGCGGAAGAAGCGCAGCGCATCCGCGCCAAGGCCGACCGCGACAAAGTGGTTCTTCTCGCGGAAGCGCAGCGCCAATCCCAAATCACTCGCGGTGAAGGCGAATCGGAACTCGGTGCGAATCTATGCGGATGCGTTCGGCAAAGACCCCGACTTCTTCGCCTTCTACCGGACCATGCAGGCCTATCGCGAAGCCCTGGGCACTGGCGAGAACACCACCATGGTGCTGTCTCCGGATTCGGAGTTCCTGAAGTACTTGAAGGACATCCCGGGCAAGACCGGATCCGGCAAGTGATCGGCGAGGCCGTCCAATCCCCATTGTGGTCGAGACCGGGGCATTCCACTCCGTTGCGCGCCGTCCCGGCGCGTTAGCCGGAATTGGCCTGACTGGATTCACCCGAATGAAGGATTTCCTTACCGCAATCGGGCTGGTGCTGGTGATCGAAGGCTCGCTCTACGCGCTGATGCCGGAGGCGATGAAGCGGTTGATGGAGCAAGCGAAGTCGGTTCCGACGCCGCTTTTCCGGGCGGCCGGGCTGGCGGCCGCCACCACCGGGGTCTTATTGGTGTGGTGGCTTCGGCGTCAGGCGACTTGACCTCCGCCATTCACGGCCTATGTCCCTTAGCATATGTACTTGTACTGCCGCTGAAAGGCGGGCGGCGAAACGCAGAGCCAAAAGCAGGAAGCGCTGAGGCATCGCCTAGGACGGAAGCATCGCCTATAATGCAATTAATGCAATTTTCTGGGATTCCGGGTAGCGGCAGGAGCCACGGGACGGGCGGCCTGCGGAGACCCCGGCCCCCCGGCCTTTGTGTGTGGAGATAATCGGTGATTTGCGCAATTCGTGAGACGGCATCGGCCCAGCCAATGCGTGTGACCCCCCTACGATCCATTCCCCTGCGATTGAGCCGACCGCGTTTCGGTTTCGCCGTATTCGCCGCGGCCTTGATGATCTTGTCATGGCAGGGTGCGGCTTGGGCGCGGGGTGCGCCCGACAGTTTTGCCGATTTGGCGGAGCGGTTGCTGCCGGCGGTCGTCAATATCTCGACCACCCAGACGATCAAGGAAAGCGCCGCGCAGAACGCTCCGGAGATCCCGCAATTCCCGCCGGGATCTCCCTTCGACGAATTCTTCAAGGATTTCATGGAACGGCAGATGCGCCCCGATGCGCCGCCGCGGAAGATCACGTCGCTCGGCTCGGGTTTCATCATCGATCCGTCGGGGCTCGTCGTCACCAACAACCACGTGATCGCCGACGCCGACGAAATCACCGTCATCCTCCAGGACAACACGCCGTTGAAGGCCACGATCGTCGGACGCGACACCAAGACCGACGTGGCGATTCTGAAGGTCAAGGCCGATCATCCGCTGGCTTCGGTCAAATTCGGCAATTCGGACAACGCGCGGGTCGGCGATTGGATTATCGCCATCGGCAATCCGTTCGGCTTGGGCGGTTCGGTGACCGCCGGCATCGTTTCGGCCCATCATCGCGACATCAATATCGGCCCTTACGACGATTTCATTCAGACCGACGCGCCGATCAACCGCGGCAATTCCGGCGGTCCGATGTTCAACATGGACGGTGAGGTGATCGGCATCAACACGGCGATCTTTTCGCCCTCGGGCGGAAGTGTCGGCCTCGGCTTCGCCATCCCGTCCGCACTTGCCAAGCCGGTGATCGACCAACTCCGCGAATTCGGGCATACGCGCCGCGGCTGGCTGGGTGTGCGCATTCAGGCGGTGAATGCGGAAATCGCCGAAACACTCGGCCTCGACAAAGTGCGCGGCGCCCTCATTGCCAAGGTCAACGAGGGCGAGCCCGCGGCCCAAGGCGGCATGCAGGCCGGCGACATCGTTTTGAATTTCGACGGTCAGGACATTCCTGATTTCCGCCGGCTTCAGAAAATCGTCGCCAACGCTCCCGTCGGCAAAAAGATAAAGGTCGTGGTCTGGCGCAACGAAAAGGAAATGCCGCTCGAAATCATGGTCGGCGAGCTCGAGAAATACGAAGAAGCAGCGTCGGAGGATGAAAAGGCCAAGGAAAAGAGCCAGACCCTGGCGACAACGCCCGCCGGCGCCGAGATGCTCGGCCTCAAGCTCTCGGAACTGACCCCGGAATTGCGCCAGCAATTCAGCATCCCCGAAGGCGTCAAGGGTGTGGTCATCACCGACGTGACGGCGTCGACCGACGCCGCCGACAAGGGATTGAAAGCCGGCGACGTGATTCTCGAGGTCAGCCAGGAAGAGGTGGCGAATCCGAAGGAGATTCAGGAAAAGGTGGATTCCGCCAAGAAGGGCGGCCGCAAATCCGTGCTGCTCTTGATCGAGCGGCAGGGGAATTTGTCGTTCATTCCCCTCAAGGTCATCGAAGGCTGATGGGATTGCCGGCTCAGCGCTGGATTTCCTCCGCCCGGTATCCCTGAAGGTACAGGAGTGCTGTCAGATCGCCATGATCGATGGCGGCGGCCGCTGCTTTTTTCAGGGCCGGCTTGCCGCGGAAGGCGACTCCCAAGCCCGATGCGGCGACCATCGCCGCATCGTTGGCGCCATCGCCGACCGCCAGGGTTTCGGAAATCGCCAAACCCAATCGCGAAGCGGTATTGCGCAAAATCTCGGCTTTCTGCTCGCGCCCGATAACGGGCGGAACGAGTTTCCCGGTGAGGATACCGCCGGTAATTTCCACATCGTTGGCGGCGTCCTCGTCCATGCCGAGCGCATCGCGCACATAAGATGTGAAGGCGCGAAAGCCGCCGGAAGCGATCAGGGTATGGGCGCCGTTGGCCCGCATGGTGGCGATCAAGCTTTGGCCGCCCGGCACGAATCGGATTGCCCTCTTCGCATCGAGATAGCGCGCCTTAGGCAATCCTTTCAGCAGCGCCACGCGTTCCTGGAGCGAGGTTTGAAAATCGATCTCGCCCGCCACCGACCGTGCGGTGATCGGCGCGATGTGCTCGCGCAAGCCGGCGACCGCGGCAATCTCGTCCACGATCTCGTTTTCGATGAGGGTTGCATCCATGTCGGAGGCGAGCAATTTTTTCTTTCGCCCCTGTTGCGGCTGGACGGCGATATCGAATGGTGCGGCGCCGATCGCCTGCCGCGCCGCCGTATCGGCCTTTTTCGGATCGGTTCCCGTGAACGGGATATCGCAAGCAATCCCCGGCGCCAGGAAATCGGGCGTGGCCGTGTCGTAACCGGCGGAACGCAATGCCTCCGCAACCTTGGCGGCGATGCTAGGATCGAGGAGGGGCCGCGCCGGATCGGCAATCAGAAGTCAGAACATAGCGCATCGGAGAATCTTGTAGGACACGTGGAAAATGGCGGCATTGAAACCGGCGGTAATCATCGCCGGGCCGACGGCCAGCGGCAAGACGGCTTGCGCGTTGGCGCTGGCAACGGAATTCAACGGTACGATCGTCAATGCCGATGCGCAGCAGCTCTATCGGGAATTGTCGATCCTGACTGACCGGCCGGGGCCGGAACAATTAGCGCGAGTGCCCCATCGGCTCTTCGGCGCGCTGGCGGCGAGCAATCCGTGCTCGGCCGGACGCTGGCGCGACTTGGCCTTGGCGGAAATGAATTCGGCGAGCGACGACGGAAGGCTGCCGATCCTGGTGGGCGGGACCGGGCTTTATCTCAAAGCCCTCATGTCGGGCCTTTCGTCCATTCCGCCCGTGCCGCCGGAAATTCGCGGCGAATCGACGGCCCTCTACGAGCGGCTGGGCCTGGAGAAATTCCAGGCGGAACTGGCAAGGCTCGATCCTGGGATGAGCGACATGCCGCGGGACAAGCAGCGTTTGATCCGCGCCTTTGAAGTCGCCGTTGCCACAGGAAAACCCTTGCGCGTTTGGCAGCAAGAGTCCGGCGATGAACCGCCGCCGTTCCGATTTGCGGTCCTCCTCTTTGACCCGCCGCGGGAGACGCTCTATGCGGCGATCGAACGCCGCTTCGATCGGATGACGGACCAGGGCGCCCTGGACGAAGCCCGAAAGATCCTCGCCCTTAACCTCGATCCGAGCCTGCCGGCGATGAACGCGGTAGGGCTTAAGGAATTGATTTCACATCTAAAAGGGGAGATGAGCGTGGCCGAGGCGATAATCAAAGCCAAGCAATCCAGCCGGAATTACGCCAAGCGCCAAGTCACCTGGTTCCGGCATCAGCTTCCCGAGGCTCGGCGCTTCTCTGCGCAATTTTCGGAAAGTCTTGAACGGGAAATCTTTTCGTTTATTCGCCATTCTTGTTGACCCTCGGCGCCTGAGCGTCTAGTTTCGCTCGAAAACCAAGGGAATTCGGGCATTCCGGCTTTCGGGCCCAAAGGCTCGAGGGCTTTTGTGCGTTTGCAGCAGAGCGTTTGCAGGAAAGAGGACGACTGAACATGGACGCCGCACCTCCCTCTACAAAAATTGGGGCCGCCGCCACGACCGCCGCCACCATGACCGGAGCGGAATTGCTGATCAAAGCCCTGGTCGATCAGGGCGTCGACATGGTGTTCGGCTATCCCGGCGGTGCGGTACTGCCGATTTACGATGCGCTGTTCAAGCAGAATGCGCTGCGGCACATCCTCGTCCGTCACGAACAGGGTGCGGTGCATGCCGCCGAAGGTTATGCACGCTCGACCGGCAGGCCCGGCGTGGTGCTGGTGACCTCCGGCCCGGGGGCCACCAATATCGTGACCGGCCTGACCGACGCGATGATGGATTCAACGCCCTTGGTTTGTTTAACCGGGCAAGTGCCCACCCACCTGATCGGCAATGATGCGTTCCAAGAAGCCGATACCATGGGAATTACCCGGCCCTGCACCAAGCACAGCTATCTGGTGAAGAACGTCAACGACCTGGCGCGGATCGTCCACGAGGCGTTTTACATCGCCCGCACGGGACGGCCGGGACCGGTGGTGGTCGACCTTCCGAAAGACGTGCTGATGGCTCCCGGCACTTATCAGGAGAAGGTCGAGGGGCATCGCAGCTATCGCCCCCGCGTCAAAGCCGAGCCGCGGCTGGTCGAAGAAGCGGTCTCGCTGATGGCCGCCGCCAAGCACCCGATCTTTTATTGCGGCGGCGGCGTGGTGAATTCAGGGCCTCGAGCTTCGGAATTGCTGACCGAATTGGTGCGGATGACCGGATATCCCTGCACCAACACCCTGATGGGCCTTGGCTCTTTCCCGGCCAGCGACAAACAATTCCTCGGCATGCTCGGCATGCATGGGACCTATGAGGCCAATCTGGCGATGCATGATTGCGACGTGATGATCGCGATCGGCGCAAGATTCGACGATCGCGTCACGGGCAAGCTCACCCATTTCTCGCCGAACTCGAAAAAAATTCACGTCGATATCGACCCGTCTTCGATCAACAAGACCGTGCGCGCCGATGTCGCCATCATCGGCGACGTCGCCAACGTTCTCGAAGACATGATCTCGGTTTGGAAAGCGCGCCGGGCGAAGCCCGACGAAAAGGCGCTGGCCGCGTGGTGGAAGAAAATCGACGGCTGGCGGGCACGGGATTGTCTGCACTACACCCAAACCGGCGACGTGATTAAGCCGCAATACGCGATCGAGCGGCTTTATGAGCAGATCAAGGACCGCGAAACCTACATCACCACCGAAGTCGGCCAGCATCAGATGTGGGCAGCGCAATATCTCCACTTCGACAAGCCTAATCGGTGGATCACTTCCGGCGGCCTTGGGACAATGGGCTTCGGATTTCCCGCCGCCATCGGCGCGCAATTGGCGCATCCCGATGAGCTAGTGATCGACGTTGCCGGCGAAGCGTCGTTTCTGATGAACATCCAGGAACTCTCGACGGCGGTGCAATACCGCCTGCCGGTCAAGGTGTTCATCGTTAACAACAAGTATATGGGCATGGTGCGCCAGTGGCAGGAATTACTGCACGGCAGCCGCTATTCGGAATCCTATATGGATGCGCTCCCCGATTTTGTGAAACTCGCCGAAGCCTTCGGCGCCGTCGGCTTGCGCGCGGAGAAACCCGATCAGCTGGATGACGTGATCCGGGAGATGATCGCGGTCAAAAGACCGGTGGTCGCCGATATCGTGGTCGACACGATGGAAAATTGCTTCCCAATGATTCCGTCGGGCGCGCCGCACAATGAAATGCTGCTCGGTCCGAACGACAAGGCGCAGCAGCAAGTCTCGGAAGAGGGCATGGTTCTGGTTTAATCGCCCCGTCGAATCGTCCCGAGATCACGCAACCAAATATCCATGCACAAAAAGAGCGTCAGATGACTGCGCCACCTGAGACCGAGAAACACATCATCGCCATTCTGGTCGATAACGAACCGGGCGTCTTGGCGCGCGTCATCGGGCTATTTTCGGGGCGCGGCTACAACATCGAAAGCCTGACGGTGGCCGAGGTGGACCGCGCCGAGAATCTGTCGCGGATCACCGTTGTCACCTCCGGCACGCCGATGGTGATCGAGCAGATCAAGGCGCAGTTGGGGCGCGTCGTTCCGGTGCGCAAGGTTTCCGACCTGACCGAAGAGGGGCCGTTCGTCGAGCGCGAGCTGGCGCTGATCAAGGTATCGGGGACCGGGGAAAAGCGCGTCGAGTTGCTTCGGATCGCCGATGTGTTCCGGGCGCGGGTCGTTGATTCGACGATCGAATCCTTCGTTTTCGAAATGACCGGATCGACCGAAAAGCTCGATGCCTTCATCAATTTGATGCAACCGCTGGGCCTGGTCGACGCGTCCCGGACCGGCGTCGTTGCTATTGCGCGGGGCGCGAAGGCCCTGTAGGTATCGGGCCGCCAAAACAGGTCCGTAAAACACTTCAAACACTTCGAGTTAAGCCGGAAAGGGTACTCCCATGCGGGTTTATTACGATCGCGACGCCGACCTTAACCTGGTGAAGGCCAAGAAAATTGCCATCGTCGGCTATGGCAGCCAGGGCCACGCCCACGCCAATAACTTGAAGGATTCCGGCGTCAAGGAAGTGGTGGTGGCGCTGCGGCCGGAATCGGCGAGTGTCGCCAAAGCGAAAGCCGTGGGCTTCAAGGTCATGACGCCGTCCGAGGCCGCGAAATACGCGGACGTCGTTATGGTTCTGGCCCCGGATGAATTGCAGGCCGATCTCTACAAGGACGAGCTTCGCGACAATCTGAAGAAGGGCGCGGCGCTGGCTTTTGCCCACGGCTTTGCGATTCATTTCCGCTTGATCGAGCCGCGGCCCGATCTCGACGTGTTCATGATCGCACCGAAAGGTCCCGGCCATACCGTGCGCGCCCAATATCAAGCCGGCGGTGGTGTTCCGTGCCTGCTCGCGATCGCGCAGAATGCGTCGAGTAATGCCCATGAATTGGGCCTATCTTATGCGTCGGCGATCGGCGGCGGCCGCGCCGGAATCATCGAAACCAATTTCCGCGAGGAATGCGAAACCGATTTGTTCGGCGAGCAAACGGTTTTGTGCGGCGGGCTTACATCGCTGATCATGGCCGGCTACGAAACGCTCGTCGAAGCGGGATACGCCCCCGAGATGGCCTATTTCGAATGTCTGCACGAAGTGAAACTGATCGTCGATCTGATCTATGAAGGCGGAATCGCCAACATGCGCTATTCGATTTCGAATACGGCGGAGTACGGCGATCTCACCCGCGGTCCGCGCATCGTCACCGAAGAGACGAAAAAGGAAATGAAGCGCGTTCTCGACGAGATTCAGAGCGGACGCTTCGCCAAGGAATGGGTGCTCGAAAACAAAAGCGGCCAGGTGAGCTTCAAAGCGATGCGCCGCCGGGCGGCGGAACATCAAATCGAGCAAGTCGGCGAAAAATTGCGCGCGATGATGCCCTGGATCTCGGCCCACCGGCTTGTGGATAAAACCAAAAATTAGCTCCGAATAGCGTTTCGGACGCGATGACCGCGCCGCGTCGCGGGAGCGCCGCGCAACCCCCGGATTTGGCTTGTTCTCCGCGAGTTTCGCGGACAAAAGCGTTGCGGTCCGGGGCCAAAACAAAGTAATGATACGGTTAACGAGAAAAAAGACGGGAAAACGCGGACTTGGGTGCCTATGTTCACGTTTTGTTAAGCCGCCGAAGCCATTTTAACCATTGGTCTTCAGGATCGGCAGCGAGCGCCGTGAATTGAGGCCCGAGTTCCGGGCGCGTTTGACCGGATAAAGTTGAGAGTGGGATGGATCAGGTGACACAGAGTTGGGGGAAGGAGGGCAGTCCGGCCGGCAAAGCCGCGGCGGATGCCTTTTCAGGCCGCCATCCCATTGATTTGTCGTTCACTTTTGCGCTCCCCCTTTGCCGTCAGGCGTTGCTCCGACTTAGCCGCGCCTGAACCCGTGCCATTTCTGGTGCCGGTTCAGGTCCTGCTTCGAGTTAGGTGCAACCCGCGGACAAAGGATATCGGACCATGAGCAACACAACCGACCGTAACCGAGTCATTATTTTCGACACCACCCTGCGCGACGGCGAGCAGTCGCCCGGCGCTTCCATGACTTTGGAGGAAAAGCTGCGGATTGCCGCCGTCCTCGAGGAAATGGGTGTCGACGTCATCGAAGCCGGCTTCCCCATCGCCTCCAACGGCGATTTCGAGGCGGTGCGCGGCGTTGCCAAAGAGGTCAAGAATTCGATCGTCTGCGGCCTGGCCCGCGCGGTCCCCAAGGACATCGAACGCGCGGCCGAGGCTTTGGCTCCCGCCGAGCGCAAGCGCATCCATACCTTCATTTCGACCAGCCCTCTTCACATGCAGTACAAGCTGAAGATGGGTCCGAATTCGGTGCTGGAAGCGATTCATGACAGCGTTACCCTGGCGCGCCGCTTCACCGACGACGTGGAATGGAGCGCCGAAGACGGCTCGCGCACCGATCATGATTTTCTCTGCCGCTGCGTCGAGATCGCGATCAACTCTGGTGCCACCACGATCAACATTCCCGATACCGTCGGCTATTCGATCCCGTCGGAATTCGCCGAGTTGATCGCCATGCTGTTCCGCCGCGTGCCGAATATCGACAAGGCGCAGATTTCGGTTCACTGCCACAACGACCTCGGCTTGGCGGTGGCCAATTCCCTGGCCGCGGTGCAACAGGGCGCGCGGCAAATCGAATGCACCATCAACGGCCTTGGCGAGCGCGCCGGCAATGCGGCGATGGAAGAAATCGTGATGGCGGTCAAGACCCGCCACGATCTCATGCCCTATTACACCGGCGTCAAAAGCGAGATGATTATGCGGGCGTCGCATCTGGTGTCCTCGGTCACCGGTTTCGTCGTTCAGCCCAATAAGGCGATCGTCGGCGCCAACGCCTTTGCCCACGAATCCGGGATTCATCAGGACGGCATGCTGAAGCATGCCGGGACCTATGAAATCATGACCCCGGAATCCGTCGGCTTGACCCAGTCGAAGATCGTGCTCGGCAAGCATTCCGGGCGTCACGCCTTCAACGAGAAGCTGACCGAGCTCGGCTACCGGTTGAACGACACCGACGCCGAAGACGCCTTCCGCCGGTTCAAGGACCTGGCCGACAAGAAGAAGGAAGTTTTCGACGAAGACATCGTCGCTCTGGTGGACGACGAAGTGGTGCGCGACAATGCGCGGATCAAATTCGTTTCGCTCGGCGTGGTGTGCGGCTCCCAAGGCCCGCAACGCGCGGATCTGACTTCTCGAAATCGACGGCAAGGAGGTCTCGACCTCGGCGACCGGCCGCGGACCCGTCGACGCCACCTTCAACGCGATCAAGCAACTGTTCCCCCACGAGGTGAATTTGCAGCTCTATCAGGTTCACGCCGTGACCCAAGGCACCGACGCCCAAGCCGAGGTGACCGTCCGCCTCGAAGAAAACGGGCGCACCGTCAATGGCCAGGGTGCGGATATCGACACGCTGGTCGGTTCCGCCCGCGCCTATGTCAATGCGCTGAACAAACTCATGCTGAAACGCGAAAAAACGGCTCCGGCCGCGGCACTTTCCGCATGATCCGAATCGTCACAAAAAATGCCCCCCTGCGTTCCTGCGGCCGTGGGGGCATCCCTTTTCCCGCGGACCGATTTCAGCGTGTGAGGTAACCCCGGATGTTTTCGAGATTGCTTGGCATGCTGTCGGCCGACATGGCGATAGACCTCGGCACCGCCAATACCCTGGTTTACGTGAAGGGCCGCGGCATCGTGCTGAACGAGCCGTCGGTGGTTGCGATTGCCGAAGTCAAAGGCAAAAAGCAAGTGCTGGCCGTCGGCGATGAAGCGAAGATGATGCTGGGCCGGACCCCCGGCAACATCCAGGCGATTCGTCCTTTGCGTGATGGAGTCATCGCCGATTTCGAAGTCGCGGAAGAAATGATCAAGCATTTCATCCGCAAGGTTCACAACCGCCGCACCTTCGCCAGCCCCCAAGTCATCGTTTGCGTGCCATCCGGATCGACCGCGGTCGAGCGCCGCGCCATCGTCGAATCGGCGGAAGCGGCGGGGGCCCGGCGCGTTTATCTCATTGAAGAGCCGATGGCGGCGGCAATTGGTGCCGGGCTTCCGGTCACCGAACCCACCGGCTCGATGGTGGTCGACGTTGGCGGCGGCACCACGGAAGTTGCGGTCCTGTCGCTCGGCGGCATTGTCTATTCGCGCTCGGTCCGTGTCGGCGGCGACAAGATGGATGAAGCAATCATCGCCTATATCCGCCGCCACCATAACCTTCTCGTCGGCGAAAGCAGCGCGGAGCGCATCAAAAAGGAAATCGGCACGGCTTGCCCCCCGGAAGACGGCGAAGGCAAGGTGATGGAGATCAAGGGCCGGGATCTAATGAACGGCGTGCCGAAGGAATTGGTCATCAGCCAGCGCCAGATTGCCGAAAGCCTGTCGGAACCGGTCGGCGCCATCATCGAAGCGGTCAAAGTCGCCCTCGAGCACACCGCGCCCGAATTGGCGGCGGATATCGTCGACAAGGGTATCGTGCTCACCGGCGGCGGCGCGCTGCTGGGCAATCTCGATTTCGTGCTGCGGCACGCCACCGGTTTGCCGGTGTCGATCGCCGAAGACGCGCTGTCTTGCGTGGCGCTCGGCACGGGACGCTGTTTGGAACAGATGAAAACGCTGAAAAACGTTCTCATCAGCATGTATTGAGCCACTGAATGAGGCCGTCCCCATTGGACGGTAGAAGCGGGGGAGTAAAACGTGAAGCAGCGCAAGGGTTCGGTCCTGCGCTTGGCGACTCCAGTCAAGGTCCTGGTTCAGCGGTTCGCGTTCCTGGCCCTGATTGCGGCGACGTTTGCCCTCATGATGCTCGGCAAGGCGGATGTGGTGGTCCTGGAGCGCGTGCGCGCGGTCGCCGCCGATGCCATCGCCCCCATTCTCGACGCCCTATCGCGGCCGGCGGCGACGATTTCGGAAATGATGGACCGGATTCATCAGATCGCCGCGGTCGATGCGGAAAATGCGCGGCTTCGCGCCGAAAACGACCGCCTGTTGAATTGGCAACACGTTGCCCGTCAGCTTTCCGCGGAAAACACCCAGCTCAAATCGCTCCTCAATTTCTCGCCGGCGGCGGCGCAAAGCTTCGTCACCGCGCGGGTCATTGCCGATGCGGGCGGCGCCTTCGTTCGCAGCTTGCTCGTCAATGCCGGCGAGCGTGAGGGCGTCAAAAAGGGCAACGCCGTCGTCACCGGCGACGGGCTGGTCGGAAGGGTGGTCACGGTGGGCGACCGGGCGGCCCGCGTTCTCTTGATCACCGATCTCAATTCCCGAATTCCCGTCGAAATCGAAAGCTCGCGGGAGCAGGCGGTTCTGGCGGGGGACAACACCAATCTACCCGAAATCGTCCACATGGCCGATCACGTCACGGTGGCGGTGGGCGATCGGGTGATCACCTCGGGAAGTGCCGGCGTGTTTCCGCCCGGGCTCCCGGTTGGCGTCGTCACCGCCGTCAACGGTTCCGACATCAGGGTCCAACCCTTCGTCGAGTGGAGCCGGCTCGAATATGTCCGGGTAGTCGATTTCGGCACGAACGGAATTCTTCTTCCCAGCATCGAGCGATCTCCGGCAAGGCGCTAAGGCATGTACACGACCTTCTGGCAGCGCCTCGATACGATCGCGCGCCGGATGCTGCCTGTCGCGGTCACCCTGCTGCTGGCGCTATTCGCGGGCACGCCCTTTCACATTCCCGGATTCGGCGAAATGGCGCCGGCGGTGGTTTTAATCTCGATCTATTACTGGACGATTTTCCGTCCCGATCTCTTGCCGACACCCGCCGTCTTCGCCATCGGATTGGTGCAGGATGTGCTCACCGGCACGCCCTTGGGCGTGAACGCCTTGGTCCTGCTTTTGGTTTTCGCGGTGGTGCTGGGCCAGCGCCGGTTCTTCCTCGGCAAGTCGTTCTTGGTCATGTGGTGGGGATTCCTGCTGATCGTCGCCGGCGCCATGGCCGGTCTCTGGATGATCCTCTCCAGCCTCGACGGCACGATCATCAATCCTTTGCCAGCGGTATTCCAAGGCGCGTTGACGGTGGCGGTGTTTCCGCTTTTGACTTGGGTCTTCATCCGCTCGCAGCAGGCCCTTTTGCGGGGCGTCTGAGATGTATCGCGACTACGTTCAATTCAAAGGATTCAGCCGGCGGGCAGTGCTTCTCGGCGGCGCGCAGTTGGTCCTCGCCTCCGCGCTGGTCGGGCGCCTTTATTACCTCCAAGTCATGGAAGCCGCCCGCTACAAGAAGTTGTCGGAATCGAATCGCATTTCGCTCCGTCTCTTGGCGCCGCCTCGCGCCCTGATCGTCGACCGCTTCGGTAAGCCGCTCGCCCAGAATAAGCAGAACTACCGCGTCGTCATCGTCGCCGAGCAGACGCCGAACCTGGAACAAACCCTCGATGCCCTGGGCCAGATCATTCAGATCAACGATTACGATCGCCGCCGCGTGACGAAAGAGGTCAGTCGCAAGCGGCCGTTTCTTCCCGTCACGGTGCGCGAAAATCTGACCTGGGAGGAAGTGACCAGGGTCGAGGTGAACACGCCCGATCTCCCGGGTGTCACCATCGACACCGGCCAGAGCCGGGAATATGTGCTGGGGGATGCCGCGGCCCACGTCATCGGCTATGTGGGGGCGGTGGCGGAAATCGGAACTCGGCGACGATCCGCTGCTCGAAATCCCGGGCTTCCGCATCGGCAAGAACGGCATCGAAAAAACTTACGATCTGGCCTTGCGCGGCAAGGCCGGCACCAGCGAGGTTGAGGTCAATTCGATCGGCCGCGTGATCCGGGAATTGGACCGGGACGAAGGCAAGCCCGGCGCCCAGATCGTGCTGACGCTGGACAGCGATTTGCAGAAATTCGCAGTCGACCGGCTGGGCGAAGATTCGGCGGCGGCGGTGGTCATGGATATTCACACCGGCGGCGTTCTGGCGATGGCCTCCACCCCCGGATTCGATCCCGATATTTTCAATCAGGGGATGACCGAAACCACCTGGCATCAGCTCACCACCGATCCCAAGGTTCCACTCGGCAACAAGGCGATCGCAGGCCAATACGCGCCGGGCTCGACCTTCAAGACCATGGTGGCGCTGGCCGCGCTCGAGGACAAGGTCGTGACGTCCGACCACCGGGTCGTCTGCAACGGTTCCGTCCACCTGGGCGATGCCGTCTTCCATTGCTGGAAGAAGGAAGGCCACGGACAGCTCGATATGCACGGCGGGATCATGCATTCCTGCGACGTTTATTTCTACGACGTTGCGCGACGGGTCGGGATCGACCGCGTCGCCGAAATGGCGCGCCGTTTCGGCATCGGTTCTTTGTCCGGCATCGATTTGCCGGGCGAACGTCCCGGGTTGATGCCGAATTCGGATTGGAAGGAAGCGGAATTCGGCGTGTCCTGGCAGCCGGGCGAAACCCTCGTCGCCGGCATCGGCCAGGGCTACACGCTGGCGACACCCTTGCAGCTGGCGGTGATGGCGGCGCGGCTCGCCAATGGCGGCAATGCCGTGGTCCCCCATCTGAGCCACGATACCGTCGACCGTGACAGCATGCGGCCGCGCGCGGCACCCGACTTTTCGCCGGTCGGGGTTTCGGCGGAGTCGCTCAAGGTCGTAACCGACGGCATGATCGCGGTCTCCAACGACCCGCATGGAACCGCTTATGCCGCGCGCATCCTGGAGGCCGGGTTCGAATTGGGCGGCAAGACCGGAACCTCGCAAGTGCGGCGCATTTCCAAGGCCGAACGCCTGAGCGGCGTCAAGAAGAACGAGGATCTGCCCTGGGAAGAACGCGACCATGCGCTGTTCATCAGTTTTGCGCCCATTGATGGACCACGATTTGCGTGCTGCGTCGTGATCGAACATGGCGGCGGCGGCTCCAAGGTGGCCGCACCGATCGCCCGCGACATTCTGCTCGAGACCCAAAAGCGGCATCCGAAGACGGGCCCGCTCGCCCGCGATCCGGACGGCCCGGACGGAAAAGCATAAAAGGAAAAGCCTAGATATGTGGTTTTCCCGGCAAGGCGCGTTTCAGATCATCGATAAGATTCCGCAGATCAACTGGCTCCTGATTCTGCTGCTGGGGGCGATTTCCTCGGTCGGTTTCGCGATGCTCTATTCGGCGAGCAACGGCAACCTCGATCCCTGGGCGATGCGGCAGATGATCCGTTTTGCGATCGGCGTCGGCCTGATGATCTTCGTGGCGCTGATCGATATCCGCTATCTCCTGCGCTACGCCTATGTCGCCTATTTCGTCGGCCTCGCTTTGCTCATCGTCACCGAAATCGCCGGCGCCATCGGCATGGGCGCCCAGCGCTGGATCGATGTCGGCGTTTTCCAAATTCAGCCGTCCGAAATCATGAAAGTAACGCTTGTGTTGGCGCTCGCCCGCTATTTCCACGGACTGACCCAGGAGGAAATCCGCAAGCCCACGGTCATCTTCTTCCCAACCCTTCTGGTCGGCGTTCCCGCCTTGCTGGTGTTGAAGCAGCCCGATCTCGGCACCGCCCTCATTCTCGTGCTGGTCGGCGGGATCATGTGTTTCCTCGGCGGCATCCGGATGTGGAAATTCGTGCTCGCCTTCGGGGGGGCGGTCGGCATCGTGCCCATCGCCTGGCGTTTCTTGCGCGATTACCAAAAGCGCCGCATCGAAACCTTCCTCGATCCCGAATCCGATCCCCTGGGCTCGGGCTATCACATCATGCAGTCGAAGATAGCCCTCGGTTCCGGCGGCGTTTTCGGCAAAGGTTTCTTGGCCGGCAGCCAGAGCCACCTCAATTTTCTGCCCGAAAAGCAGACCGATTTCATCTTCACCATGCTGGCCGAAGAATTCGGCATGATGGGCGGCATCGCCGTGCTCGGGCTTTATGCGCTGGTCCTGGTCTACGGGCTGTCGATTGCGCTGCGCTGCCGCCACCAATTCGGGCGGCTGCTGGCGATGGGCATCACCAGCAGCTTCTTCATGTCGATGTTCATCAATGTCGCGATGGTGATGGGCCTGATCCCGGTGGTCGGCGCGCCGCTGCCTCTCGTCTCCTATGGCGGCTCGGCGATGATGACAATTCTGCTCGGTTTCGGCTTCGTGATGTCAGCCCATGTTCACCGCGACATCCGCATCCCGAGGCGCACCACCATCCTCAATTCCTAAGGGTCTTGGCGGCTTTCGCCGGAAACCAGGCTGGAGTCGGCTCTTTTCCCCCGCCCCAAACCCCTGATTTTCAGCTGATTTGCCGGCATTTCCACCGTCATCGACAAAGCCGGCTGGCTTTGCTATATGGCCGCCCTTGACCGCGTATTGCCCTTGTCATCGCAGTGGCTACGGGGGGCGCATAGCTCAGGTGGTAGAGCAGCTGACTCTTAATCAGCGGGTCGCAGGTTCGAGTCCTGCTGCGCCCACCAATATTTCAATGACTTAGGAACCACCTCTCAAAAATTTTGCAATTCCGGTCAGCGGGTTTTGCAAAATCCGTTCACCTATGGTGCGCAACGAAAACGGGCGGAGCTTTCGAAGACCTCCGGCGACACAACCAAAGCGCGTTACCTTTGGTATTTTGTAGCGAATCCACCATGCGGGCCCTAATTGCCGCACGCGCCGATAGTGTCGTGGGCCGTGAACTCATAAAAATTGGGAGTGATAGCAGCCCATGAGCTTCCGCTTCCCGGCCGAAAGCCGTCATCCTTAATCTGTTGTGGGACGTCGCAGAAGTGCCAAAACCGGACTCCCTTGCTTCCGGGCATGAGAGTGGCAGGCATCGAGAATCCAGCGTGCCGATCGATCGATCACGCTGCATGCATGATCCGTATCCCGTCCTTCGTCGGGCTTTGCAAGTTCAAATCGGGGACACGCATTGGCCGAGACCGACACTTGCTAATGATACCGATTTGATTGGTCCGTGGAGTCGATGTTGCCGAACAACTTCACGACGTCCGATTTGACTCGGGCTGGTCGGTGCCCCGTCTGGGCCAGCTGTTGGGTCCGACCGATGCGCGGCAAGGTCGCAAACAGGTAGATTCCCGCGCTTAGGGTAGTGATCCAGAAGCTACTGGGCCAGTTGGTATAGAAAGCCAGGGTGATCCCTGACCAGGCTTCCAGCAGAGCGAGGCCGGCGGAGAGGAGGAGCCCTTTTCCGATTCCGGTCGTCAGGCGCTGCGCGGCAGCCGCCGGGCCGACCATTAGGCTGAAAACCAGGAGCACGCCGACGATCTGCGCGCACTCGGCGGTCGCCAGTGCCACGATGGCCAGGAACAGCACGGAATAGAGCCGGAGCGAAACGCCCTTCGCCTCGGCCAGTTCCGGCTGCAGGCTCGCGAACAGCAACGGGCGCGAGATGACCGCGAGCGCTGCCACGCTCACGACGCCGAGCGCCAGGAGTGTCCACACGGTCCTGACATCGACCGCGAGCACGTTGCCGAACAGCAGCGCGGTCGCCTGCGTCGCATAGGCCGTGAAGAAGTGCAGGAACAGCAGGCCGAGGCCAAGCGACAGCGCGAGGACGATGCCGATCGCCACGTCGCGCTGGGCCAGGCGCTCACCCAAAAGGCCCATGCCGATGCCGGCCGCCACGGTCATCACGACCATGCCCCAGAGCGGCGCAACGCCGACGAGAACCGCTCCCGTGGCGCCGGTGAAACCGACATGGGAAAGGGCATGGCCGGCGAAGGTCTGGCCGCGCAGCACCAGGAAGTAGCCGACCAGCCCCGAGACGATCGAGACGATGGTCGCCGCCGCGAAGGCGTTCTGCATGAAATCGTATTCAAGCATCGTCCTGAGGTGCTCCTTGGCAGATCGTGCGCGTGCGCGGACCCGTCGTCGTGGCGATGCACGTCGCGTTCCACGTCGTGGCCGCCGGACATGACGAAGATCCGGCCCTTCAGGCGGACGACGTCGATCTCGGATCCGTAGAGGCGCGACAGCACCGGCCCGGTGATCACTTCGTCGACGGTACCGAGCGCCGCTTGCCCCCGCCCGAGATAAAGCACGCGGTCGAGCGCGCCGAGCAGCGGGTTCAGCTCGTGGGCGCTGAACAGGACGGTGATCCCGAGTTCGGCCTGGAGCGACTTCACCAGCTCCACCACCTCGCGCTGGTAGTGCGGGTCGAGGCTGAGCAGCGGCTCGTCGAGCAGCAGCAGCCGCGGACGGCCGATCAGCGCCTGGGCCAGCAGCAGACGCTGCCGTTCGCCGCCGGACGTCTCGGCCAGCGGTCGTCGCGCCAGCTCGCCGGCGCCGACCAGATCGAGCACGCGATCGACTTCGGCACGAGCGGCCTTGCCCGGGAATGGCATGCCCAGTCGGTGGCCATCGACGACCCTGGCGACGAAGTCCCAGCCGCTCAGGCGTATGGTGCCGACGGCGCTGCGAACCTGCGGCATGTAGCCGATCGCCGGGTTGCCCCGCGCCGCCGGCCGGCCGAGCACGCGGATGCTGCCCCGGCTTGGCGGCAGCAGGCCAAGGACGGCGCGCATCAGTGTCGTCTTGCCGGCGCCGTTCGGTCCGAGCACGCCGACGAACTCGCGTGCTGCGATCTCCAGGCTGACACCGTCCAGCACGACGCGGCCGCCGAGCGTCAGCGTCACGTCGCGGAACTCGATCGCGTTCACGGGGTCTGATCCTGGAGCGCTCGATCTACGGCATCAAGCTCGCTCAGCATCCAGGACTGGTAGTTCTTGCCGGCAGGCTCGGTCTCGGTGGCGCCGACCACGGGGATGTGCGAGGCCCTGGCAATCTTCTCCATCCGTTCGGCGGTCGGATCCGTGGCCTGGCTGTTGTAGATCAGCAGCCTGACTTGATGCGTCTTGAGATCGTTCTCGAAGGCGGCGATGTCCGAAGCGCTTGGTTCGGTGTTGTTCATCACGGCAATCTGGAAGGACTGATTCCTGACCTGCATGCCGAGCGCGTCGAACATGTAGCCGAAGATCGGCTCCGTCGCGGTGACGGGCGTGCCGGCCAACCGCTGGCGGAGTTCGGCGATCTTCGCCTGGATCGGTTTCACTGAAGTCCTCGAAGCGCGCCAGGCGCTGCTCGTATCCGACCTTGTGGCCAGGATCATCCGCGATCAGGGCTTCGGAGAGGGTTTTCGCCAGCGCCAGCATGGTGGCCGGGTCGTACCAGATATGCGGATTGTCGCCGGTCTTCTTGCCGACCAGATCGGCGACGACGATCGTCTTGCGATTGGTCGAGCGAGCGGCCCGGAGCAGCTTCTCCATCCACGGGTCGTAATCGATGCCGCTGTAGATGACGATGCGCGCGGCCGAGACATCCCGGCCCACCGACGGACTCACCTCGAACAGATGCGGGTCCTGGTCGGGGTTGCTGAGGATGCTGGTCACCTTCACGTCCGGACCGCCGATCTGCTCGGCGATGTCGCCGTAGAAGTTCTCGGCGGCGACGATGTTGACCGGCTGAGCTTCCGCCTGTGCTAGCACAGGCGCTGCGACCAGGGCTGCGAGAGCGGCCAAGGCGGAAAGCTTTTTCATCCTGATCCCCGGTCCCTACCAAAAACTGTATCCGGCGGTATCGATGATGCAGGCCGCCAAGTGCGGGGATTGCGCCGACCCGGCCAAATCGCTCGAATGGTCGCTGATTCCGTGCGCCTTTGCTAGGAACAAATGTGTCCGAGCCTCGTTGTCGTAGGTCATGTAGGCATTCAGGAACCGGCGCAGGTCGGTTTCGCCGAACACCACAACATAATCGATGCACTCCCGGCGGATTAAGTCGATAAGTTGTTCGACACAGCCGTTCTGCAAGGGTGACCCTGGAGCGGTCGGTCGATCACGAATTCCTATCGTGCGCAGACGTCGCGTGACGACATGACCGTAGGCCGCATCCCGATCTCGGATCAGGTGGCGCGGGACATTGTTCCATGGAAAAGCTTCCATGATCTGTCGCGCAATCTGGCCTGACGGATTTTTAATACCAGCGGATAGCAGAGATTATTGCATCGTCGCGACCTGATCTTGAGGTGAGGCAAGCGAGTTGAACGTCTGTGGTGCCGGCGGCCGATATCCAAGTGATGAGTGCGGCCTGACGGTGTTGTAGTGGCGCCTCCATTCCTTGATGCGGCGGTTGTATTGACCCGACTGATGACTCTCTTGATCGCCGACGGAATACTCGGTCGCCCGCGCCGGGATACGGCCTTCAAGCCGCAGCCTTCGGTTTCGTCCGTTCTCGAACCGGAACCCCTTTGATCGGCCAAGGTCCTGCCGCCGGAGCCAAAACCGGTGAGAGCTACGGATGAACATTGATATCCGTAGGCCGATCTTGGCGTCGGAATCTCTGGGACAAAATGTCGGTTGTCGCGGTAAGATCATTCCGGTTAACCGAATTGTTTTCGGCTAGCCTGGAATGCGGCTGGTGAAGAAACATACATACAGCGTCAGCATAAAGTTGCGCTGTTGTCGGCAGCGGTTCTTTACCGCGTTCCTGTTGCTTACCGTCTTCGGAATCGGGCTGGCCCATGGCTGGCTCCATTTGGTCAGCAACGACCACGACGGTCACTTTGCACATAACGACAGCCAGTGTTGCCTCGTTCAAAATCTTGGCGGTGGCATTGCACCGCCTCTCGTCGAAATACCCCCGCCCGAATTTGTGTCGGTTCTGTTCGCCGTCGCGATCGAATGTGAATGCTACGGCCGGCCGGCTTCTATCGGCTATTCGCCCCGCGATCCTCCGATAGCCTGATCTTCATTCCGAGGCCGGGCCGCTGACGCGCGCGTAATTTTCACGCGGCGCAGCTGCTGGCCTTCGCAATCGGATCAGACTCGGAGAAGCCAGTGACATCGACAACAACTCGTCTCAGGGGTCGCAATGTGGCGCCGCAAGCGGCGCCGTCCGCCGGTCTGCTCCCGCTTTAGCCAGCCTCGGCGTTCGTTCACCCAATCCCATGATGGAGAATTACATGTTTCGCTCGTTTTCGGGCTACGCCGCACTAGCCGCGGCAGCCTTCGCCATGTTCGCCGAGCACCAAGCCTGCGCGCATGGCTTCGCTGGAAGCCGCTTTTTTCCGGCGACCATTCAGACCGACGATCCGTTTGTCGCTGACGAGATGTCTTTCCCCACCGTCACGCTCAATCCACCGGGCGCCGACGGCTCGCGCGAGACCGATTACGGTCTCGATCTCGCTAAACGACTTACGCCCAAATTCGGCGTCACCATTTCGGACCAGTGGCGCGTTCTCCGTCCGGGTGATGGCTCGCCTGCGGTCACGGGCTGGGATGCCCTTAAAACAGGGCAGCAATATCAGCTCTTCGTCGATGGTCCGAGTGAATCGATGGCGTTGATCGGGCTCGGCGAGACCTGGGCCAATACCGGGCATGGGGGAGCGCTCGGCGGACCGGACTTCACGACCTTGTCGCCAACCTTCGATTTCGGCAAGGGCATGGGCGATCTGCCGAACTCCCTTTCTTGGCTCCGGCCCTTCGCCATCACCGGCAATCTCAGCGTTGATGTTCCGCTTAAGGCCGAAAGCCAGGGCTCGCCCAATCCCGATGTCTTCAACGCCGGCTTCGCCATCGAATACAGCCTTATCTATCTCCAGAGCCAGGTGAAGAACATCGGCCTCGGGGCACCCTTCAACCGCATGATACCGCTCGTCGAAATCACCTCGAGCACGCCCTTGGACCGGGGTTCGGGGCCAGTTACCGGCTTGATCGCGCCGGGCGTGATCTGGGCTGGGCAGTACTGTCAGATTGGGGCCGAGGCGCTGGTCCCTTACGGCCAAGGGCAAGGCAGCGGCATTGGCGGAGTCATTCAGCTCCACTTCTTCCTCGACGATCTCTTTCCCGACAGCATTGGGAGACCGTTGTTCGGAAACTGAGATGACTTGCGTTCGGCACTTGAGGCTGGCGTTCGGATTGCTGTTCGTGCTCGGCACGAACAGCGCCGCCTTCGCCCACGCCTTCCTTGATCACGCCGCTCCACCCGTCGGCTCAACTTTGAGCACGCCGCCCGACAAGGTGCGCATCTGGTTCACTCAGGAACTCGTGCTCGCTTTCAGCGGCATCGAAGTCATCGACGCGCGGGACCAGCGCGTCGACGACGGAAAGGTTGATCTCGACCCGAACGATCACACCTTGCTGACGGTCGGGCTCAAGAAACTGGCCACGGGCAGCTACACGGTGAACTGGCATGTGGTCTCCGTCGATACCCATCGCACCGAAGGCTCGTTCACCTTCGAGGTGGGCCCATGACCGAGATCGTGCTCGCCGTCGCACGCTTCGTGCATTACGCCTCGGCGATCACGCTGTTCGGCAGCCTCTTCTTCGCGGCGGTCATAGCAAAACCGCATCCGATCGACGCGGCGTTGCGGCGAGCAGCCTGGACCGCGTTGCCGATCCTGGCGTTGTCGGGTGTGCTCTGGTTCCTTGCACAAGCCGCGCGAATGAGCGGCAGCCCCTTCGCCAACGCTTTTCAGTCGCAGTTATTGTTGATCGTCCTGCGGCAGACGCCATTCGGTTTCGTTTTTGCCGCGCGGCTCGTGATGGCCGTCGCCGTGGCGCTGGCGCTCATGGTTCGCAAATCATGGACGGAGTGGATTGCGTTGGTGGGTGCTGCGCTTCTCCTCGCTTCCCTCGCCTGGGTGGGGCATGCCGTCGGCGAAGAAGGCGTCGACCATGTCATCCATCTCTCCACCGACGTCATTCACTTGCTCGCAGCCGGAGCGTGGCTCGGCAGCTTGCCCGCATTGGCGCTATTCTTCCACTGCGCAGTCACCGCCGCTTCGCCGGAATGGACCGAGATGGCGCGCCAAGCAACACGTCGCTTCTCGACCATGGGTCTGGTCACCGTCGGTTCCTTGCTTGCGACCGGTATTGTGAATACTTGGTATCTTGCCAGTTCCTTGCCCGCCCTCGTCGGGACCGATTACGGCCGACTGTTGCTCGTGAAGATCGCGTTGTTCGGCGTTATGGTGGCCACCGCCGCGGTCAACCGCCGTGTGTTGACGCCGCGCTTGGCGACCGCACCGGGCGACGCGTTGCGGCAGCTCCGACGCAACAGCCTGATCGAAGCCGGGCTCGGCATTCTCGTCATCGCCATTGTCGCGTGGTTAGGCAATGCCGTGCCGGGCAATCATCAACAACCGGTCTGGGCTTACCCGTTTCGTTACAGTGGCGATGCATTCTCCGAGCCCGAACAGCGCGGCGCATTGTGGCTGGCCATCACCGGCGTGGGGTTTGGCCTGTTGGTCGCCGCCGTCGGCTTTGCTGTTCGACGGCTATGGGGCATTCTGGCTGTGCTTGCGCTCGCCGTCGCGATTTTCTTCATCCCGGCTTTCCGGGTTCTTATCGTTCCCGCCTATCCGACGAGTTTCTTTAACTCACCAACCGGTTACACGGCGCATTCGGTCGCCGTCGGTGCCCGCAGCTTCGCGCAGAATTGCGCCGCCTGCCACGGACCGGAGGGGCGCGGCGACGGCCCGCTCGCCAAAACTCTTCCCATCGCGCCGGCGGATCTCGCCGCCGCACACATTTACGGACATCTCCCGGGCGATCTTTTTTGGTGGATCTCGAACGGCGTTTCCGGCACGCCGATGCCAGCCTTCGCCCAAACCGTTGATGAGGAGAAACGCTGGGATCTGATCGATTTCATTCTCGCCAACGCCGATGGCACGCGCGCAGCGCAAGGGACACCAGCTCAGGCGCCCGACTTCGCCATTCAATGTCCCGGCGGTGGTGCGTTTGGTTCGCTGCGTGCAAGCGCCGGACATATCATCCACCTGGTTTTCGCTGGCGCAGATGATATGGTGCGCCTCGCAAACCTCCGTTCACTCAATTTCGGTGCCGATGTTATCACGGTGGTGGCGACCAACGCTCCCGCGGTGCAAGATTTTTGCCTCGCGCCCGGAGACGATCTCGCCGCCGCCTTTGCGCTTTATCTTCCTGATCGCAATAGAGGCGTTGCCGGAGCCGAATTCCTGATCGACGGCAAGGGATGGCTCCGCGATTCCTGGCAAACGCCCCCCGATGCCGAAATGCTTCGTAATGCGATCGAGACCGTCCGGAGCCAGCCGGTGACCGTGTCGCCCCGTCCAACCGGGCACCATCACTAGGCGAAATGCGGGCGCCGCTCGCTCGGCTCAAAAAAGCATCAACGCGAGCGAAGCGTGAGCACAAGAGAAAACTGCTAGAGCGGCCGCTTTCCCGGACCTAGGCCAGATGAAGCCCGAGCAGCTGGAGATCGCGCGGCTCAGGATGCCGAAAGCGCCAAACCAAGTGAACTGCGGACGCCAGAGATCAATCAATGACCTTATCACGGTTTAAATTACCAATTCTCAGACTACACCAGCTACATGGCGACACAAATGAGGGGTAAGAAATTTATTGCGACAGCAGCCAATGGAGAGGACAAGACCGCGGAGCTAACTAATTTTGCCAGCTTCATCGGCCTTGAGGCCGCAGCGCTTGGCCGATACAGCATGCTTTTGGTGCTTGAGTTATTCGGTGGGCTCAAATCAGGGCGATTAAACCCAGCGAAGGTCGTGCACGAGATAAAGGCTTTGGAAGGAATTGGGGTGCGAAGCCAACTAAAACCACCTGGCCCGTTCAAACACCCGCCGTTGAAAGGGCTGTGGCACAAGCACTACCTAGAGGACGGGCTGGGTGCGATGGCGATCAATCTGAAAAAAGCAATTGGTAAATATGGCCTGCCGTTGTTCAAACAACGTATGCGCGAAGCGCAGAAAGCAGGAGAGGAGCGCTACGTCTCCATGGAGGACTGCAAGTCACTCGCGGATGACGCGGTGCAGGGAAACTGGATGCGATTGGCCGGTGACAAGGCGTTAACCGGTGAATGGATTGTCTATGCGCAGCATGAGCGGGCGAACTACTATCTCTGCTTAGGCAAGCACGACAGCGGGGATGACAATCTTCGAAAACAGATCGAGGCCTTGTGCTGCCAGGAGTTTCCGTTTCTTATAACGTTGCTTGCCGCTGCTTAACGTACGATTTTTTCATTTTCTGAGACAAGCCCACATTGCTGTCAATCGGGTACCTGCAAGCATACCTTGCAGGTACCCTCCGGCTTTTGGCCTACGGCGGATATTTACCTCAACCGTTGAACGTCTGCTTCCTGGAGGCTTGGACGACCGCTTCGGGTCAAAATGCGAAATAACGACACCCGGTGTTCGGTGTCCGGTTAGCGGCCAAACCAGAACAGACTCAGCGTATAATCGAGGGCAAAACGGGGAGCAGGTCGAGTCGGTAGCCGTGAGTCGGAAACCAACGGATTCCAGGGCGACTTTAGGCCCGCGAAGAGGGGTCACCATGACCGGGAAAACGTCAGACTCGTCTTCGGGTAAAAATAACAGACTCTATACAAATAACGTACATATTCTGACAGACTCCAGTCTGACACCCCATTGATATTCAACGATTCTCGGCTAACTCTTAATCAGCGTGTCCCAGGTTCGAGTCCTGGTGCGCCCACCAATAACCTTGTGAATTCTCAACGAGAAACGCCCGATTGCTGACAAGCCGTGACGTGATTTGTCAGACCGAAAGTCTGACAAAACGGCAATTCGTCAGAGAAAGAAGTCTGCTGGCGCGTTGATTTTCAACGTGGAAAAGCTCAAGCGCAGCTGATTCCGAATCAGTGGCTCAACCAGTCTCTTGTTCACCTGCGTATTCTGCTCCAAACGCGCCGTGCGTCCGCACTCGTCGCTTGGCTATCGACCGTCGGCGCGAGAGGCTATTTGCTGGGCGGCCTCGCTAGCCTCGTTGCCGGGCGCGAGGCCAGGCTAACCAACCGGTGACACCGACACCGTCCCTAACCCAACATTCCAAGTGGACCACTCGGTGGGGCCGGTCATCCCATCATCGAGCCGGGATTGGGGCAATGGGTGGTAACGATCTCGCCGCTCTCAAGGCGCACATTGGCGAGAAAGCGTTTGTATCAGCGCAGCAGCGTGGCCGGCACCAAGGGCCTGCGGAAGTTCATCGGTTCGGGCGATTAGTTCTCGTACTATTTGCCGAGCGCAACCTTGGTTATGGCAATGTCCTCGGGGCAGGAGCAATACTTGAACGGGCATATCACCGGCCGCAACATCTGTTTGGGAATCTCGGCGTCGCGATAAATATTCGCCTTTTCGTTGCGGTGGCCGCGGAAACAAACGGCGCGGCTCATAAAGCCGTCCCAATCGATCGTGATCATCTCGACGCCGGCGTAACAACCCATGCCCTTGAACCGGTTGAGCTTGCGCGCAATGAGTTCGTTGGCGGCGAATTCGCGCCGTTCGACGCGCGGCTCATCGGGTCCGTCGCGGAGAAAATCGACGATGATCGGCTGGTCGATGTCTTCCTCGTCGTAAACCTCGGAAAGCCAAGCCAAATCTTCCGGCGTATAACGCTCGTCGATTTCCTTGCCGAGATCCTTGCGCATGGTCTTGACGATCAATTGCAGCCGTTCCTTGCAATGCGGCCCAAGCTCATGGGCAAGCCTTCTCACCTCTGTCATGCGTTCGGGATTGGCCAGCAACCGGATCTGAACAGTGGCGCCCTTGTCGGAAAGGAATCGCGCGTTATCCAGGAGTTGGTCGATCTGCGTGAACTCAAAGTGAATCGAGGCGTCAAATTGCAAGAGATCCGCGTGCTCCGCCGTCCGATCCATGAGATCCCGGTAGAATCGTGGCTTGCGGCTCAGATTTGTTTCCGTGCGAAGAGTGGTCAGATTTGGAATGTTCTCCGCCAAATGCGCGACGAAGTCGATATAACCGGGATGGATGGACGGCTCCCCTCCGGTAAGCACGATCTTGACGTCGGGCCGGCCAAGCTTTGCGATCTTACCGGCAGCGGCGACGAGGTACGCCAGCGGCGGATATTTGGCCCTGTTGTCGTACACCGGGCAATAGGAACAAGTGAAGTTGCAATGGCCGGTGATGAACCAATTTATAGTGATGATGGAGCCGGGGCTATGGCCGCGATAGCTCACGCGCTGAATCGATCCCGCCTTGTCTGCAGGATCCACGACGCCGGTTGTCTGCGATTCGCCGCCGTTGTTCAAATGCACGGCGAACAAGTCGAGCAGATTTCGGACTCTCTCGGTAATGGGCGGCGTCCCGGCTGGCGATTCGAGAAAGACTTGGAACTGGCGGCCGGCGTTTTTCAGATCGCCACGCTTGTACGCCGCGATCCCGTAGTAGAGCCGTGCCAATGCGTGCCGCGAGTCGCGCTTCAATACGGCACTGCATTCGCGCAAGGTCTCGGTAATCTTGCCCTGGCGTAAATAGCGGGCGGCCTTGGGTACGCCTTCGTCCCCATTGCCCTCGGCGAGCAGGATCGCATCCTCGGTCAAATCGCGGATTTCGTCGGCGATCGTGTTAGGATTTATCAATGTACTGTCCGCCAAGCTGTCCGACTGACTGAATCATACAACTCGGTATTACAATTGTGGAGAAACCGGGTTAATGAACTGTGATTGCCGCCCAAGTTCTGGTGCGGCACGGGGTTACAGCGCAGCATCCGAGGTTGCAGGATGACTTTAGGCCCGCGAAGAGGGCCTTGATGACCGGAAAAACGTCAGACTCGTTTTCGGATAAAAACGACAGACTCCGTACAAATAACGTACATATTCTGACAGACTCCAGTCTGACACCCCATTGATATTCCACGATTTTCGGCTGACTTGGCGCTTTTTCCAAGGGGACTGGCGCCTGCCGTCCCGCATCGTCCTGCTCGACGCCGATGGCGCACTGTCGCTCGATGCGCTCTCTTGGTTGTCAAATCACCGCGTGCCGCTCATTCAAATCAATTGGCGTGGCGAGGTTGTTCACGTCATTGGTGACAATCCGACCGCGGTGGACCCAGTGCTCGCAAAGGCCCAACTGGACGCACGGAAAAACTGCGCCAGTCTTCGCATCGCGCGAAGGCTTATTGTTGAAAAAATAGAGAACAGTATCGAAACGCTTCGTCATTTTCTGCCGTCATCACGTGTTACCGGTTCCATACTGGATAAGCTGAAGCACGGAGCGGACCTGATAAATCAGAAAACGCCAGAGACGTTCAGCCATTTGATGGGTATCGAGGCACGGGCCGGAGGCGTGTATTTCAGGGCACTTCGCTTTCTTCACCTCCAGTGGAAGGGGGTCGATCGACGCCCGATTCCTGATGATTGGAACCGGATCGGACGGCGCGCATCGAAAGTGGCCAGCAGACTTTACTCCAACCGTAACGCCACCCATCCGTTCAACGCGATGCTCAATTATGCATACGCTATCCTCGAAACCCAGATGCGGACGCATATTGTCGCTGCAGGCCTCGATCCGACGATCGGGTTTTTCCATGGAAGTTATGACGGCAAACAGGGATTGGTTTACGACCTCATGGAACCATTGAGACCGGTTGTGGACCGCCAACTGTTGGAGTTCGCGCAGAAGCATACCTTCTCGCCGGGGGATTTCACGCTGACGAGCACTGGGGTATGTAGGCTAAATCCGCAGTTGGCGCGGAATGTCGTTCGGGCGATTGATGTCTCGTATGACGCTAGCAATACGGTGAATCGATTCCTATCGGAGCTGCACAAAGCACGAGACTCAGCGCACTGGGATTAGCAAAGCAGCTCATTTCTCCTCAGCGTCGGCCGTTGTGTCAGCAGCGAGCGCGGCAAGCTCCTCAAAACCGCGGCGGTCGATGCGATCACTAAAGTGAAGGAATTCTCGCATCAGCTTTTCGGCAGCTTCGCGTTGGCTGTCGCGCGCCTGGCGGATAGCCGCGATGAGCGAAGCCTGTTTTTTGGGGTCAGGTCGGAAAGCAAGGTCAGGCCACCAAGGGTAATTAATCAAGCATTCTGCAATTCATGCTCCAGTGGCCATCATTGCCGCAGGTGTGTCACTTCCCTGTAAGCGTGGTTAAGGCTCCTTTCCCAGGGATTTGTCGCATTGCGACAAGTCGCCACAGGTAAAGCAGTCGCCTTGACCACAGAGTCAGATCATGCAACATGCATCCGTTCAACTAGCTCTTGAACTAGCTCTTGCCCGCGGCGGCAGCTCCTACGCGGGTGAGGAATTTAGGCCGGAGGCGGATGTCTCCGGCCTTTTTATAACGTCCCTGTGGCATTGCTCCACGAACAAATAACGGCGGCCAGCCGGAGGACGTTGTCAAATCCGTTCAATCCGCCCATTTTCTCTTAACCTCCTAAAACATGAACTAGGGAGAGTTTCTGATTTGGCTTCGTCAGGTCGTGCCAAAAGTGCCGCTCATCGCGTACTTAGCTATAACCTCTATATAGCGGACCAGGGGTTACTACTATTCGAGTGCGTGTTAAAGTGTAAAATTCGACGTTTTAACTAGGAGACGGGCATGACCAAGGAAGAAAAGGGAGTCGAAGGCAACAAGAGGATTGCCGCCCTGCTCAACCGCATCATGGAATATGAACTGGCTGGGGTGGTGCGCTATACGCACTATTCCCTGATGGTTTTCGGCTACAATCGCCTCCCCATCATCTCCTGGCTGAGCGGACAGGCGGACGAATCGCTCGCCCATGCACACAAGGCGGGCGAAATGATCACTCAGATCGGCGGTCATCCGTCACTTGGCATCGGCCCGCTGCTGGAAACCCACAAACACGATATCGGCGATATCCTGCGCGAGTCGCTGGAGCATGAAGCGGCAGTGTTGCAGCTTTACCGCGACCTCTTCAAGGAAGTAGAGGGCGTGTCCGTGATGTTGGAGGAATATGCGCGCAACATGATCTACACCGAGGAACTGCACCAGGGCGAGGTTGACAAGATGCTACGCAAGCCGGGGGATGTGTCCGTTTTTTTGGCGTCGGTGCATAAATAAAAACCCCTTTCTTAGCTGTTGCGCGCCAGCGAGGGCCAGCTCTTCCGGGCTGCGATGGTTTTGCAAAACTGCAATGGAGATGAGCGCCAACCTTGAAATCAGAGCGCTTGGAAGATCGACTTCAACTGTGAGTCATATTTGACCGCGTGCTCGATAAACCACTCTCGCAGTTCCATGCAAAGAGAGGTTGCGGCATCGGCGGTTCTGGGACTGGCGGCGCGTATTAGGGCTCGCAACCGACTTAGGGTTCGGTTGTGCTCAGCGATGTGATCCCGAATGGCTTTATGGGTCATTACCCTGACCTCATCAGGCATCAGCTGCTTCTTATCATTGTAGATTTCGAGCATGGCCACATTTTCATTTTTAAAATGCTTCTCCGTCTCCGTTTCCAGAGCATTCAATAGGGAATGCAGGAAAGTAGCGGGCTGACCTGCTCTGTATTTGTCGCAAATGTTGTTAATTGCCTGCACGAGACGACGATGATCGTGGTCAAGCTCGTCGTGGCCGACAGAAAACGCTTCCGCCCATTTAAAGGACGTCCCGACTGCGGGGCATTCTTGGCGGTCGCACGATTTTCCCGAACCCAATTTGGCGTACCTCACTGTCGGTGCCCTTGATCCGGGCGCCGGTTTTCCTATTCGGTTTGCTCATTCACGCAGAATTCTGACAATGGCTCGGAATGGTAAAGATGGTGTTAATAATAGCTTTTCTTGCCGTCGTGTTTCTTCTCATCGTTTGCGTTGCTACCGCGGATCGAGAGCAAATGCTCAGCCTCGACTGGCCTGCGCGGCAGTTGGGCCGCCTCGGCCTTGTTGGCAAAGCCCGGAGGGCGCATGGTGGCGCTCGGAAAGCCGGTCATCTGGGGGATGTCGGATGAAATGGGGCGGCGACTGCGAGGGGGCAACCCGTGCCCATCGAAATCAGAAAAATCATTTTCTCCGAAGCCGAGCTAATCGAGGCGATCGAAGGCTTTGCCAGAAATATGAGGCGCACTATGCTGCCGGGCGAGACGGTCGCGTGCAGCATCGACGGCACGAACGATCTTTCGGTCAGCCTCACAGTCCAGAACTTGGCCGACGGCACCAGCGCCACCACCCGCTTCGATCACGTCGCGGTGGCGGCGGCTTTGATTCGCTATTGCATAGGGGAAAAAATTCCCCTAGCCAAAGCGGCGGAGAAATCAGTGGAAGCCGAAGGGACGGGCATCGCGCTCACTCTGCGGTTGCCGCAAAATTAATCGCTGATCCTTACGAGTGCGAGAGCGTACTGCGCTTATGCTTTCGGCTTCGTCGGCTTCGTCGTCTTCTCGTATTCCCCGCCGCCGATCCCGATCCCGCCCTCAGGAGGCTCGGCCGAAGGCGAGAACGGCTAATGCCGAGCCAAGACCCACGAGCCCAAGTGTGCGCACCCCCGTCGGCTTACCGTGAAGATCGCGGTTGAGGCCCAGCACAGCGCCCACGACCGCCGCCATGCCAAGTCGCATGGCCATGTCTAACGTGTCCATAGCTATATTTTCTTAGCAAAAAGGTCGCGTGGGAAGAACTAACGCGACAGAACCGTGGATTGGGGGTGATTTGACCTTTGTCTCGCAGGGCGGCCGGCCTCTTACGGTAAATTCGTTATTCGTAGTTTGCTGGAAATCCGGTCCGGGCGATGGCTGCGTCGGGTCATAGGTCGCGGTCATGGGATCTGCGCTTGGTCAGCTCAACTACGCACAGCGGATATTCGAATTGTTGCCGATCAAGACCGTTCGGTGCCAAATTGCGAAGTAACGGCACTCGGTGTTCGGTGTCCGGTTAGCGGCCAAACCAGAACAGACTCAGCGTATAATCGAGGGCAAAACGGGGAGCAGGTCGAGTCGGTAGCCGTGAGTCGGAAACCAACGGATTCCAGGGCGACTTTAGGCCCGCGAAGAGGGGTCACCATGACCGGGAAAACGTCAGACTCGTCTTTGGGTAAAAATAACAGACTCTCTACAAATAACGTACATATTCTGACAGACTCCAGTCTGACACCCCATTGATATTCCACAATTCTCGGCTGACTCTTAATCAGCGGGTCGCAGGTTCGAGTCCTGCTGCGCCCACCAACAACCTTTTGAATTCTCTACGAGAAACGCGCGATTGCCGATAAGCGATGCGGATCGAAAGTCTGACAATACGGTAATTCGTCAGACAAATTCGTCAGACAAAGAAGTCTGACGGCGCGTTGATTTTCAATGCGAAAACTTCGCGCGCAACTGATTCCAAATCAGCTGCTTGAAGCTCGTGCCCAAACCAGACTGGATGAAGTTTTTGCTAGCCACAGCCTCGCGGCCGTCCTTCTTCGGCATGTTGAGGTCGAGGAGAATCAGGGCAGGATAGGGCTTTGCCATTAGTTCCACGAATTTTCCGCGGTGGTGTAGATAATCCTGAAGTTGCTCGCCGTCCTCAACGAAATGCAGCTCGTTGCCGAGGTGCCGTTCCTCGAAGGCCTCTTTGACCATCATGCGGTCGTCGGCATCGTCTTCGGCCACGAGGATCGTGATGGGCCTGCCGGCTGGTCCATTGAGGCTACTCCCTTTTGGTGTGCCGAGTCGGGAGCGAGATGAGGAAAGTCGAGCCTTCGCCCGGGGCGGATTTAGCGTCGATGCTTCCACCGTGCCGTTCCACAATCTTGCGGCATGTGGCCAGACCTATGCCCGTGCCCTCGTACTCAGCGCGGCCGCGAAGGCGCTCGAACATGTTGAAAATCCGATCGGCATGGGTCTGCTCGAAGCCGATCCCGTTGTCGGTGATGCTGATCCGGCACCAGTTGCCATCCGGGCCGCCGGTGGAAGGTGCGTTCGTGGCGTCGGCGGCGAGTTCGGCGGTAATGCTGATGGCGGGTGGAACGTCCTGCTTTCGGAACTTGAGGGCATTGCCGATCAGATTTTGAAGCAATTGGCGAATCTGGGTAACGTCGGCCTCGATGGTGGGCAGGAAGCCGACCTCGATCCGCGCGCCCGATCGCTCGATGGCGACTTGCAGATCGGACAGCACCCCTTCGAGGACGCTCGTCATGTCGGTCAGTGCGAAGGGTTGCGCCTTTGTGGTGATGCGGGAATAAGACAACATGGCATTGATCAAGGCCCGCATGCGGCTGGCGGCGCTCTGCATCCGCTCCAAGTACATGCGGCCGTCGTCGCTCAGCACGTCGGCGCACTTTGCCCTCAATCGGTCGCCGAAGACCTCGATCTTCCGCAGGGGCTCCTGCAAGTCGTGGGATGCGACGTAGGCGAAGTCTTGAAGCTCGCGATTGCTGCGCTCGAGCGATGCCGCATAATCCTTCACGGCCTCTTCAGCGCGCTTGCGGTCGGTAATGTCCACCCAATAACCAATCACCTCGAGAGGCGTGCCTGTCTCGTCCTTGACTAGCACGAGCTCGTCCCTCATCCAGCGATAGCCGCCGTTCTTGTGGCGAAAGCGATATTCCTGCACGTGATGGCCGTTCTTGAACAAGAGGCCTAGCTCGTCCAACACGCGCTGGAGGTCTTCAGGATGGATGTGGATGGTCCAGAACTGGGGATCCTTCATGAACTCTTCCGGATCGTGACCAAGTTGGCTCCGGATGTTATTGCTCGCGAAGGTCGCGGCGTAATCGCCGCTCGCCTTGAAGCTGTAAATCATCGCCGGGCTGGTGTTGAGCAGATGCTCGAGCCGCGCCTTCACCACCAAGAGGCGTTCGTGATCGCGCTTTGCGAGGACCGCTAGGTTGCCGGCGATATCGCGCAGCATCTGGTTGAAGTTGCTGCATACCGAAGACAATTCATTCTTCGGTCCAGGTTTAATGGTAACTTGATACAGCTGAGCGTTATGTGGATCGCGACCGGCGGCGGCAAGCGCACCATCAAGTGCGATGATCGGCCCCAATACCAACCGACGCAGTACAAGCATCGTCGCAACCGTAACGACAAACGAGATGAGACTTATTAGACCTGCGATGCGGAGGACGAAATTCCGGAGCGCATCTGGAAGTCCTGCCGTATCGAAGCGCGCGAGGACCGTGTGGATCGGGACTCCCTCTATGGTCCACTTGGCATCGAGCGTCGTCTGGTCACGTCGTAGCCAAGGGTCCGACGAATCGACAAAAGATGCCGGCGGTTCGGCGCCGAAGCCGGCAATACGCCTCCCATCCGCGCCGAAAAAGGCGATTCCGCGAATGCCAGCGACTCCGATTAGACTTTGTGCCGTCCGCCCCAACGCGGACATGCCTTCGTCGGAAGCCGGGTTACGCAACGCACCAATCGTCGCGATTTCACCCGATCGGTAGTAGTTGAGAAGTTGGTCTCGCTCGTAGTGTAGGTAGGACGGAACGAGGATCACCACTTCGACAAAGAGAATGCTGAAGAATACCGCTGCGGTTACCTGCCAGCAGAGGCGGCAGTGCCAAAGGCCGAACCGGTCTAGGTCCCAGCGCGTGCTTGGCTGCCCGACATAGCGCGGCGAAACGTGATCTTTCTCGCGGAACTCGGCTCTCTTGGTCCCGGTGCCCATCTCTTCTGCCTGTTCCAAAGTCGAAATAGCGTGCCCGCGCTTTCGCCGGCCTCGCCATGTCTCGATTTGACCGTCGTAAAAATTGTGTCCCGGGCCCTGGCCCTTAGCATGCGGAAGATGTTATCGGGCCGTGGTTAACGTCCGATAAACGCGCTAGGACCGTTGACATGCCCCAGACGGAACGTGTGTCTTGGTTATATGGGTGAATCAAATTCCTGGGAGGGGTCGCGTTCGGCGAGAAGGGTGACCCAACTAAATTCTAATCTTTCCCAACGAGATGAATGTGCTGAACTGCTTTAAGGGGTGGCGTCAAAGTTGCACACGTATTCACAAAGTGACATTTGAATTTGGCCTTGTCGCCCTAACGCCAAGGCTCGTCCTGCCCGAACGGACAACAAATATTGGCACAGCAGTTCGTTTTACCTACTTAATTTTTATTGCCCGTCAGAGACACACGTTTTTGGCATTTGGCACGCCTCCGGCGAAGACCCGAAGAAGCATTTCGACTGCACCGCGCCATCTTCGATCTGATATTTCCGTATTTGCGATCGGACGGCGAGGCGCCGGTGATCAGCCAGCAGAATGGTTCACGGTAGCGTGAGATTCGCGTCCGGTCCGATAACGTTTTGTTTATTTGCTCGAGTAGCCGGCGGAGCCCAGGGTGTGGCGGTCGCAACCTCTGATCCGGAGATATCCATGAAAAAGATGTTACTGGCCGCCGCCGCGGCCTTCGCCATCGGCATTTGTGCCGCCGCATTCCAACCCGCCGTCGCGCTCGCCGACGATATGTCGAAGAGCGGCGATCAAATGAACAGTGACGACAAAATGGGCGGAGACAAGATGGGCGGGGACAAGACCGGTGACGACAAAATGGGCGACGACAAAATGGGCGGGGACAAAATGGGCGGGGACAAGATGAAAGTCGACTGCACCATGAAGGAAAATGCCGATAACGACGCCTGCAAAAAGATGGAAAACAAGTAGGCCGATCGCCAATCAGCAAAGAATTCTGGAGGGCCGCCGGAAAACCTTCGGCCTTTTTTGCGCATCATTGCTGACGTGCGGGAGGGGGTTTGCTGCGCAGCATGGCTGCAGCAAAAACGGCCTATTGCCGGTGGCCGTATTCAGTTCGGCCGCCAGATCAATGTCCTTAGACGCAAGGGGCCAAAGAGGGTGCAGCTCACGAACATTGATCGGCTCGCCCTCGCTTGGCTGTACCGGCTTTGCCCTGCAGTGATTGAGGCCGCAACGATCATCAGGCCGGAAACAGTGCTCGGTTGGCACCGCAGCGGCTTTCGAGCCTATTGGCGGTGGAGGTCTTGATCTCGTGGCGACCGGCCCCGGACCTCGAAAGATATTCGAGATGTCATTCGAGAAATGAGCTCAGCGAATCCGCTCTGGGGCGCCCCGCGAATCCACGGAGAACTTCTCAAGCTTGGGATCGATGTCGCCTAAACGACCGTGGCCAAATATATGGCCTGGCATCGCCGACCCCCCTCATAGGGTTGGAAGACATTATCTTCGCAACCACGCGGACGGGATTGCGTCGATCGATCTCGTTATTGTTCCGACGATTACGTTTCGGTTGCTCTAGGGGCTCGTGATTCTTCGGCACGGTCGGCGGCAGCTACCGTCGATAGGCGTTACCGATCACGCGACCGATGAATGGATCGCCCGTCAGATTACCGAAGCCTTCGCTTGGCATCAGGCTCCCCGATACCTAGAGCGGGATGACTTTAGCCGGAGTCGATTCAGGGATTCCCACCGACTCGTAAAAATGATTCAACATGCTGGCTGGGAAGGAGGCCGGCATGGATGGCCAAAGCTTATTCGATGGATCTGCGCGAGCGCGTAGTGGCGGCAGTTGAGAAGGGCGGGATGTCGTGTCACGCGGCTGCGGCGCATTTTGAGGTGGGGATCGCGACGGCGATCGCGTGGGTGCGCCGGTTACGGGAAACCGGCAGCGTTGCGCCCGGCAAGATCGGCGGCTACAGGCCGAAGAAGATTGTGGGCGAGCATCGGGCTTGGTTTCTGGAGCGGGCGAAGAAGCCATTTACGCTCGCTGGGCTTGTCGCCGAGCTGGCCTTGCGCGGTCTCAAAGTTGACTATCGGACGGTGTGGAACTTCGTCCACGCTGAGAGGCTGAGCTTTAAAAAAAACCGCAATCGCCAGCGAACAGGACCGTCCCGACGTCGCACGCAGGCGTGAGCAGTGGACGAAGTATCGCGGGCGGATCGACGCCAAACGCCTCGTGTTCATCGACGAGACGTGGACCAAGACCAACATGGCGCCATTGCGGGGCTGGGCTCCGCGCGGCCAAAGGCTCAGGGCCAAGGTCCCCTACGGCCGCTGGAAGACCACGACGTTCCTGGCGGCGCTTCGCCATGATCGTATCGACGCCCCATGGCTGGTGGCGGGGCCGATCAATGGCGAAAGCTTTCACACCTATGTGGAAAAGGTTCTCGTGCCAACTTTGAGCCCCGACGACATCGTCGTGATGGACAATCTTGGAAGCCACAAGGGCAAGATCATTCGTCAAACGATCCGGGCTGCCGGCGCGAAGCTGTTCTTCTTGCCGAAATATTCACCCGACCTGAACCCAATCGAGCAGGTCTTCTCCAAGCTCAAACACCTGCTGCGGAAGGCCGCGCCGCGATCGGCCGATGCCATCTGTTCGGCCATCGGCACCCATCTCGGCGCTTTCACCCCGCAGGAATGCGGAAACTACTTCAAAAACTCAGGCTACGAATGGACCTAGAGTCATCCCGCTCTAGTCCGTGATCGGGACAGGGCCTATGGTAATGTCTTCCTTCAGCGGCTGCGGGCGATAGGCATACGCGACCATCCCGTAGCACTGCGGTCCCCATGGCAGAACGGATGTGTCGAGAGGCTCATCAGCTCGATTCGACGGGAGTGTTTGGACCACGTTGTCGTGTTTGGCGAAAAAAACAAACGCGGGTTGAACGACGTAGCGCAAAAACAGGGAAATTCGTCAATAAGTCCTACGTCAAAAAGCATCCCGACACTACGGAGACGGAACATCGCCCAGTCGGGCGGCGTAGAAAGAAAAAGTAGATCATCGCCCCTCTCGTTTTGTGTTGGATGCAATTTTGCGCGGCCATCCGGGTTTCGGTAGCCACAAAAAGCCGAGGCGCGCGCCCGAAGGCCCGGCCCATGTATCTTTGTCCATGAGGGCTCGGTGTTTACCGAGACGATCCCCACAGCTCAATGAGCGCCCTGCCTCTCAGTCTTCCCCTTCTTCCCCTTCTGCGGTTTCGGCGGCGTTTTCAGCATGCGACGTAGAACGGCATCTTCCGATGGCTTAGGTTGGTTTCTGACCTTTTTCTTTGATGTTTTCGCCATATGACAGACCCCTTCTATAGCCCTAAAAGGCGCATTGCTCGGGCGAAGTCTAACCTCCGCAATCTCGAAGTCAGAATGGTGGCTTTCGTCAAAGAAAAGCAATACGTCAAATTCACTGAGATAGACCCGAATTCTGGCGAGATAGTCCATAAGGTCCGAGGGATGATCTTTGGCGCTCAGTAGCCTCTCGATACCATCTATTCGGCCGCATACGACAAAAACGGTCCGCCTTCAGCGGTCATCAAGGCGCAGTTTTCGCTTCATCTCGGCCGAGCCCTGGCCAGCACGGCGCGTCAGCTCGGTGCGAGTCTTGGGCGCATTTAGCGAATGACCGTTAATATCGGTTATAATAATAAAGTCAGACGGACGGAACCCGCCGCCTCAATGGTGCTGCGCAGACTGCCGCCGCTCCGATCGGACTCTTCCATTTGATTTGTACCACGAGCATGTCCATACCAGCGGGGGTTGCATGCTGAAAGAGAATTTTCTGGCCAGTACAGTGCCAAGCCGAATAATTAAGCTACGGTGATATCCGCGAAACGGCTTCGCACCGCATTTAATGTTTCACGCGGATCATTCGATACGCGCGCGTCCAGCGGCGATAAGTGTATTGGCATCACCATAAGTCACTTGGAAGGTACCCTTCACCACGTTATGGCGCGCCGACTGGCCTCAACGCGTATTCTAAAGGTGTTTCGCTCGGGCTGTTCACGCCCGCACCAAAGTCCCTCAAAGAGGAAAAGAAAAAGGGCGCTAAGTTGCACGTGGACTTGATGCATCGGGCGGTACCCGTGAAGCATACGCCCGAAGGCTGGCGCGCGGTGAGCAAGGGTCGCGCCGAAGACCCCGACAGTGTTGTGCGCTATCTTGAATCCAAGTTTGGAGACGCGCTCGATGATGCCACTTCGGCAATGAAAACGCTCGCGCGCTCGATGCCGCCGAAGACCCTGGCCCGTGACGCCTACCGGTTATACGAAAAGTTCCGCCCCAGCGTTCCCGCTGGTGTCAGCGGGTGGGGCGCCGCAGGCCAACTGGACTTGGGCAAAATCCGGGCCCTCGCTCATAATCGTTAGCGACATCGACGTTTACCGCTCCGCCTACGTTCTGATCGAACAGCATGGCGCCGACGCTGATATTCATGCAGCGATGAAAGCGGATGAGTTCTTTGCGGCGGGCGATCTCCAAGCCTATATGGCTTGGCGGCGGATCTTGCGGGCGATCCAGTATCTGGCTTCGATGAAGCCGCCGGAAGATATGAAGCAGCACCAAGACTAATACGATCGACACCGCCACCACCACAAGCCGTGATTCCGGCCGCGCCCTTCATCCAATCATCATCGATCATGGGTCGATTGCCGTTAGAGTTCGGGGCGGCCGACTTCGCGAGCCACTCTACGTCGGCGATCGCCGCGGTGACGATGGCCGTTTCCAAGTAGGGGTCGGCCAGGAACTCGATCGCGAGATTGAGCTTCGCGATGAGGCCGGCAAGAGACGCCGCCGGCGTGCCTATCATCCGCATCTCGGCAGCGCGCCCCGCTTGGCCGCCGGGTAGCTCTCTCACCAAGGGGACCGCGAATTGCCAATCCTGCTGTCGCCCGTGACGGAGAAACCGGGTCGCAAAGCGGAGCAACGGTCACTCTTCCGCATTGCCGATCTCGGGGCTCGCGTTTTCCTGGGCGCGCTTCCAATAGGCTGCGGCTCCAAGGCCCTTGCGGCAGGGTTACGTTTGTCTTCTTCCCGATCCCCAACCGCTCCGGTGCTATATCGCCAATGCGTTTGGCGAGGGCTATAGGGTCGCGGCGCCGTTTTAGGCGCTTGGCGGTCATCGGGCAGTGCAGATTATGTGATCGCCTCGACGAATTTCGGGTAAGCCCGCCGTAGATGTCTTCAGTCCAGGCTCACACACAACGGCTGATCCCGTCCATCGATCAAGATGAATTAATCCGATCGATTGATGGCCTATCGAATGATATCCCCCTCGCAAGGCGATAAGGATTACCACTGCAACAACGGCGACGGCGAAAATGATTGAAATGCGTAAATTCATAATCCGAATATGACACGGATCACAGAACTGCTTAATCATCAAGATGGCTTGATTTCAAGCTGACCTACCACCCTCCCCTACCGGATTTTCCAGGTGCCGTCGGGCTGCCGGCAGGCCCTGCCATGAGCACGCTGCGGCTGGCCGTCGATCGTGATCGTTTCCTCGAATTCGCGGCAGTACATGCCGCCGGGCGAAGATTGGCCTGGCGCCGGATTGTTCGTTGTCGCCGTGACGCCGGTAGCGGAATCGCCTGAACCGGGACCATTTGGAGTGATTGTGCCGGAACCACCGGGAGCGGAGCGAGTCGGCGTGATCGTACCGGATGAAGAACCGGAAACAGGTCCGTTTGGCGTAATCGTGGCGGAGGAAGCGTCCGCCCACATCATTGGCGGCGCATTCGCGAAATCGTCATCGGTGCACGCCGAAGCAGCGACCAGAAGAGCCACGAGCATGCAAAGCGAGGCGGCGGGTTTCATGATGGATCCTCTTGCCGGAATGGAAAGGGCCGGCGCAATCGTCGCAATGTTGCGCCGGTCATAGCCAGCATTCCATATGAATCTTTCGTACAGTCGGTAAGAAAATCCCCGCCAGTTTCCCGGCGGGGCGAGTTGACCGGCAGCCGTTATTAGCGGTGTGCACCGATGAACGTAACGTTGCCCGCCTTTGCCGGTGTCCCTCCCGAAAACGCTGTCCGCCCCAGAATTCATCGAGTCTCGTTGACGAGACCTTCTTGGTCGCCCCCCTTACACGCGGGACCAGTTGTCGCGGTCTGGTGGTAAGCCAGCAACCGTGAGTCAGCAGGCAAGGGGGTTCCGGATGACTTTAGGCCCTTAAAGAGGGGCCGTTATGACCGGGTAAAAACGTCAAACTCCTTTTCGGGTAAAAACGACGAACTCCATACAAATAACGTACATATTCTGACAGACTCCAGTCTGACATCCCATTGATATTCCACAATTCTCGGCTGACTCTTGATCAGCGGGTCCCAGGTTCGAGTCCTGCTGCGCCCACCAGCAACCTTTTGAATTCTCTACGAGAAACGCGCGGTTGCCGATAAGCCATGCGGACCGAAAGTCTGACAAACCGGCAATTCATCAGACAAATTCGTCAGACAAAGAAGTCTGACGGCGCGTTGATTTTAAACAGGAAAAACTCACGCGCAGATGATTCCGAAATCAGCGGCTTGGTGGGACTGCTCACGGCACCGATTTTTTGTTGGTCGGCGACATTGTGCGGCCGACAGTTGCCGACCCGTATGCGGGCAAGGTCGTGAGCCGGACATCCTCTACGGGACCCCCTACCGTGAAATGGTAAAAGCTCTGCCAATCGCGTGCAGAGATGCCAAACACGTTGTGGACTGGATCATCGAAATAGCAACCGATCCCGGTCGACCGAATACTCGCTTCTTCGGATTCGAGATATAGAACCTGCCCGACCAGACCGGCTTCCCAGAAAAGCCTTCGGTAGAAACCGGCGCCGTACGTAATCAGGCTGGCTGTGTAATCAGCAATCATCGCCAAGCTGAAAGCCCCGTCCCCGGCAATGTCTTGGTTGCAGGAGACTCTCGCGGCTATGGCACGGCAGTCGCCTTCCTCGAGTAAGTAGAGTGGAAGGCCACGCGGGCACGAGGCAGGCCTACGCCATAGGAAGTCGCATTTCATCGCTTGCTGGAGTGCCTCGATCTTTCCCGGATCGCGGACAAGCGCATAAAGACCTGGATTTAGTTCGTTCACGCGGTGCACGAAGAGCCCTAGGTGTATGCGTGGGCGCCACGGAATGGCGTCCCACGGCATGGTTCGCCGGTCTCGGGTTGGCAGAAGACGCGCCATCATTCGGAAGAACACCTTTGCGGAGATTGCCGTTGATGCGTCCATGCTTATGGCGCTTCTGCGCCCTAGGATCACTTTCTCGGCAGTGAACGAACCTGACCGCACAGGCGGCGTGAAGAATTCCCCCTCAGATGGGAACTCGGAGAAATCTTCCTCGGCCGAGGTCATGTCCAGCGAGCTTGCCCGAGCCACTTGGTCGATAACCGGCCAATTAACATGATCGGTGCTGAGCGTGTTGGCCCTACCAAACCAATGGCAAGCGGCGACTTTTGATACGGCATGTTCTGGCAAACGCAGACCCAGATTTTCAGTCCGTTCGCCAGGGACAACCAATGCCAACAGTTCCGGATGTTCTCGCTCAGAGCCCGCGAAGTCCGTATCGCGGTCGAGGCCGAGAAGCCGCGACACGGCGGTATTTCCCACCTGGTCGAGGAGGCGGAGTTTCCAGCCGAGCGAAGCGGCGGCGAAGCGCATGGCTGCAAGCGCATGTCCGATATCGTGCTGGCAGTATCGGAACGCCCGTTCGCCGTACTTCCAAGCCTCCCGCCAATAAATGGACGAAAGGCCCACAAGGAAAGAGTCGTTGGGAAACACAGCCATCAACTCTTTCCAGATCGCGGGAGCAAACTCTGCACGGCGCTCGAGAGCGTGTTCTTTAGGCGCGTAGTGGTAAACGCCTGGACATTCGTAAATGTCGCCGAGGGCGGGCAGAACCGCGTAGCCTTCCGTGGGATGCAAGTTCCCGCTTGAGGGATTGGCTCGTAGAGACCACTTGTTGCCATGGAACTCCTTCCAGGCAGTGAGGGAAAGAGCGTAGCGGAAGAAAAGCGAAAGGGAATTGATCGACAGCGGCTCCGGCGTCACGCCCTGCATGACGTAGATTTGACAATATGGAAGTTGTCGCCCTTTCTTGGGTAGAGGAAGGCGCACTAGCGGTGCACCGTGGTACCGGCGAAACGGATCCGGCTGGGTAGCCCAATCCATATGGCCCAACGATTTAGCGAAACGATGGTAGTGGTGCTTCGTTCGCTCGTGATAGGCCACCACGGTTTCCTCTGCGGACAGGTCGCCATCGACGAAGCCTGAACCGGGCTCCTCTGTTCCTACCAAGAACTTTATCCTTGATGTCCAGCCTTGGGCGATTGAACGGCATTGTCACGTTAATCTGATTTCCTGCGAAATCAAGGTGACTCGCCGATGGTCGCCGTTTGCATTTTCAATGGGCTACTTTCACGGAGGGGCGTCGAACGGCATATGCTTGGTAAACGTGGCAACCCCCTGGAAATTTCATGCAGCATGATCGGAACGAAGTCCCTGATAGGGACAGTATCTGCTACTTGCAATGCATTTAGACAGCTCACGAACGAGGTGGTACCCTTCATTTAAATGGCACTTCGGCAGGTCGCGGCTGGCGCCCAAACCTGCCACATCGCCAAACCTGCCACAGGGAGAATTCCCCATGGATGAGTTCAAGACCTCTCAGGCAAAGATCAAGGCCCGCACCAAGGAAATGGAGGCCGCGATCAAATCCCTCGTCAAACAGGCGGAGGGCCTCCAGGGCCGTGCGCGCAAGAACCTTAACGAAGCGATCGCGGAGTTGAGGTCCCGTCAAAAGCAGGCCCTTGAGAAGATAAAGGAAATGAGACGGGGCGGCATCGAGTCCGTGGAGCGCAACGTTGCGGCGGGCCAAACCGCGCTTGTCGCCTTCGACAAGACGGTATCCGAGATCTCGGCCCAGCTTGAACAGCAACGCAAGGCGATCCTGGCGCGCGCCGAGGCCATTCACGCCGAGGTGACCGCCCTGCGCGAGAGCGGCATGCGGGAAATGGGTCAACAGATGCGGATGGGGGAAAAGGTCCTGGATGATTTCGAGAAGCTGATCAGCCAAACCGCCGATACCCTGAACAGCCAGGTCCAAACCTTCGTGGCGCGTGCGGATACCCAGCTGAAATCTTGGCACGCAACCGTCGACGAATATTCCAAGACGGCCATGAACATGGCGGAGCGTGGCCGCCAGGACTTCGCGACCGTCGTCAGCGATCTCATGGTCTGGCAGAAAAACGCCCAGAAGCAGTACCAGGATTTCAGCGTCGCAAGCATTCGGGCTTGGCAGGACATCGCAGGAAATCTCGAACGGGGGCGGGACAAAGTAAATAAGCTGGGCAAGAAGGCCCCCGGCCGCGGCAAGAAATAGCCGCGGCAAGAAATAAGGGCCTGGTATTTTCCGCCCCAAGCCGTGACGTGATTTGTCAAACTTTCAGTCCGGCAAAATGGCAATTCGTCAGACAAGAAAGTCTGACGGCGCGTTGATTTTCAACGCGGAAAAACTCAAGCGCTGCTGATTCCAAATCAGCGGCCTGGAGGCAGTGCTCTGAGAGCAATTTCGCAACGGCACGCCGTCCAAATCGATTCTCTCAGTGTGCTTGGTACAGAGAATCGGTCAGCTCACCGCCTATCCGATGTCGCGAATCAGCGCGCGGTCCTGACCGGTCATTTGAGATCGCGAATCGCATCGATCCGATCATTGGCCTCAACTCTTTGATTGGTGACGATTGGGACCGCTCATGACGCGGAACAAACATCAGGTGCGCAAACGACAAATAGCGGAATCTCGGCATCGGGCTCGATTCTGAGTTGCAAGGCGCATAGCTTATTCAGCGTCGATTAGGTACTAGATGAGGAGCGTTTCCCATGGCATCCATGTCGCCTTTTTATTCCGTCAAAGAAGTGAAAAAGCCGCCAGCAAATCGCGTGCATCACAGCAACAGTGAATGTCCTATCGGCCGTGATATTCCGCGAAGTGAGCGCAAGCAAGGAGATGGCGGCTATCGCATGTGTCACAACTGCGAGAGTTTAAACAAGCAACGCAAATAATCCTTCCCACTCGATTGGGCCATCATTGATTGCGAAGCGCTGGGGATCGGGCGGGCGTCTGTCTGCCGCATCCTTGATGAGGAAACATGATCTAAGCCTGGGATGCTTTGCCTTTGTAGTGAGCTACGCGAGCATCGTAGAGCCTGAGCAAGCAGAAGGCACCGCTCGCATAGGAGTGACCCTTCGGACCTTCACAGGAATGCCCAAGCCCTTCCGGGCCGCCGCGGAACTGCTTTGCTATTTCACACAAATCGTCATAGACGCCATCCGGCATAGGGTCGCGAAAAACCACTACGGCATTGCAGATTGCGCCAACCGTGTAGGGCTGCCCTTCGAGCGAAATTTGGGGCTCGGAGCCGCCCCTGTTCCAGTCGTGGAAAGCCGCTACCGCTTCAGAAAATGCATCACGATGACTGTCAGGGATGGGCATGTCGGCCATAGCTGCCTCATGCGCCCGCCTAGACTCCGCAGTTTGGGGCCATCAGTAAATTGTCGTTCCACACGCCATCCGCATAGCCACGTGGATAATCGCCCTTTGGCCCATTAAAAATGGCGACATTTTCGGCTCCGTGCCCATTTAGGCACGTGACATATGAATTGCCCGCGTTGATCGAATCGATCACTTCCTGGGACGTGTGACGCCAGTCGGCACCGCATAAGTGAGTAATGCCTTCATCCTGATTGGCATTATATCGTTTGACGACGGAGGTAACTAAATATTCAGCCATTGGAATCTCCTTATTGCTCAGCATGACACGTTATCAGCGAAATAGGTGACCTATCGGCATTCAGCGCGGTGCCGGGTTACAACCCTAGCCTCCAGAGGGCGCATTCCAATCCGGCCAGCGGTTAGGGGTTTCGCTCATCCGCCGCGCTGCATCGAAGCTCTCTGACGCGGCCAGGAAAAAATAATCGGCGAACTAGGTTTCGATTTTCACGAATTAGCATGCAAGGGAGCCCGGCGGGCAAAGGGTAGGGCTTAACTTTTGCACCGCCGTCGCAAGTCGATGATACGCAGTGTGTGAAACGAAGCACAAACTCTGCAAAAGACCGTTGGAAACATTGAGATAGCAGGTGCGTCTTAATCAGCGGGTCCGAGGTTCGAAGTCCTGGTGTGCCCACCAGTAACCTTCTGAATTCTCTCGGAGAAACGCCCGATTGCCGATAAGCCGTGAGGTGATTTGTCAGACCAAAAGTCTGACAAAACGGCAATTCGTCAGACAAAAAAATCTGACGGCGCGTTGATTTTCAATGCGGAAAAACTCAAGCGCAGCTGATTCTAAATCAGCGGCTCGGCCGGACTCCTCGCAGCACCCTCTCGTTGAGGCCTGCTCTTTGATTGGTGACGATTGGGGCCGCTCATGATCCGGAGCGGGTTCTCGCTGCTGAACTCTGAAAATTCATTTATGGACGTAGTAGTGAAAGCCACATGTACGGCACCCAGCTGGTTGCGAACCGCGAGCCGGCAATTCCCGGGATCAACCGGTCCCGTGCGCCGGGCCGATCAGGCCTTGCCCAAGGCGCGGCTATCGGCGCGCGGCTCGCGACCGTCAATTACTTCGCCGGTCATCGTTGCGGCAAGCTTTGACGCCGGCTCAAGATCGCCTGGATGGCGTCAACAAGCCGTAGCTGACCGACCATCCCCACATCGGCCGTGTCGATATGCGAAAAGCCATCGATTATGAAAAGCTCTGTATCCGGCACGGCCGCTTTCAGCGACAAACTCTCAGTGTACGGAATCAGACGATCCTCGCGGCCGTGAATTAAGATCAAGCGCCCCGCCAAGTGCGAGAGATCGTAGTTCCTGAGTGAGAGAGTTTCCATCTGCCGTCGCACGGCAACGGGCAACTTGCGAAGCAGCTCTTCGACCCGCTCGACTTTCGTGTTCATCAAGAGGTCGAACAGTGACCTGCCCTCTGGACCCAGGTTGGCGGCGAGGTCATCGACAGGCGCATCCGGCGCCCTCAGCCGCCGCTGGGCTGTGGCTGCGAGGGTTCTGCGATCGGATGGATCGCTGAGCGCATTGATGTTGCTCGCCAGGAAGATCCATTTGGCAGCCGGCTCGGGCTGTGCGGTCCGCCATGCGGTTTCGTTCGGTTCCCGATATCTGCCCGTGGTAATGAACGTGACCACCGCGGTTATGTCGTAGTATGCGCCGATGCCGACGAGGAATTGGGTCTTCTCCTTCGCCTGTGGTTGCATCGTCGCCAGCACGGCGAGGCCGACGGCGTAGGAAATCGCGACAACCCCGACATTGTCGGCATGGAGCGGCGCCTCCCTTTCAGCCAAGTATGCGGCGGCGTCCACGATATTCTGCACATCCTCCAAACGGACGCGCATCTCTTTCGATCCCCGCAAATCCGGCACCAGGACCAGAAATCGGGCGCGGGCGAGGCTAAAGGCAAGATCGACAAGACGCGGGTCGTTTTTGCCTTGCGGCGTGAAACCGGGCACCAGGACCAAGCTCGCGCCGATGGGCTGATGCGGCTCATACAGGTCGGCCACGCTTGCCCGGTCCTCGCGGCGGTAGCTGATCGTCGTTCGGGTCGGCGCCGGGGTCATCGCCTTCAAGTCGCTTGGTCCGCCGCGCGCGTCGACGTCTTTGAGCACGCGCACCGCCTCCCAGCTCTGTGCCGAGACGCAAGCGGCGACGGCGAGTGCTGTGATGGCTGCTGCCAGTCCGCGGATGTGACGAAGACCCATGCCGCTTACCTTGCCATCGTACATGCGGTCGGCAAAGGCCTTCGCCCCACGATGCGACGTAAGCGTGTGGTTATAACCGCGGCCTATTTTATTGACGAACCATCCACGGCAGCAGGTCGTCGATCCTGTTGATGGGATGATCGGCGATGCGGGTGATGATGTTGCGGAGGTAAGCCTCGGGTTCGAGGCTATTGAGCTTTGCCGTTTCAACGATGGAATAGATGATGGCGGCGCGTTCGCCGCCGGTGTCGGAACCGGCAAAGAGCCAGTTCTTACGGCCGATCGCCAGAGGCCGGATGGCTCGTTCCGCGGCGTTGTTGCTGATCTCGAGCCTGCCGTCGGTCGTGTAGCGCGTCAATGACGACCAGCGGGACAAGGCGTAACGCAAAGCTTGTGCGAGCGAACTCTTGCCGCTGATCTTGTTAAGGGCCGCCTCGAAGGCAGCTTTCAGAACTTCGAGTTTGGGAACGGCTTGCTCGGTGCGGACCCTCTGGCGTTCGTCCGATGACCGGCCCCAGATATTGGCTTCGATCGCAAACAGCTCGCCAATGCGCTCAAGCAGTTCGTGAGCCACCGGCGACGATGTGGCCACGTGAACATCATAGACCTTACGTCGCGCATGCACCCAGCAGGCAACTTCCAGCAGGCGCGGTTCTCCCGTCTTCGGGTTTGGTTCATAGAGGTGCTTAAACCCGGCATAGGCATCCGCGTGGAGATACCCCGAACAGCCTTTAAGCAAAGCTTCCGCCTGCGGCGCCGTGCGATCCGGCGCGTAGCGATAAAAGACGGCCGGCGGCGCCGTTGAGCCGAAGGGCCGTTCATCGCGTAGCGCAACCCATAATCGCCCCACTTTTGTTTTGCCGCGCCCCGGATCAAGCACCGGCACTGGCGTATCGTCGGCATGGATCACCGGACCTGCCCGCACATGCTTGCCAATCGCCTCGGCCAGCGGGGCCAGGAGAAAGGCCATCTGCCCAACCCATTGCGCCAGCGTCGAGCGATCGAGATCGACACCTCCACGCGCATAAATCTCGCTCTGCCGGTAAAGGGGCAGATGATCGTCGTATTTTGCAATCAGCACATGGGCCAGAAGCCCGGGCCCCGGCATTCCTCGTTCAATCGGCAAAGACGGCATCGGTTCTTGGGTGATGGTCTCGCAGTCCCGGCAACTCATCTTGGGGCGGCTATGGACGATGACCTTGAAGTACGAGGGCACATATTCCAGCACCTCGCGTTCGTCGGTTCCGATCCGGCTGAGACGCGTCCCGCCGCAGGCGGGGCAGACACAGGCGGCGGCATGCTCAACGCGTTCCCTTGGCAGATGTTCGGGCAAGGGTTTGCGAACAGGCTTTGATCTTTCCCGGGGTGCTGTGGGCAAACAAGGTTGAGACGCCGTGCGCTGCTGCCGCTCGGCGCTTTCCGCCTGACTTTCCTCGAGCTCGCCCAGCAGCAACTCCATCTGCTCGATCTCGCGATCAAGCTTTTCCGAGGAGCGCCCAAACCGGGCCCGGCGCAGAATCGCCAGTTGAGCTTTCAGCTTTTCGATGTGCAGCGTTTTGGCGTAAAGCTCGTCCTTGTAGATTTGGACTTCGGCCTGTAACGAGGCCGCAAAAATCCGCAGATCATCAAGGGTTTCGGGAAGGGGAGCGGTCGCCAACGACATGATTCCTGTGAATCATATTTGCGTTCCAAACGCTACATTTTTTTGCTGTCTCGGGTGTTTTTTCAGACGATGGCCGGACGCGGTGGCAGAGGGGCGGCAACCGTCCGCCGCCAATCAATGCCCTCAATCAACAGCGCCAGTTGCGCCGCGCTCAGATGCAGCCGTTCGTCAACAATCGGCGGCCACACAAACCGTCCCTTCTCCAGCCGTTTGGCATACAGGCACAGGCCCGATCCATCCCAATACAGCACCTTCACATAATCCCCGCGCTTGCTGCGGAACACAAACACATGCCCGGAATACGGATATGTGACGCGTCACATATCCCCATATATGTGTCGGGCGCAGATATGTGGCGGCGCGGCCTCATGGCGCGTAATTCCGCGGTGATGGTGGGCTTTGCCGCCACATAATACTCAGATGCTTTCCAGCAGCTGCAGCACCCTATCCTTGGGTTGGAACCGCGCCGGCTGTTTCCCTGAGACACCCGCCTTGTCCAGTCCGCGACGCATCATCTCGACATCGGCCGCAGCGTAGCGATGCGTTGTGGCGACTTGTGAGTGCCCAAGCCAGGCCTGGATGGTCAGAAGGTCCACCCCTGACTGCAGCAGCATCATCGCGAGCGAATGTCGAAAGACATGCGGCGAAATGGATTTGCGCGCCAGTTCTGGCGTGTTCGCCATGGCCGCGGCGACAGCCCGCCGTACGATGTGGGTCGCTCCGAAGCGTGTCAATCGTGTCCCGTTTGTGCCCACGAAGAGCGGGCGCACCTCATAGTGCTCGACTCCACGCTCGCTCATCAACGCCTTCAGCGCTTTGACGAGATCGTCCGGCATCGGCACGATCCGCTCCTTGCGCCCCTTACCGCACAAGAGCACCTGTGGTCGCGGGCGATCGAGCCGAAGATCGCAGGCATCCACGCCGAGCGCCTCGGAAACACGCGCGCCGGTGCGTGCGAGGAAAAGCAGCAATACCCGATCTCGGCGCCCCCGCGGCGTTCGCTGATTCGGCGCGTCAATGATGGCGTCAAGCTCGTGTCGTGCGAGATGATGCGTCACCTCGGTGTGCGACTTCTTGACGGGGATGGCGAGGACGCGCTGTGCGATGCCGAGCGATGCAGGATCGTTCGCCGCCACATGATGGAAAAATGACCGGATCGCCGTCAGGCGTGCATTGCGCGTCTGGATCGTGTTCTTCCGCTTCTTCTCGAGCTCGTCCAGGAACGTGAGAATGAGGTCGCGGTCCAGATCCTCGACTGCCAGTGCACATGGCTTGCGACCGGTCCGTTGGGAGGCAAACAGGATCAACATGCGCAAGGCATCACGATAGCTGGCGATGGTGGAGCGGCTCGCGTTCCGTTGCTTGGTTAGCCGGTTGCGGAAGAAGGACTCCAGCAGCGGCGGGAGCGAGGAATGTACGCTCATGACGCGCCTCCACTGATGAAGGCGCGGTCAGCCGCCATGCCCAGCAGGTCGGCCGTGCCCGTTACGTAATAGGCGGTATCGGTGTAGCGGGCGTGGCCGAGATAGGTTGCCAGCAAGGGCAACAACGCTTGCACATCGGCCTTCTCTCGATGCCAGGCGACAAGACGCGTGACGGCAAAGCGGTGCCGCAGGTCATGTGGCCTCAAAGCCTTGTCGCTGTCGAGACCGGCAAGCTCGCAGGCTGCGCTGAACGCCAAATGGAGTCCTGCCGGCGATAGTCGGTTGCCACGCGAGCTGAGAAAAAATGCGCAATCCTTCGGCGCCGGAAATGCTGCATCGCGATGCCGCGCGTACTTGCGTAGCGCCCCCAGCGTCGTGGTGTGGACCGGAACCAGACGATCCTTGCGGAACTTGGTCCTCCTGATGTGCAGGACGCCATCGACGAGATCGACGTCGGTGCGATCGAGGCGGAGCGCTTCGCCGGACCGCAAGCCCGTGCTCGCCAGCAATCCGACCAGTATCGCCAACACTACGCCCCGCTGGGGATATCCCGGCGAAACGCGACGGCATGCTGACATGAGCGATCCGAGCTCCATATCGCTCAGGATGCGCGGCGGCGGAATGGCGCGGGATCTGGGAAGCGCACGAGGATCGAGCGTCTCGGTTCGCGCGTCGTAGACAGCGAGATACTCGCAAAAGCGACGGACGACCCCATGATGAATGGCGCGACCGTTGGCCGTCCCTTCCCACGAGAAAATGAAGCTGAGCGCCATGTCCCGTGTCAGGGGACCCTCAAGCTGCCCGGCCTCCACATATCGGGCCAATGCGCGCAATATCGCGGTCTGCTTCTGGAACGCATAGCCAAGCGAGCGACGTAGCGCGATATAGCCCTCGACCCTGTCGGCCAGTTCTTTGGCGAAGCTGCTCATGCCGCGCCTCCCGGGAAGGGCAGCGCAACGTCGGTGAGCTGCGGCAGCGCTACCTTCACGTATATGGCGGTTGTGTCGATGCTCCGATGGCCCAGTAGGTCAGCGACCTCATTGATGGGCCGCCGTTGCCTGACAAGCTGCGTCGCCAGGCTATGGCGTAACAGATGGGCGCCAGCGGCGCCGGAAAGCTCAATCCCGCTTCGTTCCAACTGTGAACGGACGATCCTCGAAATGGAGGTGGCGTACTTGAAGGGGCGCGCCGGCGGCGCAAAGGACAGGAACACTCGGGGACTAGCGATCTTTGGTCTGGCATACAGGACATAGTCTGCGAGCGCCGCTCCTGCTTCGTCCAAGAGCGGCACTACCCGATCACTCTTCCCTTTGGTTCGCCGCACAAGCACTTCGGCGGCGCGCCAGCGGATATCCCGAAGCTCGAGTGATCGCAGCTCCTTGTTGCGCAGCCCGGTGGTGGCGAGCAAGAGCAGAAGGGCACGGTCCCGCATGCCTGACGGCGTCGTCACGTCAATCGCGTCGATCGCGCGCCTGACATCTTCCCACGCGAGCCGCGGTGGTAGGTGTGCCAGCCGCCAGCAAGGTGTTCGAGGAACGAACCGGGCGAGAATCCTGGCCGTTGAGGTCCGACCACCGCAGGAAATGCAAAAATGTACGGACGTACGATGTGGTCGAGGCCCGCGTATAATTGTTGGTCGACAGCGATAGGAGATGCTGGACCAGAGCGAGCACATGCACGCCCGTCATCTCGGCAAGAGGCTGATCCGGGACGTGGTCATAGTACCAGGCGAGGATCCGGCGTGCCGCGACGAGCAGCCCCTCGCAGGTCTTCGGCTCCAAGCCCCGCACCTGGCGCAGGTGATCCAGATAAGCGGCGAGCAGCGGTCTATCGGGATCGGGTGGTGCATGCCGACACGGCGTTGAAAACCGGTGTGGCGCGAGCCGACGGGCATGCTCGATCGCTGTTCGCGCTGCGATCCGTGGCGTGGCTGTCGGCAGACTTTGCACGAAGCGATCGATCATGTCCTGATCGATCGGCGCCGATCCGGCATGGCGCGCTGCGAACTCGCTGAACCTGGCAAGCCGGCCGATATAGATCTTGGCCGATCCGCGCTTGTAACCGAGCTCGGAGAAATGCGCCGCAATGCGGTCCATCTCTTCGCCCAGCGCCCCGCTACGAAGGCGCCGGAGCACCCTCGGATACTTGAAATACAGTTCCAACATGTACTCTCTCCA
>CAWJEX010000005.1:0-106656 GCA_963841995.1 uncultured Alphaproteobacteria bacterium
ACCGTGACGAGGACACCTATCCCGACGCCGAGACCGTCGTTTTCGGACCGGGACCCCAACCCGCACCTCGCGTTCGGGCTCGGCATCCACCGCTGCCTCGGCTCCCACATCGCCCGCATGGAGATGCGTGTCGGACTCGAGGAGTTCCTCGCCGCCGTCCCGGACTTCCGGCTCGCCGACCGGGACGGCGTCGGCGTGGAAACGCAGGCCCCATCCGCGGCCCCAGACACCTTGCACTCAGGTTCGCGAGGACAGAATGACCACGTTGGGCGACGAGTTCGCGCTGGGAGAGTTCCGGGGGATGGTGGTCGTGCCGGGCGCTCGCTACACCTCCCGGGAGTTCTTCGACCTGGAGATGGAGCGTCTGTGGCCGCGGGTGTGGCAGGTCGCCTGCCGGGAGGAGGAGATCCCCGAACGTCGGGGACTTCCTGGAGTACACGATCGGCGACCAGTCGATCCTCGTCGTCCGGAGCGACACCGACACGATCAGCCGCCTTCTTCAACGCGTGCGCCCACCGGGGAACCCGTTTGGCGTCGGGGACCGGGAACTTCGCCACCGCCGAGATCCGTTGCCGGTACCACGCCTGGCGTTGGCATCTCGACGGGGAGATCATCGAGGTGGTCGACCGTCACGACTACCCGCCGTCCCTGACCGACGACGACGTGCACCTCGGCGAGGTCCAGGTCGGACGCTGGGGCGGGTTCGTGTTCGTCAACATGGACCCGAACTGCGAGTCGTTCGACGTCCTTCCTCGGTGACGTCCCCGAACTGCTCGCCTCGTACCGGTTCGAGGACCTGCGCTTCCGCTCGTACCGGACCATCCTCTTCGACTGCAACTGGAAGACCGCGGTCGACGCCTTCAACGAGGCCTACCACCCCCAGGGCCTCCACCCCCAGATGCTGACCTGGTACGACGACACCCGCTTCACCTACGCCACCAGTCGGCCAGCACAGCCTGTACGGCGAGCAGGAGTACCGCCGGGAGCTGCGGCCCCAGCCCCCGTCTCGGGCTCGACCCCGAGGACTACGACGAGGCCGAGCTACTCGCAGATCGGATCGACGCCGTGCGCGGGCTGTTCACCCGGGAGGACCGACGGCGCCTCGACGAGCTGCAGCAACGAACGGACCGCCCGAGGGCAAGACGGCGGTCGAGGTGTTCAACGAGATCCGGGTCAAGGCGCATGCGGGACCGGTACGACCTCGACGGGCTGACCGACGACCAGATCCTCCGCAACGGCACGATCCATCTCTTCCCGAACCTTCTCGGCCCGATCGTCCACGGCAACGCCACCCTCTACCGGGCCCGACCCAACGGACTCGATCCCGACAGCACGCTCCTCGACTACTGGGCGCTCGAGTGGGTGCCCCAGGGCAGCGAGGCTCCGCCGATCGAACGCAAGTTCTACGAGGACTGGGCGACCAAGGACTGGGGGCAGATCAACAACCAGGACTTCGGCAACCTCGTCGAGATCACCGCCGGGCATGAAGTCGCGTGGCTACCGGCGGGCCCTCCTCAACCCGGTCGCAGGAAGCCAACATCATCCACCACGACCAGGTCCTTGACCGGTACCTCTCCGAGCTAGGGCCCGGATCGGCGACGGCGGCCCGCTCGACGCCCTCGCCGGCGTCGCGCGTCCTCGATCTGTCCGATGGGATCGCCGGGGCCTACTGCGCCAAGCTGCTGGCCGACGCCGGCGCCGAGGTCGTCAAGGTCGAACCGCCGACCGGCCATCCGCTCCGACGGTGGTCGGTCGTCGGGCGCGGTCGGCGCCGACGGCGATCCCGATGGGGCGCTGTTTCGGCATCTCGCCGCCGGTCAGCGAAGCGCCGTGGCCGACCTCGAACGAACCGCCGGGCGGGAGCACGGGTGCTGCGATCTGGTCGCGCGTCAGCGACATCGTGATCGAGAGCTTCGCCGCCGCGGCTACCTCGACGACCCGAGGCCTGGGCCCGAGCGACTCCACGACGCCAACCCGGCGCTGACGGTGGTGTCGATCACGCCGTTCGGCCAGGAGGGACCCCGCCGCGCCGACGCACGCAACGAGTTCCTTCTCCAAGCCGCTGATCGGGTCGCTTGCAGCTGCACGGCGGCGTGGGTCGCCCCCCTGGCCGGTTGGGGGACAGCTCGGCGAATGGGCGGCCGGAGCCTACGCGGCGACTGGAGCGCTGGCGGCTCGGGCCCGGACTCGGCGGACCGGAGTCGGCGAGCAGGTCGACGTCTCCATCCTGGAGTGCTTGGCCGTGACCTTTCTCGGCTATCCGACCCTGTTTGCCGCGCTTCCCGGAGGATCGCGGACCCAGACCTTCACCATGGTGCCCGGCATCGAACGGTGCCAGGACGGTTACGTCGGGCTCGCGACCATCACCGTGCAACAGTGGCACGACGTGCTGGCCATGATCGGGCGTCCCGACCTCATCGAGCGCGATCGAGTGGAACGACCAAAAGGTCCGCCAGCGGGACGTGGCCGAGGTCGAGGCCGAGCTCGCTCCCTGGCTCCTGCGACACACGGTCGACGAAGTGGTCGACCTGGCCGCCGACTTCCGGGTCCCTGCCGCCCCAGTCGCCGACGGGGCCACCGTGTCCCGGCTCCCCCACCTGGTGGCCCGACAGGTGCTCCAGCCCAATCCTCGCGGCGGCCTTCTCCAGATCCCGCCCGCCGTTCCGCACGACGCGCACCTCACCGACGCCCCCCGCCGCCGCGCCCCGCCTCGGCGAGCACGACAGGCGCCGACTTCACCGCACGTACGCCGAGGTCACCCAGCCGCTCAGCCGGTGATGCGGACAGGATCCGCCTTCCGCTCGACGGCGTCCGGGTCATCGACCTCACCGCCTTTTGGGCCGGACCGTTCGGCACCCAATACCTCGCCACCATGGGCGCCGACGTCATCAAGGTCGAGTCCATCCAACGACCCGACCCGATGCGCTTCAGCGTCACCGTCCCGGCGACGACCGACCAGTGGTACGAGCGGGGGTCGCTCTTCCTCGTCCATCAACCTCAACAAGCGGGGCATCACGCTGGACCTCTCCCGACCCGAGAGGCCGGGACCTGCTCCTTCGGCTCGTCGCCACCGCCGACGTGGTCGTCGAGAACTTCACGCCCCGAGTGATGGAGCAGTTCGGCCTCACCTACGATCAGCTCCGGCCGCTCGGACCGGACATCATCATGCTGCGGATGCCCGGCTGGGGCCTCGACGGGCCCGTGGCGGGACCGCCCGGCCTTCGCGTCCACCATGGAACAGGCCTCGGGGATGGCCTGGATGACCGGGCGACCCGACGGCCCCCCGATGCTGCCCGGCATCTGCGATCCGCTCGCCGGCGTCCACGCCGCCTTTGCCGTCTCGGCCGCGCTCGACCAACGGCGACGCACCGGCGAGGGACAACAGGTCGAGCTGGCCATGCTCGATCATGGCCGTCAACGTCGCCGGTGGAGCAGGTCCTCGAATAGGCCGCCTACGGACATCTCGTCGGAGCGCCAGGGCAACCGAGGCCCGACGCCGCACCCCAGGGCGCCTATCCTGCGCCCAAGCCGACACGTGGGTGGCCATCGCCGTGGGCACCGACCAGGAGTGGCAAGCACTGTGCGCGGTCGCTGGCCAACGACGACCTGGCGAGCGACGAGGCGCTCGCCGACGCCGACGGTCGGCGAGCGGCCCACGACCGCATCGACGAGGAGGTCGCCGCCTGGTGCGCCCAGCGCACGCTGGACGACGCCCTTCGGAACTGCGACGTGCCCGGGCGTGCCCGCCGAAGCCCGTGGTCTCCGCCTACGACATCGACCAGGACCCCCAGATGCTCGCCCAGCGGCTTCTGGGAGACCGTGTGCCATCCCGTCGTCGGCGTGCCGTCGCTACCCGGGCTGGCCGATGCGGCTCTCCGGAATCTCTGACCGGTGGCACCGGTCGCCCAGCGCCCGTGCTCGGCCAGCACAACGACGAGATCCTCATGCGCGGAACTCGGCCTCAGCCGCGAGGAGATCGACTCGCTCCGCGACGACCAACATCATCGGCAACCGGCCCAAGCGCGCATAGGCCGGCGGGCGACGTTGATGGGTGATTCGACGAATCGGTGCCGACTCGTTCTGACTCAGCCACCGGCATACCGGGAATTGAAAGGCAATAACCGGCGATTCGCTCCCGCCCATCTAGGCCTTTCGGACAGTGATACCGTTTACATAATCATCCGGTGGCATTTAACGAATTGTGACAGCCCGGTGACCGCCGCGCGGTGCCTCGGCACCATGTTGCAAGTGCGAATTCGGTTGATTCCAGCAACCAAAACCAAAAATCTGGGGCCGATAAGGATTTCAAATGCGGCAGGCGGCGGAACCACGATACGTCCGCGTCAATGTTTTTGGCCTCGCGGGCCCTATATCAGCAAAATGAAAGCCGTACCCGCGGGCGCCGCGCCGATCGGTCCGATGACTGCGGGTAACGGTCTGCATCAACCGTCACGGCGGTGCGCTGACCGGCCTTCACGCAGGCGTCTTACTGGGAGAAACGAAATCGAAATTGCCGCGCCGAGACTTGCGCGGGCGCGCCGACCAAGTTCTGCACATAGGTATCGGCGCGCCATCAAAAATTCTCCCGTCGGAAAAAATCGCCAATGAATGCCGTGAGTTGATCGAGGCCTGGAAGTAATCAAAATATTCGTGCCCCAATAATAGCCGATTTATTAGGTCTCCTTATTTCAATTACCAATACTCTTGTTGTATTATATACGTTCGACTATAATAGACCATACAACTTTTAAGTGATTCTTTGACATGCTCAAGATACCGTGACGCCGACAAATCTCGGGAGTTCTTGATCATGGCCGAATATGCGGTGACCCCGACCGGAGTGGAGAGCCCCTTCGGCGAAGAGGAAATTATCGTCAGCAAAACCGATCCCAAGGGGCGGCTCAACTACGTCAACGACGTGTTCTTGCGGGTCTCTCGCTATCGCCTGAAGGATTTGCTGGGGCAGCCCCACAGTATCATCCGGCATCCCAATATGCCGCGCGCCATTTTCAAGCTGCTATGGGACACGATCCAGGCGAAGAAGGAAATCTTCGCTTACGTTCTCAACATGGCGTCGAACGGCGATCACTACTGGGTCTTTGCCCATGTGACGCCGAGTTTCGATTCCGCCGGGAACGTCATCGGTTACCATTCCAATCGCCGCAAGCCGGATGCGGCGCAGATCGCCAAGATCAAGCCGGTCTACGACGATCTGCTGGCCATCGAAAATAAGACCGAAGACCGCAAAATCGGCATGGAAAACGCCATCAAAACTCTCTTCGACGTGCTCAAGCAGAAGGGGAAGCAATATGATGAATTTGTCTTCACTCTCTAAGGCGGCGGCGCTGGCGATCGTTGTCGCGGTTTCCGGTCTCTTTGTTTATCCACTGACCTTTCTCTTTCCCGCTTGGGCTGAGACTTGCGACCTTCTTGTGACGGCTTTTGCTGTCACCGCCGGATTCGGATCCCTGTGGTACATCTGGAAAACGCGCCACGTGCTCGCTGGCGTCTCCGACGTTTGTGTGCGCGCCTACCGTGGCGATCTCGAGGCGCGCATTCTCAATGCCAATGAAAAGGGCGAACTGGGCGTGCTCCAGAACAATATGAACAACATGTTGGATATCGTTGATGCTTTCGTCCGCGAAGCCGCGGCATCGATGGACCACGTGGCCAATGCCAAGTACTTCCGCACCATTCTGGTCCGCGGCCTGCCCGGCGCCTTCCGCAACACGGCCAAGGTCAATAATACCGCGGTCGAGTGCATGGCGTCGAAGGTCAAGGAATTCGGCTCGTTCACCTCCAACCTTGTGAACGAATCCGAGATGATGATCCAATCGATCGGCGGCGCGGTATCGAAAATGCTGACCGGCGCCGATGCGCTGACCAGCGCCGCCAAGTCGACCTCGGAGCAGTCGGTGTCCGCATCGGCCAGTTCCGAAGAAGTCACGGTCAACGTTCAGACGGTTTCGGCGGCCGCCGAAGAGCTCTCCAAATCGATCATGGAGATCAGCCGTCAATTGACCGCGGTCAGCAGGGTCGCGACCGGCGCCGTCGCAGAAGCCGAGCGTTCGAACAAGACGATCACCGGCCTGGTCGATGCCGTGAATAAGATCGGCGACGTGATCGCTCTCATCAACGACATTGCGAGTCAGACCAATCTCCTCGCTTTGAACGCCACGATCGAAGCCGCGCGCGCCGGAGAAGCCGGCAAGGGATTCTCGGTCGTCGCGTCCGAGGTCAAGGCGCTGGCCAATCAAACCGCCAAGGCCACCGAGGAGATCACCGGTCAGATCAGCGCCATCCAGACCGCCACCAACGAAGCCGTGACGGCCATCCAAGCAGTCGGCAAAACCATCGGCACGATCAACGAGTACTCATCGGCCATTGCCTCGGCGGTCGAGGAGCAAAATGCCGCCACCTCGGAAATTGCCCGCAACGTCCAGCAGGCCGCGACCGGGACGCAGGAAGTATCCTCGAACATTTCCAAGATCGCCAACGGCGCCAACGAGGTCACGAAGGGCGCGGAAAAAACCCGCGAGGCCGCCGACGAAGTCGGGGCCGTTTCCGACAATTTGGCCAAGCGCACGATAACGTTACGCGAAGAACTCGACAAATTCCTGAAAGGTTGCGTCGCCAGTGAAGCGGCATAGTGCGGATGCGCCGGGCCGACCGGTCCGGCGCATTGCACGGAACCCTCGACAATGACCAAGTATGCGGTAACGCCGACTGGGATCGAACGGACTTTCGGCGAAGAGGAACTCATCGTCAGCAAGACCGACCTTAAGGGCCGGATCACCTACGCCAACGACGTTTTCGCCCGCGTCTCGCAATACAGCGTGAAAGAACTCATCGGGGCCGCCCACAGCATCGTCCGGCACCCGGACATGCCGCGTTGCGCGTTCAAGCTGCTATGGGACACGATCGAGGCCAAGCGCGAGATTTTCGCCTATGTCCTCAACATGGCGAAAAGCGGCGACCACTATTGGGTCTTTGCCCAGGTCACGCCGAGCTTCGATCCCGCCGGGACTCTTGTTGGCTACCACTCCAACCGGCGGCGCCCGGATCCCAATCAAATAGCCACCATCAAACCGATCTATGCCGCCTTGCTGGCCGAGGAAAATCGTTACGAGGACCGCAGGCTGGGCATCGAAAAATCCACGGCCCTGCTGGCCGCGACGTTGCGCGCCGCGAAAGTCGCGTATGACCAGTTTGTGCTTGCGATTTAAATGAAGGAATGGGGCGAGCGACCGGGATCGAACCGGCGACATCCAGATCCACAATCTGGCGCTCTAACCAACTGAGCTACGCCCGCCACCGGCTCTTAACTAGCTATCGCCGGGGGCCCCGTCAACCCAACGCCGCGTCAGCCGGTCCCCGATCGAGGAAAACGAACCTGGCAGAAATGCAACGGGCGGGCCCTTTGGGGCCCGCCCGCTTGGATATTAAGCTATCGAGGGTCGATTAGACTTCGGCGCAGGCGTAGCTGTTGATTTCGAGGCCGACGGCGATTTCGACGATCTTCGGAGCAGTCCAGGTCATAGCGATCTCCATGGGTTAGCTGGTTGACGATGCGCATCATGCCAGGCTCGATCTGAACGGGACTTGAGGACCGCGTTCAGTTAGAATTCATATAAATCACCCCGCTGAACGCGATAGCTATCGGTTAACCCATTAATTCTCAATATACTTTCTCGATGGAGGCGGCATGATCCCCGGCTGGAAACCTCCCAATCTCAACGAAATCAATCTCGGCGATATCACCGATCAGGAGCAGGGCGAATCCCGCGACGACACCACCGCCGCAAAATTTTTCCATAACGACGCCGAGCGCGGTGATGCCCATGCCCAGTTCAATATCGCGGTCATGATGGCGGCGGGTACCGGGATCGCCAAAGACCCGGTCACGGCCTTCATGTGGGCTGAACTCGCCACTTACCGGGCGACCGGCCAGCTGCGCGAGGATGCGCTCAAATTACAGTCTCACTTGGAAGTGCAATTGAGCCCGGCTGAAATCGACAAGGCCAGGGCAGCGGCGCGAAGCTGGCGCCCGAAAACTTAAGGAACGGATTGCGGCCGGCGCCATTCATGGCACCGGCCGCTGATCGCTACTCGGCGGCAACCAATCCGATGTCGATGCCGAGACCCTTTGCAACGCCGGCACCATAGGCCGGATCGGCTTTCGAGAAGTGAGCAATTTGGCGCCGCTGGATCGCTTCTGGAACCGGCGCCATGGCGGCGACGATATTGCCGATCAGACGCTGCTGTTGCGCTGGGGTCATCAGCCGGAAGAGATCGCCGGGCTGGCTGTAATCGTCGTTGCCTTCCCGGTGATCGTAACGGTCGGCATCGCCAGCAATGCGGAGGGCGGCTCTTTGAACCGGGGATCTTCGGCCGGGCCCTTGAAGCTATTCGGCTCGTAATTGACGCTGCCGCCGCTATTGCCGTCGAAACGCATGGCGCCGTCCCGGTGATAGGAAGGCACCGGGCACCGGGGCTGATTGACCGGCAGGCTTTCGTAATTGACGCCTAGCCGATAGCGGTGCGCATCCGCGTAAGAGAAGATCCGGAATTGCAGCATCTTGTCGGGGCTGTGCCCAATTCCCGGCACCACATTCGCCGGCGAGAAGCTCGCTAGTTCGACTTCGGCGAAGTAATTCTCCGGATTGCGGTTGAGTTCCAGCACGCCGACGTCGATCCGCGGATAATCCGCGTGCGGCCAGACCTTGGTCAGATCGAAAGGATTGAATGAAGTCTTGTCGGCGTCGCTTTCGGGCAGGACCTGAACGCAAAACCGCCATTTCGGGAACTCGCCGCGCTCGATCGCCGCATAAAGATCGCGCTGGCGGCTCTCCCGATCTTCGCCGACGATCCCGGCGGCCTCGCCACCGGTGAACCACTCGTGCCTTGCATCGATTTGAAATGGAATTTGATCCAGAACCGCTCATTGCCTTCATTGATGAAGCTGTAGGTGTGGGAGCCAAAGCCATGCATGTGGCGGTAGGTTTTTGGCACGCCGCGGTCGGAAAACAGGATCGTCACCTGGTGCAGGCTTTCCGGCGACAGCGACCAGAAATCCCACATCGCCGTCGGGTTGCGGAGATTAGTCTTCGGATCGCGTTTCTGGGTGCGGATGAAATCCGGAAATTTGTAGGGATCGCGGACAAAGAACACCGGCGTGGTGTTGCCGACGAGATCCCAATTTCCCTCGTCGGTGTAGAATTTCAACGCGAAGCCTCGCACGTCGCGCTCGGCATCCGCTGCACCCCGCTCGCCCGCCACGGTCGAAAAGCGCTGGAAGCATTCGGTCTTCTTGCCGATGTGCGAAAAGACCTTGGCCTTGCGGTATCGGGTGATGTCCTGGGTCACCGTCAGGGTGCCGAAAGCACCCGATCCCTTGGCGTGAACGACCCGCTCGGGGATGCGCTCCCGGTTGAAATGGGCGTGCTTGTCGAATAGCTGCCAATCCTGGATCAGGAGCGGACCGCGTGGCCCGGCGGTTAGGCTGTTTTGATTGTCGCCGACCGGAATCCCAGCCGCCGTGGTCAAAGTAGGTCCTTTCGACATGCTCATTTTCTCCTTGTCCAGGCCCGCATTCTTCGGCCCAGTTCATTTGATTTGCGACATTGTGATTCATTGAAACACACATAAATCAATGCACTTACGCGCTATTTAGAATTAATATCACTCAATCGCCGGGCGTGCGCAACCAGAGCCTGTTCAACAAACCGTGAGACAGGAAAAAGCGCGGCGATTAACGGCGGAAGTGGCCGGAAAGCCGGGCGCCGGCTTCGGTCAGAATGGCATCCGGCTTGGCAAAGCAGAACCGCGCGAATGATCGGGAACCGCCGAACGATTCCCATAAAAGGCGCCGACCGGCACGGCGCCCACTTTTGCTTCCGTAGTGATGTGGCGGCAAAAGGCTTCGTCGTTGCCGTTGAAGCCGGTGGGCTGGATATCCGCGGTCAGGAAATACGTGCCTTCGGACGGAAGAACTTTCAGCATCGGCGAGACCCTTGGCCAGAAGATCGCGCTTGCGCGTCATCTCGGCCGTCGCGGCCGCGAAATTTTCCGCATGCGCTCCCAATCCATAGGCGATCGCGCGCTGGAGATTGGGCGGGGTGGTGAAGGCCAGGAACCGATGGGTCTTGGCCAACACGCCGAGAATTTCCGGTGCCGCCATCATGAATCCGACCTTCCAGGCGGTGAGCGGAAAAATTCTTCCCGCCGAACCGATGCGAATGGTGCGATCGCGCGTGCCGGGCAGCGAAAGCAGCGGAATATGGCGGCGGCCATCGAACACCGTGTGCTCGTAGACCTCGCACACGGCATAAGCATCGTGGCGAAGGCAGAGCTGGGCTATCGCCCTCAGTTCTTCCTCGCCGAACACTTTGGCCACCGGGTTCATGCGCGTATTGACGAGAACGAATTTGGTGCGCGCGGTGAAGGCTTCCGCCGGCGCATCGAAGGACAACTTCCAATCCGGCGGCTCCAACCGCACGAGTTTGGGGATTCCCCCTGCCCTCTTGAGGATCGGCAGATAGCTGTCGTAGAGCGGTTCGATCAGAACGGCTTCATCGCCCGGCTTGATCAAGGCGAGGATCGCGCACGCCAATGCTTCGGTGGCGCCCAAAGCGATCAGGATCTCGCGTTCGGGATCGAGATCGAGGCCGTAAAATCGCCGGTCGTGCTCGGCCAAGCCCTTGCGCAGATCCAAAAGACCGAGCAAAGGCGGATGTTGATTGGAACGTTCGGTCAGAGCCCGGGCGGCAAATTCGATCACATCGGCCGGCCCGTCTTCGCCAGGAGCGCCTTGGCCGAGATTGATCGCACCATGCTCGCGAGAAAGCCGCGCCATCGTCTCGAAAATCGAGACGCCGTAGGACGACAGGACGGAATTGACCGGCTTCAAACCCTGGTCTCCCGCGATGGCCGTTCGTGCGATTGCCCCTGGCGGATTTACCCCCTAGTGTGTGGCCCCTGCCTTAACGGCGAAGCTCAAGAGGAACAGGGATAAAATGCTCGAATTCGCAGACCGGATGTCGCGCCTTGGGACCAATTCGGCCTTCGAAGTGCTGTCGCGCGCCAAGGCCCTCGAAGCGCAAGGACGATCGATCATTCATCTCGGCATCGGCCAGCCGGATTTCCCGCCGCCCGATCATGTGATCGAAGCTGCGATCAAGGCGATGCGTGACGGCCACCACGGCTATACGCCGTCGCTGGGGATCTTGCCGCTACGCGAGGCCGTGGCCGCCGATTACCTTCGCCGCCAGAAGCTCAAAGTCAGCCCCGACCAAACTCAAATCGTGCCCGGCGGCAAGGTGATCATTCTCTTCGCCTGTTTGATGTTCGGCGAAGAAGGCGCGGAGATTCTTTATCCCAATCCCGGCTTCTTCACTTACGAATCGGCGATCGCCTTCACCGGCGCGGATCCGATTCCCTATCCGCTGTTCGAAAAAAACGCCTTCGCCTTCGATGCCGACGACGTGTTGTCGCGGATCACCCCGAAAACGCGTCTGCTCATCCTCAACAGCCCGGCCAATCCGACCGGCGGCGTCGTGCCGCGGGCGCAAATGGACCGCCTCGCCAAGGGCCTCGAAAAATTTCCCAAGGTCGCGGTGCTGAGCGACGAGATTTACGGACGGATTCTTTATGACGGCCACGAGCATGTTTCGATGCTCGGCTACGAATCATTGCGCGACCGGGTAATCATCCTCGATGGCTGGAGCAAGACCTATGCGATGACCGGCTGGCGGCTGGGATTTGGCATCTGGCCAAAGGCACTGGTGCAAAAAGCCGACGGCATCGCCATTAACTGTCATTCTTGCGTCAACGCCCCCGCCCAATATGCCGGCATTGCGGCGCTGGAAGGCCCGCAAGAATCGATCATGCGCATGGTGGCGGAATTCGACAAGCGCCGACGCGCCATTGTCGCCGGCATCAATGCCATCCCGGGATTGACATGCCTGGCCCCCGGCGGCGCCTTCTACGTCTTTCCAAACATCACCGGCAGCGGCCTCACCTCGAAGGAAATGGAATCGAAGTTACTCAACGAAGCCGGAATTGCCGCGGTTTCCGGGGCCAGCTTCGGCAGATACGGCGAAGGCTATTTGCGCTTCTCCTACGCGACGAGCATCGAAAACATCGAAGAGGCCCTCGGACGTCTCGCCGAATGTCTTTCATCGGGCGGAAAAAAGCTATTTCTGCCTAATTATTGATCATACCGCCTAATAACTGCGCAGAAATGGCTTCTGAAATTTCCCGGCGCTGGGGATTTTCCATGACAAATCAATGCCTTTCCGAGGCTGCTTTGAGTTGGCCGGTCTTGGCATGGGTGATGCTTTAACAGGGCGTTGAAATTATTCGGCCGCGCGCCGAGGCGCGAGAGGCCGCCGTGCCGTGTATGCCGCTCATGGCGAGGCAACAAATGACGAATCAAGAACGCGGGGCGAAACCCTGCACTGGGAGGAACGGCGCATGAAAAAGATCGAAGCCATCATCAAGCCCTTCAAGCTCGATGAAGTGAAGGAGGCCCTGAACGAACTGGGCCTCAAGGGCATGACCGTGCTCGAAGCCAAGGGTTTCGGCCGGCAAAAGGGACACACCGAGCTTTACCGAGGCGCCGAATATGTCGTCGATTTTCTTCCCAAGGTGAAAATCGAGGTCATTGTCGACGACAATATGGTGGAACGCGCGATCGAAGCCATTGAGCAAGCCGCCAAGACCGGGCGCATCGGCGACGGCAAGATTTTCGTCTATCCGGTGGAACAGGTCATTCGCATCCGGACCGGCGAACGCGGCTCGGAAGCCGTGTAAGCAGCGTTAGGCGGCGAAGACCGCAAAATAAGATCGAAATCAGCAACAAAACAGCGAAGCAGGGGAAGACAGCATGGCGGACGGAAAGAAAGTTTTGGATATGATCAAGGAAAACGACGTCAAATACGTCGATTTCCGTTTTACCGACCCACGCGGCAAGTGGCAGCACACCAGCCAGCCCGTGCACACCATCAATGAAGATTTGTTTACCGACGGCGTGCCGTTCGACGGCAGCTCGATCGCCGGCTGGAAGGCGATCAATGAATCGGACATGACCCTCATGCCCGATCTCGCCACCGCCGTCATGGATCCGTTCTCGGCGCAGGCGCAGCTCATCATCGTCTGCGACACCTACGAGCCGATGACCGGCAAGCCCTACGGCCGTTGCCCGCGCGGCATCGCCAAAAAGGCCGAAACCTATTTGAAGAGCAGCGGCGCCGGCGACACCGCCTATTTCGGGCCGGAAGCGGAATTCTTCGTGTTCGACGACATCCGCTACAACGTCTCGATGAACAATACTTTCTACGCCATCGATTCCGAAGAAGGCCCTTATGTGAGCGGCAAGGAATACGAAGGCGGCAATACCGGCCATCGTCCGCCCATCAAGGGCGGCTATTTCCCGATCCCGCCGGTCGATTCGATGCAGGACATGCGCTCGGAAATGCTGAGCGTGATGACGGATATGGGCCTCGACACCGAAAAGCACCACCACGAAGTGGCGCCTTCGCAAAACGAGCTCGGCTTCAAATTCGATACCCTGACCCTGACCGCCGACCACACGCAGATCTACAAATACTGCGTTCACATGGTGGCGCATTCCTACGGCAAGACGGCGACCTTCATGCCGAAGCCCATCTTCGGCGACAACGGCTCGGGCATGCACGTCCATCAGTCGGTGTGGAAGGGCGGCAAGCCGCTCTTCGCCGGCAACGGCTACGCGGACTTGTCCGATACCGCGCTCCATTACATCGGCGGCATCATCAAGCACGCGCGGGCGATTAATGCCTTCACCAACCCGACCACCAACAGCTACAAGCGGCTGGTGCCGGGCTTCGAGGCGCCGGTGCTACTCGCCTATTCGGCGCGCAATCGTTCCGCGTCGTGCCGCATTCCGTTCGTGCCGAGCCCGAAGGGCAAGCGCGTCGAAGTGCGCTTCCCCGACCCGGCCGCCAATCCGTATCTCGGCTATGCCGCGATGCTGATGGCGGGGCTGGACGGCATCGCCAACAAGATCAATCCCGGCAAGCCGGTGGACAAGAACCTCTACGATCTGCCGCCGGAGGAATTGAAGAACATCCCGACCGTCTGCGGCAGTCTCGCCGAAGCGCTCGCCACGTTGGATTCGGACCGCGCCTTCCTCAAGAAGGGCGACGTGTTCACCGACGATTTCATCGACAGCTACATCGAACTCAAGATGGGCGAGGTGAAGGCTTACGACATGGCGCCGCATCCGATCGAGTTCCAGATGTATTACAGCGTCTAACTCCCCACGCTTGTAATTCACGGCGGCGGGGACATCCCGCCGCCTTCGACGGGGCCGGCTCCTCAAAGGGCCGGCCCTATTTTTTTGCCGCGGATCTATTCGGGCGGAATCGATTTCGGCTTCCCCTGCCCGTCCACATGGACGTAGGTGAAGATGCCTTCGGTCACCTTGAACTCTTCGCCGGTTTCATGGCGGGTGACGAAAGTCTCGATATCGACGGTGACCGAGGTGCGGCCGACTTGGACGATATCGGCGTAGCAGGAAACCAGATCGCCGACATAAACCGGCTTATGAAAGTTCATGCGGTCGATGGAGATCGTGACCACCCGGCCGCGCGCCCGCCGCAACGCCACGGTGGCTCCGGCGAGATCCATCTGGGCCAAGAGCCAGCCGCCGAAAATATCGCCGCTCGGATTGGTATCGGCGGGCATGGCGATGGTGCGCACCGCCGGCTCGCGGAATTTGTTTTGAGTCATGCCGTCGTTCCCTCGTTCCATTGCATGATGCCGCCGCCGCCGGCGTCTCACAACAGCTTGTTCGAACCCACCATTCGCCCCGCCGGATATCCTTGCGCGGCGCGGCGCGCCGACTTATAATCCGCCCCCAATGGCCGACCTGTTCAAGAAGCCTGCCGCCACCCGCAGCGATTATTCCGCCAAGGACATCGAGGTCCTTGAAGGGCTGGAGCCCGTCCGCCGCCGACCCGGCATGTATATCGGCGGCACCGACGAGCGCGCCATGCATCATTTGGTGGCGGAGCTGCTCGACAATGCGATGGACGAAGCGGTGGCGGGCCATGCCGACCGCATCGAAATCGCGCTCGCGGCCGACGAGACGGTCACGGTTTCCGACAATGGCCGCGGTATCCCAGTCGATCGCCACCCCAAATATAAAGACAAGTCGGCCCTTGAAGTCATCCTGACCACGCTGCATTCGGGCGGCAAATTCTCGAACAAGCTCTATCACACCGCCGGCGGCCTGCACGGGGTTGGCTTGTCGGTCGTGAATGCGCTGGCCGAAGAACTGACCGTCGAAGTCGCTCGCGATAAGATTCTGTGGCGCCAGACCTATAAGCGCGGCAAGCCCACCTCAAAGCTGGCCAAAGCCGGATCGGTCAACAACCGGCGCGGCACCACGGTCAGCTTCCGCCCCGACACGGAAATTTTCGGCGAACGCGCCAAATTCGATCCGGCGCGGCTCTACAAGATGGCGCGGTCGAAAGCCTATCTTTTCCGCGGCGTCGAGATTCGCTGGTCATGCGACAAAAAACTGATCGGCAAAGCCGAGATTGCACCCGGCGAGCCGGTGCCGGAATCCGCGGTGCTCCATTTCCCCGGTGGCTTGGCGGACTATCTCGCCGGCAGTCTCGGCATGCGCGCCGCCGTCACCAAGGAGGCGTTCTCCGGCCAAGCGGATTTGCCGCGCAATATGGGCCGGGTCGAATGGGCCGCCGCCTGGCCGGAAGACGGCGACGGCGAACTCACCTCTTATTGCAACACCGTGCCGACGCCCCAGGGCGGCAGCCACGAAGCCGGGCTTCGCACGGCGCTGACGCGCGCGCTCAAGGCCCATGGCGAACGGGTGGGCAACCGGCGGACTAAAGAGATTGCCGCGGAAGACGTGACCGACGGCGCTTGTATCGCGCTGTCGCTCTACATCCGCGATCCGCAATTCCAGGGCCAGACGAAAGAAAAACTTTCGCATCCGGACGCGCAGCGCCTGGTCGAAGCGGTGATCAAAGATCATTTCGATCATTGGCTGGCGGGCGATCCGGAATCCGCCGAGGCTCTTCTTTCGCATGTGGTGGCGCGCGCGGAAGAGCGTTTGCGCCGCCGCGAACAAAAAGACCTCGGCCGGAAATCGGCGACCCGCAAGACCCGGCTTCCCGGCAAGCTTGCCGATTGCACGCGGGAAGAACCGCAAGGAACCGAAGTCTTCCTGGTCGAAGGCGATTCCGCGGGCGGCTCGGCCAAACAGGCACGCAATCGTGAGACTCAAGCCGTGCTGCCCTTGCGCGGCAAAATTCTCAATGTGGCGAGCGCCTCGTCGGAAAAGCTTCGCGGCAATCAGGAATTGAAGGATCTGATCCAGGCTTTGGGCTGCGGCACCGGCGAAAGCTACGACGACTCGAAACTCCGCTACGAGCGCGTCATCATCATGACTGACGCCGATGTGGACGGCGCCCACATCGCCTCCCTGCTCATGACCTTCTTCTATCAGGAAATGCCGGCGCTGATCGAAAACGGGCATCTTTTTCTGGCGATGCCGCCGCTCTACCGGATGACCCAAGGCGGCAAGACGATCTATGCCCGCGACGATGCGCATCGCGAAGATCTGTTGAAGTCCGAGTTCAGTGCCCGCGGCAAAGTCGAGGTCAGCCGGTTCAAAGGGCTCGGTGAAATGCCGGCGTCTCAGCTCAAGGAAACCGCGATGGATCCGACAAAGCGCGTGTTGATCCGGGTTTTCGTTCCCGACAAAACCGATAAACGGGCCGAAGCCAAGCGCACCGAGAAATTGGTCGAGAGCCTGATGGGCCGCAAACCGGAATTGCGCCTCGCCTTCATTCAGGAAAACGCCCCCTTCGCCAAGGATCTGGACGTTTGATCGCGGGTCAAACCGGCGGCCGCCCGCCCTAGCGTTTTGCCCTATTTGACTAGGGCGGAAAGCTCCTTGAATTCAGGTGTTCCGGCGCGTCCCAGCCATTCGAAAACCACCATTTCAGCCGTGACAATCGAACACCCCGCTTCGCGCATCCGGTCCAGGGCGAGGGCGACGCTGGCCGGGCGCCTCGACGCCACCGCGTCGGCCACGACAAAGACCGGGTAGCCGAGCGTCCTCAGGCCCAAAGCGGTCTGAAGGACACAGACATGGGCTTCGATGCCGGCCAAAACCGCTTGATCGCGTCCGGTCGCCTTCAGCCGGTCGCGATAGCCGGGCGCCTCGGTACAGGAAAACTCCATCTTGGTGACGACGGATTCCCCGGGCGCCAGGGCCGAAAGCTCGGGAAGGGTCGGGCCGAGACCCTTCGGGTATTGTTCCGATACCAAGACTGGCACGCCCAACCGCCGCGCCGCCTTGACCAGCAGCGCGGTATTGGCAATGAGACGGGCGCCTTCATTCATCGCCGTCATCAGCCGTTCTTGGACGTCGATGACGAGCAGGCAGGAGCGTTCGCGTTTCAGCAGCATCGAATTCCAGCTTAACGGGTTCTACGCCGTCGCCAATCGCCGGAATCCCGCCGGAATCCTATTTGAATCCGGCTGATTCCGGTGTGACAGCGATTGACCTTCGGGGTCGCAATCCCTACATTCCCGGGCAATGGTAAGTATTACCCCGCTTTTCGGCCGCCGGCTCAGCGACCTTTTGGAGTCCAGCCCCAGCCGATGACGTTTTCCAACCTTGGGCTTGGACCCGATGTGCTCCGCGCCGTAGCGGATGCCGGCTATGTTGAGCCTACCCCCATCCAGCGCCAAGCCATCCCCGTCATTCTGATGGGCCGTGACGTTCTGGGCTGTGCCCAGACCGGAACCGGCAAGACAGCGTCTTTCGTGCTTCCGATGCTGGAGATTCTGGCCGCTGGCCGGGCCAAGGCAAGAATGCCGCGCTCGCTCATTATCGAGCCGACCCGCGAACTTGCCGCCCAGGTATCGGAGAATTTCGCCACCTACGGCAAATTCCACCGGCTTTCGACCGCCTTGCTCATCGGCGGCACCTCGTTCACCGATCAGGAGCGGAGCCTGGGGCGCGGGGTCGATGCCCTGATCGCAACGCCCGGACGGCTGATCGATCTTTTCGAGCGCGGCAAAATCCTGCTGAGCGACGTCAAGATCCTGGTCATCGACGAGGCCGACCGGATGCTGGATATGGGCTTCATTCCGGATGTGGAGAAAATCGTCGGGCTTCTCCCAAAAATCCGGCAGACCCTATTCTTTTCCGCGACCATGCCGCCGGAAATCCGGCGCCTTGCCGATAAGTTCCTGATGAATCCCAAAGAGATCTCCGTGTCGCCCCCGGCCTCCCCAGCCGCTCTGGTCGAGCACGTGGTCATCGTGGTCCAGCCCGATCATAAGCGGGAAGCGCTGCGCAAGCTGATCGAATCGGAGTCGGTAAAATCGGCGCTCATTTTCTGCAATCGCAAGAAAGACATTGGCGCGCTGGTGCGCGATTTGACGCGCCACAATTTGCCGGCGGCCGAACTTCACGGCGATATGCCTCAATCCAAACGCACGGAAACCCTCGACGCCTTCAAGCGCGGCGAGATCCGCCTGTTGGTGTGCAGCGACGTGGCGGCGCGCGGACTCGATATCTCGGAGCTTTCCCACGTTTTCAATTTCGACGTTCCTCACAGCCCCGAAGATTATATTCACCGGATCGGACGGACCGGGCGCGCGGGCCGATCGGGACGCGCCTTTACGATTGCCGCGCCCGAGGACGGAAAATACGTGACCGCGATTGGATCGCTTATCGGCACTCCGATTAAGCGGATCAAGTCTGCTGGCGAGCCGGTGCTGGCCCTTAACGAAGATTCGGGACCTCGCGGGCGTGGTCGCGGCCGCGGCGGCAGCAAGAGTCATGGCAGCGCCTCTCCGGCACACGGTCACGCGCCCCAAAAGCCTCATGCGCCCCAGGCGCCGAGCGCGCCTCAGGCCTCTCCGGCAGCGCCGCATAAGCCACATCCAATTCGTGAACCGCATCAAACTCAGGCGCCCGCCCCGCAGCGGCCGGCGCCGCACCGTCCGGTTACGCCGCATCCCGGCGGCCCACCGCAGCCGCGTGCCGCCAATGACCGTCCCTCGAATGACCATCGCGAGAGCGGGGCCAAGGGGTTCAGCGACGATCTGCCCGCCTTTCTTGCCCGCCCGCTCATCATCAAAGGCGACAAGCGGGACTAAACTCTCAACGGGCGCCTGCAGGACAGCAGGCCGAATTCGGCAAGTCAATGGACCGACAAAAACGCATCGTGGTGCTGGGGGCGGGCTTTGCCGGCATGTTCGCGGCAAAACATTTGCGCCGCTTGGCGCCGCGCGATGTCGAAGTCGAACTCGTCAACGAAGTGAATTATTTCGTGTTCCAGCCGCTGCTGCCCGAAGTCGCAGCCGGCAATATCAGTGCGTCCGACGCCGTTTCGCCGCTGCGCTTGCTGCTTCCCGGGGTGAAATTCCGCCTGGCACGCGTCCGGTCCGTCCATTTCCGCCGCAATCTGGTTCAAGTCACCGACGAAACCAATCACTCGGTAACCGACATTTCCTACGATCATCTGGTGTTGGCGCCGGGCCAGATCGTCGATTTGACGCGATTCCCGGGGCTTGCCGAACACGCCTTCACCATGAAGACGCTGTCGGATGCCTACCGCCTCCGCAATCAAGTCATCAATTGTCTCGAACAGGCCGACATCACCGACGATCCGGCGCTCAAGCGCCGGTTGCTCACTTTTGTCGTCGTCGGGGCGGGTTTTTCGGGCGTCGAGACGATCGGCGAAATAAAGGATCTCATCGACGGCTCGCTGCGTTTCTATCCGCGCATTGAGCGCAACGAAATCCGGATGATCCTCGTCGAATACGCGGCACGCATATTGCCCGAACTCCCCGACGATCTCGCCGCCTATGCGGCGCGGAAATTGGTCCAGCGCGGCATCGAGACGTGGCTGAAGACGGCGCTCAAATCCGCCAGTGCTGCGGCGGTCGAGATGGCCGACGGCCGGATCATCGAAACCAAGACCATTGTCGCGACCATCGGCACCGCGCCCGCCCCTCTGGTGCGGGAATTAAATCTCGACATGCAATGGGGCCGCATCAAAGTCGACGGCGCCATGCGCGTCGCCGGCCATTCCAATGTCTGGGCGCTGGGGGACGCGGCCTTGATCCCCCTGCCGCCCCAGCCGAATGCGCCGGAGCGCTACGCCGCACCCACCGCTCAGTTCGCCGTCCGCGAGGCCCTCGTGCTCGCCCGCAACGTCGTCGCAATCCTTTCGGGCGGCACATCCAAGGAATTCGATTACACGCCCAAAGGCTCCCTGGCTTCGATCGGCTGCCATAAGGCGGTCGCGGTGCTCATGGGTTTCCGCTTGTCGGGTACGCCCGCTTGGCTGTTGTGGCGGATGTTCTATATCGCCATGCTCCCGGGCCTGGTCACCAAGGTTCGGGTGCTGATGAATTGGCTTCTCGATCACTTCTTCCCGCGCAGCACGGTGCAGATTGACATCCCGAGCAAGCCATCCGCGCGGCGGCTCAGGTTCCGGAAAGGCGATGAAGTCTTTCGTGCCGGGAGTGTTGCGGACGGGTTTTATACCGTGCTGTCCGGCTCCTTCGATCTCACCATCGCCGCCGGAACCCCCGCCCCCGTGCATCGGGTGCTCGGCCCGGGCGACCATTTCGGCGAACGCGTATTGTTCGGCGGCGACTTTCGCATCGGCGAAGTGGTGGCACTCGAAGATTCGGAAGTCCTGTTCATGGAGCGCGACGATTTCTTGCGCTTCGCCGGCGGCTTCAAGTTTCTGGAAGACTATTTCCGGGAATACCTGACCGCCAATTTCCCGCAGCACGTCTTGCCGGAATCGGTACAAACTCTGAAAACCGAAGAGACCGCTTAGCCCAAAGCGCCGATGATGTGAGAGATGCCGGAGCTGACCCGGCGCATCACTTCGTAGAATTGCGCGAGCGGGATGAAGATCCGCTCATGCTCCTGGTCGTAGCCGAGCTTTTCATCGCTGCGATAGGTCGCCGGTTCGCCGAAATCTTCGCCAACTCGTACATCCCCCAGCCGCGGGAAAATCCGCGCCAGGATTTCCACCGTTGGCAGCACGTTGAGCCCCAACAGGCTTTCGACCACGTGCTCGCGGGTCGTGCCGGTCTGCATGCTGAATTCCGGGATTCGGGTTGCCAGCAAGAAAATCTCTTAAATCAGGGCGATGCGCAGCGAATGCAGCAGCAGCAGATTGTCGCGGCTCTCTTTGTCGAGCACGCGGCCGCGGCTTCCCGGGATGCCGCCGGTGTCGTCCTTCGATAGCCGCCAGCCGCGGATATCGAGATAATCGGTCTGAATGACCCGGAAAATTTTTACCAGCATTTCGTGCAGGCCGAGACGTTCAAGATATTCCGAGACCCGGCGCATGTCTTCGCTCCGCGCCTTTTTCTGGGTGCGGGCGGCGCGAAGCAGCCATAATCCCGGATCGAAGGTATCGACATAGGCCTTGAGAACGTCGACGTCGCTGAAGCTGAAAGCATAGTCGACCATGCCCATCAGCCGGCGGAAGCGATCCAATTCCTCGTACAGTGAGCGGAACCGAACTTCGTCCTTGCGGATCGCTTCGCCCACGCCGCCCAACGTAATCGCCAGCATGCCGAGCTGCTGCAGAATGGCATTGTGCGGGATAGCGCGGATTTGAGTTGGATGGCCGGTGCGCGGCGCATCCGCGTCGCCTTGGCGCACCAAGGAGCGCGAACCGGATGGGTAAATCATATTCGTGCGCCAAGCATTGAGCAGCGCCGCGTAATTCTCGTCGTTCATCACCCGGGCGTTGAACTGCTTAATGGTGTTGAAGAACTCGGCGACGTAATCGCTGGCGGCATAGAATGGATCGCCGGCCGCCGCCTTCGGCGTTTCCAGCACGTTTTCGAGAATACGCGCGACCGCGGCGAAAGCCGAAATCCGGTTCATGAAATACACATAGCCGTCGCCGCCTTGGAAGCTCACCTCTTCCTTGAACGGAATGCCGTATTGGATGAACAGATCGTGGCAAGCCGGCGATGACACGTACTTCAACCGGTCGAGCAAGGTCGCTGGATGCCCGCCGCGGCCGATCGACTCGCCATGGGTGTCGAAGACCAAGAGCTGGACGCCGCTGAGGCCGTGCTTGGCCAACAAGGCGCCGACCCGCAACCGGAGATTTTCGATAGCGACCGCCGCCGCGGTTTGGCCCAGATAGCGTCCGGAATCGGAAAAGCCGGTCTGAATGCAGAGCCGCCCGCGGCGTTCGACATAGGCCCGGTAATGGGGATTCTGGAGCAGGTCCTCGATGATCCGGCCGCCGCGATCGAGAGCCTTCACGGTTTCGAACAAGGGCGAAATGTCGACCTTGTCTTCGACGCCGAAGAGTTTGGCGAAATAGAGCGCGGTCAGGACCGTGAAAGGGGTTTCGCATTCCGCGATCAGAAATCGGATCGGCGTCGTTGCGTCGACGTATTTGAGAACTTGGGCGATGATCATGAACACGCGCTTGGCGGATGCGCGCTCGGTCAGGATCGAACCGAAATTGATGGTTTCGGCGTTGACTTTCCCGATCAAATCGTCGACCGCTTTGAAATAGGTATTGCGATAACTCGGATCGTCCGGCGCCGTTTCCATGCCAATCGTCTTGCGGATCGCATTGTGAAGCTGCGATGCGTTGATCCGGACGTGAGTATGGGCCATCCCTAGCCCGTTATTGGCGAGCTCGGCGCGCAGAACGCACAACGCGCGAACCACCCCGGCGTCGTTCGAAAGGCCGATGGCACGGGTAACCAGTTCGATCAGCGGTTCGGCCGCAATCAGCCGCCGCGCCAGGCCCTTGTGCATGCTGACGGCGATCCGCCGGATTCGCTCGGCACCCGAGGCTTCGCGGACCTCCGGCGAACTGAAGACCTCGATTTCTTCTTTCAATTCATTGATCGAAAGCTGCAGCCGGGTTTCGAAAAGCTCCAGCGTGTTCTGCAGATCGGCGTCCGCATTGACAAGGCGGCAACGCTCGCGGATTCCCTGAACGACGTCGCGATAATGTCCAAGCTGGATTTCCTGGACCCGCAGCCGCTTGCGAAAGGTATCGGTCCACAGGATGTCGGAGCGGCCGTCGATGTCGTAACCGACCCAGCTGGCGACCGTCACCAGCTTCGGCGTCAGCTCCTTAGCGCGGCCGGGATAGAGCTCATCGGCCACTTCGAAGATGAGCTCGTAGGCCTTACGCATGGCCACTTGCATATTGGTGATGGCTTCGAGCGATAGGGCATGTTCGCGATCGAGCCCGAGATCCTTGTCCGGGCGGTGTTCGGCGGCAATCGCTTCGGCAAAGATCGCGGCACGAGCTTTTTCATCGAGCGGCCGGCCTTCGCCATCGCTCTGCGCCGCCAACTCGGCGAGATGCCGGAGGAGAGTGCCCGAAAGGCCGAAAGTCGGATGTCCCGTAAAAACGACGCCGAAAAGCTCGAGCTCGATGCGTTGTTTGAAGCTTTCGAAGCTGACGAGCCCTGGTCCTTTCGCTTTCGAGCCGCCCCATATCACATTCGTTCGGTCGGCCAGGAACCGTATCAGGGATTTTATCCGCTCGGCATTGGACACCGCATCGCAATCGCCGAGATAGCGGTGCAACCGCTCTGCCCGCGCCGCAAAGGCGCTGAAGGTCAGGCGCTGAATCAGGGCTTCGACGGCGGATGGCGTCAGGCGGCCGCTACTCAGCCGGTGGGAGATATCGAGAACGAGGGTTTGGATCGGGTTGGTGAAAGGGTCGCCTTCGGCATCCAGGCGGATCCGATCGAGCGCTGCCGCCAATTCGCGATGGAGGGCCGCCGTGTCGGTCTCGCTGTCGACCGGAAAGCAGGCGGCATCCCGAGGAATAGCCGGCGCTTTGAGCGCTTCGAGAAACCGCTTGGCCTCGGCGCGCAAGCCGTCGCCCGCCTTCGCGGGCCTCGAATTGGGGTGTTTAGGGGCTTCCTTGATTTCTTTGATTTCGCTTCTGGGCATAGCCGGGCCTTGTTCCCGCCCGTCTTACCAGCCCCCACTTCGCTCCGCAACGGTGGGCTCTCCAAGTCAGCCCGCTAGTCCTTGGCACGGCTGAAGGTTGCATAGGCATTGCCGAACAAGGTTGCGGGATCGGATTCTTCGACAATCGCCTGAAGCATGGTCGAACTGTCGGTGATATGGATGGTCCGGTTGTCCTTGTCCGGTTCGACCGAGCCATTGAGCCGGCCGTCGGCGATGACGTCCACGACCGGCTGTTCGGCCATGGTCCAAATCTTGAGGGTCCCATCATCGCCAAGAAGGTACCGGCAGATATAGTAGTTCTCAGCCGTCTGATCGTAGACTTTGCCCTCTTCCTCGCGAAATTTGATGTTCACGTAACGCTGTTTGCCGATCTGCGCCGGAAAGGCATCGAGCAAAACCCAGTCCGTCTTGCCCTCCCCGCCCTCGGTTTCAACGCGCAATTCGAGGGCAGCCCCCTCCTTCGGGGTGACCGTGAGCGTGGCGGGTTCTCCATTCATCATGCCGGTCCATTTGCCGGAAAGCGTGGGATCGGCTTCGGCCTTCGCCGGATCGCCAAGCGGATTGATCGAATCGGGAATGCAGGCGGAAAGTGCCAGGGCGACGGCAGCCCAGAGGCAAGTGGCGCGAATGGCCTTGTGCATTGGCTCGTCTCCTTGCCGGCCCAACTTGGCACTGTGTCAACTCTTCGGCATCGTGACGGCGAATCCCGCCAGAATCAAGAATGGCCATGATGACCCCGTCCCCGGGGAACAGTCTTGGGTTCAGGTCCGTTAATGCCTAAATGAACAAGGCTCGATCAAGTCTGGGAGGACCCATGCAGCACCGATATCGGTATTTGATCGTTGGCGGCGGGATGGCGGCCGATGCGGCGGTGGACGGAATTCGCAGCCGCGATAAGGACGGCTCGATCGGCATCGTCAGCAGCGATGCCGATCCGCCGTACAGTCGGCCGCCTCTGTCGAAGGCGCTATGGAAAGGCGATTCCTGGACAGCGTTTGGCGCCATACCGACGATAAAGGCGCCACCCTGCATTTGGGACGCACAGTGCGGACGATCGACAAGGCGCGTAAACAGGTCGGCGACGGCACCGACAATTACGCTTACGAAAAACTTCTGATTGCCACCGGCGGAACGCCGCGGCGTCTCAAGGATGCGGTTGACGGAGTCATTTATTACCGGACGCTGCGCGATTATCGCCGACTTCATGAATTAGCCAAAACAAAAACCAAATTCGCGGTCATCGGCGGCGGCTTCATTGGTTCGGAAATTGCCGCCGCCTTGGCGCTGAACGGGCGACAGGTCACCCTTCTCTTTCCCGACGCCGGCATCAATGCCCGCGCATTGCCCGCGGATCTCTCCCACTTCGTCACCGATCATTATCGCAAAAAGGGGGTCGAAATTTTGGCCGGCGAGCAGGTGACCGCCGTCGCCCGCGCTCGCAATGGATTCGTGGTGGCGACGGATAGCGGCAAGCGGGTCGAGGTGGACGCGGTCGTGGCCGGTCTTGGCATCGAACCCGACGTAGCACTTGCGCGCGGCGCCGGACTGTCCGTCGACAATGGAATTGTGGTCAATGCGGCGCTCCAGACCGACGACCCGGATATTTTCGCGGCGGGCGACGTGGTCTCGTTCTTCAATCCGGCGCTTGGCAAGCGCATGCGGGTCGAACACGAGGACAACTCGCTGACCATGGGCAAGATGGCGGGGGAAGCGATGGCGGGCGGGACCGTGCGCTACGATCACCTGCCGTTCTTCTATTCCGATCTGTTCGATCTCGGTTACGAGGCCGTGGGTGAAATCGATTCGCGCCACGAAATATTTGCGGATTGGAGCGAGCCGTTCCGCAACGGCGTCGTCTATTATCTGAAAAACGGCAAGGTTCGCGGTGTTCTGCTGTGGGGTATCTTTAGCAAAACCGATGAAGCGCGCGCTTTGATCGCCGATGCGGGTCCGTTCAAAGGCCCGGAGCTTAAGGGCCGCATCCGCGGCTAATCGCCATTATGAGTCACGCCTCCGATGACCGGAAAACGATCAAGCGCACAGGCCCATCGCCCAAAATCCTGACGATCGGCCATTCGACTCATCCGATTGATGAATTCATCGCTCTATTGCGCGCCCACGGCGTCACGGACCTGATCGACGTGCGCACCGTGCCGCGCTCGCGGCACAATCCGCAATTCAATCGCGACCGCCTGCCGGCCTCGCTTGCGCGAGCCGGAATCGAGTATGTCCACAGGCCAGATTTGGGCGGATTGCGCCATCCGCGCAAGGACTCCCGCAATACCGGCTGGCGGAACTTAGGATTTCGCGGCTTCGCGGATTATATGGAGAGGCCGGAATTCACGGCGGCGCTGGCATCGCTGATGGCGCGGGCTGAGCAATCCCGTATGGCAATCATGTGTGCCGAGGCGGTGCCGTGGCGCTGCCATCGCTCGCTGATCGCCGACGCACTGACCGCCCGCGGCATCCCGGTCGGACACATCATGAACGAGCACCCCGCGGAGCTTCACCGCCTGACACCTTTTGCCCGAAACGAGGCAGGCAATGTCACCTACCCGCCCGAAGCCGAGAACGAACAAGGGCGGCTGTTCTAGGATCGCGTTGCCGAATCAATAAGGCCCGCCGAATTAATAAGGTCCCCGGCTCGCGCTGTCGGCGGCGAGCACGTCGAAAGCGATGCTGATGCGCTGCTCCTTGGTTTCGATCGGAATCGTGCGATGGAAGAGATAAGAGGGAAAGAGAATCATCAATCCCTCTTTCGGCTGGTACAGTTTCAGTTCGGGTTCCGCCGTGGCGAACATATTGTCTTGCGGCCGGCCGAATTCGATCCAGCCCGCTTGCGGGTCCCAGGGCGGCGGATTCATGACCGGAATTTTCACGTAGTAAACGCCGGAAAGCCACGCCGCAGGATGAATATGCGGCATCTGGTGGCCCTGGACGTCCATGACAACCGCCCAGGATTGAAGTTTCCATTTCGCCGGTTTAGCGGCAAACCAAGGATGCGTAACATCGCTCGGGACCTCGCGGAAAAAATCGGTGACCGCAGCGCGAATAGCGGATTCGAGAGCCGCGACTGCCGGACCCGGATTGACCAAAATATCCCCGGTATGGCCGCCAAATTTTGTGGCGTGACCCGATTTCTCGAAGACCAAAGTCGGGTGATTGCGGACTTCTTCTGCCAACGCCGCGTTGAAGCGACTAAGATCGGCATGTCCGGCGGGTACCGCGATTTCGACGGGGCGCATGAACCGATCCATGCCGAGAAGCGCATGGGCATCGTCCCGGCGGCCTAATTCGTGAAGTGCCACGATCTTCGATGAAATCATGCGGCGATTGCCGGGATCGCTTTCGAATGCGCCGTCGCACGCATCGACCAGCGCCTGCGGCTGGCGGTTCTCCATCAACAAGGTGGTAATCGCGAACAAAGCCGAGTCATGATCCGGCTTCGCTTCGATGGCGCGGCGGAAAGCGGCCAAAGCCTCGTCCTTCCGTTTCAGGGTGAATAGAGCGTTGCCAAGCCGGAAATGCGCTTCAGCATGTTTCGGATCTCTGGCAACGATTTTCGCAAAAACGGCGGCGGCATCCTGAAGTCGTCCGAGCAACACCAGCACGTTGCCATAAGACAGCTGCCAATCCAGGGCTTCGGGGCGAAGCTCGGCCGCGCGCTGCAAGGGCGCCAGGGCTTCTTTGTATCGACCTTTGGCCTGCAGCAAGGCCCCTAATTTTTGATGCGGCTCGGGATAATCCGGCTTCAACGCGATGGCCTGGCGATAGGCGGCGAGTGCGGCCTCAATATCGCCGGCCGCCTCGAAGGCGGTGCCGAGATTCGAAACGAAATTCGGATTTTCGCCCTTCAGCGCGATCGCCCGGCGAATGAGATTGATGGCCTCCTTGGGTTTGCCCGATTGGCGCGTGACGATGCCCAACAAATGCAGGGCGTCGGCATTCTCCGGCTCGACTTCGAGAACCTGCCGGTAGATCGCCGCCGCTTCCGCGCGCTTGCCCGCTCGAAAAAGCCCAGCGGCCCTTGCCATCGCGTCTCGCGTGGTTATGCGCTTTTCGGAAGAAACCACCATTAAATTGGTCCCCCAATAACAATTCCGATGGCTCGGGGCTGCGACGCTATAACGTCCGCCCGCCGGCGATCAATGCGGCGCCCAGCGTTGAAGCAGCCCAGCTGGCACAAAGCGTCAATATTATCGAGCCACAGTTTTAACCGCGCGTTGATGCCGGCTTACCCCGGGCTGTCCCCATCGAGTTCCTCCAAGCTACATAGACGCATTAGCCATAGCGACTAAGAATTATTCGTATTTGCGCCCCTGCGGGTGCTCGGTATCTAGAGCACCATAAATGCGAACGATTCTTAACTCCTTGATCGGCGCCGACCATTATGCTCTCAGGAGGACGGCGAAATTCGACTCACTCTTAGCGGAATCAGCAATGCTGAAACGTCTTATCTCTTTGTTTCAGCAAGATTTCTTTGTGCTGTTGGCGCCGCTTATCATGGCCCGCCGGCGTGCCGCGGCGGCTGCGGCGGGCTGCCGCTACGCCCTTGGCTAAGGCAGCAACTCCCGATTCAATCTGGATCGTCATAAGGCCTGTCTCGCGGCCCTGGAGCCGTTTCAACAAGCGATGCGGCGCTAAAATCGGCGGAGACTATTTCGGGAGTTCGGACACCGGAATTCCCTTACCGAGCTTGGCTTGTCCCGCAACCAGACGATCCGCCTCGACCGGAACGGTGGCGAGCGTGTGCCCGTCGTAATTGAGCAACCGCAGGGAAAAACCGCCCATTTTCCCGGGGTCCGAAATTTTATCCAGCGACCAGATGCTTTCCGGATTCTCCGGCGAGCCGGATGCCGGTTCATGTCCCGATTTCTGGGATTTCGCGTCGACCCAGACCAGCTTCGCTTCGTGCGACAAACCGGTATTCATGTCGTCCTTATTGTCCGCCGTCTTGATTTCGAGCCGCGACATGGTGCCGTTCAAATCGCCATAGGACAGATATCCGACAACCCCGGCATTGGCGGCCGCTTCGTCAACCACACCGTCGAAAGCCGCCCAGCGGATCAGGCGCGGTTTGGAATTCGGCGCCTCCGCCCAGGCCGAAGATCCGGCTTCACTGTCGCCGGTCGCCCGAAAAAGCAGCTTTCCGTCCTCGAGCGAGCGGATCGAATGAATGGTCGGCCCAGCGCAGCAGCCGGGCTGGCTGATATCGAAATAGGTTTCACCCAGAATTTCGCCCTCCGAACCCGGATCGGAAAACGACGATAAGCGGTTCGGCGTCTCGCCGGAGAGATCGTCGACGATGACCGAAACCGTCGACGAAGGATCGTCACCTTCGGCATCGGTGCGCTTCGTCACATCGGTGGTGACGGTGGCCAGCCGCGGCAAATAGCGCTCGCCATTATAGACGCCGTAAGGAATGAGCTCCGCATTGCGCGAATGCATCACGACCGTGCCGTCGGATTTGATATCGACCGTCGCCGATGAATTGGCCTTCGCCTCGTGATGCCCGTCCGCGGCGAAAGCCGGGCCAGCCATGGCCAATCCGGCGACGACGGCGAACGCGAATGAACGATTGGGAATCATGGTGGGAGCCTTACCAGGGGATCTCCTTGCCATCATAGCTCCAAAACCGCCCAGCGTCCTTCAGCCCCAACCGGCCGATCATCTTGCGCATACCCGACACGCTCTTCTCGACTCCGGTCGGGGCTCCCGCCCCACCCATATCGGTCTGAACCCATCCGGGATGGATAACCGCGGCGGTGATGCCGCGCGGTGCCAGATCGATCGCCAGGCTTTTGACCGCGGCATTGAGTGCCGCCTTGCTCGACCGGTAAATATAGGCGCCGCCGCTCGTATTATCATCGATGCTGCCCATCTTGCTGGTGATCGCCACCATGATTTTCTGGGCGCTTCTCGCCACGTTCTCGACGAAAGCACGGGATACGTAGATGGGCGCCATGCAGTTGACGCGAAGCGTTTCCATCCAGACTTCGGGATCGAGCGATTTCAAATTCTGCGGCCCTGCGCCGTAAATCCCGGCATTGTTGATCAGGACGTCCAGCGACTCATTCGTCAGTTTACGAGCCAAATTCTCGATGGTGTCGAAATCGCCGACATCCAGCGCCTCGATGCGAATGTCGCCCTTAAGCGCCCCCAAATCGTCGGCACGCGAAGGATCGCGGCAAACGGCAACGACCCACCAGCCATCGGCCGCATATTGGCGCACGAATTCGAGCCCGATACCCCGATTGGCGCCGGTGATGAAGACGCTTGGCATGCCGCTCTCCCTTGCTGTGACCGTGCGGGACTCGATTCATGTCCAGCACGCCTGCGGTTTAGGAAAACGGAGATATGGTGAGAAATGGTGCGGTTGAGAAGACTCGAACTTCCACGGGAGTTACCCCACAGCGACCTCAACGCTGCGCGTCTACCAGTTCCGCCACAACCGCATTGTGATGGGGGATACTATAAGCAAGAGAGGGCCTCCCTTGCCAATTGTCTTGGCGGGGAATACCAAATGATCCGGCCCCGATCAAGCCGGGAAGCATGGTAAACTCCGACCGAAGCCCCGCGCCGGAATGGCGCATCAGCGCCGGCCTCATCCCTTATACCGAGGCGGTGGCCGAGATGGAGGCCCGCGTGGCCGCCATTGCCGCAGGCCAAGCGCCTGAGCTGATCTGGCTGCTCGAACATCCGCCGCTTTATACGGCAGGAACCAGCGCCAAGGCCGAGGAGCTTTTGACCCCCGATTTGCTGCCGGTTTATCCATCCGGGCGGGGCGGCCGCTACACCTACCATGGGCCCGGGCAACGAATCGCCTATGCCATGCTGAATTTGCGCCAGCGCGATCTAGGGCTCCGCGCCTATTCCCAGACCCTGGAATCCTGGGCCATTGCCACGCTTGCCAAATTCGGAGTTGCCGGCGAACGCCGAGCCGGCCGAGTTCGGCATTTGGGTTCCGCGGGATCACGGCCGCGAAGACAAAATCGCCGCCATTGGCGTCCGCGTACGCCACGGCGTCGCCTATCACGGATTGTCGATCAATCTCGACCCGGATTTGAAAAATTACCGTGGAATCGTTCCCTGCGGGATTCCCGAGGACGCGACTCTCGGGGTGACATCGCTTGCCGATCTTGGCGTCAAGGCGCACCTGCGCGACGTCGATGCCGCCCTGATGGCGTGTTTCGAGGGCCTGTTTCCGGCGACTGGTTAGACGGTTGGCGACTGGCGAAAGCCCGGTCCGCGGGCCTCGCTTTCGTCAACCTCTCCCACATTGACGCGACTGACCTGGGCGCGTGGCGGGCCGGTACGGCACGCGGCGACCAATTCGTCCACTTTAGCCGCCGGGCCGGAAATCACCGCCTCGACGCTGCCGTCGAACCGGTTGCGAACCCACCCGTCGAGGCCGCGCTTCGTCGCTTCGCCGACCGTCCAGGCCCGATAGAAGACGCCTTGGACCTGCCCGAAGATTTTCAGACGAACCGTTTTGCGCTCCGCCGCCATGCCGCCCTATCGCGCGTGGGATTTTGGCGTATCCAACAGCCGGCTATTCGAATTCCAGAATCTTCTGATCGACGGCAAGACTGTCGCCGGCTTTGGCGTGAATAACCGCCACCACGCCATCGCGTTCGGCGCGAAGGATGTTTTCCATTTTCATGGCTTCGACCACGGCGAGTTCCTCTCCCGCGCGCACTTCTTGTCCCGTTTGAACAGCGATGGAAACGAGAAGCCCCGGCATCGGCGACAGCAAATATTTCGAGAGATCGGGCGGCTCTTTGTGCGGCATCAGCGCATCGAATTCCGCGCCGCGGGGCGTCAGCACCTTGATGTCCGCCTGGGCGCCGCCGTGGAACACGCGGAAGCCCACACCCAGCCGTTCCACTTGCAAACAAAGCAGCTTGCCGTTCAGCAGCACGCGAAGCAGCGGCTGGCCCGGTTGCCAGCCGCTGCGCAGCAAATAGGTGCGATCCCCAATGGCGATGTCGTAACCATCGGGCATCGGAGCCACGGTCAGCGGATAGCGATCGGAACCGAGGACTGCGACCCACTCCCGTGGGACATCGCGCCCACGTCCCGGCAGGCGGCCCGATATGGTCGCCTCGCGCTCTGCGATGCGTTGATTGAGAAAGGCGGCGGCGGCGACCAGCATCCGCGGATCATCATGCGGCGCATCGGCGGGATGAAATCCGTCTGGATATTCTTCGGCGATGAAGGCGGTGGTCAGCGCACCCTTGGCAAAGCGGGGATGCGCGAGCAGCGCCGACAGAAAGCCGATATTGTGCGAAACCCCTCGGATATAGAACTCATCGAGGGCGGCGCGCATGCGAGCCGTCGCCTCTTCGCGGTCCGCGCCATAGGTGACCAGCTTCGCGATCATCGGATCATAATACATGCTAATCTCGGCGCCCTCATAGACACCGGTATCGACCCGCACAGCCTCGCTCGCCGCCGGCGGCCGGTAATGGGTCAATCTCCCGATCGACGGCAGGAAATTGCGGAACGGATCTTCCGCATAGACCCGGGATTCGATCGCCCAGCCATTGAGCTTCACGTCTTTTTGGGAAAAGGGGAGTTTCTCACCGGCGGCAACGCGGATCATCAGCTCGACCAGATCGAGCCCGGTAACGAATTCGGTCACCGGATGTTCGACTTGCAGCCGCGTATTCATTTCGAGGAAATAGAAGTCGCGATTGGCGCCCATCACGAATTCGACGGTGCCCGCCGATTTGTAATCGACGGCTTTGGCCAGCGCTACGGCCTGCTCGCCCATCGCCTTCCGCGTTTTGGCATCCAGGAATGTAGACGGGGCCTCTTCGATCACTTTTTGATTGCGGCGCTGGATCGAGCATTCGCGCTCGCCCAGGTAAACGACGTTGCCATGGCCATCGCCCAGAACCTGAATTTCGATGTGGCGCGGCTGCTCGATGAATTTTTCCAGGAACACCCGCGCGTCGCCGAAGCTGGACCGGGCTTCGTTGGTCGCGGAGCGGAATCCGTCGCGGGCCTCGGCGTCGCTGCGGGCGATGCGCATGCCCTTGCCGCCGCCGCCGGCCGCGGCCTTGATCATCACGGGATAGCCGATGGTTTTGGCGATTTTCACCGCCTCGTCGGCATCGGCGATCACGTCCATATGCCCGGGGATTGTGTTGACGCCGGCTTTTTTCGCAAGTTTCTTCGATTCGATCTTGTCGCCCATGGCGGCGATCGATTCCGGCCCCGGGCCGATGAAAACCAGCCGCGCTTTCTCCACCGCACGGGCAAAATCCGCGTTTTCCGCCAAGAATCCGTAGCCGGGATGGATGGCTTCCGCGCCGGTTTGCACCGCCGCCTCGATGATCCGATCCGCCAGCAAATAACTTTGGGCCGAGGGTGCGGCGCCGATCTTGACCGCTTCGTCGGCTTCGCGCACATGGCGCGCGTCGGCATCGGCGTCGGAATACACAGCCACGGTCAAAATGCCCATCCGTCTTGCGGTGGCAATGACGCGGCAGGCGATTTCGCCGCGATTGGCGATGAGGATTTTTTTGAACATCAGGCAGCTAGAGCGGAATGTTCGCGTGCTTCTTCCAAGGATTCTTGACCTGCTTGTTGCGAAGCATGGCCAGTGAACGGCAAATCCGCCGGCGGGTCGAATGCGGCATGACCACGTCGTCGATAAAGCCGCGATGCCCGGCGATGAACGGATTGGCGAATTTCTGACGGTATTCCTCGGTGCGCTCTTCGATCTTCTTGGGATCGCCGAGATCGCTGCGGAAAATGATTTCGACCGCGCCCTTCGGGCCCATCACTGCGATTTCCGCCGTTGGCCAGGCGAAGTTGACGTCGCCGCGCAAATGCTTCGAGCTCATGACATCGTAGGCCCCGCCATAGGCTTTGCGGGTGATGACGGTGACCTTGGGCACGGTGGCTTCGCAAAACGCATAAAGCAGTTTTGCGCCGTGCTTGATGATGCCGCCAAATTCCTGGGCCGTACCGGGCAAGAATCCCGGCACATCGACGAAGGTAACGATCGGGATGCTGAAGCAATCGCAAAAGCGGACGAAGCGCGCCGCCTTGATCGACGAGGCGATGTCGAGACAGCCGGCCAGCACCATCGGCTGATTGGCGACGATGCCGATGGTCGAACCTTCCATGCGCGCAAAGCCGGTCAGGATATTCCCGGCATAGCCCGGCTGCACCTCGAAGAAGTCGCCGTCGTCGACGATCTTGAGAATTAACTCCTTCATGTCATAGGGCTTGTTCGGATTGGCTGGGATCAGCGTATCCAGCAATTCCTCATCGCGGTCGGCAGGGTCCGAAGTCTGGCGCACCGGCGGTTTCTCGCGATTATTCGCCGGCAGGAAATCCATGAACCGGCGAACCTGCAGCAGCGCCTCGACGTCGTTTTCGAAGGCAAGATCGGCAACGCTCGATTTCGTCGTGTGGGTAACGGCGCCGCCCAGTTCCTCATGGGTCACCGTTTCATGGGTGACGGTTTTGACGACGTCGGGACCGGTCACGAACATGTAAGACGTATCGCGGACCATAAAGATGAAATCGGTCATCGCCGGGGAGTAGACCGCGCCGCCCGCGCACGGACCCATGATCAGCGAGATCTGCGGAATCACACCCGAAGCTTCGACATTGCGTTGGAAGACCTGGGCGTAGCCGGCCAGTGATGCCACACCTTCCTGAATTCGGGCACCGCCGGAATCGTTGAGGCCGATGACCGGCGCGCCGACATGCATCGCCTGATCCATGATCTTGGCGATCTTTTCCGCATGAGGCTCCGACAGCGAACCGCCGAAGACCGTGAAATCCTGGCTGAACACGAAAATAAGGCGCCCGGAAATCGTGCCATAGCCAGTGACGACCCCATCGCCCGGGATTTTCTGGTCATCCATCCCGAAATCGGTGCAGCGATGCTCGACGAACATGTCCCATTCTTCGAAGGACCCGGGATCGAGCAGCAACTCGATGCGTTCGCGGGCGCTCAGCTTGCCCTTGGCATGTTGCGCTTCGACCCGCCGGACACCGCCGCCAAGCCGGGCGCGGTCACGCTTTTCTTCCAATTGACGCAGGATTTCTTGCATGGGGACCCCCGGGGAAATGCCGTGAAATTCTGGGCACGGGCGTGCCCTATTGCAACAAATTTACGACGCGAGGACAGGCCGGCGGCTGGAACGGCGCCGGAATCAGGCGCGGCACAATTCCATGAAACGGGCGGCCGAGGCAAGCTCCCGGGCCAGCTGCTCCCGTCTGGCGGCATAAACAGGATCGAGGCCCCAGCGTCCGGCCTGGTACGATTCCTCGGTCTGCGACAGGCCCAGCGCCTCCCGCGCGTCGATACGCCCTTCAGCCAAGGCAAGGGCCAGCACGAGTGATCCACAATTTTTGATTGTGGAATAGAGTGCCGTTAGCATCATGTCGTCGAACGAAGCCGCGGCGGTTTTCAATTTGGCAACCCCTGCCGGATCTTGGGCAACCGGCATGATCCCGGCACCGACCCGCAATTCAGCACCGAAGCGCTCCCGCACCCATTGCAACATCGGGTCGGAAGCCGCTGCCTGGGCTCTCACGAGATCTTCCGGCTCATTAGCACGATAGCAAACGAGATCGCTTTCGGCATAAGCGGCGATGTCAGCGATGATGTCTTGGCGGCCGGCCTTCACCCGGTCGATGGCGGCATTGGCCAAGCGGGTCAGCGGCATCGATTCAGGGACCAGTTCGGCTCCCTGGGCCCGAAATTCCCCGGCAATCGCCTCGGCCAGCGGCCGTGTCGGCACAATTAACTCCGCCCCCGCTGGGGTGCGGGCGGGACGGCCGTCGAGGGCAATACCGAAGCGTTCTCCCCGCACCGCCACTTCGGCCGCGCGGTAACGCCGCTTCGTCTTGATCAAAAGAGCCCTTTCAGCTTCTTTCCCACATCCTCGATCGGATTGGCCGGTTTCTGCGCCGGAGCGGGCTGACCCGCCGCCGGTGCCGCCTGTCCTGACTTGGCCGGAGCACTTGCCGGGGTGGCCACGGCCCCTGGATTGGTGCAGGGATTGCCGCCGGAAGACGCGGCGGCACCCGTCGACCCTGATGCTGACGACTTGCCGCCGAGAACGTTGCCGAGGACGCCGGAGGCGAGACCACCGACCGCACCGCCGGTAGCAATCCCCACAGCCGTCTTGCCGAGCTTGCCGGCTAGGGCGGCGGCATCGGGTGCGACGCTGGGCGAGGCCAGCGTCCCGCTGATATTCACCGGAATAGCGAGAGCGGCAACCGCGGCTGCTTTCGGACTTGGATCGAGATGCAGATTTAACTGTTCGGTCGCGAGATTGATCGTCCCACTGCCCTGAACCGTAACCGATTCGGTATCGACGACCAGCGCCTTCGATGTCGCCAGGCCTTTGACAATGTCGAAGCGGCTGACCACGCAGCTGATCTTTCCGGCGTCGCCGCCGCCGACAATGGCTTTCGAAATGTCGCCCATGACGATCTTCAATAGGCTGTTGTCGACATGGGCTTCGCCGATATTTAAGTCGGTGTGGCCGTCGAGTCCGGCCATGATCTGCCGAACCGACCCGCCCTGCCCGCTGCCGGTTCCCTGGAAATTCGCCTTGCCGGTGACTTTCTGATCGGACTTCATTTCTTTCATCAGCTCGGCGAGATCGAGATCCTTGGCGTTGGCGTTGAATGCAACGACCGGCTGGGCACTCGACGCGTCGACAGTAGTATCAGCGTCGACATGTCCGCCAACGACATCGAGCTGAACCGGCTTCACGGCCAGCTTGCCATTCACCAATGACAGCGCAACGTTGACATTGTGCAATTCCGGACCCGTGGTCACGACCTGCGCAATGGCGAGCTTTACATCCGCATTCGCCGTCTTCAACGCGCCCAAGGGCAGCGGAGCGTCGCTGAATATCCGGCCGTCATTGGCCTTCGGCTTTGCTTCGGGCGCGCCACCGCCAGCACTATTGCCGCCGGGGGCAGCGGCCGACGCCGGTGATGCGTTGCCGGATGCCGCTTGAAGCTCGGTCAGGTCGACGAACTTCGAGGTCAGATTGGCGCGGATCGTGGGCTTGTCCGCCTTTACCAAGGTCACATCGCCGGCCAAGTCGCTCTTGCCCAGCGCCGCCTTCAGATGATCGATGGTGATGTCGGCGTTCTTGTCGCTCACATGCCCGGCAAAGTTATAGGGTCCGATCTTGGGGAGGCCCGGCGCAAACCCGGAAAGATCGGCCAAAGACTTCCCGTCGACCGACACATTGATGTCCATGCCCTTCGCTACCGCGGGTTGCGCGATGGTTCCGATCGCCTTGATCGTGGCCCCTCCCGCTTCGATGTCGACATCGATCGGGAACGGCGCCTTGGGCGACTGAATTTCGGCCAGAGAACCGAACGCACCTTTCACCGTGAAGGGATTGGTATTGTATTTGCCGGAGAGATCGACGCTAAGAGGCCCCGTCCCGCCTTCCGATTTGGCCGACAAATCGTCGAGCGCCAGCGTCGTCGTCTGCTTGGTCTTGCCATCGCGATAAGTGAGCGTACCGTCCTTGATCTCGACCTCATTAACCGAGACTTGCGGAAGCGCCGCTCCAGGGGCCGCTGCAGGTGGCGAAGCCGGTGCAGGCGCAGCACCGGAAGGCGCCTTTTGGCCGCCGGCCGGCGGTGCCACCGCGGCTCCCCCTGCTGAAAATTCCCAATTGCCTTTGCCATTGGCATCGGTCTCGAGGAGGATGTCGGGGGTGTCGAGAATAAAGCGCCGGATGTCGATTTCCTTGTGAAGCAGCGGCAAGAGTGCCACTACTGCGTCCAGCTTTTTCAATTTCATCATTTCGGGGCGGCTGCCCCAGGACGCATTGGCGAACGAAACGTCTTCGATCGTGACCGAGGGCGAGAAGGTGAAGACGTTGAGATAAATGTCTCCTGCGAGAGTCAGCTTCCGCCCCGTCGCCTCTTCGGCTTTCTGCGCGATCACATCGCGGTATTGATTGACGTCGATGGATTTGGCGACGATCAGCAAGCCACCAACAAGCACGACCACCAAGACAACAAGAACTGCCAGAACTGTCCGAATCCGCATCACGTCCTCCCCAGGACTTTGTCTATTAAGAACGGTAGCTCTTCAAAGCTCTCCGCCAGGGCCATGGCACCTGCCGTCCGAAGCTCGTCTCTTTCGTGATAGCCCCAGCCGACTCCAATCGCCGCAACCTCGGCGTTTTTCGCCATCTCCACGTCGAACACGGTGTCGCCGATCATGACCGTTACATCCGGCTCGGCACCCAGCTCCGACATCGCGGAGAGTAGCATGTGCGGGCTCGGTTTGCCCGGGCCATCGTCGCTGGTTTTGAGGGTCGAGAAATGCTGCAAAAGCCCATGCCTCTCCAGGGTTAATCGCAATCCTTGACGCGACTTTCCGGTGGCAACGCCAAGCATAAAGCCAGTGTCCCGCAACCGGTCGAGGGTAGATACGGCGCCGGGAAACAAGGGCTCGTGGTATCCGCCGTTTTGACGCATTTTCTGGAACGCCTTCTTGTAGCCAAGCGCAAGATTGTCACGGACGGCTAAATCCGAATCCATCGAGAGCCGCGTCACCGCGTCTTCCAAGGGCAGGCCGACGATGCGCCGCACCGCCGACGCGTCCGGCGGCTGCACACCGGCCCGCTCAAACGATTCCCGCATCGCGGCAATGATCGCATGCTGGCCGTCCACCAGCGTGCCATCGCAATCGAAGACCGCAAGCCGGATCGTCACGAGCTTAGCCGTCCCATCCGGCAAAGGGATCCGCGGCATAGTCCGGATCGAATCCGAAGAATTTCCATGCTTGCTGCATATGGTCCGGCAAAGGCGCGGTGACTTTGATCGTCCCGCCATTCGGATGGGGCATTTCAATTTGCCGCGCGTGAAGATGCAATTTCTTCGACACTGCGGCGCCGGTAAGAAAGGCTTCGGCGCGTCCATATTTGCCGTCGCCCAAAATTGGCGTGCCGATTTCCGCGCAATGAACGCGCAATTGATGAGTGCGACCCGTGAGCGGCATCAAGGCTAGCCAGGAAACCTTGTCGCCCAAACTTTCGATGACGGCGTAAATGGTAATCGCCCGCTTGCCTTCGTCTTCATCGGACTTAACCCGCTCGCCGTGGCGCCCGGCAATTTTGGCGAGCGACATATCGATGCGGCCCTTTTTAATTTTCGGCACGCCCGCCACGATCGCCCAATAAATCTTGCGGGCTTCCCGCCCGCGAAAACTCTCGGCGAGCTTGGCAGTCGCCTGTCGCGTTCGGCCCAACAAGAGTACGCCAGAGGTGTCCTTATCCAGACGGTGGACCAGGCGCGGCCGCTCGGTCGCTTCAAAACGCAAGGCATCGAGCATCAGATCGAGATGCCGCGGCGTGTCGGATCCGCCCTGAACCGCAAGCCCGGGCGGCTTATTGATGGCGAGCACCTGATCGTCTTTGTAAAGAACCATCGCCCGCAACGCTGCCGCATCTTTTTTGCTCGGCATCACCACCCGGGGTTCCGCCGCCGGCTTGTCGCCCATCGGTGGCAGGCGAAGTTTCATCCCGGCCGCTACCCGTGCATTGGCTTTCACCCGCCGCCCGTCGAGCCGCACTTGCCCGGTGCGCAAGAGCTTTTCCAGCCGACCGTGGGGGATTTGCGGAAAATATCGGCGGAACCAACGATCGAGGCGCAGGCCCTCGTCATCGGCGGCGACTTCCACCATGCGTACCTTCGATACCAATTCCGCGGTCATTCCTTGCCGCCCTTATTATTGCTTACGCGTTCGCGCAGCTTCGCCCAATGTTCGAGGCGCTTGGTGATCTCGCGTTCGAAACCTCGGTCCTTCGGCCGGTAGAATTGCCGCCGTTCCATCTCGTCGGGAAAATAGTTCTGGCCGGAAAATCCTTCTTCCGTGCCATGGTCGTACACATAGCCCTTGCTGTACCCCAACTCTTCCATCAACCGGGTCGGCGCATTGAGAATGTGCTTGGGCGGCATCAGCGAGCCTTCGTCGCGGGCGGCCCGCATCGCCTCGCCCAGCGCCAAATAGGCCGCGTTCGATTTCGGCGCCGTCGCCAGAAAAAGTACGCATTGGGCGATCGCCAATTCACCTTCCGGCGAGCCGAGGCGTTCATAAGCGTCCCAAGCCGCCAGTGCTTGCACCAGGGCGTCGGGGTCGGCGAGCCCGACATCTTCGGAGGCAAAGCGGACCAAGCGCCGCACCACGTAAAGCGGGTCTTCGCCGCCGGCCAGCATCCGCGCCAGCCAATAGAGTGCGGCGTCGGCGTCCGAACCGCGTAGGGATTTGTGCAGGGCGCTGATGAGATTGTAGTGGCCTTCCTGGGCCTTGTCGTAGAGGGGTGCGCGTTTCTGAACGACCGCAAGCAGGCCTTGGGTATCGAGCGGCTTGGTATTGGCCGGCAGCGCCAAAAGCTCTTCGGCAAGATTGAGCACATAGCGCCCGTCGCCATCGGCCATGGCGCGCAAGGAGGCGCGGGCATCCGGGTCCAGAGGCAATTTGCGCTTTACGAGAAGCTCGGCCCGTTCGAGCAGTTTCTCCACGGCGTCGTCGCCAAGCCGGTTCAACACCAGGACTTGGCATCGTGACAATAATGCGCCGTTGATCTCGAAAGACGGGTTTTCGGTGGTGGCGCCGACCAAGATCACCGTGCCATTTTCGACATAGGGTAGGAATCCGTCCTGCTGCGCGCGATTGAAGCGGTGGATCTCGTCGATGAACAGCAGCGTGCCGCGCCCGGCTTCCCGGCGCTTGGCGGCCGCTTCAAAAACCTTGCGCAAATCGGCAACGCCCGAGAAAACCGCGGATAGGGATTCGAAATGAAGATCGGTCGCTTTGGCCAAGAGGCGCGCAATCGTCGTCTTGCCGGTGCCGGGCGGGCCCCACAAGACCAGCGACGCCAGCCTTTTTCGCGCCAGCATCCGGCCGATCGGACCATTGGCGCCGATCAAATGGTCCTGGCCTACCACTTCGTCGATGCTTTGGGGGCGAAGCCGGTCGGCAAGCGGCCGCGGGGCCTGGGATTCGAAAAGCGAGGTCATCGCCGCACCGTATTGGTCAAGGTCCGGCCGTGGCGGCTGAGGGTGAATTGCCAAACCGACTCGTTGGCATTCAGCAGCCGCATCAGCGTTCCAACCGAATCGACCGGTTGATCATTGAGCCTGAGAATGATGTCGCCGGGTTCGAATTCAAGCCGGGCCGCGGTGCTGTTGCCGGAGATTTCGGCCAAAATGACGCCGGTCTGCATGTCGTCGATGCCGAGCTCGTCGGCCAATGCCGGCGACAGATTGGCGATGGTGGCTCCTTGGAGCGGATTCTCGCCGGTCATCACGGTCGCATCGCGCGTGGGACGCTCGGGCGGCACAATCAGCGTAACGGTCACATCCAATTTTTTGCCGTCGCGAAGCACATCCAATTTCACGTTGTCGCCAACGGCCAAAGTCGCGATGCGGAATTTAAGTGCTTCAGGATCGCTGACATCATGACTGTTTACCGCCGTGATCACATCGCCGGCTTCCAGACCGGCGGCGATGGCCGGGCTGCGCGGGTGAACCGCCTGAACGAGCACGCCTTCGGGGCGCGACAATCCGAGCGCGCCCGCGGTTTTTTGTGTAACCGGAGCGCCGGCAATGCCCAGCCAAGGACGGGTGATCGGTTCGCCGGCAAGGGCCGCCCGCACCACCGTCTTTGCCATGCTCGAGGGAATGGCAAAACCAATTCCCTGCCAGCCGCCACTTCGTGAATAAAGCGCCGTATTGATGCCGATGAGCTCGCCCTTCATATCGACGAGGGCGCCACCGGAATTGCCGGGATTGATCGCGGCATCCGTTTGAATGAAATAGCCGAGATCGCTGGTTCCTAAATTTGTGCGTGCCAAGGCGGAAACGATGCCGCTGGTCACCGTTTGCCCCACGCCAAACGGATCGCCGATGGCGAGCACCATATCCCCGACCTCGAGATCGTCCGAATCGCCGAAGCTCAGATACGGAAGTTTCTCGCCCTTGGTGTCGATTCGCAGGACCGCGAGATCGGTGTGTTCGTCGCTGCTGACGACCTTGGCTTCGAATTCCCGGCGATCGGACAGCGCCACGGTGATTTGGTCGGCGCCGGCGATAACGTGGTGATTGGTGACGATCAGCCCGCTCGAATCGATAATAACGCCGGATCCTAGAGAATTCTCGACCCGCTCACGCGGCAGGCCAGGAAAAGGCCCGCCTTGGCCAAAAAATTTGCGAAAGAAAGGATCGTCAAACAGCGGCGAAACCTGCTGGCGAACGACCATACGGGTATAGATGTTGACCACCGCGGGCGCAGTTTTTTTCACCAGCGGCGCGTAGGAAAGCTCGATCTGCTGGCGGCTTTCGGGAACCGCCTTGGCCTCTTCCGTCGCCGCTCCGCGCGAGATCAGCAGCAAAATCGCCAACCCAATCGCCGGCCATGCGGCGCCTTTCGCGGTCGCCAAATTTCGCCCGGCACCGGTCTTAGCGATCATGGAAGGGCGGTTTGCCATCCACCAAAAACAAGAGGCAGCCGATGGGGCTGCCTCGATTAAGAAACCGCGTCGGCATGAGCGCTTACTCGGCCGTCTCCTCGGCCGCGGTTTCCTTCATGGAAGGACCGGAATCGAGACCTTTGGCCGCCGGATCGCGGTCGACCAGCTCGATCACCGCCACAGGGGCCGCATCGCCATAGCGGAATCCCGCGCGCAGGACCCGGGTATAGCCGCCGGGACGCTTGCTGTAGCGCTCGGCCAAGGTCGAAAACAGCTTCTCGGTCAGCGTGCCGTCCTGGAGGGCGGCGAGCGCCTGGCGACGCGCATGCAAGCCGCCGCGCTTTCCGAGTGTGATCAATTTCTCGACGATTGGCCGCAAATCCTTGGCCTTCGGCAAGGTTGTGCTGATCTGCTCATGCTTGATCAAAGCCGCCGCCAAATTGTCGAACATCGCCTTGCGATGCTCACTGGTGCGGTTGAGTTTCCGGCCGGCTAAACGATGACGCATGTTTTCTTCTCCCCGTTCCTAACGCAGTTTCCCCGCGCTTAGTACGGCTCCTCCAAACGCTTGGCCAATTCTTCGATGTTCTCGGGCGGCCAGTTCGGGATTTCCATACCGAGATGCAGCCCCATCTGCGCCAAGACTTCCTTGATCTCGTTGAGCGACTTGCGGCCGAAATTCGGCGTCCGCAGCATCTCCGCTTCGGTCTTCTGAACGAGATCGCCGATATAGACAATGTTGTCGTTCTTGAGACAGTTGGCGGAACGGACCGAAAGCTCGAGCTCATCCACCTTGCGCAGCAGATTTTTGTTGAACGGCGGCTCGGCGGATTTTTCCTCGGCGGTAACCGCGCGCGGCTCTTCGAAATTGATGAAGAGCTGAAGCTGGTCCTGAAGGATACGCGCGGCCAAGGCCACCGCGTCTTCCGGCGTCACCGCGCCATTGGTTTCGACTCGCATCGAGAGCTTGTCGTAGTCGGTGACTTGACCGACGCGGGCGTTGTCGACCTTGTACGAAACCTTACGCACCGGGCTGAATAGTGAATCGACCGGGATCAATCCGATCGGCGCGTCTTCGGGGCGATTTTGCGCCGCCGCCACATAGCCCTTGCCGCCATTGACGGTCAGTTCCATAGCGATCTTGGCGCCGGTATCGAGGGTGCAAATCACGAGATCCCAATTCATGACCTCGATGTCATGGCCGGTTTCGATCTGCCCCGCCTTCACTTCGCCGGGGCCGGTCACGGCCAAACGCATGCGCTTCGGACCGTCGCCGTGCATGCGCAAAGCGAGCAGCTTGATATTGAGGACGATGTCGGTCACGTCCTCAATCACGCCGGGGATCGACGAGAATTCGTGCAGCACACCCTCGATCTGAACCGAGGTGACGGCCGCGCCATGGAGCGACGACAGCAACACGCGGCGAAGCGAATTGCCAAGAGTTCAAACCAAAGCCGCGTTCCAGCGGTTGGGCGACGATGAGCGCTTCGCGCGTGGGATCCCCACCGGCTTCGACTTCGAGCTTGTGGGGTTTAATCAGTTCCTGCCAATTTTTCTGGATCACGAGAGCGTCCTTATCCTCATTTTACGGACTCGCATCCGTTGGGCGCATCCGAATGGCCGGTGCGGCCGGCCATGTTTCTTTGCGGGCGATAGGCCCAAATTAAACTCGCCGGCGTTTGGGCGGCCGGCAGCCATTGTGCGGAATCGGCGTCACATCGCGGATGGCTGTGATCGTGAAACCGACGGAGTTCAAAGCCCTCAGCGCGGACTCGCGTCCGGCCCCGGGCCCTTTCACTTGAATTTCGAGCGTCCTCACACCGTGTTCGATGGCCTTGCGCCCCGCGCCTTCAGCGGCCATTTGGGCGGCATAGGGCGTCGACTTGCGCGAGCCCTTGAAGCCTTGCGAACCGGCGGACGACCACGCGATGGCATTTCCCTGCACGTCGGTGATGGTGATGATCGTGTTGTTGAAGGTCGCATTCACATGGGCGATGCCCGAAGTGATGTTCTTCTTCTCGCGACGGCGGACGCGCTGCCCCGTTCCGGCGGGTGCTGTCGGATTGGCGGGATTCGCCGGAGTGGTTGGGTTATTCGTGGCCATCGCTGCTCTCTAAACCTAAGGTCATTGAACTAGCCCTTGGGGGCGATCTTTTTGCCGGCGATCGGCCGAGCGCGGCCCTTGCGGGTGCGTGCATTGGTATGCGTGCGTTGGCCGTGAACGGGCAGGCCTTTGCGGTGGCGAAGCCCGCGGTAGCAGCCCAGATCCATCAGCCGCTTAATGTTCATTGCCACTTCGCGGCGCAGATCGCCTTCGACCTTGTAGTCGCGGTCGATCGCTTCGCGGATGCGAATGATCTCATCCTCAGTCAGCTCATGAACCCGGCGAGTGCCGGGGATGCCGACCTTGGTCAAAATCTCATTGGACTTCGTCCGTCCGATCCCATGGATATAGGTAAGCGCGATCTCTACGCGCTTCTGGGTCGGAATGTTGACGCCAGCAATACGCGCCAAGCTCTAACTCCTTGACTTTAAAGGGTGTTTCAGGGACAACAGGCCGCCGCACAGCCGAAGGCCGGGCATTATAGGCAGATTAGCTTCTAAGTCAACCGTTTGGCTGGGTTTTTTCATGCCGTAAGCACCCGGTCGATCTGCCGCGCCACTTCAGGAATCGAGGCCATGCCATCAACGCGCCGAAGCGACCCTTCGGCCTCGTAATAGGGCAGAATCGGCGCCGTCTGCTCGTGATAGGCGACCAGCCTTGCCCGTACCGTTTCCGGATTGTCGTCGTCGCGCCGGGTGAATTTCTTTCCGCCACAGGCATCGCAGACGCCGTCCGCCTTGGGTTGCTTGAAAGACTGGTGATAGCCGGCCCCGCAACCGGCGCAGGCATAGCGCCCAGCGATCCGATCGATTAGCGCCTCATCATCCACTTGCATTTCAATGACGTGGTCGAGCTTCAAGCCCTTTTCCTTCAGCATCCGGTCAAGAGCTTCGGCCTGGGGCACGGTCCGGGGAAACCCGTCAAGAATAAACCCCTTGGCGCAATCGGCCTGACCGATGCGGTCTGCAATCATGGCGATGATAATGTCGTCCGGCACCAGCTTACCTTCGTTCATGATGGTTTTAATGCAGGTTCCCAACTCGCTCCCCGAGGCAGCCGCTGCGCGCAGCATGTCGCCGGTTGAAAGCTGTATCAGCCCTCTCTCGCGTTCGAGCCTCGCCGCCTGGGTTCCTTTTCCCGCGCCCGGTGGGCCGAGAAGGATCAAATTCATTCCCGGCGGCCCCTGAGCTTCGAATTCTTGATGAGCCCTTCATATTGATGCGCCAGAAGATGGGACTGAATCTGCCCCACCGTGTCCATTGTCACCGAGACGACGATGAGCAAGCTTGTGCCGCCGAAATAGAACGGCACCGAATACCGCGAGATGAGGATTTCCGGCAGGATGCAGACCGCTGAAAGATAAAGCGCTCCGATCACGGTCAGGCGCGTCAGCACGTAATCGAGAAACTCCGCCGTGTTCTTGCCGGGGCGGATGCCGGGAACGAAACCGCCGTATTTACGCAAATTCTCCGCGGTGTCGTGCGGATTGAAGACGACCGCGGTGTAGAAAAAGCTGAAAAAGATGATGAGCGATACATAGAGAATGAGATAAAGCGGATGGCCGCGGCCCATTACCGCGGTCAGCGTGGTCAGCCATTCCGGCCCGTTGCCCGCGGAAAAGCCGGCAATCGTCAACGGCAGGAGCAGAAGCGAACTCGCGAAGATCGGCGGGATCACGCCGGAAGTATTGAGCTTCAGCGGCAAATGGGTGCTTTCGCCGCCAAACATCTTATTTCCGACCTGACGTTTCGGATATTGGATGACGATGCGCCGCTGGGCGCGCTCCATGAACACAATGAAGGTGATGACACCGACAACCAGTACGCCGACGACGAGAATAAACGCCGTGGAAAGCGCACCGGTGCGCCCCAACTCCAAGGTCGCGGCAAGCGAGCTCGGCAGGCGCGCGACGATGCCCGCGAAGATGATCAGCGAGATGCCGTTGCCCACGCCCCGCTGAGTGATCTGTTCGCCCAGCCACATCAAGAAGATCGTTCCGCCGACGAGGGTAATAACCGTCGTCAGCCGGAAAAAGATTCCCGGCGCCATGACCGCGGAACCGCCGCCGCCGCCCATGCCTTCGAGCCCGACGGCAATGCCGTACGCCTGAAGCGCGCACAAAAACACCGTTCCATAGCGGGTATACTGATTAAGCTTCTTGCGTCCCGCCTCGCCCTCTTTCTTCAACGCTTCGAGCTGCGGCGATACCGCCGTCATCAGCTGAATAATGATCGAAGCCGAGATGTAAGGCATGATGTTGAGCGCAAAAATCGTCATGCGCTGCAGGGCGCCGCCCGAAAACATGTCGAACATGCCCAAAATTCCGCCAGCGTTCTGGCGGAAGATTTCCTGAAGAACGTGCGAATCAATGCCCGGGATCGGAATATAGGTACCGATCCGGTAGACAACCAGCGCCCCCAGCGTGAACCAGAGGCGTTTCTTCAGCTCGGTCGCCTTACCGAAGGCGCCGAAATTGAAGTTCTGCGCCATTTTGTCGGCGAGAGAGGCCATCAGGAAGCTTCGGTCGCTGCTTTGGGTTCGGGTTTCGGAGCGGTCACCATGACCTTGCCGCCCGCCTTCTCGACCGCCGCAATCGCGGCCCGAGAAGCGCCGGCAACTTCGATGGTAATCTTGGTACTCAGATCGCCTTTGGCAAGGAGCCGCACGCCGTCGCGGGCCCGCCGCAGGACGTTGGCCGCCACCAGCGAGTCCGCGTTGATCGGCTTCTTAGTGTCGAGCTTGCCCGCCTTGATCGCCTTTTGCAGCATTCCGAGATTGATGATCTGATAGCGCAAACGAAACGGATTCTTGAAGCCGCGCTTCGGCATCCGGCGGTGAAGCGGCATTTGCCCGCCTTCGAATCCGCCGATCGCCACGCCGGTGCGGGCCGTCTGGCCTTTCTGACCGCGGCCGCTGGTCTTGCCCTTGCCCGAGCCGATGCCGCGGCCGAGCCGCTTTCGGTGCTTATGAGCGCCGGGATTGTCGGCAATTTGATTGAGCTTCATGGTTCTATTGCCTTCGTTTTCGCTGCCGTTCCCGGCGTGCCTTATTTCAATTCTTCGACGCGCACGAGGTGGCGGACTTTGGTGATCATTCCGCGCACCGACGCCGTATCGGGAAGTTCCCGCACCCGGTGCAGCTTGTTCAAGCCGAGCCCGATCAAGGTTTCCCGTTGATCGCTGCGCCGGCCGATCGGACTGCCGACCTGGCGCACCCGCAAAGTTTTCTTAGGCATCGGCCGTCTCCGCCTCGCGTTTGCCGATGATCTCGCTCACTTTCTTGCCGCGGCGATTGGCCACCGAGCGGGGCGACATGAGATTGGTCAGCGCACCGAAAGTGGCCCGCACCATATTGTGCGGATTCGAGGAACCGATGGATTTCGTCACCACGTCATGAACGCCCAGAGCTTCGAACACCGCGCGCATCGGTCCGCCGGCGATGATGCCGGTTCCCGGAGGTGCGGCGCGCAAGACGACACGGCCCGACCCGTAATGCCCAAAGACGTCGTGGTGCAGCGTGCGGCCCTCGCGCAAGGGAACGCGGATCATGTTGCGCCGCGCTTGCTCGGTCGCCTTTCGAATCGCCTCCGGCACTTCGCGGGCCTTGCCAGCCCCATGGCCAACACGGCCCTTGCCATCGCCCACGACGACGAGGGCGGCAAAACCGAAACGTCGTCCGCCCTTCACCACCTTGGCGACGCGATTGATCGAAACGAGCTTCTCGATCGTATCGTCGTCACGGTCACGGCCCGACCCGTCCCGATCGCGGCCACGCCCTTCCCCTCGGCCACGACCGCCGCGGCCTTCGCCTCGGCCTTTGCGCTTCGGTCCGGGAGTTGGGGTTGATGCTGGAGTTTCTGGGGTATCTGCCATGTTTCTATTCACCTAAAAATCGAGCCCGCCTTCGCGGGCGGCTTCGGCCAAGGCTTTTACCCGGCCGTGATAGAGATATCCGCCGCGATCGAACACCACGTGTTTGACGCCGGCGGCGACCGCACGCTTAGCGATCAGTTTGCCGACTTCGGTGGCTGCGGCGCGGTCGGTGCCCTTCTTCAACTTGCCCTTCAATTCCTTGTCGAGGGTCGAAGCGGCGGCCAACGTCGTACCCTTCGCATCGTCGATAACCTGGGCATAAATGTTCTTGCCCGAGCGGAAGATCGAAAGCCGCGGCCGTCCGGACGCAGAGCGCCGGAGCTTGACCCGCACCCGCTTCTTTCGGCGATTGAATAGTTCGGTCATGTGCAACATGGCTACTTCTTCTTGCCTTCTTTGCGGCGAATGGTTTCGGTGTCGTATTTGATGCCCTTGCCTTTGTACGGCTCCGGCTTCTTCAGCGCCCGGATATTGGCGGCAACTTGACCGACGAGGTGCCGGTCCGCGCCGGAAATCGAAATCGAAGTCGGCTTATCGCATTTGATGGTGATGCCTTCGGGAATCGGAAAAATCACGTCGTGGCTAAAGCCGAGCTGCAGATTCAGGTTCTTGCCTTGAACCGCGGCGCGATAGCCGACGCCGTTGATTTCGAGATCCTTGCGGAATCCCGTGGCAACGCCGTTGATCATGTTCTTGACCAGATTGCGGCTGAGGCCCCAGATCATGTTGCCGCGCTTGGTATTATCCCGCGGATTGACCAAAACTTTGCCGTCTTTCACCTCCGCCGAAACCGCATCCGACAAGGTAAGCGCCAATTGGCCCGTTTTGCCCTTCGCGGTGACGTTCTGGCCGGTAATCGCCACCGTCACCCCTTGCGGGATCGAAACTGGAGTTCTGCCGACGCGCGACATTGCTTAAATCCTCAATCCCTAAAACACGCGGCAGAGCACTTCGCCGCCGACATTCAAGGCTCGCGCCTCCGAATCCGACATGACGCCGCGAGGCGTCGACAGAATGGCTATGCCGAGACCGCCGTAATAACGCGGCAGATCTTTGATCTTCGAATAAACGCGCCGGCCGGGCTTTGACACCCGCGCGATCTCGCGGATGACCGGCTGACCTTCGTGATACTTCAACTCGATCTTGAACCCCGGATAGCCGCGATCGCCGGTGACCTCGCTGAACGTGCGGATATAGCCTTCCTTCTTCAACACTTCGAGCACGTTGGCGCGAAGGGACGAAGCCGGCGTCTCGACCTCGGGCAACCCTGCCCGTTGGCCGTTTCTTATCCGGGAGAGCATATCTCCCAATGGATCGGACATGGTCATGACGCCTCCCCTACCAACTCGACTTGACCATGCCGGGGATTTGCCCGCGCGAGGCAAGCTCGCGCAGCGCAATCCGCGACAACCGGAATTTCCGGTAGGTTCCACGCGGGCGCCCCGTCAGTTCGCAGCGATTGCGCACGCGCGTAATCGATGAATTGCGCGGTAACTCCGCAAGCTTAAGACGGGCGGCAAAACGCTCCTCGGGCGACGCCCTCTTGTCGCGCGCCAACGCCAGCAATTTCTGCCGCTTGGCCCGGTATTGCTTGGCCAGCCTCATTCGCCTCTTGTTCTTTTCCACGGCGCTCTTCTTCGCCATCGTGTGCTCTCCGGACCCGTTCAGTTACTACGTACTGGCATATTGAAACCCTTGAGGAGCGCCAAGGCCTCCTCATTCGTCTTCGCGGTCGTGCAGATCACGATATCCATGCCCCGCACCTGATCGACTCGGTCGTAATCGATCTCGGGAAACACGATCTGCTCCTTAAGGCCCAGGGCATAATTGCCCCGCCCGTCGAAACTTTTCGGCGACACGCCGCGGAAATCGCGAACCCGCGGCAACGCAATCGTGATCAGCCGGTCCAAAAATTCGTACATGCGTTTCCGGCGCAGCGTGACCTTGCAGCCGATCTTCATGCCTTCGCGCACCTTGAAGGTCGCAATCGACTTCTTGGCGCGGGTGATTACCGGCTTTTGCCCGGTGATCATGGCGAGCTCCTGGGCGGCCACATCGACCTTCTTGGTGTCTTGCACCGCCTCGCCAACGCCCATGTTGATCACAATCTTGTCGAGCCGGGGCACGGCCAAAAGAATTCTTGTAGCCGAACTGCTCCACCAGCTTCGGGCGGATTATCTTTAGATATTCGTCGTAGAGCCGCGTTGCCATCTTTCGTCCTACCGGTCAATTACTTCGCCAGAACGCTTGGCAAACCGCACTTTGCGTCCTTGGATGAATTTGAAGCCGACGCGCGTCGGCTTGTTGGTCTTCGGATCCACGTGGGCGACGTTCGAAACATGAATTGGCGCCTCTTTCTCGTTGATGCCGCCCGCACCCGCCGCCGACGGCTTCGTATGGCGCTTCACCATGTTGACACCTTGAACGAGCACGCGCCGGCGGTCGGTCTCGACCGCGAGCACGGCACCGGTCTTTCCCTTGTCGCGACCGGTGATGACGACCACCGTGTCGCCCTTTTTGACTTTGAACTTCGCCATCACAGCACCTCCGGCGCCAAGGAAACGATCTTCATGAATTGCTTGGCGCGAAGCTCGCGGGTGACGGGCCCGAAAATACGGGTTCCGATGGGTTCGCCTTGTTGGTTGATCAGCACCGCCGCATTGCGATCGAATTGGATCGTGCTGCCGTCGGGGCGCCGCACTTCCTTCGCCGTGCGAACGACGACCGCGCGGTACACATCGCCCTTTTTGACGCGGCCGCGCGGAATGGCCTCCTTGATCGAAACGACGATCACATCGCCCACGGTCGCGGTCCGGCGCATCGAGCCGCCCAGGACCTTGATGCACTGCACCCGGCGGGCGCCCGAATTGTCGGCGACCTCCAGATTGGTGCGCATTTGAATCATGACCGCGAACCTTTCCTAACGGGCGGCCGCGGCGGAGCCCTGAAGGACCTCCCACCGCTTTGTTTTCGAGAGGGGGCGGCATTCCTGAATGCGAACAACATCGCCCACCTTGCACTTGTTCTCGGCATCGTGTGCCGAATAACGCTTCGAGCGCGTGATGTATTTCTTGTAAACGGGATGCATGATTCGCCGCTCGACTCGCACGATGACGGTCTTGTCGTTGACGTCGCTCACCACCGTTCCCTGTAGGACGCGTTTTGGCATTTATTTCTCCTGCGCGCCTGACCGGTCGCGTTCGCTAAGGACCGTGAGAATGCGTGCGATGTCGCGCCGCACTTCGCGAACGCGGGCTGCACTCCCCAGCTGGCCGCTTGCCTTCTGGAAACGCAAATTGAAGGTTTCCCTGCGCAAATCGTTGAGCTCGCTCTTGAGCTCATCCACGGTCTTCCGTCTGATATCTTCCGTCTTCATGACTAGGCCGCTCCAAGCCGCGCAATCATACGGGTCTTCATCGGCAATTTCGCCGCACCCAAGTCAAAAGCTTCTTGCGCGACTTGCCGCGGCACGCCGTCGATTTCGAAAAGAATTTTCCCCGGCTTGATTCGACACATCCAGAATTCGGGCGTTCCCTTACCGCTGCCCATACGGACTTCCGCCGGCTTGCGGCTCACCGGCACGTCCGGAAACACGCGAATCCAGATGCGGCCGACGCGCTTCATATGGCGCGTGATGGCACGCCGCGCGGCTTCCAGCTGGCGCGCCGTCAAACGCGCAGGCTCGACCGCTTTCATCCCGTAAGAGCCGAAATTCAGGTCGACTCCCGACGTGGCCTTTCCTTTGACCCGCCCCTTATGGGCCTTGCGGTATTTTGTTCTTTTTGGACTCAGCATGACTTCTTTTCCCGCTTAGCGATTGGCGTCCCGGCCGACTTGCGCTTCCGCCAAGCGCTTGTCCTGGGCCATCGGGTCGTGATCCATGATCTCGCCCTTGAAGATCCAAACCTTGACGCCGCAAGTGCCGTAGGTCGTGTTCGCTGTTGCCGTGCCGTAATCGACATCCGCGCGCAATGTATGGAGCGGCACGCGGCCTTCGCGATACCATTCCATACGCGCGATTTCGGCGCCGCCCAGTCGCCCGCTGCAATTGATGCGAATACCGAGCGCACCCAGGCGCATCGCCGACTGCACCGCACGTTTCATCGCACGGCGGAAAGCAACCCGGCGTTCCAATTGCTGCGAAATGTTTTCTGCGACCAGCTTCGCTTCGATTTCCGGCTTGCGGACTTCGACGATATTGAGTGCCACCTCGTTGCCGATCATCTTGATCAGCTCCTGGCGAAGCGCCTCGATGTCCGTGCCCTTCTTGCCGATGACGACGCCGGGCCGCGCGGTGTGAATGGTCACACGCGCGCGCTTCGCCGGCCGCTCGATCACCACGCGCGAAATACCGGCTTGGCTCAGGCGCTTGAACAAAAAGTCGCGGAGCTTGAGATCTTCATGCAAAAGGTTCGCGTACTCGTCGTCGGCATACCAACGCGAATCCCACGTCCGATTAATGCCGAGCCTAAGCCCAATCGGATTGACTTTTTGGCCCATCAGGCGGTCTCCTCGCGCTCACGAACGACGATCGTGAGCCGGCTGAACAACTTCAAAATACGCCCCGCACGGCCTTTCGACTTCGGGCGGAAGCGCTTCATAACCAAACTCTTGCCAACACTCGCCTCGGACACATAAAGCCGGTCCACGTCGAGCTGGTGATTGTTCTCGGCATTGGCGATTGCAGCCTGCAACGCCTTGCGCACGTCACGGGCGATGCGCCGCTTCGAGAACGCAAGCTCAGAAAGCGCCGCCGACGCGGACTTTCCGCGAATGGATTGCGCCACGAGATTGAGCTTGCGCGGGCTGACCTTGAGCCCCCGCACCATTGCCTTCGCCTCGTTGTCGGAAAGGCGCCGCGGCGCCGTACGCTTACTCATTCCGGAGCTCCCGGCGCCCGCTTCGCCTTCTTGTCCGCCGCCGAGTGACCGAAGAACACGCGGGTCGGCGCAAATTCGCCGAACTTATGCCCGACCATGTTTTCCGTCACCAGCACGGGAAGGAACTTGCGTCCGTTGTAAACGCCAAATGTCAGTCCGACGAATTGTGGCAGAATGGTCGAGCGGCGCGACCAAATCTTGATGATTTCATTGCGGCCGGATGCACGCGACTTCTCCGCCTTTTTGAGGAGATAGCCATCCACGAACGGGCCTTTCCATGTTGAACGCGCCACCGAATCTTCTCCTATTTCACGCGCCGGTCGCGAATGATGAATTTGTCGGTCTTCTTGTTCTTGCGGGTCTTGTAACCCTTGGTCGGCTGACCCCACGGGCTGACCGGATGACGTCCACCGGAGGTGCGGCCTTCGCCGCCGCCATGAGGGTGATCGATCGGGTTCATGGCAACACCGCGCGTCACCGGGCGCCAACCGCGCCAGCGCGTGCGTCCGGCCTTGCCGATATTCACGTTCTGCTTATCCGGATTCGAAACCGCGCCAATGGTGGCCATGCAATCGGCCCGCACCATGCGCATTTCACCCGAGCTCAAGCGCAGCTGAGCGTAACCGGCGTCGCGGCCGACAAGCTGCACATAGGTTCCGGCCGAACGAGCGATCTGCCCGCCCCGGCCCGGCTTCATCTCGACATTGTGAATCACGGTGCCGACTGGAATGTTCTTCATCGGCATCGCATTGCCCGGCCGAATATCGGCTTTCTCGCCCGACACCACTTTGTCGCCGATACCGAGGCGCTGCGGCGCCAAAATGTACGACAGCTCGCCGTCCTCATAGCGGAGGAGAGCGATGAACGCCGTGCGATTGGGATCGTATTCGATCCGCTCGACGGTCGCCGTCACATCGTATTTGCGCCGCTTGAAATCGATGGTGCGGTAAAGCCGCTTATGTCCGCCGCCGCGATGCCACATCGTAATCTCGCCGGCATTGTTGCGGCCGCGCTTGCGATGATTGTATTTGGTCAGCGCCTTGACTGGACGGCCCTTCCACAATTCGGAGCGGTCGATCGCGACCAGTCCGCGGAGGCTCGGCGTCGTCGGTTTATAAGATTTGAGTGCCATCGCGTTTTTCCTATACGCCCGTCGTCACGTCGATCGAATTGCCTTCGGCCAATGTCACGATCGCTTTCTTATAATCCGACCGTCTGCCGAGTTCGACCGCGGAACCGCTTCTGCTTGCCTTTGACGCGAAGCGTATTCACCGCCGTGACCTTCACCTTGAACAAAGCCTCGATCGCCTTCTTGATCTCGGGCTTAGTCGCATCGAGCGCCACGCGGAACGTGACCTGGTTATGCTCGGAGCCCATCGTCGCCTTTTCGGTGATCACCGGGCGGCGGACGATTGCGTAGGCGGGCGCGGCAATCGCCGGCGCCGCAGCCTTCTTCTTCGGCTCTTTTTTCTTCTTCTTTAGCTCTTTTTCGGTCATTTCAGCCGTTCCTCAAGGTGCGACAGCGCATCCTTGGTCAGCACCAGCATGTCGCGGCGCAGAATGTCGTAAACATTGATACCTTGCTGCGGCAGCACGTCGATATGGGGAAGATTGCGCGCCGCGCGCCCGAAATTCGTGTTCACCTCGGCACCGTCAATAATAAGCGCCGACGTCCAACCGAGCTTCTTGAGCCGCGATGCCAATTCCTTGGTCTTCGCCTTCGCGAGAGTGGTCGAATCGAGAACCACGAGTTTGCCATCGGCGGCCTTGCTCGACAGTGCGGTCATCAAGGCGAGCTTCCGCACTTTCTTGGGCAAATCATAAGCATGGCTTCGCACGACCGGACCGAAGATCACGGCGCCGCCGCGGAATTGCGGCGAGCGGAGGGAACCTTGGCGTGCATTGCCGGTGCCCTTTTGCTTGTAGGGCTTTGCGGTCGTGCCTTGGATGTCGCTGATGCCCTTGGTCTTGTGGGTGCCGGCGCGCTTTTTCGCAAGCTGCCAGTTCACCATGCGAGCCAAAATATCCCGGCGCACGGGAAGACCGAAGATCCCCTCGTTGAGATCGACATTGCCGATTTCCTTGGCTTCAAGGCTGAGGATTTTGCACTTCATGGCTATTCCCCTGCCCTTTCAGTGGGCGCCCCGTGAGCCGGCGCCGCTTCGGCCGAAGCGCCGCCGCGGATTTTGCCCGGGAACGGCAAATCTTTCGGCGCCTTCTTCTTCTTCTTCGCATCGAAGACGAGCAGATATCCGCCCTTCGAACCCGGTACCGTACCGTTGACGACGATCAAGCCCTTCTCGGGATCGGTCGCCATAACCTTCAGGCTTTGGACCGTCACGCGCACGTCGCCCATGTGGCCCGCCATTTTCTTGCCCTTGAACACCCGACCGGGATCCTGGCGCTGACCGGTTGACCCGTGACTGCGGTGTGAAACGGAGACGCCGTGCGAGGCTTCGAGGCCCTTGAAGTTGTGGCGCTTCATGACGCCGGCAAAGCCCCGGCCGATGCTGGTGCCCGCGACATCGACAAACTGGCCGACCACGAAGTGATCCGCGGTCAACTCCGCGCCGACGTCGATCATCGCATCTTCCGAAACCCGGAACTCGGCGAGCTTGCGCGCCGGCTCAACTTTCGATTTTGCAAAATGACCGCGCATCCCCTTGCTCACATTCTTCACCTTGGCTTTTCCGACGCCGAGCTGAAGCGCGGTGTAGCCGTCACGATCCTTCGTGCGATGGGAAACGACGCGGCAGCCGTCCACCTTCAACAAGGTGACAGGCACGTGCTCGCCGGCCTCGGTGAAGAGGCGGCTCATGCCGACTTTTTGCGCGATCAGGCCAGTTCGCATTGTTCGATCCTAAAGCTTGATCTCGACGTCGACGCCGGCGGCGAGGTCGAGCTTCATCAGCGCGTCCACCGTGCCCGGAGTCGGATCGATGATGTCCAACAGCCTCTTATGCGTGCGAATCTCGAATTGCTCGCGCGATTTCTTATCGATGTGCGGCGAACGCAGAACCGTGAATTTCTCGATTCGCGTCGGAAGCGGAATGGGGCCGCGCACCTGGGCACCGGTCCGCTTGGCTGTATTCACGATCTCGAGCGTCGATTGATCGAGCACACGGTGATCGTACGCCTTCAGGCGAATTCTTATATTTTGACTTTCCATTTCTTTGATCCGTTTCCGCGTGCGCGAATTTCAAAAATTGACGATCCCAGTTAAGCGACGATTTTTGCGACGACGCCGGCGCCGACCGTACGGCCGCCCTCGCGGATGGCAAAGCGCAGGCCCTCGTCCATGGCAATGGGGGCGATCAGCTCGATCTCCATGGCGATGTTGTCGCCCGGCATCACCATCTCGGTCCCCGCCGGCAGATGCACCATCCCGGTCACATCCGTGGTGCGGAAGTAAAACTGCGGCCGGTAGTTGGTGAAGAACGGCGTGTGCCGCCCGCCCTCTTCCTTGGTCAGGATATAGGCCTCGGCCGTGAACTTGGTGTGCGGCGTGATCGAGCCGGGTGCCGCCAGAACCTGGCCGCGCTCCACTTCTTCCCGCTTCGTACCCCGGAGGAGAGCGCCGATATTGTCGCCCGCCTCGCCCTGGTCCAACAGCTTCCGGAACATCTCGACCCCGGTCACGATCGTCTTGGTCGTGTCCTTGATCCCGACGATCTCCACTTCATCGCCAACCTTGATGATCCCGCGCTCCACCCGTCCCGTGACCACCGTGCCGCGGCCCGAAATCGAGAACACGTCTTCAATCGGCATCAAAAACGGCTTGTCCTTGGCGCGCTGGGGCTGCGGGATGTACTCGTCCACCGCCTTCATCAGCTCCAGAATTCGAATTCTTGCCGATCTCCGGATCGCGCCCCTCTAAGGCGGCCAAAGCAGAGCCCTTCACAATGGGGATCTTGTCCCCGGGGAATTGGTAGTTGGAGAGGAGTTCCCGGACCTCGAGCTCGACCAGGTCCAAGAGCTCCGGATCGTCCACCTGATCGACCTTGTTCATGTACACCACAATCGCCGGCACCCCCACCTGACGGGCGAGCAGAATATGCTCGCGGGTCTGCGGCATCGGGCCGTCGGCCGCCGAAACCACCAGGATCGCCCCGTCCATCTGGGCCGCCCCCGTGATCATGTTCTTCACGTAGTCCGCGTGCCCCGGGCAATCGACATGGGCGTAGTGCCGCTTGGCCGTCTGATATTCCACATGCGCCGTCGAAATCGTGATCCCCCGCGCCTTCTCTTCCGGCGCCTTGTCAATCTGGTCATAGGCCATGAATTCCGCCCCGCCCGACTCGGCCAATACCTTCGTAATCGCCGCCGTCAGCGTCGTCTTCCCATGGTCCACGTGACCAATCGTCCCAATGTTGCAGTGCGGCTTCGTCCGCTCAAATTTCGCTTTTGCCATGGACGCTACTCCGTCTCCCCTATCGTGACCGTTAGGCCATCTTCGCGCGAACCTCATCGGCAACCGCCTGAGGTACTTGCGCGTAATGATCAAAATGCATGGTGTATTGGGCACGGCCCTGGCTCATCGAGCGCAGGGTATTCACATATCCGAACATATTGGCGAGCGGCACCATCGCGTTGATGACCGTCGCGTTGCCGCGCTGGGTCATGCCCAGGATTTGGCCGCGGCGGCTGTTCAGATCGCCGATGATATCGCCCATGTAATCTTCCGGCGTCACGACTTCGACGCGCATCACCGGTTCGAGCAGCACCGGACCGGCTTTGGCAATGCCTTCGCGAAAGCAAGCGCGCGCCGCAATTTCGAATGCGAGCACACTTGAGTCGACGTCGTGATAGGAGCCATCAACCAGCGTTGCCTTGAAATCGATCAACGGGAACCCGGCGAGCACACCGGTCTCCGCCGCGCCGATAATGCCTTTTTCGACGCCCGGAATGTATTCGCGTGGAACGCGGCCGCCGACGACGTCGTTCTCGAATACGACGCCGCCCCCCGGAGGCAATGGTTCGAAATCGACTTTGATCTTGGCGAATTGGCCGGAGCCGCCGGTTTGCTTTTTATGGGTGTAATCTTGGGTGAGGGCCCGGGTGATGGTTTCACGATAGGCCACCTGCGGCGCGCCGACATTGGCCTCGACCTTGAATTCGCGCTTCATGCGATCGACGATGATTTCGAGATGAAGTTCGCCCATTCCCTTGATCACGGTCTGACCGGATTCCTGATCGACGCTCACCCTGAAGGAGGGATCTTCGGTAGCGAGACGGGCCAAAGCAGCGCCCATCTTTTCCTGGTCGGCCTTAGTTTTGGGCTCGACCGCAACTTCGATGACCGGATCGGGGAATTCCATGCGCTCGAGTATGATCGGATCGTTCTGGGCGCAAAGAGTTCGCCGGTGGTGGTGTATTTGAGGCCCGCCAGCGCGACGATGTCGCCGGTGCGGGCTTCCTTGATGTCTTCGCGATGATTCGCATGCATCTGCAGCATACGGCCGATACGCTCGCGTTGATTCTTGATCGGATTCAAGACGCTGCTGCTGTTCTCCAAAACGCCCGAATAGACGCGGACGAAAGTGAGCGAACCGACAAACGGATCGGTCATCACCTTGAACGCAAGGCCCGAAAACGGCGCATCGTCGGAAGGCAGGCGCACCAGCTCTTCATCGCTGTTCGGCTTGATGCCGGTGACCGGCGGGATTTCGGTGGGCGAGGGCAGGAAATCCACCACCGCATCGAGGAGCGTCTGCACGCCCTTGTTCTTGAAGGCGGCGCCGCAAATGACGGGAACGTGCTTGCCCGCCACCGTGCCCTTGCGGATGCAGCGCATGAGAGTTTCGTGATCGGGCATCTTGCCTTCGAGATAGCCCTCCATCGCTTGGTCTTCGTGCTCAACCGCAAGCTCGATCAGCTTGTCGCGATATTCCTTGGCCTTTTCCTGAAGATCGGCCGGAATGTCGCCGATAGTGTATTCGGCGCCTAAGGTTTCGTCTTTCCAGACCAGCGATTTCATGTTGATGAGGTCGACGACGCCAACGAAATCGGATTCGGCGCCGATCGGCAGCTGCAGCACGATCGGAACGGCACCGAGGCGGTCTTTGATCATGTCGACGCAGCGGTAGAAGTCCGCGCCGATGCGATCCATCTTGTTGACGAAACAGATGCGGGGAACCTGATATTTGTCGGCTTGGCGCCAAACCGTTTCGGATTGCGGCTCGACGCCGGCCACCGCGTCGAACACGGCGCAAGCCCCGTCGAGAACGCGCAAACTGCGCTCGACCTCGATGGTGAAATCGACGTGGCCAGGCGTGTCGATGATATTGATGCGGTGATCGCGCCAGAAACAGGTGGTCGCAGCCGACGTGATCGTGATGCCGCGCTCTTGCTCCTGCTCCATCCAATCCATGGTGGCGGTACCTTCATGGACTTCGCCGATCTTATAAGAGCGGCCGGTGTAATAAAGAACGCGTTCGGTCGTGGTCGTCTTACCGGCATCGATGTGGGCCATGATGCCGATATTCCGATAACGCTCTAGGGGAGTGGTGCGCGGCATGGAAGTTCCTTACCAGCGGTAATGCGAGAACGCCCGGTTGGCTTCCGCCATTTTATGGGTGTCCTCACGCTTTTTGACAGCACCCCCCCGATTGTTCGCTGCATCCATGAGTTCCGCCGACAAGCGGTCCTCCATCGTCTTTTCCGAACGGGACCGCGCGCTCGTGATCAGCCAACGGATGGCTAGGGCTTGCGCGCGATCGTAACGGACTTCGACCGGCACCTGATAGGTGGCGCCGCCGACGCGGCGCGAGCGGACTTCGATGTCCGGCTTCACGTTATCGAGCGCGCCGTGGAAAATCTTGATCGGATCCTGTCCGGTCTTTTTCTGAATTTGATCGAACGCGCCATAGACGATGTGCTCGGCAACCGATTTCTTGCCGGCGTACATCAGCACATTCATGAATTTGGAAACGACCCGGTCGCCGTGACGGGCGTCGGGATTCGGTTCGCGTTTATCGGCAGCGCGGCGGCGTGACATCGGACCCTCTACTTCGGACGCTTGGCGCCGTATTTCGAACGGCGCTGGCGGCGATCATTGACGCCCTGGGTATCGAGCGTGCCGCGGATGATGTGATAACGGACACCGGGCAGATCCTTGACGCGGCCGCCGCGGATCATCACCACCGAATGCTCCTGCAGGTTATGGCCTTCGCCGGGAATGTAGCTCGTCACTTCGTAGCCGTTGGTCAGGCGCACGCGGGCAACTTTGCGCAGCGCCGAATTGGGCTTTTTCGGCGTTGTCGTATAGACACGCGTGCACACGCCGCGCTTCTGCGGGCATTCCGCGAGCGCCGGCACCTTGTTGCGCGCAGCCGGTTGGCGCCGCGGGCGGCGAATGAGCTGATTAATCGTCGGCATACCCAAAATTCCTCAAAGCCAAGCCCCCACAGGGCTGGCCCTATAGCCAAAAAAGCCCCAGGGGGCGCCAATTCGCCCCACTGAGGGGATTCCAAATTCGCCGTTTTTACGTCGTGCTGGGACGACCGGGACTGCGTTTGGGATGTTCTCCCACCACCAGCCCCAAAAGGTGGCGGCATACTAGTGACGGGAATAGGACCCGTCAAGCGGATGTCACGCGGAAATCAGGGGGTTGCGGCCGGGTTGCGCACCCGGCCGCCGATCCCCTTGAAGTGGCTCGGCTTAGGCCCCGGCGACGCGCGTCTGTTCGGCTTCTTGAGCCGGAACCGCCTCAACCGCCTGCTTGGCCTCGAGGTCCTTATCGCGCTTGGCCGCCGTGACCTTCAGGCGGTTGACCGCGGCGCCCGTTCCGGCCGGAATCAAGCGTCCCACGATCACGTTTTCCTTCAGGCCCTCGAGATTATCGACCTTTCCGGCCACTGCCGCTTCGGTCAGCACCCGCGTGGTTTCTTGGAACGAGGCCGCGGAGATGAAGGAATTGGTTTGCAGCGAGGCCTTGGTGATGCCCTGAAGCACGGCTTTGCAGGTCGCAGGCTTCAATCCCTCGACCGCCGCCTTGGCGTTGGCGTCGTCGAACTCGGTGCGATCCACTTGTTCGCCGACCAGGAACGTCGTTTCGCCTGCATCCTCGATTTCCACTTTCTGCAGCATCTGACGGACGATGACTTCGATGTGCTTGTCGTTGATCTTAACGCCCTGCAGACGATAGACGTCCTGGATCTCGTTGATGAGATATTTGGCCAGCGCCTCGACGCCAAGCACGCGCAAAATGTCGTGTGGCACCGGGTTGCCATCCATCAGCAAGTCGCCGACTTCGACGAAATCGCCTTCCTGAACTGAAATGTGCTTGCCCTTCGGAATCAGATATTCGATCGCCTGAAAACCGGTTTCTTCCGGCGGCTGTACGACGATCCGGCGCTTCATCTTGTAGTCCTTGCCGAATTCGACACGGCCCGCCACTTCGCTGATGATCGCGTAATCCTTCGGCTTGCGCGCCTCGAACAATTCGGCGACGCGCGGCAGACCGCCGGTGATGTCGCGAGTCTTCGAGGAGCTCACGCGGGATGCGCGCGAGCACGTCGCCCGCCCTCACACGCTGGCCGTTTTCAACCGACAGAATTGCGTCGACCGACAGGAAGTACCGGGCTTCCAGACCATTGGCGAGTTTCACTACGTCGCCCGCCTCGTTGCGCAAGGTGATGCGCGGACGAAGATCGGCGCCGCGGGGCTGTTGCTTCCAGTCGACGACGACGCGATTGGTGATGCCGGTCGTTTCGTCGAGGATTTCGCGAACCGACAAGCCTTCGACGAGATCGACGAACGTCGCGACACCCTCGGTTTCGGTGATGATGGGCAGCGTATACGGGTCCCATTCAACGAGACGCTGGCCTTTCTTCACCTTGACGGCATCCTCGACCAACAGTTTCGTGCCATAGGCTAGACGATAGCGCGCCTTTTCATGGCCGGATTCCGACAGCAAGACCATTTCCGTGTTGCGACCCATCACGATCGTGACGCCTTCGGAATTGCGCACCACGTTGCGGTTCTTGAACGTGACCATCGCATCGGTCGTAGCTTCGATGCTGGACTGCTCCGCACCGCGTTGCACCGCGCCGCCGATATGGAAAGTGCGCATGGTGAGCTGGGTACCCGGTTCGCCGATCGATTGCGCCGCGATGACACCAACCGCTTCGCCGATATTGACGATCGTCCCACGGGCGAGATCGCGTCCGTAACAACGAATGCAGACGCCGCCTTTCGACTCGCACGTCAGGACCGAGCGGATCATCACGGATTCGATTCCCGCTTTTTCGATTTTCTCAATCGCCTCTTCGCCCATCAAATCGCCGGCGCGCACCAGAATCGCTCCGGTATCCGGATCGATGACATTGACCGATGCGGTGCGGCCCAAGATGCGTTCGGACAGCAACTCGATGACCTCGCCGCCCTCGATCACCGCTTGGACGGTCAAGCCCTGCTGGGTGCCACAATCCTCTTCGACCACGATGCAATCCTGCGCCACGTCGACGAGACGCCGGGTGAGGTACCCGGAATTCGCGGTCTTGAGCGCCGTATCAGCCAAGCCTTTGCGGGCGCCGTGGGTCGAATTGAAGTACTCGAGAACGGTCAGCCCTTCCTTGAAGTTGGAGATGATCGGCGTTTCGATGATTTCGCCCGACGGTTTTGCCATCAATCCGCGCATGCCGGCGAGCTGCTTGATCTGCGCCGCTGAGCCGCGAGCGCCGGAATGAGCCATCATGTAAACCGAATTCACCTGCTGGCCTTTGCCGGCATCGGACATGGCGTGCATCATCGCTTCGGCCACCTTGTCGGTGCAATGCGACCAGGCATCGATGATCTTGTTGTATTTCTCGCCTTGGGTGATGAGCCCGTCGAGGTATTGCTGCTCGTACTCCTTCACCTTGGTCCGAGTTTCGGAAACCAATTTATCCTTCGACTTCGGCACCACCAGATCGTCCTTGCCAAAGGAAATGCCCGCCTTGAACGCCCAGGAGAATCCGAGCGTCATGATCCGATCGGCGAAAATCACCGTCTCTTTCTGTCCACAATGGCGGTAGACAATATCGATGACGTTGCTGATTTCCTTTTTGGTCATCAGCTGATTGACGAGACCGAAGCTGACGTTTTTATTCCGCGGCAGAATCTCCGAAAGAATCATCCGGCCGGGCGTCGTGTCGACGCGAAGAACGACCGGCTTGCCATTCACATCCACCGTCTTGTAGCGCGACTTGATGCGCGTGTGCAGCGTGACGATGCCGCGATCGAGCGCCAACAGAATTTCGCCGACACTGGTGAACACCATGCCTTCGCCCGGCTCGCCGGGACGATCCATCGTCATGTAATAGAGTCCGAGCACGATGTCCTGGCTGGGCACGATGATCGGCTTGCCGTTGGCGGGGCTCAGGATGTTATTGGTGGACATCATGAGCACGCGCGCTTCGAGCTGGGCTTCCAGCGATAGCGGCACGTGAACCGCCATCTGATCGCCGTCGAAATCGGCGTTGAACGCCGCGCACACCAGGGGATGGAGCTGGATCGCCTTGCCTTCGATCAGCACCGGCTCGAAGGCCTGGATGCCCAAGCGATGCAGGGTCGGCGCGCGGTTCAGAAGAACCGGATGCTCGCGAATCACTTCTTCCAGAATATCCCAGACTTCCGGACGCTCTTTTTCCACCATGCGCTTGGCGGCCTTGATGGTGGTCGCCATGCCGTAGAGCTCGAGCCGCGAATAGATGAACGGCTTGAACAGCTCGAGCGCCATCTTCTTCGGCAGGCCGCATTGATGGAGTTTCAGCTCCGGACCGACCACGATCACCGAACGGCCGGAATAATCGACGCGTTTGCCGAGAAGGTTCTGCCGGAAGCGGCCTTGCTTGCCTTTCAACATGTCGGACAGCGACTTCAGCGGACGCTTGTTGGCACCCGTGATGACCCGCCCGCGCCGGCCGTTGTCAAAGAGTGCGTCCACCGCTTCTTGCAGCATGCGCTTTTCGTTGCGCACAATGATTTCCGGCGCCTTGAGTTCGATCAGGCGCTTCAAGCGGTTGTTCCGGTTGATGACGCGCCGATAGAGGTCGTTCAAATCCGAGGTCGCGAACCGGCCGCCGTCGAGCGGCACGAGCGGGCGCAACTCGGGCGGGATCACCGGGACCACTTCGAGAATCATCCATTCTGGACGGGCACCCGACTCCAAAAACGCCTCGACGATCTTGAGCCGCTTGACAAGTTTCTTGCGCCGCGCTTCCGAGTTGGTTTCCTTCAAGTCGGCGCGCAATGTCACGCGTTCCGAATCCAAATCGATCGCCGTGAGCATGGTCTTCAACGCTTCTGCGCCGATTTCGGCGGTGAAGGCGTCCTGGCCGAATTCATCAATCGCCTTTTGATACTGCTCTTCGTTCAAAAGCTCCTTCAGCTTGAGCGGGCTCAAGCCGGGCTCGGTCACCACGTAGCTTTCGAAATAGAGTACGCGCTCCAGATCGCGCAGCGTCATATCGACCAGCAAGCCGATGCGGCTCGGCAACGACTTCAAGAACCAGATGTGCGCGACCGGCGAGGCAAGCTCGATATGCCCCATGCGCTCGCGGCGAACATTCTGAAGGGTGACTTCGACGCCGCACTTTTCGCAGATAATTCCACGATACTTCATGCGCTTGTACTTGCCGCACAAGCATTCGTAGTCCTTGATCGGCCCGAAGATTCGAGCACAGAACAAACCATCGCGTTCGGGCTTGAACGTCCGGTAATTGATCGTTTCCGGCTTCTTGATTTCGCCATAAGACCACGACCGGATGCGCTCCGGCGAAGCGATCGCGATCTTGATCTGATCGAAATGCGCGGGGCCCGACGTCGCGCCGAAAATCTTCATCAGTTCATTCATGTCCGTACTCCTTGTCCGCCGGGGAGGCGTGGGCGCGATAAAGCCGCGCCTTCTTCAATGGATTACCGTTTAGTAATTGCGTTCCTTAAGTTCCACATTGAGGCCGAGCGAGCGCAATTCCTTCACCAACACGTTGAAGGATTCCGGAATGCCCGCCTCGAAATTGTCGTCGCCACGCACGACCGCTTCGTAAGCCTTGGTGCGGCCTGAAACGTCGTCCGATTTGACGGTCAGCATTTCCTGGAGGGTGTAGGCCGCCCCGTACGCTTCGAGCGCCCACACTTCCATTTCGCCGAACCGCTGACCGCCGAATTGCGCCTTGCCGCCCAAAGGTTGCTGGGTGACGAGGCTGTACGGTCCGATCGAACGCGCGTGGATCTTGTCGTCCACCAGGTGATGGAGCTTCAGCATGTAAATGTAGCCCACCGTCACCTTTCGATCGAACAAGGCGCCGGTCCGCCCATCGACCAATTGGACTTGGCCGGTGCGATCCAATCCGGCGTTCTGCAACATCTGGACGATGTCCTCTTCCCGCGCGCCGTCGAAAACGGGCGTAGCAAATGGAATACCGACCTTCAGATTCTCCGAAAGCTCCAGCACCTCGTCGTCGGTGAGTTCGGCAATATCGGTCTTGTAGGCCGCGTCGCCATAAACCTCTTTGAGATGGCGGCGAAGCTCGCCGACTTTGCCGTTACGCCGCACCTTTTCGAGCAGCGCGCCGACTTGGCGCCCAAGACCCGCCGACGCCCAACCCAGGTGGGTCTCCAGGATTTGGCCGACATTCATGCGCGACGGCACGCCCAGCGGATTCAGCACAATATCCACCGGTTGGCCGTCCTCGAGATACGGCATGTCTTCGATCGGAACGATGTTCGAAATCACACCCTTATTGCCGTGGCGTCCCGCCATTTTGTCACCGGCTTGCAGCTTGCGCTTTACCGCCACGAAAACGCGGACCATCTTCATGACGCCGGGCGGCAATTCATCGCCTGCCTGAAGCTTCTCCACCTTCCGGTCAAATCGGCTTTGCAGTTCTTCCAGGCTCTGGTCGAACAATTTGCACAGCGTCTCGACTTCCTGCATCACCTTGTCGTTCTTCACCGTGACGTGGCGAAGTTGATTCGAGGACAGTCCGGAGATCACCGCGTCGGTGAGCTTGGTGCCCGCCTTGACGCTTTTGGGTCCGCCGGCCGCAACGCGCCCGATCAGCAAGTCCTTGAGCTGGGAGTGGAACGTGCGCTCGAGAATTCCCTTTTCGTCGTCGCGGTCCTTGCCCAAACGTTCGATTTCCGCGCGTTCGATGGCCAGAGCGCGTTCGTCCTTCTCGACGCCGCGGCGCGAGAATACCCGAACTTCAACCACCGTGCCGCCGACACCCGGAGGAACGCGAAGCGAGGTATCGCGCACATCCGACGCCTTTTCGCCGAAAATGGCGCGGAGCAGTTTTTCTTCCGGCGTCATCGGCAATTCGCCCTTCGGCGTCACCTTGCCGACGAGAATATCGCCCGCCTGAACTTCGGCGCCGATATAAATGATCCCCGCCTCGTCGAGATTGCGAAGCGCTTCTTCACCGACGTTCGGAATGTCGCGGGTGATTTCCTCTTGGCCGAGCTTGGTGTCCCGAGCCATCACCTCGAATTCCTCGATATGAATCGAAGTAAACACGTCATCGCGGACGATGCGCGAGGAAATCAGAATCGAGTCTTCGAAATTGTAGCCCTGCCACGGCATGAAAGCGACGAGCACGTTGCGGCCCAACGCCAATTCGCCGAGCTGGGTCGAAGGTCCGTCGGCGATGATGTCGCCGGCATTCACCACATCGCCCTTTTTCACCAGCGGACGCTGGGTGATGCAGGTGTTCTGATTCGAGCGCTGGAACTTCGACAGATTATAGATGTCGACGCCCGGCGCCGCCGATGTGGTTTCTGCATCGGTCGCCCGGATAACGATGCGGGTCGCATCGACCTGATCGATGACGCCGCTGCGGCGTGCGGTGATGGCAACGCCGGAATCGCGGGCCACCGCCTCTTCCATGCCGGTACCGACCAAGGGCGCCTCGGCGCGGATGAGCGGCACCGCCTGACGCTGCATGTTCGAACCCATGAGGGCCCGGTTGGCGTCGTCGTTCTCGAGAAACGGAACGAGAGCCGCGGCCACCGACACGACCTGCTTCGGCGACACATCCATGAAATCGATGCCGTCGGGCTTGGCCATGACGAAATCGCCGGCGCGCCGGCAGCTGATGAGATCGGCCACGAACTTTCCGCGCGAATCGATTCCGGCATTGGCCTGGGCGATCGTATAGCGCCCCTCTTCCATCGCCGAGAGGTAGACAACCTCGTCGGTGACCTTGGCGTTGGTCACCCGGCGATACGGGCTCTCGATGAAGCCGTATTGGTTGACCCGCGCGAAGGTCGCGAGCGAGTTGATGAGGCCGATATTCGGACCTTCCGGCGTTTCGATCGGGCAGATACGGCCGTAATGGGTCGGGTGCACATCGCGCACTTCGAATCCGGCGCGTTCGCGGGTAAGACCGCCCGGCCCAAGCGCCGACAGACGCCGCTTGTGGGTAATCTCCGAAAGTGGATTGGTTTGATCCATGAATTGCGAAAGCTGCGACGAACCGAAGAACTCACGCACGGCGGCGGCCGCTGGCTTGGCGTTGATCAAATCATGCGGCATCACGGTATCGATATCGACCGAGCTCATGCGCTCGCGAATCGCCCGTTCCATGCGGAGCAAGCCGACGCGATATTGATTTTCCATCAACTCGCCCACCGAACGCACGCGCCGGTTGCCAAGATGGTCGATGTCGTCGATTTCGCCGCGCCCGTCCTTGAGCTCGACCAGAACTTTGACGATACGCAACACGTCGTCCTTGCGCAGCACCCTGATCTGATCGTCGCAAGTGAGCTCTAGGCGCGAATTCATCTTGACCCGGCCAACCGCCGAGAGATCGTAGCGATCGGAATCAAAGAACAAACCTTTGAACAAAGCCTCGGCCGTTTCCAGCGTCGGCGGTTCTCCCGGACGCATGACCCGGTAAATTTCAATGAGCGCTTCTTCGCGGCTGGTGTTCTTGTCGACGGCCAGCGTATTGCGGACATAAGGGCCGACGCGAACATGGTCGATATCAAGGGTGGGAATCTCGGTGACGCCCGCTTCCTCGATCTGGGAAACGCTTGCCGGCGTGAGCGCGTCGCCGGCCTCGGCATAAATTTCGCCCGTCTTGTCGTTGACGAGGTCCGCCGCCACATAACGGCCGACCAATTCCTCCACCGGGACCAGATGTTCTTTCAGGCCCTCTTCGGCGAATTTGCGCGCCAGTCTCGGCGTGATCTTGGTTCCAGCCTCCGCCACCACCTTCCCGGTCTTGGCGTTGACAAGATCTGAGGTCAGCTTCACCCCGCGCAAACGGTCGGGATTGAACGGCGCCTTCCAGCCCTTCTTCGTCAAACTGTAAACAACGGTGTGATAGTAGTAGCTGAGAATCTCTTCCTTCGACATCCCGGCCACCTCGTCCGACGGCAGTCCGCGCTCACCCGCTTTCTTCCGCTTGCCTTCGGTCTCGAGCGAATCGAGCGCCATCAGGAACGTGGTGACCAGCAGTTTGCGGCGCCTATCGATGCGCACATATACGAGATCCTTGGCGTCGAATTCAAAATCGAGCCACGAGCCGCGATAAGGAATTACGCGCGCGGCGAACAGATATTTACCGGAGGAATGGGTCTTGCCCTTGTCGTGATCAAAGAACACGCCGGGGCTGCGATGCATCTGGGAGACGATGACGCGGGTCGTGCCGTTGATAATGAAGGTACCCTTGTCCGTCATCAGCGGCATGTCGCCCATATAGACGTCTTGCTCTTTGATGTCGCGAATTGAACGCGCGCCGGTCTCTTCGTCAACATCCCAGACGACGAGACGCAAGGTGACTTTCAAAAGGGCGGCAAAGGTCATGCCACGCTGCTGGCATTCCTCGACGTCGTAGCGCGGATCTTCGAGCTCGTAGCGCACGAATTGAAGTTCGGCGCGGTTCGAGAAGTCGCGAATCGGGAACACCGATTTGAACACCTCCTGCAAACCGGCGTCTTTGCGGTTTTCCGCCTTAACTTCGCGCTGCAAGAACTGTTCGTACGAACGCCGTTGGACCTCGATCAAATTCGGCATCGGCGCAACTTCGGGAATACGCCCAAAGCTTTTGCGAACGCGCTTACGGCCCGTGAAAGATTTAACCATGCCTGCTCCTAGCCACCGTCACTCTGCACACCGTGACATTCGATACTTTGAAAGAAAAATCGGCGCGCGGAAAAGCGCGGTCACGAAGCCTCGTGACCGGCCCTTCCTGCATCGCCATGGTCCAACGGGAGCGCTTCACTATTTCAGTTCGACTGTCGCGCCCGCGTCTTCAAGCATCTTCTTGATCTTCGCTGCCTCTTCTTTATTCACGCCCTCTTTGACCGTCTTGGGCGCGCCTTCGACCAGATCCTTCGCTTCCTTGAGGCCGAGCCCGGTAACCGCGCGGACCTCTTTGATGACGTTGATCTTCTTGTCGCCGGTAGCCGCCAACACGACGGTAAATTCGGTCTTCTCGGCAACGGCTTCCGCCGCCGGCGCCGCGGCCGCAGCTGCCACCGCAACCGGTGCGGCCGCACTCACGCCCCACTTGTCTTCGAGCATCTTGCTGAGCTCCGCCGCCTCGAGAACGGTGAGGCTGGAAAGCTGGTCTACAATCTTTGCCAAATCGGCCATGGAATTTTTCTCCTGTTAGCTTGAACTGATATTGCTGGATTTAGGCTTTATGCGGCTTCGCCCTTCTTGGCATAGGCACCGATGACCCGAGCCATCTGGCCGGCCGGAGCTTGCAACACGCCGGCCACTTTCGTGGCGGGTGCGTTAAGCAATCCGAGCAGCTTGGCCCGCAATGCATCGATCGAAGGCAACTTGGCGAGCGATTTGACCGCCGCCACGTCGAGCTTCCGATCGCCGAGACTGCCGCCCAGGATGGTGAACTTGTCGTTGGCATCGGCGTATTTGACGGCGATCTTCGCCGCCGCCACCGGGTCCTTCGAGCAAGCAACCGCCGTTGGGCCGGTAAATAACGGGCCCAACTCCTGATACGGCGTGTCCTTCAGGGCGAGACGCGCGAGCCGATTTTTCGTCACTTTGAAGGTGGCACCGGCTGCTCTCATTTGCCGCCTGAGGTCAGTGACCTCCTTGACGGTCAAGCCCGCTTGATGGGCTACGACCACCAGGTTGGCACCCGAGAACATTTTCTGCAGGCTTGCCACCAGATTTTGTTTTTCTGATCGGTCCACTCGTCTTCTCCGTTTGTCCGAAAAACGGCTTCGGACATTGCTGTTTGGCCCTGAGGACCAGTCCACAGGGCCGACTTACGCCCTGTCCCAGCAGTTCAAGCCCCGCCTGCGGTCGTTAAACCGCAAACGGGATCACCACTGTCTATGCAGGCGGCTTGTTCGGCCCTTAAACCGTCGCAAAATCGCGGCGGCACCTGCAGTCTTGGACAGGCGAGGAAGTTTCCTTCCCCTCCTCCGCGCCCGCCTTCGGTTTGCTTCCCAAGACAATCGCGGAATTTCTTATCGCGGACTAACCGCCCGCGAGACTCTGTCAAATCCAGCGTCACGCCCGGCCCCATGGTGGAGCAGAGCGATACCTTGCGAATGTAGCTTCCCTTGGCACCGGCCGGCTTTGCCTTTGCCACGGCGCCGTAAAGCGCGCGCACATTTTCGACAAGCGCCTTTTCGGTGAAACTCGCCTTGCCGACGCCGGCGTGAATGATGCCGGCTTTTTCGGCGCGAAATTCGACCTGGCCGCCTTTCACCGCCTTCACCGCCCCGGCGACATCCGCCGTCACCGTGCCAAGCTTCGGATTCGGCATCAGACCGCGCGGGCCCAAAACCTTGCCGAGCTTGCCGACCAGCGGCATCATGTCGGGGCTTGCGACCACGCGGTCGAAATTGATCTCGCCCTTGTTCACTTTCTCGGCCAAGTCCTCCGCACCGACGAGATCGGCGCCCGCCGCCAACGCTTCTTTCGCTTTGTCGCCCTTGGCGAACACCGCGACCCGAAGCGACTTACCGGTTCCATTGGGCAACGAAATCACGCCACGGACCGACTGATCCGAATGACGGGGGTCGACATCGAGGTTGATGGCGATTTCGATCGTCTCGTCGAACTTCGCTTTGGCGCGCTCTTTCACCATCTTCACCGCATCTTCAACCGGATAGGTCTTCATGGGATCGATGCCAGTGCGGGCAGTCTTCATGCGCTTTCCGATTGCCATGGCTATTCCCTCACCTCGATACCCATCGAGCGCGCCGAGCCGACCAACATCCGGCAAGCGGCATCGATATCGTGCGCATTGAGATCGGCCATCTTTTTCTCGGCGATCTCGCGGATCTGCGCCATGGTCACTGACCCCTTGAACTCGCGTCCCGGCGTTCCGCTTCCCTTGTCGACGGCGGCCGCGCGCTTGATGAAATAGCTCGCCGGCGGCGTGCGGGTTTCGAACGTGAAACTGCGATCGGAATAGACCGTGATCGTCACCGGGATCGGCATTCCCGGCTCCATGGTTGCCGTCCGCACGTTGAACGTCTTGCAGAACTCCATGATGTTGACGCCGCGCTGGCCGAGTGCGGGCCCGACCGGCGGTGAGGGATTGGCCTGCCCCGCCGGAATTTGCAGCTTGATATAGCCTTCTATCTTCTTTGCCATTGTTGTCCTCAGTTAACTCCTAGGTCGGTTCGTTACTGGGCCGCGGTACGGCCATGGCCGGCCCCCCGCGGATTTTAGGTCTTCGCTTTGGTTCGCCCGCGTCTTTTCGATTTCTACACCTTCTCCACTTGAGCGTATTCGAGCTCAACCGGTGTGGCGCGACCGAAGATCGAAACCGCGACTTTCACCCGCGCCCGCTCTTCGTCCACTTCTTCGACCAGACCGCTGAACGAAGTGAACGGCCCGTCGCAAACTCGAACCTGCTCGCCTACCTCGAAGGTGATCGAGGGTTTCGGACGCTCCACGCCTTCTTTGACTTGGTGGAGAATCCGCATCGCTTCTTCTTCGGTGATCGGAATGGGCTTGCCCTTGCCGCCCAAAAATCCGGTCACCTTCGGCGTATTCTTCACGAGGTGCCAGCTCTCGTCCGTCATCTCCATCTTGATGAGGACGTAGCCGGGGAAGAATTTGCGCTCCGCATTCACTTTCGCGCCGCGGCGCATTTCGACCACTTCCTCAGTCGGCACCATTACTTCCTCGAATAGATCGATCATGTTCTTTTGGAGCGCCTGCTCCCGGACCGATTGCGCGACCTTCTTTTCGAAACCTGAATAGACGTGAATCACATACCAGCGCGCCGTCACAGACTTAGCCTCCCAGGCCCAGGATGTTGCGCACGCCGATCGAAATGATCTGGTCCACCGCAAAGAAGAAGATCGACGCCATAATCACCATTCCGAAGACGGTTGCCGTCGTCGTGATCGTTTCTTTGCGCGAGGGCCAAGTGACTTTGGCCACTTCCTGGCGGACTTGCCGAACAAATTGCGCCGGACTTATTTTTGCCATGCCTGCCATGCCGCCTCGGGTACCTTGATCGACGCCGTGCCCGGAATTTCCGCGTTCAACGCCTGTTTTTCTTTTTCGAGCCTGGCAGGAGTGGAGGGGCTCGAACCCCCAACCCCCGGTTTTGGAGACCGGTGCTCTACCAGTTGAGCTACACTCCTAACCGTCCGCCTGCCCCGTGCATTCCTCTAAGCGACGATTTTTGCGACGACGCCGGCGCCGACCGTACGGCCGCCCTCGCGGATGGCAAAGCGCAGGCCCTCGTCCATGGCAATGGGGGCGATCAGCTCGATCTCCATGGCGATGTTGTCGCCCGGCATCACCATCTCGGTCCCCGCCGGCAGATGCACCATCCCGGTCACATCCGTGGTGCGGAAGTAAAACTGCGGCCGGTAGTTGGTGAAGAACGGCGTGTGCCGCCCGCCCTCTTCCTTGGTCAGGATATAGGCCTCGGCCGTGAACTTGGTGTGCGGCGTGATCGAGCCGGGTGCCGCCAGAACCTGGCCGCGCTCCACTTCTTCCCGCTTCGTACCCCGGAGGAGAGCGCCGATATTGTCGCCCGCCTCGCCCTGGTCCAACAGCTTCCGGAACATCTCGACCCCGGTCACGATCGTCTTGGTCGTGTCCTTGATCCCGACGATCTCCACTTCATCGCCAACCTTGATGATCCCGCGCTCCACCCGTCCCGTGACCACCGTGCCGCGGCCCGAAATCGAGAACACGTCTTCAATCGGCATCAAAAACGGCTTGTCCTTGGCGCGCTGGGGCTGCGGGATGTACTCGTCCACCGCCTTCATCAGCTCCAGAATCGAATTCTTGCCGATCTCCGGATCGCGCCCCTCTAAGGCGGCCAAAGCAGAGCCCTTCACAATGGGGATCTTGTCCCCGGGGAATTGGTAGTTGGAGAGGAGTTCCCGGACCTCGAGCTCGACCAGGTCCAAGAGCTCCGGATCGTCCACCTGATCGACCTTGTTCATGTACACCACAATCGCCGGCACCCCCACCTGACGGGCGAGCAGAATATGCTCGCGGGTCTGCGGCATCGGGCCGTCGGCCGCCGAAACCACCAGGATCGCCCCGTCCATCTGGGCCGCCCCCGTGATCATGTTCTTCACGTAGTCCGCGTGCCCCGGGCAATCGACATGGGCGTAGTGCCGCTTGGCCGTCTGATATTCCACATGCGCCGTCGAAATCGTGATCCCCCGCGCCTTCTCTTCCGGCGCCTTGTCAATCTGGTCATAGGCCATGAATTCCGCCCCGCCCGACTCGGCCAATACCTTCGTAATCGCCGCCGTCAGCGTCGTCTTCCCATGGTCCACGTGACCAATCGTCCCAATGTTGCAGTGCGGCTTCGTCCGCTCAAATTTCGCTTTTGCCATGCTTGCGGCCTTTCAAATTTCCAAGTCGCGATGCGGTGACCTTGACGCGGGCTGTTGCCAAAACTGGAGCGGGTGATGGGAATCGAACCCACGCCACCAGCTTGGAAGGCTGGAGCTCTACCATTGAGCTACACCCGCATATCGGTTCGCTCTGCTGCCCGCCTCTTCCGCCCTGCCCCCGGGTTGGTGGTGGAGGGGGTAGGATTTCGAACCTACGTAGACATAAGTCGGCAGATTTACAGTCTGCTGCCATTGACCGCTCGGCCACCCCTCCGTTGCAATCCAGGCAGCCCGGATCAACGGACGCCGAAATATGGTTGTTTACCGTCCAAAGTCAACTTTAAATCACGAATAAAAAAGGCAAAACCAAGTGTGCCGGCCCGTCCCCTTCCTGGGAACCGCATATGCCGGCCCGACTTGCGCAATTTGAGCATCCATACTACGACCCTCGCCCTATGATCGACAAGAAGCATCGCAAGAATCACGGCAATCGCCAGAAGCGCCGCCGCGCGCCAGGCGGTGAAGATCCTCGCCGCCCTGCATCCGCCGAAACGCGGCCCCCTCAACGGGAACCCGATCGCCGCCGGCCCGAACGTGGCCGGCCCGAACGTGACCAGCCCGAGCACGGCCGCCAAGCCCACGATCCACAGAGCTGGATTTACGGCACCCACACCGTTTTGGCCGCCCTTGCCAACCCCGAGCGGGCTTGCCTGCGGCTGGTGGCGACCTTGGAGGCGGCTCCGGAGCTCGAGCAAAAACTGGCGGAAATCCGCCGGTCTCGGCCCATTCTCCCGCAGATCGAGATCCTTTCCCGCGGCCAGATTGAAGCCCGCGTCGGGGCCGATGCGGTCCATCAAGGTATCGCGGTTCTAGCCGGCCCGCCGATGGATCGGGATTTGGGGGACATTTGCCGGGCCGCCCAATCCCGAGATTCGGCGGTTGTCGTGGTTTTGGACCAGGTTGAGGACCCTCGAAATGTCGGCGCCGTGATGCGGTCGGCCGCCGCTTTCGGTGCTCTTGCCGTGGTCGTCACCGAGCGCCACGCACCCCAGCAAACCGCCAGCCTGGCCAAGGCCGCATCCGGGGCGCTCGATCTGGTGCCGCTGGTGCGGGTGACTAATCTGGTAAGGGGACTTGCCGAACTCAAGGACGCCGGGTTCTGGGTCGCCGGCCTCGACGCCGCAGCCGATACCGCCATCGATCAGGCCCGGCTTTCCGGCAAAATCACCCTGGTTCTGGGCGCCGAAGGCCGAGGGCTTCGCCGCCTGACCCGGGAAAACTGCGATCTCCTGGTCCGCATCCCGATCGCCGCCGAGCCCGCCAGCCTCAACGTCTCGAACGCCGCGGCCATCGCCCTCTATGCCGCCGCGGCTGCAAAAGGGGTATAAAGCGGCGCACGATGCGGGTCCAAAGCCTTGTGCGGGCCACCGACAAACGCCTTATTACTCGCGTCCGAAAAAATTTCGGGGCCGGATTAGCTCAGCGGTAGAGCAGCGGTTTTGTAAACCGAAGGTCGGGAGTTCAATCCTCTCATCCGGCACCACTCTTCTTCTCTCTCCCAAACCCTGATGGTCATCGCCCCGCCACCCAAGCAGTGGGTGCTGGCTCTCGCTCCTGTCACAAAGAATTGAGTTTTGTTGAACGCCGCTGCGCCGCAGTCATGCCTATATCAGAACTACCGCGGGATGCCGGAACGGACCGGTAAGAAGAACGGCCCGCCGAACGAGAGGAAGACGAATGTTGCGATTGGCCGCGTTAGCCGGATTGGCGCTGACGATTTTGCTGGGAGCTGCCCGCGCCGACGACATGCCGGGCGTGAGCCCTGAGCAAAATCCGAAATACGCCGTCGCGACCTTTGCCGGCGGATGCTTTTGGTGCATGCAGCCGCCCTTCGATTCCACCAAGGGCGTCATCAAGACGATCGCCGGCTATACCGGCGGCGCCGCGGTGAACCCCAGTTATGAACAGGTGAGCGAAGGCCGAACCGGCCATGCGGAATCGGTGGAGGTGATCTTCGATCCCGCCCTGGTGACCTACAAAGAGCTTCTCCAAATCTACTGGCACAATGTCGATCCGCTGGTCAAAGACCGGCAGTTCTGCGATAGCGGCCACCAATATCGCACCGCGATTTTTTATCACGGCGACGAGCAGAAGCAGCTTGCCGAGGACTCGAAGAAAGAAATCGAAGCGAAATTCAAATTGCCGGTTGAAACCGAAATCGTCGCGGCGAGTGCGTTCTATCCGGCCGAGGATTATCACCAGGAATACCACAAGAAGAATCCGGTCCGCTACAAATTCTACCGCTGGAATTGCGGCCGCGACCAAAGGCTGAAACAGCTTTGGGGCGCGGATGCGGGCCATATCGAAGAGTAGGAGGGTGCCATGGAAAGACGGCAATTTTTAATCGGCGCATCGGCGACGGCGTTGATCGCGGCGGCAAGCGGACTTGTCTGGCGCGACAGCTTGGCCGAAACGCCAAAGGAGGTGTTTGAAGTGGAAAAGACCGAAGCCGAATGGCGGAAGATTTTGACGCCCGAGCAATTCGACGTGCTGCGCAAGCAAGGCACGGAACGCCCCTGGACCAGCCCGCTCAATAACGAACATCGGAACGGAACCTTCGCCTGTGCCGGCTGCGACCTGCCGCTCTATTCGTCGAAGACGAAATTCGACAGCGGCACCGGCTGGCCGAGCTTTTACGAGCCGCTGCCCGATGCGGTGCGTACATCGAGCGACCGATCCTGGCTCGCGGTCCGCACCGAGGTGCATTGCCGCCGCTGCGGTGGACATCTAGGCCATGTTTTCGATGACGGCCCGGCGCCAACGGGCCTGCGCTATTGCATGAACGGAGTTGCGATGAAATTCGAGCCCGCGGCGGACAAGCCGTCGTAGACTGACAAGATCATGCTCTAAATTGTCGAAGTTATTGCGGGGCCGGTTTGGCCCCGCTTCTTTTTTCTGCCTTCCCAAGCGCCTCATGCTTAAGTAAAGCGCGTTTCCGCTCAATCCCCCAGCGATAGCCCGAAAGCGAGCCGTCGGTGCGCACCACCCGGTGACAGGGAATCGCGATGGCAACCGGATTCGACGCGCAGGCTTGCGCCACCGCCCGCACCGATTTGGGCTTCCGGATACGCTTGGCAATTTCGGCGTAGCTCGCGGTCGAGCCGGCGGGGATCCCGCGCAGCGCTTGCCATACTCTCTGTTGGAAAGCGGTGCCGCGGACGTCGAGCGGAAGATCGAGGCCCAGCGCCGGGTTTTCGATGAAGCCGACGACTTCCGCCACCAGTTTCTCGAAGCCCTTGTCGCCGCCGATAAGCTGCGCTTTCGCGAACCGGCTCTGAAGGTCGCACAACAGCGTCTCGGGATCGTCGCCGAGCAAAATCGCGCAAACCCCCTTGTCGGTTGCGGCTACCAGGATCGAGCTGAGCCAGCACTCGCCGACGGCGAATCGAATCGACGTTCCTTGGCCCCGCCCGCGAAATTCGCTGGGCGTCATACCGAGACCGTCCGTCGAAGCCGCGTAAAAACGCCCATTCGAATTGAATCCGGCGTCGTAAATGGCTTCGGTGACGGTCTTGCTCCACACCAGCGCGTTCCGCATGCGGCGGCGGCGGTAGGCTTCGCCGTAGGCCTTTGGCGTGACGCCGGTCAGCGATTTGAACAGCCGGTGGAAGTGAAACCGGCTCATGCCAGCGGCTTTTGCCAACGTATCGAGAGTCGGCATTTCCTCGGTTTGCTCGATCCTGCGGCACACCTTGGCAATTGCCGCCGCTTGGCGTTCGGCCAGGGCGACTTCCTTTGGCCGGCAGCGCTTGCAGGAGCGAAAACCCGCCGCCTCGGCCGCGCCGCAATTTGCGTGGAAAGACACGTTTTCCCTGCGCGGCAAGCGGGCGGCGCAACTCGGCCGGCAATAGACGCCCGTGCTCCGCACGGCATAAACGAACGCACCGTCCGCGGCGCGGTCGCGATGCAAGACCGCTTGCCAGCGCGCGTCGTCGCCGCTGAAACCGCCGGTCCGTTTACCTGTGCCGAGTTGAAGATTCATGACGATCGATCCTGCTTCCCGCCGAGAATATCCCGCTGATAGCAGAGATTATAGGCATCGCCCGCCCGCAAGCACTCCGTTGCTTGCTTTCAAATTCGAAGCAAGCCGCCCGATCAGCGGTCCATCGTCAAAACCATCCGAAACCGCGCCTTGCCGCTCATCATACGCTCATAGGCGTCCGAAGCCCGTTCGAGGGGCATGGTTTCGATCATCGGGCGAATACCCGAAAGCGCGCTGAAATTCATGGTGTCTTCGGAATCCGCCGCCGTTCCCGAAGGCCAGCCTTGGATCGTCCGGCGCGCGCCAATGAGTTGGATCGGCGAAACCTCGAACGGCTCCATCGAGGCGCCGACTACCAGAAGCTTGCCATTGACGCCGAGGCCGTCGATTACGGCACTCATGGCTTTCGCGCTGGTCACGGTGGCGAGAATGAGCTTCGCGCCGCCGAGCTTTTGCAGTTCGGCTGCGACGTTCTGGCCCTCGCTGTCGATGTAATGATCGGCGCCGAGCTTGCGCGCGAAGGATTCCTTGTCGGTCCCGCGGGCGATCGCCACGGTGTTGAAACCCATTTTGGCGGCGAATTGCACGGCAAGATGGCCGAGCCCGCCGATGCCGAGAACGGCAACCAGATCGCCACCGCGAGCCCCGCTATTCCGCATCGCGTTGTACGTGGTGATGCCGGCGCACAGAAGCGGCCCGGCATCGGCCGCGATAAGATCATCGGGAATGAGCGCCAGCGCCACCGTCGGCGCGACCATGTAGTCGGCGTAGCCGCCATCCATGGTGATGCCGGGAATTTGCAAAAAGCGGCAGGACACGAAATCGCCGCGCCGGCACAATTCGCACTGGCCGCAATGGCCGCCATGCCAACCGACACCGACGCGTTGCCCGGTCTTCCAAAGAGTTACACCGGGACCGATCTTGTCGATGACGCCCGCCACCTCGTGGCCCGGCACGATCGGATAGCGAATTCCCGGAAAGTGGCCCGTCTTGGCGAAAGAATCGCTATGACAGATTCCGCAAGCCTGCACCTTGATACGGACCTGTCCCGCTCCCGGTTCCGGAATGTCCCGCTCGACCAGTTCGAAAGGCGCATTGGCGCTTCGAACCTGTACCGCTCGCATTTTCGACATTTCTCCCTCTATTCTTGCCTTGATTGGCAAAGCCAGACGACTTGGCGCCTCACACCAGCATTCCGCCGCCATCGATGAAGACCGTGGCGCCGGTCATGAAGCCGTTGGTCATCATAGCCAGAATCATCTGTGCGACGTCCTCGGACGTCCCGATGCGGCCGACGGGGAGTTGCGCACTGGTGCGCGCAAACAGCTCCTTCCGCGCCGATTCGGGCATCCCATCCCAAAGCGGCGTTTCGATGACCCCCGGCGAAACGACATTGACACGCACGGGTGCCAATCCGAGTGCCAAGCCACGGGTCAGTCCTTCGAGCGCACTATTGATGGCGGCCGCGATCGCGGCGCCCTTGGGCGGGCGATGACTCCAAAATCCGGACATGAGAATTCAGCGAGCCACCCGCTTTAACGCGCGCGGCGCGCGCAATTCGGTAGGCACCCCAGAATTTGCTGTTCATGAAGGCGTAGGCATCGGCGAGCGCCAATTCCTTCAACGGCGCCGCCCTGCCCGAAGCCGCCGTGACCGCGACATGATCCCACTCTGTGCCGTCGGCAAAGAACGCTTCGATCTCTTTGTCGTCGGTCACGTCGAGGCGCTGGGCGTCGATCTTGCCGGTTGCAGATTTCGGCAGTTTTTCCGGCGCGCGCGCCGCCACCGTCACCCGAGTGCCGGCAGAAAGCGCGGCTTCGGCCAGCGCCAATCCCATCCCGGAGGTCCCGCCGACCACCAGGACTTTCGACCCCTCCATCGCCGGCATGTCTTAAGCCTGCTTCAAGCTCGCGATATCGATGACAAAACGGTAGCGCACATCTCCCTTGATGGTGCGCTCGTAAGCCTCGTTGACCTTGTCGATCGGAATCACCTCGACATCGGAAGCAACCCCGTGCTTGCCGCAGAAATCGAGCATCTCCTGAGTCTCGCGGATGCCGCCGATGAGCGATCCGGCCAAGCGCCTCCGGCCCATGATCAGCACATGCGCGGCGAGCGGCGACGGTTCGGGCACGCCAACCAAGACCATGGTGCCGTCGCGCTTCAGCAACTCGAGATAAGCGTTGTAGTCGTGCTGGGCGGAGACGGTGTCGAGAATGAAATCGAATTTCTTGGCGTTCTTGGTGAACACCGATTCGTCCTTCGTGGCGAGGAAATCGTCGGCGCCAAGGCGCAACGCATCCTCGCGCTTGTTCGGCGAATGGCTCAGCACCGTCACATGGGCGCCCATCGCCTTGGCCAGCTTCACGCCCATATGGCCGAGCCCGCCAAGACCGACGATGGCGACCTTGCTGCCTTTCTTCACATTGTAATGATGAAGCGGCGAATAGGTGGTGATCCCGGCACAGAGCAGAGGTGCCGCGCGCTCGAGCGGAATGCCGCTCGGAATTCGCAGCACGTAATTTTCATCGACGGTGATCCGCGTCGAATACCCGCCATGGGTCGGCGTTTTCTTGTCCTGCTCGACACTATTGTAAGTAAAGCTGGCACCGCTTTCGCAAAACTGCTCTTCGCCCGCGATACAGGCTTCGCAGGTGCGGTCGGAATCGACGAAGCAGCCGACGCCGACGATATCGCCCGCGTTCCATTTTTTGACATGGCTGCCGAGCTTAGCGACCTTGCCGATGATTTCGTGGCCGGGAACCATCGGGAAGATCGAGCCGCCCCACTCGTCACGGGCCTGGTGAATATCGGAATGGCAGATGCCACAATAAAGGATGTCGATCAGAACGTCATGGGGGCCGGGCTCGCGGCGCTCGATGGTGAAGGGCGCGACCGGCGACTTTGCGGAAGCGGCGGCATAGGCGGGAGTTTTGAGAGTGGTTTTGGTCAATGTGTCCATGGCTTTGACCTCAGGAGGGTTGAACGCGATTGCGTGCGGATGGCGCACCGCGTGGCGAAAAAGTGACAGTCATGCACGGTCAGACTGTCCCCCGATGGCAATGATCTAAGGATGGTCTCGCCTGATTCAAAGGGCGTGGCGAAATATCGCAATTCGCCGACAAATTTTGTGGCCATTACCCCTTAATCTTGCAGCGAAAATAATAAACCGTCATGCCTTGGGATTGCGGATCGGGCTCCGAATTCATCAGTTCCGGGGCGCCGCCGGTTTTTCCGGCGCAAACTTCCGTGGCCGCGGTTTTCGCTTCTTCGATCGTCTTGGCGCGAACGACGGCGATGTGCTTGTCGTCCGCCATCGACTGTGTCGCCACCAATCCCATAAAAATCATGGCAGAAATTGTCATGGTCATGCGCATGGATCTCTCCCTGTTGCCGTTTCTATGTTGGCAAAAAGATGAAATTCCGCACATAGCGCCGCCGGTTGCCGCCGGGCGCCAGCGGCTCGATTTGAAATTCATGGACCGAGAAACGGTCAAGCGTCTGCAGCACGCCGTCGGCGATAAAATAGCCGCGATAATCGAGACGGCGCAAAAGATCGAAGGGTTCCGGGAAGCGGCCCTTGGCGTGAGCAATTTCGTTTTCGAGCATGATGACCGGCCGGTCGCGGCGAATGGTTTCTTGGGCCCCGCGCAGGACTTCGGCTTCATGGCCTTCGACATCGACTTTGACGAATCCGACATCGACGATGCCGAGATCGTCGATCCCCAAATCGTCAATGCGGCGGCAGGGCACGCGCAATGTAATGCTCCGGCCGGGAAAGTCCCGGTCGAGGGCGGCACCGTTATTGGTCCAGCCTTTCCGCCCGCGCGGGATGGTGAGATCCGCTTCGCCGCTGGATTCGCTCAAGGCCATGCCCAGCACCGTCACATTGCGGTCGGCGACCGCCCTCAACGCGCGCAACGGGTTCGGATTGGGCTCGAAGGCGTAAACATGCCGGCAAGCCCTCGCCATGAAATACGTGTAAAGCCCGAGATTGGCGCCGACATCGATCCCGGCTCGCCCGGGATCGGCGAGATGCGCGATCAGGCGCAACTCGGGGTAGCGCCCTTGCGCATAGAAAAAGGCGCGAAAGCGGTAAAAGGCGCGAAACGGCAGCGCCCGGAATTTAAAATCCTGCCGGAGGTCGTTCCACCAATCGCGCCAGCTCTCCCGCGGCAGATAGGCCGGAACGGCGGCGCTTTCGCTCGAATCCACGGTCAAGAATCAGGTCCTCCTTTCGGCTTAGTATATACACCCGGCCGTAGTCGCTGGGAGGGGGCCAACCGGCTGAAAAGTCGGGCGAAAAATAGGGCCAAAAAGCTTTTGGTCCGGGCGCTCTCCTATCGTACTCTCGCCGCCCGTTCTGGCACCGGTTGTAGCTCCCGGGAGATCGAATTTTCCGGGAGGGGTTGATGTTTGTATTGCGTCTAAGCGACGCATACGACTGACGCCTATGACCGGGGGCGCCTGAACGGAACGAGGGACGATGCGCGGAAAGCTTTTGATCGCCCAGGGTGGGGGACCCACGGCGGTTATCAATCAATCGCTGGTCGGAGCCGTGCTTGCCGGACGCGAGCGCGACGCGACCCTGCCCATCTATGGCGCGCGGCACGGCGTCAAGGGCATCGTCAACGAGGATTTCCTCGATCTGAGCCGCGAACCCGCCGCCAATCTCGAAGCGGTTGCGGCAACGCCGAGTTCGGCCCTAGGTTCAACCCGGGACAAGCCGGATCTGAAATACTGCCAGGACATATTCCGCTCGCTCGAAGCCCATAATATCGCCACGTTCCTCTATATCGGCGGCAACGATTCGTCGGACACGGTCAGGATCGTTAGCGAAGAGGCGCAGAAAGCGGGCTATCCCTTGCGCGCCATCCATGTGCCGAAAACGATCGACAACGATCTGATGGAGAACGACCACACGCCGGGTTTCCCGTCGGCGGCGAAATTCGTGGCCTGCGCCTTCGCCGGGGCCGAGCTGGACAACGCCTCGCTGCCGGGCGTTTATGTCGGCGTCGTCATGGGCCGCCATGCCGGATTCTTGACCGCGGCCGCGGCGGCTTTGCGGGAGTCACCGGACAATGGGCCGCATCTCGTTTACATGCCGGAACGGATTTTCGATACCGAGAAGTTCGTGAGCGAGGTGAAGGCGGTTTATTCGCGGCTCGGCCGCTGTGTGGTGGCGGTGAGCGAGGGCATCCATGACGCGGACGGCGAAGCGATCGCAACCAAGCTCGCCAAGGAGATCGAGCGCGACGCTCACGGCAATGTCCAGCTTTCGGGAACAGGCGCACTTGCGGACGCACTCACCGAGGAGATTAAGCAGAAGCTGAAGATCAAGCGGGTGCGCGGCGACACGTTCGGATATCTGCAGCGCTCGTTTCTCGGTGTCGTTTCCGATGTCGATCAGCGTGAGGCGCGAGAAGCCGGGAAACAAGCGGTGCGCTTTGCCTTCGAGCAAAGCCGCGATGGATCGGTCACGATCACCCGCGTGCCCGGAAAAAACTATTCGGTGACTTACGCGCTGGAGGCTTTGGAGAAGATCGGCGGCAAAACTCGCGTCATGCCGGATTCCTTCATCGCATCCTCGGGCTCGGATATCACGCCGACTTTCCTCGATTATTTACGGCCGCTGCTCGGCTCGGATATCCCCGTCAAGGCGCGGCTCAAAGCGCCTGCGGTTGCCAAGGTTCTGGCGTCATGAATGAGCAAACGGTGAAAGAAAAATCCGTGAACCAAACTTCAGGGGACCCAAGCCCGCGCGACATGGCGAATGCGATCCGGGCGCTTGCCATGGATGCGGTCGAGAAGGCCAATTCCGGCCATCCCGGCATGCCCATGGGCATGGCCGATGTCGCGACCGTGTTGTTCAGCCGGTTCCTGAAATTCGACGCGTCGGCGCCGGATTGGCCGGATCGCGACCGGCTGGTGCTTTCGGCCGGCCATGGCTCGATGCTGCTTTATGCGGTTCTGTATTTAACCGGTTATCCCGGCATGACCATCGAGCAGATCAAGAATTTCCGTCAGCTCGGAAGCATGACGCCGGGCCATCCCGAGTACGGCCACGCGCCGGGAATCGAAACCACCACCGGCCCGCTCGGCCAGGGAATCGGGACCGCGGTTGGCATGGCGCTGGCGGAACGAATGCTGGCCGCGCGCTTCCCAGGGTTAGTCGATCATCACACTTATGTACTGGCGAGCGACGGCGATTTGATGGAAGGCGTCAGCCAAGAGGCGATTTCCTTTGCCGGCCATTTGCGTCTGTCGCGCTTAATCGTTCTCTACGACGACAACCACATCTCCATCGACGGATCGACGGACCTCGCCTTTTCCGATGATGCGCTGGGCCGGGTCAGGGCCAGCGGCTGGAACAGCGAACGCGTCGACGGCCACGACCCGGAACAAGTCGCAGCGGCAATCGAGCGCGCGAAAGCGAGCGACCGGCCCACACTCATCGCCTGCCGGACCGTCATCGGCTACGGCGCACCGAAGAAGCAAGGAACCGCCAGCACCCACGGTTCGCCGCTCGGTGCCGAAGAAGTTGCCGGTGCGCGGCAGAAACTGGGATGGAACCATCCGGCTTTCGAAATTCCCGAATTGATCCTATCGGCGTGGCACAAAATCGGAAAGAAAGGCGCTGCGACTCGCATCGAATGGGAAAAAGAACTTTCCGGCGTACCCGCTGAAACGCGCAGCGAATTCCAGCGGCGATTGGCGCGAAAGCTTCCCGCCGATTTTCAAAAGGCCATGAGCGCGCTCAAGGAGCGGCTTGGCAAGGAAGCGCCGAAATGGGCAACGCGGCGCGCCTCGGGCGAAGTGCTGGAAACCTTGACTGCGATCATGCCCGAACTCGTTGGCGGCTCCGCCGATCTCAGCCCTTCGACTTCTGACCCAGGTGAAGAATCAGAAGAACATTCGGGCCGGCGATTTCTCGGGCAGCTACATCCATTTCGGCGTGCGCGAACACGGCATGGCGACCGCCATGAACGGGTTGTCGCTACATGGCGGATTTATTCCTTATGGCGGGACATTCTTGGTTTTCACCGATTATTGCCGTCCGGCCATCCGGCTCGCTGCGCTGATGAACCAAGGGGTCATTTACGTCATGACCCATGATTCGATCGGGCTTGGCGAAGACGGGCCGACACACCAGCCGGTCGAGCATTTGGCGGCGTTCCGCGCGATGCCGAATGTGCGTGTGTTCCGTCCGTGCGACGCGGTCGAGACCGCGGAATGCTGGGAACTTGCGATTGAACGGCGCGACGGGCCGTCAATCCTGGCGCTGTCGCGACAAAATGTCCCCTCCCTGCGGAGGGGCGATGAAGGCGAAAATCTCTGTGCCCGCGGCGGCTATGTGCTGCGCGCGGCCTCGAAGACGCCGAGAGTGGGTTTCCTTAGCACCGGTTCGGAAGTCATGATCGCCGTCGAGGCAGCGAAGCGGTTGGAGGACGAAGGCATCGCGGCATCGGTGGTCTCCCTGCCCTGTTTCGAGCTCTTCGACACGCAAAGCGAGCGGTACCGCGACGAGGTGCTCGGCGATTGTGTCCGGATCGCGATCGAAGCGGCGAGCCCGTTCGGCTGGGAGCGTTATCTCGGTGGCAACGGCGCCATGATTGGCATGACCGGCTTCGGTGCATCGGCGCCGGCAGAGACGTTGTACAAGCATTTCGGGATCACAGCGGACGCTTTGGTCGCCGCGGCGAAAGCCAGACTCTAGATCAACAACGACTCAATCACGGAGGCAAACGAATGGCAGTGCGGGTGGCGATCAACGGGTTCGGGCGAATTGGGCGCCTGGTGTTTCGCGCGCTTTTCGAGCGCAATGCGGAAGCGCTTTCTGTCGTCGCGATCAACGACCTCGGACCGGTCGAAACCAATGCGCATTTGCTGCGTCACGATTCTATTCACGGCAAGTTTCCTGGAACGGTGACGACGGGCACGGACACCCTCGACCTCGGCCGTGGCACGATCAAAGTGCTCGCCGAACGCGATCCGGAAAAGCTGCCGTGGAAGGATTTGGACGTGGCAATCGTGCTCGAATGCACCGGGCGGTTCACCAAGCGGGCGGACGCCGAAAGGCATTTGAAGGCCGGTGCCAAGCGCGTGCTGATATCCGCCCCCGCTGACGGCGCCGACTTGACCGTGGTTTATGGCGTCAATCACGACAAGCTGGCCGGTAATCACGTTGTCATTTCCAACGCGTCGTGCACGACCAATTGCTTAGCCCCCGTCGCCCATGTGCTGCACAAGGAAATCGGGATTGCCCGCGGCTATATGACGACGGTCCATGCCTATACCGGCGATCAACAACTGGTGGACACGCTGCACAAAGACCTGCGGCGCGCGCGGGCCGCGGCCCAAAGCATGATTCCGACCTCGACGGGTGCCGCGCGGGCCTTAGGCCTGGTTCTACCCGACCTCAAGGGCAAGCTCGACGGCTGCGCCATTCGCGTGCCGGTCGCGAATGTCTCGCTGATCGATCTGGTATTCACGGCATCGCGGGAAACCACGATCGATGAAATCAACAAGGCCCTGACCAAGGCGTCACAGGGTCCGCTCTCGGGTATCCTAGCGGTTAGCTCCGAACCGTTGGTCTCTACCGACTACAATCACACCAACGTCTCGGCCACGGTCGATCTCGCGGAAACCCAAGTGGTGGATAAGACATTGGGTCGCGTGCTCGCCTGGTACGACAATGAGTGGGGATTTTCCAACCGTATGGTGGACACCGCCGTCGCCATGGCGAATCTGGGATAGGCATGAAGGTCGCGTACAAAACGCTCGATGATGTGAACGTCTCAGGGAAGCGCGTCCTTTTGCGCGTGGACTTCAACGTGCCGGTGAAAAACGGGCTCGTCACCGATACGATGCGGATCGAGCGCGTTGTGCCCACGATCCAAGAATTAAAGAAGAAAGGCGCGCGGATCATCCTGCTGTCCCATTTCGGCCGGCCGAAGGGCAAGGCCCTGCGCGAAATGTCGCTGCGCCCCGTGCTACGGCCGCTGCAAGTCGCGCTCGGCGGGGAGGCGATCGCCTTTTCCGACGATTGCATCGGCCCGGCGGCGGAGCTGGTGTCGAAGCGGCTTAAGGACGGCGATGTCGCGCTGTTCGAGAATCTCCGCTTCCATGGCGGCGAAGAACGCAACGATCCGGTGTTCGCCCGCGCGCTTGCCGCGAATGGTCAGATTTACGTGAACGATGCCTTTGCCGCGGCGCATCGCGCCCACGCCTCGGTTGCCGCCATTACCAAATTCCTTCCTTCCGTCGCCGGGCGCCTGATGCAAGCGGAGCTTTCGACTCTGGAGCGCATTCTCGAATCGCCGGAACGGCCGCTGGCCGCGGTGATCGGCGGAGCGAAGATTTCGACCAAAATGGAACTACTCGGCAATCTGACCGCAAAAGTGAATGTGCTGGTGATCGGCGGCGGCATGGCCAATACGTTTCTCTACGCCGCGGGGATCGAAGTCGGTGCCAGCGTGTGCGAGCACCGGATGGCGGACGATGCCAATCGCATTGCCACCGTTGCCCAGCAGAATAGTTGCGAGATCGTGCTCCCGGTGGACGCCGTGGTTGCGGGCCAACTCGCCGCAAACACACGGACGGTCACGGTGCCGGTCAACAAGGTACCCCAACAGGGCATGATTCTCGACATCGGACCGGAAACCGTCAAAACGATCGAAACCAAATTGGCGGGCTGCAAGAGCGTGGTTTGGAACGGGCCCCTGGGCGCCTTCGAAACGCCGCCCTTCGAGGCGGGCACGTCGGCAGTGGCCCAAGCCGTCGCCCGCTTGACGCGCGCCAAGAAGTTGATGAGCGTTGCCGGCGGTGGCGATACGGTGGCAGCTCTTTCCAAGGCTGGCGTTATCGACGATTTTACTTATGTATCAACCGCGGGGGGCGCCTTTCTCGAATGGATGGAAGGCAAAGAGCTCCCCGGCATTACCGCGCTTTCCGGCAAATGATCGGGGCGGATCCATCGCCGGGACGGCAAACGATCGCGGGTGGGCGCCGACGGTAGGATGAGGACGGAGGCAAAAGAAATATGGCATTGATTTCATTGCGTCAGCTGTTGGACCACGCGGCCGAGCACGATTACGGCGTGCCGGCGTTCAACATCAATAATATGGAGCAGCTGCAGGCGATCATGCGGGCAGCCGATAAGACCAAGGCTCCGGTCATCGTCCAGATCAGCCGGGGTGCTCGCTCTTATGCCGGCGATGCCTTCCTGCGGCACATGGTCAATGCCGCCGTCGAAATGTATCCGGATATTCCAATCTGCGTTCATCAGGACCACGGCAATAGCGTGGAAACCTGCCTGTCGGCGATGGCCAACAGCTATACCTCGGTGATGATGGACGGCTCGTTGGAAGCCGATGCCAAGACTCCCGCGAGCTACGAATACAATGTCGCGGTCACCGCGAAAGTCGCCGAGATGGCGCATCTGATCGGCGTTTCGGTCGAAGGCGAGCTCGGCTGCCTCGGCTCGCTCGAGACCGGCAAGGGCGACAAGGAAGACGGTCACGGTCATGAAGGAACGCTGACCCACGACATGCTGCTGACCGATCCGAACGAAGCCGCCGATTTCGTCGCGAAGACGAAGGTCGATGCCTTGGCGGTCGCGATTGGAACTTCGCACGGCGCCTACAAATTCTCGCGCAAGCCGACCGGCGACATCCTGGCCATGAACCGGGTCAAGGAAATTCATGCCCGGCTGCCGAACACTCATCTCGTGATGCACGGCTCGAGCTCGGTGCCTCAGGATTTGCAGGACGTGATCAACGAATACGGCGGCGCGATGCCGCAGACCTACGGCGTTCCGGTGGAAGAGATCATCACCGGCATCAAACACGGCGTGCGCAAGATCAATATCGACACCGATTGCCGGATGGCGATCACCGGGCAATACCGGAAGATCGCGGCCCTTCAGAAAGCCGAGTTCGATCCGCGCAATTTCAACAAGCCGGCATACGCGGCCATGGAAAAGCTCTGCACCGAACGCCTTGAGCAATTCGGCACCGCCGGTAATGCGTCGAAAATCAAGGTGACGCCGCTCCGCGACATGGCGTCGCGCTACAAGAAGGGGGAATTGGACCCCACCATCCATTAGGCTAAGCTAGACCATCCAATCGATCGAGTCCGTGCCCATGAGCCGCGCCGTCAAGATTGCGCCTTCGATACTCTCCGCCGACTTCGCCAAGCTCGGCGAAGAAGTGCGGGCCATCGACGCCGGCGGCTGCGATTACGTCCATGTCGACGTCATGGACGGGCATTTCGTGCCGAATTTGACGATTGGACCCGACGTCGTGAAGGCGATCCGCCCGCACACCAAGAAAGTGCTCGATGTCCATCTGATGATCGAACCAGCGGACCCCTTCATCGAATCCTTCGCGTCGGCGGGCAGCGACATCATCACCATCCATATCGAAGCCGGTCGCCATGCCGACCGCTCGCTTCAGCTCATCCACTCGCTCGGCAAGAAAGCGGGCATCTCGCTCAATCCGTCGACCCCGGAAACCGCCATCGAATACCTGCTCGACAAGGTCGATCTCGTGCTGGTGATGTCGGTCAATCCAGGTTTCGGCGGCCAGACTTTCCTCGATTCCCAACTCTCGAAAATCAGCCGCATCCGGGAAATGATCGGCTCACGCAAGATCGAGCTCGAAGTCGACGGCGGTATTACAAAGAGCAATGCGCAAGCCGTGATTGCGGCCGGTGCCGATGTTCTGGTGGCTGGATCGGCCGTATTCAACGGCGGCGACTACGCCGGAAACATCAAAGCCTTGCGCGGGAATTGATGGTGTTACCGACATGAACGCTGCCGGATCGTCCCCCAACGAAGAATTGCAGGCCGAGGACACCGCGCGCGTGGTCGCGATCGGGCCGCGGCCGCGCCATGTCCGGCAACGCCGTCCGCGCAATTCCGAACCGGCGCAAGTCCCGAGGCGGGCGACAGCTGCCGAAGTGCTGACCGCCAATCTCGAACACAGCATGGATGACATCGCCTGGAACGCCTCTTGCGCGCTCGAAGGCTCCGATGCCGAAGCGGTGCATCAACTCCGCGTCGCCTTGCGGCGGCTGCGCACGCTTTTGTCGCTCTATCGCAAGCTGATCTCGCCGGATCGACATGCGCGCCTGCGCACGCTTGCCCGTGCCGTCAACGCCGATCTGGGGCGGGCGCGTGAATGCGATGTTTTTCTTATCGAACTTCTGCCGCCGGTATTGCGATCCTTTACCGGCAATGCGGATCTGGCGGCGCTGAGCGACGCCGCGAAATCTGAGCGCAATGCGCAATGGGACGAGGCGCGGCTGGCGCTGCGCGCGGCGGACTATTCGGCGCTGATGGATGCGGCGGGCTTACTCATCCACGAGCTTCGCTTCCTAAGCGGTGAAGCCGGCGAAACGCTGGCGGCACCTGCGATCAAATTCGCCCGCAAGAAACTCGAACGCCGCCACCGGAGCCTACGCGAAGCGGCCCGGCACTTGAAGCGCATGACCGCGGAAGAGCGGCACCGGCTCCGCATTACCGTGAAAAAGCAACGCTACTCGGCGGAGCTGTTCGCCAGCCTGTTCCCGCGCGCGGGCACGAATTCGTATATCAAGGCGCTGGCCCGGGTGCAGAGCGCGCTCGGGCTCATGAACGACGTGACCGGTTTAAAGCGTGAGCTCGAGTCGCTGCGCAGCAAAGCACCCGACACCGCCATTGGTCTGATGCTCGGATTTTATGCCGCGGGCGCCGAGTTACGGGAACAGCGATTGCGCAAGGCCTGGAAACGCTTCAAGACAGCTGATATTTTCTGGTCACGTGCGTAGCCGCCGCCCGAGGGCTCGCGGCCGAATGTCGCAGGGCTATCCGTCGAGGCCCTTGCGCGACATGGCGGCAATACTATATGGCTTGGCGCCCCCGAAATGGGCGCCCAAGCGTGATCAAAAAAGCGGGCGGTATCGAGCCGACCGGTAAATTCGTTGAGGACCAATCGTGAGGGACCGGGCAAGCAATGACGATCGAGGTTGAACTCGGCCAACGCTACCAGCAGACGACCGCTCCCCAAGATGTTTGGGAAGTCGTCCTTGTCCTTTCCAATGCCGGGCCAATTCCCCACGCGCGACTTTTGCGCGTGGGCAGCAGTCGCGACGTGAAAACCGTTTCATTCCCGGCCCTTCAGGACAAACGGCTTTACCAAATCCTGAAATCGTAGACACGCGACGCTCTGCAACTCTTTGTTGCGCCACCTTGGCGGCCGGGGCTCGCCGCGGTAATCTGAATTCTCAATTCTTGGGGCTCGGGATCCATGCCCTATCGAACCAATACCGCGCTTCCACCCGCCGTGCGCAAACATCTGCCGCGCGGAGCCCAAAACATTTATCGCGAAGCCTTCAACCACGCGTGGAAAACTTATGCCGGTGATCCGCGTCAAGAAGAGATCGCGCATCGGACCGCCTGGGCAGCGGTAAAACGGACCTACCGCAAAGTCGGCGACATGTGGGAAGAGAAATGAGCGCGGACGGCGCGGCGCCGTATCAACGGCGCGTCGAACCGCTCATTCTCTGTATAACCGCAACTGCGATTCTCGTTGCTTCCGGCATTGCGCCTTACGACCGGCTCACCTGGGAACTCGAGATCTCATAGGTCGTCGTCGGCATTCCCATTCTGATCCTGACCTACCGACGTTTTCCGCTGACACTCCTGCTCTATCGCCTCCTGTTTCTGCACGCGATCGTTCTGATCGTCGGCGGCTACTACACCGATGCACGGGTGCCGCTCGGATTCTGGGCCGGCGAACTTTTTCATTGGACGCACAACAACTACGATCGGCTCGGGCATTTTGTCCAAGGCTTCGTGCCGGCGATTTTGGCCCGCGAATTCCTAATCCGGCGTTCGCCGCTTCACGGAAGCCGCTGGCTGCCATTCTTCGTGGTTTGTATATGTCTCGCCTTCAGCGCCTTCTTCGAATTGATCGAATGGTGCGCCGCCGTCATCTATGGCGGCGGCGCAGCCGACTATCTCGCGACCCAAGGCAACCCCTGGGACACCCAATGGGACATGCTTTGGGCGATCATCGGCGCGGCCACGGCGCTCGCGACATTGAGTCCGATGCATGACCGACAGGTGGCCGCCGTGGTTAAAAAACATGTGCTATTAAGTCTATCTGTTAAGTAGTATAATAATTAAATTCCCTGCGGCGTGTCGGTTCGGAGGCGATCATGGCCAAACGACCTACGGCGAAACATTCGGTTGAGGAACCGGTCCGGGCGACGCCGGATCTGGCGGCGGCGGTGGCCCGCAATCTGCGCCGGCTGAGACTTCAGCGCGGCTATTCCATCGTCCGTCTGGCGCGGCTGGCCGAGGTTTTCCCGCCGATGCTGCGCGGGATCGAAGCCGGAAAGGGCGAGCCGACGATCGGCCTGTTGTGGAGTCTGGCGGCCGCGTTGGGCGTCCCTTTTGCCGCATTGATTTCAGGACATGCTGCCCGCGGCACAGTGGTGATGCGCCGGGACGAAGCTAAAGTGCTGACATCCGACGGCGGCGGCTTTAGCTCGCGCGCACTTTTCCCATTCGACGAGGGAAATCGCATCGAGTTTTACGAGCTGCGCATGGCGCCGCACCATCATAAGCGGGCCGATCCCCACGCCACCGGCACCACCGAAACCATTGCGGTTGCCGAAGGACGGGTGGAGATCCAAGTGGGGCGGGAAGTCCCCCATGTGCTCGACGCCGGCGATGTCATTCTATTCCCCGCCGATCTCCCCCACACCTATACGAATCTCGGGGACAAGCCCGCTCTGGCCTATCTCGTCATGCACTATGCGGATGCGGTAATTGAACAGGCGGCGAATGCCGATGCGAGCCAAGCCAATGAGGAACTGGCTCTCAGCGCCAAATAGGGCCATGGAAAATTGTGAATTGGTAGCGGCGGAGGGATACCGGAGATTATTTAACGGCGAAAACCCGGATACTCCTTCGGGCGGCATGATGGTTGGTGCAAGGGCCAAGTTACGCGATCTCGCGGCTAGCAGCAGGATTGCGACCGGGTTGCAGGGGTGGGGAAGGCCGGGGATCGAAACGCAATAATGCGCCATCACCAAGCGGCGCTGGCGGTGGCTTTCTTTTCCGGCGGGAAGATATTGGCGAGCAGGCGGATAACGTCCTGCAAGGACGTCCAAGGCAGCTTACGGCCGGGAAAGCGCGAGGATATCTCTGTCCAACAATAGATCGCTTGTCCGGCCTTGCCGAGACTGTTGCCGAGATCCCAATACGCTTTGTTGCTCTTTCGCAAGAACGCGAGAAATTCCGTCAAGCTGACCTTGTGCTTGAAGGCCTTGTCGTATCCGTCCTGATACTCGTGCAGAACGCCCTCGATCATTTGCCATTCGGAGCGCAGCTGGCTCTTCACCAACTCGAGCATGGCGAGGAACTCTTTGCGTTCGGCAGGAGATTTCGCGCCGAACGGGACTTCGATTCCCTTGAGCCACTTGAACAGTTCGAGAAATTGCTCCTTGAGGCGCTCGAACTGGAACGAATAGAAAATGATGCCTTTCCACGCCGAGAAAATTTCCAATGCCTCGCCCTGCGGCAGGCGAAACGCTACGACCATCGGCTGAAGCGCCGCAAGATCGCTGGCCTCCCACACTTTTTCGATAAGGCGGCGCGCCTTATCGTCCGATGACATCGCATCGGGGAAGGCCGCTTCCACCAGCGGCTCGAACCGTTGCAGGATGAACGCCTCGATTTCGTTCCAGGCTTCGGCACTGACCTCGAAATAGGCGTCGTTGATCGCGATCTCCTCTCGGCGGAAGACGTCCTTCATCAAAAACGGATCGAGCGAGGGCAGTTTGTCGAGGACGCCGAGAATGCGCATATCCTCGTCCAGCGCCTCCTTCGGCACTGCACCTTGTCCAAACCTGCCAACGATCGCTTGCCGCAAACTTGAATCATGGATGAAGATGCTGCGGCCGCCTTCATAGATGTCCTGGTCGTTAAACGGAAAATACAGCTTGGTGCCGGTCTGCCGGCCGCCGCCGCGACGTTCGCTTTCCGGCACCGTGTCCTTGATGAGGACGACGGCGTTCAACGGCTTATTGCGGAAGAACAGCGGAGCCGCCGCGTCCTTGGCCAGAATCCGGCGCGTCATCTCATTGACGTTGAAGACGCGCGATGACCCGGCGTCGAGCATCGGTTTGAGGTATGTCGCCGCCATCCTGATCCGCGCCGCCGCGCTCTATCTTTTGGGTGAAACCGCCATGGATAACACGACGGATTCTGGGTAACCCCGGAGGGATTTCCAAACGTATTATTCTTAACCGGTATAGGTTAAATCTTGCTCAACACCTAGTTGAACCTGACATGCAGGCCTCTTTAGCCTGTCCCTTCTATCAATTTGATCGGCAATGGTTCGAAGTTTGGAACACGGTCGTCGGTGGGTTTATCTGTCCCCGCAGAGATGGCAAAGAGGCGGCGATGCCCTGCTTGGCACACCACCGACAAGGCGGAGCGCGGAAACGCATCGTCAGGCGGCGACCGGGCTTGCCCCCAAAGAGCCGGCCCAATTTGACCGGCTCGGAGCCGAGCCTCACATCAGGCCCAGGCATGCGGGGATAAGGCTGTCGAAGGTTTGTTTCTGGTCGGAAGATAAGGAATCATAGAGCGGCCTCGATGCTTCGATAATGGCTTTGTAGCCCTCAACGCGCTGAGCCAACATCTGTCGGATTTTTTCCATCCGGTCGGGCGTCGGCAGGCTCGACCACGTCTCATTGCGCACCATGTCTTCGTGCATGGACGCCATGCGGTCGGCATTGGAGCCGATCGCGTTGGCGAAATCCCCCCACTGCTTTCCCTGGGCATCGGTCAAGTCCAATTCAGCTTGCAGGAAAGCGAGCTGGCCGTCGGTCCATTGCCCGGTCATGCAACTGCCCACGCCCATCATCGGGCCGCCAAATCGCATCATGCCCGGACCCATTCCGCCGGGCCCTGCGGTCACGGTGCCGCGCATCATGCCGTGGCCCGTCACTGGTCCGGGTTGCGCCTGGTCTTGCTTCGGCTGATCGCCCTGTTGCTGAGCGGCGACCGGGGAAACCGCCGCCAAGGCGGCCGTCATTGCCGCCGCCATCAGAATGCGCTGCTTCATGGAATCCTCCTCTTTTTAACTTCTCAATGAGACGTTCTCAGATACTTCTGCTCTGGCGCCGGCATAAGAGCATCGAGATCTCTTTGCAAACGGTAAGGTCCTCAGCCGGGAGCTTAGTCAATCGGCACGGTCCCTGTGGCCAAAAAACAGAAAATTCCGCTCTCCGACAGACGATTGTTACGGATTGGCGGGCGGTTCGTCGCGATGTTGCCCGTCGCCGCCATGGGAATGATGCGACCATTCTCCGTGATGCTCGCCATGTCCATCGTGTCCGTGCCGATGATGGCTCATCAATTCGTCAAGGATGCCCTTTTGATCGGTATTGAGCGACGCATAGAGGGTCTCCAGCGCTGGCTGCGCGGCTTGCAGGCTCGCGGCCTTCGCCGCCAGCATCTGCTGAACATGCGCCTCCCGGTCTACGAAAGTGGAATGGGTGTCCGATTGGGCGGCGTGCTGCAGGCATGCCTTGTGGGCGTTTTGCTCCCCGGGGGCCAGGGAATCGCGCCATTTGGCCCAGAGTGCCTCCTGTTCCGGCGTCAGGTTGAGCTTGACCTCGACATAGGTCCAATGGGCCGCCGAACGGGCATGGAACTCGGTGCACATATCGGCGCGCGAGAAATGATGGGCGGGATCGCCGCCGGGCGGCGAGGATTCGGCGGAAGCAGTCAAGCTGCCCAGCACGAGAATAGCGGCGGCAAGCAAAGTGACTTTTCGAAATGCCATGGAATGTCTCCTTGTGGTGTCGTTACGGTCTTTAAGAGCTTCAAGGAAGGAAAGATCCGCTCGCACGGATGCACTCCTTGACTTACCCATTTTCACGGGCCCCATGCCTTTCTCCTGCGCCGCTAATTTATTTTCTTTTCCCGCCTAGCCATGATCCAGGGTGCGGGTTATTAATCCCGAGTGTGGCCATCATTCGGAGCCGACCGGATCGGTTGTTTTTGGCGGGCAGGCGATGACGGCCGGTTGGCGGAAATTCCCGACCTTTCGTCCGGTCGCTGAGCGTCGGGGCCATTCACCTGCGCAGATCGGGAGAAATCCCTCTCGCTTTGGAGTCACGCCTTGCGTGACGGCGTTCTTCCTGGCGATCGGATTGGTCGGATGTAGTCATGACAGCAGTCGTCCCCAACGACCTGAATACACCGGTATCCTTTACAGCCCGAACGGCGAGCCACTCAGCGGCGGCGCCCTCGGACATCCCGTCTGTGCGAACGCCCTCTCGGCTTGGTTCGATCGCGTCGATGGGAACCATGATGGCCGCGTTGATGCGGACGAGTTCATGATGGATGCCCGCCGGCAATTTGCGGCGATCGATCTGGATCATACCGGCGTCATTACCGCGTCTGAACTGGCCCGATACCGCGCTCCTTACGAGGAGACGGTTCCGCGCCAAAAAAACGTCGCAAGCAATGAAGACGGCGAAGAACCGGACGAACAGAGTGCCAGCGGCAACCGGCGTTCGCGTCATGGCGGGCAAAGCGGCGGGGGTCAAAGAGCGGCGGCAGGCGGTCCGGCCGACATGTCCGATAGCCAGCCCGATCCGGTCATGTCCGCCGATATCGGATTGCGATTCGAGGTCCATGTCGAGGATTTCCTGGCGTATGCGCAGCAGAAATTTTCAACGCTCGATCGCGACCGCAACGGGACTCTCGATCGCAACGAAGTCGTCGCGTCATGTCCCAAACCGTAAGATTTGATGAGGTGCCAACAATGATTGCAAATCGATTTGAAATCGCCGCGACGACTCAAGCAAAGAGATCCGGGGCAAAGAGACGGCGGGCGGTGAAGCAAATCGTCATGCTGCCGGTGCTTTTGGCAGGCGCGTTTTGCGCGGTGACATCGGCGGAGCCGGCATCCGCGGACGAGCGTTTCCGTGGTGCCGAATGGCACGACCGCGATATCCAGCGATTCCACGAACACGACATCGAATTGTGGCGCCATGGCAGCTGGATTCACGGCGACCATCTAGGCCAGTTTGGATGGTGGTGGATCGTCGGTGGCGTTTGGTATTTTTATCCCGCTCCGGTTTATCCCTATCCCGATCCTTACGTGCCGCCTGGTTTTGTCGCGGCGCCGGGCGGGGTCCAATATTACTATTACTGTAGCCGGCCGCGAGGTTATTACCCCTACGTCGCCGTGTGCCGGGGTCCGTGGAAGGCCGTCGTGGCAACGGCGGTGGGAGCGCCGCCACCCGGGGCGGCAATTCCGCCTCCGTCCGAAGCGCCGCCGCCCGGCATCGTCACGCCTGCTCCGGGTCCGGCCATTCCATCCGGGCCAAACGGACCCGGTGGGCAGGAATGCAAGGAATATCAGTCGACCGTGGAGAACAACGGCGTGTCCGAGCCGGTCTATGGCACGATTTGCCGACAGCCGGACGGAACGTGGCGCGTTGTCAAATAGACGGGGAGATCGGGCGCCCAGCAGGCGGCCGGTGATCCTCGACATCGACACGCTGGGGCCTCGCGCTGCTGGTGGTTCCGATGGCCCGGCGGTGCGAATAAGCACAAAGCCCTGGCGCAGGAAAGGGGCCCGCCGTTCGTGTACTTAATGGGCAATGGGCAATGCGAGCGATTTCTCATTCGTGGGAATAACGCGGCGCGCCATTCCAAGAGACCTGTTCGCCGCCATCCTGCGGCTCGTTGCCCGACTGCAAGCGCCGCGCCAGCGGCAGGATGAGGGTTGCGACCATGACGCGGAAGGGAAACGACGGTGTTAATGCTCCTTGACCACCGGAAAGCCCTGCTAAGCGGAGTTAGAATGATCCCCAAATTCGCTGTTTCTCGGCCCTTGGGGCGGTCAGCGTTCTCGAACCGGCCTTTCCATAAGGCCCAACTGGTACACGATTCCAACCAATCCCTGGTCATCCGGGGAATGTTGCCTAGAACCAACGCATCATCAACCCAGAATGCACGGCGCTCGCACCGAGCGGTTACCAAAAGATGACACGGCCGCAAGGGCAACGCGACGTAGGATTGCTGGAACGTCCAGCATCCGGCCGCCCTAGAGCCGGATGGGACGGGCGGCCTTAGATCGAGCAACGATTGTCCGAGCCCGCATACAAAAGGAGACGCCCATGCGTCGAGTAAAGGAGATCGCCGTCCTGGCCGGAATATTGGCGCTCGGCGGCTGCGCGGTGGCACCGCCCGCCGGCCCCAGCGTCATGGTGCTGCCAGCAAAGGACAAGAGCTTCGCCGAGTTCCAGCAGGACGACGTGAGTTGCCGCCAATACGCCTCGTCCCTGACCGGCAACACCTCTCCGGCGCAAGCCGCCAATCAGAGCGCGGCCACCAGCGCCGCGGCCGGCACCGTGCTCGGCGCAGCGGTAGGCGCCGCTATCGGCGCCGCCGCGGGCAACCCGGCGGCGGGCGCGGCGATCGGCGCCGGCAGCGGGTTGGTTGTCGGTGGTGCCAGCGGGGTCGGCGCAGCGGGCTACTCGGAAGCGGCGCTGCAGCAGCGCTACGATATGAGCTACCTCCAATGCATGTCTGCCAAGGGCGAGAGCGTCCCGACCGTCGGCAACAGCCCGGCGCCCGCCGGCTACGCCTACCCGCCCGCTAATTCTTATGGTTACCCTTATCCGTCTCCCTATGCTTACCCTTACCCGTACGCTTATGGACCCTACGGCTATTATCCTGGCTATTTCTATCCGTCGGTCGGCTTCGGGTTCGGCGGACGGGGATATTACCGTCGCTGAGACGATCCGCCGCCCGGCATCGTCACGCCTGCTCCGGGTCCGGCCATTCCATCCGGGCCAAACGGACCCGGTGGGCAGGAATGCAAGGAATATCAGTCGACCGTGGAGAACAACGGCGTGTCCGAGCCGGTCTATGGCACGATTTGCCGACAGCCGGACGGAACGTGGCGCGTTGTCAAATAGACGGGGAGATCGGGCGCCCAGCAGGCGGCCGGTGATCCTCGACATCGACACGCTGGGGCCTCGCGCTGCTGGTGGTTCCGATGGCCCGGCGGTGCGAATAAGCACAAAGCCCTGGCGCAGGAAAAGGATCCGCCGTTCGTTTAAATCATGAACGGCTCGTGAAGCCACGTTAATGCCGGGCTTTGCAAACAGACCCCGTTTGGTCGCCGCGCTGCTGGGGTTATCCGTGGCATGCGTGTTTGCGCTCGACATCGTCACGCCGCCCGGCATCGCCGACGGCATTGGCTAGGCCGCAGTCATAACCCTTTGTCTTTGGTTGCCCAACCAGAAGACGATTATTGTCACGGCTATCGTTTGCACGGCCTTGACGATCATTGGCCAAATCCTGTCGCCGCCAGGGGGCATCGGCAGCTATGAATGGATCAACCGAAGTTTCGGTGTGGCGACCCTCTGGATCAATGCGGCGCTCTTGTACCAGCGTAAGAGGATCGAAAAAAGGCTCGCCGCAAGCGAAAAAGAAACGCGGGAAGCCAGCGTCGCCAAATCCAGATTCGTGGCCAATATGAGTCACGAGCTTCGCGCCCCGATCAACGTCATCTTGGGCTTTTCGGAAATGATGAAGATCAAGATCTTCGGGCCACTCGGCGAGAAATATCTCGGCTACGCAACAAACATTCATAGCGCCGCCATACATCTTCTCACGCTGGTGAGCGATGTTCTCGATACCGCCAAGATCGAATCTCGCCAATACCAAGTTTCATTGGAGCTTGTCGATATCAATGAAGCGGCTGCAAGAGCGTGCGGCCTTGTCGCGCAAATGGCCGTCAGCAAAGATCTGGCGATTTCGACTCATTATGCGGATGGAGCCCCCAAAATCTTGGCCGACCGGCGGCTCGTGCATCAGACGCTTCTCAATCTTTTATCGAACGCGATTAAATTCACACACGGCGGCGGGTCCGCTGACGTCGAATCCGACCACGGCGGGAATGCCGTTTGGATTACCAGACGCGACATGGGAATCGGGATTCCGGCGGACGTCCTGCCCCGCCTTTGCCGTCCTTTCATTCAAGCCAGCAGCAATCATGCGCATCAAGGCTCTGGCCTTGGCCTCTGCCTTGCAAAATCCTTCACCGAAATGCAGGGGGGGCGAATTCACCATCGAAAGCGTTGTTGGCGTCGGAACGGCCGTGCGCGTCAGCTTGCCAATAACCCGCGATCCAGGACAAGGACCCGCGCACAAAGATTAGAACGTCCACAATTCTCTTTCCCGCTATTGATCACACCCCTAAAACAAAAGCCCCGCGAGACCGGAGCCGTGAATTCTGGCTGGTTCCAGCGGCGGATCGCCCCAACATCTGATACAGCCGGATATCCTGATCTCTGAAGTGATCGACAAACCAATTCGACAGGCGCTCGACCGGCGCATTCAGGGATTTGCTTTCGCCATTCTCATCAACCGCCACGACAATGTCGCGAATTCCGGCCATAAGCTGGCCGCGTTCGCTCTTGTGCTCGGCGTTACCTGCTTTTCGTAACGCTCCTCGTACCGCAAAAATATCAGCGCAGAATTGACGCCTATCGTTCGTGTATTGGTTTGAAAGGGTCGTTATTGGGCTTTCTGGGGACAGTGTCCCAGGCCGAACGTCATTGCCCGTCCCTCTCCTATCGGTTCCCTGACGTCGGAAATCCGATTCGAATGGGTCTCGTTCGCCACGCTCGAACTGTTCCGTAATGGCGGGGTCAAAGCCACGGCGCAGGAGAAGGGTCCGCCAGCCGTGTAACGAGTGGACGGTCTATGATCCTCTGATTCGCGGGATTAGCGGGGGGCGCTGGAACGCAATTTTAAAAATAGGCAGCCGCGCGGCAGGTGTTGTTCGACGTGGTCGGGAAAAGGACGGAAGCGTTATGGAACAATTGAACGCCAATTCCTCGCTTACAAAATTGGATGGGCAAATCTCATATTTCCGTTTCTTGGCCGGCATAGGCCTCTTGTTGTGCGCGGCAATGCTATGGCCGGGCGCGGTCTTTGCTGGCACTGCGGATATCTTCAAGGCGGACAATGCCGTGTCCCTCGACCTCGGCGTCAGCAATTTGAAATATGCCGAAACCCAAAGTGGCATGACACTCGATACCGAGAAGGGCTGGCTGCCCACCGCCCATATCGGCGTTGGCATCATGGCGTCCGACCGGTCGCCAATCGCCAACCTCTATCTCCATATCGACAGTCAAATGAGCCTGGGGACGACAGCGTATAACGGTGCGCTATGCGATCAATTCGGAAACTGCACGCCCTATCAAAGCGACACATACAACCACGTCTTCGACAGCGCGATTCAGCTCGGCCGGGGATTTCCGCTCGGGAATGAGGTAATCGTCACGCCGTTCGCCGAAATCGGTTACCGCTATTGGGCCCGGCACGCCGGCGGCATCGGCGCCTATGCCGAAGATTATTGGAATTGGGACGGCATGGGCGGTCTGCTTGCCCAATATTCCCCCGCGGATCGGTGGGTCCTCTCGCTGGAAGGCGGGGCCGGCAAGACGTTCGGCGCCGACATGGAAACGTCGGGCGAAAAATTTAAGCTCGGCAGTGATTTAATTTGGCGCACCAAGGCGGAGGTCGGATACCGCCTGACGGACCATCTCGAGCTGACATCAAGCGCCGCCTATGAGAGCATTGCATTTGGCGCCAGCGCCGTCGATGCCAACGGATACTACGAGCCGGATAGCACAACTCGTCAGACAACCTTGATGATGGGCGTCGCCTATCATTTCTTCTGATCACGATCCTTCGCTCATCGCGCGCGGCAAAGCCGCTGCATCTTGTTAAGCAGTACTTCGCCAAATCGAAGCTGCGCCGTTGATTCGACCGAATTTCTAAGGTGGAGTTGTGAAAGACAAAAGCCCGGCTAGTTCGCCAAAGCTCCCGTTGTCGCCCAAAACGGGAACGATTTCGGCATCGAAACTTCGACAAAAAGGTTAAAAAACCTCGGACAAGCCCGCTTTGGTCTCATTAAGGTAACCGCGAAAACACCGCCTAACTCATTATTTCAACTTTGAAAATCCTGGTAGCGGCGGAGCGCTACCGGCGTTATTTCGGGTTCTTTTCGGTGCGAATCCCTCGGCTCCCAGTGTCGTAGGTTCAAATCCGGGACACGCGACCACCTTTACCGGACTCGCGTCCTCCTTACGTGAGTTTGCCGCCAGCGAACGAGGTGACTATAGCAGGTCGTGCGAGGTCCATAGCTTTCCGGCAGACCGCGCCACGGCGCACCTGATCTCCACACCTAAAAGATGCCGTTCAGAACGCGCCGGTCATCCACACGCGGGATACCCCGCGGCTTATTCCGGAGCATCGGCTTGATGACACTCCATTCGCGGTCGGTGAGTTCATATCGCATGATCCGAGGCTCCGGTTTGGCAGCTGGAATCACATCTCCGCCGACGCCGTCGGCCCGTTTCGCAACTTCCGAAATCAGCTGGAATGTGTTGCAAAACTCAGCAACGAGCATCTGGCGAGCACTAATAGAATCTGAGCGAGCCAATTTTTGAATCAACATTGCGCATTGGTGTCTAATTTTGAATCAATGTTTCACGCTCAGACACCCAAAATAGTTTTGCAACGCAATCGCCCCGGAAGCGGAAGCTCGCGCGCTGCTGAAAACCGTTCGGTGCTGATACAAGTGAAAGATCGGTGCAAACGAATTTCTTCGCGTGCGTTTGCGGCTGCAGCTGGGATGGATGCCGGACATCTCACACGGATGTTGAACGAAAGACGCAAACCTACCCAAGCGGCAATTGCGAAGTTAAAACGGGGACTGGCACTCATGCTCTCACAGTCGGAGGAGAAATGTCCCCTCAATCGGCTTCGCACATCGTCTCCCGCAAGGATCTCTACGAAGCGGTCTGGTCCAGAGCGATACTGCTAACATCGGTAATACATACTCTGGATATATGTTTACAGGCCCTTAACTCTCGTATGTCTAAATAACATCACCAGCAGAGGAGGGGGTGCAGAGGAGGGGGGTGCAGAGGAGGGGGGTGCAGAGGAGGGGGGTGCAGAGGAGGGGGGTGCAGAGGAGGGGGGTGCAGAGGAGGGGGGTGTAGAGGAGGGGGGTGTAGAGGAAGGAGCAGTGTCTAGAGCGAATTTGGCACTCTTGTTATGCATCGTCTTCGCCAGCGCCGGGCTCAAGCTTTCATCGGCCTTCGGCGGCGACTTACGCGGCTACGTGCTCATTCTGAAATTCTCGGACGGCAAGTCGACGACCTCCCGCGAGGTTTCCGATCCACTTCTAGAACCAGGCACCGATGGCGGCCCATTTACGACCCCTGCTGGTTGCGCAATCGCTGCGATAGAGACGGACGGCTCCTGGGTCTCCGATAATGGAGATCCGTTGACTATCGTTCAAAGAATTTGCGTCCCCTCGTCAGCTGCAGAAAAAGAACTCGGACGGAACTAACAGGCAGCGCCTGACGTTTTTTGCGGTCATAAGGGCCCCCTTCGAAGGCCTAAAGTCATTCTGCAACCCCTTGCCTACTGACTCACGGTTGCTGGCCGCTCACCAGACGGCGACAATCGGGCGCGCGTGCAAATCGACCAAGAGGGTCTCGTTGATGAGACTTAAGCAGTTCCGAGCCGGACAGAGTTCTCGGGAGGGACAGGGGCAGTTTGTTTTGCGTGCGCCGCCGCTGTGCAAACTGAAGGATAGCGACCGATAAGAGTGAGGTCGCGACCCACGCGGCAGCAAGCCAAAATCCGATACCGAGCGCAATCCCCGAATAATCGCGCACGGCTGGCGGCGGCGGCGACATCATCCCGGCCGTATCGTGTCTCACCATCCAATATAGGATGAACGTAACCCTCCGCCGAGGACCGCGGGTTAGCGCGATCGCGGACGCTTGGTCGCCGGCTTTCGTGACCATTGCTTAGCGAGGGCAGCGAGTTCATCAGCGAGTCGGTTGGTGTCGACGGTACTGGGATCGAAGTCGTCCTCGATCCAATCCTTCATCTCGGCATGACGCTCGTGCTTGGGATTGCCGATCGCTTCGAGGAATTCCGCATAGCCCCAGGGACCGCCGACATCTTCGGGAGGACAGCACCCGACGGCCTCGACCAGGCGCGGGTAGGCAATGCCTGGCACGGCATCCGCAATGCGCTCGATCTTGATCGTGTGCTCCCAGCCGTCGCCGAAGTCGTAGAGATATCGCAGCGTCTTGGTGCCAACATCCTTGAGAACGTCGACGAGGCGGGCTTTACGCGCGTCGAGCGGGCCGTCGCGCCAATCGGGATCGGGAATGCCCCATCCGATATCGCGGGCGCGGATCTCATAGAGGTGGCTGTTCGACCAGCCCATGGCGGCCTGGATTGTGAGATGCAGACGGTCGAGCCGGATGTTGAGCGGCACCTCGACGCGGCGGAGGACCGCGGGGTTGACGTCATCGAGCGTGATCTTGAGGCGGACGATGCTGTCGGCAGTCATGCCGCAGCTTACGACGCTCCGTGTCGGCGGCCCAGTGCCATGGCAACAGCGCGGCCGGATCGGTGATCGGGTGATCGGCAATCCTGGCCGGCACATCGGCGAGCCAAGCCTGCGGATCGACATGGTTGAGCTTGGCGGTGCGAATAAGGGTGTACAGGGCGGCCGCCCGCTCGCCGCCGCGCTCCGAACCGGCGAACAGCCATGCCTTCCGCCCCAAGGCGATGCCGCGCAGCGCGCGCTCGGCGGCGTTGTTCGTGAGACAGATTCGGCCGTCGTCAAGGAAGCGCGTGAACGCGGGCCAGCGTTTGAGCATGTAATCCATCGCCCTGGCGACATCGGCGTGACGCGAGACTTGGCCCGCTCGACCCGCATCCAATCCGCCAGGGCTTGGACCAGCGGTGCGATCTCCTTGCGGCGCACGGCAAGGCGTTGCTCCGGCGTCAAGCCATTGATCGACCGCTCTCCTTCGAAGATGGCATCGAACTTCTTGACGGCCTCCAGCGCGACCGGCGAGACGACGATCGGCTTTTTGCCGCGCGCTTTCGCCGCGATATCGGCAAGGACAAAGAACTTTCTCCGCGCGTGCGCCCAACAGGCCGCCTCGGCGATCGGCCTCGGCGTTCGGCCGGGCTGGTAAAGCCCATTGACCCCCGCATAGGCATCGGCCTGCAGAATCCCGCCATAGTGCGCCAAGTGGTGTTCGGGATGGATGCCGCTGCGATCGCGGGAGAAGCGATAAACCGCCGCCGGCGGATCGGGCCCGGCGAACGGCCGGTCATCGCGCACATAAGCCCACAATCGGGCCTGGATGGTTTTGCCTTTCGCCAGCAGGGGAACCGGCGTGTCATCGCCATGAATACGCTCGGCGGCGAAGACACGGGCATCAATCAGATCGACCAGCGGCTGGAACACGGCCGCGCAAGCGCCCACGTCGTCGGCCAGCGTCGAGAGCGGCAGATCGATGCCTTCTCGGGCATACTGCTCGCTCTGCCGGTTGAGCGGCTGGTGCAAGGCGAACTTGGAATAAAGGATCATCGCCAACAAACTCGGCCCGCTCGGCCGCGCGCGATCACGTGGAATGGGGCCGGCGCCTGGGAGATCTTCTCGCAGGCGCGGCAGGTAAACTTCTCGCGCACATATTGGATCACCTTCCATTGGCGTGGAATCACTTCGAGCGTTTCCGTGACGTCCTCACCCAGCTTGGAAAGCTTCGTCGAGCCGCAGCAAGCGCATGCGGCCGGGCCCGGGATGACGACCCGCTCGCGCGGCAGATGATCCGGGAACGGCTTGCGAACCGGCTTCCGGCGCGTATGGGCTGGAACCGTTGTCTCGGCATTCGACCGCGCCGCCATCTCGGCGGCGATCTCGTCCTGGGCGGCCGTCGCTTCGAGGTTTTCGAGCTGGAGTTCCATCTGGTCGAGAAGCTTCCGGCCCCGCTCGGACCGCGCGCCATAAAGCTCGCGCTTCATCTTCTCGATGGCCAGCCGCAGATGCGCGATCAGCGCCTCGGCACTCGATATCGACGCTGTTGCCCGTGCTGCCTCCGCTTCGGCAACCATCCGGCGGGCGCGCTCCGCGGCGAGCTCGGCCTCGCGCTCCGCAAGGAGCCGCTTCACACTGTCGATGTCATCCGGCAGAGCCATGACTGCCGTGAATCACAGCTCGGCGATTTGCGGCAACAAATTCGGCGTGGTGAGTCAGAGCGCCGCACCCTGATCAGATCGCGGGCACGCTCTCAGCCGGCCGCTTGCGGCCGCCAGCTGCGTTGCGGATGCCTCCAATCAATCCCTTCGAGCATGTAGCCAAGCTGCGCCGGCGTGATGACGACCACGCCGTCCGCCACCGACGGCCAGATGAACCGGCCCTTCTCCAGGCGCTTGGCGTAAAGCGATGCGCCCAGGCCATCGACCCAAAAGATCTTGACGAGGTTGCCGCGCTTGCCCCGGAACACGAAAAGATCCCCGGCATGGGGATA
>CAWJEX010000006.1:0-98737 GCA_963841995.1 uncultured Alphaproteobacteria bacterium
CACCATGATTCCCGCCTGTTGAAGCGTGCGGCAACCTCCGCGCCGCCGGCGGCATTTTAAGAAAACTGGCACATTTTTTGCTCTCGGCAACAACAGAAACAACTACGACCGAATAAGTAAGATTGCAAAGGCTGAGGGCATCATGCGGATCGCATTGAAAGGATCGCTGCGCGCAGTGAGCATCGGTTTATCGGCGATCGTCGCCGTGGCGGCTACGGCGGACGATTGCACGGGTTGGCGCATGGCGGCTTACTCCGGATGCAGCAAGGATCACGAAATCAGCCAGATCGAACTGGGCAGCTATTGCGGCAACCGGCAAGGCGCTTGCGAGGCCGAGTACGAAAACAAGAAGGTTTTTGGCTCCATCGCCTACAGCAAAAGAACGGGTGCCGCCGGTTGGTCCGGTTCCCATGACGCCAAACATGATGCCGAGAGCACCGCGCTGTCCCAATGCGCCGAGAACGCTGCCGATTGCGAAGTCGTCGTCACCTTCTCGAATAGCTGCGCCGCGGTCGCCATCGGCGATGACGGCGTCATCGTCGCGAAGCTGGCAGAGTTGGGTGACGATGCAGGCGACGCCGCGGTTGCCGCTTGCTCCGATGCCGGTGGTGGCGATTCCTGCGCGGTCCAAGCCTGGTCCTGCTCGTTTCCCTAAGCGTGTTTTTTCCGGCGCGCGATGATTCGTAATCACGCCGATAACCTGGCGTATGAGGATCCGTGAACGCGCCGATACCCGGCGCGCGCTGCCGGCGCCAGGCTCGACAAAAAGCCTCAACTGTCAATCGGCTTCCAAGTTTGACCCCCGATTGGAGTGCGCCCCTAAAGATGGACAGTTTCAGGCTGCGGGTTTGACCGTATGCCGGGCGTGTTGATCCTCGAACTGTACCGGACTCAGATATCCAAGTGCGGAGTGGAGCCTTCGTGAGTTATAGACCGCGTCGATGAATCGCGGAAGGTCGGCTGTGACATCCTCGAAGGTTTCGTAGGCCATCAGATACACCGCTTCAACCTTCAGCGTTTTCATGAAGCTCTCGGCCTTGGCGTTGTCATACGGATTGCCGCGCCGCCCCATCGATCCGACCAGACCGTGGGCGGCAAGGAGCTGGCGGTAGATCTCGGAGGCGTATTGCGATCCGCGGTCGGAGTGATGCATGCAACCAGCAGGCGGATTGCGGCTGTTGATGGCAGCTTTGAGCGCGGCGACGGCAAGCCGCGCGTCGATCGAGCGGCTGATGGCATAGCCGACCACGCGACGTGACCAGGCGTCGAGGATCGCCGCCAGATAGACGAAGCCGCTGACGATCGCGATGTATGTCAGGTCTGCGACCCACAGCTGGTTCTGGCCGTCGGCGACCCTGTCGCGGGCCAGGTTGGGAAAGATCGGGCTATCGTGATTGCTGTCGGTCGTCGCGACGTAGCGGCGCCGGCGCTTGGGCTGCAGATCGTGCTCGCGCATCAATCTTCGGATCTTCTTGTCGTTGACGACAACACCCTGATGACGAAGTTCGGCGCCGACGCGCCGGTAGCCGTAAGCCTCGAACTCATCGCAGATCGTCCGAATGCGGACGACAATCTTGGCGTCATCGAGGCGCGTGATCGGCGCGTCGTAAAAGCTGGAGCGAGGCAGACCCATCAGCCGACATCCTTCTGCGACGGAGAGACCGCAGGGCCGGCAATGACGGATGTAGTCCCGCTTCTCGGCCGTGGTGCGCTTTTCAGAGCCCCTTTTAGAAACTCAATCTCCAGAGCTTGTCGGCCTACCATTCGCTCGAGCGCTGCGATCTTGGCCTCATACTCCTGAAGCAGGTCCGCTGCCTGGGCGTCGTCATCGAGGGCGCCAGCCTCATACTTGCCGACCCAGATGCGGATCAGCTGACGCGAGATGTCGTGCCGCTTCGACAATGCATGCAGCGTCTCGCCGGCAATGAACTCCTGCGCAACCTGCCGCTTGAACGCGACGCTGTGGGAACGATGCTTGGTCATGACCTTCATCCTCTGAAAGCCCAGTAATGATGGTCAATCCTAACCGTTCATCCTGTCCACCCCCAGGGGCGCACTCCAATATGGGGTCAAAATTGCACGCCGAATAACAATCGAGAATCCGCCGGAGTGCGTTTCGGGCCGGTTCTCGGCGCCAGAATGCCGCGCGCAACTCCCGCGGCGCGCCGTAGTCGGGATAGACGATCCCGTCGATCCGAGCAAGGATGCCGCGCCACCCCTTGAACCATCCGGGCCGGAAGTTCTGGAGAAGGTCGGCAAAGATCGCCGTGCGGCTCAACCGATGCAGGAAGACGATCTCGGTGAGAAAGATGTTGCCGGCGACGCTCACCTGGGCATGTCAGGCGCCCAATATGGCTCGGGCTCGTCGCGGAGCTCACCGTCGAAATCGAGGTCGCGCCGTTTCTTGCGAAGCCCCGGCGGAGCGTACAACCGCGCGTGCGGATAGGCGCTCTTCCATTCGCCGAGCCAAAAATGATGAAGCTTGTTCGGTGAGACGAGGTGGGCGACCATGCCAAGCGCCTCAACTTCCTCGCGGAGCGTATCGGAGAGCGGGATTGGAGACCAGACGAACAGCGTTCGATCAGAAAGGCGGACGACGGCCATGCGCGTTGGGTAAGGGAACACGAGGAAGGAAACGACGGGTCCGTCCGCTGTCCAGATTTCGGGACCAAAGCTCTCTAGCAACATGTCGGAGTCCCTGAGTCCTGAATTGATCCGGGGCCGAGGCCGCTGTGGGTTAGATCAAGGGCTGGCCAAGGGATAGTGGCGCCCGATCAACCGCCCTTTCACGCCGCCTTCTGCGCGTTCTTGATCCATAACTTTGCCACGGGCAGATCGGAGAGGTTGAACAGGCGGACTTCGCAGGGAAAGAAGGGTGAGAACATGGCGACGGCAGCGTGCAGCCACGACTGATCTCCGACCACGGCGACGTGCTTGAACTCGCGCCAATGCTTCACGCCGAACGAGCTGTCATCCCACAGGGCTTGAAGTTCATAGCCGGTGAAATCCTTTCCGATGACATAAAGCATGTCGATCGGCCCCTTGGCCATCATCGCTTCTGCCTCGGGAATCAGCACGTTCTCATAATCCTGGTGCGTGACCTTCCCGGTGGCCTCGATGGCCAACACTCCCGGCGGCATGTCTTCGATCAGCTTGAACATCGTTATCCTCCGTCTGCACGTTCCAAGGCATCGTTTTCCGGCGCGTCGGCGCTTATCCGATGATCCATCGCAGAGCCTCGCTTTCCCGGCTCCTATCGTACGCCCTCACCTCCGGATGGGCGAACATTTTAACAGCGGCGATCAGCCAATGCTGCCAGTCATGCGCAGCGATAACGGCGATGCGTTCGACCTTCTGTTGGTGGTTTTTTATGAACCCGGCATGTTTTTCGAAAGCCGCAATATTTTCCCAGCCGTTGAATCCGGAAGCATCAATCAGCAATCTGATTTTGCCGTGCTGACGGATGAGAGAATCGACTTGCGGAGCAATTTGGCGGAAGTCGTCGGCCTTCAATTTATCCGGCGCCACGATCCGCAACGCATTGGCAGCGAGAACTTCTGTCTTGATCATGCGAAGTCTCCTTCCGGGTCAAAAAGGGTAAACGGCCGCTAATAGCAAATATAGTGTAGGTCATTCGATTTATCGGCAAATGGGCGGACGTCCGTTGTTGGCACCGAACGGCCCTGATCGGCAACAATTCGAATATCCGCTATGCGTAATTGAACTGACCACGCGCGGACATCACAGAACCGACGCCATTGACCCAAACCGGACAGTCGCACGGCTGAGCTACCCGCCGCTCGTAGCATTACGAATTCGTTGGGCAAGCTAGCATCCTCTCTTATGCTAGGCCTGCTGCCCCGCCGACCGGCTCTAGCGCAAGCGGACTGTCTTGAGATTCGCAATGTAATTTGCGTTGGCGTTGCCGATCATGCGCATGATTCCTCAATTCAAAAATAGCAACTCTAAGCCGGGTCGGCCAGGAGCTCGGCAGCGAGGACGAGCTTCGCGATGACGCCGGCCAGAGATGCCGCTGGGGTGTCGACCATGCGCATTTCGGCGTCGCGCCAGGCCTGGTCCGCAGCTTGCCACTCGCCGGGATTCGCCGTTTCGTCGATCTTCCGCCAGCGATTGACGAGCTTGTTGAGTTCCCACTCGGCTACCAGGACCGGATCCGCCGCCTTGTCGCGCACAACCTCCGTGGCTTCGGCAAGGACCGCAACCTGATCGCGGTTGCGCCGGACAAGCCCATCCGGCCTGGATTTCATTTCGGACCACCTTTCTTCGCCATCCGCCTCAGATCGCGTTTGGCGCTTTCGATCAATCGTCTGTCGAGGCTGCCTTCGCTATAACCACCAGCGAGGACGTCGGCCAGCTTAAGCTTGGCGAGAATGCCCGCCGCAGTGGCTGCCGGCGTCTTAGCGAGCTTCTCGCCAAGCGCCTCTACGGGCGAATATGCTGCTCTGACCTCGGGGTGATCATCGCCTTTGAATCCTTCGGCGCGCGTGTGCTTCTCGGCAATTCGCTCCCAACGCCGAGTCGCCTTCCGCAATTCACGATAAACGGCTAATGCTGGATCTTCCCGCTTCATCGCGGACCTATCGCCTTCCAGCCTTCGACAAAGCCGTCCCGAAACCTACGGTCATCATCCATTGGTTTGTCTCCTCTGTTCCGCCACGAGAGCTGCTCTCACGGCTTTCTGCGGGCTCCCAATCCGGGCAATCCGGCATAGCCGCTCAAGAGACGATACTGCCCGCCTGGAGACGGCGCCACGCGGAGCAGCCGGTCCGCAAATCGAGCACAGTGCCCATGTCGATGTCGACCTACATTTTGTTACCTGATCTTTCGTCGCGCGCGACGGCGTGGTGCGCGAATCGACGATCAGGGTGCGGATATATAGCCCGCCGGCGAAGCCTCACGCCTACGCGGGCGGGCGGCAGGGCATTCTCAGGGCGCCCTTGGGCTCAGGCATTGTCACGCTGCCGTGGTCTGTGGCCTAGATTGCCCGCCGGAATCGACGCCGACCCGCCGCCCTGCTCGTATTTGGCGCAGGCTGTTCAAGGACTGGAATTCTCACGACGGTTTTTGATGTCTGCGTTTAGCTAAAGCGGAAATTTGGCGCCAAATACCCTATGACGCACTTTGACCCGACAGCAGACGCTTGCGACATAAAATTCGAACTGAGACACTGCCTGTCCACGGAGGTCGATCGTGGGAAAATGGTTTACCGCTTTGTTTCTCGCCGGCGCCTTTATTGGCGCCGTGGGCGGGTTTACGGCGCAAGCTACAAAGTCGTTGATGTCATCGCCGGCCCCGATGGCGGATGGGATATGGCATCGATCGATGCGACGGCCTGTCGTCTCTATGTTGCGCGCAGCGACGGCGTCATGACGATCAATTTGGACACCCGCATTGTTACGCCACGCGTGGTCGCGGGCGAGCGCGTTCACGCCGTCGTGCCGATCCCGGGGAAGCGATCGCGTGCTCAGCACGAATGGCAATAGCAATACGGCAACGCTGTTTCAGGCGGCGAGCGGATCGGTCATCGCCGAGATCTCAACCGGACAAAAGCCGGATGCGGCAGTGTTCGAACCGTCGACCGGCTTGGTGTTTGTCATGAACGCCAAAGGCGGCGATGTGACTCTGGTCGATCCGCACCAAGCCAAGGCGGTCGGCGAGATTCCGATAGGCGGCGCCCTTGAATTTGCCGTAGCCGACGGCACCGGCCATGTCTTCGTGAATATCGAGGATCAAGGCGCAATCGCGGTCCTTGATGCGGCATCGCGCCAGGTAACGGCCAGATACCCGCTCAAGGATTGCGAAGCGCCTTCCGGCCTGGCGATCGATATCGAGGATAAGGTTCTCGTCTCCGCCTGCGCCAATGGCATCGCCAAACTTGTTTCGGCTTCGGACGGCGCCGAAATAGCGACCTTGCAGATCGGTAAGAGACCTGATGCCGTCATCTGGGATGTTGCGCGCAAGCTGTTCTTCATCCCGAGCGGCGGCGATGGCTTGCTGACGGTTATTGCTCGGCGAGGCCCGGCGGCGTTCACCGTCGTTGATCGGGTGACGACTCGTCTCGGGGCTCGAACCGGCGCCCTCGATCCCGCGACCGGCCGTATTTATTTGCCGACGGCCACACTTATCCCCGCTGCAACTGGCCGTCCCACGCCGGCTCCGGGGACTTTCGTCGTCTTGGTTGTCGGTGGCGAATAAAGCGCCAGCCGAGTGAGTGCGAGTAAGGAGGCGGAGTAACAGTGACGAAGGCCGAGCATATGCGCTACAAAAGATCCATGAGCAAGGTCGAGGATCTCAAAATCAAAGTGGAGGAGGCAACGGCCAGAAATTTCATTGAATGGTACAACAAATCAACAAACCGTAATTTTGCCTTCTTACATAGGCCCAGCCCCGCACCTGATTTTGTTTACAGCGACAAGGATGGTGAAATAGGTTTGGAGATCACCACTGTCTACTACGATCAGAACCACGCAAAAGCTACAACTGAGACGGCGCGTGGAATACGCAAATCCTGCTCACTGCAGGATATAATTGGTGCTCTGCGGTTGGATGAGTTGGACTGGGTACAGGTATGTGAGCCAGAGATAAAACTGATAACATCAATAAACCGGCAGCTAACGGAAAAGTGCGAAAAAGACTATGGGTCAGATTGTATACTAGTCGTCCGAGTCGTTAGTGCTGGCCTCACCACCGAATCCGAATTCGAAACTGAGGTGATCCCGCAGTTACGTGTCCCGGAGAAAAACCGGTTCTTGAATATTTTTATCACCGAGAATCAAAACGTTTATTTTGAACTAGCATAGCCTCCGCTGAACTGTCAGTTCGGAGAATGTCCATTTCTGGCACGACTCGGCCCAAAGAGGGTGGGCAGAGCACGTCTGCTCTGCCCAGGTATTTCAGACATCGACCTGCTCGGCTATGGCGAGAGCGTCATCCACCTCGCTGCCGAAGTAGCGGACGGTGCTCTCGATCTTGGTGTGCCCTAACAGCAATTGTGCGGCGGTAGATGAGGGTTGCTTTGGTTCGACGTAACGAATGCGTCCCGAAAAATGGGGGTCCGATCCGATGTCTGCAAGCCATCCAGACACCAGCCGCGCGTACTGCCGTGTTGTCATGCGTCGAGCGGGGCACCGACGCGGAGGGTTTCCCCTATTGCCCCTCCGGCAAATCGAAGCCGCTCTTGAAGAGCCCACACAAGAAGTGACCCGGCTTCTGGCCTCAGCGCTTGCTGCAATCGAGCACGCTGCTCTGCGGGTGATGTGGCAACGATTGCCGCCTAACCCCATCCTCACCTTCAGGACAACCCGCGCGTTTTTTATGGCGTCCTTTCCTGTTCCGTCCGGGCGCGACCTGATCTAGCAGGGCACGATCGGAATACGGCCTTTCGGCGTCGACACTCCCAAAATTAGAGTGCCCTCGCTCGAGTCGTTAAGGCTTTTTATAACCCACGAAATAAATGCCGATCGTTTTGCCTGGGGCATCCTTAATGGGCTCATAGCCCGTATCGTAGGGCTTGCCGAGGATATTGACTTGGCCATAAAACGCGTGGCCTTCGTTAATGGCTTTGTAAGCCGGATTATGAGCCAGTGGCCTGCCGATGGCGCGGGCGCCATCCTCTTGGAGCATATTGGTGCTGACACGGACATACTCATCGCCCTTCTTCACGAACACCGTCGCCGTGCCACCCATTTCTTTTTGAACTTCGTCCACAACACCATAGTTGCCGTTGATCTCCACGGATCCAAACCAAATCTTTGGCATAGTCTTGCCCGCGACTTCCCAAGTACCCTCGAGTTTGGGAGCGCCCAGCTTATTGAGCTTCTCCTGCAAAAGGCTCATCGATTTCTTCACCTTGGCCTGAACATCCATGTCCGCAGCCTGAACCGGCGCGGCCACCACAATCATCGGCGCGGCCACCGCAATCATCATTGCTACCGCAATCAACACACCGAACACCTTCTTCATTCGTCTGTCTCCTTCCCTTGCAACCAGGAGATGCTACACCCGTCGCGCTGTCCTCGAGACGGAAATCCGGCAGGCACATCACTGCCCGCGGTGATCAAATAGCCCGCCAGAATGCAGCTTGCATGCCCTGCGGCTGGTGGCCCGGCTATTGACGCGCATGCCCTGCACTAAATTTCTCTCTGGTAGTTGCGAGCCTCGTGCTTACGGCATTCGCGCGCATGTAATTGGACAGGAATCGGCGGAGCAATGCTTGTGCGTCAGCGGCTGGCGTCTCGGCGTCTAGCGTGGCCGGCTTGCATCGGCGCAGCAATCTTCGGAGCCCCATGCCTCCCATGCCTCTTTCGCGATGAAGGGTACGAGGATCAAAGCGCTGACGGAGTCCACCCACCAGGCGCCAACCAGTAATTGCGCAATGAGGTTGACGATAACAACGGCCGAAAGATAGCCGCAGACCACCGATTCCGCGGCATCGGCCCGCAACGCCCGGCTATCGACTCGCTTGCCAATTCGTAGTTTCGCTTTGGCTAACCAGAACATGGCTGGCATGGCGGCCATGGAAATCGTAAGTCCTGGCAGCGAAAATTCTTGGCCATGTCGGTGCCAAAGATTCCATACCGCTCCGCTTACGATCCAGACCGCGAGCGCAAACAGCAGGGCGCCACCGATCCTGTGCGCCCGGTGCTCAACGTGAGCAGGAAGCGCGGGGCCGTGTCTTAGCTCGGCATTGAGGCGCCAAAGCAGTACACAGGCCGATAACAACTCAATCACGCTGTCCGTCCCGAAAGCGACCAGCGTCAGGCTATGTGCGGCAACTCCAGCAGCGATTGCAACGACAACTTCGGTGGCAACAAAGCCAACTGTGATCCACTCTAGCCGGAACGCTTCCCTGATGAGGGTGCTTCGTTCAATTCCTATAATAAAGTCTGTCATCCCGCGTACCGAAATCTGAATCAATTTCGCGACGTGTCAGGCGACGGCTCGAATGCTTGAAGCTCGGCAACGGCCCACTCAATCCGCCTCCACGTAGCAGCACCTTCAAGATCGCCAGTCGCGAAAAACTTGTCCGCCTCCATCGCCGCGCGAATACCGGCGTCTGCGCCGTGCTGCTTAATCAGAACGTCGGCCGATTGGTAGATGTTGGCCTGCTCCCCGCTTTGCCCTCAATTATACGCCGAGTCTGTTCTGGTTTGGCCGCTAACCGGATACCGAACACTGAGTGCCATTACTTCGCATTTTGACCCTGAGCGGACAATTGATGCGAGACCATTAGGTTAAGACCCTTCAGATCAACAATTCAGAAATCTCCCTCGAAAACTAGTTCGTTATAACTGGCTCGGGGCACCGATATCTTCGGCCTGCTCCCTTTCTGACACATTCAATATCCGAACCTCCAAGCAATGCCGTATAGGTGGCTATCAAAATCGGCTACGGGATGTGTGCTTCCTCGCCGCTTCACCGGCAAATCCGGAATCAATATTTCATCTTCAGAACAGCAGCTAAGTGTTTTTTTGCCGGTGATTCATCAAGCTTAATAGCTTATTAACTAATCCCCATTTTTATTAGGGAATATATCGAAAGAGTACATCCATCGGGGTGTACCCGAGTGAGCAGGTCTTTCGATTTTGGTTCAGCGACCGCTCGCAGCAACGAGGGTCCAACAGACTGGAAAGGTGACACCCATGGCTAACGACACGATCGACCGCGACGGCCGTCTCCGCTTTATGGCGATCACGCCGGAAACCGGCGAGCTCCTCCGCGATTTTTGGAAACACGTCGAACCGGAACTTCCCAGCATCCTCGATGCTTTCTACAAACACGCAGGCTCGGTGCCGAGCCTCGCCAAGATGGTGGGCGATCAAGTGCCGCGCCTGAAGGCGGCACAAAAGGCGCATTGGGAGCGGCTTTTTTCCGGCCGATTCGATGATGCGTACGTGAATGGCGTTCGGACCATCGGCATGACCCATAACCGGATCGGCCTCGAGCCCCGCTGGTATATCGGCGGCTATAACTTGGTGCTCAGCCTGTTGCAGCAGCTTGCCGCCCGGACCTATCGCGCGAAGAAGCTGGCTTCCGTGATCGTCGCGGTGAATTCGGCGGTGATGCTGGACATGGATTTTGCAATCTCGGTGTATCAGGAAGCGATGCTGGACGAGCGGCAAAAGAAGCAGGACGCGCTCAATGCCGCCATTCACGATTTCGACGGGACGATGAAGTCGGTGGTGGAAACCGTGGCCAGATCCGCGAGCGATATGCAATCGACGGCGGCATCGATGTCGGCGACGGCGGAAGAAACCAGCCGCCAATCGATGGCCGTGGCGGCGGCTGCCGAGGAAGCCGCCACCAATGTTCAAACCGTGGCCTCTGCGGCAGAAGAGCTGCATTCGTCGATCGGCGAGATCAATCGGCAGGTCACCGAATCCAATAAGATTGCCAGCGCCGCGGTTGAAGAGGCCAATCGCACCAATGCACAAGTTCAAAATCTTGCCGAAGCGGCACAGAAGATCGGCGAGGTGGTTCAGCTGATCAACGACATCGCCGGCCAAACCAATCTGTTGGCGCTCAACGCCACCATCGAAGCGGCACGCGCTGGCGAAGCGGGCAAGGGATTCGCGGTGGTGGCGTCCGAAGTTAAATCGCTGGCGACCCAAACCGCGAAAGCCACCGAGGACATTGCGGCGCAAGTCAAATCGATCCAGACCGCGACCGGCGAATTGGTTCAGGCCATCAAAGGCATCGGTTCGACCATCGGCCGGATCAGCGAGATCTCGACGTCGATTGCGGCGGCCATGGAAGAACAGGGTGCGGCGACCCAGGAAATCGCCCGCAATGTTCAGCAAGCCGCGGCCGGCACCGGCGAAGTGACCACCAATATCACCGGGGTTACCAAAGCCGCCGCCGAAACCGGCCATGCCTCCGAGGGCGTTCGCAAGGCCTCGGACGGTCTCGCCGAACAAGCGACTATCCTTCGCACCGAGGTCAGCAAGTTCTTTGCGCGGGTCCAGGCGGCCTAAAAAGCGCGTGGGTGAGCGGTTCCGGCCAGAAAGACGTTAGGGACGGCAAGCGGCACATGCACCGGTTTGCTTCAGGGCGACAAAGCGGTCATCGGGCAGCCGCTTCCGGCGCCGACGACGACAGGCCGCGTCACGTTCTTCACCCGAGGCTGATTACCGCGGCCGAGGAAAATCTCGCACGCCTGAAGGCGAAAATCCGACCGGTCTTCGATAACGCCGTCAAACAAACCGAGGTTGCGGTCGTGCAGATGCGGAAATTCATCCAGGAGCACGATTGTCTGCAAGCGCGGCAAATGCTCGGCGAACTTGAAGGCGCCCTCATTGAACTCCGTTCTCTGCACGCCGCGTCCGTCATTGAGTCCATTGACTTGCAAGAGCTTGCGGCGATCAAGCAGCGGATGGTCGCAGTAAGCGAGGGCCTTGCCAGATTGCGATGCAGCGTCATGGGACGGGATGCGGCGGAACCGAACACACAATAAACCTGGGACCCCTATCATGATCAAGCTTGAATGGTCTCCGACATTTGAGATTGGGGTCGAGAAAATCGACGCGGCCCACCGCCGTCTGTTTGACATGGCGAATGAAATCCGCGAGGCGATCGAAAAGCAGGACCGTGCGTTGTGGCGGGCCCGAGTTCAAGCGTTTATCGACGAATTGGAGAAGCACTTTGCCGAGGAGGAACAATACCTTGCTGATGTTGGTTACGCCGAAGCCGAGGACCACAAAGCTTACCATACCGTGCTTCTTAATCAGGCGAAGCGTCTGAAAGACGCGTGTGACGAGGTAACGGACGACAGAGCAATTCACGGCTGCTACGTCCAAGTGATGGCCTTCCTGATCGACGACGTCGTGCGAGGCGACCACAGTTTTAAGTCCTTCTTGGACCACCTTGGTCTGACCGGTTAAACACAGTAGCGTCTTCTGCAGTTGACAGTTCGGCGAACTAAATCTCCGCGCGTCACTTGTTACGATCTCGGTGGTCATCGACCCATAATTTGAACTTGCGTTGCCGTAGTTCCTGATCGCTGGAACACGCACGCGCACAAAGCTTTTTCGTCTGGGTTTGGCACATCGCGTTGTTCGCGGCGCGGCAACATCGTGGCCGCTGTTGAGGGTAAAGCGGCCGCAGCCCGGATATCGCCGAACCGACGCGTTTGACCCGAAGCGGTCATCGCCACTGACCCGAGCCCCTAGAGCTCCTCCGGATTTGGATGGCGCCCGTCGACCAGAAAGAGACGGCCAACAATCGAAACTTCGAGGAAGCAGTAACAAAAGCGCTTGCGGGTGCCCACAACCACCTTTACAGAACTCATATCCTCCTTATGAGAGCCGCCGTCTCACGGCGGAACCGGGCGTTCGACTCGTCAGCGGCGCCATGACAATGTGGTTCGCCAGTTCATATGGCCCGAGTTTCACCGCCTGAAAAAGATCATGCTGCGTCATGTTGCGGGGTAATCCGCGCCTAAGCTGGTCCCTCGCCAATGAGCGACCTCATCCAGCATCGACCGTAGTTGATGTTCGACGATCTCAAAACCTGCCCGGCCGAGTACAAGGTGTCTTGGTGGGTTCGGTGACATTACCGCAGCGATAACCGCCTCGGCAGCGCGGGCAGGGTCGCCCGGTTGCTTGCCGCTACTTTGGACGATTCCCCGGAGGCGCTTGCCGGCTGTTTCTGCGTAATCGCTGATGACATGCGAAGACCGCTTCACGGCTCGCCCGAAACCCGTGCGAAACGGACCCGGCTCCACGATCAGAACATGGATTCCAAGCGGTTCGACTTCCTCCGCCAGGAACTCCGAGAGCCCTTCAACTGCAAATTTGGTGGCGGCGTAATAGCCCGAACCAGCAAAGCCAACAACTCCTCCAACAGAGGCAATATTAACTATGCAGCCGTGCCGTCGATCCCGCATGCCAGGCAGAATGGCGCGTGTCATGGCGGCAAGGCCAAAGAAATTAGTGTCAAACAAGGCGCGGATATCCTGCTCCTCTCCGTCTTCCACTGCCGCCATATAGCCATAGCCCGCATTGTTGACCAGCACGTCGACACGGCCGAAAGCCTGCTCGGCCTGACTGACGGCGCTCTGAATCTGATCCGATTTCGTCACGTCAAGAGCGAGCGCTAGCGCCTTCTCCTCGTGACCAGCGATTATATCCTTGAGCTTGCTGGGATCACGCGCCGTCGCTACAAGATGAAACCCATGGGCAAGAGCAGCGCGAGCAAATTCACGGCCAAAGCCGCTAGAACAGCCTGTGATAAACCAGACAGGGGAATCTGGTGCGTGACGGGCCATGGCATGTTCTCCTTTCAAGTTATCAAGGACCAATCAACCGTATTGTCGGCTCCTTTCTTGGCACTGGCGGCGGCGGCGATTGGGGGTGCCCGACAATGATCGGCGCCACCGGCAAATGAATTGCCGGAAGACCGAGCGCCGCTTTTCCTTCCTTTGTTTCGAGCCACGCCTGCGCAAATCCGATCCAGCAGGTTCCCAATCCCTTCGCATAAGCCGCCAGCATCAGGTTTTCCGCAGCCAGAGCGCAGTTTACGACGGCCCATTGGCTTGTGCTGATGCTCGAGATGACGATGAGCAGAGGCGCGCCGTAAAAAATATCGAAATCCGGATTGCTCGCCAGTTCCTGGAGATGGTGGGAGGACACGCCGGCCGGCGGGTTTTTCAGGACATGGGCCTTGGCGCAACGCGATATTCCACCAAGGAGCGCGTTGTCGCGCACAACGGTGAATGACCAAGGCTGTTCATTGACTGCGCTGGGCGCCTGAATCGCAGCGTCAATCAGGTTCCCAATCGCTGCGTCATCGACTGGCTCGGCGGTAAACTCTCGTACCGAACGCCGCCCATAGATTGCTTTCTTCAGCTCCATGTCTTGCCTGTCAGAAGGATGTAGGCGACAGCAGTGGGTTAAAAGAATTTTTCTAGCGCAAAACCGTCGTTGCCGTATTGATCTGGCTCAACGCCTCAATGACAGGCTTTTTTACAAACCCGGCCCCTATATTTTCCCTTAAAGTTCTGATTCTGGTCCTTAGGCAGGTTTTCAGCCAGGCCGCTGGAACGGTCTAGACGCCATTATGTAGGCCGGCCTCCCGCCGGAACATTTTCCAGAAGATGAAAATCTGAATGATAACGGCCAGAATGCCGTTGATCAGCAACGCATACTGAACCCCAAGTAGACTTGTCATCGAACCTGTAATCAGATCGCCCACGGATAAACCGCCGCGCATGGCCAGCATGAAAAGACTGGCGGTTTGCCCACGGTTATCATCACTCGCGCAGGATTGCAGGAAGGTATTGGCCGAGGCATTGGCGACGGTAAGCAGAAAGCCGCAGCCGACCAGTATACTGGCCAGTTGCCATGTGGTTCCGATCCCGGAGACGCCCATCACGAACAATCCGTAGAACAGGGCGGCAATAAGCGACAGCTTCATTGGACTGAGACGACTGCTCGTCAAAAGTATCAGTAATGGGCCCATGATGCCGCCAATACCAAAAGCCGTCAGAACGCCTCCGAATTGCCTGACATCGGCATGCAGCACTTCTTTCACGACCACGGGGCTAAAAGCGATGATGGGACTGCAGAAGAAGCTGGTGGCAAAAACGGAGAGTAGCGCCCAACCCGGCTTAGCGTTCCTGATAATGGCCTTGAAACCTTCGAAAAGCGAAGTCTGGTGCTGCTGACGGGAAATTCTCCGCTGCACGCCTTCTAGCGAGGGAAGCATCCAATAGATGGAAAGGAAGAAGGGAATGAAGGATATGGCATTCGCGCCGAAACACCACACAGGCCCGTATTGCAGCATTATGAGCCCGGCGATTGCTGGCCCCAATATTCGCGCGACGTTGAATTGCATGGAGTTCAAGGCGATGGCCCGCCCCAAATCTTTTCTCCTGATGATCGAAGGAATGAGAGATGCAAAGGCCGGCATGAAAAGTGCGTCCGTTGTGCCGGCGATCAGGGAAAAGAGAATGATCATCCAGATCCTGATCAAGCCGGTGGCGACGAGAATTACGATGAGCATAAGGCAGAGCATCTGAATGCCCTGGAAAAAGAAGATGACCGAAGCACGGTCTCTCCGGTCCGCCAGGACGCCGCCAAACAAGGTCAGCATCCAGAAGGGTCCATTCACCGCAAAAGCGTCTAGACCGAGGAGAAAGGGGGAGCCACTAATACTCAGCACCAACCAGGGCTCGGCGACTTGCTGCATCCATGTGCCGATATTGGAAAGAAGACTGGCGGCCCAGAAGACCGCGTATTTCTTCGAGCGCAGGAGGAGGGCGGAATTGTCTTGGGTTGATGTCATTGCGGCTAATTCTAGGAGAAAAGGATCAAGAACAACATGACCTGTGGAGTGCGCCCCCGGGGGCGCACTCCAAAAAGGGTCAAGCTTCGACGCCGATTCACACTTCGCGATCGGAAACGCCGTATCTGTCGCCGGTACTCTGCCGACGTGAGGAATGCGGATTGATTCGACTTCCGGTGTTGGCACGAGGCGGAAGTATCGGAGAGTGACGCGGATTTCCGATGCTGACACCAAGCGGACATGCCAACGCATGTCATTAGCTGCCCCTCACCGCCCCTCTCCATCAAATGGGAAAGGCAGGATTAGCCCGCAATCGCGCGGACGTTGAGATGCGTCGGCCAGCGGTCGATCTAGGCCTTGGCGAGGTTTTTTGGACAGAGTTCTGGCCGACGCGCTCGGGAAGGGCGTCGAAATCGGCGAAGTCGAGCGGCCGGCCCTGATCGAAGCAGGAGAAGACTGCCGTTTCCGCGCCAGCCAGCGGATTGCTTTTCGCCGTATCGGCCGCGCTTTCACAGCAAGGTTACGAGCTGCTTGATCCTTGCTGCGTTGTTGGCGATCAAACGCTGGGCTAGGCGTTCGAGCCTTGCGATATTGTCCGGGTCCGCGCAGTCGAAATCTTCATTCACGGTCGCCGGGTCGTTCGGATCGAGCCCGGTCGAAATTTCGAAACGGAAATGATCGTCCCCGAGCACTTGGTCGGCCTCGTAACTGACTGTGTCGGCGTTTCCGTCCATGAGGATCGAGAGCACCGGGTGAAGCCACTGGAGATCGCCCCAGCCCTTCGCATCGGCGTAGGGAATTGCCCGCTCGAGCGAGCCGGTGCCGAGCGACACCAGGATGTAGCGCTTATCTTTCCCATAGCGCTTATAGGCCGCAACCAGCGCGCAGATTGCCGGATTGTTGGCGAACACGCCGCCGTCGACCGATGCATAGGTATCGCCCGCGCGGTTTTGATACCGGGCCGGGGCGAAATAGGTCGGCGCAGCCGAAGTCGCGCGGGCCACGTCCTTTAAGGCAAAGTCGAACATCGGCGCGGTTTCACCGGGCGCAAGGTCCACGCCGCGGGCCTTCCAGGTCTTGAACAGCATGGGCGTGCGCGTGGTCGGAACCCCGTCGATGACGACCGGCGTCGGCAGCTCGATGACGTAGGTGGGCACGAGCAAGTCGGCCCTGGCTGGCGCGTCGCTCAACATCGCATTGCCGAGGGTATCCGAGAGGATTTTTTCAAGCGTCGCCGGATCGTACCTTGGCCCTTCGATGCCGCCGACTGTCTTGACCGAGCGCCAAAGCGAATGGGCGAAGATCTCCCCGCCACGCTGTGCGTAAAGATCGCCCAAGTCTTTCGGCGATATCCCCTTGAACAAGCCGCAACCGAGAATTCCGCCGGTTGACGTACCGGAAATCAGGTCAAACAGATCGCATGTCTTTTTGCCGGTCTGCTTTTCTATCTCTTGAAGCAGCCTGGCCGGTAGAATGCCCCTGATGCCGCCGCCGTCGATCGAAAGAATCCGGATCGGCTCGCCAACCATCGTGTTAGCCCCATCCACGCCGGCACCACCGGCTTTTGCGCGATCAGATTATAGAGCGCGCCCGCCAATTCTGATAAATCAAAAAGTGAAGGTCCGCGTGATTCGGCGGACAGGCAATCGGCGAAGGACAAGATCGAAGAAGGATCGCGTGTGGAGGCCTTCGTAAGGCCGACTCCCCCAGGAGCCGGCCGTGTCGCCGATGATCGTCTCGATCACCGGCTCGGATAAAAACCACGGGCGCGGATGAACCTCGGGCGGGCGGCGATCAAGATGATATTTTCGACAGGCAAAGCCGTATTCCTCAGTGACCGCCCGCAAACCGTTCGACAAAGCGACACTTAGGATTTCAAAGAGCTCCTCAGGCGATTGCCGGTCGATGACTCATCCTGACCCGTCGCCGCGCCAGATGCTATTGTAACGCCCTATAGCCCGCTCTCCGCGAGCTTCCGCTAAAATTGAACTGGCATGTATTTTCCGGAGAGAAAGAAGACATGATCCCGCTCGAGGATGAATCGCGACGCCCCTCACGCTTTCCCATCGTCACCGCGCTCATCATCGCGCTGAACGCGCTGGCTTTCGTTCTCGAACTGATGGGTGGCGACGCGTTTGTAACCCGATGGTCGGTTGTCCCTGCCGATATCGTTGCGGGCCGTCACTTGAGCACCATCCTGACGGCCCTGTTCATGCATGCGAGCTGGTCGCACATTCTCGGCAACATGGTGTACCTCTGGGCATTCGGCCCGGAGATAGAAGACACGATGAATCCCCGGCGGTACATGGCGTTCTATCTTGCCGGCGGCGTAGCGGCGATGGTCGCGCAAGTCGCAGCCGACCCCGCATCGACGGTTCCCAATTTGGGTGCGAGCGGAGCGATCGCCGCTGTGATGGGTGCGTTTCTAGTCACCTACCCGCGTGATAAAATTCGCACGATCTTATTCATTGGCTGGTTCTTCCGCGTCGCGTTCATACCGGCTGCACTCCTGATCGGGTTTTGGTTTCTCATCCAGCTTCTCAGTTTTGGCGTAGTCGTGGATGTGCAGTCGGGCGGCGTGGCTTATCTGGCTCATATCGCCGGCATCATCTTTGGGGCCGTCACGGCACGTCTATTCGAGGATTCGCGCCGGCTCGCCGAACAACGGCGCGAAGACTGATCATTGATACTGAGCGCGGTTATAAGTGCTCTAAGCCCGCACTGACGTTGGCGCGGCAAAGATATCCCCGTTAAGGAAATCCCCGATCCTTAGATGAATTCTAAATCGAGCGCGGTCTCGATTTTCTGTTGTGCCTACCGAAAACTTTGTCCTGACTGTCGCGGACACGCTTGGCAGTGTCAGGCAATCGGCTTGACCCACGGATCGGAACCCGGAAGATTAATGCGCTAAAGGATGCGCTTTTCGAGAACCATCGACGCGGATTGCGGAGCGAAACAACCCGTGGTGCGTCGTTGCGCAAAGCAACAATATGCCATTAACAGCCATCGCCTCCGTTCCGGATCACGCGTGGATTTCCTGTTCGAGGAGTGCATTCGGATGAGCCAGATAATGATATCGCGGCGCTTCGCGATGACGCGAACGACGCAGGTTTTGTTGGCTAGCGCGGCGGTCGCGCTGTTTGCACCGGCGGCTTTTGGCCGCGTAACGATCAGGGCAGTCGGGCCTGGTCTTGGATTGACGTCGGCGGCGTTTGCCGACGGAAAGACGATCCCGACTAGATACACCTGCGACGGCGCAAATGTTTCTCCGCCGCTGTCCTGGTCGAGCACCCCGGAAGGAACCAAGAGTTTTGCCCTTGTCTGCTACGATCCCGATGCACCGCGAGGTGTGTTTCACCACTGGGCAATCTTCGATCTTCCAGGCGATCGCGACACTCTGCGCGAAGGCGTTGCCAAGGGCGCGCAAACCGATAACGGACGCCAAGCCGTCAACGATTTTGGTGAAGCCAGCTACCGGGGCCCCTGTCCGCCGCCGGGGAACGGCGTTCATCACTACCACTTCGATCTCTTCGCATTGCCGATCCCGCAGCTCGATCTGCCGCCGGACGCTGCCTGCAGGGATGTCTTGACGGCGGCACGAAAGACCGCCCTTGGGATCGCAACTTTAATTGGGCTTTATTCGCGCTGATCGCGTTTCGGACGGATCTCGCCTCAAAGAGGTTAAGCGGATGGGGACTCCAACTTGGGGGAAGGCCGCGACAAGGGAGCCTTTTGTGGGCCTTCATAAGGGCGCTTCCCCCGGGGTTGTGCACCATCCGGCTGCGACTGGCATCTATATCGATTGCACCTGACGTTCCGCTTAGGGCGGTCGGCTTCCAAAAAACCGGTCTATGATGGTATCCGGCCCCTGACCCCACCGAAAACCCTATTCCCGATCTACGGGATAAGGTTTTCGGTAGGCACAGCGGTTAGCATCGATAAAAATCTCGTCTTGCCTGCTCATGGCTCGTCTTTCGGCGGCGAAAAGCCCGCCTGATCCTGCTCATTTGCGTCCTGCTGGCGCTCATGCAGCCGCCGGATGCTCTGCACGACCGCGGCGACCTCGTCATCGGGCAGAGGTGGACGGCACTTCACCCGGTTCCAGCATAAGAGAAGATCGAGCGCCACCTGGGCATCAACGCCGCGCCACAGCAAGTGACCGGCAAGCGAAGCGATCGTGTTGTTGCGCTCACCTTCGGCAACGCCCTCGCGGACCAGCGCGCGCCAGTGGCTAAGGGGATGCCCTTTGTGTTCCCCTTCGCTGGCCGCAAGTTCCAAAAGCCAGGTAGGCATGGCGGTCGGCATTACCTCATCGGGTCCGCGCGCAGCTTTCCATTCGTAGTACCTGCCGGAGGGATGAATCGACGGTGGGGCGACGACAAGCCCGCCGTCGCCACGCAGATCGATGCCGGGCGCAAGCCCGACTTTGCTGGGTACGATGCCGCCCGGGTGCCGGAAATACAAATGGCGCCCGCCGCCCCCGGTTAGTGCTTCGACTGTGCTGGGAATTGGGCCGTAACGCTGCTCGAGGGCCTGCACGCTGTCTTCGCCGCCGTGGGCGGTATCGATGTCGAGAACCACAAGCCCCGAAACCGCGCCCGTAACGATGCCGACGTTGGCGTCGGGGTTATCGCGGAACCATGTCTCGATTTGGCGTCGGGACGGCCGCTTCTGTTGATAGGACTGCCAGGGTGTCAGTGGGCGCTTCTCGCGTGAGCGCAACGGCACCACGCACCATCCAATCGAGAGATAGTGCAACGCTGCCTGTTTCGCTGGCGACGCCTTCATCGCACTTTTCGCCCCACGCAATGCGGTCAAGGGGACCCGCACCATCCCGGATATCATCAGTCGTGCGGCCGCTGGAAGCCGAAATCTGCCGCCATTTCGGTCCAAGGGCCTATAAGTTCCGGTTTCCGAGCCCCTCTTTAGTGTCACGACAACTTCGCGCCTTCCGGGGGAGTCGTCGACATCAGATGTTCGACTGCCCGAACGATCCGCTGCCAAATCACATCGGCTTGAAGATCGCCATTGCTGAAGAATTTATCCGCTTTCATCGCGGCTTGAACGCTGGCGTCCGCGCCGTGCTGTTCGATCAGAACATAGGCAGACCGGTAAATATCGATGTCGCTAAGCACGAGCGAGTGCCCGGATTTTGCGCAAATCCAAAATGCCTGTAGCACCCCAGCCGCGAACACCTGCGGGCACGCTGGGGCGGAACTTTACATATAACGGGTAGGCGTCACGGGCCAAAGTCTTTGGAGGCATCGAGCGCGCCAGCATTTTCATTGCGGCAATCGCGTCCGCCAGCGCGTCGCCAAACTTGGACTGAAGATAGCGCGAAACGCTTGTGGGGTCGGTGGTGCGGCCCTTGCTCACGGCGCGCCAGCCATCAGGTGTGCGCTTCACAGGGATGGCCCGGTGCATCAGATCCACGTGCAATTTAACGCGCTTTTCCGCTTTGAGGGATTTTGGCGCTGGCGTGAACAGGCCGAGCGACACGCCCTTCGAATACGCGTTGAGACCTGCGACGGCACGGCCGAGCGTCAGCGATTCTTTCCAATCGAAGCCGAGCCGCTGCGCTACGAGGGCAGCCCACAGGGTCAGAACTGGTGCGCGATTGATCTTGATCGTCATGCCGCTTCGATCACACTCGCATCGTCATTGCGCGGGCTGTTGACTCTTGTGCTGACGGGATAGGCACGCAACGCCTCCGATGGGAATGGGCGTAGCAACACCTGGGCATCGGCCGCCGGCGTTTTGGTATCAAGCCAGGCCGCGTAGTCCGCCGGATCTAAGATCACCGGCATCCGATCATGGATCGGCTTCATCAACTCGTTCGCCTCGGTGACGATGATGGTGAAGGATTCGATCACCCCGTCTCTCTCCCATCGCTCCCACAATCCGGCGAAAGCAAATAGGCCGTCGTCCTTCATCGTGATCCGGTAAGGCTGCTTTCGCGATCCCACCTTTTGCCACTCGTAGAATCCGTCGGCCGGAACCAGGCAACGCCTCGATTTGAAAGCCGAGCGATACGCCGGTTTGGTCGCTACGGTCTCGGCCCTGGCATTGATGGTGCTGTAGCTCGTCTTTGGATCCTTCGACCATGACGGGATGAGGCCCCAGCGCAGCATCGCCAATTGCCGGTCACCGTCAGAATCGAGGCGCACCACGGGCGCGTGCTGGCTTGGGGCAATGTTGTAGCGCGCCGCCAGATTGAGAAGCGGTCCGCGGAACAAAAAGAGCTGCCGCATCGCCTCAATTGGCTTGGTCAGACTATAGCGTCCGCACACGGCAAAAGACCCGATAGCTGCTCAACATAATGAGAAAGTTGCGCGCGGGCGATCCGACAGTTAGCTTTATCATATGGGAGAACGAAACACGAACATTCTTTCACCGCCCTTCTATGCATTCCGGCTCGAGGATTTGCGCCACTGGCACATCGTGCAAGCGACCTGTGCCCGCTGCAATCGAACCAGCATCATCCCGCACGAGGTGCTTAAGCGAGGACGCCCCGGGCACGAACATCTGAGGGATCTGGTGCGCAAGCTGCGATGCCGTCAATGCGGGATTACCGGCGGGCATCAATTGACCATAAGGCCGATGGAGCGCGACTGATGCCTCATCGCCGCATCGCGTCTGGCGATGCTTTCACTCTGGTTCGGACGTGGACTAATAAACCCGCGCACGTGATTCGCAGCTGCAGTTTCGGAGAAGAAATCACTTCCGGCCGACGCGATCGACACCGAGCATGGGTTTCCGGTACCGGCCGGTAACCGGACATAGAACGCTGGATACCGTTACTTCGCACTTTGACCGAGGCTGTGTGAAAACGTCGTACCGTAGCGGCAACGAGCAATAGCGTTACGCTGCATGGTGCCTCGTTGAAACCTTCGTGCCTACGAGCCTTCGCTAGCGATAGGATATTGCGCAGTGATGGCCGTGAACCGTATTTTCACACGGCCTGGACCCATTCCAGACCTTCGAGACTGCGGCCGGATCATTTGATTAGCGGACATAGCGGTGCATGACCCGGTCACAGGAAGGAATTGAGCTCAGAGATCGGATTTGGGCAAGCACAGCACGATATCGCGACGGATTGGCTAGCGCCCTATAAAAAATACGTCGGCAAATGAGAAGCGGCGGTTAATTCAAATGGCGATCCGCTTTCAAGGGATCGCGCCAGGGGCCGAGCGGTCACTGCATTTGAAGAACGCTGAGATCGGCGCTCGGCGATTTCATTGATCTGTGTGTTCAATTTGCGCCCCATAAAATCATACGAAACTGCGTTTCGCAGATGACCGATCCGGCCGCCCCACCGGAAAGAGTAGCCTACTTCGCGACAATCCCGAAGCGGCTTGAAGGTCTGTGGCTAGGAGCCGGCGCTGATTGAGCCGCTTAGACGCGACCAATGCCAACCGCGTCGAAACCTCGGGGCCGGCGGAGGCAAGACGTTGACTGTCTATTCTCCGGCGGGGTCAATGAATCTATCATGCCGTCCAATCAACGCGGATTTGCCGTCCATCCGGGAAATCTGCGCTTGATGAATCAGCATCAGGGGATTGCAGCATGGCTCTTTCTGTCATCGGCGCCGGCTTTGGCCGCACCGGCACGTTGTCGCTCAAGCAGGCACTCGAGCAACTTGGCCTCGGTCCCTGCCATCATATGGAAGAGGTGATGGCTCATCCCGAGCAGATCCCCGCATGGCACGCGGCCGGGCGTGGCGAGGCCATGGACTGGGACACCGTGCTCGGGAGCTATCGGTCGTCAGTCGACTGGCCGTCGGCCCAGTTCTGGCGCGAGTTGGCGGATCGCTACCCCGCCGCCAAGGTTGTTCTCACCATACGCGACACCGAGCGTTGGTACGAAAGCTTCTCCGGCACGATATTGACGCTCATTCGTGGTCGTGAATCGGCGCCCAATCCGACAATCCGGTCGATCCTCGATATGTGCTCGGATGTCGTCGTCAGCCGCGCCTTCGATGGCCAGATGGACGATCCTGCATGGATCAAAGCCGCTTTCGAGCGCCATATCGCGGAGGTCAAGGCCACGATCCCGCCCGGCCGACTGCTGGTCTTTCAGGTTGCCGATGGCTGGGGTCCTCTATGCGATTTCCTGGACAAGCCGGTGCCGGCGACCGAATTTCCGCGCACCAACTCGACTCCGGAATTCTGGGAACTTGTTCAGACGGGCGACGACCGCACCTGACCCGGAGCGGACCATTGTGTGGATTGTGTGGATGCCGTTAAAGCGTCCGATAGTTAGTGTACACCTTTGCCCTCTGTTTGGGCGGCGCCAAAGAATTTATCCATCGCATAGAGGGCACCCCCACGGAGTTCTCGGTCGCCGAAACCTTTGACTTGCACCTCTCCCGCCTTGACCACCTTGTCTGTGGCGACGTTGTCGAGCTCCACCCTCAGGTACAGGATGATGTTGCTGACCCTCATCACGGCGCTGGTCAGGACAAAGTCGGCGCCCTCCGCGTGTGCCCAGTCGAGAACACACGATGCGCAGCTGAGATCCAGCGGCTGCTGAGCTTGCTCGCTGTTAGATGCTTTCGGGATAATTTGATACGTCCCTGACTCGGCCATCCTAGTTCGCAGGACGTCGGCAACTGACTTTACGCGCTCATCGTCTTCAGGAGTGGATAGCGGTTCACCTGTGTCGGTCACCATATAATCAATGAGCGCCGTATCCATGACGATTAGCTTTGGGCGCTCCTCGGCGTTTGTCGGAGCCGCCATAACCAGGCAGCCTGCCGTCACGAGCACGCATACCCACGCACCAGTCACAGTCGTTAGCGATGTGCGTCTTATGCAAATGATTTTCTGAGTCATCAGGAGCTCCATTACTAGGCGACGCGGCTATGTTACGTACGCCCGGCAAACGTCAGGATATTCAACTCCGAATTCCATTATGGCGCCTCGCTGATGATCGATAAAATGAGTAAATGGTATGACTACCATGCCAAAAATGAATAATATTTCTCACATTGGGGACGATGACTGTTATTGGCACTTCCGCGACATGCCGCGAGAGGTAGAGGATGGCCGCTTCCGGTCCGGGGGGTGTCGCGGGCGCCGACGCTTCCCGGTTCCTAGGTTCGCGTCCCAGCACTCTTGCGCCGCGTGGCCCGGGCGGCGTTCAAGCCGCGGACGTGGATCAATTCGGTTCCATCCAGTTTGACGTCCTTGAGATTCGCACCCTCGAAGCTGGCCCCCGCGACGCGGCTGCCGGTCATATCGGCCCCGGTCAAATCGGCATTCCGGAAATCCGCGGCCAAGAGCGAGGCGCCCCGCATCGACGCGTTGCGCAGGCGCGTCTCCCACAGTCGCGCTTGATCGAGGACGGCGCCGCGTGAGAGCTTGAGCTTGCCCTCGAGCGAAATGGCGTCGAGATTGGCCTCCGATAAATCGGCCCCCCTCAGAGACGCCTGCCTCAGCATGGCGGCTCGCATGTCGCACCCACGGAAATCGGCACGGTCCAAGATGGAAAGGGTCAGATCGATCACCGCGAGGTTGGCGCCCGCAAAATTGGCTCCGGTCAGCACGCAATTGGTCAGCACCGCCCCGCTCAAGTCGCGGCCGTGAAGATCGACGGCGCCAAGTTCCATTCCGGAAAGCTGCAGCCGCTTGCCCTCAGCGCCGGCCGTCCGTACCCAGGCCTCATGCGCGCCCACGAGCTCAGCGAGTGGCACGCTTAGGGTGCCGGCCGACTTCGGCGAATTGAGAGCGCCGGCGCCGGCAACGGCCTCGCGCGCCGTATCGTCGAGTACGGCGCCGAGCAGATCGGCGCCCTCCATTTTCGTTCCGAACCAACGCACCCCGGTCAGCACGGTGCCGTGCAGCACCGAGCCCGTGAGATTCCGCACTCGACAGATCCGCATTCTCCAATATAGCGCCGGTGAGATTGGCCTTCCGCAAATCGATGCGCGTCAGATTGGCGCCGCGCAGCACGGCGTTGGTAAGGTCCGCTTGGATGGCCATGCTGCCGACGATCTTGGCGCGGGTCAGATCGGCGCGGCTGAGGTTCGCGATCGAGATTTCCACGGGCAGCACTTCGAGGTCGAAGCGCGCAAGGCCGTTCTTCTTGTCGCGTTGCATCAATTGACCTTCCCGCATATCGGCCTCGAACATCAGCGCGCCGCTTAAATCGGCGCCGCGCAGGCACGCGCCGCGCAGATCGGCGCGGCTAAGATTGGCGCCCTTGAGATTGGCCAAGCGCAGGTCGGCGCAGAATAGATTAGCGCCGCTCAAGTCCGCGTCGCTGCAGAAGGCCTGGTATAGGGAGGCGCCGATCAAATCCGCGTTCGACAGGTCGAGCCCGGCGAGATTGAGTCCCGTTAAATCGTGATAGGCGAGTTGCGGCCGCCGTCCGCCGGTCAGGCCGCGACGGAATCGTGCATTCGCCTCGACCACACCCCTGAGTGCGGCGTAGTCAATTTTTTTCCTGTCTACGGCCACGATTGTCCCTCGGCGGCGATCCGGCGCGAACCCTCACAAAGCTACTGAAAACAAAGTAAATTTGAGATTAACGGGATGCTCTGAAAAGCGAAAACCTCATTCAGGTCCGCTGTTGGCATCCGCGACATGTTGCGACAGGTACAGTATGGCCGTTTTCGGTTCCCAAGCGGAAGCTCGCGCGCTGCTGTCAGTCCAGATCTATGGGCTTACGGCCTAGCTGAGGAGCGTTTCCTATGCCATCCATGTTACCTTTTCACTCCGTCAAAGAAGTGAAAAAGCCGCCAGTAAACCGTGTGCATTACAACAACAGTGCATGTCCTACCGGCCGCGATATTCCCCGAGCTGAGCGCAAGCAAGGAGATGGTGGCTATCGCATGTGTCACGACTGCGACAGTTTAAAGAAGCCGCGTAAATAGTCTTTTCAGTGTGCGGGGCCGATAAGTTTCCCGTTTTCGAGCCCGCCCTACACCAGCTCAACGCGAACTTTGCGGCCAACAAGAAGTGCAGCGCGCTGCAAGCTCGACAACGTAATATCCGATTTTGGATCGAGTAGCCGATTGACTTGCGTCCTGCTTGTTTTCAGGAGCGTGGCCATACGCCTGCGCGAGATGTGTTTTTTTTTCATAGCCTCGGCGAGCTGCCATGCGACAACTTCCTTGATTGCCTGTGTTTGGGTCTCCTCGAAAGATTCCTTCTTCTTTGAGAAAATCGTCGAGGCTGGAACCGATATTTTTTTTCTTGCTCATCGCTCGATCTCCTTTTTTCGTTTCCGGGCCAGTTTCAAGTCGTCGTCCTGGGTCTTTCGCGTCTTCTTGATGAAGCCGTGCAGCGCCACGAGATTGCGTTCGTGGAAACAGAACAGCACGCGGGCGATCCGGCCCTTTGGAAGGTCGCTGCGAACCTCCCATAATCCATCTCCCATCGGACGGCACAGCGGCATGGCGACTGGCCATCGCCACTGCACACGCATCAAGTCAGTTCCGACCGCTTTCCGCTCTTCCGTGACGAGGCTCTTCAGCCACTCCCGCACAGGCTCGGTCCCCGCGGGCGACCGATAGAAGAGGAGGGCAATTCTCTGTTTTTGTGCGATCCCAGTACCCTATAAAATACCATGTACTTTATAAAGTACCGCTGCGCAACGACTATTTATAGTGCGCTGTCAGTCGCGACAAACAGCCCTATCCGGTGTGTACTGAAAATCACGTCCGCGCGTAGACGTGATGAAGGCCACCGAAAACCGAGGACGATCGGATTCCGCCGATCGTCTCGACCGGCCCGAACAGCATCGCCAAAGCCGTCGTCGTCCATGAGCTTGCGCGTCCGATAGAAACTCCGGCGTCTCGACGACGCGCAACAGAGGCGGTCCGAACATGGAGTGACCTAGTCCATTGGACTAGTCAGTTCACGGTCTGGAAGTGGGTGCCGGCTGCGGGGCGTGTGTTGGACGAATGTGCAACACCGCCTAAAAGGTGGTCAGTTGTTCGTCTAAAAAGTCATTCAAATCAATGAGGTGATTTTAGGACCTGGATTCCCAATTTGGCCCCCAAAACCCGAGGATTTCCGCGGTGCTGAGCACCGAATTCCAGGGATTGTGCTGCACTCCGGAGCACAACGTCCAGGGTGATAACACCCAGAATTGTGGGGGACAGCACCCCCGCCCATAAGCGACAAGCGAGCGAAAAATGCAGCCTAACCCAAATCTCGGTAAGTTTTAGGGGCTCACGCCACTCCCAAACCGGCGGGTCCAAAAAAGCCAGGTCATCTCACTCAACTCGGCCAGAAGGGTTCACTCCAGTGCGGCAAAACATCGTCGCCTCAATTTGGTCTCACGGAACCGATGGAAATGCGAGAGCCGGCGTGATAATCTTTTTTATCTATTCCATGGTCGCAAGCACCGGACGGTGCGGCGTTCCCGCGAGACGCCCAAGAACCTCTCAAGAGACGGAAGAGCGCAGCGGGCGACGAAAAAAGCGGCCAGGAAAAATCTTTTCGAAACGTCACGTTGCGGCGCCGAGCCTGGGGAATGGGCCGCATCCAGTGAACAAAACGGCCCGCGCGGCAGGGGGGCATGCGCGAGGATGGCGAAGCTTTTTGTAGGAGACTGCCAATGACCGCGAAGAAGACCTTCCTGCCGACAGATATCCTTTCCCTCATGTCCGAGAATTTCGCGCTGCCGGAAAGCTTGAAGGGGCAGACCGGTATCCTCCAAGCTCAAGCGACCCTGCTTGCCGGCATGCAAGAGATCACGCGCGAATGGCTGCAACGCCGGAACGAGGCCAACGAAAGCGGCATCCGCGCGGTGGAGCGCATTTGCTCTTGCACCGATCCGAGCGAAATGATGGTCGCCTATTTCGATTGGCTGGGCGGCGCGCTGCGCCGCTTGAGCGAGGACACGACGGCGCTGAGCGACAAGGCCCTGGCTCTGACCGCCTCGGCCGCGCGCACCGGCGCCAAGCCGAAGGCCAAGGCCGCCAAAGCGAAACCCAAGGCGAAGGCCGCGAAGGCGGGAGCGAAGCCGGCGGCGCAAACCGCCGCGGCAACCGCGCAGCCGGCCCCGGCGGTGCGTGCCGTCGAATTGAAGCAGCGCCTCGCCGGCTGACGCGCCATCCCGCCGCTCCGCGACGTGGGCGGCCGTCAAAGTCTTATGCCTTAGCGCGTCCCAAATGGCCGCGCGCGTAATTTTCTACAGCCGTTTCAAGCGGCGCCTCCGGGCGCCGTTTTCCTAAGCGCGCGCGAAGCGCGCGAAACGGCCGCGCAACATGCACCTTGCCGTGGTGGCCCGGCTCCTGCTTGATACGCGGCGCAACTGAGCGAGGTACAAGGTTAATTCTGTACCGGGGTTCGCAGGATTCGCTCGTCATGTCGAGGAACGACCTCGCCACCCTCGGGGCCTGCGACCACATCCTCGACGTCCTTCCTGGTTTCACCTGCGCTCTGGATCGCTACCACTTCTGTTATATAAGTTCGAGCGTGGCACTTCGCCCCGCCGAAGTCGCCCCCGGATTCCGTTTGCCTTTGCGCTAGACATCCGTTGACGGTTACCTTGTCTTCGACGAAGTCCGGCTGCTCAGGCTTTCCGAATTGCCTGCCGCGAAAGACTGGATCACGGACGCGAAAGGAGCAGCCGCATGATGGTGGTGTCCCACCGTGCAGGCGATGAACAACCCTCGGGGCGCGTAACCGCCGTTCACGGCTCGGTTATCGATGTAAAGTTTGCCGCAGGAATTTTACCGGCGGTCGATGACGGCATTACCATCGAACACGGGGAAGGCCGCCAGCTCATTGCAGAGGTGCATCAGCACCTTGATCCTGTAACCGTGCGCACTGTGGCGCTCGAAAGCACCGCCGGATTGAGCCGCGGCGCGCGGGTACGCGCCACGGGTGCCCCCATTCGTGTGCCTGTTGGCAACGCTGTGCTCGGGCGGCTCCTCAACGCCACCGGCGATCCCGCCGATCGCGGGCCAGCGCTTCCCGCCGACATCGAGCGCCGGCCTATTCACGCGCCAGCCCCTGCGATCGATCGGCTGAGCGCGACGCTTGAGATTTTTCCTACCGGCATCAAGGTGATTGACCTGCTTGCGCCGCTTGTAAAAGGCGGCAAGGCGGCGATGTTCGGCGGCGCCGGCGTCGGCAAAACCGTGCTCATTACGGAGCTGATCCGCACCACCGTCGAACGGCATTCGGGAATTTCGGTTTTCGCCGGGATCGGTGAGCGCTCACGCGAGGGGCACGAACTCCTGCTCGAACTCAAAGAGTCTCGACGTCCTTGCGCGCACAGCGCTCGTGTTCGGGCAGATGAATGAGCCGCCCGGCGCGCGCTGGCGTGCGGGGCTGACAGCGCTTACGATCGCCGAGCATTTTCGCGATTCCGCCCGCGAAAATGTGCTGCTGCTCATCGACAACGTTTACCGCATGGTTCAGGCTGGCAGCGAAGTCTCCGGATTGCTCGGCCGCCTGCCTTCGCGCGTCGGCTACCAGCCTACACTTGCGAGCGAGATCGCTGAACTGGAGGAGCGGATTGCTTCCGTTGTCGGCGCTGCCATCACCTCGATTTCAGGCGGTCTATGTGCCGGCCGACGATTTCACCGACCCGGCAGTGGCGGAGATTTTCAGCCATCTCGATTTGTCGATCGTATTGTCCCGCGACATGGCAAGCGAGGGCATGTATCCGGCGGTAGACCCGCTTGCCTCGACTTCGAGTTTGCTCGACCCCCGCCTTCTTGGCGAGGCGCACTATCGGATCGCGCAGGATGTTCGCAAAGCCATTACCCACTACCGCGAGCTTCAGGAGATCATCGCGCTGCTCGGTATCGAGGAGCTGAGCGCGGCAGATCGCACCGTCGTGAAGCGGGCGCGGCGCCTCATGCGCTTCCTCACCCAGCCCTTCATGGTTACCGTTGCGTTCACCGGCAAGCCCGGTCGCGCCGTCGAGCTCGAATTCAACTCTCGCTGGATGCCGCGCGATTCTGGAGGGCGAAGCCGATGACTGGGCCGAGAGTTCACTCTATATGGTGGGCGACCTCGACGAAGCGCGGCGCAAAGAAACGCAGACGGCGAAGGGGGTGTCGTGAGACTTTCCGTTACCACGCCGCTCGCCATCGTCGTCGAGACTCCTGATGTCGCACATCTTCGCGCCGAAGACGAGACCGGCGTCTTTGGTATCCTGCCGGGCCATGCCGATTTCCTGACGGCGCTCTCCATATCCGTGGTGAGCTGGCGCGATCAGGCCGGGGCCGAACATCACCTGGCCGTGCGGGGCGGCATGCTCGAAGTGCGCGGCGGCGAGGCGATCGCGGTCGCGACGCGCGAGGCCATCGCCAGTGACGATCTGCACCACCTTGAAACCGAAGTGCTCGCATCCTTCCGCCGCGCGATCGAGGAAGAGCGGACCGCCCGCACCGATGCGCAACGACTTTATCTCGCGGCGATCCGGCAAATCTGCCGTTTTCTCAAATCGGAACGCGAACCGGCCATTCCCGGCGGGCCGGGCGTTACACAACGCGATGGTACCGAGCAATGACGCAGCAGCCCGGCAATCACGAATTGCTCGACGAAGCGGTCAGGACGCGCCAGCAGCGGCGCGCGCGCTGGCAGCGCGAGGGCGAGCGCTCGCTCGGCCAGAACCTGGCGATGATCGGTGCACTCGGCTGGACCATCGTAACACCGACACTGATCGGCATTTTCGTCGGTCGTTGGCTCGATCGGCACTTCGATATGGGAATTTTCTGGACCCTGGCCCTGCTCGTGGTGGGGCTTACGCTCGGATGCACACTTGCCTGGAAGAGGATGTACAGCGAATGACCCATGAAACGCTCATCTCGATTTCTTCTCTTGCCATGACGATGGCGGTGATCGGCTTTGCCTTCGGGCTCGTTTATTTTGCAGCCCTGCGCCGAACCGCGACGCTGCTTGCCGCGAGGGGCGGCTGGTTGGCCCCCATAGCGCTGACGCTGGGCCGCATCGGGGCGGCGATCATCCTTCTTGGTCTTGCCGCAAAGCTCGGCGCCCCCTCCCTGCTCGCGATGTTTGTTGGCTTTCTCCTCGCGCGCACGGTAGCGCTACGGACCACACGGAGCGTCGGATAATGCAGCCGTCACCGCTCGCCAGCACTGTTGTCTTCCATCTTGGTCCGGTCGCGATCACCCGGCCGGTTGTGACGACCTGGGTCATCATGCTCGCACTCACCGTCATTTGCCGGCTCGTGACGCGGCGGCTCGCGCTACACCCTGATCGCCGCCAAATCGTGCTTGAGCTTCTCGTCACCGGCATCGCACAGCAGATCGAGGATGTCATTCGCAAGGATGCGCGACCCTATCTTCCCTTGCTCGGCACGCTCTTTATTTTTCTGGTGACGGCCAATCTTTCCGGTGTGTTGCCGGGAGTTCGAAGCCCCCACCAGCAAGATTGAGACGCCGGCAGCGTTGGCGCTCATCGTGTTCTTTTCGGTGCATTATTTCGGCGTGCGGGCACGCGGGCTCGCCGGCTATCTCGCCAGCTTTGCCGAGCCGAAGCTCATCATGCTTCCGCTCAACATTATTTCCGAGGTGACGCGGACCTTCTCCATGATGGTGCGCCTGTTCGGCAACGTCATGAGCGGCGAATTCGTCATCGCGCTCGTGGTGGCCCTGGCAGGCCTCTTCGTTCCGATCCCGCTCATGGCTCTCGAAATCCTGGTCGGCCTCGTGCAGGCGTACATCTTTACTGTACTTGCGACCGTCTTCATTGGAGCCGCGCTTGGCCCCGTTGGAAAAACATAAAGGAGGTATTATGGATCCGAAACTCATCAGTATCATCGGCGCCGTTATTGCCGTCTCGATCGGCTCGATCGGACCGGCGCTGGCCGAGGGCCGTTCGGTCGCCGCCGCGATGGATGCGATTGCACGGCAGCCCGAAGCCGCCGGGACCATCTCGCGCACGCTTTTTGTCGGTCTGGCCATGATCGAGACGATGGCGATCTACTGTCTGGTCGTGGCGCTTCTGCTGCTTTTCGCCAACCCCTACGCGGGCTGACCATGCACTTCGACTGGTGGACACTGGCGCTGCAAACCGTCAATTTCGCGGTCCTGGTCTGGCTGCTGCACCGCTTCCTTTATAAGCCGATGCTGCGCCTGATTGACGCGCGCAGCGCCGCTGTCCAAAAACAGTACGACGACGCCAAAGCCGCCGAAGACAAGGCGAAGGCTGATGTCGCCCAGATTGAATTGGAGCGCGCCGGCATAGCGGCGGAGCGCGAAGCGGCGCTCAAGGCCGCCGCAGCCCAGGGGCAGGAAGCGGCAAAGACCCGCCGCGCTCAGGCCGAAGGTGAGGCGCAGGCGCTGCTTGAAGCAGCGCGCAAGTCGCTGGGGACAGAGCGTGAAGACGCCCTCGCCGAGCTTCGCCGCAGTGCTCTTGACCTTGGCGCGGAATTTGCTCGGCGACTGCTGGCCGAGGTGCCAGCGCAGCTTCGCGCGGAAGCTTGGATCGAGCGGATCGAACAACACCTCAAGGCGCTCCCCAAGACGGAGCTTGATACACTAACCGGGCAGTGTACGGACGGCAGCGCTCTCACGGTGGCGACCGCATCGCCGCTTCCGCCCGAGACGGCCGACATATGGCGCACCCGGCTGCGCGGGCTCCTGGGTGATGGCATCACGATCGCGTTCGTGGCAGACCCGGAGCTGGTAGCGGGAGCCGAGCTGCATTTTCCAACAGCTATTCTGCGCTTCTCATGGAAAGGCGCGCTGGCAGCCATGCGCTTAGAGATTGGTGTTCATGGCGACGCTCACTGACGATCTTCGCGATTGGCTCGACCAGGGCCGCCAACGGATCGGCGCCCTCGCACTCAAGCCACAGCTCGAACGTGTCGGCCGGGTGGTGCAGGTCGGCGACGGCGTGGCGATGGTACAGGGCCTGCCGGACACACAGCTCGACGAACTGCTGATATTTGAAGGCGGCGTACGTGGCCTCGCTGTTGATCTCGGCGAGGAAACGATCGGATGCGTATTGCTGGGCGGTACCAGTGGAATCCCGGCTGGAAGCGTTGTGCATGGTACGGGCGAAGTGGCGCGTGTTCCTGTCGGCGACGCGCTACTGGGCCGCGTGGTTGATGCGCTCGGCGCTCCGCTCGATGGCGGCGAGCCGCTTGATACCGGGCAACTTCTACCCGTCGAGCAGTCGGCACCTGCAATCATCGATCGTGCGCTGGTGACGCGGCCCTTGGCGACCGGACTTCTCGTGATCGACGCCATGATTCCACTGGGCAGGGGCCAGCGCGAGCTCATCATCGGTGACCGTGGGACAGGCAAGACGGCGATCGCCGTCGATACCATCATTAACCAGAGCTCCAGCGATGTGATCTGCGTTTACGCCGCGGTCGGCCAGAAGGCGTCCTCGGTCGCGCGGGTGATCGAGGCGGTGCGCCACTATGGTGCGCCGGAGCGCTGTTTGTTCGTCATCGGCGAAGCCGATGCGGCGCCGGGTCTCCAATGGCTCACCCCCTACGCCGCCTGCACGATGGCTGAGTATTTTATGATGCGCGGGCGCGACGTGCTGTTGGTGATTGACGATCTCACCAAGCACGCGGCAGCCTATCGCCAAGTTTCTCTGCTGCTGCGCCGGCCGCCGGGACGCGAGGCTTATCCAGGCGACATTTTCTACATTCATTCGCGTTTGCTGGAACGCGCGGCGAAACTGGCGCCCGAAGGCGGGGGCGGTTCGCTCACCGCGCTGCCGATCGCCGAGACGCAAGCTGGCAACATCAGCGCGTACATTCCGACCAACCTTATCTCGATCACCGATGGACAGATTTACCTCGATCCGCACCTCTTTTACGAAGATCAGAAACCGGCGGTCGATGTGGGAAAAAGCGTGTCGCGCGTCGGCGGCAAGACGCAGGCGCCGGTTCTCAAATCCCTCTCGGAAAGCCTGCGGCTCGAATATGCGCAGTTCCTGGAACTGGAGGTGTTTACCCGCTTCGGCACCATGGTGGACGAGCGCACGCGTAAGGTGATCGAGCACGGCAGGCGCATCCGTGCCGTGCTCGGCCAGCGCCAGTTCGCGCCCCTCGCGCTTGGCGAGCAGGTTGCTCTGCTTTGTGCGCTGGCCGATGGCGTGCTCGACGCTGTGCCGCTCGATCGGGTGGAGGCGTTTCGTTCAGGCCTGCGGCCGTGGCTGGCCGAGCATTGTCCCGAGGTCATGGCGCTCGATGATCAGGCGAAGGCCTTTCCCGATGATGTTCGTAATCGCCTTAAACTTTCGCTCTCGGCGCTGGCACGGTCCGTTGCGGCATCGAGCGCGGCGCCGGAGGGCGCTCGGCGATGACCCGCCTTGCCGACATTCAGGGCCATATTGCCAACATGGACGAGTTACTCGATATCGTTGGCGCGATGCGCTCGCTCGCCGGCATGCGTGTGCAGGAGGCACAACGTGCGCTTCCGGGCATCCGCCGCTACGCTGAATCGATGGCAGACGCGATCGGTGCAGCCCTTCTTCTTATGCCGCCGCTATCCGAGACATTGGAAGCAGGCGGACGCCGGGCCCTCATTCTCTGTGCGGCCGAGCACGGATTTGTCGGCGGCTTTAATGAACGTCTTGTCGAAGCTGCGGAAGCCGTGCTCGAAGCCCGCGACCTGCTCTTCGTTCTGGGCAGCCGTGGCGCCGCCCTTGCGCTTGAGCGCGGGCGGCAAGCAAGTTGGATGAGGCCGATGGCAACGCGGCTGGCCAGTGCGCCCGAGACTGTTAACGGTCTCACAACCGAACTTTACGTCCGCATTGCGCGAGGCGAAATCTCCCGCGTCGAGGTGATGTTCGGCCGCTATCGTCAAGGCGGCGCGTCCATGATCGAGCGGCATCTGCTTTTGCCGCTCGATGTCGCTTCGCTGGCCCTCAAGCAACCGCGTCAGGGACCACTGCACAATCTGGCGCCGCGGCCGTTGCTGGAAAAGCTCATCGCGGAATATGTGTTCGCTCTTTTGACCGAAGCGGCGGTTGAATCCATTTCGAGCGAGAATGCAGCGCGCTTCACGGCCATGGAGTCCGCGCACGACAACGTGACGAAGAAGCTCTCTCAGTTGCGTCAGTCTGCGCAGCAAGCTCGACAGACCGAGATTACCACCGAATTGCTCGATCTGGTCACAGGTGCCGAGGCGCTCGCGGATCAGAGCCCGCGCAAGGCCCACACGAGGCGCACATAACAAACCTCTGCGCATATGCACGTCCATGTATCGGCTCTGATCGTCAGTGAAAGTTGATGATTATGTTAATTTGGAGCGAAGCCACTCACAGGTTTTGGTCGAACAGCGCGTGGTTTCACTTGGCAAGATGTGAAGGTCAATGTATTGAACCGAACGGTAAACTCCCAGGCACGTTACAGAGTGCAGAAGGCCGAGATCAGGATCTGGGTCAAATGTCCGCAAGGACCGTCTGGCTCGGGCCTGAGTGTAGGCACCATGGATAACTTTCAGCGAGATTAGATCCGCGCACGTTTGGGGGTTTTCCTATGCCTTGCCGTCCACCGACAAGCGGCGCGGTTATACTTTCTCACGTGTAATCGGAAGAATGGTGATGAAACGCGACACTGGCTTAACCATCAATCAGCCTATCGGCCTGCATTGGCTCTCGCTCATTGCGGTGGGCTTGGGCGTGCTCGGAGGTTTCGGCGCTGTCCTGTTTCGCGCCCTCATCGGCTTTGTCCACAATTTGATGTTTCTCGGCAAATTGTCGCCGATCTACGATGCCAACACGTTCACGGCACCAAGCCCGTGGGGGGCTTTCATCATCCTTGTCCCCGTTATCGGTGGACTTGGCGTCACATTCCTCGTCACCAAATTCGCGCCGGAGACGCGCGGGCATGGGGTGCCGGAGGTGATGGACGCAATCTACTACCGCGAAGGCCGGATCCGCCCGGTGGTCGCCGCCATCAAATCGCTCGCTTCCGCGCTATCCATCGGCAGCGGTTCCTCGGTCGGCCGCGAAGGCCCGATCATCCAAATCGGTTCGTCTCTCGGCTCGACTCTCGGCCAAATCATTCCCATGGCCGCGTGGCAGCGGATCACGCTGGTGGCGGCCGGTGCGGGTGCCGGTATCGCGGCGACGTTTAATACCCCGATCGGCGGTGTCATGTTCGCGATTGAACTGATGATGCCGGAGGTCAGCGTCCGCACGTTCTTGCCCGTGGCCCTGGCCACCGGGACCGCGACCTTCATTGCCCGCGCCTATGTGGGATTGGCGCCGGCTTTTGCCGTGCCATCGCTACCGGCTTTGTCCTATCACCCGGAATCGCTGTTCACTTTGGGGCTCTACGCAATTCTGGGCGTGATCACTGGCCTCGCCGCCACCGTCTTCATTCAGGGCCTGCATCGCAGCGAGGCGCTGTTCGGGCGCATTACGAATCCCTATTTGCGTCATTCCATCGGCATGCTGGCGATGGGCCTGATGATCTATGCCCTGTTCGTTTCGCTCGGCCATTACTTCGTCGAGGGTGTCGGCTATGCAACCGTCGAATCGGTACTGATGGGAACGATCGCTGCCTTTCCATTGTTGCTGCTGCTCTTCTGCTGCAAACTGACGGCGACGCTCCTCAGCCTCGGTTCGGGCTCCTCAGGCGGCATTTTTTCGCCGTCGCTGTTTATGGGCGCAACTCTCGGCGGCGCCTTCGGGGCGCTGGCGGCGGCGATCGCGCCGTCGCTCGGGATCAGCGTTCCTGCCTTTGCCATGGTTGGAATGGCGGCGATGGTGGGTGGCGGAACCGGGGCGGCGATGACTGCGGTCACGATGATTTTCGAAATGACCCGCAATTACGATATCGTCATGCCGATGATCATTGCGGTGGCGCTCAGCATCGGCGTGCGCCGCATGCTGTCGCGGGAAAATATCTACACCATCAAGTTGCTTGCCCGCCGCCATTTCATTCCGAAGGCGCTACATGCCAACATGTTCCTGGTCCGCCATGCCAATGAAGTGATGGACCGCGACATCGCCGTACTTCCCGCCGAAATGCGTTTCGACAAATTCCTGAAAACGCCGGAATATCAGGGGAAAATCATGCATATCGTCGTCACCCGCGAGGGCCATATCGTCGGCGTCCAGCGCATCAATATGGGGTTTCGCCGCGGATTCGAAATGGCTTCCACCAATATAACTCTCGGCGAGATTTCGCGGCAGAATTTCACCATCGCCCATGAGGAAGACGTGGCGTTCGATATCATCCGGCGCATGTGGCAGCACAGAGCCGCGATGGCAATCGTGGTGAGCGGAACCGGAATCCCGCGCGCCGAAAACGTCGTCGGCGTTATTTCCAAGGAACATGTCGCCGATTCTGTTGCCGAAAGCATCGCGCCTTACGCGGCAGCATGAGCAGCCAAAGGCACCCCGCGAGTCTTCTCGCACATGGCTCGACAGCCAGCGCAGTCAACAAGCCCTTCCTGGTCGCTCTACACGCGCGGCCGGTTGTTGTGATCTGGTGGCATGTCACCCGAAGGGACAAACATCGATTTTGACGAGGTCGACTAAATAGACAGGTGTAGCCCAATGGTAGACGCAGCTGGTGGTCTTCGGTGCGCTCACCTTCCTCGAGGAGGTTCACGCGGTGGGGATGTACGGCCCGCGCGGCCGCGGCGTGGCCGAGCGCAAAGGTGTCGCGGACCGGGTGGACATCATCCAGGGCACGCTCGCCAAGGCGTTCGGGGTCATTGACACATGGCGTTCGCGCAGTTGACGTACCGCGAGTCTGCGCGATATCGAAGTTTGTCTGCATGTGCACGAATCCAAAACACATGGGCCTTGGCCGTTTCCCGTAGGCTCACCTCTCCGATGGCAAAATTAAGTCTTCGTGAAGTCGCAGTTACGCGCACGAAGTGAATTGACCTGCCACTAAGATTTTTCTCCACGGGGAGTTAGAGTCCGGCCTTATTGGAAGGACGGACGATGAAGAGAAGTAGGTTCACGGAAGAGCCCGGGCGACTTCATCGGAATCCGCACTTTGCCACACAGCACCGACGACTTGATTGCCGAGGCAAAGGGGCTCACATTTTCGTATTGGATTGTCGATACGGACGATGTCCCATGACCGTGCAGCGGATCCGAGGATACTGTGCGCTGTGCATCTCACACTGCGGGTGTATTTCCACCGTCGAAGATGGTGTTTTGACCAAGGTCGAGCCGGACCCGAACCATCCGACCGGCGGGAATTTCTGCATCAAAGGAAAGGCAGCACCCGAGCTTGTCAACAGCGCCGATCGCCTGCTGACGCCGGTTAAAAGAACCCGCCCCAAGGGCGATCCCGACGCAGGGTGGCAAGCCATTTCCTGGGAAGAGGCGCTGAGCTTCACCGCCCACCGCATGAAGGAAACGGCGAAGCGGTTCGGCCCTGAAGCCGTCGCCTTCAGTGTCACCACGTCCAGCGGTACAGCGATCGGCGACGCAATGCCCTGGATCTATCGTCTGATCAATAGTTTTGGCAGCCCCAACACGGTCGGGACGACCCATATCTGCAACTGGCACAAGGATTACGCCACCGCCTTCACCTTTGGCGCCGATAGCGGCGTGCCGGATTTCCAGCGCACCGGCTGCCTGGTGTTGTGGGGATTCAACCCTACCAATTGCTGGCTGGCGCAAGCCTCGGCGGTCGCCGAAGCGAAGAAGCGTGGCATGAAGCTTGTCGTCATCGATCCACGGCAGGTGGGACTGGCACATAAGGCTGACCAGTGGCTGCGAGTGCGGCCGGGTACGGATGGCGCACTGGCGTTGGGCATCGCCGGCGTGATGATTGAAAACGGATGGTATGATCGCGATTTTATCTCCACCTGGAGCAACGGCCCGTTTCTGATTCGGGATGACGATGGACGTTATGTCGTCGAATCCGATTTGGAAGAAAATGGCCGTGCAGACCGCTACGTGGCATGGGACGGATCGGCCGGGCGGCCTGTGGTTTGCGGTCCCGGATCACAACCGGACGCATCGTCACGTCACCTTTCCCTGTTTGGCGCGTTTGAATTAGACACATTGCGTGGCCGGATAGCTTGCCGGCCGGCGTTCGAATTATATGCCAGCTTGTGCCGGACATATTCCGCGGAGAGAACGCAGCAGATCACGGGTGTGCCGGCCGAACAGATTCGAGTTGTTGCGGAAATGCTGCATGCGCACAGGCCGGTTTCCTACTACGCATGGTCGGGCGTCGGGCAGAGTACCAATGCGACGCAGACCAGCCGGGCGATGTGCCTTTTGTATGCCCTCACTGGCGACATCGATGCGCCGGGTGGGAATACCTATTTCGCCAAGCCGAAATTGAACGACGTATTCGGTCGCGAGCTCATCTCTCCCGCGCAGCAGGCCAAGACCCTCGGGATGACGGAACGCCCCCTCGGTCCCGCGAAAGACGGCTGGATCACGACACGTGAGTTGTATCGCGCCATTCTCGAGGAGCAGCCGTACCCGGTAAAAGGGTTGGTGGCCTTCGGATCTAATCTTCTGCTCAGCCGCCCCAGCCCCGAAGAGGGGGTGCGCGCGCTGCGAAAGCTGGATTTTTATGTTCACTGCGATCTATTCCTCACCCCGATGGCCGCCGAAGCCGACATGGTGTTGCCGGTATCGTCGGCATGGGAGCGGGAAGGGATAGCGGACGGATTTCGCGTCGGCCAGGAAGCCGACGCGCTCTTGCAGTTACGTAACGCGGTCGTGCCGCCCCGCGGCGAATCCCGCTCGGATACATGGATCGTTTTTGAGCTAGCGAAGCGTCTGGGTCTCAAAGACCAATTCTTCAATGGCGATATCGACGCGGGCATCGGGTACATGCTGGAGCCGTCACGCGTGACGCTGGAGATGCTGCGGGCGCGACCGGAAGGCATCGCGCTTCCCCTCTCGACGGAATATCGGAAATACACGCATCGTGGTTTTGCCACGCCCACCGGCCGCGTCGAAATCTATTCACAGACCTTGCGCGATATCGGCCAGTCGCCTTTGCCGGATTATGTGGCGCCCGCCGCCAGCGCGGAACAACATCCGGAATGGCGGACGCGCTTTCCGTTGAGGCTGACGTCGGCCAAATGGATCCAGTTTTGCCATAGTCAGTTTCGGAATCTCTCCAGTCTGCGCGACAAAATGCCCGATCCACTGATCGAGGTGCATCCTGATACGGCGAAAGTTCGCGACATTAGGGAACTTGACTGGGTAATCATTCGTTCTCCCCAAGGTGCTATCCGGGCACGCGTAAAATTCAATCGAAGCCTCGAAAGGGATGTCGTTTGCGCTCAATTCGGCTGGTCCGACAAGGCGGATGACTCGGCAGGTGCAGATGGCAATTCTCTGAATTTCAGCAAGCTGATCAGCAACGAGTTTTATGATCCCATCAGTGGGTCCTTTCCTTTGCGCACCTATGCGTGCCAAGTGGAAAGGGCTCCATCGCCGTGATGGCCACGTTGTGGTAGCATGCATGGATGTAATCGGATCCAGCCTCGGCATCGAGCGGCAACCCTGAATACTCCTCAGGGTGCAACGAACCGGAATGATCGACGCCCGATCGTCGTCATTCAGCACAACATGCCCACCAACATCGATCTGAAGTCCGAGGCCGCGCATCGCTTCGGATTTGGCGATCGCTCTTCGCGAACTGGCGTTCACGATTTTTCGAAGAATATCCTTTGAAATCAATAACTGATCTGGGGCGCCAGGAACCCTAAATTATCTCGGAAAACCCAGAGATTTCCGCGGTACCGGGCACCGCATTCTCAATAATTGTGCCGCACTCCGGTGCAACAGGTCCAGGCCTATAACGTCTGGAATCGTGGGGGTACAGCAACCCCGCCCAATATGGGAACGATGGTGCCGAAACGCGGTCCCTGGCAGCAGATCTAATGTTGCGGTTAACCTTTCTTGACCATCAACTCGCCCTTGGCCTGTTGATAGTCGAATGCTCCAAGGGCAGATCACTTGGCCAGTAGCTCTGACAACATGCCCTTGCTTGTCGGATCGAGGTGCCGGATCACGACGAAGGCCAAGCCGCTGTCTGCTGGCATCGCCGCCAAGAAACGGCCGATCGGATCGAGCCCACCGGCCGATGCGCCAATTGCCACGACCGCGAGGGAGGCTTTGATATCGGCGCTATGCGAAGGATTGCGTTGCCCTTTGCGGCTACGATTGCCGCCGAAATCCCCGCAGGACAGTGGCCTTCGCCTTGCCTTTGCCTTTCAGCTTTAGAGCCCCAGATGCCACTATCTGTATCCCACGGAATCCCGCTCACCAAGGAAACGGACAAACAACCCTTTAACATTTGATCTATGTCACAAACCCGGCTACGAACTTTTTCTTCCATTACGAGCAGTGGCCGACGCCGTTCCGTAATTCGCCAACGAAACAAGAGATTTGGCTTTCATCTGGCCGATCTGAATCAAGGCCCCCTGCAGCGGCAAGCGTATGGTGTACCGTAAGTCGATCAAGCGGAGGAGACGCCGATCCTTAACCTTTGCCCCAGTTGACCATGACGGCGAAGCGTTCGAGTAAAAGGGAGCGGAATCGATGCATTGGAACAAACGCATCGCTTTCCAGTGGCGCGGCAGTCGATCAAATTGATGGTCCGCTGAAGCGAAGATCGGCGAAGAATTGCTGAAGATTCTGGCCATTATATCAACGCGCACCGCAGAGGCTTTGAGAACTCGCATCCCTTCCGCTTCAGCTCTTTTGCGGCGGCACGAAAGATTCCAGCGGCTATGTCATTTCAAATGCAACGACTAGGATGGGACAATTATGAAAACGATTCTTGTGCCGACCGGCGGCAGCGAAATGGATCACGCCGTCTTCCAGACGGCGCTTTGCGCGGCGCGGCCGCTGCACGCCCATCTCGAGTTTTTTCACGTGCGGGTTGGCGCTGGGGAAGCGGCACTCTACACGCCTCACATCGCATTTGCCCGCGGGCGCGCTATCGAAGACGCGATTGTCCGGTTGCAGCAGGAAGAGGCGAAGCGGTCCGCCGCGGCATCGCTCCATTTCGGTGCCTTCTGCAAGCAGATGAAGATCGATGTGATCGAACGACCAAGCAAGCTGGATACCGTCACCGCGAGCTGGCGCGAGGAAGAGAACAATGCCCTTGAGCGAATTACGCTACGCGCGCGACACAACGAGTTGGTCGTCTTGGGTCGCACCACGCGGCCCAGCGGTCTCCCGCTCGACTTGTTGGAGCAGTTATTACTGACTTGCGGGCGCCCATTGCTTATCGCGCCAGCGAAGGCGCCGCGCACGCTGCTCGGTACTGTGATGGTATGCTGGAAAGAAACGCCCGAAGCGGCGCGGGCGGTTACCGCCGCTCTCCCGTTGTTGGCAAAGGCCAAGCGCGTCGTGTTCGTGGCCATCGATGAAGACGGAGAGCCATCGCTCGAAAGCTTGCGCGACATCGCTCACCAGATGGCATGGCATGGAATTCGCGCCAAAGCGCACCTTGTTGCCAATACGGGGCGCCCCACTGCAGAACAAATTGCCCTAACCGCAGCGGAACACGGCGCTGATCTCATGGTAATGGGTGGCTATGGACATTCGCGGGCGCGGGAGTTGATCTTCGGCGGTTGTACCCAGTTTTTTCTCGATCACGCTGATATTCCCATCTTCTTGCTGCACTGAGCCGATCGAGGAATTATCCCTTGAAGGGCGAGTAAGCCGGATTGACGCGAGTCAATGTGGCCGAGTTTCATCCCGTGGCCGCGTTCGGCAGAATTTGGTATTAGCTACCGGCCTGATCAGGCCGAAGACGCTTGGGCGCGGATGCCGGCTTGGCTCAAGGATCACGGCGTCGCGGGAACTGCCTATCCGCGCCGGACTTCGCGCGCGTTAGACCTCGAAAACATAGGTGCCGGGGGCAGGTGCCAGCGGCACATAATCCTTGTCCGCCGCGCCAAGACCGGGCGGCGCTACTTTTTTGCGTGTGCCGTGGGCTTCCAGCCACTCGACCCAAGCTGGCCACCAGAATCCTTCGATGCGGGGTGTGGTCGCATACCACGTTTCCGGATCGATGTAACGGCCGCCGCTTTCGCGATGGGACAGGCGGTAGAAGCGGCGCGGATGGCCCGGCTCGCTGACGATCCCGGCATTGTGGCCGCCGCTCGTCAGGACAAAGGACACCGGCGCCTCGAACAGCAAGTTGAGCTTGTAGACCGAACGCCAAGGCGCGACATGATCGGTTTCGGTTCCCACCGCGAAGATCGGCACATGGATATCGGATAAGGCGACCGGCCGGCCCGCCACTTCATACCGCCCTTCCACCAAATCGTTATTGAGGAACAGCCGGCGCAGATACTCGCTATGCATGCGGTAAGGCATCCGCGTGGCGTCGGCGTTCCAGGCCATAAGATCGGTCATCGGCGTGCGCCGGCCCAGAAGGTAGTCGTGCACGCCCCGCGACCAAATCAGATCGTTCGATCGCAAAAGCTGAAACGCACCCGACATCTGCTTGGTGTCGAGATAGCCTTGATCCCACATCAAATCTTCCAAATAGGCGAGCTGGCTCTCGTCGATGAACAGCATGAGCTCGCCGCCATCGGTGAAATCGACCTGGGTTGTGAGAAGCGAGACGGTGTTGAAATCGGCCTCTTTGTCATGTCCCATCTGTGCCGCGGCGATCGAAAGCAGCGTGCCGCCCAAGCGGTATCCGACGGCATTGACTTTGCGCTCCGGTACGATCGTCTTGACCGCTTCGAGTGCCGGCATGATCCCGAGGCTCAGGTATTCGGCCATGCCGAGGTCGCGATCGTCCGGGCCCGGATTGTGCCACGAGATCATGAAGACGGTGTGACCGCGATCGACCAGATATTTGACGAGAGAATTTTGGGGCGAGAGATCGAGAATGTAATATTTCATGATCGGGGCGGGCACGATCAGAACCGGCTCGGCGTGAACCTCCGATGTCGCCGGTTTGTATTGGATAAGCTCCATCAACGGGTTCCGGTAAACAACCGCACCGGGCGTCAGAGCCACGCGTTCGCCCGGCTGAAAGGTCTCGCTGCCGACGGGCGGGCGCCCGGCAACGGCCCGTTCCCAATCCTCAATCAGATTGACGGCGCCTTGCACCAGATTTTTCCCGCCTTGCTCGATAGTGACCGCCAAGACCTCGGGATTCGTAGCAACGAAATTCGCCGGCGAGACGACGTCGAGAACCTGCCGTGCCGCGAAGGAAACCACTTGTTCATGGTGGCGGGAAACGCCGTGAACGCCGGTGGTCGCGTTGTGCCACCATTGTTGGGTCAGGAGAAACGATTCGTAAATGAAGCGATAGGGAAGCTGTTGCCACGCCGGATGATCGAAGCGGCGATCTTGAGCGAGTGGCTCGATACAGGAAGTTTCGGCAGGATCGGCGAGCGCGCGCATCGCGTGAACCGCAAATCGTGCGGTCTTGCGCGCGGCCTTCTCGAACAGCGCGGCTTGTTTCCCCGGAGACATCGCCAAGTGAGTCGCCCAATCGAAATAGGCCAATGCCAGGGACACCGGCGAAATCGAGAACGTCGTCTTGCCCAAGGCGGTTTGAACGAGGCGGTCGACGCTCGGCGGCGGCTCGATCGGCTCGCTGGCGCCGGGCGCACGCGAAGCGGCGGAAGCCTGCGGCGTCGCGCGTCGGGCGGTAAACGCCGACATAAAATCATCCATGCCGGGAAAGATTCGGTCGAATTGCAGTGGCCAGGCAAACGGCCAAGTGGCTGCGTCTCTTGGCGCGCCAGCTTGCAGATCCTTACGAACCGAAGATTTGCTGGATTGGGAGTTTTCTGACGGAAGCCCAGATTTAAGGCCGTCCGAAGCAATACAGCGTGCTCCGGTACCGCTGGGACCGAGGTTCGCTGAGTGGATCGCTTTGTCTTTCGGCGATGACGATCCACCGCCTTGGTAGTTTTTGGCCATGCGAAAGAATCTCAAATAAAAATTTTAATCGATATAGGGCCGACCGCCATTGATCTGAGTCAATTCATGTTGGTTCGGCAGATCTTTAAATATGCACGAACTAATCCCCAAAAGGCATTCTCGACAACGCATTCCCATTATCTGAAAATCTTCTGCCTTGTTCGCACAGTCCAAAGCCTCGCCAACCTGCTTTAATCGTGGCCAATCGTCGTCAAGCGGATGTGGCATATGCGCATATGGCGTTTCGGGCCATCTGATGACTTTGATCCGGATTTCTACGTGAAATGCAACTGTGCAGTTGAGAGGTTGAAACACCTCTTGCGAGGACAGGTTCGTGGAATTCGTCAGCCGCCCACTATCTCGTCGTTTCCTGCGCCTTATAGGTAAATGGTCACTCGTTGCAGTCTCGCCATCGAGGAAAATAGTGGCATGGTTCGCGCTAGTCTCCTGATCCCGAAGTTTGGCGGAATTGGGCTTGGGTATTCATTGTCTTTAGCGTTGCGAGGCAGAAGTGCTTGGTGCTTGCCAGGATGGAGGGCCCGACGTCGGGGTTGCCTAGTCCAGGCTGTGGTACGATCCTGAATCCAGGGGTCGTTTCATGCTGGGCACGGTCAAAGGCTGGGTAGTGGGGCAGGGGCTGGCAATCATTGCCGCAGCAGCGGTTGTAAACGCTCACAACGCCAATGCCGCGGTTCAGCTTCCGGCCGGCCTCAAGGCTGACCGGCTCCTTGTCCTCAAATCCAAACACGTCTTGCTGATCCTCAACGGGGGCACCGTTCTTGACACATTTCGCGTGGCACCTGGCCGAGATCCGGTGCGGCCGAAGAATCGGGCCGGTGACGGCCGCACGCCCGAAGGTCATTACGTTTTGGATTGGCGGAATGCGAAAAGCCGGTTTTACCGTTCGATTCATATCTCCTATCCCGACGCCAGTGACATTAAACAGGCGCGGCATCTGAATGTATCTCCGGGCGGCGATATCATGTATCCACGGTTTGCCGAAAGGCGCCGAGGAGATCGGAACCGATCAAACAAAATGGGATTGGACGGACGGTTGTATCGCGGTCTCTAATTCAGAAATGGATGAGATCTGGCGTCTTGTCGACGACGGCACGCCCATCGATATCCTTCCTTAAATATTCTTCATTTGATCTGGATCATTACGAGCCGCCTCGCGCGGCTCTATTTTTTTATGAATGCCGCTTCGGGGCTCATCGAGCCAATCCGGCTCGGGATGAAGTCGCAACGAACGCTCGATGGATGTCAGAAAAATCGGAGGCCAGTCAATGAAATCGTTTCTTGTTCAAGCAAAGCCGTTGATCCTGGTTCTGCCGCTGCTCTTTCTCGGAGCATGCGCAAGCCAGAAGGACATAGACGCGTTACGCAGCGACGTCCAATCGCTGAAATCCGAAGTCGCCAAGGCAGAGAGCGCCGCAGCGTCCGCTCAGCAGAGCGCGGCAGCGGCTAAATCGGCGGCCAAGAATTCCGCCGACAGCGCGACAGCGTCGGCGGATGCCGCGCAGAAGGCGGCGGCGGATGCGAAGGCCGCGAGCGATCGCGCTCAGGCCGCGGCCGACAAAGCCGATCGGATCTTCGGCCAGAAGCTGCGCAAATAAATGGTGATTGCGGCGACGGGAGCTGCCCGGTCACGGGCAGTGCCCGACGCCGGCTTCATCGCGTGACTCGCTCGGGAATGCCGCTACGCTCTTTGGCGATCTCAAGCACGCGATCCCAGCCCACACGGTCCACTTTGGAACCGGCGACGCTCCTGACCAGTTGATCGAGCCCGTCGATGGCTTCGGGCGCGAATGTGCCGCGCTCCTCGATTTGGTCGATTTTTGCCGGGCTCGGATGGACTTCGAGGAATAGGTCGTTTCCAACCCAGCCGAGCTTGATCGGTTGGTTGACGACGGTTACCGGCGTTCCAATCGCGACGCGCTGGAAGAGCGCTGCGATGTCTTCGGGATAAAGGCGGATGCAGCCGTGACTGACCCGGCGGCCGACGCCGGCCGGCTTGTTGGTTCCGTGAAATCGGTCAGCCCGGCCAGCCGAGATAGACCGCATAGTCGCCGAGCGGATTATCGGGACCGGGCGGAATCGCCGCCGGCAATTCGGGTTTCTCCTCGCGAATCGAAGGCGGCGGGAATAACGGAAGGGGCGGGCAAAAGTTGTGCGCCTATTCACACCTCTGCGGGTTTGGTACCACGAGCCTGCGGGTCAAGGGATGCAATGCCTATTTCTCTAATCCAATAACGAGCAGGCAACGCCCATGGCCGCGCCCTACGAAGAATGCATCGCTTCGTTCCATGCAAAGTGATTATTATCCGCATCGCACCGAAAGGACCGGAATGTTCGACGTGCGGAGTACGCGTTCGGCAACGCTGCCCAACATCAAATGGGCAAGTCCTGTTCGCCCGTGAGTCCCAATGACAATTAAATCTGCACCGAGATCCTTTGTGGCCTGCACAATTTCCACGTAGGGAATTCCTTCGCGGAGGCGCGTTACGATCTTGATGCCGTGAGTCTCGATGTTACTGACAAACTCTGCCAATTGCTTCTGCAATTGGTCCTCAATGACGGCCTCGAAATCCCTCAACTGCTCGGCCAAGCCACGAGTTATTTGCGCTATTGCGGCTGCCGGCAATTGATATACGTTAAGGACGTGCAGTCCTGTCTTTAGACGTTCTGCGAGATCGAGGGCTGTTTCAAATGCATGGCGTGATGGTTTCGAGAAATCGATAGGGCAAAGAATAAGCCGATAGTTGGTCATGGTTTCCTCCCATGCGATCCGCGAAGATTAGGAAATTGCAAGGCCAAACTCAATGGCTGGCCACAGGCACAATTTCAGCCACGGCATGCAGCAATGGGGTCAGTCACATGAATGCCGGGCCGCCATGCATGACTATTGCCTGAAAGCCGGCTTCGATCATCTAGTTGCGCGTAGCCCCGGAATGCGCCGCATTGCGACTGTGAAATGCAATGCGCCATTCCCACTCCGCCACTACCGACAGCGCGGCATTGACCTCGCGCGAAAGACAAATCTCTGCTGCCGAGAGCGCCCACCGTTCGGACGACGCCGTGTGCTTGATGAGCGCCATGTTTCCGTCTGCCGCAAGCGCCGACGGAAAGAGGGCTCCCGAGCTTCTTGACCAAAATGGAGTGAAGGCCACACCAGCACATTGCGCCAGATCAACCACGGCAGATCGTCCGGCGGTGGTGTCCGTGCCAAAAACCTCATTCCGTATGGTCGAACTGAGGTTCTTAGGGCCTATTTTGCATGCCGATCGACAAGGCCTTGAGTTAGATCAAGGAGTTCGATACTGCTGCAAGCCGATAATATATTTGATGAAGTTCCATGCGAGAGTAAATCTTAACTACCATGCGGCCCTTACAGCCGCGGCGTTTGGTAATGGCAGATAAGAAAGCCGTAGCTCTTTTCGCCGTTTTTCTCGTCGCCGGCGGCGGGGCGTACCGTTGGGCCGATAAATGGGAGGATTGGCTCGGCCTATCGAAGCCGAGCAATGAGCTTATCGTATCGGGCAACATCGAAGCCCACGAAAGCGTTCTCGGCTTCAAAACCGTGCAATCCCGAATCGTCGAGTTGCCTTTCGATGAAGGGCAATCAGTCAAGGCCGGAACTCTGATTGCCCGGGTTGATGACGCGGATTATCAGCAACAGGTTGCGATTGCGGAATCCTTGCTTGAAGTACAGCAGCATCAACTCGATACGGCAGAACAAAATCTCGTTGCGGCTCAGAAGACCATCGTCAGCGACCAAGCCGATGTCGCGATGAAAAAGCTGGACAATGATCGGTACCAGGAGCTTTGGAGCCACGGCAACGCAACAACCCAAGCGCGGGACCAAGCCGCAACGGCACTGAAGCAAGCGCAGGCCGCTCTCGGTCGCGATCAGGCACTGGCAGTCGCAGCCGACAGCAGCGTCAATCTCGCCAAATCGAGTATCAAGAATGCCGAGGAATCCCTGAAAATGGCTGTGATCGTCCTCGATTACACGACGCTCACGGCACCCTTCGACGGCGTCATCCTCGTTCGTCAGGCGGAGCTGGGTGAAATCGTCCAGCCGGGCACGCCAGTTGCGACACTGGCGGATCTCGATCACGTTTGGCTGCGGGCCTATATCAACGAGACCGACATTAGCCGGGTCCGCCTCGGCACCTCGGCGACCGTCACCACCGATACTTATCCGGGGAAGAAGTACCCGGGGCGCATCTCCTTTATCGCGTCAGAGGCCGAATTCACGCCAAAGACCGTCGAGAACTCATACCGAGCGGGTGACGCTCGTTTACCGAATCAAAATCGATATCGACAATCCGACACACGAACTCGTCCCCGGCATGCCCGCGGACGCAAAGATTGATCTCCCGCCGCTATGAACGTGCGATCCGTTGCGGCAATTGAGGCTCACGGTCTAATCAAGTGCTTCGGCGGCGTGCGTGCCGCCGAGAACATCGATTTTTCGATCGAGCGCGGAGAAATATTCGGTCTTGTTGGTCCGGACGGTGCCGGTAAGACGACGGTGATGCGCATGCTGGCCGCAGTGATGCGGCCCGATTCCGGCACGATTTTCATCGACGGGGTCGACGTGATTGCGGACCCGGAGCGTGCGAAGCGGCATCTGAGCTACATGCCGCAACGCTTTGGCCTTTACGAAGACCTGACGGTTGACGAGAACATCCGCTTTTACGCCGATCTTTTTGAGGTTCCGCGGGCGTTGCGCGAAGAGCGTGTCGCTCCCTTGCTTGCCGCTTCAAATATGGAGGAATTTCGCCGCCGCCTCGCCGGGCAACTTTCTGGCGGCATGAAACAGAAATTGGGGCTCATCTGCGCGCTCATTCATACGCCGAAGGTGCTTTTGCTCGACGAGCCGACGACGGGTGTCGATCCCGTATCGCGTCGCGACTTTTGGCGCGTTCTCTATTCCCTGCGTGAGACGGGCGTCACCATCCTCATCTCGACGGCCTATCTCGACGAAGCTGAGCGTTGCACACGCCTCGTTCTATTGCATCACGGCCATCAAAAGTATTGCGATACGCCACGCCGACTTAAGGAGCAAATGCCCGGGGCGCTAATCAGAATCATCTCGACGCAAGCGCGTGCAGCGCGGGATATCGTCGCCCAGGTCGAAGGCGTGTCGGGCATCTTGCTGGTGGGGGACGGCGTGCACGCCGTCGTGGACGATGATACCCGCCGCATTCCTCAATTGCGCGACGCTTTGCAGACAGCGGACATTTCCTTCACGCAAATCGTCAAGGCAGAACCGAGCATCGAGGACCTGTTCGTAGCGCTCTTGAAAGAGAAGGGACGCGGATGACCGACGGCGAACCCGACACCGCACCGATCATAGCCGAGCGGCTCGTTAAGCGCTTCGGAGCGTTCACGGCGGTTGACGATGTTAGCTTCAGTATTGGCCGCGGCGAGATCGTCGGCTTCATCGGTCCAAATGGCGCCGGAAAATCGACCACGATTCGGATCCTGTGTGGGCTGTTGACACCCACCGAGGGCAAAGCTTTTGTCGCTGGCATCGATGTCGCTCGCAATCCCGAAGAGGTGCGTGAGCACATTGGATACATGTCGCAAAAGTTTTCGCTCTACGCCGACCTCACGGTCATTGAGAATTTGCGCTTTTTCGGTGGCATTTATCGAGTGCCGAAGGCGCTGCTGACCGAGCGTATCGGTTTTGCCATTGAGATGGCGGGGCTGAATGGTCGCGAGAATGCCTTGGTCGCCGAGCTCGCGGGCGGTTGGAAGCAGCGTCTTGCCTTGGGTTGTGCCATTCTTCATCGTCCGCCGATTCTCTTTCTCGACGAACCAACCTCGGGCGTCGATCCGGAATCGCGGCGGCGGTTTTGGGATCTCATCCACGCCCTCTCGGACGACGGGGTCACCGTCCTGGTCTCGACGCATTACATGGATGAAGCAGAGTATTGCAACCGCGTGGCCCTCATCGATCGCGGCCGCTTGATCGACATGGCAAGTCCGGTGGCACTTCGACAGCGGCAATTAGGTGGTGACCTCCTATTGCTCGAATGCGAGCAACTGGGCTCTGTCATCGCGGCACTTCAGGAGGCGGGTGGCGTGCGCGATGTCGCTGCCTTCGGCAATTCCCTTCATATTCTGGTTGACGATGCCGCCAAGGAGTTTGAGGCGCTACCACGTTTCTTGGCAGAACGCGGGCTGAACGTCAGCCGCATCCAACGGATCGAGCCGACTTTGGAGGACGTCTTTGTGCATTTGGTTGGTGCTAAACCGGCGCTCGCCGGAATCCGGCCATGAGATTACGGCGTCTCAAGGCCATTGCGACCAAAGAGCTGCTCCAGATTTGGCGCGATCCCCGCAGCCTCATGATCGCGCTGTTGATGCCTTTTATGCAAATGATCCTGCTCGGCTACGGCGTCAATCTCGACGTTAAACATCTGCCCGTCTGCACCTTCGACCGCGAAAACAGTCAGAACAGTCAATCTTTGCTGAAACAGTTCCAAGCATCCCAATATTTCTCGATCGTTCATGTCCTGCACACCTATCGCGATCTTACAACAGCCCTCGATCGCGGAGATTGCCGGCTAGCCATCGTTGTCCCAAACGATTTCACCGAACGCTTGAGCGACGCGGGTCATAGCTCGGTCCAGGCCATCGTCGATGGCACCGACGATAACACCGCCAATATCGCGATCGGCTATGCGACGGCGGTCGTCGCCGGTTTTTCGAGCAATGTGCAGCTTGACGCGGCCAGTGCTCAGGGCAATCCGGTGTTGCCGAGTTCAACCGGTGCTTGTTCAGTCGCGCGTCTGGTTTAACGAGGACCTGGAAAGCCGGGATTTCATCATTCCCGGCATTGTTGCGCTCATCATGGCCCTCGTCGGCGCCCAGTTGACTTCGCTGACGATCTCCCGGGAATGGGAGCGCGGGACCATGGAACTGCTGATTTCGACGCCGGTGACGCCAATCGAAATGATGTTGGGAAAGCTGATCCCTTATTTCGCCATCGGGCTGCTCGATGCGGTTTTCTGCCTCGTCTTTGCGGTCTTCTGGTTCGATGTCCCTTTCCGCGGCACGCTGGTGACGCTTTTCTTGACCACATCACTCTTTCTAATCGTCGTTCTTGGCATCGGATACCTGATCTCGACGGCGATTCGCAGCCAAGTCGGCGCGGCTCAGATCGGCCTTTTGGTGACCCTGCTGCCGACTTCGCTACTCTCCGGCTACGCGTTCCCGATCGATCAGATGCCGCCGGCGGTACAAGCCGTCACTTATCTCGTCTTTGCGCGCTATTACGTGACGATCCTGAAAGCGGTATTTCTCAAGGGATCGGGGATTTTGGACCTTTGGGCGCCAATCTCGGCGATGATTATCTACGCCGTAGTGATTGCGTTTTTAGCTGCCCGGGCTTTTCGCAAGACCTTGGATTGAGCGGCCATGTTCGATCGCATCCTGCCGATCCTTATCAAAGAGTTTATCGAGCTCAAGCGTGACAAATGGCAGCGCTTCCGCCTCATCGTGCCGCCGCTCGTCCAAATGCTGGTCTTTGGGTACGCGGCAACCTTCGAAGTCTACCACGTATCAACTATCGTCCTCGATCGTGACCAGACCATGGAAAGCCGCGACCTGATTTCGCATTTTTCGTTCACGGGCCAATTCGATATTGTCAAAGACGCTATGACCGACGCCGAGATCGAAAACGCCATCAATAACAGCGATGCCGCTGTCGCGATCGTCATTCACCCAGGATTTGCCGCATTGCTGCGCAAAGGGCAGCCGGCGCCGATCCAGGTTATCGTGGATGGAACCAACTCGAACACCGCCTTGATCTCGCTTGGCTATCTCAATCTCATTGTGGCCCAGTATTCGCAGGATTACGCCGCAGAGCTGATGAATCATGGCCATGGACAAGACGGCGCGAAACCAGTTCAGGTGACGCTCGAACAGCGTCCTTGGTACAATCCCAATCTTAACGGCCGTTGGTTCTTCGTGCCGGGCGTTATCGGCACCTTGACGCTGGTCGTGATTATAAATCTCACTGCCTCGGCGATTGTGCGCGAGCGCGAGGCTGGCACGCTCGAGCAAATCATGGTGTCGCCAATCCGTCCTTCCGAGTTCATCCTCGGCAAGACCTTGCCATTCTTCATCGTCGGAATGGCCGAAGTCGCTCTAGTCGCCGTTTTCGGCACATTGTGGTTCGACATCCCCTTCGTCGGCAATCCGCTGATTCTGCTTCTGGGGACCGCGTTATTCCTCCTAAGCACACTCGGGTTGGGAACTTCCTCATCTCAACGGTTTGCAAAACGGAGCAGCAAGCCTTCGCCTCGAATTTTTTTGTCATCAACCCGATGTTCACCCTGTCCGGGTTTGCCTTTCCGATCGCCAGCATGCCAAAACCGCTGCAGTGGCTCACCTACCTGGACCCCTTACGTTATTATCTGGTCGTGATCCGCGCGACTTTTCTCAAGGGCGTGGGGCTCGATGCACTGTGGCCAAGCATGCTGGGCATGGCCATTCTGGGCCTCGGACTTCTCACGATCAGCATTCTTCGCTTCCGTAAATCCCTCGACTGAGATGTTTGTGCGGAGGATGTCGAAGGATGCATGCATATTTGGCAATTGCGATCGCTAGGATTCCCAGCCCTCTACGTGACGGCCACAGGGCAGCGCGTCGTCGTTCTACGGGTGTTTGTCAAGAGGACACCGAAGACCCCCAACCGTGAAATCGCACTGGCCATGCAAAGGGCAAAGGAGTTGCACCAATGACCAAGGTAAGAGACTTGCACCGCAAATGGATGAAGGAGCCAGACTACCGGCTCGCCTACGAAGGTTTGGCCGATGAATTCGACGTGGCAAGAGCCATGATCGAGGCCAGGACCAGCGCCGGACTTTCGCAGAGTCAGCTTGCCCGCCGCACGAAAACGTCGCAGTCCTACATCGCCCGCATCGAGAGCGGCAAGGTGCGCGTTGGCGCAAGGAATCCGGCGGGATTGATCTTGAACAGCCCGGCGGATGAAGGACCTGGAGAAGGAGAATGCATGCCTGGGCCGGCTGGTTGCCGACTTGTCGCTTGAGAAGCAGGTGTTGATGGACATTTCCTCGGGAAACTTGCCCCGAACGGCGGCGGTAGGCGGCGGCGCGGGACCCTCAACTGCGTTGATAGGATCGGTAAGTTTCCCGTTTTCGAGCCCCAGCGCCGATCTCACTGTTCTTGAAATGCAGCGGCGCATCGATCCCTTAAAATCGAAGCGCCGCTTGAAATCACGTCTTCTCAGTTGCCGACGTATTTCTTGTAGGCCGCGATCCAATCGGTGGCGATTGCGCGCCGGCTTCTTTTAAATCAATCTCGCCGTCGCAGACCATTGCGTGCAAACGGTCTTCGAGCCTGTCTTTGACATGCGCCTTCCAGGGCTCCGTTTCGAAAGACTGCGGCCAAAGATTCTTGATGTCGTTGCTGCCGCCAGCTCCAGGCTGAAGAGATGGTCGATGTCGTATTTGTCCGGACGATTCTTTGCGATTCCATATTCGAGATACACGCGCCGCTTCAGCGAGCCCTCGACGTGCCGGACCGAATGCGTATGGCCCGGCTGACAGATTTGCTTCTTGCCAACGTTGAGAACGGCGCCCGCACCAGAGCAAAAGTTATTCGGCAAAAAGTCTTTTAATATCAATGACTTACGACCAGAGGGGAGCTGGAATCGCAGATTTCCCCAAGTCGGTCAAGGATTTCAGCGATGCCGAGCCCCTAATTTCGACGCTTGTGTCACACTTCTGTGCGTTTCCCCCAATGTCGTATAAATCATACCTGACAAAATTAAAAGCTTATGTAAGGTGAGGTACAAAAGCTGCCAATTTCACCGCGATGAAAGGCTGTGCCTCTCGGAAATCAGATTCGGCAATACTGATGGTAGAGCCCGCCGAGAAGTCGAGACCGCGGCCATATCGCTTGACCGCTGAATCGGTCGGCCTATGGGCGTGTCCTTGCCAAACCAGAGATGAGTCCGGAGTTGATTGTAATCGCCGCATACGATTTGAGGATCCAGCGCAGGTGGGTCTCGCCGAGGAAAATCACATGATCCAAACAGTTCCTTTGGATCGAGCCAATGAGCCGGTCTGCGCATGCGTTCTGGCAAGGTGATCTTGGCGCGGTCGGGTGGTCGTGGATGCCCATGGCCCGGAGCCACTGTCTGACGCTGTCGCCACAGGCTGCGTCTCGATCCCTGATGAAATATCGAGGGCGCACTCCCACAGAAGGGCTTGCGTGATCCGGCGCGCGATCGATTCCACCGTCGGATGAGAAGTGATGCCGAAGACCCGCCGATCGAGGTTGGTAAGCCTCGGTTTCTTTGGCGCCGCAGAACACTGCGTTGGTGCCGAAGCACGAGGTTCTCGGCCTCAAGCTCGCGCTCGGCTTGAGTTTCGCCGCCAAAAGATGGGCTAGGGACTTAAGGCAATCCCGTATCGCGGCGGATTACCCAATCTGCGGCTTCTTGCTGACGCGGATCGGATTTCCGACAAACAACGGACGCGCCCATCGCTGGCCGAACGTTCCATTGATCAGGATCAAAGCGCCCGCTCCCGTTTGCGGCAGACTGTATCCTAAAATTCGTCGTTCGGGGAGGGACGCCATGCCCGCTCAAAGCTATGTCCGGTGGTTCCGCGATATTCGGCTCGACGCCGTCCCGCTGGTCGGCGGCAAAAACGCCTCGCTTGGCGAGCTTTATTCCAGCTTGTCTGCCTCGGGCGTCAAAGTGCCGAATGGATTTGCCCTCACTGCAGCGGCCTATCGCGAGGCGCTGGCATTGGCGGGCGCTGGAGACCGGCTCCATCGACTATTGGACGGGCTCGACAAGTCGGATGTCGAGCGGCTCGCTCGGCGGGCCGCCGAGGCGCGCCAGATCGTCTATGAAGCGACCGCCGGCGATGTGCTACGCCAGCAGATCGCCGAACTCCTATCGCGCGTTGGAACAGGAATACGGCGCCGGCCTGGCCGTGGCGGTTCGAAGCTCCGCAACCGCCGAAGATCTCCCAAACGCCAGTTTTGCCGGTCAGCACGATAGTTTCCTCAATGTCCGCGGCGAGGCGGATCTATTTGAGGCGTGTCGACGCTGCTTCGCATCAATCTTCACCGATCGGGCGATCGTCTACCGCATGGACAACGGCTTCGACCATTTCAAGGTCGCGCTCTCGGTGGGCGTGATGAAGATGGTCCGTTCCGATCTTGCTTCCAGTGGCGTGGTCTTCACGCTCGATACCGAATCCGGCTTTCGCGACGTGGTATTCATCACGGGCGTCTATGGGCTCGGCGAAAACATCGTGCAGGGCCGCGCGGATCCGGACGAGTTTTATGTACACAAGCCCACTTTCAAACAAGGATTTCGCGCCGTGCTGCGCCGCTCGCTCGGCAAGAAGCAGCTTCGCATGGTCTATGCCGAGGGACACATCGGCTACACGACGCGTAACGTGCAGACGCAAGATGAGGAGCGCCAGCGCTTTTGTCTGACGGATGCAGAGGTGCTGAAGCTCGCGAGCGATGCCATCGTGATCGAAGACCATTATTCGACAAAGTCCGGCCACCCAATGCCGATGGATATCGAATGGGCGAAGGACGGCGGCGACAGCCAGATCTACATTATCCAGGCGCGGCCGGAAACCGTTGCTTCGCGCCGATCGTCAAATTTCTTCGAAACCTATACGCTTGATGGGACCGGTCCTGTGCTCGCAACAGGGCGCGCCGTCGGCGAGAAGATCGCAGCCGGAAGCGCTCGGGTGGTTTCAAATCTTCACGATCTCGCCTCGTTTCATCCCGGTGAGGTGCTCGTCGCCGATGCAACGAGCCCGGACTGGGAACCGGTGATGAAAACGGCTGCAGCGGTCGTGACGAACCGCGGCGGTCGGACCTGTCATGCCGCCATCGTTGCGCGCGAGCTGGGCGTGCCCGCCGTGGTCGGCGCCGAGGATGCGACGCGGAAGATCGCGAACGGCCGCACCGTCACCGTGTCTTGTGCCGAAGGCGATATCGGCCACGTCTATGACGGAAGTATCCCGTTCAAGGCCACGCGGGTTCCCTTGAGCGCGATTGCGCGTCCGCACACCGAGACCATGGTAAACCTTGGCAACCCCGATCTCGCTTTTCGCACCGCGATGATGCCCAATGACGGGGTGGGATTGGCGCGCATGGAATTCATCATCAGCGAGTATATCGGGGTGCATCCCATGGCGCTTGTCCATCCGCAGAAGGTAACGTCGACCGAGGCGAAGCGGGCGATCGCCCGGCTCACGCGCGGTTATGAGCGTCCCAGCGATTTCTTCGTCGAGAGGCTGGCCGAAGGCGTCGGCACCATTGCGGCGGCCTTTTACCCAAAGCCGGTGATCGTGCGCCTTTCCGATTTCAAGACCAATGAATACGCGAGTCTTCTCGGCGGCGCGGATTTCGAACCGAAAGAGGCAAACCCGATGCTCGGCTTTCGTGGCGCCTCGCGCTATGCTCATCCGGCCTATGCCGAGGGCTTTGCGCTCGAATGCGCCGCGTTGCACCGGGTGCGCGAGACAATGGGGCTGACAAATCTGCGCATCATGATCCCCTTCTGCCGCCGGGTCGAAGAGGCCCAGCGCGTGATCGAGGCGATGGCCCAGAACGGCTTGAAACGCGGCGACAACGGGCTTGAAGTTTATATGATGTGTGAAATCCCCAACAACGTGATCCAGATCGAGGCCTTCGCAAAGCTGTTCGATGGCTTCTCGATCGGTTCGAACGATCTGACGCAGCTTACGCTCGGCGTGGATCGAGATTCGGAGATCGTGGCGTTCGATTTCGACGAGCGCGATCCCGGGATGCTGGAGATGCTCCGGCTCGCAGTTACGGGTGCCAAGCGGAGCCATCGACACGTCGGCATTTGCGGCGAGGCTCCTGCAAATTACCCGGAAATTGCGCGGTTCCTCACCGAACTTGGCATCGATTCGATCAGCGTCAATCCTGGAAGCTTGCTGCGGACGATGGAAGTCGCGCGCGACGCCGAGCGCGAGCAGGCCGGGCGGCCGCCACGACCGGCAAACACACCGCGCTAGCGAGGACTGCTAAATGGCGCGGAACTCTGACTTTCGCCATCCAAGCTAGACCCTGGCGGATCGCAAAATCCGCCAATGGGCCGAAGCCGTTGCAAGCCGGGCTTAGAGCGGGATGATTTTTAGCTGAATCGATTGGGGATTCCCGAGTCAGGGGATCTATGATTCAACCTTCTGGCTGGAGTGGAGGCCAGGAGGTATGGCGAAACCCTATTCTATCGATCTTCGCGAGCGTGTTGTTTCAGCGGTTGAGAAGGGCGGCCTGTCGCGGCACCAGGCGGCGGCACGATTTGAGCTCGGGGTCAGTACGGTGATCAAGTGGGTCCGGCGGTTCCGGGAGACGGGGAGCATGGCGCCGGGCAAGATGGGCGGGCACAAGCCGAAGGCCATTCGAGGCGAGCACCACATCTTTCTGGTGCAACGGATCAAGGAACGAGACTTCACGCTGCGCGGGCTGGTGGCCGAACTCGCCGAGCGCGGCCTCAAGGTCGACTATCGGTCGGTCTGGAACTTCGTCCATGCCGAGAAGCTGAGTTTTAAAAAAAACGGTCCTCGCCAGCGAACAGGATCGTCCCGACGTCGCGCGAAGGCGTGAGCAGTGGGCAAAGTATCAGAACCGGATTGAACCTGAGCGCTTGGTATTCATCGACGAAACCTGGACCAAGACCAACATGGCGCCGCTCAGGGGATGGGCGCCGCAGGGCAGGAGGCTCAGGGCCAAGGCTCCTTACGGCCACTGGAAAACCATGACGTTCTTGGCGGCGCTGCGCCACGATCACATCGATGCGCCATGGCTCATCGACGGTCCGATCAATGGCGAAAGATTCCGGGTCTATGTCGAGAAAGTCCTCGTCCCCACCCTGAGGCCCGGCGACATCGTTATCATGGACAATCTCGGCAGCCATCGGGGAAGAGCCATTCGCCGAGCCATCCGATCGGCCGGCGCCAAGCTGTTCCTCCTGCCAAAATATTCGCCAGACCTCAATCCCATCGAACAGGTGTTTGCCAAGCTCAAGCACCTGTTGCGCAAGGCGGCCGCGCGTACCATCGAAGCCGTCTGTGCCAGCATTGGCCAACTCCTCGACGCCTTCACACCCCAGGAGTGCGCCAACTACTTCAGAAACGCCGGCTATGGGCTAACCTGAAATCATCCCGCTCTAGAGCGTTCTTCGATGCCGCAGCGGGTCGATCGGCAAGCGGATCGGCCCGTGCATATAGGAAGGGCGAGCGCATCCATTGTAGCGCTCCGCCATGCATTGGACAGGCATGGCCGAGGCGATCGTCATATCGCGCGCGTGAACCACGTCATCGGCGTTGGGAAGCGATGCATGGCCGCCTTCACCGCAAGGGCGCGCAGCGATGGCCGTGGCCGGCACCAAGCATGCAACTCCGAGGCCGGTGCCGGGGCCCAGAACCGCGATCGGCCGGTCGGGCGCCGCGGCGCCAACCCCGATCGGGACAATGTCTGTCGAGCCGAGCCGCGGTATCGCCCAGGCAGTAGCCTCGAAACCATTGGTCAAGGAAACCGAGGAAAAGCCGAAGGCCTCGCGAATGGTCTCCGCGTCAATTTTCAGGGGCTGTTGGTAGGGACACTCTGGCCGTCTCTCACCGGCCCAGCGACAGCGAGCAGCGCATGACGCACTTGGCTCCCGTGCGGTTCGGCTGCGAGACAGGTGCCGATCGCGTCGAGCAGGTTCTTGTAGCTTGCAGTCGGACTGGATTTGACCGGCCCGACGATCCCTCGGTCGCAAAGAGCGAAGCGAAGATTGGTGCCAACAATGTCGCCCAACAGCACTGGATTGCGGTTGCGCGCGGCGAGGATGGCACGGCGGCGCACGTCTGAAGCGCGGGAATGCACGCGCTTAGGCCGGTGCCGGCGCCGAAGGCCGCTGCGTGCGCAGAAGCCGCGCCAAAGAGATGATCCGGGCATCAACGGCCAGATCGTCGCTGCTGATGGGGAGCTTGCAGCGCCAGTTAGGATGCTCGTCCACCGTTCCCGGCAAGTTCGTCTGGACCTCGACGCCCAGAACATCCTCCGGCTGCATCATCAAGAGCCGACTGGCTGTTCGCGCCAGAAAAGCATAGACGGCTTCGACGAGCTCCTGCGTCGCCGCGGCGGGAATGGCCTTGTCGTTGGCTTGAGACCATAGCCCTGCGGCCTGCAAGGCAGCGATCAGCGCTAGACGCGCCCGTTCTCTTTCCCGCCGCGCGGTCTGCTCCATCGCAGGGTTCGGGAACAGACCGAGCCCGGCGCGGACATCGATGTCGCGGCCGCGCCAAAAGCCCGCGAACGGCGGAAGGTCGTGACTCCCGACGGCGACCTGCGATAGGGGAGGATACTGATCTGGAGAGCGAAAATTCCCATCGGCGTCGTGCTCGAAATAGAGCAGACGGCAGGAGAGAATGCATGCTTCCTGGAGTCGCTCCCTGAGCCCTTCGGGCACCGTTCCCAAATCTTCGCCGACGACGGCGCAGCGCGCCCTCTGGCTTTCAAGGGCGGTGATTGCGAGAAAATCGGCGAGCGGATATCGCACGTAGCCGCCTTCGGCCGCGGTGGCGTTCTCCGGTATCCAGAAGAGGCGCGTGAAGCCGAGGATGTGATCGATGCGCAGCGCGCCGGCGTGCCTCATGTTACTGCGGAGGACTTCAATGAAGGGGCGGTAGGCCTCTTCCCGCAAGCCGATCGGATCGAATGGCGGCAGACCCCAATTTTGCCCGTTCACGTTGAAGGGGTCGGGTGGTGCGCCCATGGAGGCTGCCAAGGCGAGGCTGCGCTGGTCCAGCCAGGCATCGGCACCGTGTGGGTCGGAGCCCAAAGCGAGATCGCGATAGAGGCCTATGGGCATCCTGTGCTCGGCTGCTTTAGCGGCCGCGACCGCCATCTGGCGGTCCGCCTCCCATTGGAGATATTGGAAAAACAGAAGACGGTCCGCGTGATCGCGGCGGAATTGCGTCACGGCCGCGGAGCCAGGGTCGCGATAATCCGGCGGCCAATCGCGCCACGAAAGGTGCCCGGTCCGCCCGCGTCGAAAGTGCTCGGAGAGTGCCTCGAAGGCGGCGAAGGTCTCCAGCGCTGCACCCCGCTGTTGCTGAAAACGGCGGAAGGCGGTGGCGCGATCCCCGCCGCGATTGAGTTCGGTCTCCCGGAAAACTGCGTAGAGCATCTCGAAGACCGGAAACTTCAGAGCGGCGACACGTGCGTGATCGACCAGCTGACTACGCCGGAGCGCGGCCCGCTCGCCTTGGAACGCGGGGTCGGCCAATAGTCGGCGTGCGGCGTCGCAGGCATCGAGCTCGGGAACGGCGCTTATCTCGATATAGAGCGGATTCAAGAACGCGCGAGCCGATGGCGAATAGGGGCTGGCATGGGCGGGATTGCCGGTGAAGAGCGCGTTCGTGGGATTGAGGCCCACCGCTCCAGCGCCAAGTGATGCAGCGGCACCAACGAAGCGGCCAAGGTCGCCGAAATCCCCTATCCCCCAGCTGCGGCGGCCCGCCAGGCCATAAAGCTGCAAAGCGAAGCCCCAGATTCCCGGCGGTCGCGCGAGTGCCTCGGGCAGGTAGCACCGCGCCGGCGCGCTGATGAGCGAGGTCGTGCCCTGCAGTGAGCTCCTCGCCCCTTCTACCGTCAGATCGAGGCGATGATAACCCAAGGGAAGCCCGAGCGGCAGATTCAGCCGCCGCCGCTCGATCGCTCTTCCGTCATGCGCTGTCCGACCCGTGAGCGGAAGCTGGTTGGGTCCGACGGCGCCGCTACGCACGGTTCCGTCTTCCCCGGTGATGGTCCAGGAGACCAGCCCGTCCGCCAGGTCCGCGGGATGATTGAACGAGACCGCGCCATCTTCGCCATGGAAGGCCGAAAGCACCGATACTGGAGTGACGACTTGCTGCCATGTGGACGCCTCAAGAGCGGCCAAGCTGGCAACGCGCTCGGATTCCGTCTCGACCCGGAACCCCATCGCCGCAAGCAGGGCGCATGTTGAATCCGGCGATAGCTCGTGACGATGGCCCCAAATGTCGTGGTAATGAGGCTCGATGCCCGCGAGGGAGGCGAGACGATCGAGCGTCGCCGATTCATTCATCACGCGGCTCATTGCAAGCGCGGAGCAATACCAGCGAGCTCGGCTTGGCTGAGCATATCAAGCTGGCCTCATTCGATCTTCTCGCGTAGAAGGGATCAGGGTTTGACGTGTCGATCAGGCGCTGCCAGCGAACGGCTGGAGGCAGATGGAAGTGGATCTCCTTTTCGTCCGCGTTGAGGATCACGAAGAAATCGTTGTTCGGGGGAGGCTCGCCGTCGGCTGAAGAAGCTGGGTTCGCTGCTCCGGACAAGAGAAAGCTCAGACAGCGGGCATAGGGCACCTGCCAATCTTCCGGCCTTTTCTCCTGACCGTCGGGCCTGAACCAGCGTATTGCCTTCGGCGCCGCCCCGTCCGCATCGCTGGGAAAGAAGCGGTCGCGGCAAAAGACGGGCTGCTCCAGGCGAAGCCTGATGAGGCGACGAACGAAATCCCGCAACGCGGTACCTTCACTCGTAACCGCACACGACCAGTCCACCCAACCGAGTCCGTTGTCCTGACAATAGGCGTTGTTGTTACCCTCTTGGCTGCGGCCGAACTCGTCCCCAGCCTGGAGCATCGGGGTGCCCTGTGAGAGCAGCAGCAGCGCCAGCAGGTTGCGCTTCTGCTTGCGCCTCAATTCGAGAATCTCGACCGCCTCTGTCGGCCCTTCCACGCCGCAGTTCCAGCTGTAATTCTCGTCTGTGCCGTCCCGGTTGCTCTCACCGTTGGGCTCGTTGTGCTTGACGCTGTAGCTGACGAGATCCTCGAGCGTGAAGCCGTCATGGCAGGTGACGAAGTTGATGCTGGCCCAAGGCCGCCGGCCGCGACGGCCGAACAGGTCGGCAGAACCCGTGATCCGCGCGGCAAGCTCGCCAATCAAGCCGGCATCGCCCCGCCAGAAGCGTCGGATGGTGTCCCGATAGCGGTCGTTCCATTCCGCTATCCCGGGTGGAAACTCACCCAGATGGTAGCCCTCAATCCCGGCGTCCCAGGGCTCGACGATCAGCTTGACTCGAGAGAGGACGGGATCCTGGCGCAACGCGTCGAGGAACCCGGAATGTCGATCGAATCTGGCGTCCTCCTCGCGCGCCAGCGCTGCGGCCAAGTCGAGGCGGAAACCGTCGACATGCATCGCTTCGACCCAGTACCGCATCGAGTCCATCACGAGCTGTAGAATGCGCGGATGGTGAAGATTCAAGCTGTTTCCGCAGCCGGTAAAGTCTTGATAATAGCGTGGATCGTCGGGGCTCAGTCGGTAGTAGGAAAGATTATCGATGCCGCGGAAGCATAGGGTGGGGCCCGAGTGGTCGCCTTCGGCGGTATGGTTGTAGACGACGTCGAGGATCACCTCGATTCCGGCGTCATGGAATGTCCGGACCATGGCCTCGACCTCGTCCGCACGGCCGGTCGCCAGGTAACGAAGCTCTGGTGCAAAGAAGGCGATCGGATTGTACCCCCAAAGATTCCGTCGCCCAGCTTTAAAGAGGCTCCACTCATCCACGAATCCATGGACGGGAAGGAGCTCGATGGCGGTTACCCCGAGCGCTTGAAGATGCCGTATGACTTCCGGAGCGGCGAGCCCGGCAAAGGTGCCTCGCTTGTCCGCGGGGACATCGGGATGGCGCATCGTGAAGCCGCGCAGGTTCAGTTCGTAGATGGCCGTCTCTCGCCATGGTCTTTGCGGCGCATGATCGTTTCGCCGATCGCGGGCGCTGTCGATAACCTGGCACTTCGGCAAGAAGGGCGCGCTGTCGTGCGTGTCGAAGGAAAGATCGCCGTCGGGATGGCCGTGCTGATATCCGAACAGTGCCTCATTCCATCGGAACTGGCCATGAAGCGTTTTGGCATAGGGATCGAGCAGCAATTTGTGATGGTTGAAGCGATGGCCGGCCTCGGGTTGATAAGGTCCGTAAACGCGGTAGCCGTAGAGCTGACCCGGACGCAGCTCCGGCGCATAGCCGTGCCAGATCTCGTCGGTGTGCTCGAACAGCTCCAGCCGCTCCCTTTCTCGTTTGCCCGTCTCGTCGAAAAGGCAGAGCTCCACCCGTTCCGCAGTCGCGGAGAAGAGCGCGAAGTTGACGCCTTTGCCATCCCATGTAGCGCCCAGCGGATAGGCCACTCCGGGCCGTAACCGGGATCGAAGCGCGCTCATGAAGCGCTTCCTCCACCTGTCGACATCCATTCCGCGCCGGGCGCAAGCATGACGAGGGCGAGCGGCGGCAGTGTCAGCGCAACTGAAAACGGTCGGCCGTGCCAGGAAATGGCCTCGGGTTGTATCGACGCATTATTGTGCACGCCGCTTCCGCCGTACTCCGGCGCATCCGTGTTGAGGCGCTCGAACAGCGGCTCGGCAGTCGGAACGCCTATGCGATAATCGTGTCGCACCACGGGCGTGAAGTTGCAGACAATGACGACATAGTCTTGCCGATTGCGTGCCAGACGCAGGTAGCAGATCACGCTTTGCTCGGCGTCGCTGCAATCGATCCATTCGTACCCCGGCGCCTCGCAATCGAGCTCGTGGAGAGCTGGGAGGCGGCGGTAAAGGCGATTGAGCTGCGCAACGAGGCGCTGCACTCCTCGATGCGCGGGATCTTCGAGCAGGTGCCAGTCCAGACTCCTGTCGTGATCCCATTCGCGCTCTTGCGCGAACTCTCCACCCATGAAAAGCAGCTTCTTTCCCGGTTGCGTGTACATGAAGGCCAGGTAGAGCCGCAGGTTAGCGAACTTTTGCCAGCGGTCGCCGGGCATCTTGCCAAGCAGGGAGCCCTTGCCATGCACAACCTCGTCGTGAGAGAGCGGCAGAATGAAATTCTCGCTAAAGGCATAAAGCAGCCCGAAGGTAATGTCCTGATGGTGATAGCGGCGATGGATCGGCTCTTTGCTCATGTATTGGAGCGTGTCGTGCATCCAGCCCATGTTCCATTTGTAACCGAACCCCAGGCCGCCGAGATATGTCGGGCGCGACACCATGGGCCACGCAGTCGATTCCTCGGCTGCCGTAAACGCCCCCTCGCATCGGCCGTAGACCATCTCATTGAGTTCGGCGAAGGAAGGCCAGGGCTTCCAGATTCTCGTTGCCGCCGAATACGTTTGGGGTCCACTCGCCCGGCCCGCGGCTGTAATCGAGGTAGAGCATCGCGGCGACCGCGTCGACGCGCAGCCCGTCGAGGTGAAAGGTGTCGATCCAATATAGCGCGTTCGAAAGCAGGTAACTCGTGACCTCTCGCCGATCATAGTTGTAGATCAGCGTCTGCCAATCGGTGTGTCGGCCCCGGCGCGGGTCGGCATGCTCATAGAGGTGGGTTCCGTCGAAGCACCCCAAGCCATGCGGGTCGGATGGGAAATGCCCTCCGACCCAATCCAGGAATACGCCGATGCCGGCCGCGTGGCAGCGCTCAACGAAGTGCTGAAAATCATCCGGTGTGCCGAAGCGACCGGTGGGCGCGAACAGGCCCAGCGGCTGGTACCCCCAAGATCCGTCGAAGGGATGCTCCGAGATTGGGAGCAGCTCGATATGGGTGAAGCCCATCTCGTGAACGTAAGGGACGAGGTCGTCGGCAAGCTCGCGATAAGTTAGGTAGCGTCCGTCGCCATGCCGCTTCCACGAGCCCAGATGCACCTCATATATCGCGACCGGCGCGTCGCGTGCACTCGCCAGCTCTCGCCGAGCCAGCCAGTCCGCGTCCAGCCAGTCGAACGATTTGGAATTGCAAATGACGGAGGCGGTCGCCGGCGATGGCTCCATACGGCGAGCGTAGGGGTCCGCCTTGAGCGGGAGGAGTTCTCCGGACGGGCCTTTGATCTCATATTTGTAAAGGTCACCAGCGTTCAGGCCCGGAATGAAGATCTCCCAGACGCCGGCCTCGACTCGCCTTCGCATGGGATGGCGCCGACCGTCCCAGCCGTTGAAGTTGCCGACGACACTGACCCGTCGTGCGTTGGGCGCCCAGACGGCGAAGACAATGCCGTCGACGCCTTCCAGCGAGACGCGATGGCAACCGAGCAGGTCCTGCGCCTGCACGTGCCGCCCTTCGGCGAAGAGGCGGAGATCCGCCTCTTGCAGTACCGGTGGAAACCGGTAGGGATCCTCGATCTCGACCTCGTCCCCCCGCTGCTCGATTCGAAGCCGATAGGGAAAAGCTTGGGGTTGGTCGCGAATCAGTCCGGTGAAGAGTCCGTCCGGGTGCGCCTTGGCGAGCGGGTGAACGCTTGATCCGTCACGCGCGTCAATCGCCCAGACACGGAGAGCCTGAGGCAGGAAGGCTCGGATAACCAGCGCCGGTCCGTCCGGCAGGGCGTGCATGCCCAGTATGGCAAAGGGATCGCCATGATCCCCATGGACGATCGCCTCGACCGTCGCGAGATCGAGGCCCCCGAGTTTGCCGGCGGCGTCAGGGTCGTTGGCGACCGGCCATTCGCCAGCGACCTGTCCTTCAATGCAGATAGGCCTCTGTCGCATAGCGGCGCATCATTCGCTGGCTGTTGAAGTACGCTCCAATCTTGCTGATGCTCTGCTTCATCATCCAGAGCCAGCGCGCGCGATCCTTGTAATAGAGCGGAAGGACCACCTCGGCCAGCTTTCGGTAGAGCGCGTCCGCATGGCTGGTTCCGGCGCCGAACTCGCTGTCGTCGCCAATCGCCCACCCCGTCACCCCTTCAATGCAGGCCTCAATCCACCAGCCGTCGAGCACGCTCAGATTCAGCACACCGTTGAACGCTGCCTTCATTCCGCTCGTCCCCGAAGCCTCCAGCGGCGGCAACGGCGTGTTGAGCCAGATATCCGCGCCGGCAACAAGCGTCGCCGCCATCCCCATGTCATAGTTGGGGAGAAACGCCATAGGAATGACGCTCGACAGCCGTCGCACGTGACGATGGAGCTCCTCGATCAGCAACTTGCCCTGCTCATCGCGCGGATGGGCTTTGCCGGCGAACACGAGTTGGAACGGGTGCTGGCGCGCGAGCGCCGACAAGCGCTCGATATCGGTGAACAGCAGGTCGGGACGCTTGTATCCGGTCATGCGCCGCGCAAAGGCGATGAGGGGCGTTTCCATGCGCAGCTCGAGGCCGCAGCGCGCCTTGACGAGGGCAAGTAGATCCCGCTTCGCCTCCTGATGCGCCGACCAGACGGCGTCGTCGGCGAGCCGGTCGGCGCGCGATAGCACTTCGGGCTCGTGCGCCCATTGCGGAAATTCCGCTTGGTAGAGACGGGCGAAAGCCGCGTGTGTCCAGTATTGCGCATGTACGCCGTTGGTGATGGCGCGCACGTGATAACCGGGAAAAATCCGGTGCGTCGTTTCCGCGTGCCGAACTGCCACGCCATTGATATAGCCGCTGAGATTGAGCCCAAGCCGGGTCATGTTCAGTGCATCGGGGCCGCCAAACATCTTGAGTTCGGCAATCTCGATGTAGCTGGCGAGGAGCCTCCCGACTAGATCGTAAGAAAACCGGTCTTGCGCGGCCTCCACCGGGGTGTGGGTGGTGAAAACGCAACGCTCGCGCACGCGCGCCGGATCATAGATGGACTCGCCGGGCCCAACGCTTTCCTCCGGCCTGCGGAACTGGCGCAGCAGCTGAACGGCCAGAAGCGCCGCGTGGCCCTCGTTCATGTGATAGGTGCGGATATGGAATCCGAGCGCCTCCAGAAGCCGTACGCCGCCGATGCCAAGGACGATCTCCTGCTTCAGACGATACTCGTCGTCACCGCCATAGAGGCGGTCCGCGATTTTTCTGTCCTCGGCCTCGTTCTGCTCGAGATCGGTGTCGAGCAAAAGAACCGGCACCCGATGGCCAAGGGGACAGGTGAAGGCTTGTAGCCAGGGACGGATCCAGACCTCTCGACCTTCGATCGGCACCGCAATCGTCGCACCAAGAGGCACGGTCCAGGCGTTGAGATCCCAGGGGTCTGGCCGATCGATCTGGCGCCCTTCGGCGTCAATTTCCTGCTTGAGGTAGCCCGACCGGCTTGCCAGCGTCACGAAAACCACCGGCAGTTCGAGATCGGCGCAGGACCGTGCCGTGTCGCCGGCAAGCACCCCGAGGCCTCCGCTGTAGGTGTGCATTTCCGGGCGGAGCGCGATTTCCGTTGAGAAATAGGCGATCCGTGTCCGCTGAAGGAACGAATTGAGCGTCATCGGCGACGGGTTTGCAGTCACGCGGAGCCTCCGCACACGAAGCTGTCACCTTTTCTCCGCTTGGGCGCCGCCAAACGGTCATTGGTATCGACCACGTGGGTTCCCGGCGCGGGGCGAGGGCGGCACGAGACTTTGCCCAGAGCGCTAGGAACACTGCTTTTTGCCGTCCGCTCCGAATATTGATCATAATCAATGTGGCCGACCCCGCAATGGGTTTAAATTTTAACTAAAGCCGCTCAAGAGACGGCGAAGCAATATCAATAGGGGGCGGGAGGACGTCCTTGCAGGTTCTTTTTGTCTCATCCGAGATCTTTCCGCTTGCCAAAACAGGCGGTCTCGCCGATGTGAGCGCAGCACTGCCGATCGCCCTGACCGAGCTGGGGGCGGATGTGCACCTTCTGCTCCCGGGCTATCCTATGGCGCTTGAAGCCGCGGCCAACAAATCGGTCGAATTAGAGATCGCGGATTTCATGGGGAGCGGCGTGACACGTCTCATCGCTGCGCGCACGCCCGACACGGGGCTTCCGATCTGGCTGATCGATTGTCCGGCGTTGTTCAGGCGCTCTGGCGGCCTCTATCAAGACGATCATGGTGCGGACTGGCCCGACAACGCCAAGCGGTTCGCCGTGTTCAGCCACGCCGCCGCCCGATTGGCGCTGGGCGAGTGGGCGCCTGACTGGCGCGCGGATGTCGTGCATGCCAACGACTGGCATAGCGGCCTCGTTGCACCTTTGATTGCCACGGCTTCGGGCAAGAAGCCTGGCACGATCTTCACCATGCACAATCTTGCCTATCAGGGCCTGTTTCCGGCTTCCATTTTCCCCGAACTGGGCCTGCCTCCGAGCATGCTGGGCCCTGACGGGCTGGAGTTTCACGGCAAGGTATCCTTCATCAAGGCGGGAATCCGGTACAGCGACCAGCTTACGACCGTGAGTCCGACCTATGCGCGGGAGATTTTGACGCCGGAGTTCGGCTGCGGACTCGAGGGGCTTTTGCAAGCGCGTAGCGGAGATCTCTCGGGGATTTTGAATGGCATCGATTGCCGGATTTGGAATCCCGCGAACGATTCCTACCTTGCCAGCAGCTATTCGGCCCGAGACATCGCAGGCAAGCGCCACTGCAAGGCGGCTCTACGAAGCGAGCTCCACCTCGATCCGGCACCGGACGTGCCGTTGGTGATCTACATAAGCCGCATGACCGGCCAAAAAATGGCGGATATCGTTCTCGAGAGCTTGCCGGCAATCCTAGACCGTGGTGTGCAGTTCGCTGTACTGGGCGACGGCGATCGGTCGCTAGAAGAGCGGTTCCAAAGCGCCGGGCGTTGTCACGCGGGGCAGCTTGCCATCCAAATCGGTTACGAAGAGCCGTTGGCGCACCGTTTCCAGGCCGGCGCAGACATCTTGCTCCATCCCGCACGCTTTGAGCCTTGTGGCCTAACCCAGCTTTACGCCATGCGCTATGGCACCTTTCCGATCGTCCGGCGAATTGGTGGACTGGCCGATACCATCGTCGACGCGAATGACCAAACGACGCACAACGACACGGCGACCGGATTCACGTTCGAGGAAGCGACAGCGGATGCCATGATTGCGGCGCTCGATCGGGCGTTGTTCGTTTGTCATCAGCCAGTGCTGTGGCGAAAGATGCAGCGCCGGGCCATGGTGCAGGATTTCGGTTGGGATCGCTCCGCCCGGCGATATCTCGCGCTTTACCAGCGCGTCGCGCCAGACGCCGCGCCTCGCATGCCGCAAGACCACGACGACTTCACTGTCGAAAGACGCGCCTGACGGCAGCGCTGTCGCCGGGGCAGGCCGCACAATGACCACTGCCGGCGAGCCAGGAGCACGGGAGAGCGGAGGAAGTCATGATGCCAAACCGTCGGGCCGAGATCGAAAGGCGCGCCTACCTCTTATGGGAGCGCGAGGGCCGGCCCCAGGACAAGGCCCTTGATCACTGGCTCCGCGCCGAGGCCGCGGTCGACGCACAAGGAAAGTCCGACACCGCTGGCGCGGCCGAGCCAAAGCCGCCGACCGCAAAGGCAAAGCGTCTTGGGAAGCGCAAAGGCGGGACACCGCGCTGATTCACGCGGCGCCTGGCGAAGTCCCGCACGGTCGATGGATCGTTCGATTTGCACCGGTTGTCGGACAATATCGGCGTAGTTGACGGCAAGGAGATCCCGCGCTTTGTTTCTGCCGGCCTGGCGCACGATCCAATGGCCGGAGGCACGTCCGAGCAACTGTCCTCGCGCTTTGCCCGCGTTCGCGTTCCTGATCTCCGAGCGGGCGGCGATTCCCCTCAGCACGGGTTTCCTCGTTCAGCGCCAAACGCCTCCTCTTCCCAAAGGTCGTTGATTCCCTGGCGCTGCCGCTGCGGACCGAACGTCACATTCCACACTCGATTGCAAACATGCGAGGAAGGCTGAACGTCGCGCTCGTAAGCCGCCTCTCGCGATGTCCCTGCTGCGCACGACCAATCACAAGGACCGCCATGCTCAATTTACGGCGCAGTGAGATTAGGTCGGCTCATTCGGCGGCTGCAACGTCGCATCGCCCCGCTCGATTTGCCTCCACGGTCTCGCCGCCCAGCGGGACCGCAGTCCGAATCAGCTCGGCGTATCCATGGACAACGTGATTGCTCGAGAAGCTCGCCATGCCGGCGATGTTGAGAATGGCGCGCCGGCCCCATTCCTCAGCGCCGGGGTAGGCCGTTTCGACTGTCTCTTGGTGGCACGGGTAGTAAGCAAAGTCTGCGAGCACGCGATAACGCACCCGTCACTCCTCATCGGTCAAATCGGTCTGATATTGGCCCCTCTCCAGGCTATGCTGCTTTCGGCTGGTTGGGGCCGACATGGCAACTTCGAGGTTGGTTTCAGCAACCTCCCGGAATCACGTCGGTTCCAATTGCTCAGCCTCTTTCGAAGCGGCCCCTAAGTGATAAGTGAGGGCTGTCGCCGCCCGGTCCCTTCTTCGATGCGGGCGATTTGGCGCGCCAAAGCCGCGAGATCCAGCAGCGTCTCCTGAGTGTCGAGATCGTGCAGCGAAGGATCGCGCTCGTAGCGCTCCAGATAAACGCGCAGCGTCGTTGCGTCCGTGCTGGTACCGGATAGGCGGTAGACGATTCTGGCGCGTTCGCCGAAAATGATGCGGATGCCTTGCGCTTCTGCGACCGTGTGGTCCACCGGATCGACATAGCTGAAGTCATCGCAGAGACTTGCTTCGCTCGACGCAAACCGGCATTCCCCCAGGTGGGGCAGCCTCCGGCGGAGGTCTTGCATCAGGCGCTGTGCGGCCTCGGGATCGATACCTTCGTAGTCATGGCGCGAATAGTAATGGCGGCCGTAGCGCCGCCAGTGAGCCCGGACGAGCGACTCGACCGTTTGACCTCGCCTCGACAGAATGTTGAGCCAGAAGAGCACCGCCCAAAGCCCGTCCTTTTCGCGAAGATGGTCCGACCCAGTGCCGAAGCTCTCCTCGCCGCATAGTGATACCTTGCCGACATCGAGGAGGTTGCCGAAGTACCTCCAGCCGACCGGTGTCTCGTAGCAGGAAATGCCGAGCGAAGCGGCGACGAGGTCCATATTGCGCGACAATCTGGGTGAGAGCGGCGCGTCAATCAGGATGAGACGAGGCGGCCGAGCGAGTTCATCATTGTCGCTGGCCACGATCTTGACAAGTGCTTTGATTGACGGCCCGCGACAATCAATCATCGGCGGTCTCGGTATTCTTGGTTGTAGCGTGTACGGCCGGGCGGCCTGGCCCGCGTTTTCGATCGAGCGCGGCCCGCCGGCGATAGCTCTCGACATTCATCTCCAGGATTGTGGCGTGATGCACGAGGCGATCGATGGCGGCGAGCGTCATGGCCTGATCGGGGAAGATCTTGCCCCATTCACCGAACGGCTGGTTGGCCGTGATGAGCATGGATCGCCGCTCGTAGCGCGCGGCGATCAACTCGAACAGAACACTGGTCTCGGCCTGATCTTTTGTGACATAGGCGATGTCGTCGAGGACCAACAAATCATAGCGATCGAGTTTGGCGATGGCGCTTTCAAGCGTCAACTCGCGCCGTGCAACCTGCAGTCTTTGGACGAGATCCATGGTTCGGGCGAACAGCACGCGCCAGCCGTTTTCGATCAAGGCGAGGCCGAGCGCTGCCGATAGATGGCTCTTGCCGACGCCGGGCGGACCGAACAGCAGGATGTTGGCGCCGTTCTCCAGCCACGCGTCACCCGACGCGAGCGCCATCACCTGTGCCTTCGAGACCATTGGCACGGACGCGAAGTCGAAGGTGGTGAGCGTCTTGCCGGCGGGCAGTCTCGCCTCAGCCATGTGCCGCTCGATGCGGCGGCGGTTGCGATCAGCCATCTCGTGCTCGGCGAGCGCGGCGAGGAAACGGGCCGCCGGCCACCCTTCCTTGTCGGATTGCTCGGCGAGCTTGGCCCATATCAGCCTGACACCTGGCAAGCGCAACTCGCTGAGCAGCAACTCGACGCGCGCAGCGTCGATCGTGTTTACGTTGGTCATGCGATCACCTCCAGGCTGGAGGCGGGCTCGACGGCATGGACTGCCGCCAGCACGTCATAGGCGTTGAGCGGCACGAGAGGGACCTCGATCACCGGCACAGACCCCGCGGTTGGCCCGAACCGCTCGCGCAGCACCGCCAGATCCGGCAACCGGCCGGCGTCGAGTTCCGCATTGATCGCGGTGGCCAACTCGGCCTCGCAGCTGCGGTCGTGCGCCAGCGCCAGCAGCTCGACCGTAACCTTGCATGCCCTTTTGTCGCCAGCCTCGGCGCGCAATGCCTCGAATGCCCGGGCGTAAGCGGGACGCGGGAACAGCTGGCTGCGGTAGACCAGATTGAGCAGCGCCATCGGCTTCTTGCGGAGCGCGTGGATAACGTGCCGGTAATCGACAATATGGCCACCCTTGCTGTTCGAGAGCGGCCGCCCGCGCTGGAGCGTCATCATCGGCGTCGAGCCAAGGAAGCAGTCGAGCCTGTCGTCGTAGAGGTGTATCCGCAGTCGATGGCCGATCAGGCGCGATGGCGCCGTGTAGAAGACGCGGCGCAGGATAAAGCCGCCGCTGGAGGTGACGGTGACGATTTTTTCTTCGTAGTCGGCGGTGCGACGCTTGGGCAGTTTGGCCAGGCTCGGCCGCTCCAGCTCGATCCGCTTGCGGGTGTGGGCGTTACGCCGACCGACGATCTCGTCGATGAAGCGGCGGTAGCCGTTGAGATCGTCGAAGTCCCCGCTCCCGCGCAAGAGAAGCGCATCTTCCATCGCCCTCTTGAGATGGCCGTGCGCGCTCTCGATCGAGCCATTCTCGTGCGCGACGCCAAGGTTGTTGCGCGTCGGCGTCATGCCGTAGTGGCGCATGAGGGCATGATAGCGCTGGGTCAGGTCTTCCTGAGCGTTGCGGTCCAGATTGCGGAACGCGGCTGACAGGCTGTCGCTGCGATGCTCGTGCGGCACGCCGCCGAGCGCCCACAACGCATTCTGCAGGCCCTCCGCCAAAGCGACGAAGCTTTCGCCGCCGAGAACGACGTGAGCGTGCTCAAAGCCCGAGAACGCCAGTCGGAAGTGGTAAAGCCGATGGTGTAGCGGCACGTCCGCGATCGTGATGCCGAGCGCGTTCGTGTCGGTGAAGTCAGAGAGGCCGAGACGGCCGGGCTCGTGTTCCTGTCGAAAGATGACGTCTTGCTCCGGCCCGGCCAAGGCGCGCCAGGCCCGCATGCGCCGTTCCAGCGTGCGCCGGATGCCAGGGCTGATCTCGGGATGGCGGCGCCGGATCTCTTCGAGAACGGCAATGGCGCGGATACCGGGTGCAGCCTTCAGGATCGGCACGATCTCGGCGTCCCATACCGCGGCGAGCGGATCGGGCCGGCGACGGCTGCGCGGCTTCTTCTTTTGAGATGGCAGGCGCGGATCGTTCTCGATCCGGAAACCGGTCGCCGGCGAAAAGCCGGCTTTGGCGGCGGCAACGTCAGTGCCGTGGGTCTTTCGGTAAATCATATACAACCTCATCTGGTGATCGGTTATGGGGAGGCCGGGCAAGGTCTGATCCCTCAAAGATTGAGATGAATCAGAAACTAACCCGGTCGCTCACAACCGCCAGACGAGTTTCGAAAAACCCGCCGCCGGGGGTGGACTACCGTCGGTCGGGCTACGCCCTCCCTCCTTCAGTCCACCCCCGGCGCATTCTCATCCTGATTGACGCTGCCCTCTCACCTTGATTGTCGCCGGGCAGTCCACCGCCCGGCTCGTCGGCATGGAGCGCGCGACGCCTGCGAGCCCATGCTTGTAGCCCGGCGCGGACGCTGCGTTGGCAGCGAGAACAGCAAGGCTGTCGCTTGGCGTGACAAAAAAGCTCCGTCCCAAGATCATGTTCCGATCGCCATCGCCATCGGAGGCGGCGCCGAGATCCGGCGCGGAGGGACCGTTCATCTCGGCGACGAGTTCGGTCGCATGAACGAGATTGGGATCAGGATGGATGCCGCCGAAATCGGGCAACGGCTCTCCATTGACCACTGTCCCCGCTGGCGCGCCCAAACGCCGCTCGAGGATCTCGCGCGCATAGGGCCCTGTCACTGCATGCATAGCATCGTATCGCAGCCGAAAGCGAGCCGAAGCGAAGAGCTCAGCGATAGCGTCGAAATCGAACAAGGTTTCCATCAGCCGAGCGTAGTCTTCGACGGGATCAACGACCTCGACCGTCATTCCGCCAAGCAGCCGTGGCCCCAGTCGGTCGATCTCCGTATCCGCGGCATCAATCGTCCGGTACGTAGCGATCTCTCGGCTGCGGGCATAGATCAACTCGGTCACGCTCTCCGCCACGGGGCCGCCATTCGCGCCGTTGTATTTCACGCCGAAATCGCCCGCCGCTCCTCCCGGATTGTGGCTCGCGGTCAGGATTATGCCGCCGACCGCGGCGCGGCATCGAATGAGGCAAGAAGCTGCCGGCGTCGACAGGATGCCGCTCTGGCCGATCACAACCTTTCCAAATCCATTGGCGGCAGCCATCCGGAGAACGGTCTGGATCGCTTCGCGATTATAAAAGCGGCCGTCGCCTCCGAGGATGAGTGCCTTGCCTTGATGGGCGGGCAGACAGTCGAAGATGGACTGGATGAAGTTCTCCAAGTAGCCATTGACGCGGAAAACCGACACTTTCTTCCGCAGTCCGGAGGTGCCCGGTTGCTGGTCCGGGAAGGGCTTGGTGGGCACGATCCTGATCTGCATCTTTTTTCTTCCCAATTGATCTGTGCCTTGAAGCTGCTGCTGGCTGCAAGGTGTCTGAAGGCGCCCGTGGCTCCGGATCTGGCCAACGACATACGCGACGCAGCCCGCAACTCGCTACCTTGACTTTGCCGGCGCACGGTGGTTGCGCGGACGTTCCTCAATAACAGCTGCGATGTCGTCCGAAAGCGAAAACTCGGCGCGCGCCGATCCGAGACGTCCAGTCCTTCTTCACGTCAAGGACCCTAGGCGCCGCGTCGAGCGCCGACCTTAATTCACATCAATCCTTCCACTTCGACTTGTGAGAATACGCCGGCAATGTTGGCTCTGACTCAATCTCGGTGCAGGTCGGTAACATGATGTGGGTTTTACCCTCTAAACATCGAGAGCGTGCTTCAGTGAGCAGTATACCCGCTCATGGTGCTGTTCAATCACGCTCTGGTCATACAAGGCCAGCATTGGCAAGTCGTTTTGCTTACAGATAGAACACGTCTAACCTGTCCCTCAAGCGCGACTCGGCGGATTCGACGGCCTTCCGCTAAAGGAACTCTCAATACAGCGCCCGCGATCTGCGCGTGGACGTAGCGTGAGCTGGTCCAATAAAATGGGACAGGTTGCTAAGGCGTATTCCGTCGGACAACGGAGGAGTGCGAGATGGCGAAACGGTGGAAGAACTCAAGGCTCGGGCAGTGGCGGAACCGCTGGGGGAAAGAAGACGATCCAAGAGATTGCCTGTGGTAGGGACGCGGCTTTGATCTCCAGTCAATATAGAACAAAGAGTTATGGCGCCAATCGGCGTCGAGACCTTGGGCCGAATCACAATTCGGTTGTCATGCTTTCGAGCCAAGCCCATGAGTGACGTGCGTCTTAATCACCACCAAATCGGCGCTCTCGGACGTGCCCGGAAGGATTTTGACTCGCGAAGAAAACCTCGCGCCCGCTGGCGCGGTTCAGCCTTGCCGGAAAAGCGAAATGGCCTCAAACTTAGCTTTTGACAGTGGCTGAAACGGGCAATGTCGGATGAAAACGATGACATGAAAATCACGAGACGCGTGCAAGAAATCCTCGCCAACTACGAAGGCGAATGTCCCGGAACCAAGACCAATCTCGCCCGCATCCTCATGCACGGGCGTTTGGGGGGCACCGGCCATGTGGTGATCCTGCCGGTGGACCAGGGTTTCGAGCACGGGCCGGCGCGGAGCTTCGCGCCCAATCCGCCCGCCTATGATCCGCAGTATCATTGGAAGCTGGCAATCGACGCCGGGCTGAACGCCTTTGCCGCGCCCTTGGGAATGATCGAGGCAGGCGCCGATAGTTTCGCCGGCGCTGTTCCGGTGATCCTTAAGGTCAACAGCGCCAACAGCCTGTCCCACGTCAAGGACCAGGCTGTGACCGCGTCGGTCAAGGACGCGCTGCGCCTGGGCTGCGTCGCCGTCGGCTTTACGATCTACCCCGGCTCCGACGATCAATACGAAATGATGGAAGAGCTGCGCGAGATCGCGCGCGAGGCCAAGGATGCCGGGCTTGCGGTTGTGGTGTGGTCGTATCCGCGTGGTGGCGAGCTCAAATCCGAAGACGAGACGGCCATTGACATCGTCGCCTATGCTGCGCAACTGGCGTCGCTGCTCGGCGCGCATATCATCAAGGTGAAGCCGCCGACCGAACACATCGCCCTGGACGCTGCGCGCAAGGTCTATCAGGCGCAGGGCATCGACGTTTCGACGCTCGAGGCGCGCATCCGCCACGTCGTCCAGTCGGCCTTCGACGGGCGGCGCATGCTGGTGTTCGCGGGCGGCGCCGCCAAGGATCTCGCCGGGCTCTTGACCGAGATCCGCGCGGTGCGCGTCGGCGGCGGCACCGGATCGATCATCGGCCGCAACACCTTCCAGCGGCCGCGCGAGGAGGCCCTCGCCATGCTGGATCAGGTGATCGACATTTATAAGGGCAAAGCCTGAGCACCCCCTGCCGCCTTTATCTGGTACCACCGACGGCGCTCGAGCCGCCGGCATTCGCGGACACGCTTGCCCGTGCGCTCGCTGCCGGCGACGTTGCTTTCATTTGGTCCTGACCCAGCAATTTGGTCCGGGATCAACGCGATTTTTTCTGGCTTTTTTGGCTTTGGAAAGGTCAGTGTCACACTCAGTGCACCTCTCCAAGGTCAGCCAGAGCTCTCCGTTGAGCAGCGCTCCATCCAATAATTGAACGCAGAAATCAACTAAACTCAGCGTCTTTTTGAATTGGCAGCAGGCCAATGGGGTCAAAGTTCGTCGCCGGATCACAGATAGTGGAAGAGACGCTGGCGCCCGGGGCGTCAGCATCGATTGTGGCGCGGCAGCATGATGTGAATGCCAACCAGCTGTTCATGTGGCGGCGCCAGATACCGGCGCGGAGAATTGAGCAACGGAACATCTGAGGGGGCTCTCGTTCCGCAATCTCGGAGATCGAAACCGGAAAGAAGCCAGGCTCGCTTAAGGCGATGGTTGATCTCGCTGAGGCGCTCCACGTCGCCGTCGAGGATTTGGTTCGAAAATAATCACGCACGGTTAAATTTAGATCGCGCCTCGGATGCCTTCGTCGGTCCGTTGTCGCTAATATCCTTTTCCGGGCGCAAATCCTCGAGCCGCGTTTTCCACTCCTGCGATGACAGCGCCAAGCATTGTTGTTGAGCCGGTTCCAAAGGGACTTTCTGGTGTTTCATATTGGAACACCGGCAGTAGCTTGCAGTGACTTGAACTAGGCGGCACCTTCCTGGATCAAACGCCGCGCGCCTTCAGCCAAGAATTGCGAGCGCGTCATGCCGCGTTGAGTGGCCGTAGCGTCGATTTTGGCGAGCAGACTTTCCTCGATCGAGATATTGACGCGCTTCACCGTTTCCGGTTCGTGCGCGGCGACCATGACGAGTGCGACGCGCCGGACATCAGGATCGGTCGCAACCTCCTCGATGTCGGAGGGAGCGGGTACGGCATGGCCTTCCTCGATCATGCCCTGGATGTAAAGGGCCAGTGCCGCTTCTGCGTCACGCAAGGATTCCTCGGCCGTAGCTCCGGCACCGACGCAGCCGGGAAAGTCGGGGAACGAAACCCCGAAGTCGCTATCGGCCTCTTTTTCGAGAATAGCTGGATAGAATCGCATATCGGTTCTCCGCGGGTTCTAAAGTCGGCTCGAAGGTCAACGCAGCCGCACCCCCGATTGCCGTTCGATGCTCTTAACCGTGCCAAGCGGCAGATCGCGCTTGGGGTGGGGGACGGTCACAAGACCGGGCCTGGTTGGGTGTTTCAACTGGACATAACTACCGGACTGGCGGACCTCGACCCATCCTTCAGCCTTTATTTTCTTAATGATTCCGCGGCTGTTCAGGGCCGTATCGACCTTCTTCGTGTGTATGAATACACATAATCAGGCGCGTGGTCAAGCCTGGATACACACTAATACACATTATAAAGAGATTGGAAGGTGCCGGCTTGCCATATGTCTCAAGGGGTTATGAGAGAGTGAGCGATAGGCTATCTTGCTATAAATCATCAAAAGGCTATATTATGAGCGATAAGAAGGATATCTATCGCTCATGGTGTGGAATTGGCAGCAACCGGATTGGCCGAATTTCGCCTGGGATAAAACCCGGTTCGTGAAAGCTGAGGAATGTTTACTCGTTGAGGCTGGCGTATTGGTTGGAACGATCAAGCATCTCGGGTCCGAAGATTGCGACCAGTTGACCATCGAGGCAATGAGTACGGAGGCGCTGACCACCTCGGAAATCGAGGGCGAGATTCTTGACAAGGCCAGCGTTCAATCCTCGATCCGGCGGCAGCTTGGCCTCGGGACCGACAACCAGCGGGTCGCACCGGCGGAGCAGGGAATCGCCGAGATGATGGTCGATCTTTACCGCTCCTTCGCCGAACCGCTTTCAGACGACATGCTGTTTGCGTGGCACCGAATGCTGACGGCCGGCCGGCATGACCTGAAAGATATCGGTCGCTATCGTACCCACGAGGAGCCGATGCAGGTGGTGTCGGGCGCGATTCACGCGCCCAAGGTGCATTTCGCGGCTCCACCGTCATTGACCGTACCGGCTGAGATGGCGCGATTCATCGATTGGTTCCATCGCACGGCGCCAAACGGAGCCGTGCCGTTGCCTGCGTTGACGCGGGCCGGAATCGCGCATCTGTATTTCGTCTGCATCCATCCTTTCGAGGATGGTAATGGCCGGATCGGCCGCGCGATTGCAGAGAAGGCGCTCGCGCAAAGCCTGGGCCATCCGACGCTGACAGCTTTGGCGGCTACCATTCTCCTCAAGCGCAAAGCCTATTACGATGCGCTTGAAGCCAACAACAAGCAAAATGAAATCACACCTTGGCTGTCATGGTTCGCGGCGACAGCGATTGAAGCGCAGCGGCGCGCAATCGCGCTCGTCGAGTTCTTGATCGATAAAACCCGCTTGCTCGACCGTTTGCGCGATCAGCTCAACGAGCGGCAGCAAAAGGCGCTGCTCCGCATGCTGCGCGAAGGCCCGGACGGATTCGAGGGGGGGTTAAGCGCAAGCAAATACATCGGCATCACCGGGGCGTCGCCGGCGACCGCGACACGCGACCTCGCCGATCTAGTTGCCAAGCACGCTCTGATCCGCGCGGGCGAACGTCGCCATGCCCGCTATCATATCGGCATACCGCTACGGCCCGTCTCGCCGGTCACATTGGACGAACCCGGCGAGCCAATTTAGACCGCTATGTTCGTGTTCACAAATTTCGGAGGGGCTGATTTGTGATCAAGAAATTCCACAGCATGAAAAACGCTGGTCGGCTCGTCTTTAGCCATGAGCGGGTGAAGCCGTTCGAAGCCTCTCGGCGGCAAGCGGAAAGAACACTCGATCGGCTCGAAGCCGCAACTGGCTTGGGCAACATCGCCAACTTCCCCGGGCATCGCCTGAAAAAGTTGAAAGGCGACCGGGGCGGGACCTACAGCATTCGAATCAACGACCGATAGCCGGTGTGTTTTGAATGGCCGCAAGGATCGCCTGGACCGGAAAAAGTGACAATTGAGGACTATCATTGAGGCTGGCTATGGCACGCAGCGCGATTCATCCGGGCGAGCATTTGGCCGAGGCGATTGAGGCCGCGGGCATCACGGCGGCACAGTTGGCCCGTGACCTTCAAGTTCCCGCCAACAGGGTGACGGGGATCCTGCATGGCGGACGTGCGATTACGGCCGACACCGCTTTGCGCCTTGGTCGATATTTCAACACGAGTCCCGAGTTTTGGATGAACCTCCGGCAGCTTTACGAGTTGCGGCGGGCCGAGAAGGAGATTGGCGCAAGCATCAAGACGATCCCCCGCGGCAAGGTGCGCAGGGCTGCTGCGTCCCACAACGAACCGCATCTGTAAGCGGTTCCGAGAGCAGGGCAAATTTAGGTCGGAATCCTTGTTCCAAAAAACGCGGCAAATTCGGGTCCGAATCCTTGCGTCAAATTTGCTCCAATGAATTGGAGCAAAAGCTGGAATTATTTGGATTTATCTGGAACAAGAAGTATGTATAATCAAAGCGTTAACGAGAGACGGCGCGGCATTACAGGGGCAAAATGCAGGCTCATAACCCGATAAAACTTTCTGTTCCGCCGGTCGCTGTTTAGGTTTCGGGAAAAAGACGCGGAAAGAGAATTTCCACGGTTTCCGCGGGAAACCGCAACGAAACCGGTCCCTTCGGAGTTTTCGAAGCGAGAAGGCCTGCGGCAACCACGTCGTTGAAGACGCGCCGCGCCGTGCGCTCGGGCAAACCGGTGATGCGCGGCACATCGCCGCGCTCGAATTCGCCCCGGACAAGCGCTTCTTCCAGCAACCGTGCCGCTTCCGGCTTAAGCGTATCACTGCGTTCAACGAAGGAGCGCAGACGCCCAGCCAATGTATCGAGCTCGAAGAGCCCCGACATGAAGGTGATTTGATCGAGACATACGCGCAGGAACCACAGGATAAACTCAGTCAGCGCCCGCTGCGAAAGATTTCCGCGGCCGTCGAGATCGCCTTCTCTTGGCGTATCCGCAAGATCCAGCATCCGCTTGTATTCGCCGCGGCTCTTCAGGCCCCGGGCAAGTCCACGGGAGATCGACCAGAGCCCGTGCGCGCCAATACCGGCAAGATGGGCCATAGCATGGCTCATCAATCGGCTAACGCGGCCATTCCCGTCGGGAAAGGGATGGATGTAATTGAATCGATGGTGAGCTGCGGCCATCGCCATGACCCGGCCGCCCTTGCCCATTTTATCGAAACGATAGCGGGTTTCAAAATAGATCATGAACGCCTCTACCCGGCTGCTGGAGGGAGGCAAGTGGCGACCGACGGCGACATCGTGTTCGGGGCGCGAGCGCCATTCGCCGGGTTTCATGAGAAACGCGCGGCCCTTCCCACGGACGCGCAGCATCTCCTCGGGTGCATCCCGATAGAATTCGCGATGCAACCAGCGGACAAACTCCGTTGAAGCCGGCTCCAGGAGGCTATTCTCGGCGGCTCGTCGGTCGACTTCAGTCTGGACGCGTACATGCGCCGCGGCTTCACGCTGCAGATTGCGGCGTTTCTTGTCCTTGTCGAATTTGCCAGCGAGCGCGCGTGCAATGTCTCGCGGACGCGTGTCGTGACCCTCGATAAGGTTCGAGTAATAGGTGTTCATGATCCGCACGAGATCGGCGAGATTGGCGGCGGTGAGCGGATTGAGTGCGTGTTCCAGCTTTGCCGCCGCCGCCGAAAGTTCGGCGATGACATCGGAAATCGCTTCGGGCGCTTGCTCGAGGCGCGCCGGCTCGATGCGGTCGACGCTTTCGAGGCTCGATTTTTTGGCCGATTTTTCAGATATCATAAGTATATGGTTATAAAGAATAATATCAATGAATACTAGTCTCTTTGGCCGATTGTTTGGCCGATCTTGGGGCAATGCTTGCTGAAGACCGCAATTTGGCCGTTTCCATCGAAGAAACGACGCTGCGTTTACAATGCGTTAGCTGATCTTTCGGGTCTTTCTGGCCGATTTCTTGGCCGATTTGGAGCGCCGGACCCGAGGTGCCGCGAAATGCGCCCGGAAATCCGCTGTCGAGGGATTCCCGGCCGTGCCGAGCGGGCCGATAAGTTCCGGTTTTCGAGCTCGTCCATGCAGCATCCGCACACCGGAGTATGACGATTCGAAGCCGACCCGGCTCGGTGAGGCTCTGCCTGCTTACCAAGCGGCTTTGATCGGGCGTATCCTTGAGAGATGCGCTTCCCATCCGATCCCGGTCGCAAACTCTTGAGCAGGATACGGTCGGCCCTTTGTGCTTCCTTTCTAATGCTCCTGGTGCCCAATCCTGCTCTGGCCTGGGGATCGAGCGGGCACCGAATCATCAGCGAGATTGCGATCGAGAATCTGCCGGATGAGATCCCAGCGTTTCTGCGCTCACCCGAAATTGCCCGTCAGATCGGCGAGCTCGGCCGGGAGCCGGATCGATCCAAAGGTACTGGCAATCCGCATGATGCGGATCTCAATCCCGGTCACTATGTCAATATCGGGGACGACAAAACGGTTTTCGGCGTGCCTTTGAATCCGCTTCCCTTGACTCGGGAGGATTACGACACCGCCTTGCGCTCACATGGCACCGATGAGTTCAAGGCCGGATATCTTCCCTATTCGATCATCGACGGCTGGCAGCAATTGGAAAAGGATTTTGCATATTGGCGCGCCGATAGCGCAGGCGAACGCATTGCCAAGAGCGATGCCGACCGCGAATTTTTCGGACAAGACCGTGCGCTCCGGGAAACCCTCACGATCCGCGATCTTGGCTATTGGAGTCATTTTGTCGGCGACGCCAGCCAGCCGATGCATGTATCGGTGCACTACAACGGCTGGGGCGATTATCCCAATCCGAACAATTACACCTCGAAAAAGATTCACGCGTATTTCGAAGGGGAATTTGTCCGGCGCTACGTCACCAAAACAGATGCCGGCGCAAAAATACCTGCGTATCGGGATTGCCGTTGCTCCATCCAGGACCGAACCATTGCTTACCTATTGGCCAGCCAGGCGCAGTTAGTTCCTCTTTTTGAATTGGAAAAAACCCATGCATTCGACGGCGTTCATTCCGAAGGCAAGGATTTTGCTGCGGAGCGTTTGGCCGCAGCTTCTGGCGAAATACGGGATATGGTCGTCGATGCGTGGCGGGCGAGCGCCGATGCGACTGTCGGCTATCCGCCGGTCAGCGTGCGCAATGTTGAGTCCGGCAAATCCTACCCGATCGAAGAACTGAAGGGCTTAGATTGATCCCGCCAGCTCACGTGGCACCTATTCAGTCACCTCTATTTTCCGCTGGGATAAGAAATCCGCCGGATTAGAGCATCTTCACGGGCAAGAAAGATTCACGAGAGCGACCCAACTGAAGCTCGGAACGCAATTCGATGCCTTTGTCGGCCGCCGGGGATCCGGCACCAATCCCATGGACGGGGCTCAGGAAAGACCCCATTTCGAACCTTTGGCCGCCAGATTTGCTGGCTAGCCGCTGTTCCCTCGTCGGTACTATTCCGGCAGCGATTTTTCGGGCCTGCTGTTGCATCGTTTCCTCGAAGGCGAGCGAAAGCCGCAGCCCGCGCAACCGCGCTTCCCGGCGATCGGTCGTGCGCAGCGAGCGGCAGAAATGCGTGCGCGCCGTGATCCTTGCCAGCGCGCGCGGAATTCGCCGCCGCCAGTAGAAGAACCCACCGCGCCTAAAAATTGGTAAAGCCGACATGCGCCCCCCGGGTGCACAGCAAGCGGTCGCACGGTTGTGCGATTCTTGCTGGAGGGTGCTCGGCTTTCGCGAAAAATCCTTTGAAATCAATAACTTGGCTGGGGGACCTGGATTCGAACCAAGGCCGCCCGGTCCAGAGCCGGGAGTTCTACCGCTAAACTATCCCCCATCGGAGCGAAACAAATCCTGCGCCGCAAGGCCCAAACGCTTCAAGTCCCTATCCGTTGCGGGCGGCCCAGATTTAATGCCGCATCGGGGCTTAAGCAAGGTTAAAGGGCTTTGGGCCATTGGTTTTCCTGAAGTAAAATCGACCCATTGCCGCCTTAATGAATTGCCGGCGCAATGAATCGCCCTAATGAAGAATCGGTCAAGGACCGTCGATCCGATGCAAGAGTGCCGGCATGGTGGACGGGAATAGCTCGCGGCGCGAACGGGGCGCGATGGGGGCGCTGGTCAAAAACGCCCCGGTCTTCGCGGCACTCGACCTTGGGACCCATAATTGCAGGCTCCTGGCGGCCTGCCCGGTCGGCGACGGCTTTCGCGTGGTGGACGCGTTCTCGCGCATCGTCCGGCTGGGGGAGGGATTGGTCCACAACGACCGGCTCTCCGAGGCCGCGATGGATCGTGCGATCGACGCGCTCAAGGTCTGCGCGCAACGGATGCGCCGGCTCGGCGTCTCCAAGGGACGCAATGTGGCGACCGAAGCCTGCCGCCGCGCCTCCAATTGCGACGAATTCATCGAACGGGTTCAGGCCGAAACCGGACTGGAAATAGAAATCATTTCGCCGGTCGAAGAGGCGCGGCTTGCCTTGGACGGATGTGCCACCCTTTTGGAGCGCGAACGCGAATTCGCGGTGGTCTTCGATATTGGCGGCGGCAGCACCGAATTGATGTGGCTCTCCGCCGGCGGCCGCGAAACCCGAATCGAAGAATCGATGTCGCTGCCCTATGGCGTGGTGACGCTGGCCGAACGCTATGGCGGCGACCGATTGTCGGAATTGGCCTATCGGGAAATCGTTGCCAAGGTGATGCGGCGTGTGGCGCCCTTCGAAGAGCGGCACCAGATTCTGCGATCGCATTGCGGCGGGTGTCGTGCAGATGCTCGGCACCTCCGGCACGGTGACGACCTTGGCCGGCGTCCATCTCGGATTGGACCGGTACAACCGCACGGCCGTCGATGGCGTCTATCTGACTTTCGATGATGTGGCCAGCTTGAGCCGCTCGCTTGCCGCCATGGGCTTGGCGGAGCGCTCCGCCCATCCCTGCATCGGACCCAAACGCGCCGATCTGGTAGTCGCCGGCTGCGCGATCCTGGAGGCGATTTGCGCGACCTGGCCGGTGGGGAGGCTTCGCGTCGCCGATCGCGGCGTGCGCGAGGGAATTTTGCTGGGCCTCATCCGTTCGGCCGAGGCCGGCGCGTGAGCGGCGAACGAAGAGGCGGCCGGCTCTTCGTCAGAAGTCAAAAGCGCCAAGGGCCGGAAGCTTTCTTCCACCCGATGGCTGCAGCGGCACCTGAACGATCCCTATGTGGCCGAAGCCAAGCGCCGCGGTTATCGCTCGCGAGCGGCCCTCAAGCTCATCGAAATCGACGACAAATACCGATTTCTCAAGCCGGGAAAACGCGTCGTCGATTTGGGCGCGGCCCCGGGCGGTTGGACCCAGGTGGCGGCGCAGCACGTCAACGCCGAGGGCGAGACGGGGCGGGCCCAGGGCAAAGTCGTCGCCCTCGATATCGGGGATCTCGATCCCATCGCCGGCGTTACAATTCTCAAGAAGGATTTTCTCGCGGCGGATGCTCCGGCTGCGCTCAAAGCGGCGCTCGCCGGTCCCGCCGATGTTGTGCTGAGCGATATGGCGCCCAACACGACGGGCGAACGCCAAACCGATCATTTGCGAATTCTGACGCTGTGCGAGGCGGCCCATGAATTCGCCCGTGAAGTCTTGGCGCCGAACGGCGTCTTCGTCACGAAGATGCTGCAAGGGGCGGGTGACGAAGCCTTTCAAAAGGCGCTGCGCGCCGATTTCGCCGCGGTCAAACGCGTCAAGCCGCCGGCCAGCCGCTCCGAGTCCGCGGAGGTCTATATTGTGGCGACGGGCTTTCACGCCAGAACCACCTAGATCTCTTGGGTCCGTTGAACCTCTTGGGAATTTTCGGAACTAAAGTCGCACGATATCCGACAGGTGCGGACCGAGATCGCTCAGCGACACATGCGTTAAGTCTTTGTCGAGTTCGCCAGTGACTTTCTTTTGCGCGTGCTGGCCGAGCGCGGCACGAAGATCGCCCAAGGCTTGAGGCGGGGCTACCAGCACCAATCGATCGAAACGATCCTGCGTCGCCGCCTTTTCGAGAATTTCCGCCATGCGCTTTGCGAACTGGTTCTTCTCGAAGCGGTGCCATTCGGTCTTCGGTCCGAAGGCGTGATGGGACGAATCGTGGCTGCCCTGGGTTCGGCCGGGCCTGTCGCTCACCATGTCGCTCATGCGCTCCTTACTGCCGACGAAGTCGTGGTCCATCGCGTCGACCAGGCCCTTGCCGGGGCCTTCATGGGCGAGGATACGGGCTCTGGCGCCGTCGGCGACCAGAATCCAGGTCAGAACCCGCTTATGGGGAATAGGACCCTTGTCTTGTTTTGCCATTTTGTCTTCCCACTATATTTGCAGCATCGCTAAGGCCGGATAGTACCGGCGGGGAGCAGGTCATGACCAGTGTTACCCTGTCGCAGGAGCCTCACTCGATGCCTTGGATTCGCCTTGGCAGCCGCCGACTTATGTGTATGATGTGCCGCCACCGCTCAGCCGGGCAAGTGGTATGAATTTCCGAGAAACTCTGACCTTCGATGACGTCCTGCTGGTGCCGGCGGAATCCGCCGTGCTTCCGGCTTCGGCCGATACCAGGACGCGCCTGACCCGCGAAATCGAGCTCGGCATCCCGCTGGTTTCCGCGGCGATGGATACGGTGACCGAAAGCGCCCTGGCCATCGTCATGGCGCAAGCGGGCGGCATCGGCGTCATCCACAAAAATCTCGAACCGGAACAGCAGGCCGACGAAGTCCGCAAAGTGAAGAAATTCGAGTCGGGCATCGTCGTCAATCCGGTGACGATCCATCCCGAGCAGACGCTGGCCGACGCTCTTCGTCTGATGGCCGATTGGCGGATTTCCGGCATCCCCGTGGTGGAGCGGGGAAGCGGAAAACTGGTCGGCATTCTCACCAATCGCGACGTCCGCTTCGCCGATAACGCGAAGCAGCCGGTGAGCGAGTTGATGACGAAGGACAATCTCGTCACGGTGCGCGAGAACGTGACGCGGGACGAAGCGAAAAGGCTTCTTCATCAGCACCGTATCGAAAAATTGCTGGTGGTGGACGATGCTTATCGATGCATTGGCCTCATCACCGTCAAGGACATCGAAAAATCCCAGCGCTTTCCCAGCGCGAGTAAGGACGAGAAAGGGCGGCTGCGCGTGGCGGCGGCGGTCGGCGTCGGTGCGGACGGCTTGCGCCGGGTCCAAGCTTTGATCGATGCCGAAGTCGACGTCGTCGTTGTCGATACTGCGCATGGACATTCCCGCGGCGTGATCAGCGCCGTCGGCGAGATCAAGAAGCTCAGCAATTATGCGCAGGTGGTGGCCGGCAACATCGCAACCGCCGAAGGGGCGCGGGCCTTGATCGATGCCGGTGCCGATGCGGTCAAAGTCGGGATCGGGCCGGGCTCGATCTGCACGACGCGGATCGTGGCCGGGGTCGGCGTTCCGCAATTGACGGCGCTGCTCGATGTCGCCGAGGAATGCCGCAAGAACGACATTCCGGTGATCGCCGATGGCGGCATCAAATACTCCGGCGATCTCGCCAAGGCGATCGCGGCGGGCGCCGATTGCGCCATGATCGGGTCGCTGCTGGCGGGGACCGATGAAAGTCCGGGCGACGTTTTCCTCTATCAGGGCCGCTCTTATAAGCCTTATCGCGGCATGGGATCGATCGGGGCGATGGCGCGCGGTTCGGCCGACCGCTATTTCCAGCAGGAAATTTCCGATTCGCTCAAGCTCGTGCCGGAAGGCATCGAGGGCCGCGTGCCCTACAAGGGTCCGGCCATGAATGTCGTCCATCAGCTCTTGGGCGGGTTGCGCGCGGCGATGGGCTATACCGGTAACGCCACCATTCCGGAGATGCGCCGCAATTGCCGCTTTATCCGCACCACCAATGCGGGGCTTATGGAAAGCCATGTCCACGACGTGGCCATCACCCGTGAGGCGCCCAATTACCGCAAGGAAAGCTAATCGCGCGGCCGGCGCCCGCGGATACGGCCCGATTCTGACATGACGCCGGCTTCACGCTGCGCCGCTGCCATCGAGCTTCTCGCTTCAGTCGAAGCGACGGACAAACCCGCCGATCGCGTAATCGCGGAATATTTGCGCGAGCGGCGGTATATGGGCGCTAAGGATCGCCCGGCGGTCCTTGCCCACGTTTATTCCGTTATTCGCAATCGCATGGCCGTCGAATGGTGGATCTCGCGGGCATCGACTGCCAAATCCTCGCCGCGCCTGGCGTTGCTGGCGTGGCTCGCTCTGGGTGAGGGCCTGACACCGGACGCCATCGCCGAGTTGTTTTGCGGAAAGGATTACGCGCCGCGCATCCTCAAGGTCGACGAGAGGAAACTGCTCGAAGACCTTTCGGGAAAACCGCTTCATCCGGCTGAACAACCGATTGCGATTGCGGCAAATTGCCCGGAATGGCTGGCGCCGTATCTGGAGCGCCGGTTCGGCGGCGATTTCCTCGAAGAGATGGAGGCGCTCAATCAAGAAGCGCCGATGGATATCCGGGTCAATACGATCAGGACCTCGCGCGAGGCGGTCTTGGCGGAACTGGCGAAGGCCGGGATCGAAGCGCAGCCGACGCGGCTTTCGCCGTGGGGCTTGCGCCTGGCGTCGCGGCGGCCGATCACCGGCCTCGACCTCTATCGGGACGGCTTGGTGGAAATCCAAGACGAGGGCTCGCAGATCGTGTCGCTCCTGACCGATGTGCAAGCCGGACAATTTGTCGTGGATTTTTGCGCCGGCGGCGGCGGCAAGTCGCTGGCGCTGGCGGTGGCGATGCGAAACAAGGGCGAGATCGCCGCCCTTGACGTATCGATGCGCCTGGCGCGCAGCGGGCCGCGGATCAAGCGGGCGGGCGCGCGGATCGTCAAAGTGCATCGTCTCATCGTGGACGACCCGTGGCTGAAGGACCACCGCGGATCGGCGCATCGCGTGCTGGTCGATGCCCCGTGCACCGGGACCGGCGCGTGGCGGCGCGATCCTACCGCGCGCTTGCGCCTGACGCCCGAGGAACTCGACCGGGTGATCGGCGTGCAGCGGCAAGTCTTGCGCGAAGCGGCCGATCTGGTGAAACCCGGCGGCCGGCTTATTTATGCGACCTGTTCGCTGCTCCGCGAGGAAAGTGAGGATCAAGTGGCATGGTTTCTTGCCAATCAAAACGAATTCGCGGCGGTGCCGGTCAAGAAAATCTGGGCGGAAATGATCGACCGGCCTTGCCCCGCGGAAGGGCCCTATCTGGTCTTGACGCCGAAGCAGCATAAAACCGACGGATTTTTTGTTGCGGTGTTCGAATGTTTGGGCGTCGCAGGATGACTGGAGTGCTGGCCCTCGATTCGCTATCGTCCCAGCCCTCGCCACGGGTAAATGATCTCCCACGAAAGGCAGCATAAGTGCGGGATCGAATTCTGATTCTCGATTTCGGGTCGCAGGTGACCCAGCTCATCGCGCGGCGCGTGCGCGAGACCGGGGTCTATTGCGAGATCCATCCCTGCACGATGAGCGCCGACGCGATTCGCGCTTTCAAACCGGCGGCCATAATTTTATCCGGCGGACCGGCTTCGGTCACCACGGCGGAGAGTCCCCGCGCGCCGCAATTGGTTTTCGATCTGGGGATACCGGTCCTCGGCATCTGCTACGGCGAACAAACGATGTGCGCGCAATTGGGCGGCGTGGTCGAGCCCGGAAACACCCGGGAATTCGGCCGGGCGTTTCTCGACGTGGTCAACGACTGCCTGCTGTTCGACGGGGTCTGGAAAAAAGGTATGCGCGAACAAGTCTGGATGAGCCACGGCGATCGGGTCATCAGCCTGCCGAAAGAATTCCGCGTCGTCGGCACAAGCGAGGGCGCGCCCTTTGCTGCGATCGCCGACGACAAACGGAGATTTTACGGCCTGCAGTTCCATCCCGAAGTCGTGCACACGCCCCACGGCGCCGCCTTGATTCGCAATTTTACCCACGCCATCGCCAAATGTCGGGGCGATTGGACGATGGCCGCATTCCGCGAACGCGCCCTGATCGATATTCGCGCGAAGGTGAAAAAAGGCCGGGTGATTTGCGGGCTTTCCGGCGGCGTCGACTCGGCGGTGACCGCGGCCCTTCTGCACGAAGCGATCGGCGATCAACTTCTCTGCGTGTTCGTCGATACCGGACTTTTGCGCGAGGGCGAAGCGGAAGAAGTCGTTGACGTCTTTCGCGGCCATTACAATATTCCGCTGGTTCACCGCGATGCCGGCGCGTTGTTCTTGAAAAAGTTATCCGGCGTCACCGATCCCGAGCAGAAGCGCAAAATCATCGGCGCCACCTTCATCGACGTGTTCGACGAGGAAGCGAAAGAAGCGGGTGGCGCGGATTTCCTCGCCCAAGGGACGCTCTATCCCGATGTGATCGAATCGGTTTCGGCCCGCGGCGGGCCGAGTGTCACCATCAAATCTCATCACAATGTCGGCGGCTTGCCGGAGCGCATGAAGTTGGTGCTGGTCGAACCCTTGCGGGAATTGTTCAAGGACGAGGTGCGCGCCCTTGGCCGTGAATTGGGCTTGCCGGAGCGCATGACGGCGCGCCATCCATTTCCCGGACCGGGGCTGGCGATCCGTATCCCCGGGGAAATCACCGCGAAGAAATTGGCGATTTTGCGCCGGGCCGACGCGGTTTATCTCGAAGAAATCCGCAATGCCGGGCTTTACGACGCGATTTGGCAGGCCTTCGCCGTGCTCCTTCCCGTGCGAACCGTCGGCGTGATGGGCGATGAGCGGTCTTATGACTATGTATGCGCGCTCCGCGCCGTCACGTCCCAGGACGGCATGACTGCCGATTATTTTCCGTTCCCCCATGAATTCCTCGGCCGGGTCGCAACCCGGATCATCAACGAGGTGAAGGGCATCAACCGGGTGGTCTATGACGTGACCAGCAAACCGCCCGGCACCATTGAGTGGGAATGACGATGGCGGATCCGAAATTCGCACCCGAGAATATCGAATCGCCTTGCGTCAAGATTTGCGCGCTGGATGCGACTCGGACTTATTGCGTCGGTTGCTTTCGCACCCGAAACGAGATCGGTCGATGGCGTGACGCGTCCGACGATGAAAAGCGCCGGATCAGGGCGACTGCGACAATGCGGGCCCTCCAAGCCGGGCACAAGATCAAGTAACCTGGGTTATCCCTTAAGGCCATAAGGTCAGGGATGTTGAGGAGGAACTCATGACAATGAAAAAGACGATGGCAGCCGCTGCGGCATTGGTATTCGCCCTTGCGGTCACGAGTTTTGCCGCTTTCGCGGCGAGCAGTTGGGAAGGGGTCTGGAAGGTGAAGGACACGGCTGGCCAACCCTTCGAGATCACGCTCTCGGGCGACGGCAAGGCGAAATCGAGCCTTCACAAGGAAATGGTCGGGACGTGGAAGGAAGATGGCGGTGCTGCCGTCATCACGTGGGCGACCGGCTGGACCACCAAGATCGCCAAGGAGGGCGACCACTACAAGAAGACCGGCTTCCGCAAGGGTCAGCCCCTCGACGGCCCGCCGTCCAACAGCTCGGACGCGGAGAAAGTAAAATAATCGCCCGGTTTCGAGTTGGGCGGTTTCGGGTTAGGTAAAGCCTAGCGGGCGCTGTAAACCCGCGGTGCCCATTTGGCGACGGTCTTTTTCGGGACCGTCGCGGCGGGGGCCGGGTTCTTGAACTCGGGCAAGGGCACCCGCAAAAGCCTGGAAACGGCGTTCGATTTCCTTGCGCTGTTCCGCCGTCAGATCCTCGTCGCGGATACGCGAAAAGTCCATGTGTCGAAGCTCGGTCATCGGCTTGCTCCGGAGGGAAGCGAGGGCTCGAGAATTGCGCCGAGTGGTTAATAAGACCTTAATTTTGGCCTAGAGCCTGATTGTTTTTTTCTGAATCGATTGGGGATTCCCAAAAGGCCGCGGGTCTGATTCAAGATGCTGGCTGGAATTGGAGGCCAGCATCGATGGCTCGAGCCTATTCACTTGATCTGCGGGAACGTGTGGTGGTGGCGGTCGCGGCGGGCGGCAGTTGCCGGTTTGTCGCTTCGATCTTTGGCGTCAGCGTCGCCAGCGTGGTGAAATGGTCGCAGCGGTTCCGCACGACGGGGAGCGCCGCGGCCCGGCCGGTAGGCGGGAGAAGGCCCTATGCGCTTGCCGGCGAACGGGGCTGGCTTCTCGCCCGTCTCGCCGAGAAGCCGGACCTAACCTTGCGAGCGCTGGTGGCGGAGTTGGACGAGCGCGGGATCGCGGTCAGCTACTACGCGGTCTGGCACTTCTTCGAGCACGAAGGCATCAGCTTCAAAAAAAAGTCTGCACGCCAGCGAACAGGACCGGCCGGACGTGGCACGCCGCCGCGCCCGGTGGAAGCGGCATCAAGGAAAACTTGATCCGGCGCGGCTTGTCTTCATCGACGAGACCTGGGCGAAGACCAACATGACCCGCACCCACGGCCGTAGCCCGCGCGGCAAGCGCCTCGTCGCAAAGGTTCCGCAGGGACGTTGGCGAACCCTGACCTTCCTCGCCGCCCTGCGCTCCGATCAGGTCACCGCTCCTTGCGTCTTCGACGGGCCGATCAATGGGGCGAGCTTCCTCGCCTATGTCGAGCAGGTGCTCGTGCCGACGCTCAAGCCAGGCGACATCGTCATCTTGGATAATCTCGGCTCGCATAAGGGCCGTACCGTGCGCCGCCTCATCCGCCAGGCCGGGGCCAAACTCTTCTTCCTGCCGCCCTATAGTCCGGACCTCAATCCCATCGAGCAGGTCTTCGCCAAGCTTAAAGCGCTCCTGCGCAAAGCCGCCGAGCGAACCGTCGAAGCAACATGGCGCCGTATCGGCTCGCTGCTCGACAACTTCCCGCCCCAAGAATGCGCGCACTATCTCGCCAACGCAGGATATGCTTCAGCGTAAAACAATCATGCTCTAGCTCGGACCCGGTTCCGGCGTTAACGATTGGGAATCACCGCTATTTCGTCAGCGAAATCGGCTTGCCGGCGTCTTGGGCCGGCGGCGGCGCCAGGCTGCTTGCCGGTGCCGGAGCGCCAGTCGGGGTTAAAATCGGTGCGAGGTCGCTGCTTGCTGGGACGGCTGTGGGAAGAGAAGCGGGTGCACCGGCCTCGGCGGCGTTGGCCGGCGGTGTCTTGGCCGCGGCGCCGATCCTCCCGGTCGTGTCCTCGCCATTGATTGCATCGGTTTTAGCGGCCGCTTTTGCCGTTTTAGCGACGGATAGGCCGGCCGTGCCGGTGGACGGCTTCGCTTTTGCGTTCGGCGCCACGGGCGGGGTCGGCGCGGGGGCCGCTGCGGCGGTGGGCGGCGTCGGCGCGGTGGGCGGCGTCGGAGCCGTCGGCGTGATCACCGACGTCTTTTCGGCCGCATGATTCTTCTTGGTTCCCGAATCCGCGGACGCCGATTCCGGTTTGGGCGCCGATTCTACATTCGCTGATTTGGGGGCCGAGGATTTGGCGATGGCCGATTTGGGTTGCCAGTTGACCGCCAGCGTCTGGGCATTCTCGATCTGCTCCTTGGTCATTTTGCGAGCGAGCTGATCGCGATTTTCCGCCGCCGCCTTGTCGCCCTGGGCCGCCGCTAAATTGAACCACATATGTGCCTGGACGAAGTCCTGCAGGGTGGCGGTTCCCGTCGCATACATGATTCCGAGGTTAAGCTGCCCTTCGGCCAAACCTTGGTCGGCGGCAAGGTGATAGAGCCGGAACGCCTCGGGATCGCTTTGGTCGACGCCGAGGCCCTTCTGATAGAGGTAGCCGAGATGGGATTGGGCGCGGGCATCGCCCTTGTCGGCGGAGCGCTTCAGCCATTTCTCGGCCTCGGCATAATCCTGAGGCACGGCACGGCCAATGCCATAAAGCACGCCGATTTCGAACTGGGCTTCGCGAAGACCGTGATCGGCCGCTTTTTGAATCCACACGACCGCATGGCGCTCGTTCTTTTTCACACCCGTGCCGTCGAGCATCATCATCCCGAGGCCGAATTCGGCGCCCGCGTCGTTCCGGGCTGCCAAGAGCTGCCATTCCTTAAAGGCGTTGGCGAAATCGCCGCGCTCGAAGGCCGCTTTGCCCTTGTCCTCGGCGGCCAGCGCCGGAGTCACGAGGATCGCGGCGGCAAACCCGGCCAATCCCCCGGCAAGCCCAAATAATCTACGGAAGTTCAAAATCTTGCGCCGCATCTTCCTTTACCGAAATTTAAGCCAGCGGGCCCAAGCTAGGTTGCGGGGCCACGTAGTTCCCCTGCCAGGAGCCCGTTCCATGACCCATTTCTTTCCGTCCGGCGATCATCCCCAAGGCTGGAAACTCGAAGATCTCCTTTCCGAGATTCAAAGCGACATCATCCGCCGCTCGGAAAAGATCGTGGACGACACGCGCCCGCAAGCCCGAGCCGTGCTCCATAACAACATCGAAATCATGAGCATGCTGACCCAGTGCATCCACAAGGCGATGGATTTCGACCAAGATTCTGGAAAGCCTGGGACGCAGCAAATCGGACCATGGGGGAACCCCCCGCATCGGCCATCTCTAAACGCCGAATTTTCGCCGCAAAATTTTCTCGAGGTAAATTTTCTAGACGTTCGAAACCACGAGCCGCAACACCGGCTCGAGCGAGGCGAGCACCGCGGAAAGCGTGCGCGCCTTTTTCAAAATCCGCCGTCCATCGAACAGGATATAATGGCCGGCCACCTCGGCCGAATCCGCGCATTTCGCGATGGCGAAGACCGGCCGCCCCTCGGACCGGCAAAAGACCGAAAACACCGCCATACCGACACCGTGATCGATCGCGTAATCGCGCCAATCCCCGCTGGCAACATGGCGTGAATAAAGCGCGAGCAGCAGATTTAACTCTTCGCGGCCGAAGGTGATTTCGGCGCTGCGAATACTTGCGGTCGGCGAGACGGATCAGCGTCGCCATCGGCGGTGTCACATAAGAGACCAAAAGCCCGAAAACCAATGGTTGTCCGGGTTTTAGTGTCCCTTATTTTCACCGTCCCGTAAAGCAAGCGATGACGAGGAGTCAGGCTCCGCAGGCCGCGGCCAGGCGACCTGGTCGGTATGGGGATCGTAAGGATTCGGGGTCGCATAGCAGGTGATTTCGCCCAAGGTGTGATAGCAATAGGTCTGATCGGACTCGGCAACTATGGTTGTCGAGTTTTTGTCCAGACACATTTTCTTGTCCTTTATCAGCCGCAAGCTCGAACAATCCTTGTTCATGATCTGCGACATGACGTGATCGGGGATGGTTTTGTCGGTTTCCATCACGCTGATGATCGACGCTCCGGCCATGATGGCGACGTTTTCCGGCGTGCACCCGGCGACAAACAGGAGCGCCGGAATCAGGGCGATTCCCACTCGCAAAGTGCGCCGTGCGTTTTTTCCCGCGTTTTTCATGGCGATCCCTGGTATTCGGGGCGGAATTTGCAGCCCGCCGCCAACGCCGATTATCGGCGAGGACGCGTTAATATTGGGTTAGGACAAGACCGTGGAACGGGTATTCCGGCGATCCGACGGTATATAAAAATATTGCGTAATAACAGTGGCTAACGATAGTCTCTCCAAGTAACTTATGAACTGTCGGCGGTTGAACCCGTTCGGTAAATCGTCGATCATCGGCAACCGGCATTGAGAATCGGATTTGGGAGGCTTGGGGCATGGCGGTGACCGCACCGGTTTGCGATTTCGGCTGGAAAGCGCGGGACTTCAGTCTTCGCGGCATCGACGGCAAGACCTATCGCTTGGCGGACGTGAAGGGCGCCCACGGAACTCTGGTCATGTTCATTTGCAATCATTGCCCCTATGTGAAGGCGACAATCGCCCGTATCGTCCGCGATGTGTGCGAATTGACGCCCCAGGGGATCGGCGCCATTGCCATCATGTCCAACGATACGGCGGCCTACCCCGAGGACTCCTTCGACAAGATGAAGGATTTCGCGGGTCAGAACGCCTTTCCCTTTCCTTATGTCATTGACGAAACCCAGGAAACGGCGCGCGCCTATGGAGCCGTTTGCACGCCCGATTTTTTCGGTTTCAATAGCGCGCTGGAGCTGCAATACCGGGGTCAGCTCGACGATGGCCGGATGAACGCTGACCAAGTCACCCGACGCGATCTCTACGAGGCGATGTCCGGGATCGCCAAGACCGGCCGGGGGCCCGCACGCCAATTGCCGAGTATCGGCTGTTCCATCAAATGGCGGGAATAGAGAGGAATCGGGAAATCTCTGGTCGCCCGGCACTCTATCGATGCAATCGGTTCCAAAGAATGGCAAAGGTGTAGCCGAAGGCGTAACCGACGGCCGAGGTGATAGCGATCAAAAGCAGCGCCCGGCCAGGACCAAAATTGTTGATGACGTAGACCGGTTTGATGAAGTGAATCCAGAACAGGAAGTCGATAAGGGCTTGCGCCCAGCCCAAAGCGACCAGGATTGACCAAAGCAGATGCCAGCCGCCGAAAAACGACCCCAACGCCAAGCCTGCCGTATTCGGATTTATGGGCGCCATGATTCCTCGCTTCGCTCCGGTCGAGATCTGGATGCCTGGTTGGTCGGGGAGGGCGTATATCAGGCCCGATCCGCAACGATTGGACTTTGCGGCGGCCGACCGGTGGCGTTTGCCAACGGCAGGCAGGATCGCTATTTTACCGGTCCCGCGCGATCGGCCAGCTTATAATGGGAGACATTGGTGTCCGACGTCTTTAAAGAAGTCGACGAGGATCTGCGCCGCGATCAACTCGATAGGTTGTGGCGGCGGTATGGGGCCTATGTCATCGCCGGCGCGGTCGCGATCGTTCTGGCGACCGCGGCTTATGTGTATTGGCAGAATTACCGGATCAAGCAGGTCATGGCCGAAGGAGATGCATTTTTCCAAGCCGTGATACTGCGCAATGCCGGCCAGGAGCGCGAGGCGGCGCAGGCCTTTTCGGCGCTGGCCGACCGTAGCAGCGACGGTTACGGCATGCTGGCCCGGTTCAATGAAGCGAGCACGTTGGCCGATCGCGGCGAATTGGCTCAGGCGGTCGATATCTATGACCAGCTTTCATCCTCGGCGAGTGACCGGACTTTCCGGGACATCGCGACTCTCTGTTCGGCCTCGCTCAGTCTCGATACGGTCGACCCGGCGGAACTCAAAGCGCGGCTCGATCCGATTGCGGCTCCCGACAATCCGCTGCGCTTCTCGGCTCGGGAATTGCTGGCGCTGCTGGCGCTGCGCAAGGGCGATTCCGCGGTCGCCAAGCAAATGTTCACTGAACTTTCGACCGATAAATCGGTTCCCCAGGGAATTCGCACCCGCGCCCAGGAAATGCTGCCGACCTTCGGTTCATGATGCGGATGTTTCTGTCGGACCGATGCTTCCCGTGCTGAATTCCGATCGCCGCGGGTTGCGGATTCGAGACGCCCTCTACGTATCGGGGATTCTTGTCGCGGTGCTGCTGCTTTCCGGCTGCGAAGACAAGAAGGTGCCGTTGAAGGGCGAGCGGATTCCCATTCTCGTTCACGAAAATGAGATCGTTCCCGATCTGGCACTCGTGAATATACCGGTGACCTTGCCGCGCCCCGCGGAGAATTCCGAGTGGTCGCAGCCCGGCGGCAATGCCGAACATGACATGGAGCATTTGGGAATACCCAACTCCCTCAGACGCGCATGGCGGGTTGCTATCGGCTCGGGGACCAGCGGAGATGAAGGATTGCTGGCGCAGCCGGTGGCGGCGGCGGGCAAAGTCTTCACCATGGATTCCGAATCGGAAATCCGCGCCTTCGACGCCACGGACGGAAAGCGTCTTTGGAGCGCCGACGTGTTGGATTCGGATGAAGCCGATAGCTCGCTTGGCGGCGGTCTCGCCTTCGGAGACGGCCGGCTTTACGTCACCACCGGTTACGCCCTCGTCTTTGCCCTCGATCCCGAAACCGGCAAGGAAATTTGGCACCAGCAGATTTCAGGGCCAATTCGCTCGGCACCCGCATTCTCGGACGGTCGGATTTATGCCGTTACCATCGACAACGAACTCTATGCGCTCGATGCCGCAACCGGAAAAACGATTTGGACGCATTCCGGCATCTCGGAAGCCGCCGGGCTTCTCGGCGGTTCGGCGCCCGCGGTCTCGGGTACGAGCGGATG